>CAVTFR010000001.1:0-20975 GCA_963734025.1 uncultured Thermoleophilaceae bacterium
CCGCGGCGCGGCGCATCGTCGTCGCGGAGGATGCGGAGGTCGAGACCGTGCTGCCGCACCGGGTGGTGCCGCGCTCGACGACCGCGCGGCGCCGCGCTACGAGCTCTCCACGAAGCTCCGCCTGACCCGCGCCATCAGCTCAGCGGCCGGCAGCTCGGCGTTCGCGGCGTTGATCACCTCGACCTCGATCGGCCCGTCGTAGCCGGCCGCCTCGACGAGTCCGCGCAGCCGCGGCAGGTCGATCACGCCGTCGCCCATCATGCCGCGGCCGGCCAACAGGTCGGGGGTCGGCACGAGCCAGTCGGACACGTGGTAGGCGACGATCCGTCCGGCGGCCCGCTCGAGCTGGCGCTCGAGCTCGGGGTCCCACCACACGTGGTAGGCGTCGACGACGACGCCCACGACGGACGGGTCGAACCGCTCGGCGAGGTCGAGCGCCTGGGCCAGCGTCACCACGACCGAGCGCTCGCCGATCATCATCGGGTGGAGCGCCTCGATGCCCAGGCGCACGCCGTGCTCCGCGGCGTACGGGGCGAGCGTCTCGACCCCCTCGAGCACCTGGGCGCGCGCCGTGGGGAGATCCCCGTCCGGCGCAGGCCCGCAGACGAGCACGAGCAGGTCCGTGCCGAGCGCGGCGGCCTCGTCTACCGCCGCGCGGTTGTCGGCGTCGCGCTCGCGCCGCTCGGCCGCGCTCGGAGCGGGGAAGAAGCCGCCGCGGCAGAGGCTCGACGCACCCAGGCCGGCCGCCCGGATGCGCTCGCCGGCATCGGGCACGAGCTTGTGCCGCCACGGGGCGAGCCAGCCGATCCCGGCCTGCCCGCACGCCTCGATGACCTGATCGAGGTCGAGATGGTCGGCGGTGATCTGGTTGAAGGAGAGCCGGGCCGGGTCGATGCTCACGGGCCGACCCCGGCCACCGCGAGCAGGCGCCGCATCCGCCCGCAGGCGAGCGCCGGATCGGCGAGCAGCCCGGCGGCGTCGGCGAGCCGGAAGAGCTCGGCGAGGTGCACGAGCGTGCGCGCCCCCTCCTGGCCGCCGATCATGCGGAAGTGGCGCTGGTGTCCGTTCAGCCAGGCGAGGAAGACGAGGCCGGTCTTGTAGTGGTAGGTGGGGGAGGCGAAGAGCTTGCGGGCGAGTGGCTCGGTGGGCCGGAGCAGCTCCGCGAAGCGGGCTTCGTCGCCCGCGTCGAGCGCCTGCAGCGCCGCCGAGGCTGCCGGCGCGATCGCGTCGAAGATCCCGAGCAGCGCGTCGCTGCCGGCGGCGATCAGCGCGGGGTAGTTGAAGTCGTCGCCCGTGTACAGCCGCACGCCGGCCGGCAGCGCAGCGCGCAGCCGCAGCTCGAGCGCATCGTCGAGCAGGGAGAGCTTGATGCCGTCGACCCTGTCGGCGTGCTCGGCGATCAGCGCGGCGACGACCTCGACCGCCTGTGGGCATCGGCCGCGCCCCAGTAGCCCGCGAGCGCCGGGTCGAACATCTCGCCGAGCCAATGCAGGATCACCGGGCGGCCGGCCCGCTCCAGCACCGCGCCGTACACGCGCCGGTAGTCGTCCGGCCCGTCGGCGGACGCCGCAAGCGCACGGCTCGCCATCACGATCGGCTGGCAGTCCTGTTCCTCGACGAATGCGCACTGCTCGAGGTAGGCGTCGCGAATCCGGTCGAGCGAGGCCGGTTCGCCGGCGGCCAGCTGGTCCGTCCCGGCGCCGGCCGCGAGGCGCCCTCCCGACTCGCGCGCGGCCGCAGCGGAGCGGGCGATCAGCTCCCGCCCCTCCGGCCAGCCGAGGCCCATGCCGCGCTGCGCCGTGTCCATCGCCTCGGCGACGCCGAGCCCCCACGACCACAGGTGACGCCGGTAGGCGAGCGTCTCGTCCCAGTCGATCGCGGCGCCCACCGAGTCGCCGCCGGCCAGCGGGTCCGCCACCACGTGCGCTGCGGCCAGGAACGCGCGCGAGCGAAGCGGGGCGCGCGGGCGCTCGAACTCGGCGGGCTCGCCGGGGACGAACTGCTCGAGCGAGCTGTCGGCGCGGGGGAGGAGCAGCGCGGTCGCGGAGGAGACGCTCACGCCGGCAGCTCCGGTACCGCGAGCATGCGGCGCTCGCGCCAGGAGCGCTCGGCGAGCTCGGCTAGCTGGATGCCGCGCGCGCCCTCGAAGAGGTCCCACGGGAACGGATCGCCGTTGACGACGTGGCGCAGGAAGAGCTCCCACTGCACCTTGAAGCCGTTGTCGTACTCCGCCTCGCCGGCCAGCTCACGCCAGCTGTCGCGGAAGTCGATCGGGTTCGGGACGTCCGGGTTCCACAGCGCCCGCGGCGTGGCGTCGCGCGGCTGGATGCGGCACTTACGCAGGCCCGCCACGGCGCTGCCCTCGGTGCCGTCGACCTGCAGCTCGAAGAGCTCGTCGCGGTCGACCCGTACGCACCAGGACGAGTTGATCTGCGCGACGACCCCGCCCTCGAGCTCGAAGGTCGTGTAGGCGGCGTCCTCGGCGGTCGCGCTGTAGGGATTGTCCTGCTCGTCGGAGCGCTCGCCGATGTGGGTCGCGGCGAGCGTGTAGACGCCGCGCACCGGCCCGAACAGGTCATCGAGCACGTAGCGCCAGTGCGGCAGCATGTCCGCGAGGATGCCGCCGCCGTCCTCGGCGCGGTAGTTCCAGGACGGCCGCTGGCCGGGCGGCTCGGGCCCCTCGAACACCCAGTAGCCGAACTCTCCGCGCACCGACAGGATGCGCCCGAAGAAGCCGTCGTCGATCAGGGCGCGCAGCTTGCGTAGGCCGGGGAGGAACAGCTTGTCCTGGACGACGCCGTGACTCACGCCCGCCTCGCGCGCGAGCCGCGCGATCCGCAGCGCCGAGTCGAGCGTGGGCGCCGACGGCTTCTCGCAGTAGACATGCTTGCCCGCCCGGATCGCCCGCTCCATGCCATCCGCGCGGGCGGCCGTCGCGGCGGCGTCGAAGTAGATGTCGCAGGCGGGATCCGCGAGCGCATCGTCGAGGCTCGTCGTGAAGCGCTCGAGGCCGTGCTCCCTGGCGAGCGAGCGCAGCTTCTCCTCGCTGCGGCCGACCAGCACGGGCTCGGGCCAGATCAGCGCGCCGCCCCCGACAGGGACACCGCCCTGCTCGCGGATCGCGAGGATCGAACGGACCAGATGCTGGTTCGTCCCCATGCGCCCGGTCACGCCGTTCATGGCGATCCCCACCACCCGCATCTCGTCCCCCACGCCGGGGCCGCCCGCGGTTGTCGAAGTTCTCGAGGCCATCTGGAAAACGTTTTCCGCAGCGCACCCTAGCCATGCCCCCGACCGGCTGTCAAGGCGGTGGCGAGCGGCCCCGAGTGGTGGTAGCCTCGACCTCGGCCCGAGCCTGTACGCGAGCCGGCCGTACACGTTGAGCCGAACACCACCGGGACGGGAGTCCCACTCGTGAAGGGCCGTGGTCCGTCACGGAGGACGCCCAAGCTTGCTCCGAACAGCAGGCCCAACTCCCGGCGTGGCAGCGGCAGGCTGGGGCCAACTTTGCTCATCTGGCTGCAAACCGGCGCATCCCGGCGTCATCGGCGTCGGGATGTGCGGAGCACTATCCCGACGCCTCTTCCTTGGGCTGCTTGGTTTTCGCTCGGATGAGCAAAGTTGGGCTCTTTTCGCTGCGGGTCGGCGATAGCGTAGGTCTCATCTTGCGCTCCTTTGCCGAGCATCTCGACGCCCCAGCCGGCCGGGGCGGTCTCGCCGACGCTCCCAACGCGGGTCTCGCGGGCGGTGCCCCCTGCGGTGACCTCGTGCGCGTGGGCGTGCGCGTCGAGGGCGACCGGATCGCGGAGGCGGGCTTCGACGCCGAGGGCTGCGGTGCGCTCACCGCCGCCGGCAGCGCCGTCGTCGAGCTCGTCGAGGGCGGCTCCTTCCTGGACGCCGCCCGGATCGGCCCCGACGAAGTCGATGCCGCTCTGGGCGGGCTCGTGCGGCCCAAGCGGCACGTCGCGGAGCTTGCCGCGGACGCTCTTCACCGCGCTCTCGGGGCCGTCGCCAAGGCCGGCATTCCGCAGTTGGGCGCGAGCCCGCGGCGGACGCTCGTCGCGGTGAGCGGCGGGGTCGACAGCGCGGCCGCCGCGCAGCTCGCGCTCGACGCGGGCGACGAGGTGGTCGCCGTCACGCTCGAGTTGTGGGCCGACCCCGCCACGGATGGGGACAAGAGCTGCTGCTCGCCGCAGGCCGTGCTCGGCGCGCGCCGGCTGGCCCACGACATGGGGCTCCCGCACCTGACGCTCGACCTGCGCGAGCGCTTTCGCGCCAGCGTTGTCGACGAGTTCCTCGACGGCTACGCGGCCGGCCTGACCCCGAACCCGTGCGTTCGCTGCAACGGTGAGGTCCGCTTCGACGCGATGCTCGAGCTCGCGGACACGCTCGGCGCCGCCCGGCTCGCGACCGGTCACTACGCCCGCATCGCGCGCGATGCCCAGGGCCCGCTCGTGCGCGCCGCGGCCGACCCGCGCAAGGACCAGAGCTACATGCTCGCGCGACTCGATCCGGCAGATCTCGACCGCCTCTCGTTCCCGCTCGGCGGGCTCACGAAGGACGCTGTGCGGGCACTGGCCCGTGAGGCCGGACTGTCCGTTGCGGACAAGCGCGAGAGCCAGGACCTGTGCTTCGTCGCGGGGCTCGGCGGGCGTGCCTTCCTGCAGCGCCACGGCGGCCCGCGCCTGCGCCGGGCGGGCGAGATCGTCGACCGCCGCGGCGCGGTGCTCGGCCACCACGACGGCCAGCACAACTTCACCGTAGGCCAGCGCCGTGGGCTCGGCGTGGCGGGCCCCGAGCCGCTCTACGTGCTCGAGCGCGACGCGGAGACGGGCCGCGTGGTCGTCGGGCCGAGGAGCGAGCTCGCGAGCATGCGGATCGCCCTGGACGACGCCCGTCTCCACCGCGGCGCGGACGCGGTCGAGATGGTGCGCCTGCGCTATCACTCGAAGCAGCTTCCCTGCACCGTCGCGGAGGTGGCGGGCGGACGGCTGCTGCTCGAGCTCGCCGAGCCTGCCCATGCGATCGCGCCCGGTCAGCTCGCCTGCCTCATGAGTGACGATGCAGTGGTGGGATACGGGACGATCGGGGAGCCGGTGTGATGCAGCATTCAGAGCGGATCGAGCTCGTGGCGCCGCTATCGGGCGAT
Source organism: uncultured Thermoleophilaceae bacterium (assembly GCA_963734025.1). Taxonomy (GTDB): domain Bacteria; phylum Actinomycetota; class Thermoleophilia; order Solirubrobacterales; family Thermoleophilaceae; genus JACVRW01. Next base: position 5,150 of record CAVTFR010000001.1, read on the forward strand.
TTCCAGGCGGTCGTGCGCCTGATCATCGGCGGGATCGCCGAGCGGGTCGACTTCGCCTTCGAGGAGATCGACGACCTGCAGCTCGCGGTCGAGCGCCTGCTCGCCGAGGCGGGCGAGGTCGGGAGCGTGAGCCTCACCTTCGAGATCGTCGAGGGAGGGATCCGCGCCCGCGTCGGCCCGCTCAACACGAACGCGATCGCCGATGCGCTGGCTGACGGCGTCGCCCCGCCCGGTGTGCTCACGCTGCGGCGCATCCTTCAGACCGTGGTCGACTCCTTCGGCGTCGAGACGGCGGACGACGGTCGCGCGGTCGTGCGGCTCGTCAAGCACAAGGGCGTCTCATGACCGTGCCACAGCGACGCCAGGACGTGTCCGGTGAGCGGGCACGCGAAGAGGATCGCGAGCTGCTGCGCCGCTATCACGACGCCGGGGACATGAGCGCCCGCGAGGAGCTGATCGAGCGACACCTGCCGCTGGTGCGCTCGCTTGCGCGGCGCTACGCCGGCCGCGGCGAGGCGCTCGAGGACATCGAGCAGGTCGGGGCGATCGGCCTCATCAAGGCGATCGACCGCTTCGAGCTGTCACGAGAGGTCTCGCTCGCCACCTATGCGACGCCGAACGTTGTCGGCGAGATCAAGCGCCACTTCCGGGACAAGGGCTGGGCGATCCGGGTGCCGCGCGCCCTCCAGGAGCTGAACGCCTCGATGTCGGGGGCGATCGAGCGCCTCACGGCACGGCTCGGGCGCTCGCCGAGCATCGCGGAGATCGCCGAGGAGCTGAAGACGACGCCCGAAGAGGTGCTCGAGGCGATGGAGGTCGGCTCCGCCTACTCGACCGTGTCGCTCTCGACCGGGCCGGGCGGCGAGGAGGACCTCGATCCGCTCGAGACGATCGGCGGGGAGGACGAGGGCTTCGAGCGCTCCGAGCAGCGCGCCGCGCTCGAGCCGGCGCTCGACCGGCTGCCCCCGCGCGAGCGCGAGATCCTGCGCATGCGCTTCGAGGAGGGACTGCCGCAGACTCAGATCGCGCAGCGGGTCGGGCTCTCCCAGATGCACGTGTCCCGGCTCATACGCAAGTCTCTGCAGGTTATGCGCGAGGAACTTCTGCGCATGCCCCCGGGCACAGCGAGCTGATCCGCTGCGGCTCGTTAAGCGCACATTTTCGTTTCCTTAGGCCAGTCTCATTATCCAATCGCGCGGGTACATTTCCGCGCGGCGGGCACCCTGTCCGCCCACGTGACTTGGAGGGAAGACTGAATGGGGAAGCACGGTAGGCGTGCGCTGGTGCTGCTTCTCGCCGCACTTTCGCTGTTCGTCATCGCAGCGTGCGGCGACGACGACGACGACGGTGGTGGCGGCGGTGGTGGAGGAGCTAGTGGGGGCGAAGCCAAGCAGGGCGGATCGATAACGATCGCGCAGACTTCGCAGCCCGACTACCTCGATCCGGCGCTCAGCTACACGGTAAACGGCTGGGAGCCGCATGTGGCTCGTCTACACCCCGCCGATCACCTACAAGCGCGCAGAGGGCAGCGAAGGCACGGAGCTCATCCCGGGCGTCGCCGAGAAGCTGCCCGAGGTCTCCGAGGACGGCAAGACGGTTACCTTCACGATGCGCAACGGGCCTGAAGTTCGCAGACGGCACGCCGCTCAAGGCCTCCGATTTCGAGCACACGATCAAGCGCGTGCTGAACCTCGAGTCCGGCGCCACAGGCTTCTTCCTGATCATCGAGGGCGCCCAGGAATACATCGACGCCGGCAAGCCCGACGGCGACATCTCCGGGATCGAGACCAATGACGAGACCGGCGAGGTCACGATCAAGCTGACCGGCCCCGACGGGACAGATCCTGAACGTGCTGGCGATGAACTTCGCCGGACTCGTGCCGGGCGACACGCCGTTCGAGAACCTCTCCGCCGACCCGCCCCCGGGCATCGGCCCGTACACCCTCACCAAGTCGGTGCCAAACCGCGAGTTCGTGATGGAGAAGAACAAGAACTTCAACATCCCGGGCATTCCAAAGGGCAACATCGACACGATCACGACCAAGATCGTGAAGTCGGCCGAGCGTCAGACTCAGGACGTGATCAGCGGCGAGCTCGACTACATGCAGGATCCCGCCGCCCGCTGACCTGCTGCCTCAGGTGAAGGCGGAGTACAGCGACAGGTACAAGGACCAGACCCTCGATCAACACCTACTACTTCTTCATGAACCAGAAGGTTCCGCCCTTCGACAAGGAGGAGGTCAGGCAGGCGGTCAACTACGGCGTCGATTCAACGCGCGCTGTCGCGCCTGTTCGGCGGGCGGCTCGAGCCGAGCTGCAACTTCCTGCCGCCCGGGTCTGCCGGGGCACACGGAGAATCGAGCCGTGTCCATACGGCGATCCCAACGAGCCGGGCGACCTCGAGAAGGCGCGTCAGCTCATAACGCAGGCGGGCGTCGAGGGTGAGTCGGTCGACGTCTACACGAACAACGACGAGAACCGGCCCGAGATCGGCCAGTACCTCACCGACATGCTCAACAAGATCGGTTTGAAGGCCGACGCTGAAGGTGATCGACGCCGGCGTCTACTTCCAGACCGTCGGTAACGACAAGACGAAGGCCGCGATCGGGGCGACCAACTGGTTCCAGGACTTCCCGCACCCGGCCAACTTCCTGTTCCTCATCGACGGCGGCCACCAACCAGCCGACCAACAATCAGAACTTCGGCCGTGATGGACGATCCCAAGCTGAACAAGTTGATCGATGAGGTGGAGGCGGCCCCGGCCGACGGCGCAACCGAGCAGGCAGCCGAGGCGGACAAGTCGGACCGTCGACGACGCGTACGTCGCCCCTACGGACAGGAGACGAACACAACGTTCTTCTCGGAGCGGATGGACTTCGAGAACTGCAAGATGTTCCACCCGGTCTACCTGAACGACTACTCGAGCTGGTGCCTCAAGTAGAGGCCTGACTCTCTGCCGACAGGGAGGGCGCTTTTGAGCGCCCTCCCGGTCGGGTAGGGTGAGCTGAGCGAGGGAGATGGCCACCGAGCCTGTCACCGACCAAACCGCCCTGAAGGGCCCGGCGGCCTGGGAGAGCGAGGCCGAGCGCGAGGGCGTCCATGGCGTCGGGCCGTGGCGGCTCGGGCTTCGGCGTCTCAGGCGCAACAAGGTTGCGCTGCTCTTCGGCCTGATCTTCGTGCTGCTCGTAGCCGTCTGCTTGGCCGCGCCCCTGTGGGCGAATCAGGTCGCCCACACGGGGCCCAACGAGAACCACCTGACCGACACGGTCGTCATCGACGGCAAGGAAACGGATGTGGTGGCTCTCGACGGTGTCCCGATCGGCCCGACGTGGCAGGGCGAGTTCTTCCTCGGCGCGGACAGCAACGGTCGTGACGTGATGGTGCGACTGCTCTACGGCGGGCGTAACTCGCTGGTGATCGGGCTCACCGCCGCATTCATGACCACGGTGCTCTCGATCGTCTTGGGCCTGCTCGCCGGCTTTCTTCGCGGCAAGACCGATACGGGGATCAGGTTTCTGCTTGACGTGATCTGGTCGTTCCCGGTGGTGATCCTCGGGGTGGCGCTCGGCGTGGCGCTCGCGCTCGGGGGCCTCAAGCTCGGGCCGATCACGATCAGCGGCGACTCCCTCGCGATTCCGATTCTCGTCATCGGACTCGTGTACATCCCCTACATGGCCCGCCCGGTGCGGGGGCAGGTGCTCTCGCTTCGGGAGAAGGAGTTCGTGGAGGCCGCCCGCGCCCAGGGAGCGGGCCCGCTGCGAATCATGTTCGGCGAGGTGTTGCCGAACCTGACGTCCACGCTCTTGGTCTTCTTCACGCTCCTGATCGCCAACGCGATCCTGCTCGAGGCGGCCCTGTCCTTCCTCGGAGCCGGCGTGCGCCCGCCCAACCCTTCCTGGGGCACGATGATCGACGAGGGCGTGGAGCGCATCGCCACGGCGCCGCACCTGGCGATCGTGCCGGGCGCGATGCTCGTGCTCACCGTCCTCGCGCTCAACGTCTTCGGTGACGGCGTGCGGGACGCGCTGGACCCAAGGGCAAAGGTCCGAATCGAGCACTGATGGCACGCTTCATCGTCCGCCGGATCTTCCAGATGGTGCTGGTCATGTTCGCCGTCTCGGTGCTCACGTTCCTGATCTTCAACGTGATCCCAAACGGCGATCCGGCCGTGCGAATGGCAGGGCGACAGCCGACCGAGACCCAGATCGAGCAGATCCGGAAGGAGTGGGGATTCGACGAGAACATCGTGGTCCAGTACTTCACCACCATGAAGAAGGTCTTCACCGGCGACCTGCAGTCGTATTTCACGCAGTTGCCTGTGGGCGAGGAGATCAAGAAGGGCCTGCCTCGCACGCTGTCGCTGGCGATTGGTGCCGCGATCCTCTGGATGGTGGTCGCGGTGGCGTTCGGGTTGTACAGCGCGGTCAAGGCCGGCAAGTTCGCGGATCGTTTCCTCACGATCATCGCGCTGATCGGAATCTCGATGCCGGTCTTCTGGATCGGCGCGCTGATGAACTACTACCTGGGCTTCAAGCTCGGTTGGTTCCCCAACGGCGGGTACGTCGAGTTCACCGAGGACCCGCTCGATTGGTTCTACCACCTGATTCTGCCCTGGACGGCGCTTGCGATCCTGTTCATCGGGTTCTACTCGCGCGTGCTCCGCTCGAACGTCCTGGACACGATCAACGAGGACTACGTCCGTACGGCACGGGCGAAGGGGCTGGGTGAGCGCCAGATCATGGTCCGTCACGTGCTCCGCAACTCGATGATTCCGATCGTCACCCTGTGGGGACTCGACTTCGGTGCCGTGCTCGGCGGGGGCGCGATCCTGACCGAGACGGTCTTCGACCTCCAGGGCGTGGGGCAGTATGCGGCGGAGTCGATCGGCCAGCTCGACGTTCCGCCCGTGCTCGCGGTCACGCTGTTCGCTGCCTTCTTCATCGTGGCGATGAACGCCGTTGTGGACATCCTCTACGCCTATCTCGACCCGCGCATCCGCCTCCAGTGAGCACACCCGAGACCGCCACCGAACCGCCGCGGCCGGCAGGCGACGAGCACCTGCTCTCCGTGCGGGACCTGCGCGTCTCGTTCGCCACCGAGGAGGGCGTGGTGCAGGCGGTGGACGGCGTGTCCTTCGACCTCGCCGCCGGCGAGGTGCTCGCGGTGGTGGGCGAGTCCGGCTCCGGGAAATCGGTCACCGCGATGACCTTGATGGGCCTGACGCGCTCGCCCAACGCGGACTTCGAAGGTACCGCCCACTACAAGGGAACGGAGCTGATCGAGGCGTCCGAGGACCAGCTGCGGCGGGTTCGCGGCGCCGAGATCGCGATGATCTTCCAGGATCCGATGACCTCGCTGAATCCGGTGCTCAAGATCGGGCCGCAGATCATCGAGCAGATCCAGGAGCACGAGGCGCTTCCCGACCAGCAGGCGCGCGAGCGCGCGATCGAGCTGCTCGACAAGGTCGGGATCCCGCGTGCGCGAGATCGGCTCGACTCCTACCCGCACGAGTTCTCGGGCGGCATGCGCCAGCGCGTGATGATCGCGCTCGCGCTCTCCTGCGACCCGTCGATCCTGATCGCGGACGAGCCGACTACGGCGCTCGACGTGACGATCCAGGCCCAGATCCTTCAGCGCATCCGCGAGCTGCGCGACGAGACCGGCGCCGCCGTCATCCTCGTGACCCACGACCTCGGGGTCGTGGCGGACATCGCCGACCGCATCGCGGTCATGTACTCGGGCCGGATCGTCGAGCAGGGGACGCTCGACGAGATCTTCTACGACCCGCAGCACCCGTACACGTGGGGTCTCCTCGGTTCGATCACTCGCGTCGACCAGCCGCGGCCCGAGCGCCTTCCCGCGATCGCGGGTCTGCCGCCCTCGCTCGCGAATCGGCCCGAGGGCTGCCATTTCCGGCCCCGCTGCCCGCACGAGTTCGCGAAGTGCATCGAGGTGCCGCCGCTCGAGGGGCGCTTGGACGGACACCGCGATCACCTCGACCGCTGCTGGCTGACGCCGGAGCAGAAACGCGAGCTGCGCGAGGTCCGCCCCGGAGAGATCGGGCTCGACCCGAAGGCGGGGGCGGCTTCGCGTTGAGCGTCGAGGTCCCGGGACCGGAGGTAGGCGCACCCGCGGCCGACGGGGCCGCGTCGCTCGTCGAGGTCGAGCACCTAAAGGTCTTCTTTCCCATCAAGGAGGGCGTGTTCATCGACCGCGAGGTGGCGCGCGTTCACGCCGTGAACGACGTGACGCTGTCCGTGGCCGAGGGCGAGACGGTCGGGCTCGTGGGGGAGTCCGGCTGCGGCAAGACGACGATGTCGCGGACGATCATGCGTTTGATCGACTCCACCGACGGGACGATCCAGTTTCGCGGCAAGGACATCACCACGGCGGGCCGCAGGGCGCTCGCGCCGCTGCGGCGCGAGATGCAGATGGTCTTCCAGGACCCGTTCGCGTCGCTCAACCCGCGCAAGCGCGTCGTCCAGATCATCGGGCAGCCGCTGCGCCTGCACGGCACCCCGCGCGGCGAGATCGAGGATCGCGTGCGCGATCTGTTGCGGCTGGTGGGCCTCCACCCCGAACACCTCAACCGCTTCCCGCACGAGTTCTCGGGCGGCCAGCGCCAGCGGATCGGGGTGGCTCGCGCGCTCGCCCTCGAGCCCCGCCTCGTCGTGCTCGACGAGCCGGTGTCGGCGCTCGACGTCTCGGTGCAGGCGCAGATCATCAACCTTCTCGACGACCTCCAGGAGGAGTTCAAGCTCACCTACCTCTTCGTGGCCCACGACCTCTCGGTCGTCCGCCACGTCTCCGACCGGATCGCCGTGATGTACCTCGGCAAGCTGATGGAGGTCTCGCCGGCCGAGGAGCTCTACACGAAGCCGATCCATCCGTACACGTCGGCGCTGCTCGCGGCGATCCCGATCCCGGACCCGGAGCAGAACCGCCGCCGCGAGCGCATCGTCGTGTCGGGCGAGCCGCCGAACCCGATCAACCCGCCGAACGGCTGCGTGTTCCATCCGCGCTGCCCGCGGGCGACGCAGATCTGCCGCGAGATCGAGCCGCCGCTCGCCCGCTACCCGAATGGCCATCTGGCCGCCTGCCACCACCCGATGAACGTGAGCCTGGAGGAGATCAGGACGGTGGTCAAGGACGAGACGAGCCCGCTGAGCTCAGGCGACGAGCTGCCCTCGGTGACCACGAGCGGGCAGCAGCCCTCGGAGCCGTCGGCGGGGTCTCGCTGAAGAGGGCGCCGGCGGTGCGGCGCGCGGCGTCGTCGAGCGGCGACACTCTCATTACTGACTGCACAGACTTGTGCAACGAGGAGTGACAAATACGCAACTCTGTGCCAGAGTCCCGGCCGATTCGAGCGAGTTGACGCTCAAAAGTTGTGTACGTGACCGTCGTGCGCGCCCGCGCCGGCCCAGCCCATCCGGAGGAAGGAGCGCTTCACATGCCTGCGCGTCGCTAGTCGTTGACTCAAAGCCCGCATTTCGCTGCGATTTCGCCCTCCAGGGACAGGGTCCGGTACCTCTAGGCTGGGGCTGCATTGCGCGAGTTGGTCGACCTCTTTGCTGCCGAGAGGCATGCTCGCTGGTTCTTTGCTGCGCTCGCACAGTCAGCGCTCGGCAACGGCGCCGGCTACGTCGCGCTGCTTCTGCTCGCCTACGACCGCTGGCACTCGCCCTGGGCGATCACGCTCGTCCTGCTCGCCGACCTGCTGCCGGCGATGCTGCTGGGGCCGGTTTTCGGCGCTGCGGCGGATCGCTGGTCGCGGCGCCGCTGCATGATCGTCGCCGACGTCCTGCGTTGCGGCGCGTTCATCGGTATCGGCCTGGCGGACAGCATCGAGCTCACGCTCGCGCTCGCGCTCGTGGCGGGTTGCGGCACGGGCCTGTACGCGCCCGCAGCCCTCGCTGCGCTGCCGGGGTTGGTGGAGCCCAGGAGGCTGCCCGCGGCGACATCCGTGTACGGCGCGATTGCCGACCTGGGCTTCACCCTGGGTCCCGCCATCGCGGCTGCGGTGCTCTTGTTCGGGACCCCGGAGAGCCTCACGATTGCGAACGGCGTGACGTTCGGCATCTCGGCGCTCGTGCTGGGCTGGATCAAGTTCGGGGAAACGCCGGCGAGCGTCGAGGCACGGCGCCCCTCGCTGCTGCAGGAGGCGCGCGAAGGCGTCGCGGCTACCGCCGGGATGATCGGGATCAGGGTCGTGCTGGGCCTCTCGGCGGGCGCGCTCTTCTTCGCCGGACTCTTCAACGTGGCGGAGCTCCCGTTCGCCGAGGACGTGCTCGACAGCACGGACGTCGGCTATTCCGTGCTCGCCACCGCCTTTGGGCTGGGGTTCATAGCGGGGTCGCTCACCGGCTCGCGCGGCGGGAGCCCGAAGCTCCTCAAGTCGCGCTATCAGCTGGGCCTGCTCGTGCTCGGGGCGGGCTTCCTCAGCTCCGGGGTAGCGCCCCACTTCGCCGCTGCGCTGCTCGCATTCGCCATCGCGGGCCTCGGCAACGGCATGCTGCTCGTCTTCGAACGCCAGCTCATCCAGGCGTTCGTTCCCGACCGGCTTGCGGGGCGTGTCTTCGGGATCAAGGACGCCCTCACCGCATGGGCCTTCGGCAGTGCCTTCATCTGCGCCGGAGCGCTGATCTCGCTGCTGGGGATCAGGGAGCTGATGGTGGCGGCGGGGATAGGAACGATCGGCGCGTGGCTCGTCTCCGTGCAGACCCTCAGGGGAGCACTCGAGGACGGTGCGGAGGGCGTCGGGAGCGGCGCGTCAGGCGCGAGCGCCGAGACGCTCGGCCATTGAGCGCTGGACGAGCAGCGCCCGCACCTCGTCGGCTGCGGAGCTGCGGCCGGCCGCGGTCGTCGCGATCGCGACCGACAGGGCCTCGACGACGCGCGGATCGAACTGGGTGCCGGAGCCGGCGCGCATCTCGCGCATCGCCTGCTCCTGGCTGAATGCGCCGCGATAGGGCCGGTCGGTCGTCATGGCGTTGTAGGCGTCGGCGGCGAACACGATGCGCGACTCGAGCGGGATGTCCTCGCCCTGCAGGCCGTCCGGGTAGCCGCTGCCGTCCCAGCGCTCGTGACAGGAGCGCACGATCTCGCCGACCCGGGCGAGCAGCCCGCCCACGCGGTCGAGCATGAACTGCCCCTCGATCGTGTGGGTCTTCATCACCTCGAACTCGCTCGCGGTGAGCGCCGACGGCTTGTTCAGGATCTCCTTCGGGATGGCGATCTTGCCGACGTCGTGGAGCAGCGCGGCGAACTCGAGCTCCTGGCGCTGCGTGGTCTCTATCCCGAGTTCGTCGGCGGTGGCGTGGACGAGGTCGACGACCGAGCGCGAGTGGTCGGCCGTGTACTTGTCGTCGAACTCGACGACGTCGGAGAGAAGCATGACGGTGCCTCGGTAGGCGCGCTGAAGCTCGAGCGTGGCGGTGTAGCGCTCACGACGGTCGCGCGAGAGGATCTCGAGCAGCCAGACGAGCGGACCGATGGTCAGCAGGATCAGCGGCTCGTCTACCGCCGGCAGCGTCATCACGAATGCGATCGAGGCCAGGATGGCGTCGAAGCGAAAGATGCCGACGTAGTTCTCGATGCTCGTGCGGTACTGGATCTGGTCAACGAGCCGGTCGCGCAGGACCGTCCACGCCAGGTCGAACGCGAACCATGCGATGAGCGCTGCGATGTACGCGCCGAAGTGCCCGAGCGAAGGCTCACCCGGGGCGAGCCAGGCGAGCACGAGCACCGGGCCGATCGCGAACCAGCAGTCGCTCAGCCACGTGAAGGCTCGCTGCTTGTGCCAGCTGCCGTTGATGAGCGCAGGCAGCACGGAGAGCAAGGATGCAAGCGCCACGAGCAGCGGGACGTAGGGAAGCGGCGCCAGCAGCACGAGCGGAACGAAGACGAGCGCCTCCGGCACGACGAACCAGTTGCCGACCTCGAAGCTGACGCGCGAGACAATCGCGTACCCCGCCACCAGCCCGATGACCAGCAGCGGCTGGAACTCGCGCTCGGACGGCATGAACACGGCGATCGCGACCGCGGCCAGCAGGAACAGCCCGGCCGACGCGCCCAGCACGCTCCGCTCACGCGCGTCCATTCCGCGGGGGTGGCGCGCACGCGCCTCCCCGACTAGCTCATCGGCCAGCATCTCTTCCCCATCGTCATGCTCACCCATAGGTCCGGAGGGGTCGCGTAGCTATTGCATTGGTTGCGAATGGAAACCTCCATCGGGCACCGCAGCATTCGCCCCAATCTGGACGTAATTTGCAGGGTTTGTCCAGATCTCGGGCGGCTGCAACGGATGTTGCAAAACGGTCCTTAGACTCCCAATGCTATGAAGGCTGCCGAGATCCGGGAGCGATTTTTGTCGTTCTTCGAGGAGCGCGGGCATCTGCGCGTGCCCTCGGCATCGCTCGTTCCCTCCTCGTATGACCCCTCGGTCCTGCTCACGACCGCGGGCATGCAGCCCTTCAAGCCGTACTTCCTCGGCGAGGAGGAGCCGCCCTCGCGCCGGTTGACGTCATGCCAGAAGTCTTTCCGCACAACGGACATCGTGAACGTCGGCCTGACGCACCGCCACCTCACCTTCTTCGAGATGCTCGGCAACTTCTCGGTGGGGGACTACTTCAAGGAGCGCGCCGTCGACTACGCGCTCGAGCTCGTGACGCAGGGCTTCGGGTTCGCCGAGGAGGACATCTGGATCAGCGTCTTCGGCGGCGACGAGGAGCTCGGGCTCGGCCCCGACAACGAGGCGATCGCCTGCTGGCGAGCGATAGGAGTCCCGGACGACCGCATCGTCCTGCTCGGCCGCGACGACAACTTCTGGCAGTCAGGGCCGACGGGCCCCTGCGGGCCGTGCTCCGAGCTCTACCTCGACCGGGGTCTCGCGTTCGGTTCGGAGAGCGACCGCCCGGGCGACGACACCGAGCGCTTTCTCGAACTTTGGAACCTCGTCTTCATGCAGTACGAGCTGCGGCCGGACGGGTCGCTGCTGGAGCTGCCCTCCCAGAACATCGACACCGGGATGGGGCTCGAGCGCATGGCCGCCATCCTCCAGAACGTCGAGTCGGTCTACGAGACGGATCTCTTCGTGCCCCTGATCCGCTTCGGGGAGGAGCTCAGCGGACGCAGCTACGGCCAGGACGACGTGACCACGCGCGCGCTGCGCATCCTCGCCGATCACGGCCGGGCGGCGGCGTTCCTGCTCGCCGACGGCGTCGTGCCCTCCAATGAGGAGCGCGGCTACATCCTGCGCCGGATCATGCGCCGGACGATGCAGCAGGGCCACGCGCTTGGGGTCGAGCAGCGCTTCCTGCCGCGGCTGTACGAGACGGCGGTCGAGGTCATGGGCGACGCCTACCCCGACCTGAAGGCCGAGTGGCCGACGATCGAGCGTTGGGCGCGCGCCGAGGAGGAGAGCTTCGGCCGCACGCTGGCGCAGGGGGAGCGTCTCCTCGCCGAGCTCGTCGAGCGCGCCAAGGCGGAGAACACCTCGTGGGTCTCGGCCGAGGACGCGTTCCGGCTGCACGACACCTACGGCTTCCCGTACGAGATGACGAAGGAGTTGCTGGCCGAGGAGGGCCTGTCGGTCGACGACCAGGGCTTCGAGGAGCTGATGGAGAAGGCGCGCGAGGTGTCGCGCGCCGGCGCGAGCTCCCGCACCCGAGCGCGCGCCGAGGCGGGTGGCGGCGGCCCCGTTCACCTGGAGCACGGGGACGTCCTGCGGTTCGCGAAGGAGGCGAACTTCCGCACGCGCTTCGTGGGCTACGAGACGACCGAGGCGGAGAGCGTCCTGCGTGCGGCGGAGGGCGCCAACGGCTGGATGCTCGCCAAGCTCGAGGAGAGCCCCTTCTACCCCGAGGGCGGCGGCCAGGTGTCGGACACGGGGCTCGTCGAGACGCCCTCGGGTCGCGCGCGCGTCGTCGACGTGTACCGCCTGGGCGACGACCAGGCGCTCGCGCTCGAGCCGATCGAGGGCGAGCTCGGCGTGGGGGAGAGCGTCCACGCCGTCGTCGAGCGCGCCACGCGGCTCGCGACGATGCGCAACCACACCGCCACGCACCTCCTGCACGCCGCGCTGCGTGAGCGGCTCGGCCCACACGTGCGCCAGGCAGGCTCCTACGTAGGACCGGACAAGCTGCGCTTCGACTTCACCCACGGCGAGCGCCTCAGCCCCGAGGAGCTGCGCGACGTCGAGAGCCGGGTCGGGGCCTGGCTCGCGAGCAACCACCACGTGCACGCGATCGAGACGACCCGCGAGGAGGCCGAGGCGCTCGGCGCGATGGCGCTGTTCGGCGAGAAGTACGGCGACTGGGTCCGAATGGTCGAGATCGAGGACGTCTCGCGCGAGCTGTGCGGCGGCACGCACGTGGCGGGCACGGCCGAGATCGGCCTCTTCCACGTGACGGCCGAGACCTCGAGCGCGTCGAACGTGCGCCGCATCGAGGCGCTCACCGGCGCGGGAGCCGCAGAGCTCTTCCGGGAGCGCAGCGAGCGCCTCGACGAGGTCGCCACGCTGCTGCGCGTGCCCGAGGACGAGGTCGTTCACGCGGTCGAGCGGCTCAGCGACCGCGTCAAGGAGCTTCAGAGGAGGCCCAAGGCGGCAGATGGCCGCTCCGTCGCCGACGAGCTCGTCGGCAAGGCCGAGGACATCGCAGGCGTCCGGGTCGTCGTGGAGCCTGTGGACGGCATGGAGCCCAAGGAGCTGCTCGATCTATCGGACGCGGTGCGCCAGAAGCTGGGCGAGTCGGCGGTCGTGCTCGGCAGCGCGCTCGAGGGCCGCGTGCACCTGGTCGCGAACGTCGCGCCGGCGGTCGTCGAGCGCGGCGTCAAGGCCGGCGATGTGATCCGCGCCGCGGCCCAGGTCGCCGGCGGCGGCGGAGGCGGGCGCGACACCATGGCCCAGGCCGGCGGGCGCGATCCCGAGAAGCTGCCCGAGGCGCTCGCAACGGCGAGGCTCGAGATCGAGAGGGCGCTTGGCTGATGCGTGTCCTCGCCCTCGACCACGGTTCCGCGCGCTGCGGCGCCGCGATCTCCGACCCGTCGGGCACGCTCGCGACGCCGCTGGCGGCGGTGAAGCGCCCGGACACGGGGAAGGGCCTCGCCGCGGTCGCGCGGCTGGCGGCGGAAAGCGGCGCGGAGCGGATCGTCGTGGGACTGCCGCTCACGCTGGCCGGGCACGAGGGGGAGCAGGCGGGACGGGCGCGAACGTTTGCGGAGCGTCTGGCGGGGAAAGTCTCCGTACCGGTGGAGCTTCACGACGAGCGCATGACGACGCGTCTCGCCGAGCGCACCGGGGGGCGGGGTGACGCGGACTCGCGCGCCGCGGCACACCTGCTCGAGAGCTATCTGGCTCGTGCAGGAGCCGGCGCCCCCTAGTGAGCTCCGGCCCGCCGCCCGTGCCGGGCGGACGTTCACCCGAGGAGAGGGAGGCTGCGCGCCGTGAGCGCGACGCGCGCCGGGCCGGCGTCATGACCCCGGCTCCGCCGGCGCCCCAGGAGGACTGGCTCGGAGAGGCGGAGCGCCAGACGCACGACGGCTCCGCGGACGGCGACGCCGACGCCGGGGCGGACGGGCGGCGCGCGCGCCGCGAAGGCCGCGGCGGCGGCTCGCGCGGACCGCGCTGGGGCCGCCTCGTCGCCGCGTTCATCGCGCTGGTGGCGTTCGCCGCGGCCGCGTGGATGCTCGTCTCGCTGTTCCAGCCCTTCAAGGGCGAGAGCGACGGGCCGGCCGTCCGCGTGAGCATCCCGCAGGGGGCGACGCTCGGTGACATCGCGGATCTGCTCGAGGCGCGCGGCGTGATAGCGAGCGCCGGATTCTTCGAGCTGCGTGCGCGACTGGCGGGGCGCAGCGGCGACCTCAAGCCCGGCTCCTACGAGCTGCGCGAGGACATGAGCTTCGCGGCCGCGCTCGACGCGCTCGAGGAGGGCGTGCCGCCCAACGTGACGATCGTCTCCGTTCCCGAGGGTCTCTCGCGGCGTGAGATCGCGCCGATCGTGAAGGGCTCGCCGCTGCGCGGCAGCTACATGCGCGCGAGCCGGCGCAACCGCGAGGTCAGGCCGCGCCGCTACGGCGCGCCGCGCGGGGCGAGCCTGGAGGGCTTCCTGTTCCCGGCGACATACGAGCTGCGCAAGGGCCGTCCGGCGCGTGCCCTCGTGACCGCCCAGCTCGAGGCCTTCAAGCGCAACTTCGACAAGGTCGACCTGCGCTACGCGCGGCGCAAGAACCTCACGCCCTACGACGTCCTCATCATCGCCTCGCTGATCGACCGCGAGGCGGCGGTCGCAAAGGAGCGCCGGCTCGTCTCCTCGGTGATCTACAACCGCCTGCGCGACGACATCAGCCTCGGCATCGACGCCACGGTGCGTTTCATCACGGGCAACTGGACGGAGCCGCTCAAGCAGTCCGAGCTCGCCAACCCGAGCCTCTACAACACGCGCGTGCACGCCGGCCTGCCGCCCGGGCCGATCGGCAACCCCGGGCTTGCGGCGATCCGCGCGGCGGCCAACCCGGCCCGCACCGGCTACCTCTTCTACGTGGCGGCGGTGTGCGGGAACGGCCGCCACAAGTTCGCCGAGACCGACGCCGAGTTCCAGCGCTACGTGGACGAGTACAACGCGGCGCGCGAGGAGCGCGGCGGCAAGTCGCCCACGAACTGTTGAGCGCGCTCGCCGGCGTCCTCGGCTTCCCCGTCGGCCACAGCCGCTCGCCCGCGATGATGAACGCGGCGTTCGCGGAGCTGGGGCTCGACTGGCGCTACCTGCACCTGCCCGTCCCGCCCGGGCTGTTCGCGGAGACGGTGAGGGCGCTGCCCGGCTCGGGTTACCGCGGCGCGAACGTGACGATCCCGCACAAGCTCGCCGCATACCGGCTCGCCGACGAGCTGACCGAGGCGGCCGCACAGGTCGGGGCGGTGAACACGCTCAGCTTCGAGGACGGCCGGATCGGCGGCGACAACACCGATGCCGGCGGGCTGATGGACGCGCTGGGCGCCGAGCGTCCCGCCACTGCGCTGGTGCTCGGCGCGGGCGGCGCAGCGCGTGCGGCGGTCTGGGCGCTTCGGGAGTCCGGCGCCGAGGTGACGGTCTGGAACCGCACGCACGAACGGGCGCGCGCGCTCGCGGACGAGTTCGGGGTGGCCGCGTCCGAGCGGCCGGGCGCCGCGGAGCTGCTCGTCAACGCCAGCGCTGTCGGCCTCTCGCGCGACGCCGACCAGGAGGCGCTGCCGCTCGTCGAGGCCGCCACTGTGGTCGACCTCGTCTACGGACCGGAGCCGACCGCGCTCGTGCGCCGGGCGCAGGAGCGGGGCGCGCGCGTCGTCGACGGGATCGAGATCCTGGTGCGCCAGGGGGCCCGCAGCTTCGAGCGCTGGACCGGTCGCGAGGCGCCGGTCGAGACCATGCGCAGAGCCGCGTCCAGCCCGGTGTCTAGTACACCCGCTCCCTCCTAAACCAGTCTCGGCGGGTTGCCGATATGCCTGCCAATGGCCGTCTCCCGCCCCTTCCTTCTCGCTCTGATCGGCGTCGTACTGCTCGGCGCCACGTTCTTCGCCGTGCAGAACGCGCGCAACTCGTCGAGCGGGGATGCGGCGCCCGTCGAGGCGCAGGCGCAGCAGCAGGCGGCCGAGGCCGCGCCGCAGCTGACGCCCAAGCAGCAGCTCGAGGCCGCCTTCACGAACGACGACCTCGAGAGCGCGAGCTTCGACGGCGAGCTGTCCTTCAGCTCGCAGGGCGAGCGCAACAGCATCGAGACCTCGGGTGCCTTCGAGGACCGCGGCCCGAAGGAGATGCCCGTCGTGGACATCCAGGTGCGCCTCGACGTCGAG
>CAVTFR010000002.1:0-389031 GCA_963734025.1 uncultured Thermoleophilaceae bacterium
GCACTCGATCACGAGCTGGGCGACCTTGACGCCCGAGTACTGCTGCTGGCCGGTGATGAGCTGGTCGTCTCGAACCGCGAAAGCCTTGAACAGACCGGCCTGCACGAAGTTGGCGCCCAGCCGTCGGGCCTCGTCCTCGATCCGGAATGGCATGAGGGGCTTGCCGACGGCAGCGTCGCCAAAGTCCTCCTCGACATTGGCGAAGCCGGTGATGGTCTTGCCCCCGATCAGGCTGGAGCCGTCAGACAGCCTGACATCCAGCAGTGCGCACACCCCGTGGCAGAGCGCGGCAGTGGGCTTCTCGACCTCGTAGAAGGCGGCGATCGTTCGCTGCAGATCCTCGTTGTCGCGGAACTGGAACATCGGCCCCTGCCCGCCGCACACCACCAGGGCGTCGTACTCGGCGAGGTCGAGATCCGCAAGCCTCGGCGTCTGCTCGAGCAGCCGCGCAAGTTCGGGCGTGTTGAGCGCTCCCATCGAGATGAGGTCGTCCGCCGACCAGCGGCTCTCGTCTCGCGGATCCGAAAGGCCGTCGAGCTCGACCCTGCCTCCGTCCGGACTGGCGACCGTGACCCGGTACCGCACCTTGGTGAACTCATAGAGCGGGTGGAACAGCTCCGCGGCCCAGAACCCGACTGGCCACCCGGTGGTCGACGAGGTCGTCGGGTTGGCGACCACCATCAGCACATGCGGCGTGCGGCTAGGCCGAGTGACGTCAACGGACTCGCGGTGGCTCTCGGTCTCGTTGATCGTGGTCATCGAGAAACCTCCTGTGGCGCTGCCTCTGATCCTCCCGGCCCGGGGTCGCCGGTCGTGGGCCCGGCCAAAAGGCCGGTGATGGTGGCGATGTCGGTCAGGATCGCGTCGCCGGCGGTGGCGAGTCCCGCGAGGGAGCGCTTGGCGGCGGCGTGGTTGCCCGCTCCACAGGCGTCGGTGACCACGACCGGGATGAGACCCAGATCCGCGCCGTGCCGAACTGAGGGCTCGATCCCGACCTCGGTTGCTACGCCGACGATCACAAAGGCGGTGACCTGCGCGTCGCGCAGCGCGAACTCGAGCGGGGTGCCCTCGAATGGGGACATCGACAGCTTGTCGAAGACCGCCTCCGATGGGAGCGGAGCGAGCTCGGGCACGAGCTCGAAGGCAGGGGTATCGCGCAGGAACGGCGAGACGATGTCCTCGACGCGATCCTTCCGCTGCCAGGCCATCCAGGTGCGCAGCTGAGAGATACCCATCAGCTCTATGGGCAGCGTCATGTGCCTTGTGAAGAAGATCCTGAGCCCGGCCCGGCGGGCAGCCTCGAGCACGCTCCGGACCCGTTCGGTTACCTGCGGGCCATCGGCGAGCTGTCGGACGACTCCGACCTGCATGTCATAGACGATCAGTGCGATGCGATCTCGGCCGCAGACATCCGCCAGCGTGTCGGGGATCCGAAGGTTGCGGTGGTGTTGCATTGACGCTCCTTTCGAGTCATCGTCCGCCTAGCCGGCAACGGTGGTCGTCCGGTCGTAGGGCCCCGAAACGTCAACCTCGCTCCGGAAGAGGCTCTCGACGGGAAGCGGAACCATCAACGGGATGAAGAACCACTCGAGAAAGCCGGCTTTGGTCAGCGGGAAGTCGTCGGTGTAGCGCTTGGCGTCCTCGACGCTGTCGAGCTCGAAGACGATGACGACGCCGGGTTCGTCGGCGCGCGCGTAGTTCTCCCGCACGATCCCCGCCTTCCAAAGTCGCCAGACGTTGGCCACCTCCTCAGAGAGGTACGGCTCGATCGTCTCCAAGGTGACGCCGGGCTTGAATCGGTCGTACGCGAATATCCGCATGGTGTCGCTTCCTTCGAGAGTGTCGAACTCGTCCCAGAGATAAGACTGGGAAGAGGGCCAGGACTAACCCGTCACCGTTTCGATCAGCGCTCTGCAGACACGTCGGCGGACGCGCGGCTCCCCGGAAGGGAGGGAACGAGGCCGGGAATCTCCTCGAGCCGAGGGGCGAAAAGATTGTGCAGCGGGGTCACGGTGATCTCCGTCTCCCGCTCGATCCCGAGCTCCGATGTCGCGGGGGCCAGGCGGTTCTCGAGGAACTCGTCGAAGCCTTCCTTGCGGTCCCAGAGCTCCACGACCCGGTAGCCGAAGCTCATGGTTGTGGTCAGGTGCAGGTAGATCCCACCGGCGGGCCGCGTCTCGACACCCATCCGGTCGAGCACCGCCCTGTACTCCTGCGGGGTCATGTCTTTGATGTCCAACGTCGTGATGACAGTCATCGTTTGCTCTCTCCTTGGTCCGTTCTTCGAGCGCCGCTCCGGCGCCGCGGGCGAGCGATCATGCGCTCGCGGCCTCCCGCGCGAGCTCGGCCGCGACCGCGGAGGCGCCGGCGCCGACCAGCCAGCCGAGCGGGGCGCCCGCCAGGTAGCGCTCCATCACAGTCACCACGCGATTCGCCTCGTCCTCGCTCAGCTGTACGCGGCCGTCTGCGGCCCGGCCGATCGCCTCGCGCGCCATCAGCAGGTAGCGGCGCTGCTCGGCGAGGACCGCGGGCGAGGCGGAAGCGCCGTGGCCGACATAGAGCGTGCGCACGCCGGCGAAGGACTCCTCGGCGCGGTCGATCGCCCGCAGCCAGGCGTCGGTGTGCCCGTCCGCCAGGTAGGCGTGCGTCCCGTTGAAGGCGAGGTCACCGACGAAAGCGGTCTCGCCGTCATCGAGAAGCCAGACGGTCTCGCTCTCGCTCTCGCAGGCGCCGAAGTCCCAGGCGGTGAAGCGCAGGTCGCCGAGTTCCACAGCTTCCTCGTCCGTGACCGTCCGGTTTGGAAACGTGGCGCTCGTGGGCCACTCGTCCCCGAACATCGGCCCCCACTGGGCACGCTTGGCGTCGTCCTTGGCGCGAATCTCCCGGTCGACGTCGGCATGCGCGATCACCGGCACGTCCTCGTCCGCGACCAGCTCGGTGATCGTGTTGTAGTGATCCGGGTGCGGGTGCGTGACCAGCGCGCCGAGTAGCGGCTTGCCTAGCGCTTCGAGGCGCGCGCGGAACGCCCGGCCATCGGACAGCAGCAGCGGCGCGTCGACCCCGACCACGCCTTCCGAGCCCTCGACTAGGTACGAGTTGACGAACAGCCCGGTCTCGCCGGAGCGGTAGGTGTGGACGATCGGGGCCATGCACCCCACGCTAGGAACCGACCGGCTTCGGGGCAACAGGAATCCGGTCTAACGCGAGACCGAGCAGGTATGAAAAGGGGTACGCTCCTCATGCAGTGGTTGAGCTGCGCCACCTGCGCTACTTCATCGCCGTGGCGGAGGAGCTGAACTTCAGCCGCGCCGCGGAACGGATGCACATGGCGCAACCTCCGCTCAGCGCCGCGATCAGACAGCTCGAGCGCGACGTGGGGGTCGATCTCTTCGTCCGTACGACCCGTGAGGTAAGGCTCACCGACCCCGGACACGCGTTTCTCGCCGGAGCGCGACGGACGCTGGAGGATGCCGATCGGGCGGCCGAGGACGCCAGGCGCGCAGGGGCGGGCGAGCTTGGGAGGCTGCGGATCGCGTTTTCGTGGAGCACTCGCTTTGAGACGCTCCCGGCGCTCGGCCGGGCTTTCAGGGCAAGCCACCCGGACGTCGAGCTCCTGGCCCAGGAGATGTGGAACGCCCGGATGCCGCCGGCATTCCGAAACGGGAGCATCGACCTTGCCCTTTCCCTCTGTCCCGAGATCGCCGCGGACTTGGAGCTCGCCCCTATACGCAAGGAGCGCCTCGTCGCCCTCTTGCCAAGGACTCACCAGCTCGCCCGCGAGGAGGCGATTCCGCTGTCCGCGCTTGCCGCCGAGGACTTCATCGTGTTCCCACGGGAGATCGCACCGCGGCTCCACGACGCGTTCATGGCGATCTACCGCCGCGCCGGCTTCGAACCGCGAGTCCGCAACGAGTCATTCCACACGGGATGGGACCTCGGGGTCCTTGCCGAGATCCCGGCCGTAGGCGTGGCGCCACAGACCGTGGCAGGCGGACTGCCAGACGGGATCGTCGGGGTAGCGCTGAGCGAACCGACCGACTCGCTAGAGACCTGCCTGGTCTGGCGCGCCGACGATACATCGCCCGCAGTAGCAGCCTTCGTAGCGGTCGCGCGCTCGGCCTTTGGCTCGTCGGCTGTCTGACACGCTCGTACCATGCCGATCGCCAACTGCCTTCGTCCGCGATGACCTCCCCGCCGAGGCCGACATCGATGCGCCGCTAGGCTCGGTCGATGAGTTCTCGGGCCGACGATCGACTGCCGGAGGCGGGCAGGCTCCCCACCGGTCGACTCGCGCGGACTGCGCGCGTCGGTGGGTTGGTGACGGGTCAGGGCCTGCGGTGGGCGGGGATGCGGACCGCCAACCGGCTCCGGACGCCTGAGAGTGCCGCCGCGGCCGAGAGGGAGCGGGCCGCGGCGCTGGTCCAGCAGGTTGTCGAACAGCTTGGGCAGATGCGCGGCGCGGCGATGAAGGTTGGCCAGATGCTCTCGATGGTCGAGTTCGAGGGCCTGCCGGAGGAGGAGCGGGACGAACTGCAGCGGAGCCTCGCCGCGCTCCGCGACGACGTCCCGCCAGTACGGTTCGCGGACCTGGAAAAGCTGATGCGGCAGGAGTTCGGCGGGCCGCTGCGGGACGTGTTCCGCGACTTCGACGACCGTGCGTTTGCCGCGGCCTCGATCGGCCAAGTCCATCGCGCCACGACCGTCGACGGCGACGAGGTGGCCGTGAAAATCCAGTACCCCGGGGTCGCCGAGGCGGTCGACACGGACCTGCGCAACGCGACGCTCCTGCTACCGCTGGTCAAGCGGCTCGCCCCGGGGCTGGACGCGAAGGCGCTGGCCGCGGAGATGCGCGAACGGATCGGAGAGGAGCTCGACTACGAGCTCGAGGCCCAGAACCAGCGCCGCATCGAGCGGATGCTGCGAGGACATCCCTTCGTCCGCGTGCCACGTGTCCACACGAGCCTCTCGACCCGGCGCGTGCTGGTGTCCGAGTACGTCGAGGGCGAGCGCTTCGAGGCCGTGCGGCGGGTCGACGAGGCGCGGCGCGACCGCTACGGCGAGATCGTCTTCAGGCTCTACTTCGGGTTGCTATATCGCGACCGGATCGCGCTCGGAGACCCGCACCCCGGTAACTACCTGCTCTGCACTGATGGCCGGGTCTGTTTCCTGGACTTCGGCCTGCTGCGCGACGTCGACGCCTCCCGCGTGGCCGCCGAGCGGGCGATCGCCCGTGCCGTCCGCGACGGCGACGCGGAGGCCCTCAAGGCGGCCCTGCGTGCGGGTGGATATCTGCCCGCCGACCGCGCAGATGCAGTGGACGCCGATTTCGCGCTCGGCCTGATGCGAATGGCGATCAGGTGGTACGCCGTCCCGGGAGAGCGCCGCTTCTCTCCCGTTGACGGCCGGCCCGACTTGGACCGTCAACGCCCGGACCGGGAAGAGCGGGCCGCGATGAGGGTGCAGCTCAACCAATTCACGCTGCCACCCGAGGCGATCCTCATCCGGCGGATGCACGGCATCGTCGCTGTCGTCCTCGGGCAACTCCGCGCCGGCGCCGACTGGGGCGCGATCGCCGCGGAGTATCTGCACGGCGAGCCGCCCTCGACGCCGCTGGGGGACGCCGAAGCCGCCTTCTTCACCAGCCGCGGTCGGTCGACGAGCGCCGCACTCGCGGCCGCCGACTGACCATTCTCAACGGTCCGGCGATCGGGTCCTCGAGCTCGGCAGGCCATGGCCACTCACTGACGTTCACGGGGTCGCCCCTCGCACGGGCGTCGTTGTCGGAGCGGTACCGGTTCGCCGCGTGCGCCCCCCGCCCTCGACGCGGACGTCAGGCAGCCAGCGGAGCCATGCGGGCAGGTACCAGTTGCGGTCGCCGAGCAGCTCCATCGCCGCCGGCACGAGCACCAGGCGGACGATGGTGGCGTCGAGCAGCAGGGCGACGGCCACGCCGAACCCCATCTGCTGGAACATGACCAAGTCGCCGCGTGCGAACCCGCTGAAGACAGCGATGATGATGAGCGCGGCGCCGGTGATGATGCGGCCTGTCGAGCCGACGCCGTAAGCGATCGCATCACTGTTGTCGCCGGTCTGACTGAAGCGCTCACGGATGCGGCTGAGCAGGAAGACGTGGTAGTCCATCGAGAGCCCGAACAGGACCGCGAAGAGAAACAGCGGCACCCACGATTCGATCGTGTCGACCTGCGGGAAGCCGAACAGCTCGTTCCCGATCCCCTCTTGGAAGACGAGGACCAGCAACCCGTAGGCCGCCCCCACCGACAGCAGGTTCACGGCGATCGCCTTGGCCGCGACAACGACCGAGCGGAAGGCGATTACCAGCAGCACGAAGCTGAGCGACAACACGAAGGTGAAGACGATCGGGAGCCAGTCGTTCATCGTGTCCGTTTCATCGATCGATTCCGCCGTGTCCCCGGCCACGAGCACACGGGCACCGGAATCCGAGAAGGCGTCGAGAACGTGCTCGCTGCGCAGCTCGCGGACAGCGTCGACCGCCTCCCTGTCAAGCGGATCGCCCTGGATTGGGACGGTCAGAACCGTGAGATCACCGTCCGGGTTTCGCTCCAGAACGGGGCGGCCGAAGAGATCCTCGCTGGCCAGGCGCTCCCGCAGACGCGCGATCCCGCCGCGGACCGCCGGCGCAGCCGCGTCGCCGTCGATCACGATCTCCGCCGGGTCCGTGGTCTCGCCCGGGAACTCGGCGTTCAAGGCTAGATGGCCCTGCTTCGCGGCCAGCCGATCCGGGAGGGTCTGGACTCCCGCCTCACCCGACCGCAGGGCCAGCACGGGCACAGCCAAGGCCAGGAGAATCAAAGTGGCCAGCGCGAGGCTGGCGACCGGCCGCCTCATCACCGCTCGCACCGTCCGAGACCAGAACGGGCTCTGTTCGCGCGTCGCGGCTCGGCCGAAAAACGGGATGCGCAGCGCATTGACACGATCGCCCAGCAGACTCAGGAGCGCCGGCAAGAGCGTCAGTGCCGCGGCCACCGAGACGAGTCCCGCCACGATCGCACCGGCGGCGAGGCTTCGCATGATCGTGTGCGGGACGAGCAGGAGCCCGAGCATGGCCAGGATGAAGGCGATGCCGCTGAACAGCACGGCGCGGCTAGCCGTTGCGCCGACGGCGGCTATCGCGTCAGGCTTCTCGCGTCCGTGAAGCCGCTCCTCGCGAAAGCGGGACAGCACGAACAGCGAGTAGTCGATCCCGAGGGCGAGCCCCATCCCGGTGAGCATGTTCGTGGCGAACACCGAGAGCGGAAACACCTGTCCGACGAGCGCCAGCAGCGCGAGCGCGACGGTGATCGAGACGATCGCCAGCAGCAGCGGGATCAATCCCGCCACCACCGAGCCGAAGACGATCAGCAGCACGATCAGCGCAGCCGGCAATCCGAATCCCAGCTCGCCGTTCTTGAGGTCCTCGCCCGCCAGCGTCGAGAAGTCGTCGTCGAGCGTGAACTCGCCGGTTATCGTGGCCTCGAACCCGCCTCGACCGTCGGCGCCCTCGACCGCCTCGACGATTCCGTCGATGTCGTCCTCGGCGTCGGGACCGGTGGCCACGAGCAGCGCCGTGGCATCGCGATCTTGCGAGACGAGCCGCTGCTCGCCCGTGTCGTAGAAGCTGGTCACCTGGGTCGCACCCGCCAGCTGCAGCTCACCCGTGATCGCCCGGACCCGCCGTTCGAAGCGTGGCTCATCGACAGTGGCGCCCGAAGAGCGAACGACCACAACCTCGGTCGCGCCGCTCCCGAAGCCGCCCTGCTGCTCGGCAAAGCGCGCGGACACGAGCTCGTCGGCGCGCCTGGAGTCGGTATCGCTGGTCACCTCCTCGTCGCCCGACAACGCGTCACCGAGGAAAGCTGCAGTGACCGCGATCGCGGCCACGAGCGTCAACGCCCAGGCCGCCAGTGTGAGCCACGGCCTGCGGCTGCTCGAGAGCGCTAGGCGCTCGGTCATCAGGCCCGCTCCGCTTCGCGAGGCGCGGAGCCGACGTGGCCATGTGCGCGCGTGCGACTCACGCGGCCCGCCCGAAGGGCTCGCACGCGGCCGTGTCCGATTGTCGCTGGCTGATCATGACGGGCGTCCTCGCATATCTAGACCGCTCGTCCGCCGCAAACTCACCACCGGCTTGGTCCGCATCGGGCGAGGCGGTCATTTCCGCCCCGCGGCGCAGTCAGTAATTCGGGTGACTGACTTCCAACACGTGGGCCGACGACAGCCATGACGCCGCCGAGAGCGGGACGGCGTGAGTGGGCCGGGCTCGCCGTGATCGCGCTGCCGTGCGTGGTCTACGCGATGGACCTAACCGTGCTGAACCTCGCGCTTCCCGCGTTGAGCGAGGACCTTCAGCCGAGTAGCTCCCAACTGCTTTGGATCGTGGACATCTACGGCTTTCTGGTCGCCGGCCTACTGATCACCATGGGAACACTGGGTGATCGGATCGGCCGCCGCCGTCTGCTGTTGATCGGCGCGGCGGCGTTCGGCCTCGCCTCGGTGTTCGCTGCACTCTCGACCAGCGCAGAGATGCTGATTGCGGCGCGAGCGTTGCTGGGGGTCGCGGGGGCGACGCTGGCGCCGTCGACCCTGTCTCTGATCCGCAACATGTTCGAGGACCCAAGCCAGCGCACCTTCGCGATCAGTGTCTGGATCACGAGCTTCTCGGTGGGAGCGGCGATCGGGCCCCTGGTCGGCGGCCTGCTCCTGGAGCACTTCTGGTGGGGCTCCGTGTTCCTGCCGGCGTTGCCGGTGATGGGCCTGCTGCTGATCGTCGGGCCGCGGTTGCTGCCCGAGTACCGTGACCCCAAGGCGGGCAAGCCGGATCTGATCAGCGTGGTTCTCTCACTGATCGGCGTGCTCGCCGTGATCTACGGCCTCAAGCAGACCGCCCAGGACGGACTGGGACCGCTTGCTGTCCTTTCGATCGCAGCCGGCCTCGCCCTCGGCGTCGCTTTCGTGCGCAGGCAGCAACGGCTGCCCGATCCACTGATCGACCTGCGCCTCTTCCACCTGTCGGCCTTCAATGGAGCCCTGGCCGCCAACACGCTCGGCTTCTTCGTCAACTTCGGCATCGCCGTCTTCATCGCCCAGTACCTGCAACTGGTGATTGGACTCTCGCCGTTCGAGGCAGGGCTTTGGACGGTGCCGTACGCATGCTCGTTCCTCGTCGGCGCCCTGCTGACCCCGTTGTTGGTGCGGCTCGTCCAGCCGGCCTTCGCGATGGCCGGGGGGCTTGTCGTCAGTGCCGTCGGCTTCGGCCTGCTTACCCAGGTGGACGGCGACTCGGCACTCGCCACGCTCGTGAGCGGATCGGTCGTCTTCGCAATCGGATTGGCTCCTGTCTACACGCTGGCAGCCGACCTGATGGTCGGGGCGGCACCACCGGAGCGCGCCGGGGCGGCCGCGGGGATCTCGGAGACAAGCTCCGAGTTCGGTGGTGCTCTCGGCATCGCGACCCTCGGCGCCATCGGCACGGCCGTCTACCGCGACGAGGTTGAAGGTGCACTCCCAGCGGGTGCTCCAGACCAGGCGGCCGAGGCCGCGAGTGACACGCTCGGCGCGGCGGTAGCGGCGGGCGACGAGCTTCCGGGCGAGCTCGCCCGCCCGCTGGTTGATGTGGCCCAAGAAGCGTTCACCCAGGCTCTGCAGGTCGCAGCCGCCCTGAGTGCCGCGGTCGCGATCGCTGCGGCGGTCCTCGCGGGGACGCTCGTCCGGCGGCTGCGGGCGCCCACGGGGCTCGAGCAGGAAGGGGGGCTCGACTCCGTCGCGGTGGTGGGCGGGAGGCCGTGTTGAACGGAACCTCCGTCGTTGAGCCGACGCAGTCGCCACCAATGTAGGAACCACGCTCTGATAGACGGCGCCGACGGCCTAAGCTGGGCCAATGGCCGGCGTCGCGGGGGACCACTCCGACCTCGCCCATGAACTCGAGGCCGTGCGCGAGCAGCAGCGCGCGATCAGCGGCGTTCTTCGCGCTGTCGCTCGCCGTGCCGGGCTGCAACCGGTCCTCGAGGAGGTCGCCGAGGAGTGCAGGCGGCTCTGCGAGGCCGACCACGGGGCACTCTGGCTGCTCGACGCCGGTCTCCTGCACGTAGGGGCCCACCATGGCGAGCCCGAGGGCGCGCAATACGATCTCGACCACCCGCATCCTGTCGACCGGACGACGGCAGCCGGCCGCGCCGCGATCGAACGAAAGCCTGTCCAGATTCCGGACGTCCTGGAGGATCCGGAATACACCTATCCCGGACCACGTTTCTTCCGAACGATGCTCGGGGTACCGATCATGGTCGAAGACGACCTGATCGGCGTGGTCGTCCTCGTGCGCCGCGAGCCGAAGCCGTTCACGGACGACCACATCGCGCTCGTTCAGACCTTTGCCGACCAGGCCGCCATCGCACTGACGAACGCGAGGCTCCTCGACGCAGTCGAGCGTCAGCGCACGGAGCTCTCGCGCTTCGTCTCGCCGCAGGTCTCGGACCTGCTCTCGAGCGAAGACGGCAAAAGGCTGTTGGCCGGACACCGGGCGTACATCTCGTCTTTCTTCTCCGACCTGCGGGGTTTCACCGCTTTCGCTGAAACCGCCGCGCCCGAGGACCTGTTCGACGTGCTGCGTGAGTACCACGCCGTGCTCGGCGAGCTCATCTCTACCTACCACGGGACCCTCGAGCACTTCGCAGGCGATGGGGTCATGGTCTTCTTCAACGATCCGTTGCCTGTCGACGAGCACGAGCTCCAGGCCGTCCGGCTGGCGCTGGCCGCTCAGGCACGATTCGGCGAGCTGGCGGCCGGCTGGCGCAAGCGCGGAATCGAGCTGGCCCTCGGAATCGGCATCGAGGCCGGGTACGCGACGCTGGGCCGGATCGGCTTTGAGGGTCGATTCGACTACGGCGCTCTCGGGCCGGCAACGAACCTCGCCGCCCGGCTCAGCACACATGCTTCCCCCGGCCAGACGCTCATCGGTCAGCGAGTCTTCGCGGCGACGGAGGAAGCGGTGGAGACGACGCCAGTCGGCAGCCTCGAACTGAAGGGGTTCGGACGGCCGGTGATCGCCTACGAGGTGCGGCGGTTGCGCTAAGCACGAGACGGCTCGGCCTGGAGCTCGCTTCTGATCCGCTCGAGCTCCGCCGCGGTGATCTCGCCGCGCGCGAAGCGCTCCTCGGCGATTCGGGTCGGGGCGATATGGGCGGTGCCCTTAGGCAGCACTACCCAGAGGACGAGGTAGGCCAGGATGCCGAAGCCGCCGAACAGGACGGACAGCACCCACGCCAGCCGTACAAGTGTCGAGTTGACCCCGAGCCGCTGCGCGATCCCGCCCGCAACGCCCGCGATCACCCGATTGCTTTCTGATCTCGTGAGCATGGCCGCAGGATTGCGCAGGAGAGGGGCTGCAGGGATGCGGCTGGCTGGCGTGTCCCGGTTCGGATCGCTGTCTTGCCTGGTGCGGCTGGCCGTACTGGCCGGACTAGGATCACCTCACGCGCAGAGCTGCGTCCGACCCGGGGAGCTGCGGCGATGCCGATGGTCACGGTTGGTCCCCTACAGCTGTATTACGAGCTTCGTGGTCGCGGGCCGCCCTTGCTGTTGATCATGGGCGCGACGGGCGACGCCGGGCACTTTGCGACAGTCGCCGACCAGTTGGCCGATGAGCTCACCGTGCTCACATATGACCGGCGTGGCAACTCGCGCAGCTCGCGCCCCCCAGACTGGGCCCGGACGACGGTGGAGGAGCAGGCGGACGACGCGGCCGGGCTGCTGCGCGCGCTCGAGCTGCCTCCCGCCGCCGTCTTCGGCACCAGCAGCGGCGCGATCTGCGCGCTGGCGCTGCTGATCCGTCACCCCGAGCTCGTTCGAGCGGCGATCCTGCACGAGCCGCCGATGCTCGCGGTGCTCGAGCGAGGGGATGACGTCCTGGCAGCGATCGCGCAGCAGGTCGACGCCGGCATGGCGACGGGCGGTCCGCCGGCCGGTCTAGAGCGCTTCTGGCGCTTCGTCGCCGGCGATGCCAACTGGGAGAGCCTGGAGTCCGGTCTGCGCGAGCGGATGCTGGGCAACGCCCAGACGTTCCTGGACGTTGAGAGAACGCTCGAGTCCTACCGGCCCGACGACGCGACGCTCGCGGCGATTGCGGTTCCCGTCCAGGTGCTCCTCAGCGAGGAGAGCGCGCCCTTCATCGCCGAGGTTGCCGAATGGCTCGCCCCGCGCCTGAGCGTTGAGGTTGCGCGCACGCCGGGGACGCACACCCCCTACCAGGATCATCCGCGCGAGCTGACCGAGACAATCCGGTCGTTCCTGGCCCGGGCGGGCGGGCCGCCGCCGGCCGGCGAGTGAATCACACGACCGCGCCCGAGGTTGCGGTCGTGCTGGAGAGCTCGCACTTCCGGCCGCGGTAGCGAGCCATGAGCCGACCCTGTCCGGTAGATGTAGGCAGCGTCGCGACCGGCTTGTGGTCGGCCAGCAGCGCGAGCACGGCGTCGATCTCGCCCCGCTCGAAGGCATCGGCGAAGTGCTCCGCGGTCATTCGCAGCCGCCGGTCGCGGATCGTCCGCCGCGCCGGGTCCCGGCTTTCGCCCGGGACTCGTTCGTCAGCCGACCGGCGGGCGCGGAGAAGTGCGCCGTTGACCGATGCGACCGTTGTGGCGAGCACGTCCGCGGCCTCCTTGGCGGAGAAGCCGAGCACGTCGCGGAGGATGAGCACGGACCGCTGGCGGGCCGGTAGGTGGCGGCGGGCGGCGATGAATGCGAGCTCGAGCGCCTCGCGCTGCTCGTAGCTGGCCTCGAGCGGCGCGGCGCCCTCCGGGCTACCGACCGCCCCTTCCTGGTACGGCTCGATCCGTGGCGTGTGCGACGCCGGCTTGCTCGGATGACTCTCGCGAGCATGCGTCATCGTGCCGTAATCGAGCGGCAGCGCGCGCCTGCGACGGCTGGCGATCGCGTCGAGGCACACGTTCGTCGCGATCCGGTACAGCCAGGTGCGAAGCTGGCTGCCGCCGCGGAAGCTCGGGAGCGCCCGCCACGCGCGCAGGAGCGTGTCCTGGAGTGCGTCCTCCGCATCGTGTGGCGACCCGAGCATCCGGTGGCAGTGGGCGTGCAGCCCGGTGCGGTGCGGCTCGATGAGGTAGCGGAAGGCGCCCTCGTCGCCTCCGCGAGCACGTTCGAGCACCCGCCGGTCCGATCGCCAGGGCGGGTACGGGCGGGTTGTCTTCCTGGCCTGCTCCTGGGTCCTGGCGACGATGCGGTGGCGGCGTTCCTTGATCGCGGCTAGAGGGTTTCACCGGGGTACGCCGTCACAAGGCGGGCTAGCTCGCGTGTTGCGTTTCGGTCTACCCCCGGAACAACGGTTCGGCTAGCCGTACCGACTTCACGACTTCCCTGCGGGACAATTTGACGCAATGGGCGCCCGCGTCCTAATCGTCGACGATCACTCCGGTTTCCGTGCACAGGCCCGCCGTATGCTGGAAGCCGAGGGCTACCGCGTAGTCGGCGAGGCAGGCGATGTCGCCTCCGCGATCGAGGCCGCGCGCGCCCTCGGACCGGAGCTCGCGCTCGTCGACGTCTACCTCCCCGATGGGGACGGCTTCGAGGTCGCCTCCCGGCTCCGGGCGCTGGACGCCGGGCCGGCCGTGGTACTGACCTCGAGCCACGATGGCGCCGAGCTCGCCCGCTGCGTGGCGGCGAGCGGCGCCTGCGGGTTTGTGCCGAAGACCGAGCTGTCGCGCGAAGCAATCGAGGAGGTTCTGGAATGACGAGCGGTCGTGGGACCGTTGAGGCGAGGACGAGGTGCGTGTAGTCGTCGCAGAGGATTCATTGCTGTTGCGCGAGGGGATCGTGAGAGTGCTCGGCGAGGCGGGCTTCGACGTTGTCGCTCAGGCCGGCGATGCCCAGGAGCTGCTCCGACAGGTGTCCGCGCACAAGCCAGACGTGGCAGTCGTGGACATCCGGATGCCGCCGACCGACACTGACGACGGCCTCCGCGCCGCAATAGAGATCCGCCGGCGCCTGCCGCGGACGGCCGTCATGGTGCTCTCTCAATACCTGGAGGAGGGCTATGCGCTCGACCTCGTCGGCGACAGCGCCGAGGGCACCGGATATCTGCTCAAGGACCGCGTGGGGGATGTCGAGCGCTTCGCCGACTCCGTGCGCCGTGTCGCGGAGGGTGGCTCCGCGCTCGACCCGGAGGTCATCGCCCAGGTGCTCGGCCGCAGCCGCCGCCGGGACCCGCTTGCGAAGCTCACCGCGCGCGAGCGCGAGGTGCTGGCGCTGATGGCGGAGGGTCGATCAAACCAGGCCATCGCGGAGAAACTCGCCGTGACCGGGCGTGCCGTTGAGAAACACGTGACAAGGATCTTCGACAAGCTCGGTCTGATGCCCACTCCCGAGGATCACCGCCGCGTGCGCGCGGTGCTGACCTTCCTGCGCCACCGATGACGACCTCCGAATCCTCACTGGCACGGCTCGAAGGCCTCCTCGCCGAACAGGCGGCGCTGCGTCGCGTCGCGACGCTCGTGGCCGCTGACCCGCACGCGGGACGGTTGTTCGCGGGTGTCTGCGAGGAGGTTGGCCGGGTCCTGGACGTACAGAGCACCAACATCACGCGCTTCGAGGACGACGGCACCCAGACCGTCGTCGGCGCCTGGGCGGCCAGCGGGGCACCCTGGTTCCCGAAGGGCGAGAACGTCCCGATCGACGGTGAGACGGTGACGGGCAAGCTGCACGCAAGCGGCCGGCCGGAGCGCGTGGACGACTACTCGGGTGTCCGCGGCGAGCTTGTGAAGCTCCTGCGTGCGGCCGGCATCAGGTCCGCCGTCGGCGCGCCGCTCACCGTCGCCGGCAGGACATGGGGCGGCATCGTCGCGTCGAGCGGGCACCCCCGCGCCTTTCCGGAAGGCACCGAACACCGGCTCGCCGACTTCGCGGAGCTGGTCACGGCCGCGCTCGCCAACGTGGACGCGCGCGAGCAACTGGCTGCCTCGCGCGCCCGGATCGTGCAGGCCGGCTACGAGGAGCGCCGCAGACTGGGCCGCGACCTGCACGACGGTGCCCAACAGGAGCTCGTGGGCGCGGTCATGAGCCTGAAGCTCGCGCAGCGGAGGCTGGCGCGGGAGCCCGACGCGGCCGGCGAGCTGTTGGCGGAGGCGCTCGCGCACATGGAGACCGGGATCCGGGAACTCCGTGAACTAGCGGCGGGCATCCACCCGAGCATCCTCACCGATCGCGGGCTGGGCGCGGCGCTGGAGGCGCTCGCTGGGCGCTCGCCGGTGCCGGTCGAGCTGGAGGACGTGCCTCCAGACCGACTGCCGGCCCCGGTCGAGACGTCCGCATACTTCGTGGTCGCCGAGGCGCTAACGAACGCCGCCAAGCACGCACGCTGCAGCTACGTCCGCGTCGACGTGCGAGTCGAGCGAGGCGCACTGACGGTCGAGGTTCGCGACGACGGGGTTGGCGGCGCCAATCCCTCCATTGGTTCGGGGCTACGTGGACTGGCCGACCGCGTGAACGCGCTCGGAGGCAGACTCGAGATCGAAAGTCCGGCGGGCGGGGGTACGACGGTCAAAGCGCGAATCGCAACGGCAGCACCGGAGACCGCCCGGCGCGCCGCGCGCCCAGGCCCACGGTCCGGCCCTCCGCCAGCCGTGATGCGGCAACGTGCCGCGTATGGCCGCTGACGCCCAGCGAAGCGAGCGCGCCTAAGTCCAGGCGTCAGCGCTTCTCCTCGAGGACCGCGCGTCGCTCGCGGTACTGCTCGAGACTCAGTTCGCCTTCGGCGAAGCGCCGCCCGAGTACGTCGATCCCGGTTTCCTGACGCCCGCGCGCCCAGGGTGGGTCTCCGGTGCGCCCACGTACCAGCAAGAAGATGCCGATGATGACCAGGAGCCAGAACAGCGGCGGGGACGGGATCCACCACCCGCCCGCAAGACCCATCAGAGATGTCGAAAGTTCCGTCAAGTCATCGACCTCCTTGTTCAGATAAGTCCTTCACTGCGCCTGTGGCAAGGCACCTTGACGCCCGGTCGACGCAAGGTCTATCCGGAATTCCCCTTACGGGCCCGGTACGGCTCCTGGCCGCGCAAGGCAGCACGATCGAGCTCGCGATCAGTGCGTAAGCAGCGCCTCAGGCCTGCTGGGTGCTGTCGGGGTACTCCTCGCCGCGGGCTTCGCGATCGCGGCGGTCGAACAGCTCGAGCACCGCGGTCACGTCGGACGGGCCCTCGACCGCGTGGCTGACCCGCTCCGCCTCCGGAGTGGAGTCGTCCGCCGGCTCGGCGTCACCATGCTCGACGAGCTCTTTGTGCTCCAGATAAGGAACGGGCAGCTCCACGACGCCGCGGTCCGGATCCAGGGCGCCGAGCTCGACATCCCGGTATCGCACGAGCGCGCCGCTGCCGGAGCCTCGTTCGATGCGCACACCCGGCCAGGTCTCCAGCTCGTTGGCGATCTCGGCTACGAGGTCGGTCGCGTGGGACACGCGCCGATGGTACCCCTAGTCGGAGCGCTCCAGATCCACCACCAGCGCCGAGTGGTCGCTCAGGCCGCTGCGCCGCCAGTCGTGCGCGTAGGCGCTCGCCACAGGACGCAGGTCGTGGACGAGCACGTGGTCGAGTCGCCAGCCGCCACGGTCCTGCGGGAAGCGCCAGCTTGCCTCCCGCTCGCCGTACCCGTGCAGCGCGCGGAAGGCATCGACCCAGCCCTGCTCGCGCAACCCGTGGACGAGTGCGCTCTCGGCCCGGTGCCAGCGCTCGCCGCGCTCCGGACGCAGCCGGCCGGCGCTGTCGTGGGCGAAGGTGAGGACGGTTCCGTCGGGCAGTTCCCGGCGTGGCGTGTTGAGGTCGCCGCACAGGACGGTCGGGCTAGGCACTGCCTCCAGGTACGAGGCTACGGCGTCATGGGTCCGCACCTTTGCCAGCTCCGGCGCCGGCGAGATCGGCGAGTGCAGATTCACGACCTCGATGTCGCCGAGGGCGCAACACAGGAGCCGCTCGGGCCATGGCACCTCGGGCGCCGGCAGCGGCCGCAGCGGCTCTCGCGCTGCGGTGAGCACTGACAGCCGCCGCCGGCCCGCAGGCGACGAGGAGGCCGGCGTCTGGATCGATGTCAACCCCGCCGCGTCGAGCTCCTCTCGCCACAGCGGCAGCGTCCGCGCCGTCACCTCCTGCAGCGCCACAACGTCCGGCTCGACAGCGGCAAGGACCGCGGCCTGCTCGGCCTGGCGCGTCACCCGCCCCGCGACGTTCCAGGTTACGAGGCGCACCGGCGATCAGAGCCCGAGCCGCTCCGCCAGCCGATCGACGAACTCGACCTGCGCGGGGTTGAGCTTCTCGCGTGCCTCGTCGAGGCCGAACCAGCCTGCGCGGTCGACCTCGGGGAACTCGGCGGTGGTCCCCGAGCGCGGCGGCCACTCCATCGAGAACGTGTTGCTGGAGATCGAGTCGGCATCGAGGTCGCCCTCCGCCGCCCAGGCGGTAACGAGCTTGCCGCTGCGCTGCTCGACGCTGCCGAGGTCGAGCGGCTCCGCGGGGTCGAGCGCCGTGCCGGTCTCCTCCTCGAACTCGCGCAGGGCGCACGCGAGCGGGTCCTCGGTGTCGTCGTACTCGCCCTTCGGGATCGACCATACGCCGGCGTCCTTGCGCGCCCAGAAGGGCCCGCCGGGGTGCACGAGCAGGACCTCCGGGGCATCGCCCGCGAGCCTGTAGAGGAGGATTCCCGCGCTGCGTCTCGGCACGGGCTCAGCCGGCGACGGATAGCGCGCGGGCGCCGAGCGCCGCCGGATCGTCGAGCGCCTGGCGGCGCGACAGTGCCACCGCCCCGCGAACGGCCGCCTCGCCTCCGAGCCGCGCCGCCACCACGGCACAGCCCGAACCGTCGCCGGCGAGCAGGCGATTGTGGAGCTCGTTCTCGATCGGCTCGCGTAGCCACTCCGTGAGCGGCGCGAAGTACCCGCCCAACAGCAGCGCCTCGGGATTCAGCAGGTTGACGGCCGCCGCCGCGGCGATCCCCAGCGTGTGGCCCACCTGGCTGAGCGCCTCGAGCGTCTTCGCGCGCCCCTCGCGCGCGGACTCGGCGAGCATCGCGCCCGGCCACTCCGGCCGCGAGCCCGGGCAGCGCACGCGCGAGTCCCAGCCGGCGAGGCGCAGGATCGCGTCCTGGCCGGCGAGCCGCTCGAGGCAGCCGCGCGCGCCGCACGGACAGGGCGGCCCGTAGGCGTCGATGGTGAGATGCCCGATCTCGCCGCCGAAGCCGCGCGCGCCGCGGAAGAGATCGCCGCCGATCACGATCCCGGCGCCGATGCCGACCTCGCCAGAGATGTAGACGAAGTCGCGCAGCCCCATGCCGGCGCCCTCGGTGAGCTCGGCGAGCGCCCCCAGGTTCGCCTCGTTCTCGACCGTGACCGAGCCGAGGCTCTCGCTCAGCATCTGCTCGACGGGCACGTCCTCCCAATGCAGGTTGGGCGCGACGATCAGCCCGCCGTCGCGATCGACGATGCCCGGCACCGCGACCGTGACCGCCGCCGGCCGCCGGCCCTCGGCGAAGTGCTGGTCGAGCGCCTGCCGGGCGAGCAGCTCGAGGCGCGACAGCACGCGCTCCGGCCGGTCGCGGTTGTCGCTCGCGACGAACGACCGGTGCAGGACGAGCCCGCCCAGGTCGGCCGCCCACACCGCCAGGTAGTCGACGTTCACCTCCAGCCCGAGCACGAACGGGCTGCGCGGGTCGAGCTCGACGTTCTGCGCCGGCCGCCCGACCGCCCCCGGTCGCTCGTGCCCCGATTCGCAGACGAGGCCCAGGTCGCTGAGCTCCGCCACCAGGCTCGAGACCGTGCTCTTGTTCAGGCCGGTTTCCGCCGACAGTGTCGCGCGCGAGCGCGGCCCGCGCTCGGCGAGCTCGCGCAGCAGGAGGCTGAGGTTGTGCCGGCGTACGTCGTGCGGGTCGGCAGGCTTCATCGAAGGCCGAGCACCAGATCCACTACCAGCTGGTCCAGGCGCTCGTTGAACGTCTCCCGCGCGCGCAGCGCCTCGAGGTCGTGCTGTCTCGGCCAGCAGCGCGTCGGCCGCCTCGCGCGAGTAGGGGCCGACCGTGTCGAGCGCGAGCTCGGGAACCTTCGCCTCCTCGAGCACGGCCTGAATCTCGGCGTCTTCGTTCATCTGCGCCGCCCGCTGGCGCAGCGCCAGATACGTGCGCATGCAGCCGGACGCGAAGTCCCAGATGCCCTCCTCGGCCTCGACCCGCAGCGGACGGGCGTCGAAGTGACGCACTCCGTCGTAGCCCGAGTCCTCGAGCAGCTTCACGAGGAACAGGCCGTCCTTCACGCCGACCGCTCCGAAGCGGAAATCCTGGTCGTAGCGGCCGATGCGCTGGCCGTTCAGATCTATGTGGAACAGCTTGCCGGCCCATAGCGCCTGCGCCACGGCGTGGAGGAAGCTGAGTCCAGCCATGGTCTCGTGCGCCACCTCGGGGTTGACGCCGACCATCTCGGGATGGCCGAGCCGCTCGATGAAAGCGAGCGCGTGGCCCACCGTCGGCAGGAAGATGTCGCCGCGCGGCTCGTTCGGCTTGGGCTCGATCCCGAAGCGCATGTCGTAGCCGCGGTCGATCACGTACTCACAGCAGAAGTCGACGGCCTCCCGGTAGCGCTCGAGCGCGTCGCGCGCGGGCTTCGCGGCGTCCGCCTCGACTCCCTCGCGGCCGCCCCAGAACACGTAGATGGGAGCACCCAGCTCGGCGCCCAGATCGATGCCGCGCAGGGTTTTCTGCAGGGCGACGCGGCGCACGTCGCGATCGTTCGAGGTGAAGGCGCCGTCCTTGAACACGGGGTCAGCGAACAGGTTGGTGGTGGCCATCGAGACCTTCATGCCGGTCTCGTCGAGCGCGTTGCGGAAGCTTGTGAGGATGCGCTCGCGCTCACCGGCATCGGTGCCGCGCGGGATGAGGTCGTTGTCGTGGAAGCACACCCCGTAGGCGCCGAGCTCGGCGAGCTTGCGAACCGTCTCGGACGGGTCGAGGCCCGGACGCGTCGGCTCCCCGAACGGGTCGTTCCCCTTATGACCGACCGTCCAGAGCCCGAACGTGAACTTGTGCTCTGGGCGCGGCGTCAGATCGAGCGCTTCCGCGCTCACCTCAGTCTCCGTTGCCATCTCTCCCCTCTCGCTGCGACCGTTGCAATTAGTCCGTGATCGCAACAAACTAGACGCGCCTTGCACGCCGGTCAACGAATTGCGCACGAATGAGCCCACTCGTCGCGGGAGTCGACTGCTCGACGCAGGGCACGAAGGTGCTGCTGGTCGATCCCGAGAGCGGATCGGTCGAGGCCGACGGCCGCGCGCCGCACAGCGTCACGGGCTCGGGAGGCGCGCGCGAGACCGACCCGGAGGTCTGGTGGGAGGCGCTGCGGACCGCGCTCGCGGAGACGGGCAGGGCGGGCGAGGTGGGCGCCATCTCGATCGCCGGGCAGCAGCATGGGCTCGTCGTGACGGGCGCGGACG
The DNA here is from genome assembly GCA_963734025.1 of uncultured Thermoleophilaceae bacterium. Taxonomy (GTDB): domain Bacteria; phylum Actinomycetota; class Thermoleophilia; order Solirubrobacterales; family Thermoleophilaceae; genus JACVRW01. Next base: position 20,481 of record CAVTFR010000002.1, read on the forward strand.
CGCGCCCGCTGCGCCCCGCGATCCTCTGGAACGACACCCGCTCGGCCCCCGAGGCAAGGGAGCTCACCGAGGCGCTCGGCGGCCCGGCCGAATGGGCGGAGCGGATCGGGCTCGTGCCGGTGCCTTCGTTCACGGCCACCCGCTGGACCTGGCTGCGCGCCCATGAGCCCGAGACGGCGGCTGCAGCGCGCGCGGTCCGGCTCCCCCACGACTTCCTGACCGAGCGGCTCAGCGGCCGTGGCGCCACCGACCGCGGCGACGCCTCGGGCACCGCCTGGTGGTCGACCCGCGACGAGCGCTACGCCGAGGAGGTGCTCGAGCTGATCGAGCTCGACGCAGCGCTGCTCCCGGACGTGCTCGGCCCGGCCGAGACGGCGGGCGAGGTGAGCCCGAGCGCGGCAGCCCGGCTCGGCCTACCCGCCGGCGCCGTGGTCGGCCCCGGCACCGGCGACAACATGGGCGCGGCGCTCGGCCTCGGCGCCGCGCCCGGCCAGCCCGTCGTGAGCCTCGGGACCTCGGGCACCGCGTATGCGGTGATGGACGAGCGCACGGTCGACCCGAGCGGCACTGTGGCGGGCTTCGCCGACGCGAGCGGGCGCTTCCTGCCGCTGACCGCGACGCTCAACGCCACACTCGCGGTGGACCGGATCGCGGAGTGGCTCGGCCTCGACCGCGGAGCGGCCGCCGAGCGAACCGAGGTCGTCGTCCTCCCCTACCTCGACGGCGAGCGCACGCCGAACCTGCCCCGCGCGGCCGGCATGATCGCCGGGCTGCGCCACTCGACCAGCCGCGAGGAGATTCTGCTGGCGGCCTACGAGGGCGCGGCCGCGTCGCTAGTCGAGGCGCTCGAGCAGCTCTCGCAGCTCGGCTCCGGCCTCGATCCGGACGCCCCGCTGATCCTGATCGGCGGCGGGGCCCGCGGCGAGGTCTGGCAGCGGACGGTCGCGCGCCTGGCCCACAGGCGCGTCCTGGTGCCGGACGCGGACGAGCTGGTCGCGCTGGGCGCCGCCGTGCAGGCGGCGGCCTGCCTGTCGAGCGACCCGCCTGACGAGGTGGCGCGGCGCTGGGCGAAGAGCGCGGGCACCGAGATCGAGCCGCCCGCCAAGCGCGACACCGTGGCGCTCGAGCGCATCCGCGCCGCCCGCGAGGCGACGCTCGCGCTTCACGAGGGCGGCTGAGCGGCCCCCTCGGGCGTCGCCCGCGGGCGCAGCAGCGAGCCGCCCACGGAGAGGACCGAGACCAGCAGGCCGACCAGCGCGAGAGCGGCCACGAGCCGGAATGCCCACTGCATGCCGGCGGCGAACGCCTCGCGGATCAGCTCGAGGATGCGGTCGGCGACAGCCCGCGGGAAGCGCGCCAGTATCTCCGCAGAGGACTCGGTGCCGGCGAGCGCGCCGTGCAGCGTGTCGATCTCCTTGTCGTCGAGTCGCCCGCCGGCGAGGTTGCGCTGCAGGCTGTCCTCGCTTGCGGTCACGAACACGGTCGTGGTGAGCCCGAGCCCAATCGAGCCGCCGGCCACCTGGAACATGTAGACGATGCCGCCCGCGAGGCTCGAGCGCGACGGGTCGAGGGCGGTGACCGCGGCGGTGGTGATCGACGAGTAGAAGAGGCCGACGCCGATACCCAGAACGACCATGCCCGGCACCAGCGCGCCATAGCCCGAATCGCGCTCTATCAGGGAGATGAGAAACGCGCCGAGTGTGAGGCAGGTCGCTCCGGCGCTCACGATCAGCTTCGGCCCCAGCCGGTTGTAGAGGCCGCCCGCCACGAACGACGTGACCGCGAACACGGCCATCATCGGCAGCAGGCCGGCGCCGGCCTCGAGCGGGCTGTCGCCGAGGATCTTCTGGAAGAACTGCGGCAGGAACAGCAGCGCGGCGAAGAAAACCGCGGACATCATCAGCGTCGCGATGCAGGCGGCGCGGAAGCCCGGGTTGCCGATCACGTCGCGAGGAATCAGGGCCCACGTGCCCGCCCGCCGCTCGACCAGGCCGAAGGCCAAGAGCATCAGGACGCAGACGGCGAACAGGCCGAGGATGCGCGGGTCGGTCCAGCCCCAGTCCGTGACTTGGTCGAGCGCGATCAGCAGCGCGACGAGGCCGACGGTGAGGGTGGCGATGCCGGGGTAGTCGATGCGATCGCGCCCTGTCGGCGTTCCCGGCGGGATCGCGCGCCAGGTCGCGAAGCACGCGATCGCCGCGATCGGCAGGTTGAGGAAGAGCACCCAGCGCCAGCTGAGCGCGTCGGTCAGGAAGCCGCCGAGCAGCGGGCCCGCGGCGTTGCCGAAGCCCGCCACGCCGATGATCAGGCCGCCCGCCAGCCCGGCCTTGTCGGCGGGCAGCGCGTCGTAGGTCATACCGAGGACGGCCGGCCACATGATCGCGCCGCCGATGCCCATCAGCGCGCGGCAGCCGATCAGCCACCAGACGTCCTGGGCGACGCCGGCGAGCAGCGAGAACACCGCGAAGATGCCCGCCCCGATGAAGAACAGCCGGCGCCGGCCGAACATGTCAGCGAGCCGGCCGCCCGTGACGATCAGGACTCCGAAGACGAGCGCATAGGCGTTGATGACCCACTGCACCGTGCTGACGTCCGAGTCGAAATCGTTCTCGATCTCGGGCAGCGCCACGCTCAGCGCGGTGATGTCGTTGGCGATGACGAACACGGCGAGCGCCATCGCCCCGAGGGCCAGCAGGGTGCCTCGCTCAAGGCCGCCCATCGGTTGCCACGGTATCGCGGCCGGCGGGCCCGCGCGAGGGTTTCAGGCCGCCGCCGGAGCCCGTCCTCGATGCGCCCCGCCGCGCTGACGGACTGCTACAGGTCCTCGGCCGCGAAGGTGTCGCAGTCGCCCGGCTCGCCGCGCTCGCGGCCGCGCTCGAACCAGCGCGCGCGCTGCTCCGAGCTGCCGTGCGTGAACGAGTCGGGGTTGATGCTGCCCCCGGCGCCCGCCTGCAGGCGGTCGTCGCCGACCGCCTCCGAGGCCGTGATCGCCTCCTCGATGTCGCCCTCGTCGAGCTCCTCGAAGACGGTGCTCGCCCAGACGCCGGCGTAGCAGTCGGCCTGGAGCTCGAGCCGCACGGACAGCTCGTTTCGATCGCCCGGGTTCTGGCTCTGCAGGCGTCTGACCTCGTCCGACGTGCCGAGCTGTTGCTGCACGTGATGACCGACCTCGTGCGCGATCACGTATGCCCAGGCGAAGTCGCCCGGGGCACCCAGCTGCTGCTCCATGGCGTTCCAGAAGGACAGGTCGATGTAGACACGCTGGTCGGCCGGGCAGTAGAAGGGCCCGACCGCCGACGAGGCGCTGCCGCACCCGGTCGACACTCCGCCGCGGTAGAGCACGAGCTTGGCGCGCTCGTACGGCCGGCCGGCGCGCTGGAAGATCTCCTCCCAGGTGTCCTGCACGCGGATGAACACATAGGAGCTGAAGTCCTTCAGGTCGCGCTCCGGATCCTGGGCCGCCGGGATCTCCTGGGCGTCGCCCGCCTGCGGCGTCTGACCGAACTGGTTGTCGACGCCGAACGCCGATCCACCGCTGCCTCCGCCGCCGAGCAGCTGGATGACAAGGAAGATCAGTACGCCCGCGACGCCGAGGCCGCCGGGGATCGCCATGCGGCCGCCCGGCATCCCGCCGCCCCCGCCGCGGGCGTCGATGACGTCCCCGCTCTTGCCTGGCCGACGCCAGCGCATGGGGCATTCTTACTCCACAACTGGTTTGCGCCGCCCACGACCGGCAATGAGGATGGAGTCAACAACCAGTTGGAGGGAAGAGGCGCGTGTACATAGGTGTGGGAACGATCATCGTCATCCTGCTGATCGTGATCCTGATCCTGCTGCTCTAGCCCCCGGCTCGTACTCGAGCCGCCCGTCCACGGGCATCATTGCCGCGAGCAACGGCGACGGGGCGCCCGGGTCGTCCTGGTCGCACACGAAGGTGAAGTCGAGCACGCCCGTGTCGATCGCGGCGTGTACGCCCTCGACCTTCCAGCGCCGGTCGATCGTGCGCAGCCTGTGGACGCTGCCGTTCAGGTCGAGCGTGCCGACGACTGACCCGCGGATGGTCCCGTCGTCGGCCTCGGCCGACGCAGTGAACACGAGCAGGCGCTCCGCGATCGGGGTGGCGTCGCTGAAGGTCAGCTCGACGCCCTCGATGTCGCCGAGGTCGTAGCCGCGGAAGGCCTCGAGCTCGTGCGCGTCGATCGTGAGGTCCTGTGTCAGGGAGCGCATGACCTCGTCGAGCGACAGCTCTGCGACCAGGTTCGAGCCGAGCTCCGAGTTGCCGCGCTGGAGCAGCCAGAGGCGGTCGTCCACCGTCGCCGCTCCCTCCACGTTGAGCTCGGCGACGTGCTCGCGGAGCATTGCGTAGACGGGCTCGAGGCTGATCTCGCGCGGCTCCTCCGCGAGCGACCCGTCCGCTGCGAGCGCGCAGACGAAACCGCGGTCGCGGCGCGGGCCCGATCCCGACCCGAGCCCGAGCAGCGCGCCGTAGGGGTTGCCCTCGAACGGAGGCAGCAGTGTGAGCGCCTCGAGGTCCGCCTTCTCCCGAGAGCGCTCCTCGTGGGCGTCGGGAAGATCGCCGTCGAGCACGCGCTGAAGGCTTCCGGGGCGATCCGAGAAGGTGTCGAAGACGCCGATGTGCAGCTCGTCGTCGCCGATCACGTAGACGTAGCCGGCGCGGCGAACGACGCCGCTGGCGGCGCTCAGGTGCGCCGGCCGGCCGGGCCCCGAAGGCTCCTCCACGTCGAGATCGCGCAGCTTGCGCAGCTCGAGCGCCGGCAGGTCCTCGGGTGACGCGGACTCGCGCTCCACCCCTGAGGATTGCCCGCCGCACGTGCCCTGCAAACGACTATGACCCGGCGGGGGCCTCCGGGCGGTACGTGCCGAACGCCCAGAGGTTGCCCTCGGGGTCGCGCACGGTGAAGTCGCGTGAGCCGTAGTCCTGATCGGTCGGCTCCATCACGACTTCAGCGCCTGCCGCCTTGGCGCGCTCGAACAGCGCGTCGGTCTCGTCCACGACCACGTAGATGCCGGTCTTGCCGGCGCCCTGGTTGTAGGTCGGGTCGCCCTCGCTCGTGGAGGCGAGCATCACGAACACGTCTCCGCAGGTGAGCACGGCATGGGCTATGCCGCCGTTCTGACCCTCATGCGCCTCGCGGCGCTGGCAGCCGAAGGCGCGCTCGAGGAAGTCGATCGCGCCGTGCGCGTCGTCGTACTTCAGGACTGGATAGATCGCTCTCATGGTCGCCAGGCTACGAGCGCCCGGCCGCGGCGTCTTGGACGAAATTTACGCTCACCCCGAGCCGCGGCACGCGGGCCGCCTACGTTAGGTTGCAGGCCGTGTTGCTACAGAGCTCGTCCCGCACCGCCCCGCTCCTGACCGAGATCGAGCGCTCCGTTCCGGAGCGGCCGTTCTCGATCGAGCTTTGGGACGGCAGCCGGCTGCCGTCGACCACCGGGGACGGGCCGACCTTCAGCGCGCGCTCCCGGACGGCGCTCGCCCACGCCCTGCGCGCGCCCGGGCAGCTCGGCCTCGGCCGCGCCTACGTGTCCGGCGCGCTCGAGGTCGACGACATCGACGCCCTGCTCGACCTGCTCCGCAGCTGGCAGCCGCCCCCCATCGACCGCCGCGAGCGCGCCCGGCTCATGCTCGCCGCGGCGCGCGCCTGCGGAATCGTGCGCCCGCCGCCCATCCCCGCGGCGGAGCTGCGCCCGCGCGGGCGCCGCCACAGCCGCGAGCGCGACGCCCGCGCGGTGCGTCACCACTACAACCTCTCGAACGACTTCTTCGCGCTCTTCCTCGACGACTCGATGACCTACAGCTGCGCCTTCTTCTCGCGCGGCGCGACGACGCTCGAGGAGGCGCAGCAGGCCAAGCTGGCGCTCGTCTGCGAGAAGCTGGCGCTCGAGCCGGGCCAGCGCGTGCTCGACATCGGCTGCGGGTGGGGCAGCTTCGCGATCCACGCGGCCCTCAACCGCGGGGTCGAGGTCACCGGCATCACGCTCTCGGAGCCGCAGGCCGAGCTGGGCCGCCGGCGCGCCGAGGAGGCCGGTGTCGGCGACAAGGTGGACATCCGCGTCATGGACTACCGCGACCTGTCGGACGAGCCCTTCGACGCGGTCGCGAGCATCGGCATGGTCGAGCACGTCGGCAGCGTCCAGATCGACGCCTATGCGAAGCAGGTCGCGCGCCTCGTGCGCCCGGGCGGCCGCGTGCTGAACCACGGCATCGCCCGTGTGCGCCACGGCGACCCTGAGGCCGGCGCCTTCTCCGAGCGCTACGTGTTCCCCGATGCGGCGCCGCTCCATCTCTCGCGGATCGTGTTCGCGATGGAGAGCGCCGGGCTCGTGACCGACCACGTCGAGGGCTTCGCAGCCGACTACGCGCAGACGCTGAGGCACTGGGCGCGCAGGCTCGACGAGCGGCTCGACGACGCGATCCGCATCGGCGGCGCCGAGCGCGTCCGCGTCTGGCGGATCTACCTGCGCGCCGCGCGCAACGGCTTCGAGAGCGGGTTCACGTCGGTATATCAGGTGCGTTGCCGGCGGCCTGAAGCGTCGTAACGACAGCTGGGGAAGGGACCTGGGGCCACGTCGTCCCCCTCCCAGCCCCAGCCCGCGACCGTGCCGGCGCGGCCCGGCCGACTGCCTCAGGCCAGCCCGAAGAACTCCAGCGCCCGCTCCGCCACGAGCTCCGGCCGCTCGTCCACCACGAAATGGCTCGCGCCCGGCACCAGCTCCAGCTCGACGGTGGCTGACTGCTCGGCCGCGGCCCTGACGGTCCGCAGCGGTATCACCTGGTCGCGGTCGCCGAACAACAGCAGGGTCGGCACTTCGAGGTCGCCCGCCCGGTAGCGGCCACGGAGGACGGGCACGGCCTCGCGCAGCAGGAAGGTGCGGTACAGCAGCTCGGTGGCGCGCCCGCGCTCGCCGCCGAGCCGGTCCGCGAAAGCGTCTATCTCGGCGTCCGAGAGGGCGCGCGTGCTGCTCAGCCCGAGCCGCGCGAAGCGGCGGCCGAACGCCCCGCCGAGCTTCGGCAGCGAGAGCGCGACCTGGTAGGAGAGCCGCCACAGGTCGAGCGGCGCGCGCGGGTCGCGCGCCGGCCAGGGCGGCACGATGTTGCAAGCGACGAAGGCCTCGATGCGCCGGCGCTGGTGCAGGCAGAGCAGGAACCCGATCCAGGCGCCCCAGTCGTGCCCCATTATCCGGACGCGCTCGATACCCAGGGCGTCAAGCAGGGCCAGCACGTCGCGCGCCATCGTCTCGCGGTCGTAGCCGCCGGCCGGCACGTCGGACCAGCCGAAACCGCGCAGATCCGGGGCGATCACGCGGGCGTGCGGTGCGAGCCGCGGGATCACCTCGCGCCACACGTACCAGTGCTGCGGCCAGCCGTGGAGCGCCAGCACCGGCTCCCCCTCACCTGCCTCGGCCACATGCATGCGCAGGCCCGCGGCGTCGACGTAGCGGTGCTCGACGCCGGGGACGCGCGGGAACTCGTCCGTCACTGGTGCGGAAGTATCACCGTCGTCCGCGTGACCGGCCCGCCCGCCTGTGCGCGGCGCGGCGCGGGCCGCCCTTCGGCAGCGGCCGGCCGTGCCCGCGGCCGCCGGCCGCGCTCAGCCCGCTCTCGGCGAACTGGGCATGCAGGCGCAGCTCGGACGCGATCCGGCCGACGTCGTGAGCCTGCTCGTGCATCACGAACGTGATGCCGATCCCGCTGCGGCCCGCGCGGCCCGTCCGGCCGACGCGGTGCACGTAGGTGTCGCGGTCCTCGGGGGCGTCGAAGTTGATGACATGGGTGATGCCGTCGACGTCGATGCCGCGTGCCGCGACGTCGGTGGCCACGAGGGCGTCGAGCCGCCCGGAGTCGAAGCGGGCGAGCGCGCGCTCGCGCTGCGACTGCGACTTGTCGCCGTGCATCGCGAGCGCGTCGACGCCGCGGGCGGTCAGCCGCTTGACGAGCCGGTCGGCGCCGCGCTTGGTGCGCACGAAGACGAGCGAGCGAGCGCTCGGCTCAGCGCGCAGGGCCTCGACGAGCAGGTCGAGCCTGTCCTCACGCGCCACCGCCTCGAAGCGGTGCTCGACCAGGGCGTGATCGCGCTTCGGCAGCTCCTGCTCGTGACGGCGGGCGCCGCGCGTGTGCTGCCGGGCGAGCGCACCGGCGTCGCCGTCGAGCGTGGCGGAGAGGAATAGGGTCTGGCGCTCGGCCGGGACCTGCGCCACGATCCGCTCGACGGCGGGGCGGAAGCCCATGTCGAGCATGCGGTCGGCCTCGTCGAGCACCAGCATCCGCACCCGGTCGAGGCGCACCGCGCCGCGCGCGATCAGGTCCTCGAGCCGGCCGGGGGTGGCCACCACGATGTGCGCGCGGCGGGCGAGCTTCGCCTGCTTCTCGATGCCGACGCCGCCGTACACGGACGCGACAACGAGGGCACGGGCTCGCGCCGGCTCACGGAGCTCCTCGACGATCTGGGCGGCGAGCTCGCGGGTCGGCACGAGCACGAGCGCCGCGCAGCGGGGGTCGTCCGCCTCGATGAGGTCGACCATCGGCAGCCCGAAGGCGAGCGTCTTGCCGGACCCGGTGGGCGAGCGGACCAGGACGTCATGCCCGGCGAGGACGTCCGGGATGACCGCCGATTGGACGGGAAAGGGCGCCGTGATAGCGCGTGCCGACAGGGCACGGGCTACGGCGGATGACACGCCGAGATCGGCGAATGATTGCGTTGACACTTCTGCTCCTTGCAGTGCCGCGGCCTCGGGCCGCGGGAGATCTGGGAGATTCAGCTGACCCAGATCGCGATGCGCTCGGAGACGAGAACCTCGTGGGCAACGGCGCCGCCCACGCCCCTGACAGTAGCGACCCGAGTCCGATGTGACCCTGTCGGCGCTCCCGGGTAGGGTGCCCTAACACAAGGATGGGGCGCGACCGGTTAGGCTCGCACCCCTGCAGGCGGCGGTGAAGATCAAGCCAAGGAGGCTTCTTGACGACGACAACGGCTGACCCATCAGCGCCCACGGCCGCTGACGTCGAACCGGTCAAGCACGAGACGGCTGACCGGATTGCGACCGGGACGATCACAGTGCTGCCCTTCATCGCCCTCGGGGTGGTCGGCTGGCAGCTCTGGAACGACCTGCTCCATTGGAGCGACGTCTTCGTGTTCGTGATCATGTACCTGCTGACGGGACTCGGCGTGACGGTCGGCTTCCACCGCTACCTGACCCACCGCAGCTTCAAGACGAGCAAGCCGGTTCGCGCGCTGCTCGGCATCCTCGGGTCGGCCTCGATCGAGGGCCCGGTGATCTCGTGGGTGGCCGACCACCGCAAGCACCACGCGTTCTCCGACAAGGAGGGCGACCCGCACAGCCCGCACGTCGGACACGAGGGCGGCTGGAAGGGGGCGCTGCAAGGTCTCGTGCACGCGCACCTGGGCTGGCTCTTCATCCACACCCAGCGCGGCTCCAGGAAGCGCTATGCGCCGGACCTCGTGAAGGACCCGGTCATCAGCTTCGTGGATCGGACGTTCCTGGTCTGGGCGCTCGGCGGGCTCGCCGCGGCATTCGCCCTCGGCTATGCGATCGGCGGCACGCTGACCGCGGCGCTCACCGGCCTGCTGTGGGGCGGCGGCGTGCGCTTGCTCGTCGTCCACCACGTGACCTACAGCATCAACTCGCTCTGCCACTTCTTCGGCCGACGCCGCTTCAACACCGACGACCACTCGCGCAACCTGCTGTGGCTGGCGCCCTTCACGTTCGGCGAGTCGTGGCACAACAACCACCACGCCTTCCCCACCTCCGCCTCCCACGGCATGAGCCGCTGGCCGGTCGACCCGTCCTGGCTCGTGATCCGCGCGATGGAGGCGCTCGGCCTCGCCTGGGACGTCGTCCGGGTCGATCCGACTCGGATCGAGAAGAAGGCGGCCGCTACGGCCCTCTGAGCAGCCGCGCCGCGGCCGCCTGCTCGGCGGCCGGCAGCGCCTTCTCGCCCTGCTCACCCTTCTCGCGCTCCAGCTCGGGCGTCTCGTCGCGCGACTCCACGAGCGGCTTGAGCAGGTCGAGCGGCAGCGGAAAGACAATCGTCGCCGCCTGGTTCGAGCTGATGTCGGTCAGTGCCTGCAGGTAGCGCAGCTGAAGCGTCACCGGGTTCGGGCGAATCACGTCGGCCGCCTGGGCGAGTCGATCGGCCGCCTGGAACTCGCCCTCGGCGTTGATCACCTTGGCGCGCCGGTTGCGCTCGGCCTCGGCCTGGCGGGCGATCGCCTGCTGCATGCGCTCGGGGATCTCGACGTCCTTGATCTCGACCACCGACACCTTGATGCCCCAGGGCTCCGTCTGGTCGTCGATGATCTGCTGGAGGCTCTCGTTCAGCTTCTCGCGCTCGGCGAGCAGGTGGTCGAGCTCGACCTTTCCGAGCACGGAGCGCAGGGTCGTCTGGGCGATCTGAAGCGTCGCGTTCGTGTGGTTCTCGACCTCGACGACGGAACTCCTCGGGTCCATGACGCGGAAGTAGACGACAGCGGCAACCTTGACCGGCACGTTGTCGCGGGTGATCACCTCCTGGTGCGGGATCCTCATCGTCACCGTCCGCAGCGAGACGCGCACCATGCGGTCGACCGCCGGGATCAGCAGCACGAGGCCCGGCCCCTTCTGGTCGATCACCCGCCCGAGCCGGAACACAACGCCGCGCTCGTACTCGCGCAGCACCCTCACCGACGCCGAGGCCAGCGCGATCACCGTCGCGGCGATCACGCCCAGCACGATCAGTAGGGCGATCACCATTGCTCCTCCCATTCCTCCGCCCGGCGTACCCCCAGGGTCAGTCCGTTCACTCTCTCGACAACGACCGAGTCCCCCACCCCCAGCTCTGCTCCCTCGTCCGGCCAGCTGTTCCGGGCCCGCCAGAGGGCACCGTCGACGAGCACCTGGCCGCCCTCGGCGCTCCAGCTGCGGACGACGCCCATGCGCCCGCTGAGCGCCTCGCGACCGGACGACACGCGCAGGCGGCGCGTGGCGAGCGCCTTGCGCGTGGCGATGGCCAGCCACAGGCCGGAGACCGCCACGGCCGCGACCATCGACGCTATGACGAGCGCGAGCCCCGCGCCGGCGCCGGCGACCGCCAGGGCGATGCCGCCCACGAGGGCCACCCCGCCGAGTGCTCCCAGCACCCCTCCGGGCACGTGGGCCTCGGCCACCAGGAAGGCGGCCCCGACCAGCACCAAGGCCACTCCGACTTCGATCATCTGACTTCTTGAGATCTTAGACCCCGGCTCGCTTCGGCCGAGGAGTTGGCGCGTGCGCCTAGTCGGCGTCGGTGCTGACGACGACGCTTCCGGCCAGCATGTCGTGGAGGCCGCGCCGGCGATCGTCCACGAGGATCGGCAGGAAGCCCGCGAACAACGGGATGGCGGCCAGGACGAGATAGATCAGTCGCAGGATGGCGCGGCGGGGAGGCAGCGGGGTGAAGTCGTCCGCGTCGACGACGCGGAACTTGAACAGGCGATCGCCCTGGGTCTGTCCCGTGGTCGCCCAGCAGACGACGAAATAGCCGGCGCTCCACAGGAACCAGGCCACTCCGCCGACGGCGGCCAGCGCATCCGACGGTCCCGCTCGGAAGATCGAGGATCGAGAGGGCGAGGCCCAGCGCGACCCCGACCGCCAGCGCAACCAGGTTGATGATCGCGGCGTCGAGCGAGAAGGCGATCACGCGCGTGACCAGCCCCACGTAGGAGGGCGCGCGCTCCTCGGCGGCCGGCTCCGCGTGGACGCGCGTCGCCACCTCGCGGGCCCGCTCTGGCGCGATCCTGGGCGCCGGACCGGTGCGCGGGTGCTCCTCCGCCAGGCTCACGGCTCGCCCGTCTCCGGCGGAAGGGCGGCGGGCCGGCGCCTGAGCGCACGACGTGCCGCCCGCTCGAGCCAGGCGTCGGCGTTGCGCGAGCTCGCCCGCACGCCGTCCGCCACCTGGTCCGCGAACCCCATGCTCTGCTGCGTGATCGCGTCTGACACGGCGGGGCTCTGGGCGATCTCCTCGACCACCACCCAGAGGTCCTCGCTCTCGAGCAGCTGCGCCACGGTCTCGTCCACGAGCCGGCTGTCGATCGCGCGAGCCACGAGCCGCTCCATCGCCGGGCTTTCGAGCGCCGCGATCGCCACCCGTTCGAGCTCGGGCCCGTCCAGCACCCGCGCGGCTGCCCGCTCGACGACCCCCTCCGCGAGCGCCTGGTCGACGATGGCGTCGAGCGCGTCGCCGCTCAGCACGGTCCCGCTCGCCCGCTCGAGCACGCGATGGCGCACGACCTCCCGGGCAACCTCCTCGACGAGCGGCCCGGCGAGCGCGCGGCTGAGGGCGTGCCTCACCAGCGCGCTGTCGACCACGCGGTCGGCGATCTCCGTCGCCGCGCGCGACCCGAGGAGCGCATCCACCGTCGCGAGCGTGGCCCCCTCGGCAACCTGCCCGCCGAACCGGACCGCTCCCACGACCGGGCGCAGCGCGACCATCGCCATCGCCTGGGGAAGACGCATCCGACCATCATCGACCCCGCGCCGCCGAGAGGCAACCGGCGGGCGGCGTCTGCCGCTCGTTCAGCCGACCGGTCGCGGGCCTACGATCCCGCTGGGTCGGTAAGACAACGTCAGGAGGACGTCGTGGAAAGCTCCGTCAGCCGTCAGGCCGAGTTGGGCGACATGAGTGTCGGAAGGTTCTGGTGGCTGTGGCTCGTCACCGGCGTGGCCTGGATCCTCATCGCGCTCGTGGTGCTGCAGTTCGACGCCGCTTCCGTCACCACGGTCGGCGTCCTGATCGGCCTCATGTTCCTGCTCTCGGGCTTCCAGCAGTTCGTCGTGGCCGCGCTCGCGCCGAGTCTCAAGTGGCTGTGGGCCATCTTCGGCGTCCTCTTCGTGATCGCGGGCATCATCGCCCTGATCAGCCCCGAGAACACCTTCGCCGCGATCGCCGACATCCTCGGCTTCCTGTTCCTGCTGGTCGGCGTGTTCTGGGTGATCCAGGCGTTCGTGGACCGCGACGTCAACGAGCTCTGGTGGCTGGGGCTGATCTCCGGCATCCTGATGATCATCCTCGCCTTCTGGACGGGCGGGCAGTTCTTCATCACGAAGGCCTACGTGCTGCTCGTCTTCGCCGGCATCTGGGCGCTGCTGCACGGCGTGACCGACATCGTCAGGGCGTTCCAGGTCCGCAAGCTGCGCTGATGGCCTTCGAGCTCGACGCGGTCGGGGTCGTCGGCGCGGGCTTCATGGGTTCGGGAATCGCGGAGTCGGCGGCCCGGGCCGGGCTCGCGGTGACGCTGCACGAGCCCGACGAGGCGCCGCTCGAGCGCTCGCGCGGGCGCATCGAGACGTCGGTCGCGCGGGCGGTCGAGGGAGGCAAGCTGAGCGCCGAGGAGGCCTCCGCGCTCGTCGACCGCATCGGATGGACGACCGACCCGAACGCGCTGGCGGGCGTGGACCTCGTCGTCGAGGCCGTGGTCGAGGACGCCGGCCTCAAGGGGCAGGTCTTCCAGACCCTCGACCGCCTGCTCGGCGAGGACGTGATCCTGGCGTCGAACACGTCCTCGATCCCGATCGCCCAGCTTGCCTCCTGGACCGACCATCCGCAGCGGGTGCTCGGCCTCCACTTCTTCTCGCCCGTGCCCGTCATGAAGCTGGTCGAGGTGGTCGTCGCGCTCGACACCGACCCCGCCGTGGCCGAGCGCGCCGAGGACTTCGCGCGCCGGCTCGGCAAGCACCCGATCCGCACGAAGGACCGCTCGGGCTTCATCGTCAACATGCTGCTCGTCCCCTATCTGATGGCCGGCGTGCGCATGTACGAGGACGGCTTCGCGAGCCGCGAGGACATCGACGAGGGCATGCGGCTCGGCTGCGGGCACCCGATGGGCCCGCTCACGCTCTGCGACTTCATCGGCCTCGATGTGCTCTATGCCGTCTGCGACTCGCTCTACGAGGAGTTCAAGCGGCCCGAGTACGCCCCGCCGCCGCTCCTCAAGCGCATGGTCGTCTCCGGCCACCACGGCCGCAAGACGGGACGCGGGTTCTACGAGTACGAGGGCTGAGTCAGGCGCCGGTCTCGCGGGCGGCCGCCATGGCCTCGTCCGGAGTCAGATACACGCGCACGCGCGCCACCCGCCCGTCGCGGATGCGGGCCACGTGGAAGATCGGGATCTTTCCGATGTCCACCTCGCTGCCCGCGCCGCGGGTGCGGGCGAGCATGCGGATCAGCACCTCGTCGCCGTAGACCTCGAGGCCCTCGATCTCGATGTCCCCGAGCTCGATGATGTTCGCGACCTCTTCCTGGAGGAACTCGATCACGGCTTCGTAGCCGTTGTAGATCCGCGTCCCCGGCCACTCGGGCGAGTTCCACCACTCGATGTCGTCCGCGAAACAGAGGTCGGCGACTCCCTTGAAGTCGCCGGAGTTCCAGAGCTCGTATCCCCGCTGGACCAGCTCGAGCTCCTCGGGTGTCACGTTCTGTCTCGTCTGCGTCACCGGGATAGGATCGCAAAAACTTCGAACGGAACTGGGACGGGGGCGTGAACGGCAGCGAGGCACGAAAAGAGATAGCCGTCCTGGGCGGCGGCGTCGGCGGCCTCACCGCGGCTTTCGAGCTGACAGCGACCCCGGAGCTGCGCGCGCGCCACTCGGTCACCGTCTACCAGCTCGGATGGCGGCTCGGCGGCAAGGGGGCGAGCGGCCGCAACGCGGCTCGCTCGAACCGGATCGAGGAGCACGGGCTGCATATCTGGTTCGGCTTCTACGACAACGCCTTCCGGCTGATGCGCGACGCGTACGCGGAGCTGGGCCGCGAGCCCGGCGCCCCGCTCGCGAGCTTCGACGACGCGTTCAAGCCCTGCGACCGGCTCGTCCTCTACGACCGCCAGGGCGACGGCTGGTACGGCCATTCCTTCGACTGCCCGAGCAACTTCCTGCGCCCCGGCGACGGCGGCGAGCTGCCCACCTTCTGGGAGATCGTCGCCGAGGCCTGCGGCTTCGCGCTGAAGGGCTGGCGCATGCTGCGGGAGGCGGGGCTCGTCGAGCTCGACGACGTGGACGTTCCGTTCGTGCCCGACTGGTTCGAGAACCTCGCCGGGGAGCTTGCGGCGGACCTGCTCGAACTGCCGGTCGACAGCGCCGAGCGGCTGCTCGGCGTGGCCGAACGGCTCGCCCGCACGCGCGCCGGCGCGACCGATCACCGGCTGCCGCTCGAGGCGGTTCAGCCCGCGCTCCTCGTGCGGCTGCTGAAGAGCTTCCGCGACTGGCTCTGGCTCGTGGTCAGGGCCGGCTGCGACGACGAGCCGCGCCTGCGTTTCTTCTTCACCGCCGTCGACGCGGGCGTGTCGACGCTTGCGGGCATCGTCGAGGACGGCGTGCTGGAGCATGGCTTCGAGGCGATCAACGACGAGGAGTGGTCGGCCTGGCTCGCCCGCCACGGCGCCAAGGAGATCACGATCGGGCGCACGCCCGAGGAGCGCGCGCCCGTGCTGCGCTCCGTCTATGACGTCGCCTTCGGCTACCCGGGCGGCTCGATCGCCGCCGCCGACGTGGCGGCCGGGACCGCCACCAGCGATCTGCTGCGGCTCGCCTTCAGCTACCGCGGTTCGATCATGTACAAGATGCAGGCGGGCATGGGCGACGCGGTCTTCACGCCGCTCTACGAGGCCCTGCGCGCCCGCGGCGTCAAGTTCAAGTTCTTCCACGCCGTCACCGCCCTGAGGCTCGGCAAGGACGAGCGCGGCCGTCCGCTCAACCGCGTCGACGGGATCGAGCTGGTCGAGCAGGCGCAGCTCGCGCCCGGCCTCGCCGAATACCACCCGCTCCAGGGAGTCGAGGGACTCGAGTGCTGGCCGAGCACGCCGCTCTGGGACCAGCTCGAGCCAAGCGCCGAGGGCCACGAGTTCGAGCTCGTCACCGACCCTCTCAAGGCGGGCACGAAGACGCTCGCGCGCTCGCGCCCCGGCGAGGACGGGGACTTCGACGAGGTGGTGCTCGCTATCCCGGTCGGCGCGCTGGAGCCGATCTGCAAGGAGCTGATCGAGCACGACGAGCGCTTCGCGGCCGGCATCCACAACGCGGTGACCGTGCAGACGCAGGCTTTCCAGGTGTGGGCGAACCGGAGCGCGGCCGAGCTCGGCTGGGACTACGACGAGAACTCGGTCGCCGGCTGCTACGTCGAGCCGCTCGACACCTACTGCGACATGAGCCACTTGCTCCCGCGCGAGTCGTGGCCGGCGGGCGACGACGTGCGGACGATCGGCTACTTCTGCGGCGTTCTCGACGAGGTCAAGGGCGAGACTCCCGAGGAGGCGACCGCGCGCGTCAAGCGCCACGCGATCGACTTCATGGAGAACGACATGGCCGCCCTGTGGCCGCGCGCCCGCCGGCCGGACGGGTCGTTCGACTGGAGCGTGCTCGTCGACGGTGAGGGCGGCAGCGGGCCGGAGCGCTTCGACGCCCAGTACTGGCGCGCCAACGTCACCCCCAGCGAGCGCTACGTGCTGACCCCGGCGGGCTCGGTCAAGCACCGGCTGCCGTCCGGGCACAGCGGCTTCGAGAACCTCGCCCTGGCGGGCGACTGGACGAGCAACGGCATCGACGGCGGCTGCGTCGAGGCCGCCGTGATCTCGGGCATCGAGGCTGCCGAGAGCATCACCGGCGTCGTCCACTCGATCCCCGGCCGCGACCCGAGCTGGCTGCGCCCGCGCTCGCTCGAGCTGCCGCCCTACGTGGAGTACGGCGGGCGCGCCACGACGCCGCCGCCCTTCCTGAGCACCGGCGGCAAGATGCGCGGCTTCGTGCTCGAGGGCGACGGAGAGCGCATCGCCGACCTCGTCAAGCGCATGTTCGACGTCCCCGCGGGCGGCGCGACCGAGTACCGCTCGCTCGGCTCGAACGTGCTGCTCCTGCTGGGCGGCTTCGAGCACGTCTCCTGCCTCACGCCGCCGTTCGACCGCTGGGGCTCGGTGGCGGAGATCATGGCGTCGTTCTGGATCCCGGTGATGGCGGGCCGGGATCTCGGCCCGACCTTCCTCGCGGAGCGGCTCGTGCTCGCCGTCCCGTACATCTTCGTCGACAACCCGATGTCCTACCTGGGCGGCCGCGAGACCTACGGCTACGCGAAGACGATGGCGCAGTTCCACCCCGACGACGCCGTCGGCGAGCGCGTGACGATGGAGACCTTCGGCGGCAACTTCGGCCGAAACGAGGGAGCCGCCTGGCGCCCCTTCCTCGAGGTCGAGGAGGTCGGTGCGCACAACGGCTCGCAGGAGCGGCCGCTCGAGGGCCCGGCCGGGCTCGTGCGCCGGCTCGTCGGCGACCTGCCCCCCGTGAACGCCGAGGGCGAGATCGTGCTGGCGGACATCCGGCTGACCGCCGAGCTCGTGGAGGGCATGCTCGACGGGCGCGTGTACCAGCTCTTCCTCAAGCAGTTCCGCGACGCGGAGGACGGCACGCGCGCGTGCTACCAGTCGGTCGTCGAGGCGCCCTGCCAGGTCCTGCGCGTGTCGAACAAGCTGGTCGGCCGTGACGCCGACGTGACGATCCACCAGCTCGACAGCCACCCGATCGGCCAGGAGCTCGGCGTGACGAGCCAACGGGCGCAGATCGTCTTCGACGCCGAGCTCGACATGATCGTGGAGCACGGCGTCGAAGTGGCCCGGCCGGCCTCCGCGCTGCCCGCGAGCGGACCCGGGGCGGCGCTCGCCGGCAACGGCTACACGAGCTTCATCGAGGTCACCGCGCGGCGCGCCTGGCGCGAGCTCACGGGCATCGAGCGCGCCCTGCTGAGCCGTTTTCGCAGGGGCTGAGTCAGCGCGTCTCGACGGGCGCGTGCTTGGCGGTCGCGCCGCCGGTTCCCGCGTGCGGGGCTCGCTTGGCCGCCGGGCCGTCACCCGAGGTGAGGTCGAGGGAGGCGCCGTCCACCGCGGCGTAGGTGAGCGTCGCGCCGCCTGCGCCGATGACGAACGCGAGCAGCGGCACGAGCAGAGCCCGGGAGTTGGGGAGGTTCAGTACTTGCTCCATGTCCCGGTTGTAGCGACGCTCCGACGCGGCGACTGCGACCGTCGTCACACTGGCGGCGGCGAGTGCGAGACCGGCTCGGGCATGCCGTGGCGGAGGATCCAGAGAGCCGGGCCCACCACCAGCAGCGTGCCTCCGATCGCGAGCGCCGCCACCCCGAGGGCCGACAGCGCAAGCCCGCCCAGCAACGCCAGCCCGGCCCCGGTCGCACCGGAGAGCAGGTCGTTGAAGCCGAGCAGCCGGCCACGCTCCGACGGAACCGTGAGGTCGGCGAGCTCGGCGGTGGCCGCGACGAAGGAGAGGTTCCAGCCAAGGCCGAGCCCGAACAGCGCGACCGCGGTGGCGGGCACGCTCTCGACCCAGAGCAGGCTGATCACCGAGACGGCCATCACGAACAGCCCGCCGGCGAGCGACGGCGTGCGGCCGATGCGGTCGATCAGGTCGCCGATCACGATCACGAGCGCGTACATGCCGATCACGTGCGCGCCGATGATCGGGAAGACGTCGTGGCCCTCGTGCCCGTGGTGATCGACCACGACCGCGCCGGTGAGCGTCATGACGCCGACCATCACCGCGAAGCTCGCCTGCGCCGCGATCAGCGCGGGGATCACGCCCGGACGGGCGAGCAGCTCGCGAAGCGGCGTGGCGCTCGCGCCGGCGTCGGGCGCGGGCTCCTGCTCCAGCAGCTCGGCGATCCGGCGCGGGTCCGGCCGCACGGCCGACACGAGCGCGCAGCCCACCAACATGAAGGCGCCGGCCGCGAGCCAGAGCGGCGCGAGCGCCTCGCCGTCGAGGTCGCGGCCGGCGAGCAGTGGGCTGAACACCGCGGGCCCGAGGATCGCACCGAACACGGCGCCGAACAGGACGAGCGCGATACCGCGGGCGCGCCGCTCGGGCGGGTACATGTCGCCGGCAGCTGTGCGTGACAGGAGCGCGACCCCGCTGGCCGCACCCACGAGCATCAGACCGCCGAGCACGGCCGGGGCCAGCTCGCTCGCGCTCCCCAGCGCGGCCAGGCCGCAGCCGGCGGCGCCCGTGAGGTAGCCGGCGGCGAGCACCGGCACGCGGCCGACGCGATCCATCGCCCTGCCCGCCGGAAGCGCGGCGAGCGCCCCCGAGGCCAGCACGATCGCCGGCCCGAGGCCGAGCAGCCCCTCGACGTCGAGGACGATCACGAGGGTGAGGGACGCCACGGCCGCGGACAGCTGCAGCATGGCCGAGTTGCTGGCGAGCGCCGCCGACAGCAGGAAGGTGTTGCGGCGGACGGGAAGCTCGTCCATGCCTCAGAGGGCGCGCAGGCCCGCGGTCAGCGCCGCAGCCACCACGACGCATGCGACGATCGAACCCGTGCGCCAGGCGACGAGCCCGCCGGCCAGGACGCCCGCGGTCTCGGCGCCGACGACGAGCCGTGAGCCCTCGGCGAAGGCCTGCGTGAAGACGAGCGCGGCCAGCAGGGCCGGCGCGAGCAGCACGATCACGCTCGTCACCCAGAGCGGCAGGGTGCGGCCACCGAGCGCGATCGGGCCGACCGCCTTGAGCGCTGCCGTGACAAGGGCGCAGCCGCCGATCAGAATCGCCGCGCTCAGCGGGCTGCCCCCTCGGGCTCCTGTGCCTCCGCGACCGCGGCCTGCGCCGAGCGCGTGAGCCCGACGAGCGCCGCGACGCTCGCAACGAGCACCGGTACCCCCGCCGGTGCGAACGGGACGAGTGCCAGCGCTATCCCTGCTCCGAGCACGGCCACGCCCACCGCCCGCCGCGTGCGCGCCTCGGCGAGCAGCAGGCCGAGGAAGAAGGCCGGGTAGATGGCGTCGAGCCCGAGGGCGTCGGGATCACCGAGGGCATCGCCGCCGAGGGCGCCGGCGATCGTGCCGGCCTGCCAGGCCACGTACTGAGCCGCGGACGCGCCGAAGAGGAGCCAGCGGTCGAAGGTCCCGTCGCCGCGACCGGCGAGCGCCCAGGACGCGTCGACCACCGCCTGGCCCTGTGCAGCGCGCTTGAGCGGGCCACCAGGCAGCGACGGCCCGAGCGCCGCGCCCATCGGCAGGAAGCGCGAGTTCATCAGCGCAGCCGCGCCGATTGCGGCGCCGACCGTCCCGCCCCCGCCGATGATCGCGATGGCGGCGAACTGAGCCGAGCCCGCGAACACGATCACGGACATCACGATCGCCGCAAGCGCCGAGAGGCCCGCGTCCTGCGCCACCACCCCGAAGGAGACCGACAGCAGGAAGCCCGCTATCGCGAACGGGATGCCCTGTCGCACCCCCGCGCGGAAGGCCCGGCCGGCGGAGGGCTCCGTCAAGACACCGAGCGGCGAAACAGGAAGGCGCAGATGACGGCCACCACGAGCGCGAGCACCGGAATGGCGTACCCGATCACGCCCACGATCGCGAGCACGAGCCCGACGACGGCCACGACGCCCGCGGCGCCGCCGGCCACTACCAGCCGGTATGCGCGTTGTTCACGCGATCGCCTGGAAGGAACGCGGCCGGAGCTCGGTGTCAAATCGCCCATGCCCTAACCGTACCGGGCGATGGCGACCGGGCCGGCAGCTAGCTTCGCTGCGTGCTCTCGTTCGCCCGGCGCGAGCCCTCCGCGACGCTCCTCGCCGCACAGCTGCTTGCCCTGCTCGTCTACCCGCTCCTGGACGACAGCGGCGCTGCCCGCGCGATCTTCAGCGTGTTCGGCATCGCGATCCTCGTGCTCGTGCTGCTCGCCGTACGCAGTTCGCCTGGGCCGATCTGGGTCGTGGTCCTGCTCGGCATCCCGGCCACCATCCTGCTCATGATCCAGGCGATCACCGGCAGCGACGATCTGCTGCCCTACTCGTCGGCACTCGAGGCCGTCATCTACTTCTACGCGGCCGGCGCCCTGATCGCGTACATGCTCGCCGACCCTGACATCACCCGCGACGAGCTGTTCGCCGTCGGTGCGACCTTCACGCTCGTCGCCTGGGCCTTCGCCTACACCTACACCGTCTGCCAGGCGATCGAGCCGGGCAGCTTCACCGCGGCCGTCGACCCGGACGCCGGCCGCACCTGGATGGAGCTGCTCTTCCTGAGCTTCACGACGCTGTCTAGCACCGGGCTCAGCGACGTCGTCCCGATCAAGCCGTTCGCGCGCAGCCTCGTGATGTTCGAGCAGGTCGCGGGGGTCGGCTACATCGCGATGATCGTATCCCGGCTCGTGGGCCTGACCGTGCTGCGCCACGCGCGCTGAGCGTCAGGCGCAGAAGGTGCTCGCGGTCCGAGCGAGGACGCGCACGCAGCTCTCGACGTCGCGGATGCTCACCCACTCCTCGGCGGCGTGCGCGCCCTCGCCGCCGGGCCCGAACAGCGCCGTCGGGATGCCGGCGCCGGCGATGAACGCAGAATCGGCCCAGAAGCTCGCCCCCGACAGCGGCGGCCGCGAGCCGAGCACCTCCGCCGCCGTCTCACGCAGCGTCGCCACGACGGGCTCGTCCTCGCCTGTCTCGAGCGGCTCCCGCACGAGCAGGGTGCGGCACGACGTCTCGAGCAGTGGGTCGGCCTCGCGGCAACCGCCGAGCAGCTTCGCCAGCTCGCGCTCCACCTCGGCCGCACCCTCGCCGGGCAGCGTCCGTCGCTCGATGCCGATCGTGCAGCGTGCCGGATAGGTGGCGAGGTCGTTGCCGCCGCTGATCAACGAGGCGTGCACGGAGCCGCGCCCGAGCAGCGGGTGTCGGCTCTCTCCGAGGCGCTCGTCGAGGTCGCCGAGCGCGGTCAGCACCGGACCCGCCTTGACGATCGCGTCCACGCCGAGCTGCGGGCGCGAGCCGTGCGCCGCCCGGCCCTGAACCTCGACCTCGAGCCAGGCGAAGCCCTTGTGCGCGATCGCGATCTCCATCTCCGTCGGCTCGGTCACGATCGCCGCGTCCGCGCCGACCGTCGCGAGCACCTCCTGCACGCCGAGGCTCGAGTGCTCCTCGTCCGCCACGGCGGCCACCACGACGTCGCCCGCCAGGTCCAGCTGCGCGGCGTCGCGGCACGCGACGAGCGCGGCGGCGACGCCCGCCTTCATGTCGTAGGCGCCTCGGCCGTACAGGCGGTCGCCCTCGATGCGCGCTTCGAACGGCGCCTCCATGGCGCCGGCGCCGACGGTGTCGAGATGCCCGCACAGAAGCAGCGAGCGCCCGCCGCCGTTGCCGGGAGCGGACGCCACGACGCTCGGCCGGCCGGGTGTTGCCTCGACGAGCTCCACCTCGAGCCCGGCGTCGCCGGCCCAGCCCGCCACGAAGGCGGCCGCCTCGCTCTCCCCCGCGGCGCCGGGCACGAGCGAGGGATTGACGGAGTCGATCGCGACGAGCGCCCTGGTGAGCTCGATCACGTCCGAGGGGCTCATGGGCGCTCAGCCTACGGCCCGGCCGCCTGCCGTGCGGGCCAGCGTGCCGCTGTACATTCTCGACTGCGTGGCCCAGAGGAACCAACGCACTCCGCGTGGCCCACATCAGCTTCCGCCCGGCCGGCACGGACTGTCGCGGAGCTTCGTGGCACGCAACCAGCGACAGCGGATCCTCGCCGCGGTGGCGGAGGCGACCGCGGCGCGCGGCTACGCACGCATGAGTGTGGAGGACGTCGTCCGCCGTGCGGGGGTCTCGCGCCGGACCTTCTACGAGCTCTTCACGAACAAGGACCAGGTGTTCCTCGAGGCGTACAACGAGGCCGCCAATCTTCTGCTCGCCGGCGTGCGCGCCGCGAATGACGAGGAGAGCGGCTTCGCGGAGCGAGTGGCCGCCGGGTTCCGCGCCTTCCTCGAGTCGCTCGAGGCCTCGCCCGCGTTTGCGCGCATGTGCATCGTTGAAGTGATGGCGGCGGGGCCCGAGGCGGTCGCCAAGCGAACCGAGGTGATGGGCGAGTTCGCGAAGCTGATCGAGGAGACCGCCGCCAGCGAGCTCGGCTCGCACGGCAGCATCCCGGCTATGCGCGCTCAGACGATCGTGGCGGGCGCGTACGAGGCCGTCTACCGGATGATCGCGGCCGGCGAGACCAGCGAGCTCTCCTCGCTGCTGCCGGACCTGGTCGAGTCCGCGCTCCTGCCCTACGTCGGCGAGGAGCAGGCCGCTGCTGAGCGGCGGGCGCTCCAGGCCGGGGTACCGGCGAAGTAGGCCCCTCGGCAGGGCTTAGGGAAGCCGCTGCCAGTCGGGGAACAGGTCGAGCCGGCGGTTGTCGGTCACCCTGACGATGTCGGACCCGTCAACGGCCATGGTGTAGATCTCGAAGCCCGGATTCAGCCGTTCGCGCCCACGCCGGTCACGGTCGCTCGTGAATACGATGCGTGTGCCGTCGGGGGAAGGCACCGGGTTGGTCTCCCATGCCTTGGTCGACAGGAGGACGCGCACGTCGCTGCCGTCGGGCTTCATCGAGGCAATGTCCGACCGGGGGCTGCGGTCTCGCATCTGCTCGAAGACGATCGACTGCCCGTCGGGCATCCACTTCGGGTTGATCTCATTCACGCCCCCGAAGCTGGTAAGCGCTCGCCGGCCGCTGCCGTCGGCGTTCATGATCATCACCCGAAAGATGCCTTCGTCTTCCACGATCCGTGCTTCGCAGTAGACGATTCTGGTGCCGTCCGGCGACCAGTCCGGATCGAGGCTTCGCCGGTTCCGGGGTGTCAGGAAGCGGCCACCGCTGCCATCGATGTTGGCCACCTTGATGCGCTCGGGTGGCGGTGGCACGTCCTCCCTGAGGCGCTTGGGCCTCCGGATCGAGAAGTACGCGATCTTCGTACCGTCAGGCGAAACCGTTGGCGCAAGGTCCGCGGACCGGCCACCGATCACACGGGCCACCTCCCCGGTCGTCGGGTTGCCTCGGAAGATGTCGTCAGACAGCGGCGCCTCTGTGAAACGCGTGAAGAACATCAGGTCGGCGTCTGTCGGCGAAAACGTTCCCTCCACGTCACCGCGACCCCTCTTGGCAAACAGGCGCCGCTGGCCCGATCCGTCCGGGTTCGCCACCCACACCTGAGGCATGCCTTCACCCGCGCCCGCCCAGACGAGCAGGCCGTTCTGGCCCGGCGGTGTTGCCGACGCGGGCAGTGCGACTGCGACGACGAGGGCCAGGGCGACGACACAGCCCATCACGCGTGTGCTCATGGCGGCCGACCCTCTCACGCCCAGAACCTTGCGGTAGGCCCATTTTCGGCCCGTCATACAGACACTCGGTCGTTTACCATTGGCCGTGACTTGAGAGCCGGTCGTGTCTCTGATGCCGGCGCCTTGGGCATGTATCAGTTCAGCCGAGCCATCTACCGACAGCTCCAGCCGGACCTCCTCGGCGGGCCGCGGAGCGACGATGCGCGCGGGCTGCTGGCGGCCTGCGAGGCGACCTTCACGCGCCTCGCGAGCGACCGCCGGAACTTCGCGAAGCCGGCGCGCTGGCTCTTCCGTGAGGTGCGCATGTACTTCCCGATGGAGCGGCAGATGCGGGTCTACACCGTGATCGATTGGCACGTGGAGCTCGCCACCGCGTACATCGACCGCATGATCGCCGAGGGCCTCGTCCCGGAGGGCGCCGTGCTCCACTGCAACGCGGTCACCCGTTCCGGCAGAGCCTGCCAGCGCGAGCCACGGCCGGGGCTCAGCTACTGCCCCTCGCACCGGCATCTCGAGGAGGATCGCTCCTTGACGGCCGCCTGAGGCGGGTATCGTCGACGCTCATGCCGGTCGGCGCGCGCCATCTCTCGCTCGACGAGCTCAACGCCGGCCTGGACGAGATCCGCCGCTCGCCCGAGCGCGAGGGCGTCGTCCGGCTCGTCGTCGCGCGGCCCGCCGAGGACGAGCGCGAGCTGCTCGGCGAGGGCCGCCTCGATCGCGTCGAGGGTCTCGTGGGGGACAACTGGGCGGTGCGCGGAAGCGCTTTCACCGGGGACGGCGAGCCCAACCCGGACAGGCAGCTCACGCTCATGAACGCGCGCGTAGCCGAGCTCGTCGCGGGCGGCGCCGAGCGCAGCCCGCTTGCGGGCGACCAGTTCCACGTCGACCTACTGCTCGGCGGCGGCCACATCGTGCCGGGGACGCGTCTCGGGCTGGGCACGGCGGTCGTCGAGGTCACGGCCGAGCCGCACCTCGGCTGCGGCAAGTTCAGCCGCCGCTTCGGCGTCGACGCGCTCAAGTTCGTCAACTCCCCTGTTGGCCGCGAGCTCAACCTGCGGGGCGTCAACGCGCGGGTGCTCGGCGCAGGCGTCGTCCGGCCGGGCGACCGGATCGCCGTTATCTGATCTGAACGCCCGAGATCGCTCGCGCGATGACGAGTCGCTGGATCTCGGATGTGCCCTCGAAGATCGTGTAGATCTTCGCGTCGCGGTGCATGCGCTCGACGGGGAACTCACGCGCGTAGCCGTTGCCGCCCAGGATCTGGATCGCTCGCTCGGTGGCCCACACGGCGACCTCGCCGCACTTGAGCTTCGACATCGACCCCTCGGCGTTCTCGAACGTGTGGCCGTTGCGACCCATCCAGGAGGCCCGCCAGACGAGCAGCCGCGCGGCGTCGATCTCCATCTTCATGTCGGCGAGGGTGAAGGCGATCGCCTGGTTGTCGATGATCGGACGGCCGAACTGCTCGCGCTCCTTGGCGTAGTCGAGTGAGTACTCGTAGGCCGCGCGAGCGATCCCGAGCGCCTGCGCGCCGACCGTCGGCCGGGTGACCTCGAAGGTCTGCATGGCCGCTTGGCTCTTGGAGCTCCCGCCCTCGCGGGCGCGCGCGAGCCGCTCGTCGAGCTTCTCCTTGCCCCCGAGGAGACAGGAGCCGGGAACGCGGCAGTCGTCGAGGAAGACGTCGGCCGTGTGCGAGGCGCGCAGACCGTGCTTCTTCACCTTCGTGCCCTGCTCGATCCCCTTCGTGCCGGGCGGGACCACGAACGCCGCGTGGCCGCGCGCGCCGAGCGCCGGGTCGACCGTCGCCACCACCACGTGCACCGCTGCGATGCCGCCGTTGGTGGCCCACGCCTTCTGGCCGTTCAGCACCCACTCGTCGCGCTCGGCGTCGTAGCGGGCGCGAGTGCGCAGCGCCCCCACGTCCGAGCCTGCGCCCGGCTCGGACACGCAGAAGGCGGCAACCCTGGGCTCGTCGGCAGTGCCGTAGCACTGCGGGACCCACTCGCCGAGCTGCTCGGGGGTGCCCGCCGAGAAGATGCCCGCCACGGCGAGCGAGGTGCCCATGATCGACATCCCGATCCCGGCGTCGCCCCAGAAGAGCTCCTCGTTGACGATCGGCAGCGTCAGCCCGCTCGTGTCGGCCCAGAACTGTGCGAGCGCCTCATAGCCGTAGAGGCCGATCTTGGCGGCCTCCTGGATCACCGGCCAGGGCGTCTCCTCACGCTCGTCCCACTCGTGCGCGGCCGGGCGGACGACGTTCTGGGCAAAGCCGTGCACCCAGTCGCGCACGTCGCGCTGATCCTGATTCAGCTCGAGCGAGAAAGGGATGCCCTCGTGGGAGTGCGCCTCCAGCGCTGACGCGACTGCGTCGGCGGCGGTCGTCGAGTCCATCCGCCGCGATGATAGGTGAACCTGTTTCTTTCGCGGGCCGGCCGGCGGGGCCCCACCTAGAGCTCGAGCGTCATCCGCTGGCTCGTAACGGTCGTGCCGAAGCGCGGCTCCCGCTCCTCGTGCACGATCCGGAAGCCGGCCGCTTCGTAGAGCCGGCGCGCGCCGGCGAGGTCGCCCGTCGTCCCCAGCTCGATCCGCTCGTAGCCGGCCGCGCGCGCGAACTCGATGCAGCGCCCGATCAGAAGGCTCCCGATCCCGCGCCGGCGTGCGGCCGGATCGACGATCAGCGCTCGCAGCTCCGCCGCGCCGCGCTCCTCCCCGGCGATGCAGAAGATCGATCCGGCCCGCGCGCCGTCGAGCTCGGCGATCCAGCCCGCCTCGCGTTCGGGGTCGTGACCGGCGCCGAAGCCCGCGACGATCTCGGCCACGAGCCCCTCGAAGGAGAGGTCCCAGCCGTACTCGGCCGCGTAGACGGCGCCGTGGCGCTCCACGACCCAACCAAGGTCCCCCGGCCTGCCGACCGGGCGCAGTGACGGTGAGCCCTTGCCCACCATCTACATCCGGTAGACGGGCGCCGAGCGCTCCGCCAGGGGCGCGTTCGCGCATGCGCCGAGGGCGAGCCCGAGCACCCGCCGGGTGTCGAGCGGGTCGATCACGCCGTCGTCCCAGAGCCGTGCGGTGGAGTAGTAGGGGTTGCCCTGGTGCTCGTACTGGTCGCGCAGCTGCGCGCCGGTCTCGGGCTGGCCGACCTCGGTCATGACGGTGGCGGCCTGCTCTCCGCCCATCACGGAGATGCGCGCGTTCGGCCACATCCAGAGGAAGCGCGGATCGTAGGCGCGGCCGCACATGCCGTAGTTGCCGGCGCCGAAGGAACCGCCGACGATCACCGTCAGCTTGGGGACGCGCGTCGTCGACACCGCCGTGACCATCTTCGCCCCGTCCTTTGCGATGCCGCCGGCCTCGTACTCGCGCCCCACCATGAAGCCGCTGATGTTCTGCAGGAACAGGAGCGGCACGCCGCGCTGATCGCACAGCTCGATGAAGTGGGCCGCCTTGAGCGCGCTCTCCGAGAAGAGGATCCCGTGGTTCGCGATCACGCCGACCGGGTGGCCGTGGATGTGCGTGAAGCCGCACACGACGGTCGTGCCGTACTCGGCCTTGAACTCGTGCAGGCGGCTGCCGTCGGCGATGCGGGCGATGATCTCGCGCGGGTCGTAGGGCGTCCGCATCTCGGTTGCGACCGCCCCGTACAGGGTCTCGGGGTCGACCGCGGGCGGCTCCGCCGGGGCGCGCTCCCAGGGCGCCGCCGGTCGTGGCGCGAGCGTCGCGACGACCGAGCGCAGGATGCGCAGCGCGTGCTCGTCGTCGGCGGCGAGGTGGTCCACGACGCCGGATGTCCGCGCGTGCAGCTCGCCGCCGCCGAGCTCCTCGGCTGTGATCTCCTCGCCGGTCGCCGCCTTCACGAGCGGCGGCCCGCCGAGGAAGATCGTGCCCTGTCCGCGGACGATCACGGTCTCGTCGCTCATCGCGGGCACGTAGGCGCCGCCAGCGGTGCAGGAGCCGAGCACCGCCGCAAGCTGCGGGATCCCGCGGGCCGCCATCGTCGCCTGGTTGAAGAAGATGCGGCCGAAGTGCTCGCGGTCGGGGAAGACCTCGTCCTGGCGCGGCAGGAAGGCGCCGCCGGAGTCGACCAGGTAGAGACAGGGAAGCCGGTTGTGGAGCGCCACCTCCTGCGCGCGCAGGTGCTTCTTGACGGTCACGGGGTAGTAGGTGCCGCCCTTGACGGTCGCGTCGTTCGCCACCACCACGACCTCGCGGCCGGACACCCGGCCGACCCCGGTGATGATCCCGGCGCCGGGCGCGTCGCCGTCGTAGAGGTCCTCCGCGGCGAGTGGCGAAAGCTCGAGGAAGGGGGCGCCGGGGTCGCAGAGGCGCTCGACGCGCTCGCGCGGCAACAGCTTGCCGCGCGCCACGTGGCGCTCACGCGCCCGCTCTCCCCCGCCCGCGGCGACCCGCCGCAGCCGCTCGCGAAGGTCGGCGGCGAGCCGGCGGTGCTCTGCCTGGTTGTGCTCGAACTCGGCCGAGCCGGGGCGCGCGTGGCTCGCGAGCACCGTCATGCCGCGGCCCCCTCGGCGGGCTCGACATCCGCCAGCGCCTGGCCGCGGGCCACGCGGTCGCCTGCACGAACCGCGATATCGCCGACGACGCCCGCGAACGGGCTCGCTATCGCGAGCTCCATCTTCATCGACTCGAGCACGAGCAGCACGTCGCCCTCCTCGACCTGCGCGCCCGCCTCCGCCCGCACGTCCAGCACGGTGCCGGGCATGGGCGCCTCGAGCGAGCCGGGCAGCGCGCGCCGCTCGGCCTCGTCGCCCGCGAGCGTCCAGCGCGTCGGCACGCCGTCGTCGACGAGCCAGACCGCGGCGCCGTCCCGAATCACCTCGATCGTCCGGGCGACTCTCCCGGCCCGCACGTGCAGCCGCTCGCCGTCGAGGCGCGCCCGCACGCCGTCGGCCTCGAACCAGCCCGCTCCGTCCGGGCGAACGGCGGCCTGGACTTCGCGGCCCTCGCCGCTCAGGCGGCCACGCGCCCAGCCGCGCTCGCCCGGCCGCCAGCAGTCGCGTGCCTCCCAGGGATCATCCGATTCGGGCTCGCCGATCAGCGCGACGAGCGCGAGCGCCGGCAGCGCCGGATCGGGCCCTGGCCCGAGCTCACCGCCGAGCCGCTCCAGCAGGCCGGTATCGAGCCGCCCCGCGCGCACCTCGTCTTGCTCGGCGAGCGCCCGCAGATAGGGGACGTTCGTGGCCGGCCCCACAACGACCAGCCCGCGCAGCGCGGCGCCGAGCTTTCCGAGCGCCGCCTCGCGGTCGGTCCCGTGGACGATCAGCTTCGCGAGCAGCGGGTCGTAGTGCGAGGTGACCTCCGTGCCCTCCTCGACGCCGCTGTCGACGCGCGCGCCGGCCGGTACCCGCCAGGCGACGATTCGCCCGCTCGAAGGCAGGAAGCCGCTCTGCGGGTCCTCGGCGTAGATGCGCGCCTCGACCGCATGGCCGCTCATGGCCAGCTCGTCCTGGCGCAGAGGCAGCGGCTCGCCCGCCGCCACGCGCAGCTGCAGCTCGACGAGGTCGAGCCCCGTAACGGCCTCGGTCACAGGGTGCTCGACCTGCAGGCGAGCGTTCATCTCGAGGAAGAAGAACTGCGACGGGTCGTCCGCCGCGGCTATGAACTCGACGGTGCCGGCGTTCGTGTAGCCGCAGCTCCGCGCGAGCTCGACCGCGGCGGCGCCGAGCCGCTCGCGCAGATCCGGGCCCACCACCGGCGAGGGCGCCTCCTCGATTACCTTCTGGTGGCGCCGCTGCAGGCTGCACTCGCGCTCGCCCAGGTGCAGGACCGAGCCGTGCTCGTCTGCCAGCACCTGCACCTCGATGTGCCGCGGGCGCTCGATCCAGCGCTCGATGAGCAGGCGATCGTCGCCGAAGGCCGCGCGGGCCTCGCTGCGCGCCCCCCTGAGCGCTTCGGGCAGCTCGTCCAGCGAGCGCACCACGCGCATGCCCTTGCCGCCGCCGCCCGCAACCGCCTTGACGAGCAGCGGAAGCTCCTGAGTGCCGGCCCAGCCGAGGATCTCCTCGTCGCCGAGCGACACGCCGTGCAGCCCGGGGACCACGGGCACGCCCGCGTCCGCCGCGGCCTGCTTTGCGGCGGCCTTGTCGCCGAGCAGCGCCATCGCCTCGGGCGATGGGCCGACGAAGGCGAGCCCCGCCTCACGGCAAGCGCGCGCGAAGTCGGGGCGCTCGGAGAGGAAGCCGTAGCCCGGGTGGACGGCCTCCGCGCCAGTCTCGAGCGCCGCCGCCACGACGCGCTCGATGTCGAGATACGACTCTGCGACCGGCGCCGGCCCGAGCCGGACGGCCCGGCCGGCCGCGCGGACATGCGGCGCATCCGCGTCCGCGTCGCTGTAGACCGCGACCCCCTCGATGCCCAGCCCGTCCAGCGTCCGCAGCACCCGCAGCGCTATCTCGCCGCGGTTCGCCACGAGGACCCGCGCGAACACGGTCAGGCCCCGAGCGCCCGGGCGATCACCATCTGCTGGATCTCGTCGGTGCCCTCGCCGATCGTGAGGATCTTGGCGTCGCGGTAGAAACGGCACACCGGGTACTCCTCGATGTAGCCGTAGCCGCCGTGGATCTGGACGGCCTCCTCCGCCGCGCGCACCGCGAGCCGGCCCGTCTTGAGCTTGGCCTGCGCGGCGGTGAGGCTGAAGTTGCGGCCGGCGTCCTTCAGGACCGCCGCCTTGTAGGTGAGCAGCCGCGCGGCCTCGATCTCGGTCGAGATGTCGGCGAGCTTGGCCTGAATCGCCTGGTAGGAGGCGATCGGCTTGCCGAAGGCGACGCGCTCCTTCGCGTACGCGAGCGCCTCGTCGAGGGCTCCCTGCGCGAGCCCGACCCCCATGGCCGCGACGCCGATGCGCCCGCCGTCGAGCGTCTGCAGGAACTGCTTGAAGCCCATGCCGCGCGGGCCGACGAGTGCTGCCTCGGGCACCCTGCAGTCCTCGAACGAGAGCGGCCGCGTGTCGGAGGCGTTCCAGCCCATCTTCCGATACGGCTCGCCAACCTCGTAGCCCGGCGTGCCGTTGGGGACGAGCAGGTTCGAGACCTCGTCGTCGCCCGTCCGCGCCGTGATCATCACGAAGCCCGTGATGTCCGTGCCGCTGTTGGTGATGAACTGCTTGGCGCCGTTGATCACCCACTCGCCCCCGTCGAGCGTGGCGCGCGTCCGGACGTTGCCGGCGTCGCTGCCCGCTTCGGGCTCGGTAAGGCCGAAGGCGCCGAGCCGCTCGCCCGAGCAGAGGCGCGGCATCCACTCGGCCTTCTGCTCCTCCGAGCCGAACGCGTACAGCGGCCAGGTGCCGAGGCTCGTGTGAGCGGCGACGGTGATTCCCACCGAGGAGTCGACGCGCGCGAGCTCCTCGATGGCCAGTGCGTAGCTCAGGTTGTCGGCGCCGCCGCCTCCGTACTCCTCCGGATACGGAATGCCCATCAGCCCGAGCTCGCCGAGCTTGCCGACGATCTCGTATGGAAACGACTTGGTCCGGTCGAGCTCCTCGGCGACCGGGGCGACCTCGCCCACGGCGAAGTCGCGCACGAGCGTCCGGATCGCCTGCTGCTCGTCCGAGAGGTCGAAGTGCATCCGCGCAGAATACCGAATGAACGCTCTAAGTTAGAGTGAACGTTCTAATCCATGCCCTCGGCAGCTCCTCCCACCCGCCCCGCGCTCAGGCTGCGCTACGACCGCCGCCAGGAGCGCGTGGTCGCGATTGCCGCCCAGCTGTTCGCCGAGCGCGGCTATGCGGCCACCTCGATGACCGATCTCAGCGAGGCCACCGGCCTCGCGGCCGGCGGCCTCTACCACTACATCGGGAGCAAGAAGCAGCTCCTGTTCCGGATCTGCGACGAGCTGATGGAGCCGCTGCTCGACGAGGCGCGCGTGATCGTGGCGACTGACGAGCCTGGGCTGACGCAACTGAGGCGGCTGCTGCGCGCCTGGCTCGAGCACATTGCCCGCCACCGCCACCACATGACGGTCTTCCAGCAAGAACGGCACCTGATCGAGCGCGATCCGCAGTGGCGCACGGTGCGCCGCCGGCGCAAGGACTTCGAGCTGATCCTCGACGGCGTGCTCGAGCGCTGCGAGCGGGAGGGCGCGCTCAGCTTCCCCGACAGGGCGCTCACCGTGCGCGCGCTGCTCGGCATGGTCAACCACACGTCGACCTGGCTGCGCCCGCGCGGCCGCCTCAGCCCCGAGGAGATCGCGGACGGCTACTGCGACATGCTGCTCGGCGCCTACGCCGTCACACCCAGCGATGCTCGCGGGTCCGCTCGTCGGCCGGGAAGAACGCCTCCACCCTGAGCTCTTGGAGCGTCACGTCCTGCGGCGTGCCGACCGTGGTGACCATCGAGAAGTAGCTCACCTCGATAGCGCCACGGGAGAACTCCACCGGCAGTATCGGCAGCGTCCCGGAGGAGAAGTCGGGCCTCCGCCAGCGATCCGGGACCCCGGGCTGCGCCAGCACGTCGTCGAGAAGCCGAACGGTCGCGGGATCGGGAATCCCTCCCACGGCCTCCCGGTGGACGCGCTGGATCAGCGCCTCGCCGGCCTGCTCCCAGTTGGCGACACGGGCGCGCAGCGGGCCGAACATGAGCCGCACGACGTTGGGCGGCTCGCCGGGATCCTGGCCGTCGAGGAGGTACGCGAACATCGCGTCGGCGGAGTCGTTTGACATGACGAGGTTCCAGTGCCGGTCCATCACCACGGCGGGGAACGGCTCGTGGTGGGCGAGCATCCGGTCGAGCGCCGCCCGCACCTCGGCGAGCTCGCCGGCGTCAAGCCCGGTCTCGCGGTAGAGCGGCGCGTAGCCCGCGGCCAACAGCATCTGATTGCGCTCGCGAAGGGGCACGTCGAGGGCGCGTGCGAGCGTCAGCACCATCTCGCGGCTCGGGTTCGCGCGCCCGCTCTCAACGAAGCTGACGTGCCGGGGGGTGACCCCGGCCTCGGTCGAGAGTGAGAGCTGGCTCATCCGGCGCTCTCGCCGCCAGTGCCGGAGCAACGTGCCGACCGGGCTCGTGGACATCGACGGAGACTGTAAGGCCGGGTCGGGAGCAGGGCACTTCCCTCGGAGGCAATTGGAATGCGGCGCCACGGCGCGCACCCTCCCGGCATGGACGAATTCAGCATTCACACAGCGGACTCGGCCCCCCAGGCCTCACGTGAGGCGCTCGGGAGGCTCGAGCAGAACGTCGGCTTCATCCCGAACCTCGCCGCGACGATCGCGGGCTCGCCGCCGGCACTGCAGGCGTTCGTCGCCATGCAGTCCTCGCTGAGGGGGACCGGGCTGGCACCGGCCGAGCGCGAGATCGTCGGGCTGACCGTGAGCCGCGAGAACTCCTCTCCGTACTCCCTGGCAGCCCACTCGACGTTCGCGGAGCGCGTGGGCCTGGCGCCCGACGCGATCGCGGCGCTGCGCAACGGGCGAACAATGCCTGACGCCCGCCAAGAGGCGCTGCACGCGTTCACCGGCGAGCTGCTGCGCACGCGCGGCCACGTGCCCGCCGAGGCGGTCGCAGACTTCCTCGCAGCCGGCTACTCGCGGGAGAACGTCCTCGAGGTCGTGACCCAGGCGGCTTACACGACGATGGCCAACCTTGCCGCCAACGTCGCCGGCACCCCCATCGACCCGGCATTCGAGGCGCACGCCCCGGCAGCGGCCTGACGAGCCGCGGCGGGTCAGCGGGCCGCGTTCGAGCTCTCGGCGGCCCGCTCGGCCTGCCGCAACGCCTCGAAGGCCTCCTCGAACGTGCGCCGGTTGAGCAGCTCGATCGCGAGCCCGTCGCGAAGCCGGATCCCGTTGCCGAAGCGCATGTCCACGTCCACCCCGCTGTCGGCGCCACGTGCGCGGAAGCGGATGCCGGCCGCGACGACGTCGCCGTCCTCCTCGATCCGCTCGACCTCGATGTGGAACTCCTCCCAGGGCTCCATCATCTGGCTCCAGAACTTCGCGGCGCGCTTGTGGCCGTGGTAGCTGGGCGCGAGGTCGGGGAAGACGCCCGAGGTCTCGATCTCGATCTCGGGATCGAGCAGCTCGAGCCAGGCGGCGCGATCGCCGCGGTTCCAGGCCTCGTAGCCGGCGAGCAGGAAGTCGGTGTTGGACATCGCCACTCAGGATCTCAGACGCACCGGGCCTCCGTATATGCCTCTTTGGTTATATTAAGTCGAACATGACTGCCGTTGAGGCACTTGCACAGCCGACCCGCCGCCAGATCCTCGACCTCCTGCGCGACGGCGAGCGCCCGGTCGGCGACCTCGTCGAGCGGCTCGACCTGAGCCAGCCGGCGGTGTCCAAGCACCTGCGCGTATTGCGCGAGGTCGGGCTCGTCGGCGTCCGCGGTGACGCCCAGCGCCGGCTCTACCGGGTGCGCCCGGAGCCGCTTGCGGAGCTCGACGCCTGGCTCGCCCCCTACCGGCGGCTCTGGTCGCGCAGCCTCGACGCGCTCGAGCGACATCTGGACGAAAGGAACGACGACCGATGACCGGCACCTACCTCGAGATCGACGGCCGCCCCGCGCTGCGCTTCGAGCGCTCGATCCCCCACTCGATCGAGCGCGTCTGGCGGGCGATCTCGGAGCCCGGCGAGATCCGCCGGTGGTTCCCGGCGGCGGTCGAGTTCGAGCCGCGCGTGGGGGGCGCCATGAAGTTCGAGTTCGACGACCCTGACGCACCGCCCACGGAGGGCCGGGTCACGGCGCTCGAGCCGCCGCACCTGTTCGCCTTCGACTGGGGTGGCGAGCAGCTCCGCTTCGAGCTCGAGCCTGCGGGCGACGGCTGCCGCCTCCAGTTCACGCATTTCCTGAGCGAGGGCATCCAGGCCGCCCGCGACGCCGCGGGCTGGGAGATGTGCCTCACGCAGCTCGACCTCCTGCTGGCCGGCGAGAACCCCGAGGCGCCCGGAATCGGCGCCACCCCCGAGTGGCGAGACCTGTACGACAAGTACGTCGCGGCAGGGTTGCCCTCCGGGGCCGAGGTCCCCGGAACGTCCTAGTTGAGGCCGGCGCGGCGGACGAGCCGGTCGGCGGTCGCGACGATGCCGGCGACGGTTCGTCCCACGACCATCCGCGGGTCGGGGATGAGGGTCGGCGGGATGCCCGCTCCGCCGAGGATCAGGCAGACGTCCGCGTTCGCCTCGGTGATCGCGTCGACCGCCGCCGGCACGCGCTCGCCGGCCTCGGGCATGGTCGCGGAGAGCACCAACAGCGCCGGGCTGTGATCCGAGATGACGGCCGGCAGCTCGTTCGTCGGCAGGTCGGCACCGAGGCTCAGCACCTCATAGCCGGCCGACTCGAGCAGCTTCGCCGCCATATCGAGTGCCACCACGTGCTGCTCGCCCTCGACCGCCGCGAGCATCGCTCGATGCCCGGCCCGTTCAGACGCCACGCCGGTCGCCTCGTGCGCGAGCACGAGCACCCGCGTGGCGATCTGAGTCGCGAGGTGCTCGTGCCCGACGCCGATCTCCCCGGCCACGCCCGGGGCCGGCCGGCGCGCTGTCAGACGCGCGCCGGCGTCAGAGTCCTGCTCTCGTAGCCGAACTGCGACAGGTCCATGATGGGCCTGATCTCGATCGAGCCGTTCTGGAGCGGGACCTTGTGGGCCCACTCGAGCGCCTCGTCCGCGTTCGCGCACTCGAGCAGGCAGAAGCCGCCGAGCTGCTCCTTCGACTCCGCGAACGGACCGTCGGTCAGGACGGGCTCGCCGTCGCCGGGGACGCGCAGAGTCCTGGTCACCGAGCTCCTCTCGACCGGCTCGCAGGCGATCAGCGCGCCGGCGTCGGCGGCCTCGCGGTCGAAGGCTGCCCAGCGTTCGAGTCCCTCGGCCATCTCCTCCGGTGGTCCGTCCATCGAGCGCTCATCGACGATGAAGGTCAGCAGGTACTTCATTGGGGCCTCCTTGAAATCGGAGCGGCGCCTCTCGCCGCTGCACCCTAACGACGAACGGCGGGGACCCGGATCGACAGCCTTTCTCACAGCGCGCCGTGTCGCCGAGCCGGCCGGGCTCTAGCTCGGGCGCAGGTCCCGATACGCCCGCAGCAGCGCCTCGCGCGTCTCGGGGTCGGGCGGCGGCTCCGCCACCTCGTGCAGCGACCCGACAAGCCGGCGCATGTCCTCGAGATACCCGCTGCAACCCTCGCACTCGGCCAGGTGCGCCTCGAAGCGGGCGCGCTCTTCCGCCGGCATCGCGCCCTCGACGTACTGGGTCACGACCTCGACGAACTCCTTGCAGCGGAGCTCGTCGTGCTCATTGCGGCGCCAGGGCCAGAGCCGCATCAGCGCGCCACCTCCACGAGCGGCAGCAAAGCCGCGCGCACGCGGCTGCGGGCCCGGTGCAGGAGGACACGCTGGTTCACCTCGGTCAGCTCGAGGATGTCGCAGACCTCGTCGGCGTTCAACCCCACGAGGTCGCGCAAGGTGATCACCGCCCGCTGGGTGGGCCCCAGCCCCTCGACTGCCTCCAGCAGGTGGGCGCGCAACTCGCCGCTCAACAGGTTCGTCTCGGGCTCGCCGTCGAGCCGAGCCGGCGCGCTCGACCAATGCCCGCCGGCGTCGAACGCGCTCGGCTCCACCACCGGTCCCTGGTCGCCCTCGAGCGACGAGAACGGCACGTCGCGGGCCTCGCGGACTGCGCGCGTGCGCGCGCGGTTGACGAGGATGCGGAAGATCCAGGTCCGCAGCGACGAGCGGGCTTCGAAGCCGTCGAGGCCCCGGATCACGCCGAGCCACGTCTCCTGGACCACGTCGGCGGCCGCGGCGTCCGTCCTCACGTAGGTGCGGGCCACCCGCCGCAACGCGCCATCGTGACGAGCGACGAGCTCGTCGAAGGCGGTCTCGTCGCCGGCCCGCAGGCGCTCGAGAAGAACGGCGTCGTCCTCCAATGCGGGCCCGACCCTAACAGCGGGGCTCAGCCCTCCGCCGAGCGTGTCGCGACCTGGCTCCGCTCCAGCTCCTCCGCCGCCCCGTCGCAGCAGCCGAAGGTCACGACCTCGTCCGGATTGGACAGCGAGCGCAGCATGTGAAAGCGCGGTCAGCGGTACTCCGGGTTAATGAAGTCGAAACGGCAGCCGGCGTCCCACGCCGGCCGCTGGTTCCCGTAGGCGGGGATGCCACCTGCGTCCCTGAGCATTCGCGCCACGTGCAACAGGTTCCAGGTGGCGAACGTCGTATTGCGGTTCGTGAAATCGTTGCTGGGGCCACCGGACCCCTCGTCGAGGTAGCTCGGCCCCGGGCCGGCCTCGCCGAGCCAGCACGAGTCGGCCTGCGGCGGGATCACGAAGCCGAGGTGCTGCAGCGAGTAGAGGATGTTCATCGAGCAGTGCTTCGCGCCGTCCTCATTGCCCGTGACCATGCAGCCGCCGACGCGCCCGTAGTACGCGTACTGGCCGTTCTCGTTGAGCAGATGGCTGTTGCCGTAGAGCCGCTCGATCACCCGGGTGCATACGGACGACTTCTCCCCGAGCCAGATCGGCGTGGTCAGCACGAGGATGTCCGCCGCCGTGACCTGCTCGAAGATCTGCGGCCAGTCGTCGTGCTCCCAGCCGTGCTCCGTCATGTCGGGCCACACCCCTGTGGCGATGTCGTGGTCGATCGCGCGGACCACGTCCACCTCGACTCCGTTGCGCTCCATGATCGCGATCGAGAGGTCGGCGAGCCCCTGGGTGTGCGAGACCGCGGGCGACCGCTTGAGCGTGCAGTTGATGAAGACTGCGCGCAGGTCCGAGTAGTCCCACGGCGACTCGTCGCAGAGGCGCTCCTGCCATTCGTTCAGGTGGGCCATACGGCGGCAGTCTCGCTCCGGCCACAGGCGTTTCACTCGCGTTCGGCGTCCTCGACGGGGCCGGCCTCCGGGCCGGCCCCGCGTACTCGGCCCTATGCGATCGCCGGCGCCGCGAACGTCGGCTTGTAGCCCATCAGCCGGCCGAGCGACGCGCCCATCGCGAGCGCCGCGCGCTGCATCCAGGCGGGCACCTTCGGGAGGCGCACCGTGTCGAAGTGCGCACGCGCGATCACCGCGAGCCGAAACGGGTTCGGCATGCCCTTCCGGTTCGTCTTGCCGGCCTCGGCGAGCGTGAACATCGTCCCGATCAGCGACTCGAACTCGAGCGCCGGACTGACCTCGCAGAGGAACCGGGCCTCGGTCGTCGCCCGCGTTCCAGAAGCGGTGCGGCGTGCCGGGCTCCACCGTCACGGTCTCGCCGGACCCGGCCACGATCTCCTCGCGGCCGGCCCTGAAGCCGACCTTGCCCTCGAGCACCTCGAAGCGCTCGGTCTGGTGAGGATGGACGTGCGCCGCGGCGACGGCGCCGTCCGGGCTGATGATCGTCTCGACGAGCACGTACTCGCCCCCGGTCTCACGCGAGGTCTTGTGGAAGATGAGAATCTCGCCGGTGACGGGGTTCTCGAGACGGTCTCCCTTGCGAATCATTGGCTGTCCTTTCGTCCGGTTCCGACTTGCTTTGCCGATGCCTGGACAGCCTGGCTCGCGACGCCCGCGGCGTCGTCGTCTCGCGGAGTGATTCGCCGTCGCTCTGACGGATGATTCGGAGGCCCTCCTCGAGGAGGACGGGGTGCCGGCTCAGGCGCTGCTGGACCCTTCCCAGAGGTTGATCCCCGCC
Organism: uncultured Thermoleophilaceae bacterium; assembly: GCA_963734025.1. Taxonomy (GTDB): domain Bacteria; phylum Actinomycetota; class Thermoleophilia; order Solirubrobacterales; family Thermoleophilaceae; genus JACVRW01. The sequence goes on from CAVTFR010000002.1 coordinate 59,207, forward strand.
TCGACCGCATGCCGGTCGATCGCCTCGAGCTCGTCGGGGGAGAAGTCGAGGTTGCCGAGCGACGCGATGTTCTGCTCGAGCTGCTCGACGCTGCTCGCCCCGATCAGAGCGGACGTCACGCGCCGGTCGCGCAGCACCCACGCGATCGCCATCTGCGAGAGCTCCTGGCCGCGCGCCTGCGCCAGCTCGTTGAGGGCGCGGACATGGTCGAGCCGCTCCTCGGTCAGCATGTCGGTCGTGAGGGAGCCGCCCTCGGCGGCCCGCGAGTGCTCCGGCACGCCGTCGAGGTACTTCGTCGTCAGCATCCCCTGGGCCAGCGGCGAGAAGGCGATGCAGCCGACGCCCTCCTCCTCGAGCACGTCGAGCAGGTCCTCCTCGACCCAGCGGTTCAGCATCGAGTAGGAGGGCTGGTGGATCAGGAGCGGCGTGCCGAGCTCACGCAGTATCGCTGCCGCCTCCTCGGTGCGCTCGCCGCTGTAGGAGGAGATCCCCACGTACAGGGCCTTGCCCTGGCGCACCGCGCTGTCGAGGGCGCCCATCGTCTCCTCGAGCGGCGTTTCCGGGTCGAAGCGGTGCGAGTAGAAGATGTCGACGTAGTCGAGCCCCAATCGCCCGAGGCTCTGGTCCAGGCTCGCCAGCAGGTACTTGCGCGAGCCAAATTCTCCGTACGGGCCCGGCCACATGTCCCACCCTGCCTTGGTCGAGATGATCAGCTCGTCGCGGTAGGGGCGCAGGTCGCTCTCCATGATGCGCCCGAAGTTGCTCTCGGCCGATCCGTAGGGCGGGCCGTAGTTGTTGGCCAGGTCGAAGTGCGTGACGCCCAGGTCGAACGCCCGCAGGACCATGTCGCGGCTGTGGTCGAGCGGCCGGTCGTTGCCGAAGTTGTGCCAGAGGCCAAGCGAGAGCGGCGGCAGCTTCAGCCCCGAGCGGCCGCAGCGGCGGTACTCCATCGAGTCGTAGCGATCGGCGGCGGCGATGTGAGTCATGCCGGGAACATAGGTGCTTCCGCGTTCTCGGCCTCAGCTCGCCCGGCGCTTGACATATTCCGATATCGGTATATATTTCCCGGAATGGCGCGAGCGGCGACCACGGCGGACGCGTTCAACGCGGTGGCGGAGCCCCGGCGGCGTCAGATCCTGGACGTCCTCGCCGCTGGTGAGCGCCCAGGTCGGCGACCTCGTCGAAGAGCTGAGATTGCCTCAGCCCCAGGTCTCGAAGCACCTGCGGGTGCTTCGCGAGGTCGGGGCGGTCGAGGTGCGCGGCGACGGCCGCCGGCGCCTGTACCGCCTCAACGGGCCTGCTTTGAAACCGATCCACGATTGGGTCAAGGACTACGAGCGCTTCTGGGCCGAGCGCTTCGGCCGGCTCGATGCCGTGCTTGGTGAACTCAAGGAAAAGGAGCAAGCAGATGGCGGCGATGACGACTAGCGGCACCGCGAAGGTGACGCTCCCCACCGACGAGCAGATCCTGATCACGCGCGAGTTCGACGCGCCCAGGCGGCTTGTCTACAAGGCCTGGACGACACCGGAGCTCGTGAAGCGTTGGTGGAGCGGCCAGCGCGGCGAGGTCACGTCGGCGGAGATCGACCTGCGCGTCGGCGGAGGCTGGCGCTACGTGATGACCGCGAGCGGCGGCTTCGAGGTCGCCTTCCACGGCGAGTTTCGCGAGATCGTCCCCGACGAGCGCCTCGTCACGACCGAGGTCTACGAGGGCGCGGGGCCTCTGCCCGCGGCCGACGAGCCGATCAACACGATCACGTTCACCGAGGTGGACGGCCGCACGCGGCTGGAGGTCATGACGCAGTGCCCGAATCGGGAGCTTCGGGACATGATCATCGAATCCGGCATGGAAGGCGGGATGCAGGAGGCAATGGACCTGCTCGAGCAGGTCGCGGTCACGCTGCGCTGACGCCTGCCGGCGGCGACCCGCCCCCAGGGCCGGGGGCGGGCCCCGCCGGTGGTGCTAGCGCTGCTCGGCGCGCTCGCGGACGTCGGCGGGATCGCTGACCGGGGATGGCTTCGGCTCGGAGCCGGGCGTATGCAGCAGGTTGTTGACGCCCTTGACGCCGGCAACCTTCTCCGTGGCTGCGCCGAGCGCCGTCACGTCCTCGGGACGCTCGACCTCGCCGCGCAGCTCCACCACGCCGTCGCGGGCGTTGACCACCACGGAGCCCTTCTGTGCGTCGCCACCGAGGACCTCGGACTCGACCTTGCGAGCCAGCGTGACGTCGTCGTACTCGCGCTCGGACTGCCGTATCGGAGCCGTCGCCTCGTGAGCGGCGCCCTTGGTCTTCCCCACCGCCTGCTGCGCGCCTCTTCCGACCGAGCCGGCCGCACCGCGAGCGGCCGACGCCGCCTTCTCACGACGGTTTCGGTTGCGTAGGAACGCAATCGCTCCACCGGCTGCGGCGAGCGCGACGCCCAGTCCGGCCAGGGGCCATGGATTGCTGATGCCGGTCTTCTTCTTCCGCTTGAGCCTCATCTGGATCGGCTACCCGGGTGCCCGTGCCTGAACACGTCCGCCGCAGACAGGCCGCACTGCGCTGCGGCAGAATGCCCGCATGGGCTTCTACGGCGAGCAGATCCTGCCCCGGTTCATCAACGTCGTCTGTGGGCTGAAGAGCGTCGAGCCCCAGCGCCGGAAGGTCTGCGCGGGACTCGAGGGCGAGGTCGTCGAGATCGGCTTCGGCTCGGGCCTGAACGTGCCCTTCTACCCGGCGGCCGTCACGCGGGTGGCGGCCGTCGAGCCGGCCGACCTCGGCTGGAAGCTCGCCGCCGAGCGCGTGAAGGCGGCGCGCGTCCCGGTCGAGCGCTCAGGCCTCGACGGTCAGTCACTGCCGTTCCCGGACGACAGCTTCGACTCGGCGCTCTCCACGTGGACGATGTGCACGATTCCGGACCTCCCCACCGCCCTGGCCGAGCTGCGGCGCGTCCTCAAGCCCGGCGGCACCCTCCGCTTCGTCGAGCACGGCCTGGCGCCCGACGAGAACGTGCGTCGCTGGCAGCACCGCCTCGACCCACTGGAGAAGCGGGTGTTCGGCGGCTGCCACCTGACGCGGCCGATCGTCGACATGGTCAGCGCGGCCGGCTTCAACGTCACGGACGTCGACGTCTACTACGAGGACGGCACCCCGAAGTTCCTGGGAGCGAACTCGCTCGGCAACGCAGTGTCGCCCGCCTAGACCGGCTGCTCGGGCGACTCCGGCGCAGGCGCAGGCGCCGGCGCCTGAGCGGTCTCGATCGAGGGCGGCAGAACGGCCGAGGAACCAGCCTGGGCGCTCAGGACCTTGTTCATCTCGAACTGGAGGACGATCGACCCGATCAGGCCCACTACGACCAGGAGCAGCCAGCCGATCCACGGCTCGAGCCCTTCGTCGGCCCCGACCAGCCGCGCCGCGTTGCGCTTGCGGACCCAGGTCTTGTACACGGAGACGAACGGCGGCACGATGATGAATACGCCGAGCGTCACGGCCAGCAGTGAGGTACCGGGGCTCGTGCCGCACTCCTCCGTGTCGTGGGCCTCACCTATGTCGGCCAGCTCCTTGTTGACCTTGTAGTACCAGACCCACCAGTAGATGCCGAGCGTGATGATGGAGAGGCCCAAGACCCCGAATGGGTTGCGGATCTTCCCCTGCTCATCCGTCCCCTGAATCTGTACGACTTCGGCCATGCGGCCCCCTTGCCTCGCGAGTAACTGAGGTGACGCTACGGGACCGGCCTGTCTCGCGGCAAGTCGTGGGCCTTGCCACCGCGCGTGGCGGAGACTAGGTTCGATTCACACCACGAAGAGGGAGAGTCAATGGCCGATGAAGCGTTGTTCCTTGGGTGGGGCGAGATCGTGCGCGGGCGCGAGACCAAGGCGGTCGAGGTCTTCAACGAGTCGGTTCAGTACTACGGAGAGCTTCAGCAGGCCGGGAAGATCGAGAGCTTTGACGCATGGTTCCTGTCGCCGCACGGCGGTGACCTCGCCGGGTTCATCCTGCTGCACGGCGAGCGCGAGGCACTCGACGAGATCGAGCGGAGCCCGGAGTTCGAGCGCCTCCAGACGAGAGCCTCGCTCATCGCCGAGCGCACGGGCACGCTGCACGCCTACACGGGCGAGGCGCTCGGACGGCTGATGGGCCAGTTCGAGGAGGCCGGTCGGGACCTGGGCGGCTAGCCCGCAGCCCGAGGAGCGGGCCAAGGGGCCCGCGCCCTCCGCCGAATCAGAGAAGATCGCTCGCGATGTCCGCCACGCGGGATCTCGTGAGGGACGCGTTTCGCACGGAGGAACATGGGCTCGATTGGCGGGCGGGAATCGCGGGCGCGCTCGCCACGGTCGGGCCGCTCGCGATCGGCATCGGCTCCGGCGAGGCCGTGCTGGGCCTGATCGCCGCGATTGGCGGGCTGAATGTCTCGCTGTGCGTACCGGGGGCGGGACTGCGCTCACGGCTGTGGTGGGGCTCGCTCGCGGCCGTCAGCCAGGTGGGGGCGTTTGCGCTCGCCAGCCTCGTTCGAGACCACGACTGGGCCCTTGTCGTGGCGACGCTCGTCTGGGTGAGCGGCTGGGCCGTAGTTCGCGCCGCCGGGCGGCCGGGCGCCATCCTGGGCTTTGCGACCGCGGCGGTGTTCGTGATCCTGGGGGGCATCCCGGCGAGCCCCGAGCCCTTCGGCGAGCGGCTGCTCTGGTTCTCGCTCGGCACGATCGCGGGCGCCGTCCTGATGGTCGCCGCCCGTACGGGACCGGAGCCCTCGAAGCCGGTGGTGCGCGACTCGTTGAGGGCCGTGGGTGAGGCCCTCAACGGCCGCGACGCGGCGCTCCGGGCGCACGCGCTGCGGCTCGGCCTGGTCGTATCGGCGAGCACGCTCTTCTACGTAGTGATCGATCTCGCGCACGGCTACTGGGTGCCGCTCACGGCGCTCGCGATCCTGCAGCCCGAGGAACGCGCGACGCGCGTTCGCAGCGTGCAACGCGCCGTCGGCACGCTTGCGGGCACCGCGTTGATCGTCGCCATCACGCTCGCCACGCACGAGCCGTGGGCGCTGGCCGCGGGCGCCGCCGTGGCCGCCTTTGGCCTGTTCGCGCTCGAGCAGCGCGGCTACTTCTGGCTCGTGGCGCTGATCACGCCGACGGCCCTCTTCATGCTCAGCTCCGTCGACTTCCAGGGCGACGAGATCGGCCTCGAGCGGGTGGCCGACAGCTCGCTCGGGATCCTCATCGGGCTGGCCTTCGGCGAGATCGCGTGGCGGCTCTGGCCGAGCCGTGCGCGGCCGGCTCACCGGCACGCGGACGTTTAGCTTCGCCGGGCGCGGCGCATGAACGACGCGCTGGTCACCTTCAGCTGACGTCGTTGCCAGGCCCGACGCGCTTGCCGTCGAGCGCGAGCTCGGCCGAGATGGCCTCCTCCAGCTCCGGCCAGCTCGGCGAGCCGAGGTGAATCACGCCGTTGACGAAGAAACGCGGCGTGCTCGGCGTACCGCTCCGCGCTCCGCTCTGGTAGTCCTCGGCCACGCGCTCCCGGTGGCGCCGCTCGTGCAGCTCCCGCTCGAAGCGCTCCACGTCGAGCCCGATCGCCTCGGCGTGCGCCCGCAGGTCGTCGTCGCTCAGCTGTCGCTGGTGGGTGAACAGGCGATCGTGCATCTCCCAGAACCTGCCCTGCGCGGCCGCGGCCTCAGCGGCCTCCGCCGCCGCCTCCGCCCGCGGATGAAGATCGGTCAGCGGCATGTGACGAAACACGAACCGCAGCCTGTCCCCGAAGCGTTCCAGCAGCTCCTCGACCACCGGATAGGCATTCCCGCAGTCAGGACACTGGAAATCGCCGAACTCGACCAGGGTCACCGACGCGCCGGGCGTTCCGCGCACGTGATCACGCTCGTCATCCACCGGCGGAATGAGCGTTGCGATGTTGATCTCCATCGCGTGCCGGCTACTCGATCGCCCTGGTTCCGTCCACGACGTCGAGGTTAGTTACCTACTCGTCTACGACATCGATGACCTCGTAGACGCCCTCGACGGGCTGGCTCTTCACGAACGCCGAGACCCGATCGACCCGCTGGGTCTCCTCCGCGTCCGCCTCGGCACGCCAGCGCCGGTAGTCGTCCTCGCTCATGTCGAACAGGCCGAACGAGATGACCTCGTCCTCGTCGCGGATGTTGCGGGCGTGGAAGGCGCGCTGGAAGCCCGGCGGCTTGGCGTCGCCCGGATCCCAGGCCCGCCTGAACTGCTCCCACGCGCCAGGCTTGAGGCGGCGGGCGGAGAACATGACGATCATCTTGCTTCCTCCTTGTGGGGTTTGAAGCTCCGACGCGGTCCTGAGCCACTATGCACGATCGCCGCTAGGTCGCGGGGATCGGCTCACACAGGTCGGCTCGCGTGGACTGATTCAGGGCGCGGCGCAGGAACATGAACGCGATCGCGCCCCCGACCAGGGGAAGCCAGAACAGAATCACGCGGTACACGAGCACTGCGGCAGCCGTGGGCGCGGCCGGGGCGCCATAGACGATCAGGGTGCCGATCAGCCCGCCGTCGATCCCTCCGACGCCGCCGGGCAGCGGCAGCAGGCCGCCGAGTTGCCCGATCAGATAGCCCATCATCACCAGGGAGATCGGGACGTCGACGCCGAAGGCCTGGAACGCGGCCCAGAGCACCGCGTTGTCGAAGGCCCAGTAGCCGATCGCACCGGCGACCACGGGCAGATCGCGCGAGCGCAGGATCTCGACCGCCTCGGCGCTGCCGTTGATGAGAGCCCGTCGGGCCGCGACCATGCCGCGCCGCAGCCTGGACGCGTCCTCCGGGGGATCGCCCCCGGGCCCCAGCCGCGGGATCGCCAGCACGAGCGCGATCACGGCGACGGACAGGGCGGCGGGCAGCGCGGTCAGGAGCAGCGAGCGCTCCGGCCCGACGAGCCCCAGTGCCATGAGGGTGCCGAGCACCGCGACGGCCACGAAGTTGACCGAGCTCTTGATGAGGAAGAACGCCACCGAGCGCCGCGCGATGCGCTCGGCGGGCATCCCGCCCTGGTGCAGGATCCAGGCGCCGAGCGCCAGGCCGCCGGCGCCGCTCGCGGGCACGAGTGAGCCGGCGGCCAGCTCCGACCAGGCGATCTGCGCGCTCGTCCGCCACGACATCCGCCGGCAGAAGACGGGCCGGAACATCAACACGTAGGAGCCGCACGACAGCGCCTCGAGCACCACGGCCACGGCCAGCCAGCCAGGCGCCGCGTGCTCGAGCCGCTGCCGGACCTCACCGAGACCCGGCGCCAACAGCACGACCAGCACCAGCACCCCTACGAGTGCGAACACCTGCAGGAACCGGCGCAGGAGACGCCGCGGCGCGAGCTCTTCCGGCAGTCCGTCGGCTCCGCCGCTCGCCAGCGCCTTGGCGGGGATGATCTGGGCCTTCCGGGTGGGAGCGCTCAAGGCAATCGAGTCTCGCAGCGGGGATGCGCGCCGAACCCGCCGAGTTACATGGCGCGAGTGAGCTCCACCCGTGAGCGCACGTCGAGCTTGCCGTAGATGCTGCGCAGGTGCGCCTCGATCGTGCGGGTACTGAGAACGAGCTCCTCGGCGATCTCGCGGTTCGTGCGCCCGGTGGCGACCAGCTCGGCGATCTCGCGCTCGCGAGCGGTCAGGGGGTCGCCGTCGGTTGAGCGCGCGGCGCGCTGGACGCGGTGGCCGAGCCGCCGCAACTCGCGCACGGCCTCATCGCGGCGGCGCTCGGCCCCGAGGCGGTCGAACTCGGACTGCGCGTCCATGAGCGTTGCGACGGCGGCCTTGCGCTCGCCGGCGGCCGCGAGCGCCTTGCCCTCGGCGAGCAGCGCGCGGGCCGACAGGAGCGCCGCGCCGGCGGCCGCCTCGCGCGCCTCGGCCGCGGCGGCGGCGGCCGTCACGGCTTCCCCGGCGGCCAGCAGGACGGCCGAGCGCGCAACGCCCGCACTTGCCCTTGCCGGGCCGGCGCCGGAGCGAGCGGCGGCGGCCTCCACCAGGTCCGTGCTCGCCTCCGCGGCAGTGAGGTCCCCCTGCGCGAGCTGCGCCTCCATGAGGTCGGCCGCAGCGGCGGCGCGGTCGGCCGGCAGCACACGCTCCAGCTCGGGCCCGAACGCCTCGAGCAGCACCGGCACGGCACGGTCCGCGCGACCGGCCGCGGTCAACGCTGCGCCCAGACACCAGCCGGGCTGGCCGGCCGCGTGGAAATCCGGCTCTGTCCCCTCCCGCGCGGCCGCCTCGGCATGGCGGAGCGCTTCTCCGACGTCGCCCGCGGCCAGGCGCGCCGCCGCGAGCGCGCTCTGCGCCCAGAGGACCATCCGGGGGCTGCCGGCTAGACGGGCGCGTTCGAGGCCTTCCTCGGCGGCCGCGCCGGCCTCGGCGAGGCGGCCGAGCTCGATCAACGTGGCCACCGACTCGACGACCAGGATCAGCAGGATGCGCTCGCGTCCCGTCTCCCCGGCGATGGCGGCGCCGCGCCTGAGATCGGCGAGCGACGCTTCGAGCTCGCCGAGCGCGCGGCGCGCACGCCCGTGCATCCATAACGCCGGCAGGCGCGTGGCCACCTGCGCAGGGGTCAGCCGCTCGAGCGCAGCCGAGGACTCGGCGAGGCGACGAGCGGCGTCGGGACCCTCGGCGGCCGACGCGCTCACGAGCGTGCCGGCGGCGAGCGCCGCGATCTCGAATACCGGATCGCCGATCGCGCGCGCATCCGCGCACGCGTCGCTGGCCTGCGCCTGCGCCTCTCCCAGTTCACAGGCGAGTAGCGCGGTCAACGCGAGGGCGAGGCGAAGGCGGACGCGATCCGGGGTGGCCTCTGCCGGCAGCCCGCCGAGCGCGACGTGCAGCCGGCGACGAGCGTCCTCGTGCCCACCGAGCCACCACTCCTGGTTGGCGAGCGCGACCGTCAGCGCCAGCCGCTCGCCGGGGGCCGCGTCCCGCAGCGCGTCGAGGAGCGTCTCACGGGCGGCCTCCGGATCGCCCGCCGCGGCCTGCGCGTCGGCCAGCAGCCGCTGACGCCGGCTCCGTCGTTCCCGCTGGGCGGGATCGCCGGGCAGCAGTCGCAGCGCGGCGGCGTGGCAGCGCGCCGCGTTCCTCGGGGCGGGGGATTGCAGCTCCGCGGCCGCGATTGCGAGCAGCTCGATCGCGTCCTCGTCGCCTGGGCGAGCGGCGTGCTCGACGTGGTGCGCGCGCTCCACCGGTCCGGCGCCCCGCCGCTCGAGCTCCGCGGCCGCGCGGCCGTGGGCGCCGAGCCGCCATCCCGCCGGTGTCGCCACATACACGGCATGGCGCACGACCGGGTGGCGAAAAGCGAACCTGCGCGGCGCGTCCGCCGGCCGGACGAGGGCCCGGACGAGGAGCTCGTCGAGGGCGTGCAGGGCGGCTCCCTCGTCCAGCTCCGCCACCGCCGCGGCCAACTCGGGCTCGAAGGGGTCGCCCGCGACGGCGGCCGCGTCTAGCACCCGACGCGCGTCCGGTGCCAGCGCGGACAGCTCTGCGTCGAGCGCCGCCGCCACGGCGGGCGGCACCGACTCGTCCCGGAGGCCGGAGCTGAGCTGTTCCGCGCCGTCCACGCGCGCAACCTGTTCGAGGTAGAACGGATTGCCTCCCGTCTGCGGATAGATTGCGCGCGCCGCCTCGCCGACGAGCTCGGCCGCCTCGGCCTCGCTCAACGGCGCCAGCCTCAGCACCAGCGCGCGCTCGTCTCGCTGCGCGCCGGCAAGGGCCAGCGCGAGCCGCTCGGGCAGCCGGCCTTCGCGCGCCGCCATCGCGAACAGCACGGGCGCCCCGGGGGGCCGGCTGACGAGCGCCGCCAGGGCGTCGAGCGACGCCGGATCGGCCCAGTGCACGTCGTCCATCCAGACGACCAGCGGGCGCGCCGCGGCAAGCCGCTCGAGGAGGTCGCGAAGCGCCCTGTGGGTGCGATGCCGGTCGCTCGCCGGCGCCCCGCCGGCCGGCAGGCTCGCGAGCGCGGGCAGCACGCCCGCGAGCGCCGCCGGGTCGGCGAGCCCCAGCTGCGAGGCCCTTCGCTCCCCCAGGTCCGCGAGATGCATGTCGAGCGCCTCCGTCCACAGCGCGTAGGGGAGATCGCTCTCGAACTCGGAGGCGCGCGCCCCCAGGACCAACGCGCCGCCGGCGGTCGCGCTCGCCGTCAGATGGCCGAGCAGCCGCGACTTGCCGATCCCCGGCTCGCCCTCGAGGACAACCGCGATGCCCGGCCGCTCCCGCAGGTCGCGCAGAGCCCCCGCGATCGCCTCGCACTCGCGGGATCGTCCGACCAGCGCGGATCGCGCAGGCTCGTCCACGGCGCCGATTGTCTCGCACCCGCCATGAGCGGTGGGGGCGCGTCAGGCCGACTACGCGGGGCGACGAGCTCCTCGACCGTGGCGATCTCGGCCACGTCCGCGGCTCGGTTAGGTGATTCCACCGATGGCCGGCCGCCGCGCGGGCGGGAAACTGGTCACATGCAGAACGAAGCCATCCACCCAGCCGTTCGGGTCGGCCACGTGCACCTGGGTGTCGCCGATCTCGACCGCTCGCTCGGGTTCTACCGCGACGCACTCGGCTTCGGCGTGAGCGCGGACGCCCGCGCGACCGGGCTCCCCATGGTCCTGCTGGCCGCGGGTGACTACCACCACCACATCGGCCTGAACAGCTTCGAGAGCGCGGGCGGCCCGCCGCCGCCGGGTCACGCCGGGCTCTACCACGTCGCATTCCTCTACCCCGACCGGCGCGAGCTCGGCCACGCCGTGCGCCGGCTGCTCGACCACGGCTACCCGATCGACCATGCGTCGGACCACGGCGGCACCGTCTCCGTCTATCTGGACGACCCCGACGGCAACGGCGTCGAGCTCTACTACGACCGCCCGCGCACCGACTGGTTCGACGCCGACGGCAACCCGATCCTCAAGGCCGAGCGCTTCGACTACCACGAGCTCTTGCCGGCCCCGACGACCGAAGCACCCTGACTCGGATGTACGCCCAGCGCATCGAAGGCGGCAGCGCTCCGGACCGCCGCCCGGAGGCTTGGCAGGCGCACGTCAACGCGCGCGCCTAGCCGTCGCCGCCCGGCCGACACACACAGCTCCCCCGATCAAGCGCGGCCACGCCGTGGCCGCGAACACCACCCATGCCCCAAGGAGGCAACCATGCAATCCCCAAAGCCAATCCGCCGTGCACTCGCCGTCGCCGCACTGGCGGTCCTCGGCCTCACGTTCGTCGCGGCCGCCGCCGGCGCCCAGGGCGACGAGTCGCGGGCGTCAAAGCAGCGCACCAGCGAGCGGCTCGTCGTGCGCGGCGACGCCACGGTGACGGACAACTGTGACGCGAACGGATGCCGGCTCCAGCTCGAGGGCGGACAGTTCCGCGGCACCCCTGTCGGCAAGGGCGCCTACACCGGAGACATCAAGCTGAAGCTCGCCGAGGGGTTCTCCAACGGCGAGGGCGGCGGCTGCGCTCCGCTCCAGGGGCGCATCGAGCTCGGCTCGGGCACGCCCAACCGGCTCGTGCTCGCTCTATGGGGCGACTCCTGCCAGGACGGCGCCGGCGATCCCACCACCACGTCGTTCACGGGCCTCTCGCAGTTCGTCGTCGTCCACGGAACCGGCAGCTACTCGAAGGCATCCGGCAGCGGCATCGCCATGTCCCTCGAGGACGCCGCCGACCGCGACCGCATGACCCTGATCGGCCGCATCTCCCGCTGACCAGCCGGCTGGGCCCGCCGCGTGCGGCGGGCCCAGCCGCGCCCACGTCCCACCGGAGGTGCCAATGAACACCGACACAGTGATCGTCGGCGCCGGCACGGCCGGGCTGGCCGCCGCGGCGGAGCTGGGCCGCGCCGGCGTCCCGGCGGTCGTGCTGGAGCGCGCCGACGCGATCGGCGCCGCCTGGCGCGGCCGCTATGACCGGCTGCGCCTGAACACGAGCCGCCTGACCTCGCGATTGCCGGCAGCGCGTTACCGGCGCGGTACGAGTCTCTTCCCGACCCGTGACGAATTCGTGCGCTACCTGGAGGAGTACTCCGACCGCCACGAGCTCGAGGTCCACCTTGGCACCTCGGTGGAGCGGATCGACCGCGACGACGGAGACTGGCTCGTGCGTACCTCCGCGGGCGACATGACCGTCGCGGAGCCCGTTCGCGAGCCGCTACAGGCGTTCATGGAGTACGTGACGAGCGACGCGCCACGCGTCGCGCTGTCCGAGCCTGCGGCCCAGGGCTAGTCGCTGTCCGCCAGGGCGCTCGCCCGGGGGGCACTCATCTCCGGGACCGCGGACTCGTCGACGGTCCGGGTGCCGTCACCGCCCAGCGCGATCACGGCGCGGGCAGTCACGAGGTGGTGCAGGATCAGCAGCTGGACCAGGGCGAGCGGCTCGGAGCGGTGCAGGTTCGTCCCGATGGTGAACTCCCCCAGCCTCTGCGAGCGCAGGTGGGTCGCGAAATGCAGCCGGTCCCAGATCGCCTCCTCGATCTCGGCCGCCCGCTCGGGATCGATGTCGCCCGGAATGCGCAGATGGCGATCCGGACCGCGCTCGAGAAGCATGATTCCCCGCTCCCCGTTCCCGATGAATGGAGTGAGATCCGGGTGAGGGAGTCCCGGACGCAGGATCAGCTCCGCATCGAGGTGCTCGGGCTCGCCGTCCTCCCCCGGCATGAACGAGACCACGAGATCGGCATAGCGCTCCTGAGGGCGGATGTAGGACGCCGAGTCCGGCTCGCGGCGGTCGAGCTCGGCCAGCACCTCGTCGGTGGTGTAGCCGCGCCTCGAGCAGTCGCGCTGCACCTTCCAGCGCCGGCGCAGGTCCTCGGGCGGCGCGAGGTACACGCGCACGTCGTACACCTCGCGCATCTCCGGCGTGTGATAGCCGAGCAGCCCCTCGATCAGCGTGAACGGCTCGGGCTGAACGTACACCGGCGGCCCGAAGGTGCCGTCGCCGTGCCGGTACACGGGCTTCAGGATCGCCTCGCCGCGGCGCAGGTGGGCCAGGTGCTGGGAGATCACGTCCACGTAGTTGCAGTCGGGATGGAGCGGGGTGATTCCCCGCTCCGTGCGCTGCGCGCGGTCATAGCGGTGGTAGTCATCCGTGCAGACGTGCGTGACCTTCTCCTGGCCGAGCACACGCACCAGGCCGCGTGAGAGCGTCGTCTTGCCCGCCGCCGAGTCGCCGACGATGCCCAAGATGGTTGGCCGTGGCATTCCAGGCCGCCCCTCAGCCGCCGGCCGTAACAGGGTCTTGGAAGACGCTGCTGCGCAGGATGTCGTCCGCCTCGATCGCCATCAGCTCCTGCTCGCTCAGCTCTCTGTCGGCCTCCATCAGACGGCTGGCCTGCCGTAGGCGAGCGCGGTCGATCGCGTTGCGAATGCTGCGTCCGTGCGCGAAGCGCGGCCTGAGCATGCGCCGTTCGACGTACTCGCGGAACGCCCGCCTCGCCTCGGGCGAGAGCTCGTACGCCTGGCGCTTCAGCATGAGGTCGGCGATCGCCAGCAGTTCCTCCACCGAGTAGTCGGGGAAGTCGACATGATGAGCTACGCGCGAGCCCATGCCGGGATTGGACGAGAAGAACTGGTCCATTCGGTCGCGGTAGCCGGCGAGGATCACCACCACGCGGTCGCGCTCGGACTCCATGGCCTGCAAGAGGATCTCGATCGCCTCCTGCCCGTAGTCGCGCTCGTTCTCGGGGCGGTGAAGGTAGTACGCCTCGTCTATGAACAGCACTCCGCCGTAGGCGCGCTTGAGGACCTCCTTGGTCTTGGGCGCCGTATGGCCGACGTACTGGCCGACCAGGTCCTCGCGCGTGACCGAGACCATCCGCGGGTTCGCGACGTAGCCGAGCCGGTGCAGGATGTCGGCCATCCGCATGGCCACCGTGGTCTTGCCCGTCCCGGGATTGCCGGTGAAGCACATGTGCAGCGTTGGCCGCTCAGAGCTCAGACCGCGTGCGCGGCGCAGGATGTCGACGACGAGTAGTGCGGCGATCTCGCGGATGCGCGTCTTAACGGGATCGAGCCCCACGAGATCCCGGTCGAGCTCGGCGAGCACCTGCTCGACCTCCGTCTCGCGCAGGATCGTCCGCGGCCCGGCGCCGTCCGGCACCACCGGCCCTGGCGGGGTCTCGGGCTCCGGCGGAGGCCGCTGGGCGGTGCGCTGCTCACCCGGCGCGCGCGGGGGCATGGCGAAGCCGGTGGTGCTCATCCGCCGCCGTTCTCGCTCCCCGCGCCGTAGCGTGCTCCAACCGGCCGGTCCGTCGCGTAGGGATGCAGGCGGTAGCGCATCACGCGGTCGTGCGCTTCCGTGCGCTCGAGGCGGAAGCCGGGCTCGTCGGGCGGGCGGTTGACGATGAAGCTGAGGGCCGTCGTCTGACGCGTATAGCGCGCGTCGTAGGCGATCACCTTCACGTAGTGGCGCGGGAACGCCTCGCGGCAGCGAGTGACCTCCCGCATCGCGACGTCGACCTGATCGGGACCGAGGTCGAACAGCGGCAGCCCGAACAGCTCCCAGTACGAGTTGCGCGGATGCGGATCGTCGGTGTACTCGACCGAGATCGCCCAGCCGTTCTCGAGGGAATAGCGGATCTGCGCCTCGATCTCCTCGTCGCTGAGATCCGGGAGGAAGGAGAAGGTGCCCTGGGTTACACGCATCGTCATACCTCCACGACGGGCGTCGCCACCGCGTCGGGCGTGTCCGTCGACTCGAACTCGAATGTCACGTCTTTCCAGACCTCGAGCGCCGCGTCCAGCTCGGGACAGCCGCGGGCCGCCCGGCGGAGGATGTCGGGTCCCTCGGAGTAGAACTCGCGGCCCTCGTTGCGCGCCTGGATCATCGCCTCCACCGCGACGCGGTTGGCGGTGGCCCCGGCGGCGATACCCATCGGATGCCCGATCGTGCCGCCGCCGAACTGGAGGATCACGTCCTCGCCCAGGTAGTGCAGCAGCTGATGCATCTGGCCCGCGTGGATGCCTCCCGACGCCACCGGCATGACCCCCGGCATCGAGGCCCAGTCCTGCTCGAAGTAGAGGCCGTGCTCGGGGCTCGGCTCGATCCGGTTCGCGCGGCAAGTGTCGTAGTAGCCCTTGATGCTGCGCGGGTCGCCCTCGAGCTTGCCGACGACCGTGCCGGCATGGATGTGGTCGACGCCCAGCAGCCGGCACCACTTGGCCACCACGCGGAAGTTCACGCCGTGGTCCTTCTGGCGCGTGTAGGTGGAGTGTCCGGCGCGGTGCAGGTGGAGGATCACGCCGTTGGCCCGCGCCCACTTGGACATCGACTGCATGGCGGTGAAACCCACCGTCAGGTCCATCATGATGATCACGCTGCCGAGCTCCTTGGCGAACTCGGCGCGCTCGTACATCTCCTCCATCGTCGCCGCGGTGACGTTGAGGTAGTGGCCCTTGACCTCACCTGTCTCGGCCGAGGCCCGGTTCACCGCCTCCATGGCGTGGAGGTAGCGGTCGCGCCAGCGCATGAACGGCTGGGAGTTGATGTTCTCGTCGTCCTTGGTGAAGTCGAGCCCGCCGCGTAGCGCTTCGTACACCACGCGGCCGTAGTTCTTCGCCGACAGGCCGAGCTTCGGCTTGGTGGTCGCACCCAGGAGCGGGCGGCCGAACTTGTCGAGGTACTCGCGCTCCATCACGATCCCGTGCGGCGGGCCCTGGAAGGTCTTCACGTAGTGCGCAGGGATGCGGAGGTCCTCCAGCCTCAGCGCGCGCAGCGCCTTGAAGCCGAAGACGTTGCCGATGATCGAGGAGGTCATGTTCGCGATCGACCCCTCCTCGAACAGGTCGAGGTCGTAGGCGATCCGCGCGATCCACTGGTCCTCGCGCCCCGGGACCGGCTCGACCGAGTAGGCCTTCGCCTGGTAGTGGCGGTGATCCGTCAGGCGGTCCGTCCAGACCACCGTCCAGGTCGCGGTCGAGGACTCGCCCGCCACCGCCGCGGCGGCTTCGATCGCGTCGACACCCGGCTGGGGCGTGATCCGGAAGGCGGCGAGCACATCGGTGTCCGCCGGCTCGTAGTCCGCGTCGTAGTAGCCCATCTCGGCGTATGGCGTGACGCCGGCGGACCAGCGGTCCTTCGTGTTGCTCGCTGCGTTCCCGTTCGTCGGCATCGGTCCAAGCTACCGAGCTAACACAGTGATTACTAGCGAAGCTTTTTCGTTTTTACATAGAGAGAACTCTATGAGTGCCGACGATCGGGACGGCGCCCCCTGACAGCCGCGACCGTCCGCGAAGCGGCTCGCGCGGGTTCAAGCGCGGTCAGGTCCGCGCCACCGCCTCGTCCTCGCCGTAGACGATAAGGCCGTAGACGACCCACACGCACAGAGCGAACATGCCAAGCGACCACCACGGGTAGCCGCCGCCGGTCGCCAGCAGGTTGGCGATCGCACCGAGGCTGCCGGCGATGATCCCGATGACCCGTCCGTATGTGTTGCCGGCAAGGAGCGAGAAGCCTCCGGTGAGTTCGATCACGCCAAGGATGATCAGGACCCAGCCGAGGGTGTTGAGGTTGGTAAAGATGTACCTCGTGTCGTTGACGAAGACGTTTGCGTCGTCGAGCGCACCGATGCCGTAGATGATGTTGAGCGTGCCCACGATCAGCAGCAATATCGCTGCGAAAAGGACTCGGCCATGACCTCGCATGCCAGTACCTCCTTGAGTTCGATTTGGCCGCTCGTCCGCAGCCATGGCGATCAAACCGCGCCTCGAGCCGAGCGGCATCGCCCCGATAGCATGAAATCCCCACCGGACGGCTGCAGTCTTGGCGCTACCGGGGCCCCTCGTCCTCGGCGGGCGCGTCCCGGCGCCGACGGGCGCCCAGACGTGGCCGGGCACCTCCGCGCTCGGCCTTCTGCTCGATGTACTTCTCGGCGACCGATGTGAGCAGGGCGACCAGCACGCCGAATCCGGTGAGGATGTAGACGATCGTGAAGATCTGTGTTCCGGCGCTGGTTGGGGTGAGGTCTCCGTACCCGACGGTCGTCAGCGTCACGACGCAGAAGTAGAGGGCCTCGATGATGGTCCAGTCCTCGAAGCGCCAGTAGAAGAGCGTCCCCGTGAGGACCAAGGCGCCCGCGACGAGCGGAAGCGCCTTGGTCTCGGGGTCGCGCCAGACGGCGCCGATGGCGCGCGCAAGGCCCCGGAAGGCGAGCGCAAGCGGGATCACCGCCTACTTCGCGCCCTCTCGTGCCGCCGCGTCGATCTCGCGCTCGAGCTCCTCGGCGTCGGCATCGACCTGCTTCTCGATCAGCTTGTTGGCGCGCGTCATCGCCTTCTCGAGCTGCTCCTCGATCTTCGACTCGCCGAGCACGATCACGGCGGCGGTTCCCGCCTCGAGCTCGTCACCGAGATCCTTGAGGTCGCCGCGCGAGATCCCCTTCCTCAGGTGGCCGACCAAGCCGCCGGCGCCGGCGCCGACGATCGCGCTGCCGAGAATCGCGGGGGGGAAGATGATTCCGACCAGCGCCCCCACCCCCGCCCCCGTCCAGGCGCCGTGCTGCGTCGGCTTCTCGGTCTTCGTCACCCGGACCTTGCCGTCGTCCTCCTTACGGATCACCGCCGAGTCGAAGGTCCCGATCGCCCCTGCGGCATGCAGGTCGAACACCGCCTCGTAGTCGGCCTCGGCGTCGTCGATCTCGTCATAGATGGCGGCGTAGAGAAACACCGGTCTGTCGGACATGCCTTCTCCCTTCAGCAGCATCGCTGCCTGGTTCGCCGTTTACGTCTCGAGCTCCGCGACCTCGATCGCGATGCCGAGCGCTTCAACGATGTTGGCCGTCGCGGAAGCCACTCGCGCGGTTCCGACGACCGGCGCGACCGCGGCAAGGATGCCGCGGACCTTCTCGGCGTCGATCCCCACCTCGGCCGCGGCCTCGGCGTTCATCAGATACGAGACCGGCGGGGCATCCACCGCGACGAGCGCGGCGATGCGAACGAGCATGAGCTCGTCCGGCTCGAGGCTCGACGTCTCAATCGAGTCCAGGGTCATGCGCCCGAGCAGGTCGAGCAGCGGAGTCTCATCTGATTCGGCCATGGTGTTTCCTCCGTTAGGGGTTGTGTTCACTGGCTCTGGCTCGAGACGGTCATTCTCGGCGAGTCTGGCCTCGGCCGGCCCCGTCGTCCTCATACCGATGGGGTGAAATGACCCTCGGCACGGGTCTCCCCCGAAGCGTCCCGGGCCACTTGGAGCGCCTTCCGCCAGCCCGCGAGGATCCCGTGCACGCTCGCGGCGCCGAGGATGGGTCCCTTCGGTACCTCGAGGTGCGCCGGGTGGAGAATGAACGGACGCGTCTGGTCGCCCCCGATCCCTCCGTGGAAGGAGATCAGCTCCTCGAACGCACAGCCCTCGTCGGCATGAGGGTCGTAGAAGCTCCCGACCATGATGTCCGCGACGTGCGGGAAGCCGTCGGTACGCAGCAGGTGCTGTGGTGCGTGGGGCGAGAACAGCGCGAGCGGGTCCTCACCCTCGACGCGGCCACTCTCGAGGTAGTGGGCGCCGCGGGCGCCGAGCGCGACAGCCCCATGCTCGGACGAGCGGACGAGCAGCCAGCCCACGTGGGGATGCTCGCGGAGGGCGGGCACGAGCTCCGGGTGGCGCGCCTCGATCTCCTCGAGCGTCAGCCGGCGGCGCTCCTCCATCAGATACACGAGGCCGAGGTTGCCCGAGCCGAGCACGACGACGTCTCGGTCGGAGACATCGTTCTTCGGCTGCTTCGCCTTCTTCCCCGTGGCCTCGCTCAACGCGTGGCCGACCATTGAGCTCTGCTCGTCCCCGCCGGCGATACCCGTCGCATCGCTCCGCGTGAGCGAGCGGTCGACCAGCTCGTCGAGGCCGTAGCCGTTGCGTTGCTTGAAGGTGGCGCCCTGGGTCTGCCCGTGGTCGGACAGGACGACGATCTCGTACGGCCGCGGGGCGTAGCGACAGGCTCGCTCGATTTGCGCGAAGTGATCGTCGAGCTTGCGCAGGGCCTCGAGCGTGTCCGGCCGCTCGAGGCCCGAGTGGTGCGCGACCTCGTCGTAGCCCGAGAAGGTCGCGTAGACGGCGGGTCGCCCGCGCATCATGTCGGTGAGGACGCCGGACACGATCAGGTCACGCACGAAGACGCAGAGCGCCGCCCTCATCAGCGGATAGATCCCGCCCCGGTGGCCGCGCGGCCGCAGGTCCCGCCGGATTGCGCCCAGAGCCGCGGTCCACTCGAGCACGACCTCCCAGCCGAAGAGGACGAGCGTGCGCGTCACGTTGTCGCCGTTGGCGAGGAACGCCCGATAGCCGGGATTGGACCGCTTCTCCGCCTCCATCCGGCTGACGGTGAGGATCACCTCGTCCGCCTCACCGGAGAGGAGGTTGCCGCGGCTGGCGCCGCCGTCGATGAGCAGGCCGACGCCTGTCGCCCGCCGCCGCTCGATCTCCGCGCAGTCCGGCGGCGCCGAGCATGTCATCAGGATGCCGTTCTCCTTCTCCACCCAGCGGAACGCCGGGATGTCCTCGTTCGAGCCGAGCAGGATCCCCGCCTGGCTGGCGCCCGTCTGGGACGAGAGATCGGTCTCCCATTCGGTCAGGCGGTGCGTGTCGTCGGCCAGCCAGCGCGCCATGGTCGGAGCGTTGCCGTCGCGCATCGCCCGCCGCAGGATGGGCAGCGCCAGCCCGTCGATTTCGAGGAACAGGATCCCGGGGACGTCGGTGCGGGCGATGATGCCCTGCCGGCGCGCGATCCGCTGCGCGATCCGGATCGCCCAGGTGTCATCCGAGCCGAGCAGGACGGCGAGGAGGAGGCTCACCGCGGCGACCACGAGCGAGGCGAGGAGAGCCCAGCCGAAGCCGTCGACCCTCAGGATCCCGTCTGTCAGATCGTCGGCGATGAGCAGGATGCCGGCGTCCGCGAACAGCACCAGCAGGAAGCCGAGAACGAGCGTGAGCGGCAACCGCAGGGCGGCGAGCAGCGGCGGGATGATCGCGTTCAGCGCTGCGGTGATCGCCGCGATGAGGAGCGCCCCAAAGAAGTTGTCGATGCTGACGCCGGGCAGGATCCCGGCGGCCACCATCAGGGCGATGCCCGAGGCAAGCCACGAGGTGAGAAGCGGGATGGGGCGCCAGCGAGGGCGCTCAGGTTGCCTCGTCACGATCCCCCAGCCTAAGAGTGCCCCCGCCGGTTCTCCTCATACCGATGGCATGAATCGCGCCCAGGTTGTCAGACGGGAAATTCCTCCCGTAGGATCCGGATTGCGATGGCCCTCGCGGAAGTCCCCTACGACCTCGCGGAGGTCAAGCTCGCTGCGCCGCCTGCCCGTCCGGGGACCGTGGCCAAGGAGCAGGTGATCGCCGGGCTGTGCGCATCGACTCTGCCCCTCGTTACGGTGGTTGCGCCCGCCGGCTACGGCAAGACGACCCTGCTGTCGCGCTGGGCGGACGCCGATCCACGTCCGTTCGCTTGGGTTGCCCTCGACGGGCGAGACGACGACGCCGTGGTGTTCCTCAGGTACATCGCCGCCGCCATTCACGGAGTCGAGCCGCTCCCATCCGAGGTCTTCGACGCGTTGTCGGGCCCGGGCGGGTCCAGTTGGGCGTTGCGCGTCCCGCGCGTCGGGAGCGCACTGGCTGCTCTCGACCGACCGCTGGTCTTGGTGCTCGACGATCTGCACGCCGTTGCCAACCCATCCTGCTTGGACGTGCTCGCGGAGCTGTTTCGGTATGTGCCGGCCGGCTCGCAGATCGCGATCGCGAGCCGTGCAGAGCCGCCGCTGCCGCTCGCGCGCTGGCGAGCGCAGGGCTTGGTGTGCGAGATAGCGGTGCCGGACCTCCGGCTGGACGAGCAGGAGGCCGGGTCGCTGCTTGAAGCAGCCGGGGTCGAGCTCGCCGCGGACGAGCTCTCCGAGTTGACCGAACGGACCGAGGGCTGGGCTGCCGGCGTGTACCTCACGGCACTGTCGTTGCAGGCCGGGGGGCCGAGCCTGGCGGAGGCCGGAGGCTTCCACGGCGACGACCGCTTCATATCCGACTACTTTCGTCTCGAGCTCCTCTCGCGCCTGCCGGCGGCCGAGGCACATTTCCTCAAGTACACCTCGGTGCTGGATCGCATGTGCGGCGGGCTCTGCGACGCCGTGCTCGGGACGACGCGCTCGGCTCACACGCTGGAGACGCTCGAGCGTACGAACTGCTTCGTGGTGCCGCTCGACCGGCGCACCGGCTGGTATCGCTATCACCACCTGTTCGGTGAGCTGCTGCGGGACGAGCTCGAGCGGACCGAGCCCGAGGTGCTACCCGCGCTCAACAGGCGGGCGATGGACTGGTGCATTGCCAACGACTTCCCGGAGGCCGCAGTCGTCTACGGGCACGCGGCCGGTGAGACGGACACGGTCGCCGGCTTGGTCGACGCTCATGCGCTGCCGCTCCACTACGACGGCCGGATCGAGACCTTGGAGGAGTGGCTCGGCTGGTTCGGCGACGACGACCTGCGGCGCTACCCCGCGCTCGCCGTCTTTGGAGCCTGGGTCCGCGCGCTGACGGGCCGGCCTGCGGATGCGGAGCGATGGCTCGCTCTCGCCGACGGGGCAACCTCGACGATCCCGCTCGCCGATGGCAGCTCCACGATCGAGCCCTGGGTCGCGACCCTGCGGGCGCACATGATGCCGAACGGTGTCGAGCAGGCGCTCGCCGGCGCCGATCTGGCGCTGAATCAGCTCCCCCCTGAGAGTGAGTGGGTCCCTGTGGCACTCCTGGGGCGAGGCGTCGCGCATGCGCTGCTCGGCGCAACCGATTCTGCGACGGACGTCCTGACTGCGACCGTCGAGAGGGGCCTCGCAATGGGCTCGGTCGAGGAGGTCCACCTGGCACAGGCACAGCTCGCGCTCCTCGCCGCCAAGCGGGGTGGCTGGGGCGAGGCGGGACGACGAGCGGCTGGGGCACTGTCGGTGGTCGACGAGGCCGGCCTAGGCGACTACTCCTCGAGCGCGCTCGCACGGGTGGCGACGGCGCGGGTCGCACTCCACGAGGGCAGGCAGGAGGATGCACGCGCCGCGCTTGCACACGCGCACCGTCTGCGCCCCATGCTCGACCACGCCATTCCGTGGGTGACCATCCAGGTGGGACTCGAGCTGACGCGGCTCCACCTGGCGCTCTCCGAGCCGGCCGCAGCCCGCACCGTTCTCACCGAGACCGAGCAGGTGCTCGAACGACGCCCGGACATGGGCACGCTGGTAGACGACATGCGGGAGATGCGCGAGCACGTGGCGGCGACCTCCGGGTCGGGCGGTGCCTGGGCAATGAGCCTGACGGGTGCGGAG
Source organism: uncultured Thermoleophilaceae bacterium (assembly GCA_963734025.1). GTDB lineage: Bacteria > Actinomycetota > Thermoleophilia > Solirubrobacterales > Thermoleophilaceae > JACVRW01. Next base: position 81,442 of record CAVTFR010000002.1, read on the forward strand.
CTCCGGCTCCTTCCCTACCTGGCCACCCATCTCATGTTCCCCGAGATCGCGAGCAGGCTGTTCATCTCGCGCAACACCGTCAAGAGCGAGGCGGTCGCCATCTACCGCAAGCTGGGTGTCTCATCCCGCAGTGAGGCGATCGAACGCGCCGTCGAGCTGGGGCTCTTGGAGAGCTCCCTCTACCCGCCGCAGGAAAATCTCATCCCGGAAGGATGACGCGCGCGCAAGCCGCAGCCGCTTGGATGGAAGCCGGCGGCTATGGACCAGTACAAAGAGCACCTACGGCGACTCGCCATGCACGATGAAGCGCTTGTCGAGCTGATCCTGTCCGAGGAGAACACGCTCACTGAGCCGGTCCTGGACGACAGGACCGCGGCCCTGGTGCGCGTCGCCGCGACGATCGCGGTCGATGCGGCGCCTTCCTCCTTCCAGCATGCCGTGGCGCTCGCCCTGGCAGCGGGGGTAACGAGCGAACAGGTCGTCGCCACTCTCGAGGCGGTCACGCCGGTGACCGGCGCTCCGCGCGTCGTCCAATGCGCACCGAAGGTCGCGCTCGCGCTGGGGTACGACGTCGACGCCGCGCTCGAGCGGCGCGACCCGTAGCGAGCCGCCGTCATGCAGGAGCGTCTGGCTCCCCTGTCGAGTCGCATCGGCTCGCTCGTGCGAGCCATCGAGGACAGCGACGAGGCCAGGATCGAGGAGGCGGTCCTCCGCCTGAGCCGCTCGAGGCGAGTGTTCGCTCCGCTGCCGCTCGCGATCGGCGCCTTCGCCCTGCTCTTCGACGGACTCAGGCTGCTCGTGTCCAACTGGCGCCTCACGCTCGTACAGGTCCTCCCGGCCATGTGGGTCTGGCTGGCGATGTTCGACCTCAAGGTCCACGTTCTGCGCGGCAACTCCTTCAACGTGCTGCACGGCCCGGTCCTGATCCCGATTATCCTGGCCATCGTCGCGATAACCGCGGCGTGCTTCTTCCTCAACGCGGTGTTCGCGTTTGCGATCACGCGACCGGGTGCCCCCGAGATCCGGCCGGCCGTCGCGCAGGCGCGGCGTCACCTCACGCCGATCCTCGTCTCGGGCGCGGTCGTCGGCTTGCTGCTCGCGCTGTCGACGACGGTCGTGACGCGCTGGGGACGTCCCTGGTTCACGATCGCGCTCGGGATCGTCATCGGGTTGATGATGGTCTCCTACGTCGCAGTGCCCTCGCGCCTGATCGGGGTCAAACCGACCCAGTCAAGGCGCGACAAGTTCACGACGAGCGTGGTCAGCTCCGTCCTGGGCGTGACGGTTTGCGCCCCGCCCTACATCCTTGGACGCGTGGGAATCCTGATGCTGGGATCGCGGGCTCTGTTGATCCCAGGGATCGTCCTGGTCGCGGTGGGCGTAACGCTGCAGGCGGGCGCAACGGGAGCGGTCAGGGCGATCAAGCTGAGCGTAAGCCTCACCGACAAGGACCGTCCTCGCGGCACGCCGCCTCAGAGCACGTAGCACGTCCGGCCGGGATTTGATGGCGTCCGAGCGCGACGCGAAGATCAGTCACCATGGCGCCCGAGCGCAACGTTCAGTTTTCGGCGCCCACGTGGCTTCGGGACCTCGGGTTCTCGTCGTGGCTGCTGGTCGGCTTCGTGCTGGTCCTCCTCGGGCTCGTTTGGGTGCTCGACCAGACGTCGACGATCGTCATGCCGGTCATCTTGGCCGCTGTGCTCGGCGCGGTCGCCGGGCCGGCGGTCGGGTGGCTCGAGCGCCATCGGGTTCCGCGCATCGGCGGCGCGGTCCTTGTGCTGCTCGGGCTCGTGGCCATCGGCGTGCTCATCTTCTGCCTCGTCTTCGGCGGCATCTCCGCCAACTCGGGCGAGATCTCGGCGAAGCTGAACCAGTCGCTGGACAAGATCCAGGGCTGGATGAGCGACCTCGGCATCGACAATGCGCAGAAGGCCAAGGAGGGCGTGCAGGAGGCCGCCCCCGAGATCCGTACGACGCTGCTGAGCGGGGTTGCCGAGGGCATCGGCGGCCTGAAGTCGCTGGCCTTCTTCCTCGGCTTCGCAACGCTCAGCACGCTGTTCGTGCTCAAGGACGGCCCGGTGATGCGCGCCTTCATCAACCGGCACATGGGCGTGCCCGAACGCGACGCCGAGGTCGTGACCGGCAACGTCGCCAAGTCGCTGCGCAGCTACTTCCTGGGTGTGACGATCATCGCCGCCTTCAACGGCGTCGTGGTCGGGCTCGCGGCATGGGTCGTCGGGGTGCCGCTCGCCGGGACGATCGCGGTCGTAACGTTCGTGGCGGCCTACGTGCCGTTCGTCGGCGCGTGGGTCGCCGGCGGCTTCGCGGTGCTGATCGCACTCGGCACCGTGGGCACGGACGCGGCCCTCGCGATGGCGGTTGTCTCGCTGCTCGCGAACAGCGTGCTCCAGCAGCTGATCCAGCCGTTCGTGATGGGCGCGACGCTGAGCCTCAACCCGCTCGTGGTGCTCGTCGTCACGATCGGGGCCGGGGCCCTGTTCGGGATGGTCGGGCTCACGCTCGCGGCCCCGCTGACCTCAGCGGCCGTGCACATCGCCAACGAGCTGGGGGCGCGAGCCGAGGGCTCGTCGAGAGGCGACCCGGCGCCGGCGCCGTCCGGCTGAAAGAGACTTCGACCGACTGAGCGATCACAGGCCTGTCTCGGCCTTGAGGCGGCCGGACTCGACCGCTTGGCGCACGGCGTCGTAGTCGCGCTCGTTCTGCTCGGCGTAGGCCTCCGCGAACGAGGCCAGCGCGCGATCGAAGCTGTCGCCGGCGCCGAGATAGCTCGCGATCGCGATCGCATCCCCGGAGCGGGCATGCGCCTTCGCAAGCGCGTGGCCACAGAGCTCGGCGTACAACGTCATCGCCTGCGGGTTCATCTCCTCGACGAGCGCCGAGCCCTTGCCGTCCCAGAGCTGGCGCATGTAGAAGTCGCGGCTCACGCCCTCCAGGTCGTCAACCCGGATCCAGCCGAGCATGATGTCGCTGGCGGCCTGGGTCAGGCGCTGGCCCTCGACGACCCGCTGTCCGTGATTGTTGAAGCGTGCTCTTGCCCAGGAATGGCTCGAGCACCGATGCCTCCGCCTCCTTGAGCTGCAGGAACAGCGGATCCTTCTCGTCTCGGCCGAGCATGAGCACGATCCAGGCGCGCGTGCCGACACTGCCCACGCCGACGACCTTGCGCGCCGAATGGACGTAGCGAAAGCGCTCCAGCAGCTCCCGGCGGTCGGCGGTCAAGGTGCGCCGGTAGGAGCGGATCACCCCGCGCACGAACTCCTCGATCTCAGCCTGCTCGACGCCGGACGCCAGCTCCTCGATCGGCTCGATGAGCGGCGGGTCGCTCGCGATCCTGGGCTCACCGTCGACGATCGTCGTGAGCTTCGCGAACGCCCTCAGGCTGTCCTTCGAGCGCGCCTTCGCCACGTTCCGTTCGAAACGCTTGAGCTGCTTCCCGCTCGTCTGCTGAGCGGCAAGCTTCGCGATCTCGTCGACGTCGATGCGCGAGTACCAGAGGTCGAGGTTGCGCATCTCCGAGAAACCCGTGATCGCCTCCCGGTAGGCCCGGGTCACAGTCCGGTTGATCGAGTGCCGCTGTTTGGCGTCGAAGCCGCGATCCCGGCCGGCCACGGCGAAGCTGGCCACGAGCCGCTTCACGTCCCACTCGAACGGGCCTGGCAGCGTCTCGTCGAAGTCGTTGATGCTGAACACGAGCCGCCGGTCGGGCGCGGCGAACCCACCGAAGTTGGACAGATGCGCATCGCCACACAGCTGCACCTCCAGGCCGGTCCGGGGCTCGCCGGCGAGATCGGCTGCCATTGGATAGGCCGCGCCGCGGAAGAACGTGAACGGCGACACCAACATCCGCCCATAACGGATCGGCACCAGCTCGGGCACCCGACTGGCAGCCTGCTCCTCCAGCAGCTCGACCGGATCGCGCCGATCAGAGGCCGGCTCCCATTCGCCCTGCCCGGAGCGCGGCGCCGCCGCCCGGGCTGCCTTGCCCCGTGCCGCGCGCTCTTCGACCGTCAGGTGGGGTACCGCCTTCGGCTTGGGATGCCGCTCGGCTGTCCCAACCGCCTCGTATCCCCCGAGGGGGCGTTCGTTGTCCGCCATGGTGTCGCTCCCTTCGCGGTCCGGCGAAGTCTCGGATGTCTCCGGTTTGCCCGTCGGTTCCATGGAACCCCGCCTCAGCCTAGGCGACGTCGTCCCGATGGGATGAAATCCCTCCCATGCTCGGTCTGCGATTTCATGCCAGCTGGGGGATGCCCGGCGCCTCGGGCGGGTGCAGGATCGGCGTCAGTGGCCCGGCAGCTGGAAAGCCCCCGCTGGATCGAGGACGCCGAGCGCCTCGATCTCGCGATCTACGCGGCCGTTGCCCGCACCCCCAGCCCGGCGCTCGACGTCGGGATGAGCCGCCTGTCGCGCGCCGCCGACTACTCGCGCCTCTCGTTCATCTGCGCCGCGCTGCTCGCGCTTGCCGGGGGAAGGACCGGCCGCCGCGCGGCCGTCCACGGGCTGGCTTCGCTGGGGGTCACCGCGGCGGTGGTCAACATCGCGGTCAAGCCGCTCGCACGGCGGCGACGCCCGGACCGTCTGGCGGGCGAGGTACCACTCGCGCGCCACGTGCGGATGCCGAGCTCGCCGTCCTTTCCCTCCGGGCACTCCGCCGCCGCCTTTGCGTTCGCGACCGGCGTCGGCCACGTCTCGCCGGCGGCCGCCGTCCCGCTGCGCACGCTCGCCGCCCTGGTCGCCTACTCGCGCGTCCACACCGGTGTGCACTACCCGGCCGACGTGCTGGTGGGCGGCCTCATCGGAACCGCTCTGGCGCAGCTCACTGCACACATACACTCGGGCGCGTCCGGCGCCGGCGCAGGTGAAAGAGGTGGGGTCCTGTGAAACGACGACTGACGGCTGTCATTGCTCTGGTGGCGATAGTGGCGACGATCGCGCTCGCTGTCGCGGTGGTGGTGAGCGAGTTCCCGCGTGGCCTGGGCCTGCTGGCCTGCGTGCTGGTCGCCGGCGCGGCGGCCTGGTACGGCGCGCTGCGCCGAGGGCCCGCGCGCGTAGCCGGCCTGGCCGTCGCGGCGCTGGCGCTCGCGGGTGCAGTGGTGCTGCTGCTCGCTGACGACTCGTCGTTGGACGAGCTGCTGGTCGTGGCCGGGCTGCTGATCTCGCTGGCGGCGGCTCGTGCTGTTGTCGGCATGCACGTGGACCTCCCTGACGCGTCCGCGCCGGAGCATCCGGTGCTCTTCTTCAACCCCAAGTCGGGCGGCGGCAAGGCGGAGCGCTTCAAGCTTGCCGACGAGGCGCGCGCACGCGGGATCGAGCCGATCGAGCTCGGACCGCCGTGGGACCTCGAGGCGCTCGTCCGCGGGGCACTTGATCGCGGCGCCGACGCGCTCGCGATGGCCGGCGGCGACGGATCGCAGGCGATCGTCGCGGCGATCGCGGCCGAGCGCGGGCTGCCGTACGCCTGCATACCCGCCGGCACCCGGAACCACTTCGCGCTCGACCTCGGCGTCGACCGCGATGATGTCGTCGGCGCCCTCGACGCGTTCGTCGACGGCGGCGAGCGAACCGTCGACCTGGCCGAGGTCAACGGGCGCGTGTTCGTAAACAACGTCTCGCTCGGGCTCTACGCCGAGGCCGTCCAGCGCGAGGGCTACCGCGACGCGAAGATACGCACGCTGCTCGACACCGTGCCCGACATGCTCGGCCCCGGCGGCAGCGAGCTCGACCTGCGCTGGACCGGTCCCGACGGGCACCAGCACCACGCCGGTGTAATGGTGCTGGTCTCCAACAACAAATACCGGCTCGGCCGCGCCGTCGGCTCGGGCACGCGGCCGCGGATCGACGACGGCCTGCTCGGGATCACGGTCGTCGGCGAACCCTCAGGGCGCAGCGAAGGCGGCCGCTTGTTGCAGCGGCCGGTCCGCGAGTGGTCGGCGCCCGGCTTCGAGGTCGACGCAGACCGCCCCGTGCCGGCCGGCATCGACGGCGAGGCGCTAATGCTCGACCCGCCGCTGCAGTTTCACATCCGGCCCGCAGTCCTGCGCGTGCGCGTCGCGCGCAAGCACCCGGGCGCATCACCCTCGGCCCAGGCGCCCGAGGGGCTCCGGGCCGGCTTGGTCGAGCTGGCGCGAATCGCCTTCGGCCGCGACCAGAAACCCGCAACCTCAACCCCAAGGAGGCCCGAATGGACCTGATGGAGATCACCGAAAAGGAACGGCTCAGCCGAGAAGACGCCGCCGCCCGCCTACACGCCCTCGCCGACGCGCTCGCCAGGCACAACGACGTCGAGTTCGACCGCGGCGGCGTGCACTTCAAGGTGCACGTGCCCGACGAGGTGGACTTCAAGCTCGAGATCGAGATCGAGGACGACGAGCGGGAGCTCGAAATCGAGCTCAAGTGGTGAGGCCCGGTCCTCGGGCTCGGGTCGCCTCGGTGGCCGCGCTCTCCATCGGAGGGGCCTTTTCGCGCGGGTGTCGCTCGTACCAGCGGGCGTAGCGGTCGGCTAGCGGAGCGGCGCTGAGGCCATGGGCAAAGACCGAGAGCCCCACGGTTAGGTAGACCGCCAGCACGATCAGCTTCTCGTGGGGGAGATTCGACTCCTCGATCACGATCACCGCGAATACGATCGAGGCGAGGCCGCGAGGACCGAACCAGCCGAGGAAGCCGAGCGTGGGCGCTCGGGCATGTGAGCCGAGCATCGCGATAGCGACCGGCAGCATGCGCACGACCGTGAGGCTGAGCACCGCGTAAACCGCAAGCTCCCAGGTCAACTCGCCCAGCGCCGGCCCGAGCAGAATCGCGCCGAAGAACAGGAAGGTGATTCCGTTGAGCACGTTCCCGACCTCCTCGCTGAGCTCGTTGAGGTCCGCGGGGTCACGCCCAAGGGCCATCCGGAAGGTCATCCCGGCAACGAATGCGGCGATGAAGCCGGAGCCGTCGAGCCCGCTGGCGATCCCGTAGGCAAGCGCCGCGCCGGCGCCCGGAATCACCTGTCGCCACGGGCCCGCGATCAGGTCCCGGCGACCGGCGTGGATGACGATCGCCGCGACCACGAGCCCGCCCACCAGCCCACCGACAACCCCGTAGCCGATCTCCTCGAGCAGCAACGTGACAGCGCTGCGGCCCTCCGAGATCTCCGATTCGACGTCGGCCACGGCCACGGCCGCGAACAGCAGGGGCACGCAAATGCCGTCGTTGAGCCCGCTCTCGACATTCAGCCCCTGGCGAATCCGGCCCGGTACACGCGGCTCGGTCACGACGGCCTGGCCCAGTGCGGCGTCGGTCGGCGCCAACACGATCGACAGGATCACTGCCTCTGCGATGCTCAGCTGCCCGAAGATCGCGGCTGCGGCAACGGCGCCGAGCGCGATCGTCAGCGGCAGCCCGATGCCGAGCAGGCGCGTGGGCACCCCGACCTCGCGGCGAAGCATACGGAGATCGATACGCGAGGCGTCGCTGAACAAAACCAGCGCCAGTGTCGCCTCCGCCAGCGCTTGCACGGTCCCGCCCGAGCTCGCGAGGTCGATCTCGCCGAACACCTCGGGACCCAGCAGCAGCCCGACCCCGGTGAACACCATGACCGGCGTGACCGGCGTGCCCGACAACCGCCCCGAAACCGCCGCCACTGCGAGCACGGTGAGAGCCACGATGGCAAGGGCCCACTCCATTTAAAGCTCTCGCGACACGAACATCGTCCGGCCGGCTCCGATGACAGCGGCGAGAATTGCGATCAGCCTCATCGAGCTCCACCAGAGGCGGAGCGAATCCCGGCCCCACGTGAGGGGGTTCTGCTTAGCGGTACTTCCTTGCGTCGCCACGATGAGCACCTGGACGCGGGACACGGCACTGGCACGGCGTCTTGCCCGAAGCCACTGGACGCCTGAAGACTTACTTGGACTGAGCGTTCGGCACAGCGCCGAGCCCGGCTTTGCCGCGCCTCATTCGCAGTCGATCTGCGCGAAGGTCTGCTGGTAGGAGCTGGCCAGCTGCTTGCCCGCGGTCTCCAGCTTGGCCTGTGCGCCACTGAGAGAGAGGTCCGAAGTGAGGTCGTTTGCGACCGCCTCGACTTCGGATGAGAACTCCTGGGTGGCGGACTCGACCTCCTGCCTTCGCTCTTCGTTGAGGTCGCCCTGTGCGTCCTTGATCTGGCTGAGGTCTTCCTCGATGGCGTTCAGGTTCGCTTCCACGCCCTCGACCGTCGCGGTCCCAACCGTGAGCCCCGCCAGTTCGTCCACCTGCTTCTTCAGGTCAGCGCGAGCGTCGCAGACTTGTGTCTGCGCCTTCTCCTCGTCCGACTCTCCGCATCCGCCCACCGCTGCCGCGATCAGGAGGAGCCCCGCGATGAGCAAACCGAGGCGCAGCGCCCCCCTGCGTGAGGTAGACGTCTCTCGGGATGTGTGTTTGCGACTCATCGCCGCGCATTCCATCGTCCGCTCGCACTCGGTGCATCACCCGTACGGGATGAAATGTCACGGTCGCTACGTGTGCTGCAAGCAGCGGAAGCCGATGTGGCTCATCCCGGTGTCGATCATCTGCGGGCGGCGCGCTGCCGGGCGGTAGCGCAGGCAATAGCTGTCGGCACAGAGGAACGAGCCGCCTTTGATCACCTTCCGTGGCACACGGAACTGCGGCTGGGCCGGGTCGTAGCTCTCCTCGATGGTGCCGCCTCGCGGGTCGCCAGGGACATGGCGATCGCGGTACCAGTCGGTCGTCCACTCCCAGACGTTTCCGGCCATATCGAACAAGCCGAAGCCGTTGGGCGGGTACGACCCCACCGGAGCCGTCGCCCCATAACCGGACTCCGGCCGCCAGGGGAAGTCGCCGTGCCAGTAATTGGCCAGCTTCTGCCCCTCCTGCTCGGGAGCGTCGCCCCATGTGTAGGTCGCGCCGTCCAGGCCGGCGCGGGCTGCCAGCTCCCATTCCGCTTCGGTCGGCAGCACCTTCCCGGCCCAGCCGGCATACGCCTCCGCATCCTGGTAGGCGACGTGCACCACCGGGTGGTTGTCCCGATCGGCGAGCGACGAGTCCGGCCCTTCCGGATGCCTCCAGCAGGCACCGGGCGTCCACGCCCACCACTGGCTCATGTGTCGCAGGTCGACCGGGCCCGAGGTCGGTGTGAATACGAGCGAGCCCGGGACGAGGTTCTCGGAAGGCGCGCCCGGGAAGTCCGCAGGGTCGAGCGGCCGCTCCGCGACGGTCAGGTATCCGGTCTCCTCCGCGAAGGCAGCGAACTCCGAGTTCGTGACCGCGGTGGGGTCCAGGTGGAACCCGGCGATCGACACGAGGTGGGCGGGCACCTCCTCCGGGTAGTGCTCGTCCGAGCCCATCGTGAACTCGCCGCCCGGAATCCCGACCATTTCAACGGAGTCGGCTCAGTGGCCGCTACTGATCGCCGCCTCGAGCTTCTCCTGCACCTGGTCGATCGTGAAGCTGGCCGCCTCCATCCGCGGTGGGAAGTCGATGAAGGTGCCCAGGAACTCGGCGACAGCCGTCTGTGCGGGCATGACGATGAAGACTCGGTCGATATACCAATCCCAGTAGGTGTTGGAGGTGACGTCGGCGCGCTCGAACGGGTCGGTCCGCAGGTTGTAGAGATACGGGATACGCGTCGCGACGAAGGGCTCGCCCCAGATGGCGAGGGTCCCGCGCATGCGCTGCTGCATGAAGACGAGCTTCCAGTTGTCGTATCGCAATGCGACCAGGTCGCCGTCGTCCGAGAAGTAGAAGAACGCCTTCCGCGGGCTCTCGTCGGTCTCACCCGTGAGATAGGGGACCAGGTTGTGGCCGTCGAGGTGGACCCTGAAGCTCTTGTCCCCCGCCTCGTGGCCCCCGAGAAGCTTCTGCTTGATGTCGGGCTCGCCCGCGGCGGCCAGGAAGGTAGGCAGCCAGTCGAGATGGCTCACGATCTCGTTCGAGACGGCGCCGGCGGGGATGCGCCCCGGCCAGCGAATCACCAAGGGGACGCGGAAGGCGCCCTCCCAGTTGGTGTTCTTCTCTGACCGGAACGGCGTCATGCCGGCGTCCGGCCACGAGTTCATGTGTACGCCGTTGTCGGTCGAGTACATGACGATCGTGTCCTCGGCGATGTCGAGCTTGTCGAGCTCGTCGAGCACCCTGCCCACGTGCTTGTCGTGGTCGATCATCGTGTCGTGGTAGGGGGACTGCCAGCGCCCCGCCTGCCCCAGGCTCCTGCGCTTCGGGTGCGTCCGGAAGTGCATGTGCGTGGTGTTGATCCAGGTGAAGAACGGCGTCCTCGCTCTGTGCTTTCGCCCGATGAAGTCGAGCGCGCCGTCGATGATCTCGTCGTCGATCGTTTCCATCCGCTTCCTCGTCAGCGGCCCCGTGTCTTTGATGGTGTGCTTGCCGGTGCGGGTCATCCTGGATTGGATGACGCCGCGCGGACCGAAGCGCTCCTTGAACTCGGGGAACTGCTCCGGGTCGGGATAGTCCGGGTGCTCCGGCTCCTCCTCGGCGTTCAGGTGGTAGAGGTTGCCGAAGAACTCGTCGAAGCCGTGCATCGTCGGCAGGTGCTCGTCGCGGTCGCCGAGGTGGTTCTTCCCGAACTGGCCGGTGGCGTAGCCGAGTGGCTTCAAGAGCTCCGCGATGGTCGGATCCTCAGCGTTGATCCCTTCCTCCGCTCCGGGTATCCCGACCTTGCTCAGTCCGGTGCGGTAGACGCTCTGACCGGTGATGAACGCGGACCGTCCGGCCGTGCAGCTCTACTCGCCGTACGAGTCCGTGAACCGCATCCCCTCGTCCGCGAGGCGGTCGATGTTGGGGGTCCGGTATCCCATCACCCCGTCGCCGTAACAGCTCAGGTTCGTGATTCCGATGTCGTCGCCCCAGAAGACCACGATGTTGGGCAGGTCGTTGTTCGGCACGACTTCGCCTCCTCGGCACCGGGGAATGGACCCGTGAACGCTGGTCCGCGACAGCCTATCCCGCGTATCACCCGCGGGCTTGGGGATGCGCTAGCGCGCGTACCTCCCCGCATCGGCGCCAGGAGCGCGAGTGCGGGGGATGCGCGGCGCGACAACGCCGCGCCCGAGCGTCGGCGACGGCGTGCCCCTCCGCGATGCCGGCGTCTGGCGACGGCGGGGGCGATGCGGAACGCTGCGTCGCCGGCTCCGGACGCGTCGCGCGCGAAGCGGGCTCGGAGTCATCGGAGCCGCCAAAGGAGGCGAGTGCCGCAGAGACTGAGATCACGGCTGGGACAGCCCGGGTCACGGCGCGCCGGAGTGTAGGAGCGGGTCGGGCGGTTGTCACCGCTCACGCTCGCCGCGTCAACGTCGCCCCGTGGTCGTCCAACCAGCTAGGCGGCGGGGACCAATGTCCGGGCCGTCGCGACGACCTCCGCGACCAGGGTCGCGAGGTGCTCCGAGGTCGTGTCGGGGTGCAGGATGCAGGCGCGCAGCGTCTCGCGGCCGCCGAACACGGTACCGGTGACGAACGCGCGACCTCGCGCCTGAACCGCCTCCGGTAGTGCGCGGTTGAGCTCGTCCAGCCTGGCGCGCGGGCAGCCGGCTGGGCGCGCGCGGAAGGCGACGATGGAGGTCTCGGGCGCGGCCGCCAGCTCTAGCTCGGGTTCGCGCTCGACCAGCGTCGCCAGCTCGCGGGCGAGTGCGTTCGCACGTGCCACCTGGGCGGCGGTGCCGGCGCGTCCGCGCGCGGCGATGGTCGCCCACGTCTTGAGGGCGCGGAAGGGTCTCGTCTGCTCGGGGCCGTATTCGGCGAACGTGCCGACCGGCGCGTCGGTGTCCTGGCGCAGGTACGGCGGGATGAGGCTGAACGCGTCGCGCAGGTCGTCGCCGCGCTGCACGAGCGCGCAGCCGGCATCGACGGGAACGCCGAGCCACTTGTGGGGGTCGAGAACCAGCGAGTCGGCCCGTTCCATGCCGCGGTAGCGCGCCGCGATCGCCGGGTCGAGCACGCCGAACGCGCCGTAGGCGCCGTCGACGTGGAACCAGAGGTCCTCCGCCGTCGCGACACCGGCGAGCGCGTCGAGCGGGTCGATCGCGCCCGCGTTGACGGTGCCGGCCGAGCCGACGAGCAGCGCCGGCAGCGCCCCGCTCGCGCGATCGGCGGCGATCGACGCGCGCAGCGCGGTCGCGTCGAGCCTGCCCCCCGGGAGCGGCACCTCTCGCATCGCACCACTGCCGAGGCCGAGCAGCTCCAGAGCGCGCCGCACGCAGCTATGGGCCTCAGCCGGCACGTAGGCGATCAGCGGCGGGGCGCCCGCGAGGCCCGCGCGACGGACGTCATGACCGGCCGCCGTCAGCGCGCGACTGCGGGCACCCGCCAGGCAGACGATCGTCGCGACGGACCCGCCGCTGGTGAGCAGCCCGGCGCCCGGCGCGTGCGGGAAGCCGACGAGCTCGGCCAGCCAGCGCACCACCGCACGCTCGAGATGGACGTCGGCGTGATCGCCAGAGACGACGCTCGGGTTCATCGCGGCAGCCGCCAGCGAAGCCATCACGCCGGCGTGAGAAGGCGGCGGATTGACCCAGCCGAAGAAGGCCGGATGGCCATTGCCCATGGCGTGCGGCAGCACATCGCGGACCGCGATCGCGACCAGCTCGTCCAGCGCGGCCGGCTGCTCCGGCAGCGGCAGGTCGAGCAGCCGTCTACGGAGGGCGTCGGGGAGCGGCTGCCAAACCGGCCGTGAGGGCAGCGCGGCGAGGTGGTCGGCGACGCCATCCACCAGCGCGTGTGCCGCACTACGGAACACCGGTAGCTCATCGTCGCGCGCCGCGCCGGTGTCCGCCTCGCTCACACCGCAAAGCATAGGAAGTGGCTCATGCCGGACGCGGGCGTCAGCAGGGGTTTCAGGTGCGCGTAGCCGGGGGCGTCGGCAGCCGACGAGCTCGATCCGATCAGGTCGCCGACCGGGCAGCCCGCGCCTCACCCGCGAGACGATCGAGTCCGAGCAGCGCGACCAGGACTCGCGCCACGAAGAATCCGAAAGACGTCGAATCCGCGCGTCCCCGTTCGACACATGGGTAGAGGAGCTAAGGGAGCTCCCGTGACCGAAGGAGAATCGTGATGGGCAAGGTGATCGCGACAACGCAGGCCACCGTCGACGGCGTGATAGACCCGGTCGGCGAGTGGGTGCAGGCGGACGGAGACCACGGCGAATACTCGTTCGAGCGTCAGGCGAGATCCAGCGGGCTGGTGCTGGGCCGCAAGACCTACGAGGGGCTGGCGGGGTATTGGCCGAGCCAGTCGGGCAAGTGGGCGGACATGGTCAACGCGATGCCGAAGTACGTCGGGTCGACCACCCTGTCCGGCGATCTCGAGTGGAACGCGACCCTGCTCGAGGGGGACCTCCAGGACTCGATCCCGAAGCTGAAGGACAAGGTCGACGGTGACCTGTTCATGCACGGGAGCGGCGAGTTCGCGTACGCCCTCGCCGAGAAGGGCCTGATCGACGAGTACGAGGTCTATCTGAACCCGCTCGTCTGGGGCGAGGGAAACGTCCACGTGCTCGGCGACAGGGGAACCGTCCGGATGGAGCTCGACGACGTGAAGCGGTTCGACTCCGGAGTGGTCCTCCTCACCTATCTCCCGGCGTCCTGAGGGCGGCTGGGGCTGCGAGGCGGCGGGTTGTCGGCATCGGCCGCGTCGCGGATCCCCGCCGAAGTCGGCCGAGATCGTCCCATCTGGGCGATGACCAAACCCCCGAGGAGCGTCAATCTCGGAGGAGGCACGCGCATGACCAGCTCCTCTTCCACCACCGTCTGTGACCAGTCTGGTCGCCCCCAGTGGGGCAGGGCGGTCTCGATGAGCAGCACGGTCCCTCCCGCGCCTCCATTTGGGGACGCCACGGGTCCCGCGCCGCTCTACATGGTGGAGCCCGACATGCCGGCGGGCATGACGGGTGCCGATTGGCGCCGGCGGCGCCAGCCTCTCCCAGAGCGGGGTTTGCTCGCACACGCAGGCGCGCGGCAGCGGAGCGGGGTACGGGAGCTCGCGCATGTGAGCGGGCCCAACACGGCCACCGAGTCAAGGAGGATGGAAGATGGGACGAGACAGACGCCAGCGCAGACGACGCGCCGCCGTAGTCGGAGGAGCCGCCATTGCGGCCAAGAAGCACAGGGACGCAAAGGAAGAGCAGCGGCAGGAGGAGGCGGCAGCTGCCCAGCAGGCTCCGCCCGCTGACCGCGGCCAGGCCGACCGGCCGGCCGCGGCCGGCGGACTCACACACGAGGCGATGGAGCAGCTGAAGCAGTTGGCCGAGCTTCACGAGCAGAACGTGCTTACGGACGAGGAGTTCGAGCGCGAAAAGGCAAAGCTGCTGGGTCACGGCTGAGCGACATCTGGCTCGTCGGCCGACCCCCGACAGGAGGAGGCCGCCAAGGGATCCCGGAGCGGTCAGGTCTCGACGACGAGACCTTCATGCTCGTACGGATCGCCGCCTTGGCGTCAACCGGCGATCGGCCGGCGTCCTATCTCGTGAACCTTGGGGTGGCGTCAGACCTCGGGTTGGTGGCTCCTGAAGTCCCGAGAAGAAGCCTTGGGGTGTGAGCGCTCGTGAGCGTTCCACTCGTCAAGGCGGGACGTGTTCGACCGCGAGCCGCGCGAGAGGCACGACGTGGAACGGGTACGAGCAAATCTCGGCGTCTGGCGTGCTCGCGGATCGCTTTCTCGCAGCCGACCGACATGCTCGATCGAGACCGCGCGGTTCGTCTTCGCCCGCTCGGGGCCGAGTTCGTCGACCATCCCCGGGGCTTGGTCATGGCCAAGGAGGGACGATTTGTCGGGGGCGCGCCCGAGCCCGGCGGAAATCATCCCGATGGGGGGATGTGCCACCGGGGTCGCCACCGCAAGATTCGAGTTGCCGGCCCATCGCCGATCCCGAGCGAAAGGCACGCATGAGTACCGCGGTACGACCTCATCAACGGACCGCCGCGAGCGACACGGGCGGACCTCGGTCCGCCGACGCGTTCGTCGTCTTCAGAGGCTTCGAGCGCTTCGCCGCGAGGCTCTCGTCCTTGCCCGGCGACTTCGGCGACGAGGGCACCTACGCGCAGGAGGGATCGTGCGGCCCCGCGGCGGGGAACGGCGCCTGGCGCCGGCCGCCGGTGGCGTCATGAGCCCGGCGAAGACGAAGGCAGCGAAGAAGCCAACGCGTACCGTAAGGACCGACGGCAAGCCGGCGGGCGCGCCTGTGCAACAGAGCGCCGCTGCGCCGTCGCCGTTCCCGCCGATAGCCGACTACGCGTTTCTGTCCAACTGCCACACCGGCGCGCTGGTCGCGCCCGACGGGTCGATCGACTGGCTCTGCGTCCCGAGCTTCGACTCGCCGAGCGTGTTCGGCACGCTGCTCGATCGCCAGGCGGGGAGCTTCCGGCTGGGTCCGTTCGGGGTCAATGTCCCTGCGTCGCGCATCTACGAGCCCGGGACGAACACCCTCCTTACGACGTGGAACACGCCGACGGGCTGGATCATGGTCCGCGATGCGCTGACCATGGGCCCGCGGGATCACGAGGACGAGGTCACGCCGCACACCCGGCCACCCGCCGACGAGGACGGCGACCACATGCTCGTGCGCACGGTCCTCTGCGTGGAGGGCAGCGTCGAGGTCGATCTGGTGTGCGAGCCGGTCTTCGACTACGGGCGCACGCCGGCGGAGTGGTCGCTGGTCGACGACAGCCGGCACGTCGCCGACGCGACCGGCGCCGGCCAGACGATCAGGCTGCGGACCGACATGGCGCTCGGGATCGAGGGCGAGCGGGTGAGGGCACGTCACAACCTCGAGCAGGGCGAGCAGGTGTACTGCTCGCTCTCTTGGGCCGAGGCCCTTGCCTCGCCGCAGAACATCGACGAGGCCAACGGTCGGCTCGCCGCCACCACGCGCTACTGGCGCGACTGGCTGCACCGGGCTCGCCCGGTCGACCATCGCTGGCGCGAGTCGATCGAGCGTTCGGCGCTGGCGATCAAGGGATTGACCTACATGCCCACCGGCGCCACGGTCGCGGCGCTGACCACCTCGCTGCCCGAGACGCCGGGTGGGGAGCGCAACTGGGACTACCGCTTCACCTGGATCCGGGACTCGACCTTCACGCTGCAGGCGCTGCACTTCCTGAATCTGGACTGGGAGGCCGACGAGTTCATGCAGTTCGTCGCCGACCTCGAGCCGAACGACGACGGGGCGCTCCAGATCATGTACGGGATCGACGGGCGCCGCGACCTGACCGAGTCCACGCGAGACGAGCTCTCCGGCTACGCGGGGGCCCACCCTGTGCGGATCGGGAACGGCGCCTTCGACCAGCGCCAGAACGACGTCTTCGGGGCGGCGCTCGACTCGATCCTGCTCCACACACGGCGCAGCCAACGCATGCCGCGGCGGCTGTGGCCGATCGTCCAGAGCCAGGCGGAGTGCGCCACGCAGGTGTGGCGCCAGCCCGACCAGGGCATCTGGGAGGCGCGCGGCGATCCTCAGCAGTACGTGTCCTCGAAGTTGATGTGCTGGGTCGCGCTCGACCGCGCCTCGAAACTGGCCGGCATCGCAGGCGACACCGAGTTGGACGACACGTGGCGCGCCACCGCCGACGAGATCAAGGCCGACATCCTCGAACACGGCGTCCGCGACGGTGTCCTCCGTCAGCACTACGAGACGGACGCCCTCGACGCCTCCACCCTGCTGGCGGCGCTCTTCGGATTCCTGCCGGGCGACGACGAGCGGCTGCGCAGGTCGGTCGACGCGATCGCGGACGATCTCACCGAGGACGGCTTCGTCCTGCGTTACCGCACCGACGAGACCGACGACGGTCTGTCCGGCAAGGAGGGGAGTTTCCTGATCTGCTCGTTCTGGCTCGTGTCGGCGCTGGCGATCGTCGGCGAGGTGCAGCGCGCCCGCGACCTGATGGAGCGCCTGCTCAGCGTCGCCTCGCCGCTCGGCCTATACGCCGAGGAATTCGACACCAGCACCGGCCGACACCTCGGCAACTTCCCGCAGGCGTTCTCCCATCTCGCGCTCATCGAGGCTGCCGGACGGATCATCCTCGTAGAGCGACTCCAGGAGTACACGACATGAGCATCCACGAGGGCACCGTAATCGGAAGCGGCGCCGGCGACGGTACGCCCGCAAGTTTCGTGCCCGGCCGGCGACGTCAAGGGGCGGCCGCCGACGGAACCGCGCCGATGATCGCCGTGCCGAGCGAGGACCCGAGGTTCTGGGCGCTGCACTGAACCGCACCCGCCTCGCCACCGGATCTCGAAGCAGCTTGTGCGCCACGGACGCATCTGCCCTCGACGGTTAGAGGGGCTGGACCTGCAGCACCCATCTCAGATCACCTGGTGCCGCGGGCGGCCCATCCGTGCCGTCACCCAGTCGGTGAGCACCCCCACGCGCCGGCCGACGCCGCCGCCGAGGTAGTAGAGGTGGACGCCGAGGTAGGTGGCGAACGCCGGGCGACCGGAGAGCTCGAGCCCCCTCACCTCGCAGACCGCCTTGCCCCGCCCGACGACCGCCAGCGCGCCCTTGTCGAAGTAGCGAAACGGCGTGGAGGCCCCCGGCTGACCGTTGCGGATCGCCTTGGCCACGTGACGCGCCTGCTGGATGGCGACGGTCGCCAGCCCCGGCAACGGCCTGCCCCCGGGTCCCGCCAGGCTCGTCATGTCGCCGATCGCCGAGATCTCGGGGTGCCGGGGCAGCGTCAGGTCGGGCCGTACCTCGATGCGCCCCGCCCGATCCGTGCTCGCCCCGGTGGCTTTCGCGAGGGTCTCGCTGAAGCTCGCGGCGCGGACGCCGGCCACCCAGATCACGGTTCGGGCGGGGATCCGTTCGGTCGCCCCGCCGACGTCGATCGTGACGCCGTGCGAGTCAACCCGGGTGGCGCGGGCGCCCGTGCGCACCGTCACGCCGAGCTCGGCGAGGTATCTGGCCGCCTTGGCGGACAGCTTCTTGCTGAAGGCCGGGACCACGCGCTCGCCGGCGTCAAGCAGGATCACGCGCGCGCTGGCGGGGTCGATCCGCGCGAAGCTGGGCTTCGGCATGTGATGGGCGGCGATGGCGAGCGCCCCGGAGACCTCCACGCCGGTGGCTCCGCCGCCGACGACGGCAAACGTCAGCCACTCGTCCCGCGACCCCTGGTCGCGCGCTCGCTCCGCCTGCTCGAACGCGCTGTAGACGCGCTTGCGCAGCTCCAGCGCGTCGCCGAGCGTCTTCAGGCCGCACGAGAGATGCTGCCATTCGTCGTGGCCGAAGTAGGACGTCTGGGCGCCACAGGCGACGATCAGGCTGTCGTAGTCGAGAGGCTCGCCGCCGTCAAGGATCACCTGCCGCCGCTCGGCGTCCACGTTGGTGACCTCGGCCATCACGAACGTCGTGTTGGCGCTGCCCTTGAGCGCCGTCCGGAACGGGGCGGCGCACTCGCCCGTGGAGATGGCGCCCGCCGCGAGTTGGTAGAGCAGGGGCTGGAAGAGGTGGTGGTTCGTCCGATCGACCAGCGTCACGCCGACGTCGGCGCGCCGCAGCTTCTGAGCGGCGGCCAGACCACCGAAGCCGCCGCCGACGATGACGACCCGGCGCCGCTTGCTGCCCTTGGTCTCAGTAGGCACGAGCGGGCTCTCCTTGGCCCTGCCGCACCCCAAGGCGCTCGAGCACGGGGTCGCCGTGGTACATCTCCGCCGTCGACTTGGCGACTATCTGGATGTTGCCCATCGGGTACTCGAAGTCCGGGCTGCCGAAAATCATCCCGACTAGGCGACTGCCGTTGGCTCCGCTGGAGCAACCGCACTTTCCGCGAGTGAGGTGGTCGGCAGTCGCGTCGTGAACCACAGCGACAGCAGCGCCGCGAGTGCGACCGCGCCGAGGGACAGCCGCAGGGCGTCGAGCTGCGCGTCGCCGTAGTCGTCGGCGACCGCTCGGGCCTGGTCCTGTGTGAGCCCGCCGTCCACCGCCGCCCGCTCGACGGTCTCGACGGGCACGATGTCGATCCCCTCTTCGGCGTTCGCGACGATCGTCTCGCGCGCGGCCTGCGGGACCTCGGGGTTGTCGCTGATGCGCTGGCTGAAGCCGGTCGCGAGCGACGCGAGCAGCACCGCGCCGATGATCGCCGTGCCGAGCGAGGACCCGAGGTTCTGGGCGGTGCCCTGAAGCCCACCCGCCTCGCTGCTCTGCGTGGGCGCGACGGAGGACATGATCACGTTCCCCAGCTGCGAGGCGAGCAGCCCGGCACCGGCGCCGATGACGGCGAGGGCCACCTTGAAGCCGGTGTCGTCGAGGGTCACGTCCAGCGTCGCGAGCATCACGATCGCGCCGATGCTGACCGCGACCAGCCCGAGGCGCGCGACGGTGCGCGGCGAGCGCCGGCCCGCGATCCGCGGGCCCAGCAGCGCGAAGACGAGCATCGCCAAAGACAGCGGGAGCAGGCGCTTGCCGGTCTCGAACGCGTCGAAGCCCAGCACGACCTGCAGGTACACGGGGATTACGAAGAACGTGCCCATGAGGACGAGCTGCTGCCCGACCAGTGTCGAGAGCCCCGCCCGCAGTTGCGAGATGCGCAGCAGTGTCGTGTCGAGCAGCTGGTCGCGGCCGAGGCGGGCACGACGCTGCTCCCACGAGGCGAACGCCCAGAGCAAGGCGAGACCGGCGAGCACCATGAAGGGCACCGGCGAGAAGCCCAGCGGCGTGATCTCCGTACCGTTGATCGTCGGCGGCGTCCGCGGCTGAACGAAGCCCCATTCGCTGCTGAGCAGGATCGCGAATACGGCCAGGCCCAGGCCCGCTCGCCGAAAGCGCCACGCCCACGATGTCGAGCCGCGGGCGCCGTTCGGCTCGCGGGCGCCCGCGCGATCTGCCCGCGCAGCAGCAGGATGCCGATCACGACCACCGTCTCGCCGGCGAACACATAGCGCCACGTGAACTCCGTCGTCACCCAGCCGCCGATCAGCGGGCCCGCGGCAATCGCGATCGCGGCTATCCCGCCGAGCAGTGCGTACGCCAGCGCGCGCTCGCGGCCGTCGTAGCTGGCGGCGGTGAGCGCCGCGATCCCCGGCACCACCAGCACGGCACCGAACCCCTCCACCCCCGACCAACCGACCAGCAGCACCGCGAGGTTCGGGCTCAGCGCCGTCGTGAGCGACCCGACCCCGTAGATCGCCAATCCGATCGCGAACGCCCGGTTGCGGCCCAAGATGTCGCCGAGCTTCGCGCCGAGCAGCATGAACGCCGCCATCACCAGCGTGTACAACGTGATCGCCGTCTGCACGCCCTGGATCGTCGTGTCGAGGTCCTCGACGATCTGCGAGATCGCCACGTTCATCACGCTCGTGTCGAGCACCATCACGAACTGGGCCGAGGCGAGGATGAGCATGGGGATCCACTTGCGCACGGACAACGGACCCTACGTCGGAGACAAGCGCCGCGCCTCGTCCGTTGTGGGCGAAATTCCCATCAACTGACACGGCGCGGCCCTGTCATGCGGGGCCATAGGGATGCGCAAGCGAAAGCGGACACTGCGGGCATGCCCGTCAGAGGGCGGGGGCCGGTGGCGCTGCGCCGGCGGCGTACTCCTGCATCGGAACGTCGCCGGCCGCCCACGCCGCCATCACGGGGTCGATGATGCGCCAGGCCTCCTCGGCCTCGTCGCCGCGGATGAACAGCATGGGGTTGCCCTGGAGCATCTCCTCGATCAGGTGGGCGTAGGCCGTGAATCGCGGCGGTGTCGAGCGGGCCTCGAGCTGGCGGTTCTCGGCGGTTTGCTCGGGACCGTTGAGCGTCGTGGCGACACGCACGTACGGTTCTATGAGCCCGATCGTGAGCACGTTGGGCTCGACTCCGGGAAACCGGTCGGTTAGGTACTGGGGAAGCGGACGGAAATGGATCGCGATCTCGGCGGAGTCCGTCTCGAGGGCTTTGCCGGAGCGGAGCGTGAACGGGACGCCGTCCCACCGCGAGCTGTTCAGGCCGAGGGTCAGGGAGGCGTAAGTCTCGGTCTCGCGGCTGGGGTCGACTCCGGGTTCGTCCACGTAGGCGGGCACCTGCCGTGAGCCGATCGTGCCTGCGGCGTACCGGGCGCGGATCGTGTCGCTGCGCATTCGCTCCGCCCAGGGCGTGGCCACCGTCCGCAACGCCTCGACGCGCACATCCCGGAAGGAGTCGGCGTCGGCTCTGGCCGGCTGCTCCATCAGGACCAGCGCCATGGCCTCCATCAGGTGGTTCTGCACCATGTCCTTGAGGGCGCCGGCGCCGTCGTAGTAGGAGGCCCGGCCCTCGAGGGTGAGGCTCTCGAGCCAGCTGATGTCGACGCGATCGACGTGCACCGCGTTGAGAATCGGCTCGAAGACGCGGTTGAGGAATCGCAGGACGATGACGCGGCGGACGAGCTCGCTGGAGAGGAAGTGGTCGATACGGAAGATCGTGGGCGCCGGCAGCTGGATGCGGAGGATCTCGTTGAGGTGATGTGCCGAGGCCAGGTCGGTGCCGAATGGCTTCTCGATCGCCACCGCGTCCGCGGAGTCCAGCGTCGTCACCGCGAGCGCCGGTAACACCTTCGTCAGGAGGCTCGGTGGCAGCGCGAGGTAGACCAGCGTGTCCGGATGGACGTCGCCGATCACGCGGCTGACGTCCTCCGACCGGGTGACGTCGGCGGGTTGGAAGCTCAGCATGCTCACGACGCGATCGCGTGTGGCCGGCGTCACGTTCGCGTGCTCCCGCAGCTTGCCGGCGATGTGCTCGCGGAAGTCGTCGGTCGACCAGTCGGTGATGTCGGACCCGACCAGGGTCAACCCCGCTGGCAGCAGGTCGTCCTCGGCCAACTGGGCGACCGCCGGCAGGAGCAGGCGGCTGGTCAGATCACCGGAAGCTCCAAACAAGACCATGCGCTCGATCATGGTGTGACGCCTTTCTCGGCTCGTCGTGGGAGGTCTGTGTAGCGCGGCGACGGCTGGCCCGTCACCCCGGGGCGGCAACGGAAGATCGCGCCCGCCAGCGGTTCGTCCGCGCGCCGCTCGGAGTCGAGCCATGACGTCGTGATGTAGAGGTCACCGCGGTCGCCGCCGCCGAAGACCACCGAGGTGGGATTCGACGTCGGCAGCTCGACGACGCCGTCGAGCGTGCCGTCGGCGCGGTAGCGGTGAACCGCCCCGGCTCGCCCAACTGCGACCCACAGCATGCCTTCACCGTCGACGGTCATGCCGTCCGGCCACAGCTGCTCCCGGCTGAGATCGAGGAACCGCCGGCGACCGCTGAGGGCACCCGTCGCGCGGTCAAGGTCGAAGACGTCGACGACGCAGAGGGCCGTGTCGGCGAGGTAGAGCCGCCCGCCCGGCTCGTCGAACGCGGGCCCGTTGGAGATCGTCAGGCCATCGACCACACGGGTCACGCGGTTGCCGTCGACGCGGTACAACGCCGCGTTCCGCGGCCGCTTGTCGAAGGCCATCGTGCCGACCCAGACCCCTCCCCGGCTGTCGACCTTGGCGTCGTTGGCACGGTTCTCGGGCATGTCCTGCTCGATCGGAACGCGCAGATCCAGCTTGCCTGTACTGCGGTCGAGCACCGATAGGCCCTCCGGGCTTGCCACCACCGGTTCGCCCGTTGCGCCGAGCACCACGCCACCCGGCTGCCCGATGGTGCTCCAGGAGCTGTGCTCAGAGGACTCCGGATACCAGCAATGCACCCGCTCTGCGGGGATATCCACCCACCACAGGCACGCCGTCGCCGCGTCCCACAGCGGGCCCTCCGCGTGCTGCGCCCGCACGCTCAACGCGACTTCGACCGGGGTGTCGCCCATCCCGCAGACCCCTCGTCAGACGTGGGCGAGCGCCCCCGAGCGCCGGGCCGGCTCGTCTTCTTGGGTGGGTTGCCGGGACTCGAGTCGCGCCTTCGGTTGTGTGACCTCGTGCCGAAGTTCGGCCACCGTCCGGCATTCGTCGACCAGTTCGGCTGCAAGACCGCGCAGCGCCGTACCCGGTCGCTCGCTGCGAAGCTCGAATTCGCCGGTCAGCAGCTTGAGCGCGGCCTGGGCGCGCGGATCGGAGTCCGAGGGGGTCTCTGGCGCGGACACTGCGTTCCTCCTTCGAGGCCGCCATAGTCGAGGGTCGCGTGGCCCTCGAGCAGCGTTGCGACGCTCGGTACTGTGGGCGCAGCGTAGGGGTGCACCCGCCCGTCCGCCTCATCCCGATGGCATGAATTCAGCCTCCGGAAGCGGCAATCCGCCGCCACGACGTGGCCAAGGCCCATGCCTGCGTCGTCGAACTCACCAGGTCAAGGAGCATGACCTCCTCCTCGATGGCGATGGTCCACGAGTGCTTGGCGACCGCCTCGCTCCAGCGCGACCAAACTTGCCAGACTCCCGGAGGATCCGAGAACGCAACGACCGCAGAGCGGCTTCGCGGCACCGCGAAATGCCTTCCGCACGCACAGACAACCTCGATGTGATCGTGATCGGCGCCGGGCCAGCGGGGGTCGTCGCTGCGCTGCGCGCGGCGCGACTCGGAGCTCGAACGGCGCTCGTCACGCGCGACGAACTCGGGGGAATGGCCGCCAACGACGGGCCGGTGCCGGTGCGGACCTTGGCCCATGCGGCGCGCCTGATGCGGGAGGCAAGGCAACTCGGGCATTACGGGATCAGCGCCGGCGAGCCGATTCTCGACTATCGGCGTCTACTCGCCCGCGTGCGCGAGGTGACCGGCGACGTGCGCGCGCACGCGCTCTTGCGCGACGAGCTCCAACAGGCCGGCGTGACCCTCTACGAACACGCCGGCACCGCTCGCTTCGTCGAGCCGCAGGTGATCGAAAGCGACGACGGACGCGACTGCGAGCCGCGAACGTCATCGTGTGCACCGGCGGCGCGTCGCGCAAGCTCCCACTGCCAGGCTTCGAGCTGACCTCGACGCACAGCGACGCCTGGCGCCTAGAATCGGCCCCCGAGTCGCTGCTGGTGATCGGCGCCGGTGCGACCGGGGTCCAGGTCGCTTCGATCTTCAACGCCTTCGGATCGCGGGTCACCCTGTTCGAGGCCGCCCCCCGCATCCTCATGAGCGAGGACGAGCAGGTGGCGGCAGCAATGAGCACGGCGCTGCAGGCCTCCGGGGTGCGGATCCTCGAGCACGCCGGAACGATCGAGCGCTTCGAGCCATCTGCCGCCGGCGTGCGACTCGTCTATTCCGAGAGCGGTGCGCAGGCGCATGTCGACGCGACGCTCGCCGTCGTCGCGGTCGGCTGGGTCGCGAACACCGACGGCCTCGATCTCGCCGCGGCCGGGGTGGAGACCGAGCAGCGCGGCTACATCAAGGTGGACTCCCAGCTCCGCACGACCGCGCCGGGCATCTACGCTGCCGGAGACGTCACCGGGCACCTGATGGTCGTCCACGAGGCCGCGCGCGAGGCCTACCTCGCCGCGAGCAACGCAACCGTCGGACGCACCGACGTCCTTCCCGCGGAGGTCAGTCCGCTCGGCAGCTTCACCGACCCCGAGTACGCCTCTGTCGGGCTCAGCGAGGCGGCCGCCCGCGAGACCCATGACGTCGTCGTGGGGACAGAGGGCTTCGACTCCATGCCGCGCCCGATCATCGACGGTCGTCCCACGGGGTTCTGCAAGCTCGTCGCCGACCGCGAGAACCACACGATCCTCGGCTGTCACATCGTGGGTGAGCGGGCCGTCGAACTCGCCCAACTGGCGGCGGTCGCGGTGGCGTCCGGTATGAAGGTCGAGCAGCTCGCCCTGGTTCCCTTCTCATTTCCCACCTACGCCAACGCGCTCGGACGCGCAGCGGTCAGAGCCGCGCGCGAGCTCGACTCTCGCTCGGGCTGGCCGGACGAGGGAATGGCGTGGGACGCCGGCGTCGCCGCGTCCCTGGATGACTGAGGCACTTCGATCATCCCACGAGATCGACGACGACGATGTCGTCCGGCTCCCGGAAGGCTCCCGGCCGACCCGTCTACCGCCAGGTGTCGGTAGCTACGCCAGCGCTCTCTGCTTGATCTGCTCGAACTCGGTCTGACTGATCGCGCCGCTCTCGAGCAGCTCCTTCGCGTGCGCGATCTCGCTGCCGGGCCCGCCGTTGCCGGCCGTCTGGCGGACGTAGGCGTCGAACTCCGCCTTCTGAGCCTGGGCCTGCTGAACGTCGCGTTGGCCCATCTCCTTGCCCTCGACGATGAGGTAGACCAAGACGCCGAGCAACGGCACGACGATCACGAACACCGACCAAAAGAACTTCGCCCAGCCACCGATGTCGTCCCTGCGGAAGACGTCGCCGAAGACCCTGATCAGAAGCCAGAACCAGACCACGAAGCCGAAGAACACGAGCATCGTGCCGAGGATGTCGAGGAATGGATAGTCAGCCGCAATCACCATCGGAGGTCCCTTTCTCTCGAACGTCACCGCGATTGTCCCCCGGCTCCGGGGCCGCGCGCATCCCCCAGATTGGGCGATCTCTGCACCTCAGACACTCGTCGAGGGCGCGGGAGTTTGCGAGCGCGAGACCGCCGTTACTCGCGCGCCGTCAGAGGCCTGTCTCGGCCGCGACGCGACCGGACGAAGCCGCCTCCCGCAGCGCCTTGTAGTCGCGCTCGTTCTGGTCGGCGTAGGCCTCCGCGAACGAGGCCAGCGCACGATCGAAGCTGTCGCCCGCGCCGAGGTAGCTCGCGATCGCGATCGCGTCGCCGGAGCGGGCGTGCGCCTTGGCGAGCGCTCGGCCGCAGACCTCCGCATACACCGTCATCGCACGTGGGTTCATCAGCTCGACGAGCGCCGAGCCCTTGCCGTCCCAGAGCTGGCGCATGTAGAAGTCCCGGCTCACGCCCCCCATGTCGTCAACCCGGATCCAGCCGAGCATGATGTCGCTGGCGGCCTGCGTCAGGCGCTGGCCCTCGACGACCCGCTGGCCGTGATTGGTGTACGCGCTCTTGCCGAGGAATGGCTCGAGCACCGATGGCTGCGCCTCCTTGAGCTGCAGGAACAGCGGATCGTTCTCGTCGCGCCCCAGCATTAACGCGATCCAGGCGCGCGTGCCGACGCTGCCGACGCCGACGACCTTGTGCGCCGAGTGGACGTAGCGAAAGCGCTCGAGCAGCTGCCGGCGGTCGGCGCTCAGGGTGCGCCGGTAGGAGCGGATGACCCCCTGTACGAAGTCCTCGAGCTCGGCCTGTTCGAGACCGGAGACCACTTCCTCGATCGGGACGATGAGCGGCGGGTCGCTAACGATCCTGGGCTCGCCGTCGACGATCTCCGTGAGCTTCGCAAATGCCCTCAGGCTGTCTTTCGACCGCGCCTTCGCCACATTGCGCTCGAAGCGCTTCCGCTGCTTCCCCGTCCCCTGCCCGGCCGCCAGCGCGACGATGTCCTCTAGGTCGATGCGGGAGTACCAGAGGTCGAGGTTGGACATCTCGGCGAAGCCCCTGATCGCCTCCCGGTAGGAACGCGTCACGACCCGATTGATCGACCGCCGCCGCTTGGCGTCGAAGCCTCGATCACGGCCTGCCACGGCGAAGCTCGCCACGAGCCGCTTCACGTCCCACTCGAACGGGCCCGGCAGCGTCTCGTCGAAGTCGTTGATGCTGAACACCAGCCGCCGATCGGGCGCGGCGAACCCACCGAAGTTGGACAGATGCGCATCGCCACAGAGCTGCACCTCCAGCCCGGTCCGAGGCGCACTGGCCAGGTCGGCCGCCATCGGGTAGGCCGCGCCGCGGAAGAACGTGAAGGGCGACACCAGCATCCGCCCATAGCGGATCGGCACCAGCTCGGGCACCCGGGAAGCGGCCTGCTCCTCCAGCAGCTCGACTGGATCGCGCCGATCGGAGGCCGGCTCCCAGTCGCCATGCCCGGAGCGCGGCGCCACCGCCCTCGCCTCCTTGCCCCGCGCCGCCCGCTCCCCTGGTGTGGGGTGGGGCACCGGCCTCGGTTTGGATGGCCGTCTGTCGCGGTCGCGCGTACCGACCGCCTCCGAACCATCAAGGGGGGTCTCAACGTCCGCCATGGTGTCGCTCCCTTCGCAGCCGGGCCAAAGCTCGAATACCTCTCAGTGTGGCGTCGGCTCCATGGAACCGCGCCGCCGGCGATCGGTCATCCCCCAAATGGAATGAAATCCCGGCGGGCGCGGGCGCGTCGGGGAGAGCCGGCATCTTGCCTCGGCCAGTTTGGCGCGGTACGGTCTGAGGTTCTCGGACCCCTTGGAGGATTCCCCATCGTTCTCCATCCCTGGCAGGCCCCGAGGTCGATGAGTAGCCGCGGTAGCAAGACCGCGATGCGATTATGACGCGGGGCCCGCGCCTCGGCGGCCAGTGATGTCATGGCCGGAGCGGTGAGCTCGACCGTCGATGCGTCGCGGGCTGGCTCCGGGCCGTTCACCACGGCCGCGCCGGCGTTCGAGTTGTTGGAGTCGAAGCTGCACGCGCCGCAGGGTCGCGACGGGACGGTGCCGCGCACGGCGCTGATCGGCTTACTGGAGGAGGAGTGGGGCGCGATCCCGGTCGTTCTCCTGTCCGCGGGCCCCGGCTGGGGGAAGACGACGCTGCTCGCTGAGTGGGCCTCGCGGTCGGAGCGACCGTTCGCCTGGGTTTCAGTCGACGAGAACGACAACGATCCGATCGTCTTGCTGACGTATGTCGCCACCGCCCTCGACCGGGTCTCGCCGCTCGCCCCGAGCGTGTTCGAGGCACTGGCGTCGCCGGGAGTTTCGATCGAGGGAACGGTGGTCCCGCGCCTGGGGGTGGCTCTGGCGACGATGGACGAGGCCGTCGTCCTCGTCTTGGATGACCTGCATCTGCTCGATAGCCCGGCGTGCTTGGATGCCATCGCCGCGCTCGCGAGGCATGTGCCCGAGGGCTCGCAGCTGGCGCTCTCGTCGCGGGGGCACCCCGCACTGCGCTTCGGGGCGCTGCGCGCGCGGGGCCACGCGCTGGAGATCAGTCCGAACGAGCTGAGCATGGACGAGGCCGAGGCGCGCCAGTTGCTGAACGCGGCCGGCCTGGACCTCGCGGATGGCGACGTCGCCGAGCTCACCGAGCACACGGAGGGGTGGTCTGCAGGTCTGTACCTGGCGGCGCTCTCGGCAAAGGCGGGCGGGACCGGGATGAAGGGCCTGACCGCATTCCGTGGGGACGACCGTTTTGTCGCCGACTATCTGGTCTCCGAGCTCCTCTCGCGCCTGCCGCGCGAGGAGCTCCGCTTCCTGACGAGGACCGCCGTTCTCGAGTCCATGTCGGGTCCGCTCTGCGACGCGGTCCTCGAGGAGGGCGGCTCCACGGCGATGCTGGAATCGCTGGCGGGTTCCAACCTGTTCCTTGTGCCGCTGGACCGGGCTCGGGAGTGGTATCGCTACCACCATCTCTTCCAGGAGCTGCTGCGTTCGGAGCTCGAGCGAGTCGAGCCGGATCTCGTGCCGCGTTTGCTCGCTCGTGCGGCCGACTGGTGCGAGGCGAACGGTCAGCCCGAGACCGCGATCGGGTACGCGCAGGCGGCCGGGGACGTCAACCGGGCGGCGTGGCTGACCGTAGGTAACGGTCCACGCGTCTACCAAAGCGGTCGCGTCGCCACCGCCGAACGCTGGCTCAGCTGGCTGGAGGCGCATGGGGCACTCGAGCAGAACGCGGCGGTCGCCGTGCTCGGCGCGCTACTCGCCGCGGCTTGGGGCCGGCCCGCGGAGGCGGAGCGTTGGGCCGATGCCGCCGAG
Source organism: uncultured Thermoleophilaceae bacterium (assembly GCA_963734025.1). GTDB lineage: Bacteria > Actinomycetota > Thermoleophilia > Solirubrobacterales > Thermoleophilaceae > JACVRW01. Next base: position 110,077 of record CAVTFR010000002.1, read on the forward strand.
CGTGGGAGCTACGAGGGCACCCTGCCCGACGGCAGCGCTTCGATCGACTCGTGGCGGGCCCTCCTGCGTGCCCAGCTCTGTCGTCGAGGCGCTGCCCAGGATGGGTATCGATGCGGAGCTCGCGGTCGGGACGCTCGCGCGTGGGAGCCAGTTCTGGGCGCACGCCCTGGGGCTGCTCGCGATCTCGCGGTGGCTGGCCGGCGAGGTCGACGAGGCCGACGACCTGTTCGCCGAGGTGGTCGAGGCGGGCCTCGAGCTCGGAGGGACGGACTTGGTGATGGTGGCTCTGGGCGAGCGTGCCGCGGTCGCGGTCGGAATGGGAGCGTGGGTCCAGGCAGAGGAGCACGCGGACCGGGCGCTCGGGATCATCCGCCGCCACGGGATGGAGGAGTACCCGACCAGCGCGCTCGCCTATTCCGTGGCGGCTCGCGTCGCGCTCCACCGTGGGGACGTCCCCGGCGCGCAGGAGCTGCTGGCGCGGGTGCAGCGCCTGCGACCGCGGCTCACCTACGGGCAGCCGTACTACTCGGTACAAACCCGCCTGGAGCTCGCCCGGGCCTACCTGACACTCGCCGACGCCGGCGGCGCCGAGACGATGCTGCGCGAGATCGAGCCGATCCTGCGCCGACAACCAGATCTCGGAGCGCTCCCCGCACAGGTGGACGAGCTGCGCGCGAACCTGAAGACGATGCGCGCGCACGCCCCCGGGGCCTCGACTCTGACCGAGGCGGAGCTGCGCCTGCTGCCCTACCTCGCCACGCACCTCTCCTTCCGCGAGATCGGCGAGCGCCTGTACGTATCGCGCCACACGGTGAAATCACACGCCATGGCGGTCTACCGCAAGCTCAACGTCAGCTCCCGCAACGCCGCCGTCGAACGGGCGCGCGAGCTCGGGCTGCTCTAGGGAGCGCCGGCGCTGCCCGGCTTTTCATGCCATCGGGACGATGACGCGCCGGCGCCCATGGTGTCTAGTTCGAGGTGTCCGCGGGCACGGTCCGCGGAACGGTCCGGAATGCCGCCAGAGGAGGAGATGCCCGAATACAAGGAGACCTTGCGCAGGCTCGCGCTGAACGACGAGAGGTTCGTGGAGTCGGTGCTCGGCATGGGCCACGACACGGTCGAGGTCTCACGGCTGGATCAAAAGACGCACGCTCTCGTCCGGCTAGGGGCGTCGCTGGCGATCGACGCGGCGCCGAGCTCCTACCAGTCGAACGTCGAGGTGGCTCTGGCCGCCGGCGCCAACATCGACGAGATCGTCGGCACCCTGATCGCCGTCGCTCCTACCGTCGGCCTCGCACGCGTCGTTTCCGCCGCGCCCGAGCTGGCGCTGGCCCTCGGCTACGACGTCGACGCGGCGCTCGAAGAGCCCGGCGGGGACGCGAAGTGAAGGCTCGGTCCGCAGTCCGGATTCCTCACCGGGTCGGGCGGCGTAGCCTGCGGCACTTAGTCGCGCATCGCAGAGCCCGAGCCGGGCTCATGGTGCCGGTGCAGCGCTCGAAACAGTTGCCTCCGCGCGCCTGACCCCCGATCGTTGTCGACGGTCGGTGCGGCGGCGGCTCATCACGATTTCATGCCATTCGGGCGATGTGCGCGGATCGTGGCCGTAACAGGATTGTCGCCAGGCCTGCCGGCGCCGGACAGACACTGGTGCCGGTTAGCGTCGGCTGACCCGGAACGTCACGACCGAGGAGACGCGGATGGACCTGATGGTCGCGAGCGGAACCTGGACCGAGACGGACGCCGGAATCAGCGCCAGCTCACACGCACGCCCTGTGCAGAGGGGATGATCCGTCGGGATGCCCGCCACGTCGGTGATGAACGTCGCGATCGCGACCGTTGCCGAGGACGTGGGCACGGACGTCACCGGGATCCAGACGGCGATCACCTTGTACACGCTGGTGATGGCGACGCTGCACGTGCCCGACGAGGTCGACTTCAAGCTCGAGATCGAGCTCGAAGACGACGAACGGGAACTCGAAATCGAACTCGAATGGTAAGCGGACCCCAATGTCCCGCGCACCGATGAAGAGGCGGACTAGCCGCCGGAGTCTGGACGCTCGTGGACGCTGATCGCGCACGGGCGCTAGCCGCAAGGCTTCATCACGGGCAGCGCGACGCTGGCGGGGCGCCGCTGATCGAACACGTTCAGAGGGTCGCGGCCGCGGTCCCCAGCGATGCGCGCGTAGTCGCGTGGCTTCACGAGGTGCTCGAGTACACCTCGATCTCGGAAGAGGCGCTTCTGGCGGAGGGCCTCGCGCTCGACGAGCTGCGCGCGCTCCGGCTCCTGACCCACGACAAGGATGCGCAGTCGAACGCGAGCTACCTGGCCCAGGTCGACTTGATCGCGCGGGCAAAAGGGGCGGGCGCAAGCATCGCCCGCAGCGTCAAGCGCGCCGACCTGGCGGATCGGGCGCTCAAGCCTCCGATCCGCGCCAGCGGCTGGTCACCGCCCTACGAGCTTGCGCTCGGAATCCTCCGCGACGCGGCGCCTCCCGACACTCGCGCCCCTTCTCCTCCGCCGCCCCCGAGGCCCGGACACAAGTGACACCTGTAGCGATGCCGCTCCGATGGGGCCGGCGGCGCGGCCGACCGCCGGGTGAGTCTGGCGGGACGAAGCCAAGGCCGGGCCGGAGAGCGATGCCCCATCCGCCTGGCACCGCTGACGCCGTACGGCCCCCAGGTTCTAGACGCGTCGGTTACCGCGGCTTCCGTCGCGGAATCAGTGGGTCAGCGCCTTGATGCTGACCAGGAACGCCCCGATGAGCGCGACAGCGGCTCCATGGCCGAGCGCCCTGAGCGCTCCCGCGTCGGCGAGGCGAGCGGCGCAGAAGCCGTAGAAGCCAGCCAGCGCCAGGCCGGACCACTTGGCGATCGCGAAGGCGGTCTCGATCTGCATCGCCCCTGCAACGGACAGCAGGAAGAAGACGGCGGGGAAGCTGATCCCGAAGGCGACCGCGCCCACGTCCGTCGCGATCTCGCGCAGGCGCGCGCGGCCCACGCGATGTTGGGTGCGAACCTCGGTCCCGAGGATCTCGCTGTAGAGCTCGGCGAGTGCGATGGCGACGGCGGTGGCGAGGAGCGTCGCGACCATCACGCCCGGGTCGGGGTGATGGTCCTCTAGGGCGACGACCAGCGCGAGCCCGATGATCGTGCCGTAAGTGACGCGCGAGACCCGATTCGACTCGAGGTGGCCCTCGACGACGCGCAGCATCGGCCAAGTATCCCTGCGCCTGGCTGAGCGCCCGCGACTGAAGCAAGGAGGCGCCGCACATCGCGGCGCTGCTCCGTGCTATGGAGAGCGCAAGCGGGCAGCTCGCGGCGAGCATGCATTTCCTCACGCGCTACCGCGACGAGGAACGGGTCAGTGCGGCTTCGATTCGTTCGAGCCGGCTGTCGACTTGACGGAGTTGTTCCGCCATCGCAGTCTCGGCTTCCGAGGGCTCGTGCCGTGTGCGCGACACGAAGGTGCTCGTGATCGAGGCGGTGATGACCGTCAGGAAGCCGATCCCCAAAAGCATGACGAGCACGGCGACGAGCCGTCCGGTGAGATTCATTGGAACGTTGTCGCCGTACCCGACGGTCGTGACGGTCTGGACGCCCCACCAGAGCCCGGATCCGATCGACGGAAAGCTCTCGCCGTCGACGACGGTCACCAGGAGCCCGGCGACGACGGTCATCACGGTCGACACCGTGGCGATCACGATGGCGGCGCCACGCGGCGTGGTCGCGCGAGCCACCGCCTTGTCGAGCCGCCGTTCGAGCCTGGACTCGTCGGCCATCCTGCATGGGTTCGGGTTCACCGGTTCCAGTCCTGCCATCCCCGGAGGACAGCCGTCCGGTGATTCGAGAAACGCACCCGGACCAACACTGTCGCTCTGGACGAGAACGCTAGTCCGCAAGCCGCTTCCGACGCAGCGGACCTGCTTGCACGGATCGGCGGTCGCCACGGGGTCGGGCTTCGTCGCGGCCAGCGATCGCGGCCTCGGCCGGGTATGAGGGCGCATGCTCAGGCAGATCGGGGCCCGCTGAGCTCGGCGAGCCGCGCTGCGCTCTCGGGGTTCATCGGCAGGAAGGTCTCGATCGCGAGGTTCGCGGCCGTGACGTCGAGCGGGGCTCCAAGGGTGGCGATGACCGTGAACAGCTCGACCTCGCCGAGGGGGGTCTGCAGCCTGAGCGAGACCACCGGCTGGGTGGCGAGGCCCGCCGGCGGCTCGCCGGGGAGGTAGGACTCGACCTCCTCGATGAGCTTGGCGAGGGCGGGATCGGCGTCCTCGCGGCTGCTCCGCTTCAGCCGGTGAATCAGCGGCGCGTTGCACGCGGCGGTCATCGACGAGATCCGCGGCAGGCCGCCAGGGTGAACGCCGAGGCGGAGCATGTTGATCGGTGGCTCGAGGAGCTCCGGGTCGACCCCGTCCCAGAGAAGCGACGCGGCTCGATTGGACTCGATCAGGTTCCAGAGCCCGTCGACGATCAAAGCCGGGTTCGGCTCGTGCGCCTCGAGCAGCCGCTCGAGCGACTCCCGAAGCGGCTGCATCACCTCCCCGTCGTAGGGCAGCTCCAGATAGGGAGGCGCAAAGCCGCCCGCGAGCAGTAGTCGATTGCGCTCGCTGATCGGCAGATCGAGGTGCTGGGCCAAGTGGACGAGGAGTTGGCGACTCGGGCTGGACCGGCCGGTCTCGACGAAGCTCAGGTGCTTGGTCGAGACGTTCGCGTCCAAGGACAGCTCGAGCTGGCTGAGGCCGCGTCGCGTGCGCCAGAAGCGGATCAGCTCGCCCGCGGTCTGGGGCTCCTGCTCGGTCTGGACGACCACCCGATTGAAGTTACCGGGGGCGTCCGATCCTGTTCCGTTACCCGGCGTGTAACGCCCGCCGGCGTTACACGAGAGGTAATCGACGCGCGGCCCTTCCTCCGGGAGCGTTGAAGGCGGAGCAACCAGACGATCAACGGAGGTAACCGATGACCGACACACAGGCTTTCGTAGAGATCTCATCCCGGAGCGCGGCCGAGTTGGCGGAGAAGTACCTCGCGCTCTGGAACGAGCCCGATGCCGACCAGCGCGGGCGGATGATCGCCGAGCTCTGGACGGAGGACGGGAGGCATATCCTCCAGCCGCCGCAGGAGATCCGCGCGATCGCGGCGCGACCTGGCCTCGCCCTGACGGCGGTCCTCGAGGCACGGGGATACGAGGAGATAGAGGCTCGCGCGGCGAGCGTGTACGAGCACTGGGTCGGCTCCGAGGGACTCAGCTTCCGGGGCCGCGACGACGCCGAACGACTCGGCGACGTCGTCAAGTTCCACTGGGAGGCGGTCGCCAAGGACGACGAGGTGTTTGCAGTCGGGCTGAGCTTCCTCGTCCTCGCCGCGGACGGCCGGATCGAGCGCGACTACACCTTCGTCGTCGCCTAGGCGGGATGGGCGTCGCCCTCCTCGGACAGCAGGAAGCACCATCACGGAGGCCAGGACGCAATCGTCGCTCACGCTCAAAGGGACATAGCGGGGGCGCGAGCGTCGGCGGCTACGCCGCTTGGGACCGCACCCACCAATGAGAGACTCTCGCTGAATGCGGCACCCTATGTCACGTGCGTTAGTCGGCGGTGGCGGTTGCGTACTGCGGGCGCCCTGTGGGCCGGTAGACCTGGATCGTCACCCCGATGGGGGTGGCCCGCGAGTCGACCAGTTCAAGTGCTATGTCCGGGCCGCTGGCGGGGAATAGCCGCGTGCCCTGGCCGACGACCACGGGATAGGTGAGCAGGGTGATCTCGTCGACCAGGTGGTTGTCGACGAGCCAGCGGACCAGGTTCCCGCTGCCGTGCACTTGCAGCTCGCCTCCCCGCTTGGCCTTCAGCTCGCCGATGGCCGCCGCGAGGTCTCCGGAGAGGACAGTCGTGTCCGCCCATTGCGGGTCGGTGAGCGTGGTCGACGCCACGTACTTGGGCCGCGTGTTCAACGCCACTGAGATCGGGTTGTTGCCCTGATTTGCCCCCCAGGAGCCCGTTCCCCAGGAGCCGGCAAAGATCTCGTAGGTCCGCCGGCCGAACAGGAACGCATCGGCGCGCCGGAAGACCTCGGCGAGGAACGTCTCGGCCTCGTCGTCGAAGAGCGGCAAGAGCCCATCCGCCGCGCTCGAATCCGCCCCTGCGGTCCTCATCCGGCCCGCCGAGGCCCTGCATCACTCCATCGACAGAGACGTGCATGATGGTCGTCAGTTTCATGGTCACAGGTCCCTTCTCGCTGGCTTGGCCGTCGTTCGGTACGACCGGACCGGCGCACCGATCTCATCGGTCATCGTCTGTGCTGCAGCCTGCACCTACCAATGAGCGCCGTCGTCATCCTCGCCGTCGAGGTTGATCCGGATGTCGCCAGTGCCGCTGAGGTCCAGCACCAGCTCCCCGTAGATCGCGTCGCGATGCTCGCGGTTGAGCTTGATCGTGCGGTCTGGACGCCCGGACCTCGTCCATTCCGGTCGTGTGCGCTGGACTGGCCAGACGCTTGCGACCGCACCAAAGCGGCAGTCACCAACCCATGGCGAAACTCGGACTCGAGCCGGGACGCCACGGCTTTAGTCGTGTGCTCTGCCAACCGGGCCACATTCGGCACGGCGGCGCGCGTCCTCCGTTCTGGCGGCCGGCTCGCGATCGCGGACCTCGTCAGCGAGCGCTTCAGCGGCTACGCGAACTCTTGGAGTGGGCTTGGGTGCCTGGGTTCGTACAAACCGATCTCGCCGGCGCCGGGGATCTTGAAGTGCGCGATCCGGCCCCAGCCCTCGTCCTCGATCGGAGAAACGAACTCGACGCCCTTGCGCTCGAGTTCCGCGACGGTTTGATCGATGTCATGGCACATGAGGAACAGGGCGTGATGCCCGGGCCCGCGGCCCCAGCCAGAGCCAGGGTGGACCGCGACCTCACCCGGCGGCAGGGCGAAGATCAGCCACCCCTCGCCGGCATCGACCCCCTCGAAGCCCAGCACGTCGTGAAGGAACTCCCGAGCTCGCTCGGCATCCTCGGCGAAGATGATCGTGTGTGCTCCGGCGATCACGGCGGTGATCGTAGCGCTGGCTATTGCAGCACCGGAGCAGGTGGGAGCGAGCTATCCGCTGCCCGTGGGCGCGATCGCCCGCGCGCTCGAGGGGGAGCGGCGACCCGGAGACCGCGTCACCTGACTCCCGATCGGATCGGCGGGCGCGAGCGAGATGCGCGCGCCTCGCGCATCTCAACCCTGAGCGGCGCATCGGTTGCACTTCTCTCGCTTAAAAGGAGCCCCTAGCCGGAACAGCCTTCACAGCCGAAGTCCGCGGTGCCCTGCAGCGCGCCCGCGCCGGGGCCTGACTCGCACGGCTCCCGCGTCGGATGACCGCGACAGCCATGCATCCGCGGCCCGGCCCCCTCTGCGCGAAGCGCGTTCTGTTCGCGCCGCTTGCCGGAAGCGACGCGGCAGAACTTCGGCGTGGTGCTCATAAAACGATTCTAAGTGTTGTTGGCGACTCGTCAAGACACTGTTAGCATTTCGCCAACAACGGAGCCGCGGGACTGCTGTGCGGTCGCTACGGCTTGTTCGGCCAGTCGCAGCGGAGGCTTGCAGGCGCTCCAGCCGACCGGCCGCTGACCGGACTGGACGACCGACCGCGACTGACGCCTTGGCGCTCGCGTGGATGGAGCCAAAGGAGCCACGATGAACACTCAAGCGACACGAACCCCCGGGAGGCTTAAGCAAGGAGCCACCGTAGGCACGGTCATCATTGCGGCGGCTGCCGCGGCTCTCGTGGGGGCCGCTGGAGGCGTTGCCATCACGGCTCTCCAAGACGCGCCGAGCGGCCCTCAGGGTCAGCCGGGCGTACAGGGACCCGCTGGACCTCAGGGCGAGCAGGGCGAGCCTGGTCAGCGCGGACCTACGGGCGAGCGCGGCCCGGCCGGGGCCACGGGGCCAGCCGGTGGGGGCGCTCCCGCAATCGAAGAAAGCCCACCGGCGACTGACTCTGGATTCGACGGCATGGCTCAACTTGTAGACGGCAGCGACTATCTCGCCAATGGCGTGGATGACCTCAACTGCGCTGACATCGCAGACGTGAACTTCCCGACGCCACCCGTAGATGAAGACGGGCTAGATGGCGACGGCGACGGTCTCGCCTGCGACGTCTAAAGGCAGATCGTGGCCGACAACCCTTCCGCAGCTGCGGCTCGCTGGGCGCCCCGGCGCGCGGGGCGCGCGTCGTTGCTGGCGATGCTCGTGCTCACGGCGGTTGCCTCAGGGACGCCTCCTGCGCTCGCATCCGATAAGGACTGCGCCGACTTCGACACGCAGGCGGAGGCCCAGCGCTACCTCACCCCCGGTGACCCGCACGGCCTCGACGGCGACAATGACGGCCGAGCCTGCGACACGCTCCCGAGCGGCGGAGCCGGCGGAGGCGACCACTCGTCGCCTGCTCCCGCGCCCGCCCGGGCCCAGACCATCAAGGCGCGCGTCACGTCCGTCGTCGACGGCGACACGATCCGGGTGCGCTCGCTCGAAGCGACGCGCCGCTCGCACTACACCGTCCGGCTGATCGGCATCGACACACCAGAGGTCTACGGCGGCGTCGAGTGCGGTGGCCCCCAAGCCTCCGCCTACATGAAACGGCTCGCCCCCACCGGTCGCCGCGTGCGGCTGCTCACCGATCCGACCCAGGACACCTTCGACCGCTACGACCGACTGCTCGCCTACGTAAACCTGCGCGGAGGCCCCGACGCGGCAATGGCGCAGCTCCGCGCCGGCTGGGCCGATGTCTATGTCTACGACGGCAACCCATTCCAGCGCGTCGGAACGTTCCGGAAGGCTCAGCGTTCGGCCAAGCAAGCGGGGCGGGGCGTGTGGCGCGACTGCGCTGATGACTCTGACGGCGCACGTGCTTAGGAACTACAGCTAGCCGCCGAGCTCCCGCAGGTGGCGCTTGACGCATCAGATCGGCGACCCCAACCAAGGCACCGTAGGATTGCGCCGTGCCGTTCACGCTCAGGAACTTCAAGGAGGATCTTGAGGACGTCGGCTCCAGGTTCGACGGCGCGCCGGACCTGGAGTTCCGCTTGGCGACCGAGGCGCTCGAGCTCGAGCGATCCGGCCTGGGCTACCAGCGCGTGCCGCCCGGCTATCGCTTTCCGTACGGCCACACTCACAAGACGCAGGAGGAGGTGTACGTGGTCCTGCGCGGGAGCGGGCGGATGAAGCTCGACGACGAGATCGTCGAGCTCACGGAATGGGACGCGGTGCGCGTCCCGCCCGGTACGTGGCGAGGCTACGAGGCCGGGCCGGAGGGCCTCGAGATCCTCGTCATCGGCGCGCCCAATCTCGGCGAGGCTCCGCGCGAAGACGTCGATGGCCAGCGCGACTGGTGGGCTGACTAGCGACAGGTAGGTGAACATGAAGCGGGAGAAGGAACTCACTCAGCCGAGGGCAGTGCACTCTCCCCTTCTCGCCCCTAGACCAGCCAGAACGTGGATGACGGACTGCACCTCCGGACGACGGATGAAAGTCATCCATGAATGGGCGGGCCTGTGTCAAGGTCGACGTCACGGACCGCGGGTGGTTGTTGGTCCCGTCCTTGACTTGGGCGGGGAGCATGTCGGATGCATTCCAGTCATCCATTCGGTCGCGCTGGGCGGACCAGAGTGTCGTGCGGGGCTCGGGGGCTCAATCAAGTTGGCGGCCGTCCGGTTGGTGGAGGCCAGACATAGGAACGAGCTCGCCCGAGCGTGCGCAAGCTGAAAAGGAGGGCGTCCCGGGCCGGGACGCACCCAAGTGGCCGACGACTCTCGGTTGAGGGCGCCATGACTTTCATCGCGCTCGCCGGTCCGGAACGTTGAGGCAGCGGATCTCGCCGTCGCGTAGGCCGTAGTAGCAGGAGCGTCAGTAGCTTGCGCGCGGTCGCGACTTTGGCGACCTGGCGTCCACGGCGTTTGGCGATCCGCTCGAAGCTTTCGCGCAGCGGCCCGCCGCCGCGCTGGGTGTGTTGGGCGGCTTCGACGAGCGCCCAGCGCAGCGTGCTCGACCCGAGCCGCGAGATGTGGCCGAGCCGGGCCTTGCCGTCGGAGCTGCGGACCGTCGGCGTGAGCCCGGCCCAGGCGCATAGGTGGCGCGCGCTGGGGAAGCGCTCGACCTCGCCGACCTCGGCGATGATCAGCATCGCGATGTAGCGCCCGATCCCACGCAGCTGAGTCAGCACCTCGACGCGCGGGTCGTGCTTTGCCAGCCGGTCGATTTCTGTGGCCAGCGCGTCGATCTCGCGATCGAAGTCGCCAATCAGGCGCAGCAGCAGCTCGAGCCGGTGGCGCGGTTGTGGGCGCAGCGGCAACTGCTCGAGGGTCACCTGGCCGGCGCGCCCGAACAGATCGGCATGGTCGTGTCTGATGCCTTGACGCGCGAGCAGCGCATGCACCCGGTTCTTCAGCGCGGTGCGCATCTGCGTCAGCACCACGCGCTGGCGCAACAGGTCGCGCAGATCGCGCAGGTCGCGCGGCGCGACATAGGCCTCGGGCAACAGGTCAGCGCGCAGCAGATGGGCCAGCGTGCGCGCGTCGACCGCGTCAGTCTTGACCCGCGCCGAGGCGATCGCCTTGGTGCGCAGTGGATGCGCGAGGTGCAGCTCGTAGCCGGCGTCCTCGAGCAGCTCGGCCAGCCACTCCCAGCCGTAGGTCGCTTCGACGGCGATTTGGGTCTCGCCCGCGAGGCCACCGAGCAGCTCCACGAAGGTGTCCGGGTCGTTGGCGATCCGCCTAGACACCGACAACTCGCCGTGCTCGTCGATCACCGCCACATGCGAACGGCTCCTGTGCAGATCGATGCCGACAGAATTCACTGCTGGGCCTCCTTCGATCGGTTCACCAAGCGCCCAGGGGCATAGCGCTCCGGGCACCGATTCGCTAGGAGGCCCGCCCATTCATGACATCAAGTCCGCTTGATCGACGAGTACCTCGTGTGGGACATTTCGAGCGGGCGCGGGCGACGACGAGTCAAAGCGCAGACTTAGGGCCTTGTGGTCTGCCGCGCGACTTGCTCCCTCGAGGAGCGACTAGATGCGCGGCCCGTTGTCGCGCTCACGCCCTTCTTCTGCTGCCAGTCCCTGACGGTCCGCTCGTAGGCGCGTTGGGCCTGCAGCGCGAGCTCGCGCTCTGCCTTGCGCATCGCCTCGTTCGTGCTCCAGATGTCGCGCCCACCCCGGTAGCGCGCAGCGCCGGCGATCGGACCCGGCTGGCGCACCGTCGACCAGCTCGCCTCGACGAGCGCGTGCCGGGCGCTCGCCGAGCCCTGCTTGGAGATGGGGCCGTGGCTCGCGGGTCCGATACCAGATTGCCGGACGCGGGGTCAAGGCCGAGGTAGCCCGTCAGCTTGCGCCGGTCGGGGAAGCGGGCGATGTCGCCGATCGCGGCCATGAACGTGGCCGCGACGATCACGTTGACGCCCGCCACCGTCATCAGCCGCTTGACCTCCGGCCAACAGAGCGCCTCAGCGGCGATCAGCTGCTCGACGGCCGCGATCTCTGTGTCGAGGAACTCGACCTGGCGCAGCCCAGCGCCGCGTCGACCGTCTCCTGTTCGACGAGCGGGACCGGTGGGCAAACGACATCGACGGATCCGCGCTCGCGGCGCAACCGGGCAAGTCGCAGGGGCGGCCACCGAAAAGCTCGGGCTCGAAGCCCATCGTCCACTTTGATCGGCCTGCCCAGCCTGCGTTCCCCCTGAAGGCCCCTATCCCAGTCCGCCGAACCTAGGCTCGGCGCCGGACGCCAGATCAGCCTTCGAGGCGCAGTCTCATGCCGACGACGAGCAGAAGCGCCGCGCGGCCCGTCGTAGCGAACGTAGTGCATAGGCACCACCTCGGCAGCGTGTGAGGTGACGACGGGATGGAGCCCGGAACCCCTCGCTTTCGCAATCGCCGAGAAGCAGGAGTCTCACCCTGCGCTTCTGCGCATCGTCCCTGGCGAGAGCGCCTACCGCCCTCCAGCGACGGTCGTGTTGGAGGGGCTCCGGTTGCGGGCGACTAAGACCCGCGGGCGATAGCCCGGCCCATCGCCTCGAGCGGGCTCTCGACGACCTGCCCGTGCCCGGGCGCCAGTCGGGCAGGCTCGAGGGCGCGCAATCCACGCGCGCTCTCCAGCTCCGTCGGACGGTGCCAAGTGAACAGGACCAGTGGGAACAGCGGGTTCAGCTTCGCCGAGGTCGCGACGCCGCCGAGGGTCGAGTAGACATCGCCGCAATACAAGGTGCGGTCCCGGTGGTCGAGCAACGCGACGTGGCCCGGTGTGTGGCCTGGGGTCGCGATCACCTCGAGCGAGCCGACGCGCTCTCCGGCCTCGACGGTACGGTCGGGCCTGGTCTTGGCGCCCGGGTAGCCGCCGCGGAGCTTGTCCTCCGGCTCGCCCGGATCGAGAGTCATGTCCTTGGCCAACAGCCGGGCATCGCGGGCCGAGATGATCACTTCTGCCTCCGGAAGTCTCTCCTTCAGCGCGTCGAGCGAGCCGATGTGGTCGGCGTGGGCGTGGGTGAGGAGGACGCGGACGATTGGCGCACCGATGGCCTCGGCCCCCGCGATGATCTTGCCGGCGGAGCCCCCGATCATCGTGTCGATCACGGTCAGCCCGTCGTTCTCGCCCACCAGGTACGCATTCACGAATCCCAGCCGGCTGATCCGATTCACATCAGCCATCGGTTGGTGAGGCTAACCGATGTTCCACCAAGCCCCTCTCATGCGGAGGTGAATTGGACGTGCGTTTTGGGCAGGACTACCGGTCCACGGCGGGGCGGCGCATATGGCGGCTCACGTCCCCGACGAGATCGGTCCGAACGCGCCTCTCGACAAAGCGCCACTGCCCGTCGCGCCGTGCGAAGCGGTCGTGGTAGCGACCGCTGACGATCGGCTGAAGCGCCATGTCGGGCAGCGCTTGCAGTGCTGTGAAATACGACCGCGAGACCGCCGCGCCCGCCTCTTCCTCGACCTCGATCGCGAGATTAGTGGTCACGTGCTTGGTCCGAGGGGTGCCGTCGTCGTAGACGATCACGTTGTCGCGAAGCATCTTCTCGATCGCCTCTCGGCCGCTCACCGACCCGGTGCCGCCGGTGAACGTCGCCTCCGCGAGCAGGGCAGCGACCCCTGCGAAATCACCGTCGTCCACGAGCTCGGCATACGTTGCGATGAGACTTTCAATCGCCCGGTAGCTTGACCGTGAGTCGGCGGGGGTCATCCGCTCCGAGAGTAAGCGAAGACAGAACGCGACTCGACCTCAGAGCGGTACAGACGAGCGCAATCCCGTTCAAATTGATGCGCGATTGATGCGTGCCACGAGGCGATCGCGCCGCGCCGAAACGACGAAACCCCTGGCTTAGCTGCTCGAACGGCTCGGCGCCGTGCGCGAGGAACAGCTCCCTACGCCCGCCGGCCGCAGCGCCCGCGCCCGCCTCGCCGACAGCGTGTCGCGCTGGCTCGACTGGACCGAGCAGAACCGCACGATCTGGCTCGGCACGCTCGGCCGCGGCGAGGACATCGCCGACGCCGAGATACGGGGTGTCGTCGTCGACCGCGTGCGCCGTGCCGTCGCCACAGTCGCCGCCCAGCACGCCGACATCGCCGACAACTCGCCACGACTGCGCTACGCGCTCGAGTGCTGGACCGGCCTCAACCGCGCCGCCACACGCCGCTGGCTACAAGGCGACGCCACCCGCGAGCAGACCCACGAACTGATCACCTCGACACTCGAACACGTCCTACGCACATTCGGCACACCACCCAACAAGAACCGGCGCACATCTCCTTCTTGACAGGAGGGCAGTCGAATTCCAGGCCCGGCAGCGGCGACGCCGTCACCCGGCAAGGACGTAGGGGTCGGTGGTTGTGCTCGGCCCGGTCCCGTTGGCCCGCGAGGGCGGTGCCGGTCGCCGCCAGCCCGAGCGCCGCGTCGAGCGCGAGCGTCGTGCGGAGGCGTCGTGAGTTCATGGGCCGCGACGCTGTTGACGCGGCCCCTCGCCGGTGCAATGTCACCGACTGGTAACTATCGCGTACGCGCGGGCTAGCCCCGGGACGTGGATCAAGAGCAGCTGCCCGCCTTCGCGCTTGTACGTGAAGTCGGGCTGACCGTCTGCGTTGTTGTCGTCACCGGGCGCCTTCTCCACCCATAGCGTGTGTGCCTGGACGTTGATCAGGAACATATCGGGACCAAAGGCCTTGGACGCGTCGACGATGCCCGTCGACTCCCAGGCGCCCTGGTTGCCGGCCGCTCGCCCATCGACGTCCGTCGGCCCTCCGTCGGCGGACTGGTTCACCTTCGCCACGACCTTGGCACCGGCCGGATTCCCGATCGGCACGTGCCAGAGCCTCGCCGTCGTCGCGGCGGGATCCGTGGAGCCGACGGGGAACTGCTGGCTCGATCCCGGATCCTCCGTGATCAGAAGGCCATTGGGCGTCGACTCGATGTTGTCCGGCTGGTGAATCTCACCGAGCGTCTTGACGGGGTTGTCGTCACCCTCGACGAACACGGTGAGCGACGTGACCTTCGTCGGGTCTTCCGGATCGAGCACCATCTTCCAGACCCGGCCGTTGGTGGACTTGAAGTTCGGCGTGTCCAGGCTCTGGTCCACCCGCCGGCCCCTGCCGGAATCGACGATGTAGACGATGTTCCCCTGCCCGGGCCGCTTGTCGTAGGCGAGGTCCTCGACACGGACGAACTGGAACACGTTGTTGAGGTCGCTCCAGTACTCCAGGACCCACTGCGGGCCGTCGATCCCCAGCGCAGCCACGGAGCGAAGATCGGTCTGCCAGTTGTTGATGTTGTTAGGAGGCGGCGGATAGCCCTTATCGGCCGCCTTCAGCTCTGAGCCGTCGGGGTTGCGGCCGGTCGCGATGTCCTTCGGCACCTTGATGAAGTGGCCGGTGACCTCGGTCCCCGAGCCCGGGATGACGTCGTAGTAGTTATGAACGCCTGGCGTGTCCGAGACAAACGCCCACAGGTCGCCCTCGTCAGCCATGAGGGCGTCGGTGCTCGGCGCGATGTACGAGTAGAGCTGCGACTGCGAGGGGACCACGGGCGGAAGGCCCGACACCGTCCCGAGCGGGCCGCTCGTGAACGTGTCGTCGCCGGAGAAGACGACCGGGTGCCCGTACCCGGGAATCGCGACGCTGTTCTCGTGGTTGTGCCTCCCCATCCCGTAGATCGGGTGGTTCTTGCCAGTCCGGACGTCGCGAGCAACCACGAGGCCGGCCTCCTCCTCCGCGGGGTCACCGATCGGCGGCGGCCAGGAGTCCTCCTGCCGGAACACGTAGTCGGGCGTCTCCTCGTTCGTGAAGAAGATGCTGCGGCTGAAGTCTTCCTTCGTCGTCGCGAGGTAGTTGGAGCAGAAGCGCTGGAAGCCCAGGGCACTCGGGATCACGAACTTCCCGTTCAGCACACCGGCCGAATGCTGGTTGAGGATCAGCCGGCTCACCTGCGCGTTGTCGAAGTCGTTCTCCCCGTTCTCTGCGGTCGGTGTGGCCGTGTTGTAGGGGAACGGCACCTTGCTGGTCTCGTGGTTCACGAGGAGGTCGGTTCTGCCCTGGCCCCGCGTTCGCACGGAGATGCCGTCCGGAATCGCCTCGAATCGATAACCGCTCGGAAGAACGTCGCCCACGGTGAGGAGGGGCTCGATCTGCACTCCCAGCTTGCTCGCGGTGAGCATCGCGGACTGCGTCGTCTTGAAGCCGCTCGTGTTTGCAGCGAGCGCCGGGGCCGCCGCCGAGACCACGACCGCCGTCCCCAGAGCAATACCGGCAAGGATCGTGCGTCCCCTCATCACTCCCCCCAGATCCGTGTGCGCCATGGTCTAACAGATCTGGCCAGCCGACGGCTAGCCGAGCTTGACGATCTCGGGAGCCGACTTTCCGGCGCGCAGGCGTTTCAGGATGACGTCTGCACGCTTGCGGAACAGGACGACGTTGCGGAGCTTGATCTCCTCGTAGCCGCGGATCACGTCGGGTAGCTCGAGCAGCTCGAGCGGCGTCGCGTGGGTGTCGGGCGTGAGGCGCTCGATGGCCTCGTCGACGAGGTCCAGGTACTCGCCGATGAGGGCACACTCGACGCGCCGCACCTCGGCGCGGCCGAAGAGGTCGAGCCGGCGGCCGCGCAGGCGGCGCATCCTCTAAAGCAGCCTGAACGCCGGCACGAACCAGCGGGTTCAGCTTCGCTCGCTCGACGGCGTCGAGGTGCAGGCGGGCCACCTCGTGCTCGTCCTTGTACGACATCAGCTCGTGGAGCTGGCGCGCCACCGCCTCGGCCAACTCCTAGTGTCCCGGCGAGGCGATCGCGGCGACCCCCACGACGTCGCGCGCGTGACCCACTCGGCAACCGCGGCCTCCGGTGGCTTCAAAGCCATCGACCCTCATCATCGCGCTGAGAACATCCTCGCACGCACGGACAGGGCGTCTGCGCACGGACCTCTGATGCTCGCGGGAGTCGCCCTTTCCGACAGTGGTATGAGCGCCGGCCGAGATTGCCGGGCGAAGCGGGAGCGCCAGAGCGCTCCCTTTCGCGATGCGCGTGGCGCCCAGCGTGATCGCCGGGAGAGCTGGCCGCATCCGGCCGCGCTCGCGCAGCAGCTCCCGGGCGGGCAGCGCGCGGTTTAGCTCCTCGCGCCGCAGGGTTCGCATCACAGATCGCGCGGCCGGGTGAGCTCGACCAGCTCGGTCGCCTCGGGCCCGAGCTCGCCCCAGGCCGATCCGTGGAACGCGAGCGTGGCCAGCGCCGCCGTGGGGAACTTGCCCGCCAGCTCCGGCGCCGAGCCGGCGAGCTCCAACGCCAGCTCGTGCATGCTCGGGTTGTGGCCGATCACCAGCACCGACCCGACATCGTCCGGCAGCCGGCGCAGGCGCGCGAGCAGCTCGCGCGCACTCGCACCGTACAGCTCGCCTTCCACCCGCACCGGTGCGCGCCCTAGCGCGGGCTCGATCCGCTCGAGCGTCTCTCGCGCCCGGCGGGCGGTCGAGCACAGAACCAGCTCCGGCTCAAACCCCTGCGCACGCATGTGCTTGACGATCGCCTTCGCCGCCCTCTTGCCGCGCCCCGCCAGAGGCCGGTCGTGGTCCGGAAGCTCGGGTTGCTTCCAACTCGACTTGGCGTGCCTCAGGAGGTAGACGCGCTTCATCGCCCGCCAGATGATGAGCGACCCGAGCCCTTCTCGAGGTGGACGACCTCTCGCACGGTCGGCTCCTGCATCCCCAACCGGAGCGGGCGTGAGTCGACTGCCGCCCGGCGCGCTCGGACCTCGTCCAGCGCGAGCGTCTGGGACCTAGCCCGCGAGACGCTCGCATACTGCTGGCCGGGATTGTGAACGGGGTGGCCCCGTCGTCATCATCGCCGTCGCGGACGTGGCCCGGGGGCCGGCCGCGCTGATCGCGGCCGGCTCCGTGGCAGGTGCCCAGCTGGCCGCCCGCTACGGCCGGCGGCTCTCACCACAGGCTTTGCGGGCGGTGATCGTCGTCGTCGGAATCGCCGCGATCGTGCAGCTCGTGACCTAGGGCCCTCTGAAGATCTCCCGCGCGGCCCAGGCCGTGTCGGGGAAGTCCGAGAACACGCCGTCGATCCCCAGCCTGTAGAAGGCGAGATACTCCTCGACAGGCCCACCGGGGTAGCCGGTTGGGAAGGCGTCGTCCCGGAAGGTCCACGTGTGGATCAGCAGGCCGTGCGCATGCGCACGCTGGATCAGGTTGGTGGGCGGCTTGACGTCCCCGCCCCCTGAGCCGGTCGTCGGGATGATGTATACCTTCCACGGCCCGATGCCGTCCGCGTAGGTCTTGATCTCCGCAAGGCCCTCGTCCGTCGCGAAGAAGCCGAACGTCCGGGCCTGCAAGACCGGATTGCCGGAGACGGTCCAGTCGTAGGGCCGGTCGAAAGGCGCCGCATACGTCGGGTTGCCGGTGATCGGGTCGGTGTCGTTCGCGTCCACCAGCTGGACCAGCCGGACCGGGGTCATGGTGTTCAGCTGCTTCAGGTTGGACTGCTCGAACGACTGGATGAACACCGGCGACTTGCGTTTGTTCAGGCCATTGCGGTCCAGGACCCCCACGAGCCGGCCCTCGAGGGGCAGGTTGAGGGTCTGGTGGAAGGTCGGGTGCTTCGTCTCGGGATAGATCCCGATCCTGCGGCCGCGCTTCCTCGACTCCCGCTTCGCGAGGTCGATGACCTCCTGGAGCGTCGGAACCTTGAACTTCCCGTCGAACTCGGTCGGGCGTCCGCCACGGGTCTGCTTCGCGCCGAGGGTCTTGATCTCGGCCAGCGTGAAGTCGGAGGCGAAGAAGCCTGTCGTCGCAAAGCCGTCAAGCATCTTGGTCGTCTCGCGGCTTGCGAACTCGGGATGGTCCGCAACATTGGTCGAATCGCGGGTCGCGGGATCCGTGTCGCCGATGAACGGCTCGTGACGGGCGATCAGCACGCCGTCCTTCGTCGCCACGAGGTCGGGCTCGATGTAGTCTGCACCGAGCTTAATCGCGAGCCTGTAGGACTCCAGCGTGTGCTCGGGCAGGAAGCCGCTCGCCCCCCGGTGGCCGATCACCAGAGGGCTGTTCTCACGCTTCGGGCCGTCGCGCTTGTGCTTCTTCTTGCCGACGGCGGCCGCCGGTGCGAGGAGCGCCACCAGAGCGAGCAGGACCAGGGCTATGCGAATCCACGACGCGCGAGAGTTCATCGGCCGAAACTAACCGACCGGCTGGCCCAACGCTACCCCTGCAGAAGCTGCGGCGCGACCTCTTCGGCGATCAGCTGCAGCACGCTCGCACGCCCCCGGCGAACAGCGGTCATGACGGACGACGACGTCCGCGCTTCCGGAACTGGTGGCGGAGCGAGCGTGAGCCAATCGCCAGTCGAGACGCCCGGAGCTCATCCAACTCGATAGCCGGGTCCGCCGGCCCGGCGCTCTCGCTTCTGCCTCGTTGCGACAGCGAGCTCCGTCCCAACGGGAGTTCGCGCGCGTGTGGGTGTTAGGTCTGCAACATTCTCAGCGTTGTCTCATCGCGCGCGGGTAAATTCGGTGGGTGATCAAGCGTGCGAGGACAACAGCAGTGCTGCTCGTCGCGATCCTCGTGGCCGGCGGCACCATCACGGCAATCGCGTCCACCGGGTCAAGCGCGGGAACGAACCCGGCTCCCGTTACAACGCCCTACCACCCGGCCTTTGACGCGGCGAACTTCGGCGGCCCGATCGACAACCCCTGGCTGCCGCTCAGGCTCGGAACCGTCCTTCGCTACAGGGGCGTCGGCGACGACGGCAAGACGCGCGAGCTCAACACGGTCAGGGTGACGCACAGGAAGAAGCGCATCATGGGAGTCGAGGCGACGGTGGTCCTGGACCAGGTCTCCTCGGAGGGCAAGCCCGAGGAGCGCACCTTCGACTGGTACGCGCAAGACAAGGAGGGGAACGTCTGGTACCTCGGCGAGGACTCGAGCAACTTCGAGCACGGGCGCTGGGTGAAGGACGACGGGTCCTGGCAGGCCGGCGTCGGCAACGGCCAGCCCGGCATCATCATGCTCGCCCACCCGCACCGCGGCGATGCCTACCGGCAGGAGTACTCGCCCGGGCACGCCGTAGACCAGGCCCAGGTGCTCGGCGGCGGCGGCGCCGTGAGGACGCCGTACCGCCTCTTCAAGCGGACGCTGCTCACGCTCGAGTACAGCACGATCGACAAGCAGTACGAGCTGAAGTGGCACGGCCGCGGCGTCGGCGTGATCAAGGAGCAGGCCGTCACGACGAGCAAGGAGCTGTCGAAGCTGGTCGCGATCAAGCGTTGACGCTCGCCGTGTGAGAGGTGCGGTAATGCCCCTCGCGTTCGATTGGACCGTCGGGCTACCGCTTCCGCCTGCTTGCACAAGTCGAGGTTTGAGCCGGGCTGGGTTTCGCGGAGACCGGATTGGTTGGGTCCCTCTGTTCATGTGAGGGAGATTTCCAAGGTACTGGGCTGGCTCAGCCTTTCGAACTCAGACGGTGGGAGGTCGTCGAGCGCCTGGTGGAGGCGGGTGTCGTTGAACCAGCCGATGTACTCGACGACGGCGAGCTCGAGCTGGGCGCGTGAGCGCCAGACGCGATCGCAGATCAGCTCGGTCTTGAAGCTGTCGACGAAGCTCTCTGCGAGCGCGTTGTCGTAGGCGTCGCCGACCGACCCGACCGAGGCGAGCACACCGTGATCGGCCAGGGTCTGGGTGTAATCGATCGACGTGTATTGACTGCCGCGATCGCTGTGATGCACCAAGGCGACGTCGGCGCCGGGCCCGCGCTGCCAGAGCGCCATCCGCAGTGCGTCGAGGACCAAGGTGGTGCGCATGTGGGCGGCGAGCTGCCAGCCCACCACCTTGCGGCTGTAGGCGTCGAGCACGAACGCGAAGAACACCAGCCCCTCCCAGCAACGCAGATAGGACAAGTCGGCGACCCAAAGCAGGTTCGGCCCGCCGGCGGTGAAGTTGCGCTCGACAAGGTCGGGCCGGCGCGACGCCTCGGGATTGGACCGGGTGGTGCGCCACGGCTTGCCCCTGCGCTTGGCGCCCTGGATGCCGTGGGTTCGCATCAGCCGCTTGACCCGGTCGCGACCGACCTGCACGCCCTCCCGCCGAAGCGCTTTCCAGCTGCGCCGGTAGCCGTAGGCGTGATAGTTGGCCGCCTGCAGCCGCTCGATTCGCTCGAGCAGCCGCTCGTCCTCGACCCGACGCGCCGAGCGCGCGCCGGTCTTGCGCTGGTAGTAGGCGGACGCCGACACGCCCAAGGTCCGGCAGATCGGCTCAACCCCGAAACGGCCGCGGTGCTCATCGATATACGCGGTCACTTCGGACGGTCTGGGTCGAGCTCGCGCGCGAAAAACAACGACGCCGACTTCAAGATCTCGTTCGCGCGGCGCAGCTCATAGTTCTCCTTGCGCAGCCGCCGGATCTCCTCGCGCTCCTGACTGGCCAACAGATCCGGACGCTTGCCACTGTCGGCCTCGAACTGGCGCACCCTCTTGCGCAACGTCTCGGGGTGCATGCCGAGATCAGCAGCGATGTGAGCGATCGGCCGCTCCGACTCCATCGCCAACCTAATCCCGCGCTGAATCAGCTCATCGGGATACTTCTTCGGACGTGCCATAGCCGCGGAGCGTCTCCTCTCCCGAGGACAGAATCCTCGAAACGAGATCTCCGTCAAACCCAGCCTGGCTCAAGCGTGGAGCTTCTTCTTGGACGCATGTTCGCGTTGTTGTCCGAGGAGGAGATGGACTGGGACGCGATCTCCGAAGTCCTCGCTCCCGACATCGTCTGGGAGGTTCGGGCCGATTTCCCTGACGCCGGGATCTACAGGGGCTATGACGGGATGCGGCGGCTGTCTGCGGCCTTCGATGAAGTGTTTGAGAAGACCCGGTACCGGCCACTCGAATACATCCACACCGGCGGTTACGTGGTCGTGCCGCTTCGGTTGGGCGGGCTGGGCGTAGGGAGCGGGGCCGCATTCGCCGCACGCGAGGAGACCTGGGTATTCACCCTGCGCGACCGCAAGATTCGGCACGTCAGGGAATACGCGACCAAACAGGAAGCCCTCGAAGCCGTGGGGCTGCGGGGGTAGGCGGGACACCCTCAGACCTCGGTGCTCCATGTTTCCTGCGTGTTGGCGATCAGGGCCTCGAGGTCTTGTGCTGTCAGCACCTCGACGCGGTCCAGTTCGTCGGCGATCGCCACCGCCAGGCGCCGGAACTCCGGGCGCCGCGCCAGCTCGTTGGCCTGCCACACGTAGTACCCCCACGTGGCGCGATCGGCGACGCCGATGTACCGGGCGAGGTGGCGTGCCTGCTCGGCGTCACGCCGGGCTCCTTCGGGCAGCCGCTCGGGATCGATGGGCCATTCCTGCCAGCCCGCGCAGCCCTCGGTCATCGCGCCCACAAGGATCGCCACGAGCACGCGCTGGGCCTTGTCGTGGTCGGGGCCGTCGCCCCAGTCGACCGTCACCAATCCAGCCAGGTCCGCCTCGGGCAAGTCGGTCCGCACCTGCTTCGGCACCATCCCCGCGAGGCACAAGCCGGCCACATGGTGGGCCTCGTGTCGTGCGACCTCGCGGCTCGCTGGCAGAGTCCGGGTCATGCTCACGGCTTCGGCTCCTGTGCCTTCCGGCGAGCCTCGGCCTTCAGCGCCGCACGGATTTCGGCGCGCACTACCGGCTTCAGCTTCTCGGCCAACAGCTCAGCCCACGCCTCGGCCCACCCCGGCAGGGGTGGCGGCTCGGTAGGGGGAGGTGGGCGCAGCATTCGGTCAAGCTCGTCCTCGCTTCGCGCCCGGAAGCCCGCGACGGCGTCCGGGTGGACACCCGGCCAAGCGAGGTGGGCTGGCTGAATCTCGCCGGACTCGAGCGCGGCGACGGCGTCCTTCAGGTTGAGCGCCCGCTCCTCGCCGGGCGGACACCACAACTCCAGCCGGCGCGTAAAGCCCGCTGCCAACAGCCGCGACTCCGGACTCTCCTGCGGCCGCGAGCTGGGACTCATCGCATCCCCTGGTCGCTCCCCAGCCAGCGGGCGAGGTCGTCCCGGTCGACGCGCAGCTGGCGGCCGGCGCGGAGCGCGGGGAGCGCGCCAACATCGATCTGCCGATAGACCGTCTTCCGCGAGACGTTCGCGAGCTCGGCTACATCGCGAGGGCTGAGGAGGGGACGCGCGTCCGTAGCTGTCGGCGTCTGGGCCATGCCCCCAAGGATCGCGCTGCGGTGTTACGGGTTTGTCCCCGTTCTGTCCCCCAGCCAGCCTCGCGGGTCGTGCTTCTCAACGCCGAAACCCCCGCCTTTGCAGGGGTTCCGTTAGTAGCGGGGGCGGGATTCGAACCCGCGACCTTCGGGTTATGAGCCCGACGAGCTACCTGACTGCTCCACCCCGCGGCGTGACCTACGAATCTAGCCATCGCGCGCCTGAGCGTCAACGGGGCGCAAATCAGGGGGTGATATAGGGGAGATCCCCGATGTGCGGAGCCCACCTCAGGTGCCACGCTGGGGCTATGCAGGCGGAGGCACGTCAGAAAGAGGAGCGGATGGCGGCGGTGGACGTCGTGCGTGCCGCCTTCGGGGCGTTCAACCGGCGCGCCCTCGACGAGGGCGCCCTCTACCTGAGCCCGGACGTCGAGTGGCACCTGCCGGAGTCCGTGCTGAATCCTTCGGTCGTCCGAGGTGTCGATGCGCTGCGCGGCCTTCTCGAGGCCGAGTTCGAGGCCTTCTCCGAGGTGCGACGCGACCCGGTCGAGCTCGAGGAGGGCGAGGAGGGCCGCGTCGTCGGCACCATCAGCGCGCGTATGCGCGGCCGTGCCAGCGGGATCGAGCTCGAGGAGCGCGCTCCTTACGTCTTCACGGTGCGCCGCGGCCGGATCGCCAGGGGCGAGCCGCTCGCGTAGCGCCGTGGCGCGCTACGGTGCGCGGCCATGCGCGTGGCCGTCGTCGACCTCGGCACGAACACGACCCGTCTGCTGGTCGCGGAAGTCGCGGACGGCGCCCTCACCGAGCTTGACAAGCAGACCACGATCACACGTCTCGGCCAGGGTGTCGACGCCACCGGCCGGTTGGCGGACGAGGCGATGGACCGGGTCCGCGCGGCGCTCGCGAAGTACCGCGAGGTGATGGACCGCGACGGAGTCAAGGAGACGATCGCGGTCGCGACGAGCGCGATGCGCGACGCCTCCAACGGCCCGGCCTTCCGAGACGAGCTGAACGAGCGCTTCGGCATCGACGCGCGCACGATCTCCGGCGACGAGGAGGCGCGGCTCACCTTCCTCGGCGCGACGAGCGGCAGGACGCCGGCCGCGGAGTCGGCGGCTCCGACGATGGTGATCGACATCGGCGGCGGCTCGACGGAGTACGTGGTCGGCTCTCCGGGCGCCGCGCCCGACTTCCACATCTCGACCCAGATGGGCTCGGTCCGGCACACGGAGCGCTTCCTGAAGACCGACCCGCCCGAGCACGAGGAGCTCGTGGAGCTGGCGGCGGACGTGCAGCGGATGATCGAGGGGCACGTGCCGGCGGAGTACCGCGAGGAGACGGCGGAGGGAATCGCCGTGGCGGGCACTGCCACGACGCTCGCGGCGATCGATCAGGAGCTCGATCCGTACGACCCGGAGAAGGTGCACGGCTATCGCGTCGGCCTCGCGGCCGCCGAGCGGATCCAGTCCATGCTCGCCGCGCTGCCCCTCGAGAAGCGCCGCGAGGTCACCGGTCTGCACCCCGACCGCGCACCGACGATCGTCGCGGGCGTGACGATCCTCGTCGAGTCGATCCGCTCGTTCGGCCTCGACGAGATCGAGGTCAGCGAGGGCGACATCCTCCAGGGCGCCGCTATGGCGGCGGCGGACGGCTCGCTCGGCGCCTAGGAAAAAGAACCGCCCGCATCATGCGGGCGGCTCTCAAAACGGCCCCATCAGGACGGGCAGGGGTACGTGCCATGAAAGGGCCTGGCGGTTCGGACGGCGGGAGGCGCCGATACGATGCGGCTTCGCCCGAACCTATGCACCGGGTGAAGGCCGACGGGTTTGCCGCACGGACCCCCCACCCAGCGCGCACACTATAACCCAATAGGGCCGTTCGGGGAAGGTCCGGGGCCGAATCTTCTCGCTACGCGAGATTGGCCCTCCGTGGATACACGACCTCAGGGTCGGTCAGCACGTTCACGAGCGCCGGCTTGCCCGATGAGAACGCTCGCTCGAGCGCCGGTCGAAGCTCGTCGGGCGTCGTGACGAGCTCTCCGTGCCCGCCGAGCGCGCGCACCACCTCGTCGTAGCGGCAGCCCGGCTGAAGCTCGGCCGCGACCGAGTACCCGTAGAGGAACTCCATCGGGTGCTTCTCGAGCCCCCAGATGCCGTTGTTTCCCATCACTCCGACGACGGGCACACCGTGGCGCACGTAGGTGTCGAACTCCATGCCCGCGAAGCCGAACGCGCCGTCGCCGAGCAGCAGGCAGACCTGCCGGTCGGGATGGGCGAGCTTGGCGGCGAGCGCCGCACCCGGTCCCGCGCCGAGGCAGCCGTACGGCCCCGGGTCCATCCAGCAGCCGGGCTCGTAGGTGTCGATCATGCGGCCGGCGAACGAGACGAAGTCGCCGCCGTCGCCGATCACGATGGCGTTGCGGTCAAGTACCTGGGCGAGCTCTCCGTATACACGCATCGGATGGAGCGGCGCACGCGAGTCGGCGAGGTCATCCTGCTCTCCGGCGCGCTTCTCGTTCTCGGTCTCGCGCAGTGACGACAGCCAGCTCGCGCGCTCGGCCGAGCCTCCGGCGGCGGCCGCCCGCAGCGCGTCGAGCGTCGCCGCCACGCCCCCGTACAACTCGGCCGCCACCTCGCGGGGAGGCCGGCGGTCGGGGCGTGCGGAGTCGATCACGACGATTTGCGTCTCGTCACCGAACGAGCCGCCAAAGCCGAGCCGGAAGTCCATCGGGACGCCGATGACGAGCGCGACGTCGGCGCCCTTGAGCCCGGCCCCGCGCGCGCGTGAGAAGAACATCGGGTGGTCCGCCGCGACGCAACCCCGCGCCAAGCCGTTCAGGAACACCGGCACGGACAGCTCGTCGCACAGGGCTCGCAGCGAGTGCTCGCCATGCGCCCAGTAGAGCCCGGTCCCGGCCATCACGACCGGGCGCGACGCCGAGCGCAGCAGCTCGGCGGCGCGATCGAGCGCGTCCCCGTCGGGCGCCGGCATGCCGGCTGGGTCGGGCACCGACGCGGGCGCGTCGGCGTCCACGTCGGACTCCATGAACACCTGGTCCATCGGGAAGTCGATGAAGGTCGGGCCCGACGGCGGCGTGAGCGCGGCGGCGAGCGCCGCGTCGACGAGCGAGGGGATCGCCTCGGTCGCCTCAGCGGTGCGCGCGAGCTTGGTGACCGGAGCGACGAACGGCACGTGGTCGATCTCCTGGAGCGATCCCATGCCCCAGCGCTGCGCCGGCGCTCGGCCGCCGAGCGCGAGCAGCGGCGAGCCGTTCATCTGCGCCGAGGCGAACGCGCTCATCCCGTTGGTCACTCCCGGGCCGGCGGTGAGCGCGCACACGCCCGGCTCGCGGGTGGCCTTCGCCCAGCCCTCGGCGGCGAAGCCGGCGGACTGCTCGTGGCGCACGTCGACGATCTCGACGCCCTCCTCCCGGCATCCGTCGTAGATCGAGAAGAGGTGACCGCCCGAAAGCGTGAACAGCTTCGTCACCCCGTGAGCCTTCAGCCGCTTTGCGACGAGGCGGCCACCGTGCAGCGCGGTTCGCTCATCTGTGTCGGTGCCCGTCGACACGAGGTCGCGAGCCTACTGGATCGGGTATAAGCGACGGAGCCGATGGTGGACGGACTCGACGGCGACTTCCAGGGAACTTTCCCGTTCCAAGCCCGCTACGCGAGCGTCGGGCGCGTGCGCCTGCACTACGTGGACGAGGGTCCGCCGGATTCGCCGCCGCTCCTGTTCGTGCACGGCAACCCGACCTGGAGTTATCTCTGGCGCCGTGCGATCGCGGAGCTGTCCGCGGCCGGGCGCCGCTGCGTCGCGTTCGACCACATGGGCTTCGGCCGCTCGGACAAGCCGCCCTACCTGTCCGGCTACTCGCTTCAGGCGCACATCCACAACTCGCTCGCGCTGATCGACCAGCTCGACCTGCGTGACGTGACGCTCGTCGCCCATGACTGGGGCGGCCCGATCGGGCTCGGCGCGATGCTCGAGCGGACCGACCGGCTCGCAAGCATCGTCCTCATCAACACGTGGGCGTGGGAGCTGCCGAGCTTCCTGCCGCCGTTCCTGCGCGAGTTCCGCGCGGAGGGGCTCGGTGAGATCCTGGCGCTCGGCGGCAACCTGTTCGTCGAGTCGATCCCGGGCGGGATGGCCAAGCGCGAGCACGACCCGCTGATGATGGACGCCTACCGCGCGCCGTTCCCGGACTACTGGTCGCGGGTCGGCACGCTGGCGTTCCAGCGGGAGATCCCGCTCACGGAGCGGGACCGCAGCGCGCGGCTGATGGGCTCGATCCACGAGGGCCTCGAGCGCCTCGGCGTGCCGGTCAAGCTCGTCTGGGGGATGCGCGACCCGGTGTTCCAGCCGGTCTTCCTCGACCAGTGGCTCGAGATCTTCCCGGACGCGGAGGTGGTGCGCGTGGAGAGTGCGGCGCACTACGTGCCGGAGGACGAGCCGGGCGCCGTTGTCGACGCGCTACGGCGCTGGCCGGCGGGCTAGCGAGTGGCCGCCGCGCGGCGCGAGGCGGCCTCGATCGACTCGACGTTGCGCGGCAGCACCTCGACGCGCAGACGGTTGCCGAACACCACATGGAGGATCACGCCGCCGAAGCGCTCGGCGAGCGCGCGGGCGTCGTAGATCGCGGCCTCGATCTCTACCTGCGAGAAGCCGCAGGACTCGAGGAAGTTGGCGGCGACCGGGCCGTCGAGCTCGCGGGTAGATAGCTCGAGCTGCTCCGTGCGGAAGAGGCCGGCCGTGGCGGCCGTGGTGGGCTGGATCACGACGGCGGCGATGTCATCCGAGAGCACGCGGGCCTCCTCGCGCACACTCCCGATCAGACCGGCCGCGGTCGCGCCGGTGCCGAGCTCGGCGAGCAGCTCCTCGAGGCGCTCGCGGCCAAGCATGCCGCCGTCGACGCGGGCCTCCATGAGGCCGTCCGTGAAGAGGGCCGCGACAGCGCCGGGCACCAGCGGCACCGTCGTCTGGCGCAACCCGGTCTTGACCCCGACTCCGATCGGGGGCGACGAGCCGGCGGTCACAGGCTCGTGCGGCTGCGGGCCGACGACGATCGGCGCCGGATGCCCGGCGCTCGCGTACGTCAGCGAGCCCGTCTCCGGATCGTGCACGGCCAGAAGGACGGTCGCGAAGTCGCCACCAAGGTTCTCGTCGATCACGCGCCCGGCCACCTGCAGCGCGACGCGCGGCTCGAGCCCCGCCTCGAGGTAGGCGCGCAGCGTGTAGCGCATGAAGGCGGTGCGGGCCAGGGCGCCGCGGCCGTGGCCGGACACGTCGCCGAGGATGAAGCCGACGCGCCCGCCGGCCAGCGGCAGCACGTCGTAGAAGTCGCCGCCCGCGCCCGGGCCGTCGGCCGGGCGATAGGCCACCGACGTGCGGAGCGCGCCGATGCGGTCCGGCACCGGCGGCAGCAGCGCGGTCTGTAGGAGGCCGACCTCCTTGAGCAGCTCGCCGCGCTGGCGCTCGAGCCGGCGGTTGCGAAGCGCGGACAGGAGGTAACCGAGGGCCAGCAGGAGCGTAAGCGCGGCCAGGCCGGCGAGGACGAACTTGAAGGAGTCAGGAACGAACTCGAGCAACTCAGGCACGCTACCGAAAACCGGGCCGAATTGCTCGGTTTCTGCGCCGCCCGCGCCGTTGCTCCCCTGCTCGCCGCCGGAGCCCTGCTCGCCCTGCCCGCCCTGCTCGCCGCTGCTTCCGCCGTCGTCGTCCGCGCCCGGCACGATCGCCGCGACGCTCAGTGCCGCCGAGTCGGCGGTGGCGCCGAGCGTGGCTCCACCGCCGGTGCCGCCCGGACCCCCGATGCCGAAGCCGGTGTCGGGGGAAGTGGTGTTGCCGTTGCCGGGGGCGTCGCCGCCACCCGACCGGACCTGGGCGCGCGAGCCGGCCTCGCTGGGAAGCTCCTGGATCCCGGGGTTGAGGCCCGTCGGAGGAAGTGTGGTGGTCCCGTCAATCGACGGGGGCGGGGGGTCGGTGGTCTGCCCACCGTCCGCCGTTCCAAGGCCCGAAGGAGCGGGATCGGCGACATCGGCGCTGGGCTTGCCGGCGCCGCTCGGCGCGGACGTGCCGGGATCGATGCCGGGCCTGCCGAAGTCGTCATTGCCGGAAGGAGCAGAGCCAGGGTCGGGCGTGTCGGGGTCGCTGGGAGTCGGCGGCGCATTGGGCTCGAGCGGGTCGCCGGGAACGTCCTTGCCGCCGCCACCGGGCCGCGGCTGATCGGCCGGGGGCTCCTCGGCCGGGGGCTCGTCGACCGGGGGCGTCTCGGCCGGGGGCTCGTCGACCGGGGGCTCATCGAGGGCGTCTCGGCCGGAGGCGTCTCGGCCGGAGGCGTCTCGGCCGGAGGCGTCTCGGCCGGAGGCGTCTCGGCCGGAGGCGTCTCGGCCGGAGGCGTCTCGGCCGGAGGCGTCTCGGCCGGAGGCGTCTCGGCCGGAGGCGTCTCGGCCGGAGGCGTCTCAACGGGCGGCGGAGCGGGCTCCTCGACCGGCGGGGGCAGCTGCTCTTCGATCGACGGTGCGGCTTCGGGGGGCGGGGCCTGGGCCTCGGCGTTCGCCAGTGGTCCCCCGGCGCTTCCGCCCAGCAGCACGACCCCGAGCAGGCAGAAGGTGGCGACGCTCGCCAACGCACGGGCCGCGCGGACCCGCGCTTCATGACGCAGGGGGTGGAACGGAACCACTTTCTACTACTTCGGCATTTCCGGGCTACATCTTGAGCCGTTGACGAATCGATCCATCGAACATTCGTCCAGCTCTGACGGCGGCGGATATAACGCCGTCGGGCCCGAAATGCACAAAAAGGCGGAAAACCCCTCCGGGACCCGGTCTTTTGCGCCTCCAAATGACACGCGGCGCGTCTCCTCCATGAGCAGGACCACGGGTCCAGTATGCCCCGGATTCTCCACAACGGGACAGGGGATTCTCATGAACGGGCCTCCGAACGCTTGCGTAAACGGTTGCGTACGGCTTCCCGGGGGATATCCCAGTACGAATCTCAGCCTTCGGGAGCGGCTCAGTGCGGGCTGGCGGCCTCCGTCGGTGGGCCGAGCCCGGGTCTATTAGGGCTGAAACGGAGCTCCGCGGCGATCCTTGCGGGCGAGGTGCCCTACTCCGGCTCGGGCTCCTTCTTGCCCGGCCAGGACCCGGTCGTCTTGTAGAACGCCTCGCGGCTCGCGTGGTCGGACGCCTCCTTCACCGCGCGGAATATCGCGCCCTGGATCGCGCCGGCGAGGAGGAGGCGGCTCCAGCGGATGTCCTGATGCTTCGAGTCGGGGGGCTCCTTCTGGTCGATCAGCCCCCAGACCTGGTCGAAGATCTTCTTCGAGACGAACCCCGCGATTAGGCCCCCGATCACCGATACGGGGATGAAGAGCACTTTGGCCATGCAGGCTGTATACCCGACAGCGGCGGGTGCAGTCAGCCCCGGCCTACCATTGCCCCTGCCCGGGTAGGCGAATTGGCACAGCCCGCGCCCTTAAAAGGCGCCGCTCGCAAGAGCATTGTGGGTTCGAGTCCCACCCCGGGCATTTCGGTCGCGCGCCGAGTCGCGCAACTCACGCATTGCTACGGTGTTTCGGCGGCGGGTACCCACCCGTAGGGGTCATCACTTGGAAGCTTCTGCACTCAGGCACTCAGCCGGTCTGCCCGCGCTCGCGGGCCGGTCGCCGCTACTGCGGCTGCAGAGCGACGAAAGGCTCGTCGCTCTGATCCGGCGTGGCCATCACGGCGCCTTCGAGGCGCTCGTGCAGCGCTATCAGCCGCGGCTGCTCGCCTTCTGCCGGCACATGCTCGGCTCTCAGGAAGATGCCGAGGACGTGCTGCAGGAGGCCTTCGCAGCGGCGTTCAACGCAATCTGTGCCGACGAGCGGCCGATCAACGCGCGGCCCTGGCTGTATCGGATCGCACGCAACCGCTGTCTCAACCACCTGCGCCGCCCCCAGCCGGCCGGCCAGGACTCGATGGACGTCTTCGAGCGCGACGGCGGCACGAGCACCGCCGACACGGTCCACAAGCGCGAGGAGTTCCGCCACATCGTCTCCGACGTGCAGGAGCTGCCCGAGACCCAGAGGACCGCGCTGCTCCTGCGCGAGATCGATGCGCTCTCCTACGACCAGATCGCCGAGGCGATGGACACGACCGTGCCGAGCGTCAAGTCGCTCCTGGTACGTGCGCGCGTTGCGCTCGCGGAGGCCTCCGAGGCGCGGCTCCTCACCTGCGAGGAAGTGCGGCTCGAGCTCGGCCAGGTCGCCGAGGGGCTCGCTCGCTCCTCGCCGCCCGTGCGCCGCCATCTGAAGGCGTGCGACCGTTGCCGCACCTTCAAGGGCGAGCTGCGCACGACGACCAAGGCACTCGCAGCCGTCTATCCGGTAGTGCCGTTCCTCTTCCTGAAGAAGCTGTGGGTGGCGAAGATCGGCTTCGGCGGCGCGGGCGCCGCCGCTGCCTCGGGCGGGGGGGCCGGCATGGCCGGCACCGGAATGGCCGGAGTCGCCGCGACCGCCGCCGGAGGCATCACCGCGGGCGGCGCCGTCTCGGCCGGGGTCGGGACGCTCGCCTCCAAGGCCGCGGCCGGCATGGCCGCCGCGGTGATCGTCACGGCCGGCGCCGTCGAGGTGAAGCACGCGACCGGTCGCCAGGTTGCACCCGCGCCGCCCGCCGTCGTCGCCCAAGCCCCGCCGGTCGCCGCGGTGCCCGCGACCCCGGCGGCCAAGCCCTCGAAGGCGGCCAAGCCCGCAAGCAAGCCGAAGCCCGAGCCCGCCAAGGCCAAGCCGATCCCAGCCGAGCCGGTCGCGGCGCCCATTCCCGAGCCCGTCGCAGCACCCGCGCCGGCGCCCGCGCCCGTCCCGGCGCCTGCCCCCGCTCCGGTCCAGGAAGACACTTCAACGGTCGTCCTGCCGCCGCGCGAGGAGGAGCCGCCGCCCACCGAGCCCGCCCCCGGCGAGCCGGTCGAGCCGCCCCCGCCGCCCGGCGAGGGCACGGCCACCGCGCCGGTGCCGCCGCCCGCTCCCCCGGCCGGCGAGCCCGCAACGCCTCCGGTCGTCCCGCCGCCTCCCGCGCCCGTCCCCTAGCGGCGCGCCAGCACCACGCCGACGAGGCAGAACGCCCCGCCCGCGATCGCGAGCAGCGGAGGCGTCTCCGAAAGGATCAGCCAGGCCATCAGGATCGCCAGCGGCGGCACGAGATACGTCGTCGCGCCCATGCGCCCGGCCGTCGTGCGCGACAGCGCGTATGCCCAGGTCGTGAAGGCGAGCGCGGTCGGTACGAGACCCAGGTAGATCACCCAGCCGAGCGACGATCCGCTCGCCGTGCCGAGCTCGTCGACGAGCGTCGGACCGAAGGGCAGGCAGGCGAGCGCGCCCACCGTGCATGCAAGGAAGGTCACCTGCAGCGCCGACACGCGCGCCAACACCGGCTTCTGCGACACGACCCCGCCGGCATAGGCGAGCGCCGCCACCAGGCAGAGCGCCGCGCCGCCGCTCGCCGCCAGCCCGCCGTCAGAGGTCGCCAGACCGATCAGGATCGCACCGGCGAACGCGACGGCCGAGCCGGCGAGCAGCGAGCGCGGAAAGCCCTCGTGCAGGACGACCCCGGCGAGCAGTGCGATCAGGATCGGACCGACGTTGACGAGCATCGCCGCGGTGCCGGCGTCGACGTGGCGCTCGGCTTCGTTCAGCGCCACGTTGTAGATCCCGAACCAGAGCAGCCCGCAGAACGCGATCGCCGGGAGGTCGCTCCTGGCCGGCAGCGGCTCGCGCCGGATCGCCACGACCGCGCCGAGCGCAGCGCTCCCGATGAGGAGCCGCCCGAGCGAGAGCGCCCCGGCGGAGATCTCCTCGCCGGCGTCGCGGATCCCGATGAAGGCGGACGCCCAGGCGGTGACGGTCACGAGCGCTGCGACGGCGGCGAGCACGGGCGCCCGGGCAGCTGGAGCGGCGGTTGGCGCTGGCGCGGACAAGCTACGACGCTAACGACGGGCAGCCCCGGGCTGTGAGACGCTGCCGCACCGTGATCGACTACGACGACTTCATGAAGGTCGACATCCGGGTCGGCCGCATCACCCGCGTGGAGGACTTTCCCGAGGCGCGCAACCCCGCGTGGAAGCTCGTCATCGACTTCGGCCCCGAGATCGGCGAGAAGCGCTCCTCGGCCCAGATCACGAACTACTCGCGCGAGGAGCTCGAGGGCAGCCTCGTGGTGGCGGTCGTCAACTTCCCGCCGCGCCAGATCGGCCCGATGCGCTCCGAGGTGCTGACGCTGGGCGTGCCGGACGAGGAGGGCCACGTGATCCTGCTGCGCCCCGATTCCGAGGTCCCGGTCGGAGGGAGGATGTTCTGATGGCGATTGAACCCGCCGTCGCCGGCGAGCTCTGCCGCCGGGCCGTCACCCTCGTCGACGAGGGGCGGTTCGGGCTTTAGGCAGCGGCCGGCGCGAGGCCGATCACCTTCAGGCGGCGCTCGAGCGCCTTCATTGCGAACGCGCGCGTCTCCTCCATGGACGCGCCGAGGACCTCGGTCTCGCCTTCGA
Organism: uncultured Thermoleophilaceae bacterium; assembly: GCA_963734025.1. Taxonomy (GTDB): domain Bacteria; phylum Actinomycetota; class Thermoleophilia; order Solirubrobacterales; family Thermoleophilaceae; genus JACVRW01. Next base: position 143,269 of record CAVTFR010000002.1, read on the forward strand.
CATACCACTTCGGCTGCAGCACGCGGTCCGCGATCGGCGCGACCTCGGTCAGCGTGCGCGTGATCGCCTCCCCATAGCGCGTGTCGTCCAGCGCCATCTCACGCAGGAAGCGGGCGCCGAAGGCGACGTGCCGGTGCTCGTCGCGGGCGATCTTGTTGAAGCCGTCGCAGAAGCCCGGCAGCGTGCCGACCTCCTCGTTGTACTGGAGGATGAAGTGCTGGCCGGTGAGGGCCAGCATGCCCTCGATGACCATGTGGTAGAGCGTCACGGCCTCGACCAGCACCTCGAGGTCCTCGGGGCTGCGGCCCAGCCGGTCGACGCGGCGCTTCAGCATCTCGTCGAAGAGCTCGTTGAACTCCGGGTTGACGTGGTCGCTCGTCTCCTCGAGCCGGCCGTGGAGCGTGTCCGCCTCGAGGATCCCGACCTCCTCGTAGAAGCGGTTGAAGAAGCGGACGTGGCGCGCCTCGTCGGCGATCTGGGTGCAGAGGAAGATGCGCATCTCCTCAGTCGGCGCCGCGCGCATCATCGGACCGAGCTCCTCGGCGACCTTCTGCTCGCCGATGAAGAACGAGGAGAGGCCGTACATGCGCTGGAAGCGCTCCTCCTCGGGGATGCGCTCGTGCCAGTCGAGGCGGTCGCGCGCGAAGTCGATGTCCTGTGTCGCCCACTGCTGGCGCTCCCACAGCTCGTACAGCTCCGAGTAGCTCAAGAGGTGGACCTCGCCGCGGTCCGCCGATTCCAAGACCGCGGGGTCACTGGTGGCCTGGAAGTCAGCTCGGTCGGTCCGCTGGGTGACGGAATCGCTCACGACTTGCTCTCTCCTCGATGCTCGCTGTGTCCCGGCCCGGCCAGCGTAACGGACGCCCTGGCTGGCCGGCCAACTTGAATGCCTACGGGCCCGGCTCCGCCGTCGCCGACACCCGCACCGTCCCGCTCGTCCCGCCGCTCAGGCGCCCGACGTAGGAGTCGCCGGGCCGCAGCCCGTCGAGCGTCCCGGACGCCGCGCTGAGCGCCCCGCCGGCCTGGAGCGTCTGGCCGCCGATCCTGAGCGTGTACGAGCCTTCGTCGCGCGCCCGCAGCTCGACGCGCACCGCGATGAAGGAGGGCACGCGCACGACACGCGGCGTCACCTGCCCGCCCGAGGCGGTGAAGAGGGCCAGCGAGCGCGCCGGCTCCTCGTCGCCCGCGCCGCCGGGCTGATCCTCCGGAGAGGTCTCCGTCTCGACCTCCGTCTCCGTCTCCACCTCCGTCTCCGTCTCGACCTCGGTCTCCGTCTCGGTCTCCGGGGTCGTCTCCGTCACCGTCGTCTCCGTTTCCGTGGGAGCCGGGCCCCCCGTCGTCTCGGTGTCGTCGTCGTCGCCGTTGCAGCCCGCGATCAGGAGCAGCCCGGCGACGAGCGCAACGGCAACTCGACCCACTAGACGCTTACCGACGCGCCCGGGTCCAGCACCTCTACGGTGGTCTGCCGGCGACCCTCGCGGGCGGTCCGGCTCTCGACGTCCGCCTTGAAGGCCTGGGCGTCCGTCTCGATCAGCGGGAACGTGCCGTAGTGACACGGGATCACGGTCCGGGCGCTGATCAGCTCGCAGGCGATGACGGCGTCGTGGCGGTCCATCGTGTAGTGCCCGCCGATGCAGACGAGCGCCGCGTCGAGCTCGTCGCGCTCGGCCACCAGCCGGAGGTCCGAGAACAGGGCAGTGTCACCGAGGTGGTAGACGGTCTTGCCGCCGAGGTTGATGACGAGGCCGGCCGGGGTGTTGACGGTGCCGCCGGGACTCGTCGAGGTGTGCCAAGCCGGCACGACCCGGACCCAGCCGCCATCGAACTCGACCGTGCCGCCCAGGTTGGGGTCGGCCGTGTTCTCGACGCGGTGGTCGCCGAGCTCGCCGGCCAGCTCAGTGATCGCGACGCACTGCGCGCCGGTCCGCTTCGCGATGTCGACGACGTCGCCCCAGTGGTCCGCGTGCCCGTGTGTCAGGAAGATGTGGGTGGGATCGGGCTCGGAGGCCTCGACCGCGGCCTTCGGGTTGCCCGTCAGGAACGGGTCGATGAGCACGCGGGTGTCAGCATCGCTCAGCTCAAAGCAGGAATGGCCCAGAAAACGGATGTCCACGTCAGGCTCCTCCGGAGGTTTCGGGTTCGTCGTCGCCCCGCATCCTTCCCAATTCCCGCGCGAGCTCCCACCCAACCGCCACGCCGATCAGCATGCCCATGCGCGTCTCATCGGCGATCAGCTCGTCGATGCGCGCCGCGCGCGCTTGCTCGTCGGGCTCGCGGGCCGCGGCACGGACCTGCGACGCGTGCGCTTCGCCGAACCAGCCGCCCTCGTTCAGCGCCTCGCCGAGGATGCGCTGGAGCTGCGGGGCCGCCGCGGACACGAGCCGCTCGGCGCCCTCGAAGCGCCCCGGCTCGGACAGCGCGCGGACGGCGGCGTCGACCTGCTCGTCCGTGAACATCGGATCCGTCAGTAGGCGCTCTTCCGCGTGAAGAACCGCAGCACGAGTCCGAACAGGGCGCCGACCGCGGCGCCGCCGACCGCCACCGCGATGTTGGCCTCCTCGGTCGTCAGCGAGAGCAGCACCAGCACGACGGCGATCACGTAGACGCCGAGCAGGTCGTTCTCGCGGTCCTCGCCCCGACGCGCAGCGAGCCGGTCGTCCACGAGCCAGGCGCAGAGCATGCCGAGCGCCGCACCGTTGGCGCCGAACACCGTCCAGACCGGTGGATCCTCGAAGAGGGGCGGCGTCTCGAGCGTCACCGCGATCCCGGCGCCGGCCGCGCCCGAGAGCACGAATACGAGCAGGGGCACCAGCGGGCCGAAGCGCCGCTCGAGGAGCGTCCCGAAGATCGCCACCGGGACGAGCGCGACGAATGCATAGCCGAGCTGATCGCCATGCAGGAACGGCGCGGCGAACCAGCGCCACACCTCGTCCTGGGCAGGCACGATCATGTACGCCTTGATGTCGACGTTCGCGGCGAACAGGAGGATCGTCACGACGCAGGCGAGGATCAGCGTGAAGGTCGCGTAGGGCCGCGTGTCGGGAGCGATCCCCGCGATCTCCTCGGAGCGCAGCCGCGGCAGCTTGGCGCGGCCCCGGCGCTTGGGCTGCGCCTCACCCCCCGAGCGGTCGATCTTGGGGGCCCGCTTGCGGATCCGCTGCCCGCAATAAGGGCATTCGGTGATGTACGGGCTCACCTCGGACCCGCAGTTCTTGCAGACGACGAAGAGGTCGGGCTGCGACACGCCCTCTCAGAGTACCCGGCCGGAAATGGCTACTCGCTCGGCGCCTCGGCCGTCTCGGGCACCGTGGCGTCGAGGATCTCGCGTACCACCTCGCGCAGGTCGTGGTTGGCCTCGTAGACGACGACCTGGCGCGAGGCCCCGTTTCCCTTCTCGAGGATGTCCTCGAGCTCGTCGAACTCCGCGGCCGAGCCGAGCTCCTCGGCGTGCGGGCGCAGTCGCTCGATCAGCCGCTGCGCCAGCTCGGGCACCGGCACGCGGCTGCGGTCGGGCAGGTCGACGAGCGACCCCCCGAGCCCGTGCCGGGCGGCGAGCCACTTGTTCTCGTCGAGCATCTCGTAGGGGTAGCGCGACAGCTCCTTGCCCGACTCGTAGTGCTCGGCGAGCTCCTTGACCATCGCCTGGATCAGCGCGGCGATGGCGAGCGTGTGCTCGACGCGCGTCTGCGAGTCCATGCAGCGCACCTCGACGGTGCCGAAGTTCGGGTGCGGGCGCACGTCGTACCAGAGGTACGTGTAGTCGCCGATCACCTTCGAGTTGACCATGAACTCGATCCGGCGCGCCCAGTCGCCGTAGTCGTCGTAACGCGGCGGGATGCCGACGCGCGGGAACGTGCGGAAGATGGGCGTGCGGGTGGAGTCGAGCCCGGTCGCGTCGCCGCGCCAGAAGGGCGAGTTGGCCGACAGCGCGAGCAGCAGCGGGACGTGCACGCGCATCCCGTTCGTCACGTGGATCGCCTTGTCGGGATCGTCGATGCCGACGTGCACGTGGATGCCGAAGATGATCTCCTGGCGCGCCACGAACTGGAGCCCCGAGATCAGGTCGCGGTAGCGCGAGCGGGCCACCACCCGCTGGTCCTCCCAGAGCGCGAACGGGTGCGTACCCGAGGAGCCGATCGACAGCCCGCGTTGCTGCGCCACCTGCTGGACGGTGCGGCGCAGCGCGCGCAGCTGCGCGCCCGCCTCGACCGTGTTGCGCACGGGAGTCGTCGCGATCTCGCACACGGACTCCATCAGCTCCGGCTTGACCTCGCCGTCCGTCGGGACGTCGCTCAGATCCACGAGCAGGGCCTCGATCGAATTCGACAGGTCGAGCGTCTCGGTGTCGACGATCATGAGCTCCTCCTCGATCCCAAGGGTGTAGGAGGGGCCCGTGAATCGGTGCTCCACCCGGCCATCGTATCCGGAGGCATCGGCGGGAAACGGGGTATAAAGCGGGTGTTCGATACGAAGGAGAACCGATGGCACTCGGCTACGACGGCATGCTGTACATACTCGCGTTCGACCACCGCGGGTCGTTTCAGAAGAAGATGTTCGGAATCCAGGGCGAGCCGACGCCCGAGGAGACCGAGAAGATCGGGGACGCCAAGCAGCTCATCTTCGAGGGCGCCGTGAAGGCGACGGAGCAGGGCGCCGAGCCGGGCGCCACCGGCGTACTGGTGGACGAGCAGTTCGGCGCGCCGACCGGGATTCCTCAGCAGTCGAAGGACCGGGGGCTGCTGCTCGCGATGCCGGTCGAGAAGTCCGGCGTGGACGAGTTCGAGTTCGAGTACGGCGACGACTTCGGCGCCCACATCGAGGAGTTCAACCCCGACTTCTCGAAGGTCCTCGTCCGCTACAACCCGGACGGCGACGCCGGGCTGAACGCACGCCAGACCAGGCGGCTCGCCAGGCTCGGCAACTGGCTCCACGACAACGGGCGCAAGTACCTCTTCGAGCTGCTCGTGCCGGCCGAGGAGGCGCAGCTCGAGCAGGTCGGCGGCGACGAGGACCGCTACGACGCGGAGCTGCGCCCCGAGCTGATGCGGCGCACGATCGTCGAGCTGCAGGACAACGGCGTCGAGCCCGACATCTGGAAGATCGAGGGCGTCGACAGCCCGGAGGACTGCGACGTGATCGCCCGCACGACCCGCCGCGACGGCCGCGACGGCGTCGTCTGCGTCGTGCTGGGCCGCGGCGCCGACGACGACAAGGTCGACGAGTGGCTGCGCGCGGGGGCCCCCGTGCAGGGCTATGCGGGCTTCGCGATCGGCCGCAGCATCTGGTGGGACGCCCTCAAGGGATACCTCGACGGGAGCCTCTCGCGGGACGATGCGGCGCAGAAGATCGCCGACAGCTACCTGCGCTTCGTGAAGGTGTACGCAGAGGCCTCGAGGGAGCCCGCGACGGCATGAGCCTGAAGGTGCGAAAGCGCACCTGGGCGCCAATTCCCGGTGGTAGCCTTCCGCCCACGATGCGGATGCGCCAATCGCTTGCGCAGTTCGAGGAGGCCTTCCGCGAGGAGGCCGCCGAGTCGATCATGCGCCGGGAGCGGCTCCGCAAGGAGTCCGCGCACCGTGCCCGCTTCCGGCGCGTCGAGCGATCGCGCAAGGCAGGCAAGTTCCGCTTCCTGCTGCTGGCGCTGACGCTCATCGCCACCGCCGTGATCGTGACGATCGTCATGTTCGAGACGCTTGCGATGCTGGCCGGCTGAGCCGGCCGGGCAACGTCCCGCTCAGGCGCCGTTCGCACCGACGCTCGAACCGCTGGCGTCCTCCCTTATCTCAACGTAGACCTCGCGCCGGAACACGGGCACCGACCGTGGCGCCTCGATTCCGATGCGGACCTTCTCGCCCATGATCGCCAGCACCGAGATCTCGATCTCGTCGCCGATCATGATGCTCTGATTCGATTTACGCGTCAGGACCAACACAAGCCGGCGCCCCCCTGCCGAGACGGAATTGCCTGTTCCAATAAAGCACCGGTCACGCATGCGCGCAATGGGGAACCGTCACCGCCTGGACGGGGTCCCTTGCTAGTCTCCGGCGCCGTTTGGCACGCAGATCGCTCAAGCCGCAGCTGAACCAGATCCGGACCTGGGTCCGCCAGGGCCGCACCGACGCCTGGATCGCGCATCAGCTCGAGGTTTCGGTGGCCGACATCCGCTCCTTCAAGCAGGAGCACGAGCTCGCTCCGGCGGACGCCGGCGAGGGCGAGGGCGCGGCCCCGAGCACCGGCGCCGAGCCGGACGAGCAGGACCTGCGCGCCGAGGACGACGCCCTCGTGGCCGCGGCCCTCGAAGCGGAGCTCCAGGCCGAGGAGGACGAACCGTCCGAGGACGAGGAGTCCGAGGAGGGCGATGCCGGTGAGGGCGAGGGCGACGACGGCGACGACGACAAGCCACGCCGGCGCCGCCGCGGGCGTCGCGGCGGCCGCGGCCGGCGACGCAGGCCGCAGGCGCTCGAAGGCACCTTCGACCACGGCGACGAGGGCTACGGCCTGTGGCTCGACCCCGCCATCCAGGACGATCCCGTCTACGCCGAGCACTGGGCGGGGCACCGGCCGGTCACCGTCACGGTCGAGCCCGACCGGATCGTGATCAGCCGCGCCGGCGACGAGGCCGGCGACGACGACGAGGACGAGGACTCCTAGCCGGATCCGCCGCTACGCTCGGGCCCCGATGGCGTACACGCTCGAGAACGCGCTCTTCCAGTGGCGCGAGGGGGAACGAACCCTCACCGCCGCGCCCGAGCTCGCCCGTGCCGATCTCGATCTGGCAGCCGACGCCGTCATCGAGGAGCTGCGCCGGCGGCTCGGCTCGAGCTTCGTGGTCGAGGAGCTGGCTGACCTGTATGGCGCGGGCACGGACTGGGCGACCGACATCGCCTGGCGGCGCGCCGCCGGCGCCGACGCTGCCGCGGTCGTGGACGCCGCCTTCAACCGCTATGCCCGCGAGGCCTCCGACTTCGCCGGCGGCCGCGCGCGCGAGACGCACGCCAAGCCTTAGCCGAGGTCGTCAGCCGTGCCGATCCCCGCGGCGAGCGCCGCGCGGTTGGCGAGGTTCAGCAGCGCGACCACCGCGATCGCGTCGTAGGCCTCCTCCGCCGAGAGGTGCCGGCGCAGGACCGCGACGGCGCCCTCGCCCGCGCGCGGCTCGAGAGTGACGCTGCGCGCGAAGGCGACGAGCGCCGAATCGCGGTCGCTGCCGTCCGGCCCGCCGCCGCACTCCTCGAGCAGCGCGGCGTGGACCTCTGCCGAGTACGCCGCCCCGTTCGCCTCCGAGGTCGCGAGGGCGAGCAGCTCGCGCTCACGGCGGCCGAGCTCCGCCGGTCCGTAGAGCACCGCCTCCGTCATCTGCAGGAACGCCCGCACGACCTCGGCGCGCGGGCCCATCGCGCGCAGGATCGCCATCACGCGGCCGGTGCGATCGCGCGCGGCTGCGTACTCGGCCGCGAGCTCTTGATCCGCGCTCGTTTCGTCCGGAAGCGGAAGCCGCTCGGCGCTCATCCCGGCTTGCGCGCGGTGAAGCAGAGTTGGGTGCAGACGAAGTAGAACTCGCCGCGCTCGCCGAGCCTCTGCTGCTCTTCAACCCAAGCGGCAGCCTGCGCGTCGCTGACGCCTGCGCGGCCGGCCACGAACGTGCCGATCAAGGGCACGAGCGCCGCGCCGTAGCTGTCCGGATCCAGGCCGAGGGTGGCGAGCGGGTGGGTGGCCATCGTCACGTCCTCGAAGCCCGCTGAGCCCAGCAGCGGGCCGAGCGTGCGCGGCAGCGAGCGATGGGCGAGGTGCTCGTCCCAAGCCCGCAGCACGCGCTCGCTGCGCGCCGGGTCCTCCGAGTGGACCGAGAGCGTGCTCCAGTCGATGTCCCAGACGAGCACCCGGCCGCCGGGGCGAAGCGCGCGCCGAATCTCGCCCAGCGCGGCCTCCGGCTCGGCCACGTACTCGAGCACCTGCACCGAGAGTGCGGCGTCGAAGCTCGCGTTCTCCACCGGGAGGGCGAGCGCCTCGCCCTCGAGCAGCGCGACGTTGTCGTGCCCGGCGCAGCGCCGGGCCGCCAGCGCCAGCATGGCCGGGCTGCTGTCGACGCCGGTGACCGACCCCTCCTCGCCGACCGCGGTCAGCAGCTCGGCGCAGTAGAAGCCGGGCCCGCAGCCGACGTCCAGAACGTGCTCGCCCGGCACCGCTGCGAGGGCAGCCAGAGCGGTCGCGCGGCGGCGCCGCGCGTCGCCGATCTGATAAAGCGCTTCGAGGTCCCTGGCGGCCTGCTCGTCGAATTCCAGCTGGCTCATCGTGCCCTCCGTTCACCGCCATGCTCGCAGGCCGACCCCTCAGCGTCCGGGCGCCGTGAAGCCCAGGATCAGCTCGGCGGCCTCGAGCGGGACGTCGAGCTGAGGGCAGTGGCCGACCCCGTCGAGCACCACCCAGTCCGCGTGCGGCAGCCACTCGCGGCGGTAGCGGGCGGCGGCCGCGGGCCAGGGCAGCATCCTGTCGGCCGTCCCCCAGACGACTCGGACGGGGCAGGTGATCCGCTCCGGCTCGAGCCTCCACCCCTCGCGCCGGGCGTGCTCGATCAGCTCGAAGGAGCCGTGCGCGGCCGCCACGCCCAGCATCTGATGAGCGATCAACTCGGCTGGAATATGCTCGAAGCTCTCGGTGAGCGCGGTTGTGGCGCGGCGCCGCCCCTCGCGGGTCGCGAGCGTCACGTCCGCCTGCGGCGCGATCCGGCGCAGCAGCTCGACCGTCTCCCGCTGCGCGGCGAGCGTTTCCAGGTAGGAGTCGTCGTCCTGCGCCCAGCCGCCGGCGGGTGCGAACGCGACCACCGAGCTGGCGCGACCACGGGCCGCCATCTGGAGCGCCACGTACCCGCCCAGCGAGTTCCCCGCGAAATCGGCCACCTTGAAGCCCGCCTCGTCCATCGCACGCTCGACCTCGTCGCCCAGCAGGGCCGCGCTCAGCTCGCCGCCGGCGATCGGCGGCCCGCCCGCATGGCCGGCGAGCGTCGGAGCGAGGACCTCGTGGCGCCGCTCGAGCGCGGGCAAGACGAGCTCCCAGGTCCGCCAGGTGTCGACGAACCCGTGGAGGCAGACGAGCGGCGGTCCCGAGCCGCCCCGGTGGGCGGGCGTGAAGATCAGGGAAGGTTCTCGATCACGTAAGAGCGCTCGCCCTGACGGACCATCCCGAGCCGGCGTGCCTCGCGCTCGAGCGCGCCCGGGTCGCCGAGCGCGCTGACGCGCTTCTTGAGCGCGCGGTTCTCGGCGGTCAGCTGGCGCAGCTCCTCCTCCTGGTGGCCGGCCGTGCGCGACTGCTGGATCCAGTGCTTGGCGGGCGAGATGTAGAGCAGCAGGATGAAGACGAGCGTGCCGAGCAGGGCGAGCCGCCCCAGGCGGTCCCAGCGGATGCTCGAGCGGCGACGGCTCGGGAAGGCGGCGGCAGCACGTCCCATCAGGACGGGCTTCGCTGCCGCCGGTTGCCCTCCTGCTAACTGCGAAAGACCGTGCGGCCCGGGTACGAGGCGTCGCCGCCGAGCGCCTCCTCGATCCGCAGCAGCTGGTTGTACTTCGCCACACGGTCCGAGCGCGACGGCGCTCCCGTCTTGATCTGACCGCAGCCGGTGGCCACGGCGAGGTCCGCGATCGTCGTGTCCTCGGTTTCACCCGAGCGGTGCGACATGACTGCGGTATAGCCGGCCTCCTGCGCCGTGCGCACCGCGTCGAGCGTCTCCGTGAGCGTCCCGATCTGGTTGACCTTGACGAGGATCGAGTTGGCGACGCCGGTGTCGATCCCGCGCCGCAACCGCTCCGTGTTCGTCACGAACAGATCGTCGCCGACGAGCTGCACGCGCTCGCCGATCATCTCGGTCAGCTTGCGCCAGCCGTCCCAGTCCTCCTCGTCCATGCCGTCCTCGAGCGAGAGGATCGGAAAACGGCCCGCCATGTCGGCCCAGTACGCGGCCATCTCCTCCGGTGACAACGTGCGGCCCTCGTGCTCGAGCACGTACATGCCGCCCTCGAAGAGCTCGCTGGTCGCGGGGTCGAGCGCGATCGCCAGGTCCTCGCCGGGCCTGTACCCGGCCGCCTCGATGCCTTCCATGAGCGCCTCGAGCGCGGCCTCGTTCGAGTCGAGGTCGGGGGCGAAGCCGCCCTCGTCGCCCACCGCGGTCGACAGCCCGCGGTCGTGGAGGGTCCGCTTGAGGGCGTGGAAGACCGCGGCGCCCATGCGCAGCGCGTCGCTGAACGTCCCGGCGCCGACCGGGACCACCATGAACTCCTGGAAGTCGACCTTGTTGTCGGCATGCGCCCCGCCGTTCAGCACGTTCATCAGCGGGACCGGCAGCACGTGGGCGGCCTCGCCCCCGAAGTAGCGCCACAACGGCAGGCCGCTCTCCGCGGCCGCGGCCTTGGCGCCGGCGAGCGACACGCCGAGGATGGCGTTGGCGCCGAGCCGGCCCTTGTTGTCCGTGCCGTCGCACTCGATCAGCGCACGGTCGAGCCCCTCCTGGTCGGCGGGATCGATCCCCTTGACCGCCGCGGCGAGCTCACCGTTGACGCCTGCGACGGCCTTGCTGACGCCCTTGCCGCCCCATTCCTTGCCGCCGTCGCGCAGCTCGACGGCCTCGAACTCGCCGGTCGACGCGCCCGACGGGACCGCAGCGCGGCCGGCCGCTCCCGACCTCAGCAGCACGTCGACCTCGACCGTCGGGTTGCCGCGGCTGTCCAGGATCTGGCGCCCGTGCACTCTCTCGATCTCGCTCAAGCCTTCTCCACCCGTTCTCTGAACCTGTCCGCGGCCCGCCTCAGGGCGAGCTCCGGATCCACGCCTTCCGCGACAGCTTCCTGCACCGCGGCCAGAAGGCGCTCCCCGCTGTCGCCCGCGGCCCCCTCGCGGCGCCGCCCCGCGCTCTCCGCGCGCTTGAGGATCTTCTTCGCGTAGAGGGTCGAGGGCAGCGTGTCCGGGATCTCGCCGAAGATCTCGCCGCCGCGCTCGTCCTCGCGCTTGATCTGGTTCCAGTTGTGGATCACCTCGCCCGCGGACTCGGCCGCCACGTCGCCGAAAACGTGCGGGTGACGGCGAATCAGCTTGGCGCGGCAGTGGTCCGCGACCTCGGCAAGCGAGCCCTGCCCGCGCTCCTCGAGGAGAAGGGACAGGAAGAGCACCTGGAAGAGGACGTCGCCCAGCTCGTCGAGCAGCTTTGCGTCATCGCCCGAATTGGCGGCGTCCGCGAGCTCATAGGCCTCCTCGACCGTGTGCGGGACGATCGAGCGCTCGTCCTGCTCACGGTCCCACGGGCACTCGCGGCGCAGCCGCCGCGTGATCTCGTCGAGTTCCCGGATGGCCTCCAGCAGGCGGCCGGCCGGATCCGCCACTACTGCTCGGGCGTCTGCGGAGCGGGCGCCTGCTGCGTTCCGTCGGGGTTGCCCCCGGAGGCCGGGCCCGTGTTGGTCTTCTCCTTCGGCGCGTTGCTGCACTCGGGGATCGCAAAGTCGTCCGCGCAGTCCGTCTTGTCCTTGTAGTCCTCGCGGAAGCTCTTGATCCACTTGTCGAGAGCCTGCTGCTGACCCTGCGAGCGAAGCAGGTTGCGGATCGCCTCCTTGGACTCATCGAGCGTCTGCTGCGACGCCGGAGAGACCTTGTCCACCTCGAAGACGTACCAGCCGAACTGGGTCTTGACCGGGCCGACCAGCTCACCCTTGTCGGCGCCGAAGATCGCCTCGTCGAAGGCCTTCTCCTGCTGGCCCTGCGTGATCGCAGGCAGCTTGCCCCCCTGGGCCTTGGAGGCCTCGTCGATCGAGTACTTCTTGGCGACCTGCTTGAAGCTGTCGCCGTCCTCGAGCGCCGCCTTCGCTTCGTTGGCCTGCGCCTCGGTCTTCGTGAGCACGACGAGCAGGTCGCGGCGCTCCGGCTGGGCGAAGCGCTGCTTGTTCTTCTCGTAGTACTCGCTTATGTCCTGCTCGGACACCTTCTTGCCACTCTGGGTGATCTTCGCCGTGAGCTTCTGCTGCAGCTGGTCGAGCTTGACGCGGAAGAGGATGTCCTCCTCGGTCATGCCGGACGTCTTCAGGAACTCCTGGTAGGCCTTGTCAGTCGGGAAGGCCTGCTTCTTCTGATCCTCGAGGGACTGCTTGATCTCCTTGTCGGAGACCTTGACGTCCTGCTCATTCGCCTCCTGCTGGACCCACTCGGCCTGGATCAGAAACTGCATGACCTCGGTCTTGAGCGTGTCGTACTCGGTCTTGCACTGCTTCTTCAGCGCCCCGTCGCTCGGCTGCTCCTGCCCCTTGGGAATCGGCTGCTTCTTCTTGGCGGCGACGCACTTCTCGAAGTCAGGCGGATCCGGAACCGCGCCGCCCTGACCCTGGCGCGCGGCCGTGCTGAGCCACTGATCGAACTCGTCCTGGCTGATCGTCTCGTCGCCGACGGTGGCGACCGCGCCGGAGGGCACGTCGTTGCCGCAGGCGCTGAAAGCAAGTGCGGACAGGCCGATGGCGGCCAGTCCGAGAGTGAACTTGATGGGGGCGTGTGTCATCGAAGCCATGTCTAGGGCGGGTTCGTAAAGCTCGCTTAAGGACGTTCGGGGGCCGAAGCGGTGGCGAAGGGTAGCGAACGCTCAGCGCGCTTCCGGCTCGGTTGCGACCTCGAGAATCGCCTCGGCAGCGGCCACCACCGCGCGGAAGCGCTCGCCTGACTCATCGGGCAGCCGGACCCGCACGGTTTCGCGGCCGGACTCGTAGATCGCCTCCGGAATCCGCTCGCGAAGGGCCTTCGCGCCGCGCGAGTCGAGCTCGATCGGCGCGACCGCCAGCCGCCCTCCTGCGAAGTCGACCGTCGCGGCTCCGGCGCGGCCCAGCTTGATGCGCGCGTCCTGGAGCCGGATCAGGTTGTCGAGCGGCTCCGGGATCGGCCCGAAGCGGTCGGCGAGCTCCTCGCGCAGCATGATCAGCTGGGCGATCTCACGGGCGCCCGCCACGCGCCGGTGGATCTCGATCTTGGCCGCCTCGTAGGGCACGTAGTCGCCCGGCACGTAGGCGTCGACGGGCAGGTCCATCCGGACCGGCTCGGCGGCCTCATCGGCGGAGTCGCCGCTCAGGAGGCGGACGGCCTCGTCGATCATGCCCACGTACAGCTCGAATCCGACCGCCGCCACGTGGCCTGACTGCTCGTCGCCGAGCAGGTTGCCGGCCCCGCGGATCTCGAGGTCGCGCATGGCGATCCTGAAGCCGGACCCGAGCTCCGTGTAGTCGGAGAGCGTCGCGAGACGCTGGCCCGCCTCCTCGGACAGCGCTGCCGCGCTCGGGTACAGCAGGTAGGCGTACGCCCGCTCCCGAGAGCGCCCGACGCGGCCCCGGATCTGGTAGAGCTGCGCCAGCCCGAGCTCGTCGGCGCGCTCCACTATCAGCGTGTTCGCGCTCGGGATGTCGAGCCCGGACTCGACGATCGTGGTGCAGACGAGCACATCGGCGTCGCCGCGCAGGAACGACAGCATCACGTCCTCGAGCCGCCCCTCCGGCATCTGGCCGTGGGCGACGGCAACGCGCGCGTCCGGGACGAGCGCCCGCACCCGCTCGGCGGTCTCGTCGATCGTCTCGACGCGGTTGTGCAGGAAGAAGGCCTGGCCGCCGCGCGCCAGCTCCCGCCGGATCGCCTTCGTCACGAGGTCGTCGTCGTAGTCGCCGACATACGTGCGCACCGGGCGCCGCCCCTCCGGCGGCGTCTCGATCACGGAGATGTCGCGCAGCCCGGCGAGCGACATCTGCAGCGTGCGCGGGATCGGCGTCGCGGACAGCGAGAGCACGTCGACCTTCAGGCGCAGCTGGCGCATCAGCTCTTTCTGCTTGACGCCGAAGCGCTGCTCCTCGTCGACGATCAACAGGCCGAGCTCCTTCGGCCGGACATCGCGCGACAGCAACCGGTGCGTGCCGATCAGGATGTCGACCTTGCCCGCGCCGAAGTCGGCCAGGACCTCACGCACCTTCGCCGGGGTACGGAAGCGCGAGACCATCTCGATCCGGAACGGGTAGTCGCGCAGCCGCTCCTTGAAGGTGCCGATGTGCTGCTGGGCCAGCACCGTCGTGGGCACGAGGAACATCACCTGCCTGCCGTCCTCGGCCGCCTTGAAGGCCGCGCGCAGCGCGACCTCGGTCTTGCCATAGCCGACGTCCCCGCAGATCAGCCGGTCCATCGGGCGCGCCTCCTCCATGTCGGCGCGCACGGCCTCGATCGCCTCGAGCTGGTCCGGGGTCTCGCGGTAGGGGAAGCTCTGCTCGAACTCGAGCTGCCACTCGCTGTCGTGCGGGAAGGCGTGGCCGGCGCGGCGCTTACGCTCGGCGTAGAGGTTGATCAGCTCGCCGGCGAGCGCCTCAGCGGCGCGCCGCGCGCGCAGCTTCATGCGTTCCCACTGCTTGCCGCCGAGCTTCGAGAGCGGCGGGTCGCCGGCGTCGGCGCCCACGTAGCGGCTGATCTTGTGGAGCTGGTCGCTGGGCACGAAGACACGGTCGCCGTCGAGGAACTCGAGCTCGAGGTAATCGCGCGTCACGCCCGCGACGGTCTTGGTCTCGAAGCCGGTGAAGCGTGCGATGCCGTGCTCCTCGTGCACCACCGGCGACCCGGCGCGCAGGTCCGTGAACGACGCGATCGTGCCCGCCTGTGGGCCGGTCGGCCGCTCCGCCCGGCGGCGGCGCAGAAGCCGGTGCTCGGGGAGCACGGCGAGCTTCAGCTGGGGCGCGATGAAGCCGTCGCGCAGGCTCGCGTGGGCAAACGTGAGCGACGCGTCCTCCGGGGCCGGCACTCCGTCAAGGAACGCTGCCTGCATGCGTGCGAGGTTGAGCCGCGCGCGCTCGGCCTCGCCGCGGCGCGCCCACGCCACGAAGGTCCGGTAACCGGAGCGCACGAGCTTCTCGAGCTCCGGCTCGGCGTCCCGGAGCGAGCGCGCGGCGCTGTCGGCGGCCTGGGCGCGGAACTCGAACGGCTGGTCCTGGGCGATGCTCGACAGGCTCAGCGCCGCACGTTCCTGGAGCGCGGCGTCGAGCTCGTCCGGCTTCACGTAGAGGTGGTGGGCGTCCTCGTCGTGGAAGCTCGTCGTCACGTCGTCCCAGAGGTCGCGGAGTGCCGGCGCGAGCTCCTCCTCGGCGGCCACCGTCACGAGCGCCCCGTCCGGCAGCAGGTCGAGCAGCTCGCGGAAGCGATCGACCGGCAGCACGTCAGCGATGTCCGGGCGCTCCGACTCCTCGCTCGCGGCCGCGATCTCGGCGAGCTCGCGGTGCTCGGGCCCGAGCTCCGCCGCGGGCGCGATCTCGACGGTCTCCGCCTCCTCGAGCGAGCGCTGGGTGAAAGTCGAGAACCAGGTGAGCCGCTCGACCTCGATGTCGAACAGCTCGCAGCGGACGGCCCGCTCTTCGGTCGCCGGGTAGACGTCGAGGATGTCCCCGCGGATCGCGAACTGGCCGCGCTCCTCCACCTGGTCGACGCGCTCGTAGCCGCAGGCGACGAGTTGCGCGCCCGTCTCGTCGAGGTCGACGAGACCGCCCTTCTCGATCTCGAACCCCTGCGGGCGCAGTTGCGGGTCAGGGACCTTCTCAGCGAGCGCTGCCGCGCTTGCCACCAGCACGGCGGGCTCCTCGCCAAGCAGGGCATCCAGCGCCGCGATCCGCAGCCCGACGAGGTGCGGCGGCGGTGCCAGATGAGACTCGTAGCGCATGCCGCGCGCCGGGTAGAAGCGCACCTTGCGCGGGCTGAGGAAGGCCCTCAGGTCGGCGGCCAGGTCACGGGCGGCGCGGTCATCGCCGGCTACCACGAGCGCAGGGCGCTCGGGCTCGCTGTCGATCAGCGCCGCCAGCAGGTAGGGCCGCATGCTGGCCGACACGAAGGCACGCTGGCGACCACCGCGGGCGGCCGCGGCGAGGGCGCCGATCGAGGCGTCGTGCTTGGCATATGTGAGGAGGCTCCTGAGCATGTGTCTTGGGCCACGGCCAACGGCCGCCCGGGGGTGCCCGCGCGGCTCTTTCGCTCGATTCTACGTACGCCGTTCTGGGCGCAGATCGGCAAGTCTGGTTGCACCCTCGCCGGCGGCCCGACTTGAGGTCGTCCCACGACACAAAGTCGGGCCGGCGGGGCGCGCTACTGACTCTGCACGACCCGCTCCAACTCATCCGCCGCGCGCTCGATCAGCTCGCGCACCTCTTCGTTCGGCTCGGAGAAGCGGCCCAGGACGTGTGCCGAGACGATCTCCGGGTCGGTCGAGTCAGGCCGGCCCACCCCGACGCGGATGCGGCGGAAGTCGGGGCTGCCCAGGCCGCGCTGCAGCGACTTGAGGCCGTTGTGGCCGGCCAGGCCGCCGCCGATGCGGGACTCGACGCGGCCGAAGGGGAGGTCGATCTCGTCGTGAACGGCTATCACGTGGTCGAGCTCGACTCCGAGCGCGCCGCGCGCCGGGCCGACGGCGTTGCCTGACTCGTTCATGTAGGTCTGCGGGAGCAGCACGGCGACGCGCGGACCGCCGGGGCCGGTGCGCCCGTCGGTCAGCAGGCCGCCGTACTTCTTCTTCGCGCGCGGCAGGCCCCAGCGCTCGGCGGCCAGCGCGGCCACCTCGAAGCCGACGTTGTGGCGCGTGCGCGCATAGCGGTCGCCGGGGTTGCCCAGGCCGACCACGAGCCAATCCGCCTTGCCCCCGCCGCTGGAAGAGCGGCGGAAGAGGCTCAGGACTCCTCGCCCTCCTCGGCGGCAGGCGCCTCGCCCTCGCCCTCGGCTGCGCCCTCCTCGCCCTCGGGGAGCTCTTCGCCCTCGACGCCCTCGCCGACGAGCTCGGTCTCCTCCTCGATCTCGGGCTCCTCGACTTCGGTCGGGACGACGACAGTCGCGATGACGGTCTCATCCGGGTCGTCGAGGAAGGTCACGCCCTCGGGCACGGGCACCTCGGAGAGGTTCATCGTGGCGGCGATCTCCATGCCGGAGACGTCGACCGGCACGTACTCGGGGATGGCCGTCGGCAGCGCCTCGATGTTGAGCTGGTGGGTCACCTGCTCGAGCACGCCGCCCTCCTTGACCCCGGGCGACTCCTCGACGCCTTCGACGTGGACGGCGACCGTGGTCTGGATCGTCTCGTCGAGCCGGACCTCGAGCAGGTCGATGTGGACGACCTCGCCGCGCACGGGGTGGAGCTGCTGGTCCTTGACGATCACAGGCCGCGTGCGGCCGGCGACCTCCAGGTCGATCAGCGCCGACCCGTCGACGAGCACCTGGCGCAGCGCCCTGCTGTTCACCTTGAAGGAGGTGGACTCACCGTCGCTCCCGCCGTAGACGACGCCCGGCACGAGGCCGTCGCGGCGCAGGCGGCGAACCGCGCGCGAGCCGCGCTCGGAGCGCTCGTCGGCGGTGAGTGTGGGTCGCTGTGAAGTGGCCATGACGGCTGGCCAGTGTAGCGATGCCGCTGCCACGGGTCCGCCCCCGGCGATGCCTATTCTGGCCCTGTGGCACGCCATGAGGACAGCTCGATCCCCACCGGCCGGATACGTCGCACGGCCCAGGTCGGGTCGGTGGTCGGCTCCCAGGGCGCCCGCTACGCGGGAACGCGCGCCGCCAACCTCGCCCGCTCCCCCGACCAGGCGTCCGAGGCGCTCGAGCAGCGTCATCTCGAGGCGGCCGAGCGGATGGTCGAGACCCTCGGGCGCATGAAGGGGGCGGCGATGAAGGTCGGCCAGCTCGCCTCGTTCATCGACACGGAGTTCCTGCCGCCCGAGTATCGCGAGCTCTATCAGGAGCAGCTGGCCTCGCTCCGCTCGACGGCCCCGCCGATGCCGTGGAAGAAGGTCAGCGCGGTGCTCGACGAGGAGTGGGAGGAGCCGGTCGAGGAGCTCTTCGAGGACTTCGAGCACGACGCCGCGGCGGCGGCCTCGATCGGTCAGGTGCACCGCGCCGTCCTGCCCGACGGCCGGAGCGTGGCGGTGAAGGTGCAGTACCCGGGCGTCGCGCGTGCGATCGCGTCGGACATGCAGAACGCCGGGCTGATACTGCGGATGGCCAAGGCACTCGCCCCCGGCCTCGACGCCGGCGCCGCCGCGGCCGAGCTCAAGGAGCGCGTGTTGGAGGAGCTCGACTACGAGCTCGAGGCGCAGTCGCAACGCACCTTCGCGCGCGGCTACCGCGGGCACCCGTTCATTCTCGTCCCGGACGTCGTGACGCGGCTGTCGACCGAGCGGATCCTGGTGAGCGAGTGGGTCGAAGGCGCCGGCTTCGAGGAGGTGCGCCAGCTTCCGCAGGAGGAGCGCGACCGCTTCGGCGAGATCGTCTTCCGCTTCTGCTTCGGCTCGATCTACCACCTGCAGCACTTCAATGCCGACGCCCATCCCGGCAACTACCTGCTGCTGCCCGACGGGCGCGTGGCGTTCCTCGACTTCGGCATGACGAAGCAGCTCGACAGCGACCAGATCGAGCTCGAGATCGCCGCCCTGAGGGCGATCTTCGACGACGACCCGGAGGGGCTGCGGGTCGCGCTCCATGACCTCGGCTTCCTGAACCAGCCGCGCAAGGTCGACGCCGAGCTCCTGATGGAGCAAGCGCGCGCGATTGGCGGCTGGTACATGGAGGACCGCGAGGTCACGATCGACTCCGCCCGTGTGATGGAGGCGATCGCGGCCGTGTCGGATCCGCGCTCCTCGTTCTACCGGCTCATGCGGCGCGAGAACCTGCCCGCCAACGAGCTGATGGGAAGGCGCATGGAGACCGGCGTGCTCGCGGTGCTCGGCCAGCTCAACGCCACGCGCAACTGGCACCGGATCGGCTGCGAATGGTGGTTCGGCGATCCGCCCGCGACCGAGCTCGGCCGCCGAGAGCAGGCCTGGGTGCGGGCTCGGCTCGGCCGCTCGGCGGCGACGCGCAGTGCCGGTGGCCCGGCGTCCGAGCCCTGAGCCGGGGCGCTCAGCCCGGCTTGACGGCCATGTCGATCACGACGAGCACGAGGACGGTGATCTCGATGGAGTTGACGAGCAGGATGCGGTTGATGCCGGCCTGCGCGGTCTGCGAGAGCGGGCCCTCGGCCGCGACCGCCGCGTCGATCTTGCGCGACTGCTGCGGGTAGAAGGCGAGCCCGAGCGCGAGGCTGAAGAGCCAGCCGACGAAGCCGAGCGTTATCCAGAGGTCGCCGTAGCTGTAACCGACCTCCTCGACCAGCAGGACCCCGGCCACGATCAGGACCAGAGCGAGCGGCGCGTAGAAGACGTTGCTGAGCTTTACGGCGTCGCGGTTGAAGGCGACGAGCCGCTCCGCGTCGTCCGACTTCGCGACCCAGCGCCCGAGGATGTGGACCGAAACGCCGCCGCCGACCCAGAGCACTGCACAGACGATGTGCACTGCGAGATAAAGCTCGTACACGCGACGCTCAGAAGAGCTGGTTCTCGCCCGCGAAGATCTCGGAGACCGAGTCGTCGACGAAGATGCGCCGGATGGAGTCCTCGAGGATGTCGGCGCAGGTCAGCTGCGTGACCAGCGCGGGGGCGCCCTCTCGCAGCGGGACCGTGTCGGTCACGACGATGCCCGACAGCGGGCCGCGCTCGAGGATCTCGTAGGCCTGCCCGGAGAAAAGGCCGTGCGTGGCAACCGCGAAGACGCGCTCGGCGCCCTCGTCGAGGACCGTCTGCGCGGCGGCGCTGAGGGTGCTGCCGGTGCCGATGATGTCGTCCACGATGACGGCCGTCTTGCCCTTGACGTCGCCGATCACGTAGCCGATCTCCGCCACCTGCTGGGCGGGGCGCTCCTTCTCCATCAGCGCGTAGGGCGCGCCGACCTTCTGGGCGAACTTGCGGACGAGCTTCACGCGCCCGGCGTCCGGGGCGATGATCACGAGCTCCTGGTCGCCGAGCCGGTCCTGCACGAACTGGGTGAGGATCGGCATCGCGGTCATGTGGTCGACCGGCTTCGAGAAGAAGCCCTGCAGCTGGCCGGCGTGGAGGTCCATCGCGACGAGCCGGTCGGCGCCGGCGGTCTCGAGCACCTCGGCCACGAGCCGCGCCGAGATCGGCTCGCGCGGCGCTGACTTCTTGTCCTGGCGCGAGTAGCCGTACCAGGGGGTGACGGCGACAATCCGGTGCGCCGAGGCGTGCTTGGCCGCGTGGATCATGAGCAGGAGCTCCCAGAGCGCGTCATTGACCGTGAGGCCCTCGCGCTCGGAGCCGCAGATCGACTGCACGATGAAGAGGTCGGCGCCGCGGATCGACTCGGCATAACGGCAGTACACCTCGCCATCGGCGAAAGTCTTGAGTCCGGCGTCCGTCAGCCCGACGCCCAGCTTCTCGGCGATCTTCCCGCCGAGCTCCAGGCTCGCCCGGCCGGAGGTGATCATCAGCCTCTTCTCGTAGCCGGCGTGGATGCTCGACGCGAGCGCCGGAGCAGTGGCCGACTCGAGGAGCTTGCTCATTGACGCTCCTTCTCTACGCGGTCCGCGTAACCCTCCACGTTTTTCTGCTTCTCCCGTGCGATCCCAAGCGCCCCCTCGGGAACGTCGCCCGTGATGACCGAACCGGCCCCAGTGTACGACCGATCGCCGACGTCCACAGGGGCGATCAGGGAGGTATGCACACCCGTCTTCGCGCTCTTTCCGATCTTCGTGCGGTGCTTCTTGCGCCCGTCGTAGTTCGCGGTGATGGTGCTCGCCCCGAGGTTGGCCTTCTCGCCGACGTCCGTGTCGCCGATGTAGGAGAGGTGCGGCACCTTCGCGCCGGCGCCGATGTCCGAGTTCTTCACCTCCACGTAGGTGCCGACCTTGGCCCCCTCGCCGACCACCGTGCCGGGCCGCAGGTACGCGAACGGCCCGATGATTGCGTCGTCGCCGATCTCCGCCTCGACCACGTAGGCCTGCCGGACGATGGCGCCGCTGCCGACGGCGGCGTCGTGGAGAGTCGTGTGCGGTCCGAGCTCGCAGCCCTCACCCACGCGTGTCGAGCCGAGCAGGCTCACGCCCGGGCCGACCGTGGTGTCCACGCCGATCGTCACCCCCGCCTCGACACGCGTCGTGTCCGGTTGCAGGAACGTCACGCCGGCGCGCGCGTGGGCCTCGAGGATGCGGCGCTGCGCGCGGGCCTCGACCACCATCAGGCCCGCCCTGTCGTTCACGCCCAGGGCGACCGATGGATCGTCCGTCGCGTGTGTCGTCACCGTCCGGCCGCGCTCGACCAGGACCGGGAGTGCTCCGGTCAGGTACAGCTCGCCGTCCGTCAGCCCGACCTCATCCAGTGCCGAATAGAGCTCGCCCGCCTCGAAGACATAGGCGCCGAGGTTGACCTCGCGGATCGCGAGCACCGCGGCGGCGAGGCCATCCGTGTACTTGGTCTCGACTATCTCCTGGAAGCGCCCCTCCGAATCACGCACGATGCGGCCATAGCCGCTGGGGTCGAGCTGGTCGGTGGTAAGGAGCGTCGCCGCCGCTCCGTCAGCGTGCCGGGCTGCGCGCATCCCGGCGATCTGCTCCGCGGTGATGAGCGGATGGTCGCCCGAGAGGACGACCAGCGAGCCGCCCTCGACGGAGCCACGGGCGGCGAGGACGGCCGCCGCCGTCCCCTCGCCGTCCTGCTGCTCGACGGCCTCGACTCCGTCCGGGAGGCCCTCGGCGACGCCCTCCCCGGGGCGCACCACGCAGAGCACCCGCTCGGCGCCCGCCTCGCGCGCCGCATCGGTGACCCACTCGATCATGGGCTTGCCGCACACGCGGTGCAGCACCTTCGGCGTGTGGGAGTGCATGCGGGTGCCATGGCCGGCGGCCATGATCAGGACCGTGAAGAGCTCGGCCATGGGGTGGTGAGCGTAGCGGTCGCGGGAGCTTCTCAACGGGTACGCTCGGGCAGGGCCTTTGGGGGGTCGTCCAGCTGGCAGGACACCGGGTTTTGGTCCCGGGAACGGGGGTTCGAGTCCCTCCCCCCCAGCTCTCCCGCGGCGCGCTAGCTGCGCTTGATCGTCCGCACGGCCTGCTCCGGCGTCCAGACCTCGATCTCCAGGCCGTTGCGCTCGGCGTTCAGGCCGACCGTCGAGACCTCGCGCAGGTCGAGCCGAAACAGGTGTGAGGGTCCTGCGGGCGCGTCGCTGTTGATCTCCGCGACGCGCTCGGGATCGGTGATCTCCTCCGCGATCCCGGCCAGCTTGGCGTCGCCCTCCCACTCGGCCGGCTCCACTGACCCGCTGTGGAGCGCGAAGCGGGGGTCGCGCTGCAGGTCGCACGCCTTGAGCGCCTGCCACATCGAGCCGATCCACAGCTCCCCTTCGAGGAATGCCGTCTCGGTTCCCGAGATGCGCGGCGAGCCGTCGCGGCGCAGCGTCGCGATTGTCTTGTGCGTGTGGGCGTCGAGACGGGCGCGCACGCTCTTGGCGAGCTCCGGCGCCTCCGCCTCGAACTCTGTCCAGCTCGGCATGACCCGACCGTGACGGCTCGCCCGCCGGGCGTCCACGAGCTTGTCGAATGCGATCAAGATTCCTCCCATGGCAGACCGCCTGCGCGACCTGATCGACCTCGTGCTCGGCTCGCTCGACGAGCCGGACACCGACGGCCGCGCGCTCGCTCGACGCGCATACTTCTCGCGCGACCATCTCGACCGGCTGCTCGCTGCGGCGACCGGCGAGTCCCCGGTCGGCCTGAGGCGGCGGCTTCTGCTCGAGCGGGCGGCCTGGCAGCTGGGCGCCGGCGCCGCCACGCCGGGTGAGGCGGCGCGAGCGGCGGGCTACGGATCGGCTGCGGCGTTCTCGCGCGCCTTCGCGCGAGCCCACGGCGTGCCGCCCAGCGGGTTCGCCGGCTCGGGCCGGCCGTTCGCCCTCGAGGCGCCCAACGGCATCCACTTCCATCCGCCCGCCGCCCTGCTGATCCCGGGCACCGGTGAGCTCTCGGCGAGGCGCGACCTGACCGAGCGCATGGTCTCCCATCACCTCGCCCGCGTGCGCGAGCTGCTCGAGGCGGCCGCCACCCTGCCGGCGTCCGAGCTCGAGCGCGAGCTGCGCCCCGGGCTGGTCGTCGTCTGGTTCGAGCGTGAGGAAACGAGCGCCGCAGTGATGGCCGAACGCCTCGTCTACACGCTCGAGGTCTGGGTGGCGGCGATCACGGGGCAGCCCGCTCCAGCCGCAGGCGGCGACCTGCTGCGCCGCTTCGAGCGCGCGGCGCTCGCGTTCACGCGGCTCGCGCGCCGGATCCGTGACAGCGGCGCCTGGGACGACGCCTTCGTCGACGCCCTCTGCGAGCCGCCGCAGTCGTTCACCTACGGGGGCGTGATCGCGCACGTGCTGAGCTACGGCGCGGTCCGTCGTGAGGCGCTCGCCGGCGTCCTCGCCGAGCTGGGGGCGCCGGTGCCCTCCTCCGGCGACCCAATCGAATGGGAGCAGAAGGCGCTCGGTGCCGAGCGCCGGCCGGCCTAACGGTCCTTGCGCTCGCGCGGCACGCGGCCCGCCTCGGCACCGCGCTCCTGGGTGGGACCCCCGGGGGCCGGAATGCCGAGCACGCGCATCGCCTTCAGGCCGAGCGACAGGCGCTCGCGGCCGTCGGTCGAGGAGACGTCGAGCGAGGTCAGCTCCCGCACGCGCTCGAGGCGGTAGCGAACGGTGTGGCGGTGGGTGAAGAGGCGCTCGGCGGTGCGGGCCACGTTGCCGTCCGCGTCGAGGAAGGCCTCGAGCGTGCGGACGAGCTCGGTCTCGTACTGGTCGTCGTAGGTCACGAGCGGGGCGACGGTCTCGTCGAAGAAGCCGCGCAGCTCGCCGGGGTCCTCGCTCATCGCCGGCAGCAGCAGCCGGTAGGCGCCCGTCTCCTCGAAGGAAAGCTCGGCGATGCCGCGGGCCTCGGCCACATTGGCGGCGAGGAGCGCCTCGGCGCCGGCGCGATGGAGGTCGGCCGGGTCCCCGGTGTGGCGCGAGCGGGCGACCGTGACCACGAATCCAGCCAGGCTTGCCTCCAGCTCGCGGAAGACGGCGGCGGCGACGCGCCGTCCTGTCGCATGGCCCGGGGTGAGGATCACGAGCTCGCGATCGGAGCGCAGGCCGGCCAGCTCGTTCGGGCCGGCGCCGTGCGCGGCTGCCCAGCCGGCCTCGACGAGCGCCGCCAGCGATGTGCGCTCGACCGCGCGCGCGCCGCGCTCGGCAAGCGTCAGGACGCGCGCTCGCCAGTCGCCCTCCTCGGGATGCTGGGGCCGGGCGCGCACCACCAGGGCGGTGGCGCCGTACGAGAGGTCGCAGCCGAGTTCGGCCGAGCGGGCGGCGATGTTCTCGCGATCGGTGATGCTGCGGGACAGCAGGTCGCCGAGGAAGTCGCCGACGGCCTCCTCGCTCGCCCGCTCGGGCGCCTTCGCACGCTCGAGCTCGAGCCCGATCAGGTTGGCGACGAGCCGCAGGAGCGCGGGCGGCGGCGACTCGCTGCGCGCCCGGAAGCGAAGCTGCCCGACCGCCGCATCCGCCACGAGCAGCTCGACCGTCTCGGTGTCGTCCTCGCCCGCCATCACGCGGCGCTCGTCCTCCGGCGACGAGCATGCCACTGCCAGGACGCTGCTCGAGGAGTCGAGCACGATCACGCTGGCGTCGAGGGCTCGCCCCGCCGCGCGCGTGACAGAGGGCAGTCCGGCGCCGGACTCGACGGCCTCTGAGACCTCGTCCAGCGCCTCGAGAAACGAACGCGGCTGAGCGGCCGCGCCGACTGATGGACGGCTTGCGGCCATCCAACGATCGTATCGACGCCCCGCATCTCGCGGCAGGGAACCGCCGCAAATTGGGGCCTACGCGTAGGTGTCGTAGGTCCAGACGACAGCCAGGCCGATCGCCGTACCGATGCCCAGCAGGGTGCCCAGGATGAAGAGCGTCAGGAAGCTCGCCGCGATCTTCTCCCACACGCGGCCGTAGCAACGCCAGGCCGGAATCAGGATCAGGACGATGTAACAGGCGACCACGAGCCCGCCCGCCAGCGCGATCGCGATCTCGGTGTTGGAGAGGTCCACGTTCATCGTTCGGCACGCGCGAGCGGCGGGTCGGGCTCGCGCCGCCCGCCATTGTGGCGCACGTAGTCGACGATCAGGGCAATCGCGACCAGCGTGGCGAAGATTCCACAGCCGATTCCCCAGCCCGCCGCCACATCGGACCAGTAATGCGCGCGCAGGTAGATGCGCGAGAGGCCGATCGCGGCCGCAAGCACGATCGCCACTGTTACGAGAGCCGCGTTCACCGTCAGCCCGATCCGGCGAGCGACGATCAGCGCCACCACGATCCACACCGTCGCGTAGGCGGCGTGCCCGCTCGGGAAGGACGACAGCGAGGTCTCGACGAGCGGGTCCGGCGGCCGCGGGCGGTCGATCGCGGCCTTGGCGATATGCACGGCCGCATAGGTCAGCACCGACCCCGTGACCAGCACGACGAGCTCGGCCCAGCGCTGCCGCACGGCCAGAAGCACCGACGTGGCGAGCACTAGCGCGAGCACGGTGGGGAGCGCCCCGAGCGCGCTGACGACCTGCGCCACGTCGACGAGCGCCGCGTTGTAGAGCTTGTCCGCGAGGTCGAGCAGCTCGGTGTCGAGCGGCGTCGGGCCGGGGTCGCCGGACAGCTCGACGATGTAGAGGACGTAGACGAAGATGCCGACTCCCGCCACCGCCACCGCCGTCGAGAGCTCGAGCCCGAGCTCCCCCGGCGTGACCCGATTCCAGAGGAAGCGCAGCTCGGGGACCACCGCGTCGTAGACCGGCTTCACCACCCAGCGGTAGAGCGGCCGCCCGACGATGAAGAGCGGCCGGACGAGCGGATGGCTCTCGTGTGCGAGCAGCCAGTCCCTGATGTCGGCGCGGCGCTTGTAGGCGACGACGACCCCGACGATCACCGCGACGGTCACCCCGAAGCCGAAGATCGCCTGGCCCGCCACGTGCGCCACCCGGTCGAACGAGCGCCAGAAGATGTAGCCCAGCGTGCAGAAGATCGTCGACCAGAGGCCGGTCCCGATGATGCTGTAGGGGATGAAGCGCCGGTAGGAGAGGCCCGACGACCCGGCGATGAAGGGCGCCAGGGCCCTGACGAGGCCGATGAAGCGGCCGACCAGGATCGTCTTGCCGCCGTGCCGGTCGAAGTATCCATCCACCTGGTCGAGCCGCTCGTGCGTGATCTTGACGCGCGGGCCGTGCTTCTCGAGGAAGCTGCGCCCGAGCCGGCGGCCGATGAAGAAGCTCGTGGTGTCGCCGAGGATCGCGCAGATCCAGACGATCGCGATCAGCGGCAGGAGCGAGATGGTGCCCTCGCCTGCGATCACCCCGCCCGCGATCACCACCGTCTCGCCCGGCGCAACGAGCCCGACGAAAGCGCCCGTCTCGAGGAAGGCCATCACGCCGACGAGCGCGTAGGTCCACGGACCGAGCGCCTCGGCGATGTCCTCGATCACATCCTTCGGATCGGGCAGCTCGGACAGGACCCCGGTCGAATAGACGGCGAGCGCGAGCGCGATCAGGACCCCGATCCCCTTGCGCTCGAGCGACAACCGCCGCCACCGCCAGACGACATAGGCCGCGACCAGCACTGCCGCGACGGCGGCGATGACCTCGCGGGTGTCCATGCGGCGTGAGGGTACGGAAGGCGGCCGCTCAGCCAGGCTCAGCCGTGGCGGAGCTCGCTGACCATAGCTCCTGGGATGCCCGCCGCGGACGCCTCAGCCTCCGCGCGGTCGCTGAACAACCCGAAGCAGGTCGGCCCGGAGCCGCTGACCGCCGCCCCCAGCGCACCGCTCCCGCGCAGTCGACTCAGGGCGCCGCCGAGATCGGGGCGCAGCGACAGGGCGGCCGGCTCGAGGTCGTTCTCGAGCGCGGCGCCGAGCCGGTCCGGACTGCCGGCGGCAAGCTCGCGCAGCGACTCGGCGTCGAGCCGCTCGCGCCCGCCTCCGAGCCGGTCGAGCTCCGCGTAGACCTCACCGGTGCGAAGACCCGCGGCGCTTGGCACGAGCACCGCTGTCAGGGGTGGCAGAACGACGGGTTCGACCAACTCGCCCACCCCCTGGACGAGAGCGTGCGCCGGCTCGATCTGGCTCGGCACGTCCGCACCTACGCGCGCGCCCAGCTCGCGCAGGCCGTCCGCGTCGAGCGGGAAGCCACTCATGCGGTTGACGATGCGCAGCACGGCCGCCGCGTCCGCGCTTCCGCCCCCCAGCCCCGCCGCGACGGGGATGCGCTTGGCGATCCGCACGCCCACCTGCTCCCCAGGAAGCCCGCCTGTGTGCTCGCGGAAGGCCTCGATCGCCGCGAGGGCGAGGTTCTTCCCCTCGATGCCCGGGCATTCGACGCTGTCGTCGC
Organism: uncultured Thermoleophilaceae bacterium; assembly: GCA_963734025.1. Taxonomy (GTDB): domain Bacteria; phylum Actinomycetota; class Thermoleophilia; order Solirubrobacterales; family Thermoleophilaceae; genus JACVRW01. The sequence continues at coordinate 170,529 of CAVTFR010000002.1, forward strand.
CGTCGACGCCGGCCGGACCGCCGCGGACCTCGTCCGCGAGATCGATCGACGCGAACAACGAGCAGAGCGGGTGCAGGCCGTCGGCGCGAGGGCGGCCCACGTGGAGAACCAGGTTGAGCTTCGCGTAGGCGCGCTCATCGATCAACACCGCGGGGAGGCTAGATGCGGCGGGGCCGCAGGGCGGCGATCCGCTCGCCTCCGAGCTCGCTCGCGAGCCGCGCCCAGTCCGCCGGTGCGAGCCGCTCCGCGCGGGTATCGGCGGGCCGGCCCATGCGCTCGAGGGCGGCGCGGGTGGCGGCGCGGATGTCGTCCGGCGCACCGGGCGCCAACGCGAGCGAGCCCGCGAGAGCCTTGCGCCGGTGGGCGAAGCCGGCGTGCACGAGCGTCACGAGCCCGGGCGGCGGCGCGGGCGCCGTCCGCCGCAGCAGCACAAGCGCCGAGTCGACGTTCGGGACCGGATGGAAGACGGTGCGCGGGACCTTGCGCAGGAGGCGCACGTCGCAGGAGAGCTGGGCGAGCACCGAGGTCGCGCCGTAGCTTCGCCCGCCGGGGGCCGCCGCGAGCCTGTCCGCCACCTCGCGCTGGATCATCGCCACCCAGAGGGTGGCCTCGGGGAGCTCGCCGATCGCCTTGAGCAGCACCGTGGCGGCGACCCCGTAGGGCAGGTTCGCCACGACCTTCCGCGGCGCCGGGTCGAGCGACCCGAAGTCGAGCTTGACCGCGTCGGCCAGATGGAGGTCGACGTTGGCGAAGGGATCGAGCGCGTCGCGCAGCGGCTCCTCGAGCGTGCGGTCGACCTCGACCACGTGCAGGTGGCTCACGCGCGGCGCCAGGTACTCGGAAAGGACGCCGAGGCCGCCCCCCACCTCGAGCACCACGTCGGCGTTCGTGAGCTCGGCGGCGTCCCCGATCAGGCGCAGGATGTTGTCGTCTATCAGGAAGTTCTGCCCCAGCTCGCGGTTCGGCCGGATCCCGAAGGCCTGCAGCCGGCGCAGGCTTGCCTGGCGAGGTACGGCCCGCGGCTCGCTCACGGCCCGAACACGCGCGCGGCGTTCGCCTCGACAGTGCTCTCGAGCGCCTCGTAGGAGACCCCGCGGAGCGCGGCGACGTGGCGGGCGGTATGGACGACGTTGGCGGGCTCGTTGGGCTTCCCGCGCAGCGGCTGGGGCGACAGGTAGGGGGAGTCCGTCTCGACGAGGAGCAGCTCGGGGAGCAGCGCGCGAGCGGCGTCCTGGAGTTCCGTCGCCTTCGGATAGGTGACGTTGCCGGCGAACGAGCAGAGGTAGCCGCGCTCGACGCACTCCTCGAGCCGTTCAGGCGCGGAGAAGCAATGGAGAACCACGGCCGGAAGCGAGCCCGCGTGCTCCTGCAGGATCGCGAACGTGTCGTCCTCGGCAGCGCGCGTGTGGATGACGACCGGGAGCCCGGCGCGCGCGGCCAGCCCGAGCTGGGCCTCGAACGCGCGCCGCTGGTCGTCGCGCGGGGCGTAGTCGCGGTAGTAGTCAAGCCCGGTCTCCCCGATCGCCCGCGCGCGCGGGTCGGCCGCGGCCCGCTCGACCGCCTCGAGGTCCGCAGGGCCGAAGCCCTCGGTCTCGTGCGGGTGGCGGCCGACGATCGCGACCACCTCCTCGTGGTTGCGGGCGCTGGCGAGCGCGCGCTCGATCGAAGGCTCGTCGGTGCCTACCGTCGCCAGCCGCGTGACCCCGGCGGCGCGCGCCCGCTCGACGAGCTCCGAGTCCGGCGGCTCGCACGCATCGAGGTGACAATGCGTGTCGATCAAGGGTCAGTGCTCCCCGCCGAAAGCACCGTCGAGGATCGGGCGAGCCAGGACCGTGGCTGAGAAGCCCGCGGGCGGAGCCGATGCCGCAGCGTCGGCAAGCATCGCGGGCGCCGTCAGGCGGAGTCCCCGCCGTCCGAGCGCGACGGTAGTCGAGGCGGGGAGCACCTAGGCTGCGGGCGTCTCGGCCTCGACGCGCGGGAAGAGCTGGCCAAGCTCGCCGATGGCCGCGCCCCCGCCGACGGCCCCGAAGCGCGCGCTCTCGAGCGACAGGTCCGGCCGCCCCAGCGCCTCGAGCAGGCGCTCGGCCGAGGCGGGCATGAACGGATGCAGCAGCACCGATACCAGCCGCAGACCTTCGGCCAGCGCGTACAGCACCTCGTCCAGGCGCTCCGCCTGCGACTCGTCCTTGGACAGCTGCCAGGGCTGCTCCTCCTGCACGTAGCGGTTGAGCAGCTTGATGCGCCGCCAGATCTCGTCGAGCGCGACGGTCAGCTCGACCCGGTCGATCGCGTCCTGGACCGCCTCCGAGATGCCCTCGAACTCGGCCGCCAGCGCCGCCGGGGCCTCGGCGTCGGGCACGACGCCGTCCCGGTAGCGGCCGATCATCGCGAGCGTCCGGCTCGCCAGGTTGCCGTACTCGTTCGCCAGCTCCGTCGTGTAGCGGGTCTCGAAGCCCTCCGGCGACACGCCGCCGTCCGAGCCGAAGCTCACCTCGCGGAGCACGTAGAAGCGCAGCGCGTCGGGGCCGTACAGGTCCGCGACCTGAAACGGGTCGATCACGTTGCCGAGCGACTTGGACATCTTGTGCTCGCCGAGCAGCAGGTAACCGTGGATGGTGACCCGGCGCGGCACCTCCAGCCCGGCGGCCATCAGCATCGCCGGCCAGATCACCGCGTGGAACTTGAGGATGTCCTTGCCGATCAGGTGAACGTCGGCGGGCCAGAAGCGCTCGGTCAGGTCCTCGCCGGGCCGCGCGTAGGAGAGCGCCGTGTAGTAGTTGAGGAGCGCGTCGATCCAGACGTAGATGACCTGCGTCGGATCCCACGGCACCGGCACGCCCCACTTGAGCCGCTGGCGGCTCAGAGACAAGTCGCGCAGCCCGCTCCTGATGAATGCGAGCGCCTCGTTGTAGCGGTTCTGCGGCGTGACGAAGTCCGGGCGGTCGGCGTACAGGCGCTCGAGCGGCTCCTGGAAGGTGGACAGCCGAAAGAACCAGTTGTCCTCCTGTTCGATCTCGAGCACGATCTTGTGGATCGGGCAGCGGTTGCCTTCCTCGAGCTCGGACTCGGTCTTGAAGTCGGCGCAGCGTGGGCAGTACCAGCCCTCGTAGTGCCCGGCGTAGACGTGCCCGTTGGCGTAGATCCGCTGCACGACTTCGGCGACCTTGGCCATGTGCTCCGGGTCCGTCGTGCGGATGAAGAAGTCGTTCGTGACGTTGAGCGTGGCCGCGAGCTCCTTGAAGCGCACGGCGTTGGCATCGCCGAGCTCGCGCGGCGTGATGCCGAGCCTCTCGGCCTCCTGCGCGACCGGCTCGCCGTGCTCGTCCGTGCCCGTGAGGAAGAAGACGTCCTCGCCGCGCTGGCGCATGTGACGCGCGAGCACGTCGGCGGCGATCGTCGTGTAGGCGTGGCCGAGATGGGGCTCGCCGTTCACGTAGTAGATGGGAGTCGTCACGTAGTACGGCATCGCTATCCGATGCTACCCGTGCGTCGGGAACGGCCTGCGGCTGTCGGCCGGCGGCGTTCATCGCCGACCCAGGAGCGGCCGGATCGCGGCGCCGACCCGGGCAGCGGCGAGCTTGGCTCCCCCGAGGCGGCTGCCTCCGCGGCCATCGCCGCCGACCGCGAGGATCCCGGCCGCCAGGAGCACCCCCGCGCAGGCGAGCGCCCAGCCGATGTCCGGACCGCCGCCCGAGGGTGACGGAGCGCGGGCGAGCGGGTCCGCGGGACCGCTCGCCGCGGGTGCGGGTGAGCGGGCAATCTCGGCGGGGGCGCCGCCAAGGGCCGACCGCCCGAGCTCGCGTTCAGCCGCGTTCGCGCTCGCGGTGGTCGGAGAGGGCTGCCGCTGTCCGGCATCCGCGCGGCCCCGTTGCAGCGCCCGCACGCGGCGGGGCGCCGGCACCGGCGACTGGACGGGACGAGGCGCCGTCATCCGGACACGGGAGGGTTCCCGGCGATCCGCGGGGATCCGCGGGCGCGCCCGGACCCGCCGCGCCTGCGGCGCCGGCCGCGGCAACGGGAGCCTGCGCGCCCCGGGCGCCGGCCGCCGGGCGCGCAAACGTCCCGGCGACGGCACTCCGCGTGGGCCTGGTGCGACGACCGGTGCCAGCGGGACGGGCTCGGGAGCCGGCGCCCCCAGGGGCGCTTCGGGCCCGGGCGCCGGCAGCGGAGGCAGGAACGCGAGCGGATCGCGGTAGGCGTGCCGGCTGCCCGCCTCGCGCACGCCGAAGTGCAGATGCGGCGCGGCCACCGAGCGAACGCCCGACATGCCCACGACGCCGAGGCGCTGCCCCGCCGAGACGCGCTCCCCGGCCGCGACCTGGGTCGCCCCCAGGTGCAGGTACGAGGTGTCGAACCCGTCGTCCGTGCGGACGCTCACAGTCAGGCCGCTCGAGCCGGCGGTGCCCGCGAAGCGGACCTCGCCGGCCGCGGCAGCGCTGACCGGAGCCCCTACCGCGCCGGCGATGTCGATCCCGCGGTGCTGGCCGGCGGCGTACGGGTCGTCCCCATTCCTGTAGGGGGTGATCAGCTCGCCCTGTAACGGCCACATCCACGCGCCATGCGCGGGGCCGGCATGTGCAAGCGAGACCAGGAACAGCGCGGCTGTGACGGGCAGAAGACGGTGCATGGCGGGACCGTACGGCCGTCTCCCGAGGCCGGGCGTAGCCCGTCGCAGACTTATAACTGACTGTTGCACGGGCGTTGCACTCGGGGGGCCGCGCGCCCACAAGCCTGCTTTCAGGGCGCTGTTGCCGTGCTGTCACCGGCCCGCAACCGGCGCAGCGCAGCATGGCCCCACGACGTCCGACCGGCACCAATCGACAGGAGGAAGTCATGGGCAAGGCAGTCCCCGAGCAACACCCGGCGGTGGTTCTCCGCTCTCACTACAACCATCTGCGTGCGCTTCTGATCGCCGCGCTGATCGCCGTCCTCGGCCTCGCCGGGGCGGTGGTGATCGTCGCCAACGACGACGACACGATCGTCAGCACGAGCACACCGGCCCTCGAGAACGGCGCGAGCGGTTCGCAGACGGCCCCGCTCCCCCAGCGCAGGCTGGACGGCGCGGTCGACACGGCCCCGGCGCCGCGCTATGACGGCGGCCCCAACGAGGGCAGCGCCGACATCGCTCCCGGCGTGAACCTGCCGGCGCGGCCGAACCAGGCGCAGGCGTTCCCCGGCCAGTCCCAGCAGGCCGAAGCCGGCGTGAGTCGCCACGACATTCGCATGGACCTGCGACGGCTGCGGGCCGGCGGTGTCACGAGCCAGGGCAGCGCCGACGTGACGATGTCGCCGCCGCTCGGCAGCTCCGCGGTGCAGACGCAGAGCCCCCGCTACGACGGCGGCCCCAACGAAGGCAGCGCCGACGTGACGACCGCCAAGCCGGGCGTGTACCCGCAGACCGGCAGCCCCCGCTACGACGGCGGCCCGAACGAGGGCAGCGCCGACGTGACGACCGGCTCCGGCGGCTAGGCGTCGGTGATACCCCAGACCGACGGCTTCCGCAACCAGCCGTAGCCCGAGTCGCAGCACCCCCGCGGACACAACGGGCCCTCCACACGGAGGGCCCGTCCGCGTTCCGAGACGATTTGGTTCGATCTGCAGGACGAGGCAAGTGCAACCGCTTCATCCCGAAATCGAGCCGTATGACCGCGGCCGCTTGGATGTGGGCGACGGCCAGCACATCTATTGGGAGGCCTGCGGTGAGCCCGGCGGCAAGCCGGCCGTCGTGCTCCACGGGGGGCCGGGATCGGGCTGCACTCCCTGGTGGCGTCGCCTCTTCGATCCCGCGCTCTACCGAGTCGTGCTCTGCGACCAGCGCGGCTGCGGAAGAAGCAGTCCGAGCGCGGCCGAGCCCGCCACCGATCTCACCACCAACCCCACCTGGCATCTGGTCGCCGACATCGAGGCGCTCCGTCGCCACCTGGAGATCGAGCGCTGGCTCGTGTTGGGCGGCTCCTGGGGGTCGACCTTGGGCCTGGCGTACGCACAGAGGCACCCCGGCCGCGTCAGCGAGATGATCCTCTTCTCGGTGGTGACCACCTCTCACCGAGAAGTCGAGTGGGTGACACGCGGCGTCGGCCGCTTCTTCCCCGAGGCCTGGCGGCGTTTCAGGGACGGCGTGCCCGAGCTCGAACGCGACGGCAACCTCGCCGAGGCATACAGCAGGCTCCTGAACGGTCCGGACACCCTGGTCCGCGAAGAGGCTGCGCGAGCCTGGTGCGAGTGGGAGGACGAACACGTGAGGACAGAGCCCGGTCGCTCGCCCGACCCTCGATACGAGGACCCCGTCTTCCGGCTCTGCTTCGCGCGTCTCGTGAGCCACTACTGGCGACATGCGGCGTGGCTCGCGCAGGGCGAGCTGCTCGCCGGCGTGCGCACGCTGGTGAACATCCCGGCGGTTCTCCTCCATGGCCGGCTCGATCTGAGCGCGCCGCTGGACGTGCCGTGGGCGCTCAGCCGAGCGTGGAAGGCAAGCGACCTCCTGGTGCTCGACGACGCGGGACACGGCGGAGGCGGGCAGATGACAGCGGCGCTGGTCGCCGCCACGGATCGCTTCGGGCGATCCTGACCTGCGTCAATCCCCCGACGTCAATGCCCGGTACAGCGAATTGGCGCTTGCGCCGGTCAGCTCGGCGACCACCGTGGCGGCCTTGCGCGGATGTGCGCCGGCGTCCACGAGCCGGCGCAGCGCGTCGACCCCGGCCGGCTCGGGCGCGCCCGCGTCGCCCACCGCCGGCGGGCCGAGCACCAGGACGACCTCTCCCTTGGGAGGGGCCTCGGCGTAGCGCGCCGCCAGCTCCGCCGCGTTCCCGCGCACGATCTCCTCATGCGCCTTCGTCAGCTCCCGGCACACCGCGACCTCGCGGTCCGGATCGAGCTCGGCCAGCAGCGTGAGCGTGGCCGGGACGCGGCGCGGGGACTCGAAGGCGACGAGCGTCCCGCCCGGCTCCGAGAGCACCCGCCGCAGCTCGCCCTTCTTGCGTGGCAGGAAGCCATGGAAGTGCCACTCGTCGGCCGGCAGGCCTGAGGCGACGAGCGCGGTGATCGCCGCCGACGGGCCCGGGAGCACCTCGACCGGCAGGCCCGCCGCCACGCAGGCGCGGACGAGCAGGTAGCCCGGGTCCGAGACGAGCGGCATCCCGGCGTCCGACACGAGCGCCACGACCGCCCCCTCGCGCATGCGTCGGACGAGCTCGGCGGCGCGCGCCTGCTCGTTGTGCTCGTGGTAGGACACGAGCCTGGCCTTGACGCCGTAGCGGTCGAGCAAGATGCGTGTCCGGCGCGTGTCCTCGCACGCGACGACGTCCGCGTCGCGCAGCGCGGAGAGGACGCGCAGCGTCACGTCCTCGAGGTTGCCGATCGGTGTCGGGCAGACGACGAGCCGCCCGCTCATGCCGTCACCGCGAGGAGCTCGTCGAAGGCGAGCAGCGCCGCGCCCATCATCCCGGCCTCGTCGCCGAAGTGCGCGGCGCGGATCTTCACGTTGGCCCGCACCGGTGGCATCGCCCGCTCCGCGACGAGGGCGCGCGCCGGCTCGAGCAGCAGGTCGCCCGCTCTGACCGCCCCGCCGCCGATCACGATGACCTCGGGGTTGAAGATGTTGATCACGCCGACGAGCCCGTAGCCGAGCCGCGTGCCGATCTCGGCCAGCACGGCGCGCGCCGCGGGGTCGCCGCTGTGTGCGAGCTCCGTGACGATGCCGCCCGTGATCTCCCGCCCGGCGAGCAGGCGCTTGCCGAGCGCCGAGTCGGGGCGCTCCTCCGCGACGCGGAGCCCCTCGCGCCCGATCGCGTTGCCGGAGACGAGCGTCTCGAAGCAGCCGCGCCCCGGGCACGCGCTCGGGCATTCGGCGCCGTGGATGTCGAGCACCGAGTGCCCGATCTCGGCGCCGAGCCCGGTCGCCCCCCTGTACACGCGCCCGTCGAGATAGAGGCCGGTGCCGATCCCCGTGCCAAGCGAGATCATCACGACGTGGCGAGCGCCCACACCCGCGCCGGCGCGGCACTCGGCCAGCACGGAGGCGTTGCCGTCGTTGTCCACCACCACGGGCAGCCCCAGCCGCTCGCTCATCAGGTCGCGGAACCGGACGCCCTGCAATGGCAGGTGGTTGCACCAGCGCGCAACGCCCGTCTCCCATTCGACGAGCGCCGGGATCCCGAAGCCGACCGCCTCGACGTCCGGAGCCGCAGCGCGCACCTCCTCGACCGAGTCGAGAAATATGTCGAGCGTCTCCTGCCGGTCTGCCCCGCGCCACACGCGGTGGACGCGGTGATGCACCACCAGCTCCTCGTCGACGACCCCGCCGAGCAGCTTGGTTCCGCCGGCGTCGATCCCGATTACCCGCCTCGGTGGCATGGCGGGTAGATATACAGAGGGGGGTGACCGAACCGACCCCCGGCCCTCCGGACCCCCCGGAGTACAACGTCTATCGCGCGCGCAAGCGGCCGCTCGCGCGCGGCGGCGATCTCGACGCGCTGCGCCGGCGGTTGTCCCGCAGCCGCGGCGACGAGCCCCCGCGGGCTCCCCGCGAGAAGCGCCCGATCACGCCTGGCCGCGTGCTCAAGTGGGTGGCGTTGGCGATCGCCGGCTGGTTCGCACTGTCACTCGTTCTCTTCCTGATCAGCGCCGCGACCGAAGAGGGCGTCTCACCCGCGGCGGAGCGGGCGCTGTCGTCAAGCGGGAACCTGCTCACCGGCAGCACGATCCTCGTCCTGGGCTCCGATCAGCGCACCGGCGAGTCGATCGACGAGAGCGACCAAGGGCCCGGGCGCTCGGACACGATCATGCTCGTGCACGCCTCGCTCGGCAGCGTGCGCAAGCTCTCGATCCCGCGTGACGTCGAGGTCGACGTCCCGGGCCACGGCATCAACAAGATCAACGCCGCCTTCGCGCTCGGCGGCTCCGCGCTGACGATCGAGACGGTCGAGGCGTTCCTCGGCAACGGGCTCGAGATCAACCATCTCGTCGAGGTCGACTTCGAGGACTTCCCGGAGTTCATCAACTCGCTCGGCGGGATCACGGTCGAGTCGAAGTCGCGCATCTGCTCGCCCCCCTTCGACAACTTCTGGAAGGGCCTTCGCTTCAAGAAGGGCGAGAACGAGCTGGACGGCCGGCGCGCGCTGGGCTTCGCCCGTGTGCGCAAGAACTCGTGCGCCCCGGCTGAGGACGACCGCGACCGCGCCGCCCGCCAGCAGGAGGTGCTGCGCGCGATCGGCGCGCAGATCAAGTCGCCGAGCACGTTCTTCCGTCTCCCCTGGGTGAGCTGGACGGCGCCCAAGACGCTCCGGACCGACATGGGCGGCTTCCAGCTGATGGCCCTGTTCGCCGACATGGCGACCGGCAACTCGAGCGACACCGAGGTGCTCGAGGCCACCTGCTGCAACAACGGCACCAACCTCTTCGTGAGCGACGGGTCCAAGCAGGACGCCGTCCGCAAGCTGCTCGAGGGCGACTAAGCCGCTAGTCCGAGCTCGACGAGGAGCCGGACGAGCTCGAGCCCGACTCCTTCTTCGACGACTCGGTCTTCGAGGACGAGGACGAGTCGTTGGACGACGAGCCGCCCTCCCCGGTCGCCGAGCTGGCACCGGGCTTCTTCTTGCCGTAGTCGGTGTTGTAGAAGCCCGATCCCTTGAAATGCACCGCCACTGGGTGGAAGACGCGCTGTACGGGCGCCTCGCAGGTGGAGCAGCTCGTGAGCGGGTCGTCCGCCATACGCTGCATGACCTCGAACGTGTGGCCTCGCTCACAGCGGTACTCGTAGATCGGCATGGCACTCTCAGTATAGGAGCGCCGACGGTCCATCCCTGGCCACGACGGGCGCACGAACCGCATAGCTATGCGGAATCCGGGCCGGTCGATCGACGCCGATGGACGCTCGAGGCGCGGCTCATGTTCCCTCTGAGTTCCCCGCCGGGCACGCGCCGCGACCCTGCTGGCACCCGCCTCCCCCTCGCAGGAAACCTCTGGATCTGTCCGTCTGAGTGCCCGCCGCACCGTTTTCTCGCGCGCCAGACGGCGTTGGTCTGACCGCGTGCGCCATCGGTTGTATCCGGTCGGCAAGAGCGCGGGCGGCGCCGCGCGCCGTGTCGGGCACGCCGCGGCGGCGTCGTAGGCCACGACCGTGATCACGAGGCGCGAACGATGAACACCTGTTGGTAAGTGCGAGGATCCTTCTCGGCGATGACCTGGAGACCGTGGGACCCCAGGCGCGTTTGGAGGTCGTCGCGGTCGCGTCTCGTCCGGCGAATGCTCCGCCGCCAAGCGCGAGGGAGCATTGGATCCGGAAGCGCCCGGCGGACCCGATACGCGAGCGTCCGAGGGCGGGCGTCGAAGTGAAGGTATCCGACCCCGGTGGGTCCCAGCGAGCGAGCGATCCGGGGGAGGTAGGCATCGATCAGACCGAGATCCTCGATGTGCTGGAAGACCTGCACCGAATAGAGAAGGTCGACCGCCCCTACCTCCCATGGCTGCAGGGCGTGCGCTGTCTGAACGTTTGTGATGCCGAAGCGCTCGCAGTTTTCCGACAAACGACGCAACATGCTCGGCGCGATGTCCACGGCCGTGAGTGAGTCGAAGTGCTTGGACATGGGGATCGCGAGGCGTCCCGTGCCGCAACCCAGCTCGAGGGCGGCTTTGCGACCGCTCAGGAAGGGCCCGACGTCGTCCAAGACCTTGGTGACCAGGCGTTCGCCGTGCAGGAAGAAAGGCTCGGCGGTGTCGCCCGCGCCGACACTGGGGGTGTAGACATAGTAGTCGGGATCCTCGGAGGCGAACCGCTCCCACTTGTCGTGTTCATGGGCCATCGTGGCTCTCCTGACCGTCGGCTCCGGTCGACAGGGTACGCCACCGGCTACTCGACTATGGAGCGCAACCGACGTCGTCCGGTCAACCGACGGTCTCCAGCGGCGGTCGTCGCGCCGTCGCGGTCGTGGGACTACCACATCAAGCACGGCTACTTACGCCGCTCAGTCCCAGCCCCAGGTGGTCCCCACGGGTCGCCCTCGGCGTTGGAGAGCATCATCTCCGGGAAGCCGGGGAGTTCCGCCTGACGTTCGCGCCGGCACCCGAGAGGGGATTGAAAACCCTCGCTTTTGCGGCGGTTTCTCGAGCGGGGGGCACTCTCACTAGGGGACTGCCGATTTCAGCCCTGCTAGCTTGAACCGCACGCTGCGCGACTGGCCCCGCGTGAGCGATGACGCCGCCCGCGCGGCCCATAACCGAGATTCGAGAAGCCCATGAACGAGAACAACCCCACCCGGCTGCGGCTGGTCGCGATGTCCCTGACCCTGGAGGAGGCCGCGCTGATCCTGCATTGGGGGAGCGCTGCCAAGGACGTGAGCGGCGACCAGTGGCGAGCCGAGGAGCAAGCCCTCCTGAACAGGCTCCGTAAGTCCAGCGCCTCGGCCTGAGTCGGGCCGGCTCAGGCACCGCCACCACCCTACCCCTGGCCGGAAGGGGAGGCCGTTCGCCGCTCCGGGTAGGGTGGCGGCCGTGGTGACAATGGATGCGATCGTCGCGCTCTGCAAGCGGCGCGGCTTCATCTTCCCCGCCTCGGAGATCTACGGCGGGATCGCCAACACGTACGACTACGGCCACTACGGCGTTCTCCTCAAGAACAACGTCATCGGCGAGTGGTGGAAGGCGATGATCCAGGAGCGCGACGACGTGGTCGCACTCGACTCGGCGATCATCCAGCACCCGCGCACCTGGGAGGCCTCGGGCCACCTCGCGGGCTTCACCGACCCGCTCATCGACTGCCGCACCTGCAACCTGCGCTTCCGTGCGGACCACCTCGCGGAGGAGCGCGCGGGCACCGGGAACAACCCCGAGATCCGTTGTGGCAGGGCGCCCTCGAAGCTGCCGGGCGACCATCCCGACTGCGACCTCACGGAGGCGCGCGAGTTCAACCTGATGTTCGAGACGACGATCGGGCCGGTCAAGGACGCCGGCTCGACCGTCTTCCTGCGGCCCGAGACGGCGCAGGGAATCTTCCTCGACTTCAAGACGACCCTTCAGTACGCCCGCCGCAAGCCGCCCTTCGGGATCGCGCAGGTCGGCAAGTCGTTTCGCAATGAGATCACGCCCGGCAACTTCGTCTTCCGGACGCTCGAGTTCGAGCAGATGGAGATGGAGTTCTTCGTCCCGCCGGCCGAGGCGGAGCAGTGGCATGAGCACTGGATGCGGGCGCGCCTTGACTGGTACATCGGGCTCGGGCTCGACCCGGAGCGGCTGCGGCTGCGCGAGCACGGCCCCGACGAGCTGTCGCACTACTCGTCGGCCACGAGCGACATCGAGTACCTCTATCCGATCGGCTGGTCCGAGCTCGAGGGGATCGCGAACCGGGGCGACTTCGATCTCACGCAGCACGCGGAGTACTCGGGCGAGAAGCTCGAGTACGTCGACACCGCGACCCAGGAGCGCTACGTGCCGCACGTGATCGAGCCGGCGGGAGGCGTCGGGCGCACGATGCTGGCGCTGCTCTCCGATGCCTACGACGAGGAGGAGGTCGAGGGCCGGACGCGCACCGTCCTGCGCCTCCACCCGAAGGTGGCGCCCGTCAAGGTCGCCGTGCTGCCGCTCGTCAACCGCGACGGCATGCCCGAGCTGGCGCGCGAGCTGTACGAGGACCTGCGCTCGAAGATGCCCGCCGAGTACGACGCGGGCGGCTCGATCGGCAGGCGCTATCGCCGCCAGGACGAGATCGGGACGCCCTGGGGGGTCACCGTAGACGGGCAGACGACCGAGGACCGCACCGTCACGCTCCGCGACCGCGACACCCTCGAGCAGGTGCGGATTCCGATCGACGAGCTCGCCGACGAGCTCGCCGCGCGGCTCGCCGCCCCCTGGCGCTCGCCGAAGCTCGGCGGCTGAGGCCACCGCGGCGCTCGAATCGGGCCCACGGACCCGACTTGGTGTCGTGAGACGACCACAAGTCGGGCCGCCGGCTGTTGGCCGGCGACGGCGTGCACAGCTCGGGGCGTTAGCGCGCCGGCTCGGCGGCGGTGTCGAAGGCGGCGCGCGGGAGGACGCGCGCCACCGGCTCGGGCAGCCACCAGTTCCAGCGGCCCATGATCTCCATCGTCGCCGGGACGAGGATCAGCCGCACCAGCGTCGCGTCGAGCGCGATCGCCACCGACAGCCCCAGGCCGATCTCCTTGATCGAGGGCGTGCCGGTGCCGGCGAACACCGCGAAGACGGCGACCATGATCAGCGCTGCACTCGAGATCGTCGCGGCGCTGGCGCGCAGCCCCTCGGCAACGGCGCGGGTGGTGTCGCCGGTCGCGTCGTAGCGCTCACGGATGCGCGAGAGCAGGAACACCTCGTAGTCCATCGAGAGCCCGAACACGATCGCCAGCAGGAACGGCGGCGTCATCGCGTTGACGTAGCCGAGCGACTCGAAGCCGAGCACGCCGTCGAGCCAGCCCCACTGGAAGACCGCCACGAGCACGCCGTAGGCGGCGCCGACCGAGAGCAGGTTCACGAGCACGGCCTTCAGCGGCAGCAGCACCGAGCGCAGCAGCACGAACAGCACCAGGTAGCTGAACACGAGGACGAACAGCAGGATCTTCCACATCGATCCCGAGACCAGCTCGGTGAAGTCGCTGTTGAACGCGGTCGCCCCGCCGACGTCGACCTCGGCGACGCCCGTGAGCGCGCCGCTGTCGGCGCGCAGCCGGTCGACGAGCGCGTCGACATGGTCGCTCTCGGGATCGTGGCGCGGCACCACCACGAACAGCGCCGAGCGGCCGTCGGCCGAGCCGCGCGGCGGCGCGACGCTCGCGACCTCGGGATCGCGGCTCAGCTCGGTTCCGTATGCGCGCAGGGCGGCCCGGTTGCCCGGATCGGAGACCCTGCCCGAATCGAGGTCGGCGATCACCTGGGTCGGCCCGCTGGAGCCCGGCCCGAGCTCGCGAGCGGCGAGCTCGGCGCCCTCGCGCGTGTCGTTGCCCTCCGGGAACTGACGCAGCGCGCCGTTTCCGAAGTCGAGCGTGAGCGCGGGAAGCGCCAGCACGATCAACACAGCCGCGCTCCCGAGCGCCGCCGCCCACGGCCGCCGCGTCACGCGCAGTGTCCAGCGCTCCCAGAACCCGGGAGCGGCTGCGGCACCGGGTGCGGTCGAGCCGCGCCGGCGCCGGCGCCGGCGCTGCAGCGTCGAGAAGCGCGCCAGCCCGCGCGCGATCCGGCCGCGCTCGTACACGCGCCGTCCGAACAGCCGCATGAGGACCGGTAGCAGCGTCACGGCGGCCAGGATGGAGACGGCGACCACGATGATCGCGCCCATCGCCATCGACCGGATCGTCGTCGAGTCGACGAGCCAGAGGCCGGCGAGCGAGAGGATCACCGTGACGCCCGAGAAGGCGACGGCGAGCCCCGAGGTGCGCAGCGACGTGCGGCGGGCATCCACGGGCGGCCTGCCGGCGCGCACCTCCTCGCGGTAGCGAGCGAGCACGAACAGCGAGTAGTCGACCGCGACGCCGATGCCGATCATGGAGGCCACGTTCGTGACGAAGACCGACATCGGCGTCAGCCGCGAGAGGAAGAAGATCGCCGCGCCGGTCACGGCGACGCTCACGAAGCCGAGGGCGAGCGGCAGACTCGCCGCCGCGAGCGAGCCGAACACCGCGAGCAGGATCAGGAGGACAACCGGGAAGCCGATCCGCTCGGCGGACTCGAGGTCCTCCTTGGTCAGCTCCTGCATGCCCGCCCAGAGCGCCTGCTGGCCGACGAAGTAGGGCTGCGTCCCGGGTATCGGCGACTCGATCAGCTCGTCGCGCAGGTCGACGGCCAGGTCGGCCGTCTCGTCCTGGTTGCCGCTCACGTCGAGCGGCAGCACCGCTATCGAGGCGTCGCCGGCCCCGCGCTTGGCGACCGCGAGCGCCCGCGGCTCGACCTGGGCGTTCTCCTGTCGCTCGGCGAGCGCCGCCACCCGGTCGAGCTCGCGCCGCACGGCAGCGGCGTCGCCGTCCCCGCGGCGCGCGACCACCACGGCCATGTACTCGCGCTGGGCGCCCGCGAAGCGCTCGAGGTTGCGGTCGACGGCCTGCGACTGGGAGCCCGGGACCTCGAAGCCGCCGCTCGTGAGGTGCTCTGTCTGCTTGGCGGCGAAGGGCGCGACGGCGAGCAGGAGAGCGAGCCAAGCGCCGAGCACAAACCAGCGGCGACGCTCGAGGAAGGAGGCAAGTCTGTCCATGGCGGCCTGCATCGCAGCTCCTTGTTTGGCTGGCCAGCCAAACCTTCCGCGACGACGGGACGCGCGTGTGTGACCGCCGTCACACGACGCCCGGGCGCTAACCGCTCGCGCCGAGCAGCCGGCGCGCGCTCGCGACGCCCAGCTCGAACGCCGCCTGCTGGTCCCAGTCGGGATCCGAGAGGACCTGGATGCCGAAGCCGTCGCCCAGCGCGAAGAGGATCGAGGCGACCGCCTCCGGCTCCGCCTGCAGCCGGATGACGCCCTCGCGCTCCTTGACGCGCAGCCAGCCCGCGAGCCGCTCGCGCCATTGCCGGTAGAGCTCGGCGAGCTCGGCGCGGATCTCGTCGGAATGACGCGAGGCTGAGAGCATCTCGTAGATCACGGCCTGGCCGCCTGCGTCGTCCTCGATGAACTCGTTGAGGCCGACTACGAGCGCGTCGAGGATCTCCTCGACGCTGCCCGCCCGCTCGAGGCGCTCGTCCATGTTGCGGTTGCGGGCGTCGCAGTCGTGACGAACCACCTCCACGAGCAGCTGCTCCTTCGAGCCGAAGTAGTAGTGCAGGAGGCCGCGCGAGACGCCCGCCTCGCGCGCGACATGATCGAAGGTGGAGCCGGCCGCGCCGCGCTCGCCGACGCTGGCCCGCATGGCAGCGATGATCCGCTGGGCCTTCTCGCCCTCGAGCCGCCGCGGTAGTTCGCCAGCCGCCTCCATCCCTCGGCCGCGATCCTATCTGGCCGGCCAGCCGGTGGCGATCAGGCGACGCCCGCGCTGACGCTGGGAGCCGGTTCCCGGGCCTCCTCGAGCTCGTCGTACTCGTCCGGGCGGGTCTCGTCGAGCTCGTCGGCGCGGCCACGATCCCCGAGCACGATCGTGATGACGGACGCCACCACCAGGTTGAGCGCCAGCGCGGTCAGCGCGGTGTAGGCCGTGACGCCCAGGAGCGGCAGCTGCCAGACCGGCACGAAGTCCTGCGACGCCGCCACCCAGGTCCCGAACACCATGCCGACCGCCCAGCCCGCGAGCAGGCCCCAGCGGTGGAACCAGCGCGTGTAGAGGGCGATCATCACGGCCGGCAGGGTCTGCAGCATCCAGACTCCGCCCAGCAGCTGCAGATCGATCGCGAACTGCGTGGGCAGGAGGAGGATGAAGCCCAGCGCGCCGACCTTGACAACGAGCGAGACGATCTTCGCGACCTGAGCCTCCTCGGCGTCCGAGCAGTCGCGGCGCACGAACTCCTTCCACACGTTGCGCGTGAACAGGTTGGCCGCCGCGATCGACATCACCGCCGCCGGCACGAGCGCGCCGATCGCGATCGCCGCGAACGCCACGCCGAGGAACCAGGACGGGAACATGTCGACGAACAGCGCAGGCACCGCTTGGTTCGGCTCGCTCACGTTGACGCCGGCGGCGATCGCCATGAACCCGAGCAGCGCCATCAGCCCGAGCAGGAAGGTCCAGGCGGGCAGCAGCGACATGTTGCGCCTCACCACGTCCTGGGAGCGCGAGCTCAACACGGCGGTGAGCGCATGCGGGTACAGGAAGAGCGCCATGGCCGAGCCGAGCGCGAGCGTGGCGTACGCCACCTGGGCGTCGGCGCCCGACGCCAAACGAGAAGGGCGCCCGCAGGCGCCCTTGTCGATTCAGGTGGAGGTGGAACCCACCGGTTCGGTGGTACTTGGTTCCGGCGTGGTGCTGGCCGTGTACTCGAACTCCTCTTCCTTGCCGAAGAGGACATCGAGGACCTTCTTGCGCAGGTCCTCGCTCGCCACGAGTGCGATACCCGCGCCCACGATGGCCAGCAGGAAGATGCGACCCTTGCGGCTCTTCTTCTTCTTTTGTCCGCGGAGCTGGTTCGCGGCTTCCTTCAATGAGGACGCCGCTTCCTTGAGCTCCTTCTGGGTCTTCTTGTCCTCCGTCACGGCCTTGACAGGGCCCTTGCCGTTCATCCGCCCATAAGCCTTGCGGGCGGACTCGAACGCGCTGCGGAGGTTGTCGCGCAGCTCGGGATCGTCCATCACCCGCTGGACATAGGGGTTGGACCGGACCGCCTTGCCCGCGGCGAACGCACCGGCCCCGGCCTGGGCGGCCTTCTTCTTTGCTGCCATTGCTCTCCTCGATCCGCTTTCGGCTGCGGACACTCTACCCGGAACCGGGCACCGGACCCTAACGCCGCCGCGGACGCTCGAGCGCCGCGTCCAGCACCTCGTCGGCGCTGTCCACGAGGATGAACTTCATCCGCTTGCGCAGATGGGCGGGGATGTCGTCGATGTCGGGCTCGTTGCGGCGCGGGATGATCAGCCGGTTGATGTCGGCGCGCTGAGCCGCGAGCGCCTTCTCCTTGAGGCCTCCGATGGGCAGCACCTGGCCGGTGAGCGTGATCTCGCCGGTCATCGCGGTGTCGGCGCGCGCGGGTCTGCCGCTGATCCGCGACGCGAGCGCCGTCGCCATCGTGACGCCGGCGCTCGGACCGTCCTTCGGGATGGCGCCGGCCGGCACGTGCACGTGGATGTCGTGCGTGCGGAACCAGTCCGACGGCACGTCGCCGTTGGTCGACTCCGCCGTCTTGACGTAGGAGAGCGCCGCGGCGGCGGACTCCTTCATCACGTCGCCGAGCTGCCCGGTGATCTGGAGTTTGCCGTCGCCGGGGAAGGCGGTGGCCTCGACGAACAGGACGTCGCCGCCGACGGGCGTCCAGGCGAGCCCGGTGGCCACTCCCGGCACGCCGGTGCGCCGCTGCACGTCGGCCTGGATGCGCGGCTTGCCGAGCAGCTCCGTCACCGTCGCCGCCCTGATCGTGCGCTTCGACTTCCGCTTGCCCTCGGCGAACTCGCGCGCCACCTTGCGGCACACGGAGCCGATCTCGCGCTCGAGCCCGCGCACGCCGGCCTCGCGCGTGTAGCCGTCGATGATCAGGTCGAGCGCGTCGTCCTTGAACTCGATCTTCGAGCGCCCCACGCCGTTCCGCTCCATCTGGCGCGGCACGAGGTAGCGCTTCGCGATCTCGCGCTTCTCCTCGTGCGTGTAGCCGGACAGCTCGATGACCTCCATGCGGTCGCGCAGGGCCGGCGGCACCGGGTCGAGCAGGTTCGCGGTGCAGATGAAGAAGCAGCTCGACAGGTCGAACGGCAGGTCGATGTAGTGGTCGCGGAAGCTCGAGTTCTGCTCGGGGTCGAGTACCTCGAGCATCGCGCTCGCCGGGTCGCCGCGGAAGTCGGCGCCCATCTTGTCGATCTCGTCGATCATGAAGACCGGGTTGTTCGAGCCGGCGTCGCGCAGCGCACGGATGATCGTCCCGGGTAGCGCGCCGATGTAGGTGCGGCGATGGCCGCGGATCTCCGACTCGTCGCGCACGCCGCCCACCGAGATGCGCTCGAACTCCCTCCCCATGGCGTCTGCGATCGACCTTCCGAGCGACGTCTTGCCCACGCCGGGCGGCCCCACGAAGCACAGGATCGAGGAGCGCGCGTCCGGCTTCAGGCTGCGCACGGCGAGGAACTCGAGGATGCGGTCCTTGACGCGCTCGATGTCGTAGTGGTCCCGGTCGAGCACCTTGCGCGCGTGCCCGAGGTCGAGGTTGTCGTCCGTCGAGGTCGACCAGGGCAGCGACGCGAGCCACTCGAGGTAGGTCCTGATCACACCGTGCTCCGCCGCCTGCGGCGGCAGCCGCTCGAAGCGCCCGAGCTCACGGTCCGCCTGCTTCGCGGCGTACTCGGGCAGGTTCGCCGCCTCGATCTGCGCGCGCAGCTCCTGGGCCTCGATCTCCTGCTCGTCGAACTCGCCGAGCTCCTCCTGGATCGCCTTCATCTGCTGGCGCAGGAACCACTCGCGCTGGCCCTTCTCCATCTCCGACTGGACCTGCGTCTGGATACGGGAGCCGATCTCGACCAGCTCGAGCTCGCGCGCGAGCAGCTCGGACAGCATGCGCAGGCGCTTCGTCACGTCGCGCTCCTCGAGCAGCGCCTGCTTCTCCTCGGTCTTGATGCGCAGGGCGCCCGCGATCATGCTGGCGAGCTCTGCCGGGTCGTCGAGGTTCGCCACCGCCACCTGTAGCTCCTCGGGCAGGTAGGGCAGCTCCTCGATGATGCGCGAGAAGGTCGACTGCACGTTGCGGTGGAGCGCCTCGAGCTCGGCCGACGGTTCGACGATGTCGGGGGCCTCCTCGATGCCCGCGATGAGGTAGGGGTCGGTCGAGACGAAGTCGCGGAGCTCGACGCGTTGCGCCCCGTGGACGAGGATCCGCAGCGTGCCGTCGGGGACCTTCAGCATCCGCGCCACGACGCCCGCGACGCCGACGCCGTAGAGATCGCCGGGGCCTGGCTCCTCGATATCCGGGTCGCGCGAGGCGGCCATCACGAGCATACGGTCGCCGGCGAGCACGTCGTTGATGAGAGCGATCGAGCGCTGCTGCCCGATCGCGAGCGGGGTGAGCGTCTCGGGGAAGGGGACGCTGTCGCGCAGCGGCAGCACGGGCAACGCCTCGGGCAGGGCCGTCGTGACGGCGGCCTCCACAGGTTCGCCGTTCGAGGAGGGGATGTGGATGCTCATCAGTGGGTCTTCTCCGAGCATTCCGCCGAACGTGCGAGACCCGGGGGCCGGCAGGCAAGGACGCAGGGAGTCCAGGTAGCGGCGCTACCCGGGTGACCGAGGACGCCGCCTGACGGTTCCCGGGACCGCAGGTTCGGACGGAAGGTGAGGAGAAGGCCCACGTCTAGCCCTCCTCGATCGGGACTCGCCGCACCGTCTGCTCGGGGCGGGCCAACGGGATCTCGACAGCAAGGATGCCGTCCTCGTACGAGGCGCGCGCGGCGCTCGCCTCGACCTCGGCGCCGAGCTCGACGAGCCGCCTGAAGGGGCCGTGCTCGATCTCGATCTGCTGGTAGAGGCGCCCGGTCGCGGCGGCGGGCCGCCGCTCGCCGGCGATCAGGAGCTGGCGCCCGCGGATCTCGAGCCCCACGTCCTGGATGTCGATTCCGGCGAGGTCCGCCTTGACGACCGCGCGCGGCGGGTCGTCCGCGTAGTAGACATCGACCGAGGGCGAGAAGCCGCGCCCACGGAGGCCGGTCTGACGCTCGAACACGTCGCCGAACAGCTCGTCGATCTCGCGCCGCATGCGCTCGAAGTTCGCGAACAGGTCGTGCTGCGGAGTCACGCCGACCGAGGATAAGGGGTTGCAGCGCGCGCGGCCCAGTAGCCGCACATGCCGTGCACGCCGCCGCCGGGCGGCGTCGACGCGGAGCACAGGAACACGCCGGGCAGCGGCGTCGAGTAGGGGACCGGGCGCGCCACCGGGCGAGCGAACAGCTGACGCAGATCCTGAAGGCCGCCGTTGATGTCGCCGCCCACGTAGTTCGGGTTGCGGCGCTCGACCTCGGTCGTGTCCATCGCCGCGCGAGCCGCGATCAGATCACGGAATCCGGGCGCGAAGCGCTCGACCTGGGCCTCGATCGCCGCGGTCATGTCGACCCGAGAGCCATTCGGGACATGGCAGTAGGCCCATGCGGTCTGTTTCCCGGCCGGGGCGCGCCCCGGATCGAAGATGGTCGGCTGGACGAGCAGCACGAACGGGCGCGCCGGGTGAAGGCCGCGGCTCACGTCGTGCTCGGATGAGGCGATCTCCTCCAGGGTCCCACCGAGGTGCACCGTGCCGCCGCGCGCGGCCTCGGGCGCGGTCCAGGGAATCGGGCCGTCGAGCGCCCAGTCGAGCTTGAAGATCCCCGGCCCGGGGCGGTAGCGCTCGAGTCCGCGCCGGTAGCGCGCGGGCAGGCGCTCGCCCGCCATCCGCAGGAGCTCGCGGGGCGCGACGTCAAGCAGCGCGAGGCCGGGCTCGAGCTCGTCGAGCGAGCGGACCCGATGGCCCGTCTCGACCCTCCCGCCGAGTGACCCCAGCTCCGCGATCAGCGCATCGGCGAGCCGCTGCGAGCCGCCGCGGGCGACCGGCCAGCCGACCGCGTGCGCGGAGGCGACGAGCACCAGCCCGAAGGCCGCGCTCACGTGCGCGTGCAGCGAGAGCAACGAGTGGGCGAAGCAGCCGCCCAGCAGCGCGCGGGCACGCTCGCCCTCGAAACGCGCCCGCGCGAGGCCGGTTCCCGAGCGCAGGCCGACGAGCCCGAAACGGCTCACGAGCAACGGGCGCCGGGGTATCCGGAGCGGGCCGAGCAGCGCGCGGAAGAGCGGCTCGGCCTCGCGCACGAGCGGCCCGAACAGGCGCCGCCACGCCGCCTCGTCCGGGCCGAGGCCGCGCGCCGTCAGCTCGAGCGAGCGCTCCAGCATCACCGCGCTGCCGTCGTCGAGCGGATGCGCGAGCGGCGCCTCCGGATGCACCGGCTCGAAGCCGTGCCGCCCGAGCGGCAGCTTGCTCAGGAACGGCGAGGCGAGCGCGAGCCCGTGCACAGCCGAGCAGGTGTCGTGCACGAAGCCCGGCAGCGTCAGCTCGGCGGAGCGGCAGCCGCCGCCGGGCGTCTCCTCGCCCTCGAGCACGGTCACCCCGAGGCCCGCCCGGGCGAGCGCGATCGCTGCGGCCAGCCCGTTCGGGCCGGAGCCGACCACCGTGGCCCGCTCGGGGCTAGCTGAGCCGATCGGCGAGCGCACGCGCGTTCATGTGTGCCAGCGCCTCGATGGTGACCATCGGGTTGACGCCGGACGCGGTGGGGAACGCCGAGCCGTCGCAGACGTACAGCTCGCGCACGCTCCACGTCTGGCCGCTCGGGTCGCAGACCGAGTCGCGCTCCGAGCCGCCCATGCGCGCGCTGCCCATGATGTGGAACGACACCGGCTGCGACTGCCCCGGGCCCCATCCGCAGGCGTCGGCGTCGCGCAGGAAGCTTGCGCGGTCGCCGCGCCGGCCCGGCTCGTAGGCGACCCACTTCGAATGCGACGAGTAGATCACGCGCGCACCCATCGCCTCGACGAGCTCGGCGCCGCCGGCGATGCCGCGGCGCAAATGCCGGATGTCGTCTTCGGTGAAGGCGTAGCGGACGACCGGCTCGCCGTCGCGGCCGACGCGCACCTCGCCGCGGCCGTGGTCGCGCAGGAGGATGCCGATCCCGGCCGTGTACGGGAGGGCCTGCATCAGCTCCTGATGGGCGCGCCCGCCGCGCCAGGGCGAGAAGCTCAGCAGGATGCTCGGCGGTATCGCCACGTGCTCGTACTTGATCCCGTAGCCCCTGCCGTCCATGTTCGCGTGCTCGTCGGAGAAGGTCGCGCTCAACATTCCCTCCCACGGCCGCAGCTCGTCGTCCATCTGTCCCCAGACCACCATCACCGGGTGCAGGCGCAGGTGCTTGCCGAGAGCCTTCGAGCGCACGCCCGAGCGGGCGAGCAGAGCAGGCGTGTTGAGCGCGCCCGCGGCGCTCACGACCGCGCGCGAGCGGATCGTCACGCGGTGGCCGGCGGCCGTCCGCGCCTCTACCCCACGTGCCGCGCCGCCCTCGACGATCACGCGGTCGGCACGCGTGCGCACGAGGATGCGGGTGCCGACGTCGTAGGCGTCCTGCAGCCAGGTCTTGAGCGTCGACTGCTTCGCGCCCAGCGGGCAACCGTAGTGGCACAGCCGGCAGACCTCGGCGCGACAGCCGCGCACGTTGCGCTTCATCACCTGTGAGTCCCAGCCGAGCCGGTCGAGCCCGAACCGGATCGCCTCGTCGCGGAGACTCGGGACGCTGTGTTCCTCGTTCACAGAGATCCGTTCCCAAACCGCGTCGAGGCTCTCGTCGAATGCCGGCCCGTCGACCGCGGGCACGCCCATCGAGGCCCACTCGCGCCGCACGTGGTCGGGCGTGCGGAACGAGAACGTGTAGTTGACGATCGTGCTGCCGCCGAGGCAGGAGCCGGCGAGCAGGCCGATGCTCCCGTCGTGCGAGGCCATGCCGCCGGCGTTCAGGTAGAGGCGCGAGAAGCCCGACAGCTCGTCGCCGTCGAAGTCCTTCTCCGAGTGGTAGGCGCCCGCCTCGATCACGATCACGTCGAGCCCAGCGCCCGCCAGCACCGCTGCCGCGGTGCCGCCGCCCGCGCCCGAGCCGACCACGACGACGTCGCAGTCAAGCTGAATGTCCGCCGTCACCTCGAGCGGCTCGATGCCGGGCGCCGGCGGGTTCTTGGGCGGGCCGAGCGCGCCCGGGTAGCCCATCGCGCTGAGCACGGGGTTGTCACCGTTCTTGCCGTAGTACGCGAGGAGCGCGCCCTTGCGCAGCGCCTGGAAGGCGGCGCGCCGCTGCGGCAGACGGCTGTCCGCCCAGGCCAGGAGCACCCGCTCCCGCTCCGCCTGCGACAGCGCGCTGAAGTGCCGGACGCCGCCGCCCGCGACGGCGGCCAGCAGCCGTGTGTCCCAGAGGCCGAGCAGCTGGCCGACCTGCCTGCGCTCAGCGGCTCGCGGATTACGGGCCACCAGCTCGAGCAGCGCGTCCGGAACGCCGATGTCCGTCGCCGCCGGCAGGCCCTCGCTGCCGGGGGCGAAGGTGTCGCAGATCGCGTCGAGCGCGCGGCGCGCGCGGGGCTTCAGCTCGACGGCGCTCATGGGAACACTCTTGCTGCTCACGAGATCCTTGTCGAGTTCGAGTGGGAATAGAAGCGCCTCCGCGCGCATCACTAGGTGCATGGAGGAAAGCTCGGGTACCGGCAAGGAGGTCTTCGCCGTCGCCGCGCTGCGCGGGCTCGAGCTGAGGGCGCCGCCAAGGCTGCGCGAGCGCATCGAGTCGGAGCGCGAACGGGCGCGACGGCCCGCCCGGCGGCGCCGCCTGACGCTCGGCGGGGCGCTCGCGGGCGCGACGGCGGCAGCCGCGCTGCTCGTGGTGCTCCTGCTTCCCGGTGGCGCGGGTGGACCGACGGTCGTCGAGGCGGCGGAGCTCGGCACGCGCCCCGCCACCCAGCCGGCACCCGAGCCTGGCGAGCCGAAGCTGCTCGACGCGTCCGCCTTCGGCCTGCCGTTCCCGGATTGGGCCGAGAAGTTCGGCTGGGAGCCGAGCGGCCGGCGCGTAGACGAGATCGACGGGCGCCGCGCCGTGACCGTCTTCTACGAGAAGGACGGCCGCGAGATCGCGTACACGATCGTCGCTGGCGACCCGCTCCCGATCCCCGAGCCCTCGGCGGCCGCCCGGCGCGAGGGCACGCC
This sequence comes from uncultured Thermoleophilaceae bacterium, assembly GCA_963734025.1. Lineage (GTDB taxonomy): Bacteria > Actinomycetota > Thermoleophilia > Solirubrobacterales > Thermoleophilaceae > JACVRW01. Next base: position 194,826 of record CAVTFR010000002.1, read on the forward strand.
GCTGCGCTACGTGTCGCTGGACGGCCGCACGATCGTCACCTGGGAGCGCGACGGGCTGACCTGCATCCTGAGCGGCGACGGAGTCGCCGCCACGAAGCTGCTCGACCTCGCGGGCTGGAAGGGGCTCGGCGCGGTTCCGTTCTGAGCCGTGCGGGAGACTGACAGGCCGACGGTGTCCGTGGAACCGCTTCGGCCGCTCGATCCCGCCCGCCTGGGCGATCACATCGACCGTCTCTACCGGGCGGCCGTCGGGCTGTGCGGATCGCACGCCGACGCCGAGGACCTCGTTCAGGAGACCTATGTGCAGGTGCTGCGCAAGCCGCGCCTGCTGCGCTCGGACGACGATCTCGGCTACCTCATGCGCGTGCTCCGCAACACCTTCTACTCGCGCTACCGCAGCGAGGCGCGGCGCCCGCGGGAGAACCCGCTCGAGGAGCACGAGGAACTCGTCGAGGGGCGGCCGCTGGCCCAGCCGGCCGCGGCGGCGGAGGCCTCGGAGGTGATCGCGGCGGTGGCCGCGCTGCCGGAGCCCTACCGCGAGACGGTCGCGGCCGTCGACCTCGCCGGGCTCAGCTACAGGGAGGCCGCGCGGGCGCTGCGCACACGAGAGGGCACGGTGATGAGCCGGCTCAGCCGCGGGCGCCAGCAGATCGCGGACGCGCTCGGCTACACCTCGTAGACGTCGCCCTGCTTTGCGACCTCGACCGGGCCTTGGAACCGCTCCGCCGCCTCCGCGCGCGCCCACTCCCAGTCGAGCTCGTCGGAGATGTGGATGAGCACGAGCCGCTTGGCGCCCGCCTCGCGCGCCTGGGCGCCCGCCTCGGCCGGCGTCAGGTGGCCGCGCATGCCGGTCCGCTCGGGGCGCGGAAGCGTGGCCTCGACCAGCATCAGGTCCGCCTCGCGCGCGAAGTCCTTGAGGGCGTCGGTAGGGCTGCTGTCGGCGCCGTAGACGATGCGGCCGCCGCTGCCGTTGGAGGCCGCGATGCTCATCGCGAAGGTTTCGGTGAAGTGCGGCACCTCCTGGAAGCGCACGCACAGCGGCCCGAGCTCGATCTCGCTCGCCGGGTCGTACTCGCGCAGGTCGAAGGCGTTCTCGATCAGGTCCTCGTTGCCCCACGTGCCCACCACGCGCCGGAAGGCGTCGCGGCCGCCCGGCGGCACGTGCAGCTCGGGCCGCGCCGGGTTGTCGGTGCCGGGCCAGCGGTCGACCGGCACCGGCTGTTGGCGAGGCGCGTAGGTGAGCGCGTAGGAGTACGGCACCAGGTCCAGGAAGTGGTCGGCGTGGAGGTGCGAGATGACGACGGCGTGCACGTCGATGTAGTCGATGCGCTCGCGCAACTTCCCGAACACGCCGTTGCCGCAGTCGACGACGACCGCGCAGCCGTCTTTCTCGACGAGATACCCGGAACAGGCTCCGCCGGCGTCCTGCCAGGCGGGTGACTTGCCGAGCACGGTTAACCGCATCAGCGCAGATTACCCTCCGGGTTGCGGGACGTTCAGGCGTTCGGCTGGGGGAAGGCGTATGCGGCGGTCGTGCGTTCCGTGCGGAAGACGAAGGCCAGCTGACGCTCTGGAGCGAGACCGCGCTCGGCTGGGCGGAAGGTGGTGCAGGGCTTCCCCAGGTTCAGCGCGCACAGCTCGTTCTGGCGGAAGAAGCAGTCCTCGCAGCGAGCGGGCTTCGTCTTCGGCACGGTTCCCATGCAATAACAACCGAGCCGCGGTTTCCACTCGCGGTTTGCCGCAGTTTGCAGCCTCGCTCCGAACCGCCCCGCTCGGAGCGGGTTTTTCAGGGGGGCGAACTTCGGGCAGCATGAGAGACCCATGGAGCTGATCACCGGAGCAAGCGGATACGTCGGCAGCCGTCTGCTGCGCCGGCTCTCGGCGGAGGGCCGGCCGCTGCGCGCGCTCGCGAGGCGGCCCGAGCGCGTCGAGGCGCTGCCGGGCGTCGAGGCGGTCCGCGCCGACCTGCTTTCCGGCCAGGGGCTCGAGGCGGCGCTCGACGGCGTCTCAACGGCCTACTACCTGGTTCATTCGATGGAGCCCGCGAGCGACGGCGGCTTCGCCGCCCGCGACCGGCGCGCGGCCGAGGCCTTCGGCCGCGCTGCCGCGACGGCCGGTGTCGAGCGGATCGTCTACCTCGGCGGCATCGCCCCCGCGGGCCGGACCTCGGTGCATCTCGGCTCGCGCCTCGAGGTCGAGGAGATCCTGCTCACCGCGGCGCCGCGCTCGACCGCGCTGCGGGCGTCGATCGTGATCGGCGCCGGCTCGTCCTCCTTCCGCCTGCTGGTGCGGCTCGTCGAGCGGTTGCGCGTGCTGCCCCTGCCGAGCTGGCGCGTGAACCGCACGCAACCCGTCGACGAGCGCGATGTGATCGAGTACCTCGCACGGACGCCCTCGGTGCCGGCAGCCGAGGGCCGTGCCCTGGACGTGGCCGGTCCCGACGTGATGACCTATTCGGAGATGATCGAGCGGATCGCGGAGTCGATGGGCGTCGCCCGCATGCCGCTCGGCGTGGGGGCAGCGCTCACCCCGCCGGCGAGCGCCGTCGTGGCCGCGGTAACCGGACTGCCCCTCGAGCTCGTACGTCCCCTGATGGAGAGCCTCGAGTCCGACATCCTCCCGCGCGACGCCGGCGAGGCGCCGAGGCTCTATGGGCTGCGGCCGCGCAGCTTCGAGCGCGCGCTCGACCATGCGCTCGCCGAGTGGGAGGCGATCGAGCCGCTGGCGGCGCGATGAAGGTCGAGCGCACGATCGAGATCGATGCGACCGCGCAGCAGGTCTACGACATCGTCATGGACGCGTCGCGGCTCGGCGACTGGGTGACGATCCACGATCACCTCGAGGACGCCCCGAACGGCCGGCTGAAGCAGGGGTCGAAGCTCACCCAATGGCTGAAACTCGCCGGCCGCCGCTTCAAGGTGCGCTGGACGGTCGTCGAGAACGAACCCTGCCAGCGTGTCGTATGGGAGGGCCAGGGACCGGTCGGATCGCACGCGCGGGTCGTCTACAGCTTCGCCGAGAACGGCCAAGGGACCCGCTTCTCATACATGAACCAGTACGACCTGCCGGGAGGCCCGGTCGGCCGGATCGCCGGGCACGCCGTCTTACGCGTAACTGAAAAGGAGCTGGACGGCTCCTTGCAGCGACTGAAGTCACTGGTCGAATAACAGTTACTGTTATCGGTCATGGCTGACTTCCTGGATGAGAAGCGGAAAGAGATCGACGCTCGGCTGAAGGAACTGCGCCCGCTCGTCGACGAGTACCAGCGCCTCGAGAAGGCGGCGGCGGCCCTGGCGGGCGTCGGGACCGGCGGCCGGGCCCGTGCGTCGAGTGGGCGCCGCGCAGGCACGTCTGGCCGCGGCCGAGGACGGGGCCGGCCCCGTGGCAGCGGGACGCGCGCGAAGCAGGCGCTCGACTTGGTCCGCGCTCGCCCGGGGATCACGATCGCGGAGCTTGCCGACGCGATGAAGATAAAGGCGAACTACCTGTACCGGGTGATGCCGACCTTGGAGTCCGAGGGGCAGGTCGTCAAGCGCGACGGGGGCTGGCACCCGGCGTAGGGCTTCCGCTGGCCGTGCTTCCTGGCCGGCGAACGACGGCAGTGAAGGTGGTCGGGTGGAAGCGGGCAATCTGGGCTTGGAGATCGCTCTTCCGGCCGCTTGCCCGACTTGATGTCGTCTGGCGACACCAAGTCGGGAATGTACGACCCGCGCCGCCCTTACTCGTCCGGGGCCAGGCGGGCGGCCGCGTGCTCGGCCGATTTGGTGGGGTCGGTCGACTCCTCCTCCACCTCGACGAGCTGCTCCTGCACCTCTTCCGCCTGAGCTTCGATGTCGTCGACGACGGTCTCCCCCGCCTCGGACGCCTGCACTTGAACGACGAACCAGGAAGAAGAACGAGAGGAATCCGACAGTTACAAGAGACTCGGCGAGACCATCGAAGTTGGTGACCATGATCAGCGCAATGATGAGCGTCACGAACGCGACGATCATCGCGTAGGCCGACGGCAGGAACTCCTCGCGCTGCAGGTGGTACACGCGCAACAGTGACTTGCGCAGTCCGGCTTGCTCGGCGCGCAGGCGGACGACGTAGTTGGCCGGGGCGTCGGAGTCATCGAGCTCGATGAACGTCTCGGACAGATCCTCGATGGCTGCCTGGCAGGTGCGGGAGTCACCTGCGTCGATGTCCGCTCGCAGGGTCGTGACCACCGTGACGAGGCGCGTCCGCAGCTTCGACATGTCGGGCACCTTCGACACCGCGTGCATCGACTCGCACTCACGCAATATCGAGTAGAGGCCCGAGGCAAGGTCGGTGGGCGCGCGCTCCGCGTCCCTGTAGTCCCCGAGCGTGCCGGCGACCACTAGACCCAGTGACGAAGACGCCGCCGGTGATGATGCCGGCCGAGAGGGCCGTCGGGGACATGCCTTCGACCCCGAGCTCCGCAGCTCGAGATTCCCCAATACTCGCCGGATCACGTCTCCACGACTGCTTCGACGATGGCCTGCGGCATGGCCTGCCTGGGATGCCCGCAGTCAACGGCCGGGCGGGTTAGACCAGGCCCAGCTCCTTGACGGCGTCGCGCTCCTCCTGAAGCTCGTTCACCGTCGCGTCGATCTTCGACCGCGCGAAGTCACCCACCTCGAACCCCTGCTCGATCGAGTACTCGCCGCCGCCGGGCACGCGGACCGGGAAGCTCGACACGATCCCCTCGTCTACCCCGTAGGAGCCGTCCGAGGGCACCGCCATCGAGCGCAGGCCGTCCGCGCCCAGTGTCCAGTCGCGCACGTGGTCGATCGCCGCGTTGGCGGCGCTCGCCGCCGACGAGGCGCCGCGCGCCTCGATGATCTCGGCGCCGCGCTTCCCGACGCGCGGGATGTACTCGCTCTCGTACCAGTCCATATCCACCTGGTCGGAGGCTCGCCGGCCGTTCACCTTTGCGTTGAACAGGTCGGGGAACATGGTGGGTGAGTGATTGCCCCACACGACGAGGTCGTGGACGTCCTCGACGCCGACCCCGAGCTTTGCGGCCAGTTGAGCGACTGCCCTGTTCTCGTCGAGGCGGGTCATCGCGGTGAAGCGCTCACGCGGTATGTCACCCGCGTTTGACATGGCGATCAGCGCGTTCGTGTTTGCCGGGTTGCCCACCACGAGCACACGCACATCGTCGGCGGCACCGGCGTTCAGCGCCTCGCCCTGCGGCTTGAAGATCTGGCCGTTGGCCTCGAGCAGGTCCGCGCGTTCCATTCCCTTCGTGCGCGGGCGCGCGCCCACCAGTAGCGCGACATTGACCCCGTCGAAGGCCTTGACCGGGTCGTCGTAGATCTCGGTCGAGGCCAGCAGCGGGAAGGCGCAGTCCTGCAGCTCGAGCGCGGTTCCCTCGGCCGCCTTGACGGCGTCGGGGATCTCGAGCAGGCGCAGGTCGATCTGCTCACCGGGGCCGAGCATCTGCCCGGAAGCGATGCGGAACAGCAGGGCATAGCCGATCTGGCCGGCTGCGCCGGTGACGGTGACGGTGGTTGCCATCTACGAATTCATCTCCTCGATTACGGCGTCGGCGAACTCACTCGTACCCACCGCGGAGGGATCGTCACGCGTCGGCTTCAGGTCGTAGGTGACCTTGTCGCCGTTGCGGATCACCTCGGCGATGCCGCCCTCCATGCGGTCGGCAGCCTCGGTCTCGGCGAGGTGGCGGAGCATCAGCACACCGGAGAGCATCAGGGCGGTGGGGTTGACCTTGTTCTGACCCTTGTACTTCGGCGCCGAGCCGTGCGTCGCCTCGAAGATGGCGCCGGTCGTGCCGATGTTCGCGCCCGGCGCAAGGCCGAGGCCGCCGATCATGCCGGCGCCGAGGTCCGAGACGATGTCGCCGTACAGGTTGGGCAGCACGATCACGTCGTACTCCTCGGGTCGCGACACGAGCTGATTGCAGAGGTTGTCGATGATGCGGTCCTCGAACTCGATGTCCGGGTGGCGCTCGGCGACCTGGCGCGCGACCTCGAGGAAGAGGCCGTCCGTGAACTTCATGATGTTGGCCTTGTGAGCGGCCGTGACCTTCTTGCGCCCGTTCTCCTCCGCGTACCTGAAGGCCGACTCGACGACGCGGTCAGAGCCGAACACGGAGATCGGCTTGATGGAGATGCCGGACTCCTCACGGGTCGGCGAGTCGAGCTCGTCGGCCAGAAAACTGCGCAGCTTCTCCGCCTCGGGCGAGCCCTTCTCGAACTCGATGCCCGCGTAGAGGTCCTCGGTGTTCTCGCGAACGATCACGATGTCGGTCTCGGGGAAGCGCGTGCGCACGCCCTCGTATGCCTTGCAGGGCCTTACGCAGGAGTAGAGGTCGAATTCCTTGCGCAGCGCGACGTTGATCGAGCGGAAGCCCGAGCCGACCGGCGTGGTCGTCGGGCCCTTGATCGCGACCCCGCGCTCGCGGATCGAGCCGAGGGTGCGCTCGGGTAGAGGGTTGCCCTCCGACTCGTAGACGTCCACTCCGGCGTCCTGGAGGTCCCAGTCGAACTCGACGCCGGTGGCCTCGAGCACGCGCCGAGTGGCCTCGGCCAGCTCGGGTCCGGTGCCGTCCCCCGGGATGAGGGTGACTTTGTGTGTCAAGGAATTCCTTTCAGAGATTCTGCTTCGGGTCCGGAAGCCTGCCACCATTTCAGATCAATGTTCGGGGGCGGCTCCATACAGCTCGGTCGTGTCTTCGGTATCCGCGTGGGCGTCGACATCAGCTGGTTCCTCGTCCTTTTCCTGATCATTTGGTCGCTGGCCGACTACTACGAGGAGGTCGCGCCGGGCTCGAGCGCCTTCCTGCTCGCCACCGTCAGCGCGCTGCTCTTCTTCCTGTCGATCCTGCTGCACGAGTTCGGGCACGCGGTCGTCGCGATTCGCAACGGCATCCCGATCCTGGGCATCGACCTGTGGCTGTTCGGAGGCGTTGCGAAGCTCGGCCGTGACTCGGACTCACCGGGGGTCGAGTTCCGCATCGCGGTGGCCGGCCCGGCAGTGACGCTCGTGATCGCCGCCGTCTGCATGGGCCTCGGCGCACTCGTCTCGAGCCCGCAGGAGGTGCTCGAGAGCTCGCGCTTCGACGACAGCACCTCGGGCGCGACGCTCGCGGTGCTCGGCTACCTGACCTCGATCAACATCATCATCCTGCTCTTCAACCTGATCCCGGGCTTCCCGCTCGACGGCGGCCGGATCGCGCGGGCGATCGCCTGGAAGGTCACGGGCGACCGCAACCGCGCGACCCGCTTCGCGGGCGTGCTGGGACGGTTCGTCGGCTGGGCGCTCGTCGGCTTCGGCATCTTCATGGTGCTCGCCTGGGACAACCTCGTCGGTGGAATCTGGCTCGGCTTCATCGGCTTCTTCCTCGCACAGGCGGCGGGCTCCGCCGTGGCGCAGGCGGACTTCGCCGACCGCATCGTCGGGATCCGCGTGGCCGACGTGATGGACGCCGAGCCCGTGGCCGTCCCGGACGCGATGACCCTCGATCAGGCCGAGCAGGAGTTCTTCCTCCGCTACGGCTGGCCCTGGTTCCCCGTGGTGGACCGCACGGGCCGGCTCGTGGGCGTCGTGACCCAGGAGGCGATCCAGGGCGTGCCCGACCAGATCCGCGGGACGCGGACAGTCGCCTCGGTGATGGCGCGCGACGACGCAGGCAGCGGCCTGCGCGCTCGCGTGGAGGACCCGCTCGAGGACCTGCTCGGGCGCGACGGCCTGGCCCGGCTCGGCGCCGTCATGGCCGTCGACGGCGACGGCGTCCTGCGCGGCATCGTCACGATCGAGGCCGTGCAGCGCGCGCTGCGGACAGCGGCCCCGGCGTAGCCCGGAGAAGCTCGCCGGTCGCGTTCCATAGAATCGCTGGCCCCAGCGAATGCCCCAGCATGATGTCCTCGTCATAGGGGCCGGCCTCGCCGGCCAGCGCGCCGCCCTCGCCGCCGCGGCGAAGGGGGCATCGGTCGGCATCATCTCCAAGGTCCACCCCGTGCGCTCGCACTCGAACGCCGCCCAGGGCGGCATCAACGCGGCGCTCGACCCGCAGGACTCATGGGAGTCGCATGCCTTCGACACGGTCAAGGGCTCGGACTACCTCGGCGATCAGGACGCGATCGAGATCATGTGCCGCGAGGCGCCCGAGGAGCTGCTCGACCTCGAGCACTGGGGCGTGACCTTCCACCGCAACGAGGAGGGCCGGCTCGGCAAGCGCGCCTTCGGCGGCGCCAGCGCGGCCCGCACCTACTACGTCGCCGACATCACCGGCCAGGCGATCCTGCACGTCCTCTACGAGCAGCTCATGAAGTACGAGGACGTCTACCGCTACGAGGAGTGGTTCACCACCGCGCTCGTCCAGGACGACGAGGGCCGCATCGCCGGGGCGATCACGCGCAACATCAGGGACGGCACGATGGAGCTGTTCGCCGCCAAGGCCGTGATCCTGGCGAGCGGCGGCAACGGGCAGATCTACGACCCGACGACGAATGCGCTCATCTGCACCGGGGACGGGATCGCCATGGCCTACCGGATCGGCGCGCCGCTGATGGACATGGAGATGATCCAGTACCACCCCACCACGCTGGCGGGGCTCGGGCTCTTGATCACCGAGGGCGCGCGCGGCGAGGGCGCCCATCTCTACAACGCCGAAGGCGAGCGCTTCATGGAGAAGTACGCGCCCAACAAGATGGAGCTTGCCTCGCGCGACGTCGTCTCGCGCGCCGAGCAGACCGAGATCGACGAGGGTCGCGGCTTCCCGGACGGCACGGTGGCACTCGACATCACGGTCGTGCCGCGCAAGCGCATTCACGAAGCGCTGCGTGAGATCGTCAACGTGGGCCGCGACTTCGCGGGCGTCGACATCACGCGCGAGCCGATCCACATCAAGCCCGGCAACCACTACGTGATGGGCGGCGTCAGGACCGACATCCATGGCCAGACGTCGATCCCGGGCCTGTACGCAGCCGGCGAGGTGGCCTGCGTCTCCGTGCACGGGGGCAACCGGCTCGGCGCCAACTCGCTGCTCGACACGCTCGTATTCGGCCGCCGCTCCGGCGACCACGCGGCGGACGTGGTTCGCGGCATGCACATGCCCGACCCGGGTCGCGCGGCACTCGACGACGAGGCGCGCGCCATCGACGCGATCGTGGGGCGCGACGGGTCCGGGCGGCGCGTTTCCGAGATCAAGGCCGACCTCGGCAAGCTGATGGACAAGTACGTGGCGGTCTTCCGTGACGAGGCTGGGCTGCAGACGGCGCTCGAAGCCGTGCGCGGCCTCAAGGAGGAGGCCGAGAGCGTCGCGATCGACGACAAGGGCACCGTCTTCAACCAGGACGTGCTCGGTGCGCTGGAACTCCGGTTCATGCTGGACAACGCCGAGTGCATCGTGGTCTCCGCGCTCGAGCGCAGGGAGAGCCGCGGCGCCCAGTACCGCACCGACTTCCCGGCGCGCAACGACGACGAGTGGCTCAAGCACATCAACGTCGCCGCGAACGGCAGCGAACCCGAGATCTCCTACTCCGAGGTCACCATGACCCAGTGGGAGCCGCAGGAGAGGACATACTGAGGACGTGGCTGATTTCACGCTGAAGATCCGCCGCTTCGACCCCGAGTCCGGGGAGGCGGCCTACTGGAAGGACTACGAGGCCGAGCTGCCGCCCGAGCGCTCGGTCCTCGACGCGATCCTGCAGGTCAAGGACCGCGAGGACGCCTCGATCGGCATCCGCTGCTCCTGCCGCGCCGCCATCTGCGGCTCTTGCGGGGTCAAGATCAACGGGCGCTCGGCGCTCGCCTGCAACACTCGCATCGGCGATGCGGCGGAGCGCGCCCGCGACGGCGCGATCACGGTCGAGCCGATGGGGAACATGCCGGTGATCAAGGACCTGATCACGGACATGGAGGCGGTCCACTGGAAGAAGGTCAGGCGCGTGACCCCGTGGCTCCTGCCGGCTGAGGAGCCGCCCGAGAACCAGGAGTACATCGTCCCGGCCGAGGCGATGCTCGACGTGACGCAGGCCATGGCCTGCATCCACTGCGGCGCGTGCGTCTCCTCCTGCCTCTCAATGGAGGTCGACCCCGAGTTCATCGGCCCGGCCGCGCTCGCCAAGGCGTACCGCTTCGTCGGCGACCCGCGCGACGGCGAGCACCAGGCCCGGCTAGAGGACCTCGCCGAGGACCCGCACGGCATCTACGACTGCACGCATTGCTTCGCGTGCGTCGAGGTCTGCCCCAAGGACGTGGCTCCGATGGACCAGATCATGCGGCTGCGCCGGCGCGCGACCGCCGACTACGAGATCAAGGACGAGAACAACGGCTACGGCCACGAGAAGGCCTTCGTGAACATCATCGAGAAGTGGGGCACGCTGCACGAGGCGCAGCTCTTGCCGCGCTCGTTCGGCGACGGCTCGCTCGTGAAGGGACAGCTGCGGCCGAGCGGCGCCAAGCAGCTGACCGAGAACCTGCCCACGGTGATCGACGGCCTGAAGTCCGGCAAGGTCAGCCCGAAGAAGGCGCTGATCCACCCGAAGCTGCCTGACCAGAAGCAGGTGCGCCGCATCATCAAGGAGATCGAGACCAAGGACGAGCGCCTCGAGCTGAACCTCTACATCATCGGCGAGATGGCGGATGAGGCCACCGAGATCGGCGCGTTCGCCGAGGACACGGAGGAGACGTGAAGCTGGCGTACTGGCCCGGGTGCGTGTCCCGGGGATTCACCCCCGAGCTGCACGGCTCCGTCGCGAAGGTCGCGCCGCTGCTCGACCTCGAGCTGGTCGAGCTCGACCGCGCCAACTGCTGCGGCGCCGGGGTGATCGCGGAGCACAACCAGGAGCTCGTCGACACCCTCAACGCGCGCACGTTCGCGATGGCACAGGGCGTCCAGGACGCCGTGGGCATGATGAACATCTGCTCGACCTGCCAGGGCGCCCAGTCTGAATGCCAGTCGCGGCTCGACGCGAGCGGCGAGTACCGGCAGGTCGTCAACACGCACCTCGAGCCGGAGGGGCTCTCCTATCAGCCGGGCGACGGCTGGTGGAACAAGAACTTCCTCTGGATCCTGGTCGAGGAGATCGGGCTCGACGCGCTGCGCGGCAAGGTGCAGCGCCCGCTCGAGGGGCTGCGGCTCGCACCCTTCTACGGCTGCTACATCGTGCGCCCGTCGAAGCGACTCGGCTTCGCCGACCACCCCGAGCGCGACCTATACCTCGACTGGGTGATCGAGGCGCTCGGCGGCGAGCCCGTGGACTACGCGGGCGCGCGCAAGTGCTGCGGCTTCCCCGTGATCACGATGAACCGTACGACCTCGCTGCGCCAGGCCGGGCGTCACCTTGCTGACGCGATCGACGCCGGCGCGGACGCGCTCGTCACGCCCTGCCCGCTCTGCCACCTGAACCTCGACCTGCAGCAGCCATCAGCGGCCAACTTCGTCGAGCGCGACCTGGGGATTCCCGTGCTGCACCTGCCGCAGGCCGTCGGCCTGGCGCTCGGCCTCGAGCCGAAGGAACTTGGGATGAGCAAGCACGTGGTTTCGACGAAGGACGTGGCCCGCAAGGTCGCACAGCTCGCCGCGGCCTGAACGGGATCAGTAAGCGCTGCCTCGCAGCTCGTCCGGCCCGAGCCCGAACAAGTCGCCCAGCGCTTTCACATAGTGGTACGAGCTGTCGCCCCCAGCCGCCTCGAGGCGCTGTGACGGTTCGTGCAACAGCCGCGACGCCACCTCCTGCGTCATCACCTCGAGCCGCCTGCGATCGGCTTCCGAGAGTGACTCCCAACGCGACTCGTTCTCTCGCAGCACGTGCTCGACCACCTCGTCGCCGCGCCGCTGCAGCGCTGAGAGCACGGGCCCGACGTCACCTGTCACTTGTCGTCCTTCGCGAGCTCGGTCGCGAGCTCCGTCAGCTCCCGGTTGATCCGGGCGATCTTCGCGCCGATGATCGCCACGTAGACCAGGATCAGGGCGACAAGGACCACATAGGCCCCGGCCACGTACTTGCCAGCCTCGTCGAGCGGCAGCGCCGGCACGTCGCGCCTCTAGTCGAGCGACCTCAGGAACGCCACGACGCGGGCGCGGTCGGCGGCGCTGCCGAGCGCATCGGGCCGCGTGTTCGGGCCCCCGGCCGGCCCCGGCGTGGCCGTGCGGTGCTTGACGTTGCTGAGCACGCAGTCGAGTGTCTCGCACGCCCCGTTGTGGTAGTAGGGCGGCGCCGAGTCGATGCCGAGCAACGACGGAATCGTGTAGCCGTTTCCCTTTCCGTCGGCGTTGTAGTCCCGCCCGAGCGCCTCAAAGGGGGCCGTCGTCTGCTGGGTCACCGGGTTGAAACCCGGGGTGGTGAGCTCGGCGGCGCCGATGTTGTTGCCCAGGTCGTTGCCCTGGCCCGGCACGCCCAGGTTGAAGGAGCCGATGTTGGTGATGAACTTCGCCACGTACGGGGCGCCCACCGGGTTCGTGCCGGGCGCCAGCGGCATGCGCTCGTTGGCGATCTCCGCGGCGACCGGCGGCGACACATAATCCTTGATGGAGTTGCTGAAGAGCGTGCCGCCGTGGCAGTTCGCGCAACCTGCCTGGGCGAAGAGCGCCCGGCCCGCCTGGACCTGGTTCGGGTTCAAGCGGGTCGCGCCGAGCGACTGGTTGGTGAAGGGGCCGTCCGGCGTGCGGATCGCGTTGCGCACCCACTCCCGCATCGCCGTCTGCGCCGGAATTGCCCTGTTACTGCCGGGCAGCGTGACGGTCACCTGCTGACGGTCCGCGTTCGCCTTCGCGGGAATCGCGTTGATCACGCACGGCGGCAGGTTGATGTTGCCGTTGTCGGCGATGATCAGGCCGTGGTTCGGGCTGAAGGTGCTGGTGGCCGGCTGACCGGCTGCCGGGGCGTCACAGGGGATGGCCGCAGCCAGCGGGCCTGGCCCGGAGACGTTGCGGGTGTTGAGCGAGAAGTCCTCGATCTCGTCGTTGACGGCCGAGTAGTTGAGGATCTTCTGCTGGGTGCGGGCGCTCGGATTGAAGCTCGCGTTGAGCGGCAGCGACTTGCGTGGCCCGGTCCCGAAGGACCATACGACGCTGTCGGTCAGCCCCTTGAAGTGGCAGCTCGCGCACGACTGCCAGGCGTCGCTCGAGAGCCGCTCGCTGGTCGACACCGTGGTACCGGCGGGCCGGTCGAAGTTGCCCCGTGAGCTGAAGAACATCTCGGCGCCGACAGCGACTATCTCCTCCGCCGACCCGGGCGTCGGCAGCGCGGCGTAGCGGGTCGTTCCGATCACCTGGTCGGTCTGCAGGTTGACCCTGGTGACGTTCCGGGATACGAAGTTGTTGACCCAGGCCCGCGTTCCCTGCTTGTTGACAACGATGCCCTGGGGGTTCTTCCCCGCGTTGGCGCCGCTCGTGGCGGGGTTGGCCGGATCGTTGAGGTCGATGTAACGGGTGGTCTGCGGCCCGCCGGTGAAGCTGAGCGTGCCGTTGCCCGACACGTTCATCTTGACCAGCAGGTCCGATGCGGCGGACACCACGTAGGCCGATCCGGAACCGCTCTGGTTCGTGAACCCGATCGCCCAGGGATTCGCGAAGAAGAGCTTCTTCTTGCCCTGTTCGGGCGTGCGCGCGCCCAGGTGGAGGTTCAGGAACTTGCCGTTGCTCCCGTCGCTCTGGCTACCGCTGTTGATCCCGTTGATGACGTTCACGTAGGCCATCGTCGAGTTGTTGAAGCGCTGCGGGCCCTCGGGCGCCGCTGCGATGTTCGGCACGAAAGCCTGGCCTCCACGGATGACGATGCTCTGCATCTGGTTCGGCCATGCGAACACCGGGTCCTGCACGTTGTCGAGGTTCTTGTCGGCGGTGAATCCGGAGTCGCGCGCCTGGAGCGCGATGCGCGCCTTGGGCGTGGCCCCGAGCTTCCCCTTCTTCGGCTTCGTATTGATGTTGATACGGCAGACGATGCCCTGCCGGCCCTGGTCGTTCACCTGCTGGAAGCCGGGGCGCTGGAACGCGAAGAAGCTCGTCACGAACAGCTTCTTGCTGTTCTTGCTCACCGCCATGCCGCGAGGCTGGAAGTGGAAGTCCTCGTCGCGGCTGCAGGCGCTGTCGCGCAGCGCCACCTGGCCGAGCACCTTTGGGCTGGTCTTCTTCTTCTTTCCCTTCCCGGTCTGGCGAATGGCGTCGATGACCGTGATGCTGTCCTGGCTCGAGTTGGCGACGTAGATGCGCCTTCCGTTTGGCGAGGAAACGATGTTCCATGGCTCGGCGCCGGTCAGGAACCTGCCGTTCTTGCCGAGGTCCTTGGCGACGCCTGCCTTGAAGTTCCCGGGCTTCGGGCTCTTGATGCGGACGACGGTTACGTTGCCGCTCGCCGCGTTGGCGACGTAGGCGTAGCGGTTATTCGGGTCGACAGCCACGCCCTGGGGCTCGTCGCCCACCTTGATCTTCTTCAGCACCTTGTTCGACTTGGCGCCGATCACGACCACCTGATCGCCGCCGGGGTTGACCACCCAGATCAGCTTGCCGTCGGCCGACATCGTGATCGGGCTCGAGTAGGTGGGCGCCGAGAACTTCGCAGCTTCGGCCGCAAGCGGGGCCGCCAGCGACGTGGCCAAGACCAAGCCACCAACGAGCATCCGGCGGGTGATGAGCTTTGAGGTCATCGGATGCAGAGATTTGCACCGACGCGCTTCCGCAGTGCCAACCAAAGCATCATTCCCGCCCAGAGTCAAACCGGGCGAGATGTGGATGCGTCATGGCCCAAGCGTGTCGAGACGCCGGAGCAGCTCGATGGCCTCGGCCCGCAGCTCGGCGTCAAGGGCCCGCCAATCCTCCGGGGAGAGCTTGCCCGTGCGACGGTCGAGCTCGGCCTCGCGGATCTGCCGGTACTTCGCTTCCTTCGCGGCCTCGAGCTCGGCACGCTCCGGCGACGCAGCGGCGCCCGGCAGGGCCGCACGCGGGCGGCGCAGCGGGCCACTGATGAGCAGCACGGCCGCCGCAAGGACCGCGATTACGAGCAGGACCTCCATCCCGGCGCCTCAGGCGCGGCTGAGCTCCCGGGCGACTCGCGCCGCGTAGGTCGCGGCGAGGCGGCGCGCGCCGGCCGGCGCCGGCCATAGCGCGATCAACCCGCCGGCGAAGACGACCAGCGCGCCGAGCCAGATCCAGGTGACCATCGGCGAGACCAGCACACGGAAACGGACCTCACCCTGCTCCGTCTCGTAAAGAGCGACCATGCGCCGAAGCGCCTCGCCGAGAGCAGCCTGACGCTCGTCCACCGGTAACGAGCGCGCCTGCTCGAAGACCTCATCGCCCTCGCGAGCGATCCCGATCAGGTTCCGGGCCTCGGGCGAGACCACGGTCCAGAGGTCACGTCGGAGCCCCGTGTCGAGGCCGACCTCACTTGTAGCCTCGCCCTCGAAGTAGCGGGAGACCGCCCCGAGGCTCGGATCGTTCGCGGGGAAGTAGCTGCGCTCGGGATGGAGCGTGACCGGCTCGGCGCTGCCGCGCCGCACCCGCAGCACGGCGCCAAGGTCGATCTTCTCGAGGGAGCCATTCGAGGCCACGACGATCTCGCCCGTCGGCCGTACATAGGTGAGCTCGTAGTCCTCCACTCGGGTGCTTTCGCCGATCCCAAGGCGCGCGTCACGGACGTCCTGGAAGGCGGTCGAAGCGGCGATCCCGACGAACAGGAGAGCGATCCCTGCGTGGACCGTGTAGCCGCCGTAGCGACGCCGATTGCGGCCCACCAGCGCAAACAGCGCCCGCGGCACGGAGTCGTCGGACATCGCACGGCGCGCGCGCACGCCCCGCCAAAATTCCTGGCCCACGACCGCGAAGACGAACGCTGCCAGGCAGAACATGATGAGCGCCGCGGGTCGCTCCGCTACGCCGCCGGCCACGAGCAGCGCGATCAGCACGGCACCCGCCGCCGCGAGCGGCAGAGTCAAGGCCCGCCTCAGGTTCGACCACGTCGCCCGGCGCCAGGCGAACACCGGTCCGAGCCCCGACAGCAGTGTCAACACGAGTGCAAGCGGCACCACGAAGCGGGCGAACCAGGGCGGTCCGACGGACGCCTGGGTGCCGGTGATCGCCTCGGAAATGAGCGGGAAGAAGGTTCCCCAGAAGATGACGAAGCAGAGCCCCACGAGGACGAGGTTGTTGAGCAGGAACATCGCCTCGCGCGAGAGCAGTGAATCGAGCCGGTGCTCGGACCGCAGCATCGGCAGGCGGCTCACCACGAGCGCTATCGAGCCGGCGATCATCACGGCGATCAGCACGAGGAAGGGCACGCCGAGCGTCGAGGCCCCGAACGCGTGAATCGACTCGAGGATCCCTGAGCGCACCACGAACGTGCCGAGGATCGCCAGGATGCCGGTGGCGAGTACGAGCGAGACGTTCCAGACCTTCAGCATCCCGCGTCGCTCCTGGATCATTGCCGAGTGCAGGAAGGCGGTTCCCGTGAGCCACGGCATCAACGCCGCGTTCTCGACGCCATCCCAGGCCCAGTAGCCGCCCCAGCCGAGCTCGGCGTAGGACCAGCGCGCCCCCAGCACCACACCGATCCCGAGGCAAAGCCAGGCCGCGAGGGCGAATGGGCGGGTGGTGCGGATCCACTCGATCCCGAGCCGGCCCGCCACGAGCGCCCCGATCGCGAACGCGAACGGCACCGCGAACAGCGTGTAGCCCGAGTACAGCATCGGGGGGTGGATCATCATGCTGGGGTGGCGAAGCAGCGGGTTGAGCCCCGTGCCCTCGGCAGGGACCGGGCTCAGCTGAGCGAACGGGCTCTCGAGAAACACGAGCAGCCCGCAGAAGAAGGCGGCCAGTGCGAGCAGCACCGCCGTGGCGTAAGGGGCGATCTCGCGCGCGCGGTTGCGCGTGACGAACAGCACCGCGCTGGACCAGGCGCTCAGCAGGACCACCCAGAGGAGCAACGACCCCTCCTGAGAGGACCACACAGCGGTCGCCCGGTAGAACGCCGGCGTCGTTGTCGATGAGTGCGTTGCGACGAGCTCGAAGGAGAAGTCCGAGCGCAGGAACGCCAGCTCGAGCAACGCGAAGCAAACCAACAGCGTCCCTGACAAGGCGTAGACCGCGCGCCGGCCCGAGGCGATCCAGGCGCGCCCGTCGGGGCCGCGCCGAGCCGCGACATTGCGCGAACGAGCACCGTGGAGCGAGGCCGCGATTCCGTAGAGCGCTATCGCAAGAGCAAGGACAAGCAGCGCGCGCCCGGCGAGCAGCACCGGCCCAGTATCCCGCAGCGCGTAGCCCACGCGCAAGCAGGGGAATTACCATCAGGGTGTGCGTCGCGGCTTTCCCCTGGCCGTCATCGTCGCCGCCGCGGCGCTCGTGGGCCTTCTCGCCTACGGGGTCGCCTCGCAGGGAACGGACAGCTCGATCGATGACGCCGTGTCGCGGGGCGAGCGGATCGAGGCGCCGGAAAGATCTCTGCCGGTCCTCGGCGATTCGGGCGAGAACTCGCTGGCCGACTATCGGGGCAAGGTCGTGGTGTTGAACTTCTGGGCCTCCTGGTGCCCGCCCTGCATCGACGAGCTCCCGCTGCTCGAGCAAACCCATCGCCGCATAGACGGGCGCGGCGGCCTCGTGCTGGGCGTCAACTACAAGGACATCCCGGAGGACGCGCTCGACCTCGCTCGCCGCTTCGGGCTGACCTACCCGAACGTGAGGGACCGCGATGGCCAATACGCGGAGGAGTACGCCACCGTGGGCTTCCCGGAGACGTTCGTTGTGGATCGCCGCGGCAGGATCGCCGCGACTCGCCGCGGCCCGGTCGACCGGCAGTGGCTCGAGACCACGCTGCGCCCGCTCCTCGAGGAGGGCGCGTGAGAGCGTGGCTCGCGCTGACGGCCACGTTGCTGGTGCTCTCGGCCGCCGGCGGCGCCGAGGCGGCCGAGCCACGGGCCTCGCTGCCGGACATCGAGGACGAGGTCATGTGTCTCGAGTGCGGAACCGCGCTCAACCTCTCGAACGCCCCGGTGGCCGAGCGCGAGCGCGCCTTCATCAGGCGCGAGATCAGGCGAGGCCGGACGAAGGAGCAGATAAAGGACGGGCTCGTAGAGCGCTTCGGCCCGGGGGTGCTGGCCCTACCCGACGACGAGGGCTTCAGCCTGGCCGCCTATCTGGTGCCGTTGATGGCCGCCGTGTTCGGGGCGGCCGCTGTGCTCTTCGCAGCTCGCCGTTGGCGCCGCCCGTCCGGGGTCGCGCCCACGCCGACTGCGCTCGGTGAGGCCGACGAGCGCCGGCTCGAGCGCGAGCTGAGCGCGTACGACCGCGGGACGTCGCCACGCCGGCATGGCCGTAGAACGCGTTGAGACGCGGAAAGCCGGCCCTCCCGCGCCCAGAGCGCACAACATCAACGCAAGCTCGGAATCGGCTCCCGGCGCGATCTCGGAAGCCTCTCGCGGGTGCCTATCATCGGTAGAGAACATGGGAAAGACCTGGGTACTGGACACAGATACGAAGGGGACGGGCGCGAACATGCGTCCGCTCGAAAAGGTGCTGGAGAAGCCGGAGCCGGAGGACAGGCCCGCGAAGGCGCCGGCCCGCCCGCCCCGCCGCGCGGCAACCAAGCCCGCCTCCGAGAAGCCCCGGCCGGCCCGGCCGAAGCGACCCGTTCAGAAGACCTCCACCGAGCTGCCGCCCGGACACGTCCGCAAGCGTTCGACCGGCGAGATCGGCAAGGTGGAGGCGGTGGACTCGCGCGCCGGGACGGCGCGTGTGCGCTGGCTGAAGCGGGGGGCGGCTTCGACGGTGCGGCTGAGCGAGATCTCGCGGCGCTAGAAACCAGGGGGTCCGGCGTGTGCCGAACGGCCTCACCGGCCCGACTTGGTGTCGTCACACGACCTCAAGTCGGGTCCGTGCCGCGAATTTAGGCCGCCGGCGCCGCCCTCAGCAATCCGCGCACGTGCAACAGCTCGGCGACCTGGACGGCGTTCGTCGCCGCGCCCTTGCGCAGGTTGTCGCCCACGATCCAGAGGTTGAGGCAGTGGTCGTGCGAGGGGTCGCGGCGGATGCGGCCGACGAGGACGTCGTCGCGGCCGGCGGCATCGAGCGCGGTCGGGTAGAGGGCGTTGCCGGGGTCGTCGATCACGGTCAGGCCCGGCGCGGCGGCCAGCAGCTCGCGGCATTCCTCGGGTGAGAGCGGCTCGCGGGTCTGGACGTTGGCGGACACCGAGTGGCCGGTGAAGACCGGCACGCGCACGCAGGTCGCGGACACGCCGACGTCGTCGCGGCCGAGGATCTTGCGCGTCTCGCGCATGCACTTGCGCTCCTCGGTCGTGTAGTCGTCGCCGTCCTTGAAGGTCTCGACCTGCGGAAGCACGTTGAACGCGATCTGGTGCGGATACACCGACGGCTGCGGGAGCTCGTTCCCGCCGACCACGGCCTGCGCCTGCTCGGCGAGCTCGTTCACCGCCTTCTGGCCGGTGCCCGATACCGCCTGGTAGCTCGACATCACGACGCGCTCGATGCCGGCCTCCCGCAGGATCGGGCCGAGCGCCACCACGGTCTGCATCGTGGTGCAGTTCGGGTTGGCGACGATGCCCTTGTGCTCGCCGAGCGCTTCGGGGTTGACCTCCGAAACGACCAGCGGCACGTCCTCGTGCATGCGCCACTGCGAGGAGTTGTCGACGACGACCGCGCCGGCCTCGGCGAAGCGCGGCGCCCACTCGGCGCTCACGCCGGAGCCGGCCGAGAACAGGGCGATGTCGAAGCCCTGGATGGCCTCGTCCGTGAGCGCGACGCAGGTCAGCTCGGAGCCGCCCCACGGCAGCGTGCGCCCGGCCGAGCGCTCCGAGGCGAACGGCACGACCTCGTCGGCCGGGAACGAGCGCTCCGCCAGCACCTCCAGCATCGTCGAGCCGACGGCGCCGGTGGCGCCCACAACGGCGACGCGCGGCCGTTGCGGAAGCACCCGGCTCGGCCGGGTGCGCACCGATGTCATCAGGCCACCTTCGGCCGGTGGACGCCCGTCACGTCCTCGGGGAGGACGTCGTCCGCGCCCAGCCCGAAGGCGGTGTGGAGCCGCTTGACCGCCGTCTCGACGTGCTCCTCACGGACGACGCACGAGATCTTGATCGGCGAGGTCGAGATCATCTCGATGTTGACCTCGGCCTCGCCCAGCACGGTGAACGTCTTGGCGGCGACGCCCGGATGGCTCTTCATGCCGGCGCCGACGACGGAGACCTTGCCCATATGCTCGTCCGTCGCGATGGCCCCGAAGCCGAGCTCGTCCTTGAGCCGCTCGAGCGAGGAGCGGGCGATCTCGACGTCGTCGCGCGGCACGGTGAACGACATGTCCGCGCCGTGGCCGTGGGACTCGGGCTCGTTCTGGATGATCATGTCGACGTTGATGTTGGCCTCGGCCAGCACGGTCAGCACGCGGCCGGCGATGCCGGGCACGTCGGGCAGGCCGGTGAGCGTCACGCGCGCTTCGGCGGTCGAGTGGGTCACTGCTGTGACAAGCGGTCGTTCCATCGTCAGTTCCTCGTCCTGGACCACCGTACCCGGTCCGTCGTCGAAGCTCGATCGGCAGTGGATCGTGACGCCGTGGTTGCGCGCGTACTCCACTGAGCGCAGCTGGAGCACGCCCGCCCCGCTCGCCGACATCTCGAGCATCTCCTCGAAGGTGAGCAGCGGCAGCTTGCGGGCGTTCGGCACGATCCGCGGGTCCGCGCTGAACACGCCCGCGACGTCGGTGTAGATCTCGCACACGCCCGCACCGAGCGCCGCGGCCAGCGCGACGGCCGTGGTGTCGGAGCCGCCGCGGCCCAGCGTGGTCACGTCGAGCGACTCCTGCGAGACGCCCTGGAAGCCGGCGACCAGCACGATCTTGCCGTCGTCCAGCGCGGCGCGGATGCGGTGCGCCTTGACCTCGAGGATGCGCGCCTTCGTGTGGCCGCTGTCGGTGACGATGCCAGCCTGCGAGCCGGTCAGCGAGATCGCCTCGTGCCCGAGGTCGTTGATCACCATCGCCGCCAGCGCGCACGAGACACGCTCGCCGGTCGACAGCAGCATGTCCATCTCGCGCGGGTGCGGGCGCGGGGACACCTCGTGCGCCAGGGAGACGAGCTCGTCGGTGTGCTTGCCGCGCGCCGACAGCACCGCGACGACGCTGTTGCCCTCCTCGGCGCTGGTCACGATGCGCTTGGCGGCGCGCTGGATGCGCTCGGCGTCGGCCACGGAGGTGCCGCCGAACTTCATCACCACCGTGTCAACCGGCGCGGAGGCCATCGGCGGCCAAAGATAGCCGCCGGCCGGACGCCGGGCGGCTAGCGTTCGCGCCGTGCTAGCGGATCCGGCCCGGCGGCGTCAGCTGCTGCTCATCCTGCTCGCCGCGCTGGCACTCGCCTCGGGGGTGACGGGCGCGGTGCTCGGCGCGCGTGAGTCCGGCGAGCCGGCCGGCGACCCCGTGCCGCAGGCGGGGCGCAGCGAGCCGCGGACGCGGGTCTCGTTCCTCGCGCGCATCGTCCCTCCGCCCGCCAGTCGCCCGGAACCACGCGCGCAGGACGGGTCGCTGCCGCGCGACGTGACCGAGCTGACCCGCCGGCTGCCCGTCGAGCGCAAGGTGGCGCAGCTCTTCGCCTTCGGCTTCGAGGGCACGGACGCGAGCGCCGACATCGTCGGCCGCCTGCACGGGCTCGGCGCCGGGGCGGTCGTGGTCGGCCGCGGCAACTACGTCGACGAGACCCAGCTCGCGGCGCTGACCGGCTCGCTCAGGGCCGGCGCGCAGCGGCTGCCGCCTTTCGTCCTGACGAGCCAGGAGGGCGGAGAGCTCAACTCGCTACCCGGCCTGCCGCCTGCGATCCCCCCGGCAGACATCACCTCCGCGGCGCAGGCCGGCGCCGAGGCACTCGCGTCGGGCCGCGCGCTGCGCGGCCTCGGCATCACCGGCGTGCTCGGCCCCGTGGTGGACGTGGGGCTCGAGTCGGGCTCGCCGCTTGGCGCGCGCGTCTATTCGGACGACCCCGAGGAGGTGGCCGCATACGCACGCAGGACGGTCGAGGGCTACCGGACGGCGCGCGTGCTCAGCTCCGTCGCGCACCTGCCTGGCCTCGGCGGCGCCGACCAGGCCACCCAGGACGGACCCGCGACCGTCGGGCTCGAGCTCGAACAGCTGCGCGAGCGCGATCTGGTCCCGTTCGAGGCCGCCATCGCCGCGGGCGTCCCGGCCGTGACCCTGGCGCACGCCCTCTACCCGTTCAGCGACTTCACCGTCCCTGCCTCGCTCTCACGCGCCGTGGCCACCCGGCTGCTGCGCGACGAGCTCGGCTTCGAGGGCATCGCGCTCAGCGACGACCTCGCCGATCCGGCGATCACCGCCCTCTTCACCATCCCCGATGCGGCGGTCGAGGCGATCCGCGCGGGCGCCGACATGGTCCAGGTGTCGGGGCCCGCGGGCGAGCAGCAGGCGGCCTACGTCGCCGTGCTACAGGCCGTGCGCTCTGGCCGCATCCCGCGCGCGCGCCTCGACAGGGCGGTCGGCAGAATTCTCTCCGTAAAGCGCGACTACGGCCTCATCGGCTGAGCGACTCGATCTCGACGCGGTTGTCGTTGAAGGTCGGCGCGTTGCCGACCTCCGTCAGCCGCTGCGAGGTCGTGGCCTGGGCGCTGCGGCCCCCGGCGTAGTCGCGGTTCCACCAGCCCATGGGAGCGACGAGCACCCCGCGGCGCGTGTCGTCCGACACGCGCGCAGCGCAGCTGAACTCGCCACGGTCGTTCCAGACGCGCACGGCGGCCCCGTCCTCGATGCCGCGCTCGCTCGCGTCGCCCGGGCTCACCACGACCTCGGGGTTGGGTTGCGCCGAGTGCTGGCGCGGCTGGTTCGCGAACGTGGAGTTGAGGAAGAGGTGCGTCTTCGGCGTGACGAGCGCGAGCGGGAAGCGCTCGCCGAGCGCCTCGTCCGCCACCTCGGCCGGCGCTACGTAGTCGGCACGGAGGGCCAGCCTGCCGGACTCGGTGGCGAAACCGCCGTCAGCGTGAGGCGTCGGCCCCTGACCCAGATCGATCTTCGTCCAGCCGCGCTCGCGCAGGCCGTCCTCCTCGAAGTCCGCGAGCAGCTTGTCGGCGAGCTCCTCGTCGGTCTCGCGGAATACAGGGTCGTCGAGCCCGAGCCGGGCGGCCAGCAGTCGGAAGGCCTCGGTGTTCGGCTTGGCCTCCCCGACCGGCGCGATCGCCGGCTCGTTCCAGGTCAGGTAGTGGTGGCCCCACGAGAACACCACGTCGAGGTGCTCGAGCTGGGTCGTGGCGGGCAGCACCACGTCGGCGTGCAGCGCGGTGTCGGTCATGAACTGCTCGAGCACGACCGTGAACAGGTCCTCGCGCCGCAGACCGGCGAGCACCTGCTCCTGGTCGGGAGCGATCGCAGCCGGGTTCGAGTTCCAGCAGACGAGCGCCTTGATGGGCGGGTCGAGCTGCTCGTCGACCAGCGCCGCACCGACCCGCGACATGTTGATCGTGCGTACCGGCCCCGGCCGCAGCTCTCTGCCCCGGTGCTTGTGGGCGCTGACCGCCGAGGCGGTGGCGGTCGGTATGTAGGAGCAGCCCCCGCCCCGCTCGCGCCAGGCGCCCGTCAGGGCGGGCAGCGAGGCGAGCGTCGAGTAGGCCGCGGGCGCGCCGAGGTGGCGCTGTGCTCCCACCCCGAGGCGAAGCAGCGCCGGGCGCGTAGACGCGAACTCGCGCCCCACTCGCGCGATCGTGCCGGCGTCGACCCCGCTGATCTCGGCGGCGCGCTCGACCGGGAAATCGCCCAGCGCGGTGAGCAGCTCGTCGTAGCCCTCCGTGTGGGCGCGGCACCAGTCCTCGTCGTGCAGCCCGGCGTCGACGATCGCCCGCATCATCCCCATCCCCAGAGCCGCATCGGTACCGGGCAGCGGGCGCAGGTGCTCGTCCGCCACGCGTGCCGTGCGACTGCGGAAGGGGTCGACCACGACGAGCCGCGCGCCGGCCTTGCGCGCGTCGAGCAGCTTCCGCCACAGGTGCGGCGCCGTGGACATCGGGTTCCAGCCCCAGATCAGGAGGTAGCGAGCGTTCGGCCACTCCTCGGGATCGACCTCCGGTGACTTCCCGTGGGTCATCCGCGTGCCCGCGATGCCGGCGGAGGCGCAGATGGTCCGCTCGAGCTCCGTTGCGCCGAGCGCGTTCATCACGCGCGCGCTCATGACGTCGCCCTGGATCATCCCCTGGGTCCCCATGTAGGAGTAGGGCAGGATCGCCTCGCCGCCGAACTCCTCGCGCGCGCGGTTGAGACCGCCGGCGACGCGATCGAGCGCCTCGTCCCAGGACACGCGCTCGAAGAACCCGTCGCCCTTCGCGCCCGCGCGGACGAGCGGGTGCAGGATGCGCTCCTCGGAGTAGACGCGCTCGAGGTAGTTGGAGACCTTGCCGCACAGGAAGCCGACGGTGATGGGGTGGTCCGGGTCGCCCGCGAGCGCGACGGCCCTCCCATCCTCGACGGTCACGTGCATCGCGCAGGTGTCCGGGCAGTCGTGCGGGCAGGCACCGCGGGCGAGTCGGGTGGCCATCCGCCCATGGTACGGCCGATCGATCTCATACCTCCGTCGGATGCAGTGGCCGCGGCGATCGGGCACGATCGAGGTATGCGCCGGCCCTGGACAACGAAAGGTCTGCGCGGCTTCGCGGACGTGGCGGTCCCATGGGCCGTCGGGCTCTTCCTGGTGCTCGTCGCGCTCGGAGAGGGCGATGACGGAGCGCCGGCGGGCGTGGTCCTCCTGCTCATCGCGCTCGCCGTCCTCCAGGGAGTCGCGCTGCGCTGGCGGCGCACGCACCCGCTCCCGGTGACAGCCGTGGCCCTCATCGGAGGGCTGGCCGTGCTGCTGATCTCACCGGAATCGGTGATGCCCGTCGCGGGCTACTTCGCGGTTGGCGCGATGGCGTCCGTATGGCCGCCGCGCGTCTCGCTGTTCGGCCTCGTGGCGCTCACCGCAGTGGCCTCGGTCAACTTCTTCTCGACGACGGCCGAGGATGCCGGCTTCGCGATCGTGCTTGGCGTCGGCGCCTGGGCGCTCGGCGAGGCGGCCCGCAACCGCAGGGTCGTGATCCACGAGGAGGCCCGGCGCGCGGTGGCGGACGAGCAGGCGCGGATCGGGCGTGAGATACACGACGTCGTCGCGCACTCCGTGTCCGTGATCGTCGTCCAGGCCGCGGCCGCCGACGACGTGTTCGAGGAGCGCCCCGACCAGGCGCGCGCGGCGCTGCGCTCGATCGAGCAGACGGGCCGCGACGCCCTGCGCGAGCTGCGGCTCGTACTGGGCGCCGTGCGCCCCGACGCCGATGGCAGCACGCCCGCGCCGGGACTCGACCGGCTCGACGAGCTCGCCGAGCCGCTCCGGGCCGGCGGCCTCGACGTCGTGATGCACCGCGAGGGCGACGGCGACGTCCCCGCCGGCGTCGACCTGTCCGCCTACCGCATCGTCCAGGAGGCGCTCACCAACACGCTCCGTCACGCTCGCGCGACCCGAGCCGAGGTCGTGCTGAGGCTGGATCCGGAGGCGCTCGAGGTGGACGTCCGCGACAACGGGCGCCCGGCGATCACCGCGAGCGAGGGTGGCCACGGGCTCGTCGGAATGCGGGAGCGCGCCACGATGCTCGGCGGGACCTTCGAGGCGGGGCCGCTGCCCGAGGGCGGCTACCGGGTTCACGCCCGGCTGCCGCTCGAGGCGTCGTCGTGAGCATCAGCGTCGTCATCGCCGACGACCAGGCGCTGGTCCGCGGCGGCTTTCGGATGATCCTCGACGCTCGCGACGACATCGAGGTAACCGGCGAGGCCTCCGACGGCTCCGAGGCCGTCGAGCTCGTCGAACGACTCGGCCCAGACGTCGTCCTGATGGACGTTCGCATGCCGAGCATGGACGGGATCGAGGCGACGCGCCGGCTCGCGGCCTCGGGCAGCGCCAGCCGGGTCGTCGTCCTTACGACGTACGACCTCGACGAATACGTGTTCGCGGCCGTGCGCGCCGGGGCGAGCGGCTTCCTCCTGAAGGACGTGCGACCCACGGAGCTCGTAGACGCGGTGCGCGTGGTGGCGGCGGGAGACGCGCTGCTCGCACCCAGCGCCACCCGCCGTCTCCTCGACCGGTTCGCGGGCGCGCTGCCCGACCCGGGCCCGCGGCCGGAGATGCTCGAGGAGCTCACCGAGCGGGAGCTCGAGGTGTTCCGGCTCGTGGCGCTTGCCCTCTCCAACTCGGAGATCGCCACGCGGCTCGTGCTCACCGAGGCGACCGTCAAGACGCACGTCTCGTCGGTACTGCGCAAGCTCGGCCTGCGCGACCGCGTGCAGGCGGTGGTCCATGCGTACGACGTCGGGCTCGTGCGACCGCGCTCATCCTGAAGGCGGAGCTCCAGATCCACTCCTGCGACCGATGTCGCCGCGACGACCGCGGCTTAGCGTCGACGGCATGGCTGCAATCGAGATAAGAGGGCTGAGCCGGCGCTTCGGATCGGTCCAGGCTGTGCGCGACCTCACCTTCGAGGTGGGCGCCGGCCGGGTGACCGGCTTCATCGGGCCGAACGGCGCCGGGAAATCGACAACCTTGCGGATGCTGCTTGGCCTCGTCCACCCGGACTCGGGCACGGGCAGCTTCGACGGCCGCCTCTACGAGGAGCTCCCGCGCCCGAGCACGCACGTGGGTGCTGTGCTCGAGGACGCGAGTTTCCACCCCGGGCGAAGCGGGCGCAACCACCTCCGCGTCCTGGCCGCGGCAGGCGACCATCCCGAGTCGCGCGTCGACGAGGTCCTCGGCCTCGTCGAGCTGAGCGGCGCGGCGCGCCGGCGCGTGAAGGGCTACTCGATGGGAATGCGCCAGCGGCTCGCCATCGCCGCCGCGCTGCTCGGCGACCCTGAGGTGCTGATCCTCGACGAGCCGACCAACGGACTCGACCCACCCGGCATCCGCTGGGTCCGTGACCTGCTGCGAGCCGAGGCCGCGCGCGGCCGCGCGGTGCTCGTCTCGAGCCACCTCCTCTCCGAGCTCGCCTTGAGCGCCGACGATGTGGTCGTCATCTCCGGCGGCGCCCTGCGGGCGAGCGGCCCGCTCGAAGAGGTGCTGGGCGGCGACGGCGAGTCCGCCACGCGCGTGCGAAGCGGCGAGCCCGAGCGGCTCGCTGCCGTGCTGAGCGACGGCGGCCGGCTGGTCGAGCGCCTGGGGGCCGACACGATCGTCGTGCCCGGCATGACCCCGGACGAAGTCGGTCGGTTGGCCGCGCGCGAGGGAATCCCGCTGCGCGAGCTCGCCGCCAGCGGCCGCTCGCTGGAAGACGCGTTCCTCGACCTCACCGCAGAGGCGGCATGAACACCCTGCTCAGATCCGAGTTCATCAAGCTGCGCACGACCCGCACGTTCGTCGCGCTGACCGCCGTCGCCGGGGGGCTGTCGCTGCTCGTGACGGTCCTCACCGGAGTGCTTTCCGATCCCCAGCCGGAGGACGTGGTCGTCGACATCTTCGCCAATGACTTCAGCAGCGTGTTCATCCTGATCCTGGCGGTCATCGGCATCACGGGTGAATGGCGCCATCGCACCATCACCGGCGCTCTGCTGGCGGCCCCCAACCGGCTGCGCTTCCTCGCCGCGAAGGCGGTCGCCTTCGCGGGCGCGGGGCTGGTGCTCTCGCTGCTGATATCCGCGGCGGTGACGGTCGTCGGGCTCCTGTTCGTCGGTGTGCGAGACCTCCCGGGCCCGGACGCCGGCGAGCTCGCCGAGTACGTCACGCGGAGCGCCGGGCTCGCCGCTCTCGTGGGCGCGTTCGGAGTCGCGCTGGGCGCGCTCGTCCGCAACCAGGTCGCGGCCATCGTGGGCGTGCTGGTGGCGACCTTCGTCCTGGAGCCGATGCTGCTCGCGACCGTTCCGGAGGTGGGTAGGTTCGGTCCCTTCGTCGCGCTCCCGACCGCGGCGACCGGCATCGACCCGGCAGCCGTCGGCCTCGACGAGGCGAACCTGCTCGACCCGCAGCTCGCCACGCTGGCGCTGCTCGGTTGGATCGGGATCGCATTCGCGGCGGGCTTCGCACTGCTGCGCCGCCGCGACGTCGAGGGCTAGAGGCCCGGCGGCACGACCAGGCGCTGCCCGGACATGATCACGTTCGGGTCGCCGCTGCCGATCCGCTCGGCGTTCAGCTCCCAGAGGCGCTCCACGGCCCTGGCGACCTCCTCCGTGGAGGCGCCGGGGCCGAGCAGGTCCTCTGCGATCAACCAGAGTGACTCGCCCGAGCGCACGACGTGGACGCGCTCCGAGTCAGCTGCCTGGACCTGGGCAGGAGCCTCGGCCTGGGCCACGACCGGGAGTGGAGCGGGCGCGACCGGGACCGGCTCGATCACGGTCGGTGCGGGTTGTGGCGGGGCGGGCGGCGTCGCCTCGACGCCTTGCGGCGGGCGCTCTGCCGGCGGTGGAGAGGCCTGTTCGCCCACCGGTGGGGCGGGCGGCGTTGCGGTCTCCGGAGCCGGAGCTGCCGCCGGCGGCGCCGGGACAACCGGCGCGGGAACGGCCTCGACCGGGGCCGGTGGCTCCACAGGCGGGGTCTCGACGGGCGGAGGCACAACGGGCGCAGGCTCGACCGGCGGCGGCACAACGGGCGCGGGCTGAACGGGGGGCGGCACCACGGGCGCCGGCTCGCCGGGCGGCGGCTCCGGCGGGTCGGGCGGCTCCGGCGGCGGCGGCGGGCCGGGTGTCGGCACGTCGTCGGCGGCAGCGTCGATGTCGGCCTGCTCCTCGGGCGTCGGCTCGTCGGGCAGAGCGGGCGCGGGCTCCACCGGCGTCTGGCTGTCGAGCTGGTCGAGGTAGTTCATGACCTCTTCCTCGCTTGCACCCGGTGGCGGCGGGGTCTGAGCGCCGGCCGCGGCGGACCCGAGCGCCGGGGCGAACACAGAAGCAACGGCCAGTGCCGCCCGGCGGCCATTCACCCTCACTGCGCGCCTGTAACCCATCAGGTTTTTCCTGCTTCCCCCAAGGGGAAGATGGGAAAACCTAGCGTCCCAGGAGATCCAGACGACCATGACTCGCCGCCTCGCCCCGCCCGCCATCGCCCTCTGCCTGCTTGCAGCCGGCGCCGCCCCGGCGTACGCCGCGCCGGAGCTGATCGAGGGAAGCGTCGCGCCGCCGCCGGGCGCGTTCGCCTCCTCCGCGGTCACGGGTACCGCGACCGTGTTCCTCGACGAGAGCGCGTTCCGCAAGCGCGGCACGTTCCGCACGGTCGGCTTCGCAACCGTCAGGAACGGCGACTTCAAGGTCACGACGCCCGCCACGCCGATGCTGCGACGCGTCGCGGCGCGCAACGCCGGCAACGTCAACCTGCTGCTGCTCGTCAAGACCGCGGCCGGCAAGGCCGTGCTGCCCTTCACGCGCAAGCTGTCGGCCGGGGGCTGGCTCGCCCGCTCCTCGACCTCGCCGCGCCTTCCCCTGCACCCGTGGGGCAATGGCACCACCAGCACCAGGGCACTCGCCAGCCAGGAGCGGTCCGACTGCGAGTGGAGGCGCTCGAAGAACTACTACCGCTACACGCGCGTGGGCCAGCTGCACCAATGGGGCGGCTTCCGCTCGACCTTCTACTACGCGAGCGGATCGCAGGCCGATTCCGAGATCGGCGCGGCGGTGGCGTACGGCCGCGCGGGCTTCGAGGCGAGGGGCGAGACCTCGGTCACGAAGACCACCGTCAGCGAGCGCGGCTCGATCATCAGGCCGCCGGGTCCCGGCGCCTTCTCGCGCTACGTCCAGACGCGCTTCGCCTATTACTACCTATACCTCCACGGCAACGACTGCAACCGCGGCCCCGGTGACCTGACCAGGGTCCTGCGGACCAGCCACCACGTGGGCGGGTCGTACTACAAGAAGTACGACGACGCCGCCAGCGTGCTCGACGGCAGCTGCCACACGGCGGACAGCGACCACAGGCTCATCATCGCCCCCAAGAGCACCGAATGGGTTTCCAGCGGCACGGCGAAGAGCGTCTCGCGCGCTATCAGCATCTTCGGCATCACGCTGGGCAGCCGGAGCGGCTGGTCGACGCACGTGAAGACCGAATGGGAGAACGTCGGCACGGTGCCACGGGCGATCTGCTCGGTCTTCGGCGAGCCCAATACCGCTCCGGTCACCTACGTCGGCGGCGTGATCCGCAACTGACAGACGGTGGCGCCGCGCGCTCTCAGCTTCTTCTCAGCTTGGGAGCGTGATCATGGGTGAATGCGAATTCTCGTCGTCGAGGACGACACGCGCATGGCAGCCGCCATCCGCCGGGGGCTGCAGTTCGAGGGCCTCGTCGTCGATCTAGCGAGCGACGGCGAGAAGGCTCTGCGCACGGTGCGCGCGAGCGACTACGACGCGATCGTCCTCGACGTGATGATGCCGGGCCTCGACGGCTTCGAGACCTGCCGCCGGCTGCGCCTGGACGGGGTGTGGGCGCCGGTGCTCATGCTCACCGCCCGCGACTCGGTCGAGGACCGCGTACGCGGCCTGGACGGAGGCGCCGACGACTACCTGACCAAGCCGTTCTCCCTGGCCGAGTTGACCGCGCGCCTGCGGGCGCTCGTGCGCCGCGGGCCGCTCGAGCGACCGACCGTCCTCGAGGCGGGCGACCTGCGCCTCGACCCGGCCACTCGCGGGGTGTGGCGCGGTGAGGTCGAGATCGAGCTCTCCGCGCGTGAGTTCGGCCTGCTCGAGACGCTGATGCGCCGGCCGGGGCACGTGTTCAGCCAGATGCAGCTGCTCGAGTCGGCGTGGGACCTCGGCTACGAGCAGCGCTCGAACGTGGTCGAGGTCTACATCGGGTACCTGCGCCAGAAGATCGACCGGCCCTTCGACGTCAGCTCGATCGAGACCGTGCGCGGGGCCGGCTACCGGCTGCGCAGGGACGGCGGCCGGTGAGCCGCCTCCCAATCCGCGTGCGCCTGACGGCCGCGTTCGCGGCGGCGATGGTCGTGGTGCTCGCCGCCGCGGGGCTGTTCGTATACCTGCGCCTCAAGGACGATCTCGCCGAGAGCATCACGATGGGCTTGAACACCCGCGTCGCGGCGGTGGCGGACTCGGGCTCGGCCGCGGCCGGCTCTGCGGGCGACGCTGAGGAGGGCTTCGCCCAGCTGCTGACGCGCGACGGCAGCGTCGTCGACAGCTCGGGTGGCCTGCGCGGCGAGGCACTCAGCCCTGCCGAGCTCCAGCGCGCCTCCTCGGGTGAGGAGGTGTCCATCGAGCGGCGCCTGCCTGGCATCGAGGGCAGCGCGAGCGTGCTGGCCCGCGCCGGGCCGGGCGACCAGGTCGTGGTCGCCGGCCAATCGCTTGACGATCGCGATGAGACCCTCGCCGGCGTCGTGACGTCGTTCGCGATCGGCGGG
The DNA here is from genome assembly GCA_963734025.1 of uncultured Thermoleophilaceae bacterium. Lineage (GTDB taxonomy): Bacteria > Actinomycetota > Thermoleophilia > Solirubrobacterales > Thermoleophilaceae > JACVRW01. The sequence continues at coordinate 226,138 of CAVTFR010000002.1, forward strand.
CCGATCGCCGTCGCGCTCGCCTCGCTGCTCGGATACGGGCTCGCCACTGCCGGTATGCGGCCGGTGGAGGCGATGCGCCGGCGCGCGCGCCGGGTCTCGCTCGCCAGCGGGGACGAGCGGCTGCCGCTCCCCAAGGCGGAGGACGAGATCCGCCGGCTCGGCGAGACACTCAACGAGATGCTTGATCGGCTCGGCCGCTCATTCGAGCGCGAGCGCCGCTTCGTGGCCGACGCCAGCCACGAGCTGCGCACCCCGCTGGCTGTGGTCAAGGCGGAGCTCGAGCTGGCCCTGCGCGCGGGGCTGCACGACCCGGAGGGACGCGCGGCGCTGGTGGCCGCCGTCGAGGAGTGCGACCACCTCGTCCAGCTCGCGGAGGACCTGCTCGTCGTCGCCCGCGCCGGCGAGGGCGCGTTGCCGGTACGGCCGGAATCGCTCGACGTGAACGAGCTGCTCGAGCGAACGCAGCGGCGCTTCGCGGACCGCGCACGCGAGCGCGGGCGCGAGATCCGCGTCGAGGCCGGCGACGGGGAGCGGGTGCACGCCGACGAGCTGCGGCTCGACCAGGCGCTCGCCAATCTCGTCGACAACGCGCTGCGCTACGGGGAGGGCGACGTCTTGCTGAGCTCTCACCGCACCGGCGGCGGCGTGGCGTTCGAGGTGTCCGACGCCGGCGAGGGATTCCCGCCCGAGTTCGCCGAGCGCGCCTTCGAGCGCTTCGCGCGCGGCGATCGGGCCCGCACCCGCACCGGAACCGGCCTCGGACTGTCGATCGTCAGGGCGATCGCACAGGCCCATGGAGGTCGCGCCGAGATCGCGCCGGGCCCTGGAGCCACCGTGCGGATCTGGCTCCCCGATGCCCCGGAAGACGGCTCAGGGCCATCTCAGGTGGCCGTCGTAGCCTCGGGATCCAGGCAAGAGGAAACGGATCCAAGGAGGTAGGTCGGATGGGAAAGAGAGTGAAGGTTCTGTTGGGCGCAACGCTCGCGATCGCGGTGCTCGGCATCACCGGGGCCGCCATTGCGGGGGCGACCGGCGGCGACGACGACGGCAGCGAGCAGGCGATCACGGGGCAGGCCCTCGACCGTGCGTCGGCGGCCGCGCTCGAGCACACCGGCGGCGGCAAGGTCACCGAGACCGAGGCCGGCGACGAGGAGGGCGCCTACGAGGTCGAGGTGACCCTGGACGACGGCAGCCAGGTCGACGTGCACCTCGACAAGGGGTTCAACGTCATCAGCCAGGCCGATGACGGGAACGAGGGCGGCGAGGACGACAGCGGCGACAAGGACTAGATCGCCTGGCGTCCGCGCAGCGCGCGGCCAAGCGTGATCTCGTCTGCGTACTCGAGGTCCGAGCCAACCGGCAATCCACTCGCAAGACGCGTCACGACCACATCGGGCGAGCGCTCCCGCAGGGCGTCGGCCAGGTAGAGGGCGGTGGCCTCGCCCGTGGTCGTGGCGTTGGTGGCGATCACGACCTCGCGGATGCCCGCCCCGTTGTCGACCCGCCCGAGAAGCTCCGCGATGTGGAGGTGCTCGGGGTCGACGCCGTCGATCGGCGAGAGCGCACCGCCGAGCACGTGGTAGCGGCCCTGGAACTCGCCCGAGCGCTCGATCGGGATCACGTCGCTCGGTTGCTCGACGACACAGATGGTGGCGCTCTCGCGCCGCTCGTCCTGGCAGATGCGGCAGGTCGACTCGGTGGCGAGGTTGAAGCACACCTCGCAGTGGCCGACGGTGGCCTTGACCTCGCGGATGGCGTCGGCGAGGCCGAGCGCCTCCTCCTCGGACGCGCTCAGGATGTGGAAGGCCAGCCGCTGGGCCGTGCGCTGCCCGATCCCGGGCAGGCGGGCGAGCTCGGTGATGAGGCGGTTTACCGGGGCGGCGAACACGGGCCGCCAAGGCTAGCCGCGGCATCGGGCGGCGGGCCGCTCCCGTGACGCCAGCCGGGCGTTGACGTGCACCCCGAGCTGCGCCTCCGCGGCGCCGAGGAGGCTAAGCCGCGCGCCCGGTGGTTCTCACGGCAGCCCTCCGCCGCCGAGACGCCTGCCGGCCCATCACGTCCAGAAGATGCGGACCGTCGAGCGCCGGGCCGACCAGGGACGCGGAAGCCTGCGAGTGCTGCCAGAGCAGGCCCAGGAAGAAGAGGTCGGGGACGGCCGCGGCTCCGCGGACGTTCCGCGGGTAGCCCAACTCGTCGCCAAGCGGCGCATCGATCCACGAGTAGTCGAGGTCGTACCCCGTGGCCCAGATGACGGTCGAGACCCCGGCCTGCTTCAAGTTCAGCTCGGTCAGCTCCTCGGGCTGGTAGCCGATGGCGACCTCGCCGGCCGGCGGCGCCTCGATCCCGGCACGCTCGATGAACGTGTCGATGACTCCGCGGAAGCGCTCGTCGAAGAAGCTGTCGGCCCCCTTGAGGCTTCCGGTCAGGTCGCCGGCGAAGGTGACCAGCTCGCCGTCGGCGCCGGCCAGACGTGAGCCGCGCGAATTCGGCAAGCGGCGCGCCGCTTCCCTTCCCCCGCGCGCGCATCGTCATCTCGATGATCACGCGCCCGTCCGGCGCCACCGCGGTCCCATGAACGTCAACCCGCCACTCGTCCCAAGCGGACATGATGTCGTCGAAATACCGCCGGATCCCAGCGTGACCGACATAGGCCCGTCCGTCGACCGCGAGCACCGAGAGGAACTCCACTTCCGGATCGCACACCGCAAGCGCGGCGTCGACGTCACAGCGGGTGATGGCGTCCGCGAAGCGCCGAACCGGTTCGTCGCTGTGTGCTGCCATACGCCCCAGTATCCCGCCGCCTCATTCGATCCTCGTGTAGGTCAGGTCGAAGTCCGTCTTCCACGTCTCGCCGTCCTCCGCTATTTCCCATCGTCCGGCGATCGTCTTGCCGTCCTCGGAGAACGTGCCCGTGAATCGCTGCGAGAAGGGCTCACCGTCTCGCCATAGCTTCCACACACCGTCGCCAAGGCTCATCTGGTAGACGCGCTGGACGTCTCGGTCGTCGGTGTAGAGCTGGTAGTAGGTGCCGCTCATCCCGTCGCAGCCGATCACCGCCACGCCATCGGGGGCCTCCGGCAAGTCCACATGGGACCGCTCGATCAAGAGGGGCACGCCGTCGAGCCACTCGAAGTTGACTCTTCCCCCGCCGGGCCAGGCCGGCCCCCCGGGTGGTCCGGCCTCAATGGTCCATTCGCCGACCAGCGCCTCGAGGCGCTCCCGCGCGACTGTGCTGGTGAACTCGGTCATCGCTTCTCCTATCGCGGCGTCGCCAATCTGACCTCAGGGGGGAACCTGGACCAATCCCCTACAGCGCCGGGGCAGCGCCGAGCGCGTCGCTCAGAGGCCCGGCAGGCCGAGGCCGCCGAGCCCGCCCGGGCCGCCGAGGCCGCCCGCGGCGGCGTTCATCTTCGAGGCGGCCAGCTCCTGGGCCGAGCGGATCGCCTCGTTGACTGCCGCCTGGACCATGTCCTGCAGCATCTCGACGTCCTCCGGGTCGACCGCCTCCGGGTCGACCCGTAGCTCCTTCAGCTCGAGGTCGCCGCTCATCTTCACGACGACCATTCCGCCGCCGGCGCTCGCCTCGACGGTCTCGTTGGCGAGCTCCTCCTGCGCCTTGGCCATGTCGGCCTGCATCTTCTGAACCTGCTTCAGCATCTGGTTCATGTTCGGCTGACCCATTACTGCCGTTCCTCCTCGGACTCCTCGAAGATCTCCTCCGCCGCGAACTCCGCGCGCAGGCGCTCGATCAGCTGCTGGTGGTCGAGTGTCGCCTGGTCACCTGCGGCAGCCTCGTCGCTCAGCTCGAAGGTGAGGCCGAGCGAATGCCCGGTGAGGCCGCGCACAGCGCTCGCCACGAGCTCCCGGTTCGCCTCGGCCTTCTTCTTCACGAAGGCGGCGTCGGCGGGGAAGGCAACGGTCAGGCGGTCATCCTCGAGGCCCGCCGGCTCGGCCGCGCCGATCGCCGCGCCGAGCATGCCGTTGTCCTCGCCGACCGCGTCGGCGACCGCCGGCCAGAGCGCCTTGACCTGCTCGAGCTCGAGCGCGCCGGTGGGCTGCGGCGCCTCCTCCTCCTCGCGCGGCTCGACCGCCACCGCGGCCGAGGGACCCGCGCCGCTTCGCTGCGGCGCCGCCTGCGGGGCCGGCGCGGCAGCGGGCTCGTCCGCGGGGGCCTCGGCAGCGGGCTCGCCGCCCACCCTGCGCTCGAGCTGCTCGATGCGGAAGATCAGCGTCTGGAGCGAGAGGTCGGCCTGCGGCTGGGTCGCCTTCAGCAGCGCCATCTCGAGCTGCATGCGCGGCTCGGACCCGTCCTTGACGGCGGCGAGCGCGGAGGCCAGGAAGTCGATCGCGCGCAGGATCTCGCCCTGGGAGAGCCGCTCCGCCTGCGAGGCGAGCCGGTCGCCGTGTTCGGCCGTGACCGAGAACGAGTCCGGCACTTCGCCGAGTGTCTGCACCACGAACAGGTGGCGCAGGTGGGCCGAGAGGTCGCGCATGAACTGGGTGAAGTCGCGCCCGGACGCGGACAGCCGCTGAACGCCGAGCAGCGCCTCCTTCGGGTCGCGGGCGGCGAGCGCCTCCCCGGCGGCGAGCACCATCTCCGCGTCGGCGACGCCCAGGATGTCGAGCACGTCGTCGAGCTCGACGTGCTTGCCGCCGTAGGTCACGAGTTGCTCCAGCGTGCCGAGCGCGTCGCGGAATGAGCCCGTCGCGGCGCGCGCCAGCATGCCGATCGCGGGGTCCGGGATCTCGATCTCCTCCTCGGCCGCCACGCGCCGGAGCACGCCGGCGATCTGGTCGAGCGAGGGACGCTGGAAGTCGAAGCGGTGGCAGCGGTCGACGATCGTCGCGGGCACCTTGTGCGCCTCGGTGGTGGCGAGCACGAAGACGACGTGCGGCGGCGGCTCCTCGAGCGTCTTCAGGAACGCGTTCCAGGCCGCCGTCGAGAGCATGTGCGCCTCGTCGAGGATGTAGACGCGCTTGCCGCCCTGCATGGGCGCGAGCGCGACGTTCTCGCGCAGCTCGCGGATGTCGTCGACGGAGTTGTTCGAGGCGGCGTCCATCTCGACGACGTCAAGCGAGGTGCCGGCGAGGATCGCGCGGGCGGCCGGGCTGTCCGGATCGAACTCGGCGTTGGGGCCGCCATCAGCGTTCAGTGCGCAGGCCAGGAGCTTCGCCATCGACGTCTTGCCGGTGCCGCGGGAGCCGACGAACAGGTAGGCGTGGTGCACCTGGCCGAGCCCGATCGCGTTACGCAGCGTCTTGACGATGTGCTCCTGACCGACCACCGAGTCGAAGGTGCGCGGGCGGTGGCGGCGGTAGAGCGAGAGCATCGGTCGCCTCATGCTAGCTGTGCGCCGGACGGTGGACATGGCGCCCGCTCCGGGAGATACTCGGCCGCATGATCTCGACTGTCGCCGTGGGGACGGACGGCTCCGAAACCGCCGGCAAGGCGGTCGAAACGGCCGCCGAGATGGCCCGGCGCTATGACGCGAAGCTGGTACTGATCAGCGCCTTCAGCGATTCGAAGGACGGCGGCCCGGCCAACCTGAGCGGCTCGTCGCTCGAGATCCAGTGGGCCACGAGCCCGGCCGCGCGGCTCACGGAGCAGCTCGAGCGCGCGCAGGCGACGCTGCGCGCCAGTGGCATCGACTGCAGCACGCTTATCGAGGAGGGCGACCCCGCCGATGTGCTCGTCAGCCTGGCCGAGCGCTGCGGCGCCGACGTGCTCGTGATCGGTAACAAGGGCATGCAGCGGCGCGTGCTCGGCAGCGTGCCGAACACGGTCACGCATAGAGCGGGCTGCTCCGTCCTCGTGGTGAAGACGACCTAGTCGGGCGGTCCCGGCGGCGGCGCGACCAGCGTGTTGTGAAACGCGGCGATCTGCCAGCCGCCGCCGTCTTGGCGTGACAGCACCATGCTGAAGCGCGCTTCGTGCTCGCCGGCGAGCGGACCGGAGGGCGAGTTAAGGGTGGCGTGCGCGAGCACGTACAGGGCGTCGTCGGCGAGCTGCTTGCTGACCACGGTGTCGTAGCGGTTGACGCTGTCTCTGTAGATGGTGTCGAAGATGCCCTGGTGCCCGTGGGCGATCGCGACGCGGCCCGAGTGGTGCTCGCCGCGGATGTTCACGAACTCGGCGTCGTCTGCGAAAGGGGCGGCGTACGCCTGCCCGTCGCCCTTGTTCCAGGCGTCCTCGAGCTGTCTGAGGATGCGCTCGGCGGCTTCCGCTGCTGATTCGGTCATCGCGCCGCCACCCTAGTGCCGGTTTGCCGGCGCGGCAAGCGGCTACCCGAGCAGGTCGAGCGCCGCGCCGATCACGGTCTCGGCGTCGATCCCGTGATGGCGGTAGACGTCCTCGAGGTCCCCTGACTGGCCGAACTGCGTGACGCCGAGCGGCGTCAGGGGCACCGTGTTGACGCTGGCGAGGAAGGCGAGCGCGTTCGGGTCGCCGTCGAGGACGGTCACCATCGGCGCGGCGCGCTCGGCGGGCAGAAGCTCCCCGAGGATCTCGGTGGGGTGATCACCGAAGCCCGCCCGGGCGCGCAGCGCACGGAAGATCAGGTCGGCGCTCGTCACGCAGATCACGTCGACGCCGTCGCCGAGCTCATCGGCCGCCGCGAGCACCTCGGGCACCACCGCGCCCATGCCGGCGAGCGTCAGGCGCGGCCGCCCCTCGGCCAGCCGCAGCGGGTAGCCGCCCGCGAGCACGAGCCGGCGTCGGTCGTCGCTCGAGTCGCCGCCCGCGAGCGCCTGGTCGACGGGCCGCGTCGAGAGCCGGAAGTAGGCCGACTCGCCGCCGGGCCGGCCGAGGCGTGACAGCGCCTCCAGCAACGTCCATTCGAGATCCTGGCCGAAGGCGGGCTCCCAGGCCGTGCAGCCCGGCTGGCCGATCCCGATCGATGGCGTGACGATCGACTGGTGGGCGCCGCCCTCGGGCGCGAGCGAGACGCCCGACGGCGTGCCGACGAGGATCGACTGCCCGCCTGCGTAGATCCCGAACGACCAGGGCTCGAGTGCACGGCCGACGAACGGGTCGTAGATCGTCCCGATCGGGAACAGCGGCTGGCCGTAGCGGCTCCAGGCGGCGCCCAGCTCGCCGAGCAGCCCGACCAGGTTCGTCTCGGCGATGCCGAGCTCGATGTGGCCGCCGCCGGGGGTCTCGTGCCAGCGGACGAGTGTCTGGGCGTCGTCGGCGAACCAATCCCGCCTCTCCCCCACCGACCAGATGCCCGCCTTGTTGATCCAGCCGCCGAGGTTGGTCGAGCTGGCAACGTCGGGGCTCACCGTCACGACGCGCTCCGCCACCTCGGGCGCTTCGTGGACGAGGTCGACGAAAAAGCGCCCGAAGGCCTGCTGGGTCGACTCGGTGCCGCGATGCGTGCGGCCGAGCGTCGACGGGACCCGCGGCGGCTCGTGCGGCGGCGGCTCCTCGCGCGCGAGCGCGGCGGCCGCGGCGGCGCACAGCTCGTCCTCGGCGCTGCCCGGGTCGAAGCGCTCCCAGGGGTGCTCCTCGTCGGTACCGAGCTCCGCCGCAAGCTCGGCGAACTGGTCGGCCGTCAGCAGGGCCGAGTGGTTCTCCGGGTGGCCCTCGATGGGCAGCGACCAGCCCTTGATCGTGTAGGCGAACACGACGGTCGGCCGGTCGTGCTCCGCCGCGCGGTAGGCGTCGATCAGCTTGCCGAGGTCGTGCCCGCCGAGGTCCCTGAAGCCCGCGCGCAGCTCGGCGTCGTCGAGCTCGGCTACCAGCTTGGCCAGCTCGGCGTCCGCCCCGGGCAGCCGCTCGCGGAGCTCGGCGCCGGAGGCGCGCAGGAGGCGCTGGTACTCCTCGTTCGGCATCTGGTCGATGCGGCGCCGCAGGGCGGGCCCGCCCGGGCGTGTGAACAGGTCGTCGAGCAGGCGCCCGTACTTGACGGTGATCACCTGCCAGCCCGCGGCGTCGAACATCCCGGCCAGCCGGCCGAATGCGATGTCCGGCACGACACGGTCGAGCGACTGCCGGTTCAGGTCGACGACCCAGAGCACCTCGCCCAGGTGGGCCACCCAGGGATCGGCGATCGCCTCCCAGACCGCGCCCTCGTCGAGCTCGGCGTCGCCGAGCAGCGCGATCTGGCGGCCCATCGGCGGCGCCTCGAGGCGGTGGTACTCGAGGTAGCGGCGCGCGATCGCGCCCCAGACGGGCGCCGTGGCGCCGATGCCGACCGAACCGGTCGAGTAGTCGACCGGGTCCGGGTCCTTCGTGCGGCTCGGGTAGCTCTGCAGGCCGCCGAACTCGCGGAGCGACTCCAGGTAGGGCTCGTCCAGCTGCCCGAGCAGATAGTTGATCGCGTGCAGCACCGGCGAGGCGTGCGGCTTGACCGAGACCCTGTCCGCCGCGCGCAGCTCGGCGAACCAGAGCGCCGTCATCAGGCTGACCATCGACGCGCTCGAGGCCTGATGGCCGCCGACCTTTACGCCCGAGCGGGTCTGGCGGACGCGGTTCGCGTGATGCACGATCGCGGTCGCCAGCCACAGCACGCGCCGCTCGACGACGCCTAGGACATCGAGGTCAGGTTGCGCGAGCGGCGGCGACGGCTTCGTCGAGGTCTGTGAACCACTCAAGGACTGCGATCTTCCCACCTCGAAGGGTCAGCAGGATGACGAAAGGCATGGGACCCTCGATGCCGCTCGCACGCCCGCGTGTGATCCAGGCGCCGCTCGCAACCACACGGTCGCCATGCGCCTCGATGCGCTCGGCCTCGATCCGAGCGGACTCCCATACCGAGCGCCACTGCTCGATGTTGGCCCGCACGCCTTCGTGGCCGCGGTACTCGGCCTGATCGGGCCATTCCCGCCCCGCGATCATCGCCGCGTCCTCGGTGTAGAGGTCCACGACGCCATCGATGTCGCCCGCGTTCCACAGCTCGACGAGGGTGCGGGCCAGATCCACGTTGTCCGCTTCGGCCATGAGAAAGGAAGAATGGACCGTGCACCCTTCTTCGAAACTCGCTTCCAGGCGTGCCCGCCGATCTTCGGCTCCGGCCAGGTTGTTCCGCGGCGCACGAGCGGTATCGCTTAAGGCTGCTTCCTCCCGGATCTGACCTGGTTCGCGAGCGCTCGCCGCGCGGGACCCGGCCATCGACGCCTCTGTCCGGCGTACTGACCCCGAAAGCGGAATCCCTCAGTCGGGAATTCAGCCCCGCTAGAGCGGCTTGTGGGTGACAGGGCACCGCTACCTCCCCGCCTAGCACGGTCCGCTTTGAAGCCTAGCGCGCGCGAGCTTCGCCGGGGCATCTAGTCTCCGCCCGCAGCCGTCGACCGAAGGAGCTCCATGGCCCTGCGCATGCCCGTGTCCACCGAGAACGCCCCCGCCGCGATCGGCCCCTACAGCCAGGCGATCCGCACCGGCTCGCTCCTGTTCTGCTCGGGTCAGGTGCCGCTCGACCCCGCGAGCGGCGAGCTCGTGAAGGAGGACGTGGTGGGCCAGGCGCGCCGCTGCCTCGAGAACCTTTCAGCCGTGTGCGAGGCGGCCGGCGCCTCGCTCGCGCAGGCGGTTCGCTGCACCGTCTACCTCACCGACATGGGCGACTTCGCGCGCGTGAACGAGGTCTACGCGGAGTTCTTCGGCGAGGAGGACCCGCCGGCCCGGGTGGCGATCGCGGCTGCCGGATTGCCCAAGGGCGCCGACATCGAGATCGACGCGATCGTCGCGCTGTAGGTCTAGGTCACGCGCGAACGCGGCGCCGTGCTGTCGTAGTCGCCGCGCTCGACGAGCTCGCGCAGGCGCTCGAGCGCATCGTGGACATCGGCGAAGCGCGTGTAGAGCGGGGCGAAGCTGAGCCGGATCAGGTCGGGCTCGCGGAAGTCGGGGACCACCTTGGCGCGCTCGATGAGCGCCCGGCAGATCGGCCAAGCGTGCTCGTGGCGGATGCTGATGTGGGCGCCGCGGCGGGCCGGGTCGCGCGGGCTCCAGAGCTCGAACCCGAGCGACGCGAGCCAGGCGTCCTGGAGCTCGACGGCGTAGGAGGTGAGCGCCTCGGCCTTGGCGCGCAGCCGGTCGATCCCCGCCTCGGCGACGACCTTCAGCCCCTCCTCGATCGCGACCAGCGCGGGCACATTGGGCGTCCCCGTCAGGAAGCGGCGAATGCCGCGCGCCGGTTCGTAGTCGTCGCCCATCTCGAACTGGTGGCGATGCCCGAACCATCCCTTGATCGGGCTCACATGCGGCCAGAGCGAGTCCTCGCGCACGTATAGGAAGCCGGGCGCGCCGGGGCCGCCGTTCAGGTATTTGTAGGTCGCGCCCACCGCGTAGCGGATGCCGGTGGCGCGCGCGATGCCCGCCGAATGACTCAGGTCCCAGATGACAGGTGCGGGGCTGAGCGCCTCGACGAGCTCGGTGTCGAGCAGCTCGCCGGTCCGATAGTCGACGTGCGAGAGGCACACGAGGGCGATCTCCTCTCCGCTCGTCAGGACGTCGCCCAGACCCTCGCGCGTGAGGCGCAGCGGTCGCTCGTACAGCTCGACCAGCCCGTCCAGCACGTAGCGGTTCGTCGGGAAGTCGCCCGCGTCGCCGACGATCTGGCCGGGATTCTCGGCGAGCAGCGCGCCGGCGAGCTTGAAGAGGTTGATGGTGGTCGAGTCGGAGACGAGCGTCTCCCCGGGCTTCGCGCCGAGCACGGCCTCGCCGAGCAGGTCCCCCACGCGCTCCGGCAGCTCGATCCACTCGTCCCACGCGCGGACGAGCTCGCCGCCCCACTGGTCGAGGAGCTCGTTCGTGCGTTCGCGGGTGGCCCGCGGCAGCCGGCCGAGCGAGTTCCCGTCGAGGTAGATCAGCTCCGGGTCCTCGATGACGAAGCGCTCGCGGAAGCCCGCGAGCGGGTCGTCGGCGTCGAGCCGCTCGGCCGCGCTCGCTCACTGCCGCTCGAGCCAGGCGGTCACCGCATGCCATGCGTCGCTGTCCGGGTCGAGATGCTCGTCGTGGCCAACGCCGGCCGGCTCGACGAGCTCGCAGGGGTCGCCGGCCGCGGCTGCGCGCTCGGCGTAGCCGCGGGCGATCGAGATCGGGACGACGTCGTCGGCGTCGCCGTGCACGACCAGCTGAGGCACGCCGAGCGGCAGCCGCTCGATCGGTGAGGCCAGGTCGTAGCGCGCGGGCAGCTTGATCGGCGACCCGCCGAGGAGGGACTCCACCGCCCGCCTCGACAGGCCGAGCCGCGCCGCCTCGCGCAGGTCGATCACGCCGGCCTGTGACACCGCGCCCGCGAGCCGGATGCGCGGGTCGCCCCCCGGGGCCGCCGCGGGCAGCCCTCGGCGCGCGGCCGCCCACAGTGCGAGATGTCCTCCCGCCGAGTGGCCGATCGCGATCACGCGCGCCAGGTCGAGCGACTCCTCGAGCCGGCCGAGCAGGTCAATCCCGGCGGCCACGTCCTCGAACGTCGCCGGCCAGCCGCCGCGGCTGCGCCAGCCGAGGCGCCGGTACTCGAGGTTCCATGCAGCCCAGCCGCGGGCCGCGAGGTCGGCGACGAGCCGGTCCTCGAGGCGCAGGTCGTAGCGCGCGCGCCAGAAACCGCCGTGGATCAGCACCGCGACCGGGTGCGGGCCGCCCGCGCCCTCTGGCAGCGTCAGCTCGCCGAACTGGTCCCGCCGCTCTCCGTAGGGATACTTCCGCGCCTCGATGGCGCGGAAGTATCGCCAGTGCGTCTGTCGCTAGTCGTCGTGACCGCCGTCGTCCTCGCCCTCGAGCTGGGCCCGGATCTCGCCTCCCGCGTACTTCGTGCTGTGCACGTTCGCGTAGGTGACGCCGGCCCGGATGGCCGCGACGAGCTCACCGAACTCCCCTGCGAGGATGCCCTGCTCCGTCGGACCGACGACGTCAGCCGAGTCGAGTGTGCCGCTCACGCTTCCCGGCGCGGGCGGACAGGTCGGCGTTCCCACCGGCCCGTTGCCCAGATTCGAGCACAGGAAGACACTGATTCCGCCGCTCTGCGCGCGGCCGCCCAAGTGGATATGCGCCTGTGTGACGCCGCCCTCGAGGTCCGCGTAGCGGAGCCGATAGGCGATCTTCTTCCCACGCTCGTCGATCCATGCTTTGAACGAGCCGTTTCCGGAAGTTGACAGCACGAGCGGCGTCCTCCTCGTAGCCGCTCAGGTCCTCGCGAATGCTGTCGCCTCCGCCTGCAACAGCAACCGTTGCGGCCACCGTCACCGCCGCGATCACCCCCACACTGGCAGCGAGCCTTACACGCCCCTTCATGGTGAACACCTCCTGGAAGCTGGCGCCCGGCAAATTACCCCCGTCCATCCAGCCCAAATCGCGCCTCGGCGAACCTGGCGCAAAGGTCTTGGCGATCCGCGCCTAAGACGTTCCCACGTCCGGAAGGTCGAGCGTCTCGGGCAGCGGAACGCCCTCCGAGACCTGCTTCTCCCGCTCGATCTCGGCGTTCAGCTCCGCGCCGAACATCAGCGCCACGTTCGTCAGCCAGAGCCAGCCGACCAGCACAATCGCAGCGGTGAATGTTCCATACAGGGCCCCGACGTCGCCGATGCTCGACAGGTAGGTGGAGAGGCCGAAGGAGACGAGCAGCCAGGTCAGGACGCCGACGATCGCCCCGGGCGTGAGCCAGTGGAAGGCCCGGTGCTCGACGTCGGGGGTGACGTAGTAGATGTAGGAGAAGGCGAGGGTCGCCGCGAGGAAGGCCCCCGGCCAACGCACGATGTTCCACACGTCGGACGCCGTCTCGCCGAGCCCGATAAAGCCGAACATGTCCTCGGCGAAGCGGCCGCCGACGAACACCATCACGAGGCTCACGAGCACGAGCGCCATCAGGATCACGCTCGAGACCAGGTCGACCGCCTTGCGCCGCAGGAAGCTCCGCCCGTTCTTCGCCTCGAACACGACGTTGAGCGCCCGCCGCGCGGCCTCGAGCACCCCGGTCGTCCCATAGAAGGCGACGATGATGCTGATGACGAGCGTCGTCGTCGCGGTGCCCTTGTGCTGGAGCGCGGTGCGCAGCGAGCGGTCGAGCGGGGCGACCACCGAGGCCGGTGCCACGTCCTCCAGGTAGTTGATGACCGCGTTGTAGGTCTCGGGGTACTGCCCGAGCAGGCCGAGCAGGGAGAGCGCAAGCAGCGCCGCCGGAAACAGCGACATCAGCGAGTAATAGGTGAGCGCCGCGGCGTGGTGGGTCGCCTGGTCGTCGTAGAAGGACACGACCGTCCGTTTGACGACCCTCCCCACCCGGCCCATTGACTCCTGTTTCTCAATCGCGCGCGCGACTAAACTCCCGTCCTCTCCCGGGCGCGTAGCTCAGCGGGAGAGCGCTCGCCTCACACGCGAGAGGTCGCTGGTTCGAACCCAGCCGCGCCCACTTCGGAAGCCCGCTCGTCGAGCGGGTTTCCCCGTTTCCGTGCGCTCCAGGGGCCCATCTGGGGGCCCAATTTCCCCGGCGAAGGGGGCGAACTTCCGTGGCCGGCGGCTGCACCGGGCAGCGGCTCACCCTTGCCGTGGCGGGCGGGGGCGGGGCGGCTCCGCGACAGGAGTATCGCTATGCATGGTGGCTGTTGCATAAAGCCATCTCGGAAAAGGCGCTGCGCGATCACGGAGATGGCCACCAGAGCGACTGGGTGTCACGACATCAGGGAGGACGCACCCCGCGTGACGGATGCGGTGGCCGATTTCGGAACCCACCCTTAGAAACGATCTAGCGGGCTCGCCGGGGGTTTGTGCAACAGCCACATGGAAGGCGATAGCGCGGCCCTGCTGTGCTTACAGCGCGATGCGGTAGCTAGGCGGGTGCCGATCGCTACGCGGCGGACGTCTGCATCTCGTCCCTGATGTTCATGGTGGCCGGGCCGTCAGCGGGGCGACGGCTGGCGGTGCTTCCGCAGGTGCTCCGCCCCGGCGGCGGACACCGAGACGAGCGCGCCGTGTCCTGGCGCATGATGTCGCGTGATGAAGTCTCGGTCGTTGGCGTCTTCCCACACGGGCAGGCGCGGACACGACGTCCGCCACGCCTCGAGCACCTCGGCGTAGGGGCGGGGGTTGGGGCCCATCCACTCGAGGAGGTCGAGGATCAGGGTGTCGACGGTGTCGGACTCAGGGGTCCCGGTCGATTGGCGCGGGTCGGTCAATACCTCTCCTCGTTCTCGACGCCCAACCGAGGAGCCATCGCTCGGCGTCGCTCATTTCCGCCAGAAGTCGGTCGCTCGCGCAAGATTCGCCCTCCGATCGGCGTCGTGGCCTGGGGACGGGCAGGACTTGGACAGCGGCGTTGGCGCGACTGGGTCTGGTCAGAGGTAACGGCGCTCGAGCTCGCGGTCGATGCCGCGCCACCTTGCGACGCTGGCGAGCAGCCCCAGGACTCTTTCGAGCGCCGCGTAGGCGCCGGGCAGGCGCAGCTCGCCCATCTCGAGCAGCAGCGCGGCGTGGAGCGGGTTCCGCGGCAGGCCATTCTTGAGCACGAGGCCGTCGGCGGCGAGCCCGTAGGCCACGCGCAGCGCCTTCTCGAAGCCCGGGCTGCCGGGCCGCAGCTCGATGTGGGCGACGCTGCGCTCCTCGCACGGGTTGCTCCAGGCGTGGAGGCTGCGAGGGGCCGCGACGGCCTCGTCGCCCGGCCCAAGCTCGTGGCGGACGCCGTCGATCTCGACCGTCAGTTGCCCTTCGAGCACTTTGAAGCGCTCGCTGTAGGTGAGGTGGTAGTGCGGGGTGACCTTCCCGCCCGGCGCGACCTCAAGCTCGGCGAGCGTACGCGCGCCGCCGCTCTCCTCGCTCGTCTCGAGGAACGTGGCTGCGTCGCGCTGGACAGGGTTGAAGATCCTCCGAGGGCGCTCGTCGATGGGAGTCGCGTTCATGTCGGCGCCCTAACCGGCCACGCCGGCCATGGATCGAGCTGGTCCCACGAACGCCGGCTCGGGCGCCACGCCAGCCCGACGGGTACGGCGTCGCTGACAGTCACCCGGGAACCATGCATGAGGGCAGCGTGGAAGTTGACAGGGCGAGGCAGTGTGCGATGCGTCACACGGCGCCAGTTGGCTGCACCGGGTTCACCCTTGTGGCGCAGGGTGAGCGCGGACCAGCCGGACCGCCCGGCACACCCGGCGGTCCAAAGGGCGAGCGCGGCGACCGGGGGCCGCAGGGCTTCCCCGGCACGCCGGGCAAGACCGGCTCCCGTGGAGCAACCGGCCCGCAGGGGCCTGCTGGTCCTCAGGGACCCGCTGGCCCGCAAGGCCCTGTTGGCCCTGCGCTCGGGAAGTTGTCTGTTTACAACCTCGAAAGCGGCGGCGTGTACTTCGCGCTCGCGCCGGGTGATTTCATGGATACGGATGTGGGCGGCTGCCGCCCCGGCGAAATCCTCATCTATCCGCGCATCTACGTCGGCACCAACTATCCGGGTGAAAGCCCGGGGCCCCAGGGCGACGAGCGCTGGAGCCGTATCCACTCGCACAGCAGCCTCGCCATGCAGGGCAGTCCGAGCCAGTCCAGACGTGGAGCCATGTGATTCACCTCTACAACCAGACCGACGAGACCCAGATCGGCTATGCGAAGTCGGAGTGGGAGTGCCTCAGCCTCAAGTAACGGTGAACTAGGCCCGGCGGTCGCAGGCCCTACACAACACGGCCCGTGTTGTCCCAGGAGCCCGCCTACGGCGGGATCAGCTTCGGCGAGGGGCGCGGGAACGGCCGAGGCCGCCCCGCTCGCGCCGCCAACCTGCGCCGCTTCCGCCGTGCGCTCAAGGCCGCCGGCCTCGACGAGACGCACACGATCCACGACCTGCGTCACACCTTCGGCACCAGGATGGCGGCGGCGGGGACGCCGATGCGGACGCTGCAGGAGTGGATGGGGCACCGCCACATCACCACGACGCAGCGCTACGCCGACTACGCGCCCGGCCACAACGACGCCGAGCTGGTGGCGCGTGCGTTCGCCCAGGGGCCCAATCTTGGGCCCAATTTGAGCGAACCTGAGCGCATCTGACAGAACCTCAACCGCATACTTATGCGGAATATGAGCGGACAGAACCCGCTGCGTCTGGTTCGAACCCAGCCGCGCCCATGCCCCGTCCCTCCGGGCGGCGACTCGTCCGTTCGGGTCGCGAGACGGCGAGCTTGCGGCGCATCCATTGAATCGCGGACGGCGGACGTGACGGGGAACTCCCTTGGCCGGCTAGGGGGCGATCAGCGTGAAGGCATCGTCCTCGAATGCCCCGGGCGAGGGCGAGGGATTGAGGACGTAGACGATGAAGACACCGGGGGCCGAGTTCGTGACCGAAACCGCATCCGAGCTGAAGTCGCTCACCATCGCCGTGGCCACCGCCCGCGTGACCGGGGAGTCGTTGAAGCGGACCTCGTACCGCCCCATGCTGAGTCGCCTGGCCTCGACCGACTCGCCGCTGCAGTTGTAGCCGGAGACCGTGGTGAACGTGCCGGGGAAAGTGGGGCTCGAGTTGACGGCGGCCATGCCCTTGATCTGACCTGTGTTCTGATTGCACGCCCGGCGAACAAAGCTCGAGGCCGGCAGGCCGCCGACTTCCCTGGAGTTGGCCGCGGTGCCGCCGGATGACAGGAAGGCGTCTGGACCCTGGCCGGCGAGCCGGGCGGAGTTCGGCACCGCTCCGAGCGTCGACTCACGGATCTCCGCGCCCGTCAGGGTGTTCCTCTTGACCTTCTTGGCGGCGACTGTGCGGTTCTTCAGGTTCTTGCCGTTGAGCTTGACCGCGGCGTAGCCGGTTCCGCCAAGGGCGACGAAGAGGGCCACGACGGCAACCACCATCGCGGGTGAGGGACGTGGGGAGAAGGCACGAAGCATCGGTGAAACCTCCGCTGGTTCAGGGAGCACACAGGGCCGCGCTCAGCAGATCACGGCCCCGGCGTTCCGGGAGTTGTTCGACTCGTCCGTCTCGGCGACCTGTCCGAGGTCGTCGACTGTTGCGACATAGGCGCCCTCGCATGCGAGGCCGGTCAGCATCCGCGTCTCGCTCGCCCCCGGGGCGAGGCCCGCGTATGACTGGAAGACGCTCGTCGCCGCGTTGCCCGCCCGCAGCCGGAACGGCCCGGCCGCGCCGGCGCCCTGGTTCCTCACGGTCACGGTGCCGAAGAAGAACTCGGTGACGACGAGATCGGGCGGGACCGGCGGCGGCTGCTGGGTCGGCGGCTCCACGATCCGCATCAACTCGGGCGTGATCGTCTCGAGGCGGTAGGTGATCGTCGCCTCCTCACCGTCGTCGAGCCGGCCGCCCAGCCTGCCGCCGCCCGAGGTAGAGCGCTGCAGCGGCGGGCCGGGTGCGTAGCCGACCGAGACGGTCTCGCGACGGTCGAAGGGGTTGATGTCGCCGTAGTCGTCGCCGCCGTAGAGGAAGTCGTCCTCCGCGAGCCGGATCCAGACGGGGATCTTCGGCCCTCGCGGGGCCCGGGCCACGAAGTTCGACGCGGTAAAGGTGCGGCGGTCGTTCTCGAGCCAGCGGTTGATGCTCTGGTTGTCGTAGATCGTCCGCCCGTTCACGCGCAGCCGCACACCGCCGAGCCGCCAGCCGCCGGCAAGGCGATCCGGCGACTTCTCGAGCTGCACGCGCGTGATGTCGCCGACGCGCATGCCGCTCCGCACCGCGTCGTCGATCGGCACGCTGTAGGTGTCGCGGTCGTTGCGCTCGAAGTCGTCGTACAGACGCTTGTCGAGCTGGAAGCGATGGGTCCGGCTGAGCTGCAGGTAGACGTCGTCGTCGGTCCCGCCCCAGCGCACGTCGCCCGTCTTGACCTCGGCCTCGATCGACTCGACCGGCTCGCCCTCGTTGGGCAGCGCCGGCACGGCCTTGATCCAGGTGAAGGGCTCGTTCGGGTTGGCGAACGAGTAGCGGTCGTGGTCGTGGATGACGGCCGATGCCATCGGCTGTCCGGAGATGCGGACGCGGGCATACATGTCGCCGTCGTCGGGTCCTGGATCGCCGAGACCGTGACCACGCATGTTCAGCACGCGCAGCACGACCATGCGCGTCGCGCGCTGGAGCTCCTGGCTCGACGGGACGGGTCCCAGCTGACCGGTCGGGTTCGGCACTGCCAGGCGCTTGATCAGGCTCTCGAAGCGTGCGCGGTACTGAGTCCGGCCGCGCAGGTTGCCGATGTTGAAGGTGGGCTGGAAGTAGTGCTTGATCGCCTGGCGCAGGCTGATGAGGCTGCCGCCGGGGCCGCGTGTGCCGCCGAGCGGCTCGCCCTGGCCCTGCCAGTGGCCGCCGTAGAGGGAGATCCCGAAGGCGCCATCGAGATCGTGGTCCAGCTGGCGCTGATTGGCGCTGTAGCGCCGCGTCCTCGCCCAGAACGCGTCGTCGCCGACCCACGAGCGCACGGCCTGCAGCCACTGGCGCGAGGCGAAATGGGCCGTGATCGCCGAGTCGAGATAGAGCAGCCGGCCCGGCCAGTCCTTCGACATCGTCTTGGTCAGGCTCGTGTTCCCGTCGCCGTTCCAGTCACCGTGCTGGCGGGGATGGCCCTGCGTGTTCGCCGTGTAGATCGTGACGCCGTTGCGGGTGGCCGCGGGGAGGTCGAACCAGGTGGGGCTGCTGCCGAACCCGCGCGCGCGCCAGCCCGGGCCCTCCATCCCGAGGCCGCTCTCCGGCTCGACCCAGTTCGTATGGGTGTAGAAGTCCTGGACCTGGTGCAGGCTCATGCCGAGGACGGCCAGCAACATGGCCGGGTCGTTCCGCGAGCGGGCCTCCTGTACGAGCGTCCAGACAGCCCGGCGCAGGCGATCCCACTCGTTCGTGACCCCGGCCGTGTTGAAGAGCGTCGAGGTCGAGCTGTCGAAGTGGCTCCGCTCGGCGGCCGCGATCACATCGTCGGCCCAGTTCTCGGTGTCGATCGCCCCGGCCAGGAGGCGCTTCCAGAACCCGCCGTGCCCGGAAAACGGGTTCTTCCCCGCCTGCTCATAGAAGTCGACGAACCAGTTGTTGACCTGCGCGACGCCGACCGCGTCGTCCCCGAAGCCCTCGGAGGTCATCACGTCGTCGGTGATCTCGAAGTGGGAGCCCGTGTCGTACGCGAGCGCGGGCGCCGCCGCGGCCAGCAGCAGTACGACAGGGATGGTTGCCACCGCTTTCCGCAGCAGGCGAGTCCGGTTCATGTCACGACGCTAAGCCGGGGCGAGTTGCGGGTCATCCGTGGAGGACTACGGGCTTTGCACCAACGCACTACGGGGCGCCGGGGGCTCCGCCAATTCGCGGGCTCGCGGTCTCGCTCTGGGCCATGAGCCGCGCCAGCTTCGCCTCGGCGAGCTCCAGGGAGGTCGCTACACCCTCGGGCGCGATCTCGAGGCGCTCGGCGATCTCGGCGTGTCCGCATCCGGCGTCGTGCAGACGCAGGGCCTCGGCGTACACGTCCGGGAGCAGCTCGAGTGCGTCTGCACGGTCCACGCGGCGCACGTTAGGTCCGCCGCCCGCGAACGGCATCGGTGGAGCACCACTGACCTGGGGCGGCCTCGCTACGTAGAGGGCGCGGCCGAGCGGAGCTCTCGGTCGCCGTCGGCGAGCAGCCCGGACAGCTCGGTGCGGTCCTTCACGCCAAGCTTCCGGTAGGCCTGCGCGAGGTGGGACTCGATGGTGCGAACAGACACCACGAGCCGTTCCGCGATCTCCCGGTTGGCGAGCCCCCGGGCGGCGAGCAGCGCCACGTCCCGTTCGCGAGGGGTGAGCAGGGTGCCCAGCGTGATGTCGCTGAGCGCCGGTGTCTGGGCGCCTTGGCAGCCCGCCAGGACCACCCCGGCGCGGGCCGCCGACGTGCGAGCACTCGACGCACGGCCCTCCGACTCGAACGCGGCCGCGGCGCTCGCGAACGCCTCCGCGGC
The DNA here is from genome assembly GCA_963734025.1 of uncultured Thermoleophilaceae bacterium. GTDB lineage: Bacteria > Actinomycetota > Thermoleophilia > Solirubrobacterales > Thermoleophilaceae > JACVRW01. Next base: position 245,939 of record CAVTFR010000002.1, read on the forward strand.
CCAGAGCGAGCCACCCAGCTCCTCGAAGCGCTCGCCGGCGGCGACGAGGCCGCCTCCGTCCGAAGCAGCCAGCGCGGCGGTGTGCGATGCGTAGACCTGGATCACCAGCGCATCAGTCGTGGCCGCGATCTCAGCGAGGCGTCCGGCCACCTCGGCGGGCTCACCGAGCCGGGCGACGTCGTGCAGCGCGCGGGCCTCGGCAACTACCTTGCCGGCCTCGGCGTTGGCGCGGGCGTGCTCGAGGGCGAGCCGGCGCGCCTCCGGGATGTCCCCCTCGGCCACGGCCACCCACACCTGTGCCGAGGCGAGCTCGGGGTCCATCAGGTGAATCTGCGCCGGCCGGGCTCGCTCCGCCCGTTCCAGCGCGCCTCGAGCTGCCTGCAAGTCGCCCGCGAGCGCGTGTGCTCGCGCGAGGAAGGCGAACGACCACGAGACGTACATGGGCGCGCGGAGTTCCTCGAAGAGCGCGACCGCCTCTCGCAGGGCCTCGATCGCCGGAGCGATCCGCCCCATGTCCGTCAGCGCGCCGCCGCGGGCAAACGAGAAGATCGCGGCGGGGTCGAGCTCACCGGCCTCGACCGCCGCCGCCCACTCGCGCTCGCAATACGCCAGGTCGTCGTTCAGCCGACCAGCCGACCACAGAGCGTACGCGCGCGTGGACCGAAGCGCGAGCTCCACCGTGGGCAGGGCCTCGCGCCAGTGAGCAGCCGCCTCCGTCGCGCCATCGAGCAGCGCGAGCGCCTCCTCGATCCGCCCCGCCACCACATACATCGGGGCGGTGGCGAACGCGACGAGCATGCCCATGCGATCGCTGCGCTCGGCGGTTGCGCGCCACGCGGCCTCGTCCTCGAGCACCCCGTAGTCGCCGCTGAGCCAGGCCCAGATTGCTTCCAGCACGCGGAGCTCGTCCCGCAGCGGCCCTCCGTCGAGCGTGCGGGCCGCCCGGCCCACGAGCGCGGCCGCATCAGCGGCCCGGCCGTCGTTGAGGAAGAGCATCTCGCTCCACTGGGCGGCGACGGTCACGCGCTGCGCGTCGGTGGTGGCTTCGCTCTCGAGCCTGGCGAACAGCGTCTCGGCTGACCTGACCTCGCCCCGGGCGCCCAGCGCGATCGCCAGCGCCCGCTCTGCCTCGAAGCCCCCGCTCGCCGCGATCGCCGCGCGCGCGAAGCGCTCGGCGAGGCCGGCATCGAACCCCGCCTGAGCCCGGTGCGCGGCCGCCACGAACAGCCCGGGGTCGGCGCCGCCGTCGTTCTCGAGCCGCCAGCTCGCGACACGCAGCAGCTCCGGTCCAAAGGCGATACCTCGTTGCTCGGCCGCGTCGGCGAGGCGGCCGCAGACGTACGAGCGCCGCTCCGTCGCCATCCGCGAGCGCACCCCCTCGCCGAAGAGCGGATGCGCCAGGGCGAGCTCCGAGCGACCGCCGTCCTGGCGTTCCTCGATGAGCCCCCTCCGAACGAGTCCGACGCGCGCGGGGGACGCCAGGAGGTCGCCGAGCAGATCCGCATCCGCGCCGTCCGCGACCGCCACCACCTCGAGCGCCTCGAGCTCCGCCGCGTCGAGCTCGGAGATGTGCGCGTCGATCAGATCCCACATGCGGCCGCTGCCCGGCAGGCCGCCGCGCCAGCGCCACACCTCGTCCTCACCCCGCAGTACGCCCGCCCCGACGGCTGCTCGAACGAGCTCGCGGCAATACAACGCGTTCCCGCGAGTCTCCTCCCATATACGCGCGACCGCGAGGCTCTCCACCTGACCATCGACGAGCCCCGCAACGAGATCCCCGAGAGCGACGCGATCGAGCGGCTGCAGATCCAGGTACTCGAGCCACCCGTCCTTCCACAGCGCGACGATCGCGTCGGGCGCCGGCTCCGCCGAGCGCACGGTGAGCACCACTCGCAAGGCGCGCGCGATCGCCAGCTGATGCACGAGCGTCGCCGACGAGTCGTCAAGCAGATGAGCGTCGTCCACGACCAGCACCGGGGAGCCCTCGCCGGCGGCCTGGAGCACGGCGCGGCGCGCGAGCATCATCACCGCGAGCCGATCGAAGCCGGGCGCATCGAGCGCCGGCAACAGGTGGGCGAAGGCACCAAACGGGATGCCGGCGGCCGAACGGGTCCCGGAGACCCATACTCCGCCATCCGGTTCGGGGGCAGATCCAATCGCCTCGCGCGCCAGGCGGGTCTTCCCCACCCCGGCGTTGCCCGTCACCACGATCCCGCGCGCGTCCGCAGAGCTCAGCGCGCGCTCGACCAGGCCGAGCTCCTCCTCCCTCCCCACCAGCCCGACCGAGTCCATACCGGCCCATTATCCGCACGATTGGCGGACCGGCCACTCTCAACTCGTGCCAGGGCCCTGAGGCAGGAGTAGAGTGCAAGCGGTCCCGGGTTTGCCCGGCGGCCCGCAGGCCCAGTCCTCTGCCTGTCGCGCCGGTATCCGAAAGAGGCGAGGAGTGGGCGAGAGATCTTCGCGTGTCCGCCGGGCCGGGCTGTCTCGGTGCCGCGGCGCGGGCGGACCGCGCTGACCGCGACGCTGTCCGCGCTCGCCACGCTGGGCCTGGCCGCCCTGTTGGCGGGGAAGTGGGACGAGGTCTCCTCCGGGATCGGCGGCGCTCCGGTGCTCATCGTCCTGGCCGCGATCGCCCTCCAGGTGATCGCCTTGGTCTCCCGAAGCGAGGCCTGGTACGTGTGCGTCCACGCGTCCGGCGGGACCGTGCGACGGCGGCTGCTCTACCGGGCCTCCAGCATGGGATTCGTCGGCGGGCTGCTGAACGGCCAGCTGAGCTCCGCCGCGCGCATCGCGTCCCTGCGCCGCTGGGCGCCGAAGGAGAGCCCGCGCGTGCCGACCCTCATCGCCGCCGAGCTGCCCATCCTCGTCGTGGAGGCCATGCTCGCCGCGCTCACCTCGTTCACCCTGGTGGGCCCGCTCGGCCTGCCGTGGTGGCTGCCGTTCGTCTGCGTGGCGGTGATCGCGGGCCTGAGCATGGCAGTGCGCGGCCTGGCGCTCGCCAAGCGACGCTGGTTGAAGGACGGCCTCGCGGTGATGCAGAACCTGCGCGGGCGGAACCGCCTCGTGGGCTTTGTGCTCGTGGCCGTCTTCGCCCAGATCGCCCGTAACTGGCTCCTGCTCCGCGCCGTCGGCGTCGACGCCTCGGTGTTCGACGCGATCGCGGTGCTGATCGCTGTCGTCAGCCTCGGCCAGCTCCCCTTCGGCCTCAGCGTCGGCGCTGCCGCGAGCGTGCTGATCCTCGGTCCCGAGGGCGTGGCGGCCGCGGCTGCGGCCGGAGTGCTCCTCACCGCGACCGGCAGCCTCGGCGGGCTGGCGTTCGCCGGGTGGGCGCTTGCCGACGCGGGCCTGTCAAATAACCGCACGAGGCGCTTGGCTGTCCGAGTCGGCTCGGCGCTCGGGCATCTGGGCGCTCCTGCTCAGACCCCCTGGACGGCACTGGTGGCTGTTCCCGCACAGATCCGCCGGAGTGTCGAGCGGTCCTGCTTCGATGTCCTAGGCCACCTCCGACCCGAGCCGGCGCTGGCGGCGGCCACGGACGAACTCCACTATGGCGACAACCAGGGTCCTATTCAGCACGGGTGATCAACTCGAGGTCGAGGGCTCGATCGACGAGGTGATCAAAGAGATCGAGAACGCCGCCCGCAGCAGCACCGGAACCCTGGCTCGCCTGACGCTGTCCGATACGCAGGAGCCGCTGGCGATCAACGGCGCCCATGTCGTTGCGATCCGCGTCGGCGACGACTAGGGCGTAGGGCGCCGGCCCGTCCCCCGTTCAGGTAATTGTCAACAGCAGACACTTGACTCCCGACTGTCTGCCGACCTCGACGTCCGCGGGGGGCTGCGCGTCGCCCGGCGCATGCTGCCCGGCTGGTAGCGCTCAGGGGAGCGGTGCGACGACGGTGAGCCGCTCGACGCCGGCCAGCGCGCGGCCGGCGCGCGGCGGCAGATCGCGCCGCGCCGCCTCCAGGGCCTCCGCGCCCGCCTGGAGCCGCAGCGCGCCGGCGGGAGGAAGCGCGAGCGAGCGGCGTGGGGCCGCGAGCCCTCCGAACGACATCGTCACCTGCCCGTCCAGCGTCCGCACGGCCGCCAGCAACTCGCCATTCGGGGTGACGATGCTCGTCAGCGCGCCGCGCCGGCGAACCAGCAGCCGGCCGTCGTAGGTCCGCGCCGCCAGCCGGCGCAGTGCCGTCACGCTGGTGCTCACCGCCCGGCGCGATGCCGGCGAGCCCCAGGCGCGGAACGAGGGCCGGCAGCGCAGGAGCGCCGGCTTCGGGCAGAACTGCTCGACGCCGGCGCCCACGCGATCGAACGAGGCGAGCAGAGGGCGAAGCGGGCCGCCGGCCGGCGCCGAAGCAAGCCTGATGCGCAGGACCGAGCCGTCGGCGCTGAACCGGACCCCGCCTGGGGCGGCGTCCGAGCCCACGGCGCGCAGCCCCGCCCCGACCAGGGCGGCGATCTCAGCCCGTGACGGGCCGGGGACTCGCTCTTCCTTCTCTCCGCACGCCGTCAGCGCCGCCACCAGCGCAAGCGCCAGCAGGGCGGCGCGGCGGCTCACGGCTTCAGCAGAACCTTTACGGCCTCGCGAGCATCGAAGATCCGGTACGCGTCGGGCGCCTCGTCGAGCGGCACGCGATGCGATATCACGCGGCTTGGCTCGAGCTTGCCCTCTGCGATGGCTCCGAGCAGCATCTCGCGGTCGGCGCCCGGGTCCCCGACCGTGAAGCGCAGGGTGATCTCGCGCTCGAACATGAGCGCGTTGTTCAGCGGATAGTCGGGCTCGAAGTGGGCGCCGACAACCGACACGGTGCCGCGTCCGCGCACGAGCGACAGCGACGCGTCGAGCGCGGCCGCCGCGCCTGCCGCCTCGATCACCACGTCGGCGCCGAGGCCGTCCGTCGAGGCCGCCACGGCTTCCGCGGCGCCCGCGGGGTCCACGACGTCCGCCCCGAACGCCGCGGCCAGCTCGCGCCGCTCGGCGATCCCATCCACCGCTATGACCTTCCGCGCCGTGCCGGCGGCGACCATCGTGGCCATCAGGCCGACGCAGCCAAGCCCAAGGACGACGACGACGTCGCCGATCCCGACGCCTCCCCTCCGCACGGCCCCGTGTCCCGTGGGCAGCATGTCCGCCAGGAACACTGCGTCCTCGTCCGAAACCTCGTTCGGGATCCGCCACAGGCAGCGATCGGCAAACGGAATCCGCACGAGCTCGGCCTGACCCCCCTCGAGCCGGGGGTAGACACCCGAGTAGCCGAAAAGCGCGCGTGACTCGCACTGGGTGCGCCGGCCGGCGCGGCAGTGCGCGCAGCTGCCGTCCGAGGTCATGCTCGTGTTCACGACGCGGTCGCCCTTCTGCAGCCGGTCGACCGCCGGCCCAACCTCCTCGACGACCCCAACGAACTCGTGTCCCAGGATCGTGCCGTTCTCGAACCCCGGCGTGAAGCCGTGGTAGGGAAACAGGTCGGCGCCGCAGACCGCCGTGCCGGTCACGCGCACGATCGCGTCGGTGTTGGCCTCGAGCGTCGGCTCGGGGACGCTCTCGACGCGTAGGTCCTCGGGCCCGGCAAGCACAACCGCCCTCATGCCGGCTGCTCCAGCTCGACGAGGTAGCCGTCCGGGTCGACCGCGAAGCAGCGGTGCCCGCCCCACGGAGGCGAGTACGGCTCGGCGAGGAACTCCACGCCGTCGTCGCGCAGGTCGTTGAACGCCGACATGCAGTCCTCCACCTCGAGCACCAGCACCGCGTTCATCCGCGACCGCTCCGCAGGCGCCTCCAGCGCCACGCCGGGACGGTCCTCGGCGTCGTGCCCCTGCTCGGCAAGCGAGAGCCGCGCCCCGGCGAGCGTCATCGTCGCGTACGGCGGATCGTCGTAGCTCGCCTCGGAGGCGAACCCGAGCCGCTCGTAGAACTCGCTCGAGCGCGCGACGTCGGCAACGGCGAGGATCGTCCCGAAGCGGGTTGCGGCCGGCGCGCTCATCAGTGGCGCGTGTGGCCGCCGTCGACCACGAGCAGCGAACCGGTCACCCACTCCGCCTCCTCAGAGGCGAGGAAGGCGACCGCGGGCGCGATCTGGCGCGGCTGGCCCTTGCCGGGGAGGGCCTGCAGCTGTTCTACGAATCCGAACGCCTCGTTGTGAGGACTCGCCTTGACGCCGTCCGACTCGGTGAGGCCGGGCGCCACCGCGTTGACGGTGATGCCGTAGCCGCCCAGCTCGGTGGCGAGTGAGCGGGTCATCCCAAGGAGGCCGCCCTTGGCTGCCACGTAGGCCGCCATGTTCGGGGTGCCGGCGAGGAACGTGTTCGACGCGATGTTGACGATGCGGCCGTAGCCCGCTGCGCGCATCGGCTTCTCGACCGCCTTGACCGCCATGAAGGGACCGTCGAGGTTCACGGACATGATCTGGCGCCAGTGGTCGAGGTCGACCTCGTCCCACGGGATGAAGGGCACGATCGCCGCGTTGTTGATGAGCACGTCCACGCGACCGAAGCGCGCGAGCGTCGCGTCGACCATCGCCTGCACGTCGTCGGGACTGGAGACATCGGTGCGTATCCCGAGCCCCTCGCCGGCGAGATTCTCGGCGGCGCTCTTGGCGCCCTCTTCGTTGATGTCGGCGATCACGACGGACGCGCCCTCCTCGGAGAGCTTCTCGGCGATCGCCTTGCCGATCCCCTGAGCCCCGCCGGTCACGATGGCCACCCGATCCTTGAGCTTCATCCGCTCCTCCTAGCCCCCGTAGCTCTCGGGGGCGAGCTTGTAGTTCCGGAACGACTCCATGTCGTGCGTGAAGAACAGCTCGGCGTCGTGCTGCCTCACCAGCCGCTTGACGCGCCGGATGGAGCGCACGCCGGCCACCGGGTCCATGTGGAAGCCCGCCTGCTGGTCGTTCTCGTATGCGGCCGGCGTGTAGGACACGTCGGCCATGAACATCAGCGGCCGGCCGCCCTCTCTGTCGACCATGAGCGAGTAGTGCCCGATCGTGTGGCCGGGCGTGTAGAACAGGTGCAGGCCCTTGAACAGCTCGACGTCGCCGTGCAGCAGCTCGAAGTTGGCGCCCTCCCAGTCGAACCCCTTGTCCGAATATCCCAGGCGCTCGAACGGCTCAGGTGAGCGGGCCTGCCGCAGCTCGGACTCGTGGAGGTAGGTCGTCGCGTTCGGGAGCAGCTTGTTCCCCCCGACGTGGTCGAAGTGGAGATGTGAGTTGATGATCCCGGTGACTTCCTCGGGCTTGTAGCCCGCCTTCTCGAGCTGCGCAGGGATCGTCTGCTCGTCGGTCTGCTCGGGCAGCTCAAACGGGAGCACGGCCTGCACGTGCTCCAGGTCGTAGCCCGTGTCGAACAGGAAGAGCCCGTCGTCGTGCTCGATCAGCACGCTGTAGACCGGGAAGCGGACCGGGTTGCCGGCGCCGATGTTCCAGGTGATGTGCGCCTGGTCTATGACCAGCGTGCCGCTGTCGAGCAGGAAGACCCGCGCGGCCACCTCAGCTCAGCGCCTTTCGCACCGCCACCAGCGCCGCGGCGCGTTCCTTCTGCAGCTGTGCGGCACGGTCGGCGTCGTAGTCGAAGAGACCGCCGCCCGTCTTGATCCCGAGCTGCCCCTTGTCGACCCGCTCGGTGATGGTGCTCGACACGCCCTTCTCGTTCGAGAGGTCCTGGTTCAGGTAGCTCGCGACCGCGTTGTAGATGTCGAGCCCGGCCATGTCGAGCAGCGCCATCGGGGGGACCACGGCCAGCTTGTAGCCGATCCCCCACTTGACGTTGAGGTCGAGCTCCTCTGCGTCGACGACGCCCTCGTCCACGAGGGCGAGGCACTCGCGCATGATCGCGTAGAGGACGCGGTTCTCCACGAAGCCGGGCACCTCCTTCTTGAGCGTGCAGGGGAAGTAGCCGATCTGCCGGACCAGCTCCTGGGTCGCGGCGGTGACCTCCCCCGAGGTGCGCTCGCCCGGGATGATCTCGATCATCGGGATCAGGTGCGGGGGGTTAGACCAGTGCGTGCCGATCACGCGCTCGGGGTGCTCCAGATCGGCGGCGATCTTGGTGATCGGTATCCCGGAGGTGTTCGAGGCGAGGATCGCGTCCGCCGACACGTGCCTCTCGAACTCCGCGAACACCTGCTGCTTCAGCTCGAGCTTCTCGGGCACGGCCTCGACCACCATGTCGGCGCCGTCGAGTGCCGCGGCCAGGTCGGACTCGAAGCGCAGGCTCGCAGCGCCCGCGGCATCGGCGTCGCCGCCGAGCCGATCCAGAACCGAGCGCGCCAGCTCGACCCCCGGCCGCGCCTTGTCGAGCTGCTCCTCGCTGACGTCGTAGAGCGCGACGTCCACGCCGGCGCGCTCGAGCACCGCTCCCATCCCCGGGCCCATGGTGCCCGTCCCGACAATCGCTGCCTTCGCAACAGGGGTCATTGACCCTCCTCGTCTCGTTCGATCTCTTGCATTCGTCGCCATACGCGCTCAGGCGTGAGCGGCAACTCCCGGACGGGTACCCCCGCGTCGGCGAGCGCTGTCACGATCGCCGCCGGCACGGCGGCCTGCGCGCCTTCGCCGCAGCCCTTCGCACCGTACGGGCCGGGGCCGTCCGCGTTCTCGACGACCACCGTGTGCATCTCGCCGGGCACATCCTTGACCCGCGGCACCCGATAGTCGAGCAACGTCTCATTCAGCAATACGCCGTCCTCGAAGATCATCTCCTCGAACAGCGCGTTGCCGAGGCCCTGGATTGCGCCGCCCTCGTCCTGGCGGTGAACGAGCTGCGGGTTGATGGCCTTGCCGACGTCCGCGCAGGTGGCGACCTTGCGCACTCGCACCTCGCCCGTCTCGCGTTCGACCTGCACCTCCGCCGCGGCCACGCACACCTCCCAGAAGACCGGTCCCTCCGCGTAGGACCCGGATCCATGCTCGGGCCGGACCTCGCCGGCGCCGATGATCTCGCCGCCCGAGAAGCCGAAGCGCGTCTCCACCAAGCTCGGGTAGTCGAGCTCGTGCTCGCCGTCCGAGATCGCGCCGTCGCGCACGATCAGATCGCCCGGGTCCGCACCCAGCGCCGGCCCCGCGGTCTCGAGCAGCTGACGGCGAACGTCGGCGGCCGCGCGCTGAACGGCCAGGCCCGCGAGCGTGGTCGAGCGGCTCGCGCCGGTCGAGCGGTCGTACGGCGTGAACGCCGTATCAGCGCCCTGGACTCTGACGCGGGCGGTGTCGATCGCCAGCTCCTGCGCGGCGATCTGCGCCATGACGGTGCGAGCGCCCTGACCGACCTCGGTGGTGCCCACGTTCACCTCGACCGCGCCATCGGGCGCCAGGCGGACCGAGGCGCGCGAGACAGGGTGGGCGCCCGCGGCGAGCAGGCCGACGGAAACACCCCGACCGACCTCGGGCGGCGCGGGCTCGTCCCAGCCGATCGCCTCCGCCACCTTCTCAACGTCGCCGATCAGATCGGCATCGAGTGGCTTGCCGCCGGTGGGTCGCACGAGCTCGCCCGGAGTCAGCAGGTTCCGGCGCCGGAGCTCCAGCGGGTCGAGACCGGCCCGTCGCGCGACCTCGTCGACCTGCGACTCCCCGATCCATTGCAGGTGGCACGCCCCGAAGGCACGGTAGGACCCCGCGGGCGACGTGCAGGTGTAGACGCAGCTGCCATCCACCCGGACGGCCCGCCAGCGGTATGGGCCCGGCGCAGCGTCCCCCGCGGTTGCGCACACGCGCGGCCCGTTGTCCGCGTACGCGCCCGTGTCGAGGTCGAAGCGGACCTCGCGCGAGAGCAGCGTGCCGTCGGCGCTCGCACGGGTGCGCATCCAGGCGCGCATGCCGTGGCGGCGCGTCGTCAGCATCGATTCCGCGACGCTGTTCTGGATCCTCACGGGCCGCCCCGCGTGGCGCGCGAGTGCCGCCGTGATCGGCTCCATCTTGGTGTACGACTTCGATCCGAACCCGCCGCCGAGATACGGCACGATCACGCGGACCGAGTTGAGCGGCTTGCCGAACAGGTCGGCGATCTCTGCGCGCACGAGGAAGGGGTGCTGGCAGGAGGCCCACAGCGTGATGGCGTCCTCGCGGAAGTCGCAGACGACCGTGTGCGTCTCCATCGCGTATTGGTAGACGGCGGGGAACCTGTACTCCCCCTCCACCTCGATCTGCGCCTCCGCCCCGGCGCCCTCGACGCTGCCGGAGTCGAGCCGGTAGCGGTAGCAGACGTTGCCGGCCTCCTCCTCGAGCAGGCCGAGGCCATGGAAGAGCCCCTCGCGAACCGGTTCCTCATGAAGCCGCGGCGCATCGTCGGCGAGCGCCTCCTCGAGTGTGCCCACCACGGGCAGCTCCTCGTATTCGACCGCGATCGCGAGGAGCGCTGCCTCGGCCGCAGCCTCTGTCTCGGCCGCCACCGCGGCGATGGGCTCGCCGGCGAAGCGAACGCGGTCGAGCGCGAGCAACGGCCGATCCTTCAGGGCATGCCCGTAGTACGGGTCGATGCCGCTCAAATCCGCGCCGGTCATCACGCACGCCACGCCGGGCATCGCCTCCGCCTGGGAGGTGTCGATCCGGGCGATGCGTCCGTGAGCCACCTCGGAGCGCAGCACCTTGCCGTGCAGCATGCGCGGCACCTCGACGTCGCCGGCAAACTCGGCCTCGCCACGCATCTTGGCGTCGGCATCGCGCCTGTCGACCGAGCGGCCGACCTCGGTGAAGAGCTGCTCGACTGTCGCGCTCACGGCTCAGCCGCCAGGTCGCGGGCCGCTGCGAGGATCGACTTGTAGCCCGTGCAGCGGCACACGTTCGAATCGAGCGCATGGCGGATCTCGGTCTCGTCGCCGAGCTCGCCGCTGTCGCGCAGCGCCTTCAGCGTCAGCACGAAGCCACCGGTGCAGAACCCGCACTGGAGGGCGGCGTGGCGGGTGAAGGCGGCCTGGAACTCTGCAAACTCGTCGTGCGCGGCGAAGCCCTCGATGGTCAGCACCTCGCGCCCTTCGGCCTCGCACGCCAGCATGCAGCATGAGCTGACCGGCAGGCCGTCCACCAGCACGGTGCACGTCCCGCACACCTGCACCTCGCACGAGCGCTTCGGGCCCTTCAGGCCGAGCCGGTCGCGCAGGAAGTCGAGCAGGAGGTCCTGCGGCTCGACCACCGCCTCGACCGCGGCGCCGTTCACCTCCATCTCGACGCGCCGGCTCACGTCGCAGCCGGCATGTCGAAGTCGCGTCCCTCGCGGCGAAGCTCACGGATCCACGCATCCCAGTACTCGTCCAGGAAGGTCTCCTGGTACTTCATCTCGTGCAGCGGCGCCACCGCCTCGTCCGCCACCGAACGCAGCTCGCCGAGCCGCCCCGCCACGGCCTGGAGCTCCACAGCGCGCTCGAGCGTCACCGCCCGCAGCACGGCCCAGGCCGGATCCTTGCCGACCACCAGCACGCCGTGGTTGCGCATCAGCAGCACGTGGCGCTGGCCCAGAGCGTCGGCCACGACCTGGCCTTGGCTACGACCGAGGATCAACTCCGGAACCTCTTCGAGCGCAGCAAGCCCTTCGCTGAACATGATCGCGTCGTGTGACAGGAAGGCCAGATCGACATGGGCGGCGCCGAGCGCGGTGGCGTGCAGAGGATGGCCATGGATCACGCAGCGCACGTCCGGCCGCGAGCGATAGACCTCTGTGTGGAGAACCGATTCGAGGTGCATGTCGGTCGCGTTCTCGATGTCGCCCTCGATCGAGGCGCGCAGGACGTCCCCGGGTGCGACCTCGGAGAGCGACACCCCCTTGCGCTTGATCCACATGACCTCGGGGTCGTGCTCCTGGCGCGCGCTGACGTGCCCGAGTGTCAGATCCTCATATCCGTGCGCAGCCAGGATCCGGCATGCCCAGGCGACCTGGGTCGCGACCGACTCGTCGGTCACCGACGCTCCGTCGGCGGATAGTCCGGGTGCGGGAAGCCGAAGACCATGACGACGTCCTCGTCGCCGTCGTTGACAACCGCGTGCCAGACGCCTGCCGGAATGTGAAGCGCATCGCCGGCGGCGAACTCCAGCTCGCCGTCGTCGAGCCGCAGGCGGCCGCTGCCCGATGCGACGTATGCGAACTCCTCCGTCTCGTGGGCCACGCTGCCCAGTTCCGTCCCCGGCCGGAAGACCGAGTATCCGAGCGAGGCGCTGGCGCCTTGGGCGCGCTCACCGGTGACGAGCATCCGGCTGAAGCTCCCGTTGGGCAGCTCGATGTCCGGTACGGCGTCGAGCGGGATCACCGACACCGCTGTCACAGCGCCCACGCGCCGTCCTTGACGATGTACCGGCCGTTGTCGACGATCTCGAGGCTCGCCTCGAGTATCACGCCGTCCAGATGGAGCTTGCAGACGTTCTGCCCGCCGGGGTAGGCGTTGTGATTGTCACCCAGGGCCAGGTGAGCGGTGCCCACGCGGCCCTTCTCGGACGGGGTCCCGAACGGGGCTATGTCGCTCACGCCGAACGCGAACTCGCCGATCACGGTGGAGTTCTCCACGCCGTCGATCACGTTGCGCAGCTTCTCCGCCTCCTCGCCGCCCTCGATCGCAACGGCCTTCCCGCCCTCGACCGTCCAGGTGATCTCGTTCTCCACCTGGCCGGGCAGGCCGATCCCGAGCATCACCCCGTCGACAACCACCTTCCCCGCGGTCTGGTCCTCCACCGCGGCGAACGCGACCTCGGACCAGAGCGGCAGCGGGCCCATCATCTGCCCGCGCTTCTTGACCGGCGTGATCTCGAGCGCCGGCCGGCCCTCGATCGTGATCGTCACGTCGGTGCCCTTGGCCGACGTCATGCGCACCTTCGTCGCGCCCTCCAGCGCGGCCATCGCGTCGCGCGCCCGCTGGGTCGCGGCCTCGATCTGCTCGAGCGTCAACCCCCACTCGCCCATGCCGGGCTCGACGGAGGCGATCTTGGCGTTGTTCGCGCAGGACTCCTTGACGGCCGACACGTGGGCGAAGCGGTTCGCCCATTCCAGGTTCGACACGATGATGATCTCGTCCGAGCTGGTCATCGCGTTGTGAAGGTTGCGCGGCGGCGCCATCGGGAAGTGCGTGTCGGCCAGCCCGCGGCGAACCTGGATCTCGTTGTTCATCAGCACCGGCCATGCGCCGCGGTCGACCGCGACCTCGGCCAGCATGCGAGCCTCCTCGACGCGCGAATCGTCGTGGATGATCGTCACGACGTCGTCCTTCTCGACCGAGAAGCACGTGTCGATGATCAGCTCGGCCTCGGTCCTTAGCCCGTTCTCGCTTGCCATTCCGTCACCTAACCCTTTCGGCCTCGAACTGCGGCAGTATCTCGCCGGCGAAGCGCTCCACCTGGGCGAATTGGTCGATCGCCCCGAACCTGCAGATGAAGTGGTCGACACCGAGCTCGGCGAACTGACGCAGCCACGCCACGATGTCGTCCGGGCTCCCGACCGGCCCCCAATTGGAGAGGTCCATCATCTGCGAGAGCTCGGGGTAGTACTTCGAGATGTAGTCGCTGAAGGAGGCATGGGCCTCCTCCTTGGTATCCCCGATGTTCATCGTGACCTGGTAGGAGACCGTGTAGTCGGAGAAGTCCCGCCCGTGGCGTGCGGCCGCCTCCTCCAGGTAGCCGATCTGCTCGGTCAGCTCATCGGGGTGCTCCGCGCGGCAGCAGGTCATCCAACCGTCACCGAACTTGATGATCCGGTCGGCGGCGCGCTCCATGATGCGGCGTGCCTTCTCCTCGCCCGGATCGCCGACAAGCCGCGGGTTCGAGACGATCCAGCGGGGCGGCGGTTGCTGTAGGGGCGCGAGCGGCTCCATCTCGGTGCCCGAGCTGAACGCGACCTCGTCGTAGGCGAAGTACTTGCCCTTGAACGAGGTCTTCTTCTCGGTCCAGAGGTCGAGAACGATCTCGAGGATCTCCTCGAAGATCGTTGCCCTGTCGTTGTACGGGAGGCCGACCGCCTCGAACTCGCGGCGCACGCCCTTCTCCGGGTTGCCCATGCAGGGCCCGAAGATGGTGCGGCCTCCCGCGATCTGGTCGAGCGTCGCCCACTCGAGCGCGAGATAGAGCGGATTGCGCGTGGTGACAACGATGCAGGCGGTTCCGATCTTGACGTGCTTCGTGCGCTGTGAGAGCGCCGCCAGGAGCGTCATCGGCTCGTAGCGCGGTTTGGAGAAGAGGGAGTCACCCACCCAGAGCGAGTCGAAGCCGCGCTCTTCGACGACTTCGGATAGGTCGAGCAGCGCCTGGAGGTCGTAGTCCGGGGCGATCAGCGGCTCACGGTTGTTCAGGTTCACTCCGAACTGAAGCGGTGGGCCGTCCCCGTTCGCTTGCGTCGTCAGTGCCGCCTCCTACTGGTCGGTGTCTCCTGCGAAAGTCGGGTCCTCGCGGAACAGCGCCTGGTCGGCGTCGGACTCGAGGACGCGCTGCGGCACCTCGATGTGCTCCGCGAGCAGCTCGGCAGCTCGCTCGGCGTCGCGCGCGTCGATCGCGGCGAGGATCGCCTCGTGTTCCTCGACGGACTGCCGCAGGTTCCCGCGCAGCTCGAGCGAGCGCGGCAGGTAGGGCGCCATCTGGCTCACGAGCACGCGATGAACCTCATGGAGCTTGCGGTTGCGGGAGCCGCGCACGAGCGCCTCGTGGAAGCTCTGGTTCGTGTCGAAGAAGAGACGCACCTCGTCGTCGCGCGCGGCTCGCGCCATCAGTTCGCACATTTCCCGTAGGTGCGCGAGCTCAGCGTCGCTCATCAGCGGCACGGCCAATCGGACCGCGAGCGTCTCGAGCGCTTCGCGCACCTGGTACGCGTCTATGAACTCCTGCCGGGAGAGCTGCATCACCACGGCCCCACGCCGGGGGGTGATCGTCACGAGGCCCTCCGACGCGAGCCTGCCGAGGGCTTCGCGCAGCGGCCCCCGGCTGGTGCCGAAGTCCCGCGCGAGCGCGACCTCCGAGAGCTCGGTCCCCGGCTCGAGGCGGCCGGCCAGGATGTCCTCGCGCAGCCGGTCCCTCACCTGCTCCCACAAGGTGCGGTTGTCGAGCTGCCGCCCCGGCCCGGCATCGGGCTCGTCGTTAAGGTTCATAGAGGTACGTTAACTGTGGGTTGTCAACAGTTAGCAGCGACAGTATCGTAGCCCTGAGTGATCGACAAGGTCTCGTCTCCGGAGATCGTCGACCCGCATATGCACGTGGGCGACTTCCCTCTCTTCGACGTGGGCATGGACGCCGACGGGCTCGTGGAGCTGTTCGCCGAGTGGAACTACGCTGCTGGAATCGTCTTCCACCCGGACAACGCGCATGTACGCGATCTGGTGGAGGGCATACCGAACGCCTGGGCCCTGTACTGGGCCAATCCGCGCGAGCCGGGGTCCGCGGACGAGGCTCGCGAGTTCCTCGGTCACCCCAAGTTCCTCGGGGTCAAGATGCACCCGCTGCTCGACTCGTATCACCCGAACGACCCGATCGTGCATCCGGTCGCTCGGCTCCTTGTCGAGCTCGGCATGCCCACCCTCATCCACTCGGGCCACCCCATCTTCACGCTCCCCTGGAGCATCGAGGAGCTGATCGTGGAGTTCCCTGAGCTGAAGGTCGTGCTCGGGCACATGGGTCACGGCAACATCGTCTACATCAACGCCGCCATCGATGTCGCGGCGCGGCATCCCAACGTCTGGCTCGAGACCTCGGGGATGCCCATGCACACGAAGATTCGCACCGCAGTCGAGCGGGTCGGCGAGGACAAGGTGATGTACGGGTCCGATGCCCCGTTCCACGATCCGGGAGTCGAGATCAGGAAGGTGCAGGCAAGCGGGCTCGGGATGGAGCACCAGCGCCGGGTGCTGGCTACAAACGCCCGGCGGCTTTTCTGGGGAAGCGACGACGCGCCGGTTTCCGCGGGGCCCGTCGACACAGTCAACGAGGAGGAAAGACATGGAGTCTAGGAGGCCGCGCCTGGTGACCTTCGCGCGTCGCCTGCTGCCTGTGCTCGTGGTCGTGCTCACGGCCTTCGTGGTGGTGGGTTGCGGGGACGACGACGATGACTCGGGCGGCAACGGCGGAGGCGGAGGCGGAGCCGAAACGCAGCAGTCAGAGAATGCGATCGCCAACTTCGCGATCGTGACCCCCGAGAAGGGGTCCGATTACGGGTGGAACCAGCAGTCGATTGCAGCTGCGGAGAAGATCGCCGCCGACCGTGGCATCAAGGTCAACGTCGCAGACAACTCGGGCTATGAGGACGTGACGCCGATCCTGCGCGAGCTCTCCAGCGACGAGGACTTCATCATCGCCCAGGCGAGCGGCTACAACACCGCCGCCCCGGACGTCTCGCTTCAGACCGAGGTGCCGAGCCTCATCTGGGACAACCCGGAGGCCGCTGATCCCGGGCTCGTGGCGAATGCCGAGGCACAGGGCCAGGGCGGCGGCTACCTCGCCGGCGTGCTCGCAGCCGAGACGAGCAAGACCGGCACCCTGGGGATCGTGATCTCCGCCGACGACACGAACTGGAATCGCATGGCCGGCGGCTTCGTCAAGGGCGCGCAGTCGGTCAATCCCGACATCAAGATCCGGCTTGCCCAGATCGGTCAGGCGGGCTACGCCGACACCGCGGGCGGCAAGCGGGTGACCGAGCAGGTCATCGCGGACGGCGCAGACGTCATCTTCGGGATGGGCGACGGAAGCTCGTTCGGGATGATCCAGGCCGTGGAAGCGGCTGACGACGTCATGTTCATCGACGTGATCGGTGACAAGACGAAGATCGACAAGCAGGGCGTCCTGCTGTCCTCGGTGCTCTGGAACTTCGACGTCCTGTTCAACCAGGCGATCGACGACCTCGAGGCGGGGACATTCGGCGAGACGAACTACGCCCTCGATCTGGACAACAAGGGCATCTCGCTGCTCCAGACCGACCAGATCGACGACGCCGCCTGGCAGGAGGTCGAGAAGGCCCAGGAGGCGATCGTGAACGGCGACGTCGAGGTGCCGGAGACGACCAAGAAGTCGCAGGTTGAGGACCTGATCTCCGGCGGGTAGACCATGTGTTGCGCCGGCGGCCCGGGGGCGGGACGGCCCCCGGGCGGGCCGGTGCGGGCCAAGGACTGGACGTGGAGCAGAGCACCGATCAATGCCTCGTGGAGCTGCGAGGGATCACGAAGACATTCCCCGGGGTGGTCGCCAACGATCGCGTCGATCTCGACGTCCACTCCGGCGAGGTCCACGCTCTTCTGGGCGAGAACGGGGCCGGCAAGTCGACCCTGATCAGCATCCTCGCCGGCATGTACCGGCCTGACGCCGGCGAGATCCGTATCGACGGCGACGACCAGGTGATCGACTCGCCGCGGGCGGCGATCGACCTCGGGATAGGCACGGTCTACCAGCACCTGACGCTGGTGCCGACGCTCAGCGTCCTGGAGAACCTGATGCTCGGCATCGGCTCGCAGGGCGCGCGGCTCGACCTCGCCCGGGCGCGGTCGCGGTTCGACGAGCTGGCGGGCGTCCTCGGGGTGAGCTTCGACGCGGACGCGAACGTCGGCCGGCTGGCGCTCGGCCAGCGACAGCAGGTGGAGATCATGAAGGCGCTCTGGCGCCACACTCGCGTGCTCGTGCTCGACGAGCCCACCTCGATGCTCACGCCGCAGGACTACGACGAGCTGCGCCGGTACCTCGAGCGTCTCAAGGCCGACGGGCTCGCGGTCGTGCTGATCACCCACAAGCTCCATGAGGCCATCGAGATGGGCGACCGCGTCTCGATCCTGCGCAGCGGTCGCAAGGTCGGCTCGATCGAGCCCGGCGACGTGCAGGCGCGCAGCGAGGAGGAGTTGCGTGGCGCGATCGTGAGGATGATGTTCGGCGACGAGACCCCCGAGGTCGAGTCCGCCGTCGAGGTCGCAGGGGCTGAGCCGGCGACGGTGGAACGCCGGGAGTCGCGCGCCGCAGCGGGGGGCAGCGCCGTGTTGACACTCCGCGACGTGGACCTTGCGGGAGACCCCCAGGAGGTCGGTCTGCGCGGCGTGTCGCTCGAGCTGCGGGCGGGCCAGGTCACCGGAGTCGCGGGCGTCGACGGCAACGGCCAGCGCGAGCTCGCGGAGGTCCTGGCGGGCCAGCGACGGCCCGATCGCGGCAGCGTGCTGCTCGACGAGGAGGAGGTCACGCGTCTCGGCGTGGCCGAGCGCCAGCGCCGCGGCGTCCGCTATGTAACCGACGACCGGATGGGCGAGGGCACCGTCGCAGCCTTCGACGTCGCCATGAACAGCGTGCTCAAGCGGGTCGGAGACTCACCCTTCTGGTCGCGCGGCCGCATCAACCGGCGCGAGATAGAGCGCTACGCGCAGAGCCTGGTCGAGGACTACGACGTGCGTCCTCGGGACGTGAACGCGCGCATCGCGACGCTGTCCGGCGGCAACGTCCAGAAGCTCGTTCTCGGCCGCGAGCTGTCGTTCTCCCCGAGGGTCGTGATCTTCAACAAGCCGACCTACGGCCTCGACGTCCGCACGGCGGAGTTCGTGCGCGGGAAGATCACCGAGCTGGCCGAGCGGGGCGCCGCGGCGCTTCTGATCTCGACCGAGATCGACGAGCTCATCGCCCTCTGCGACCGAATCGCCGTCATGTCGCGTGGTGCGGTCACGGGGGTCGTCGAGAACGACGCGGGCGCAGAGGAGCGGGTGGGCGAACTGATGGTGTCCCGATGAGAGCGCAGGCGGGGCGCGCAGGCGAGGCCGTGGTGGCATCGCTCGTTCCGGCGTTGCTCGCCTTCGTCGCCACCGGGCTCCTGCTCGTCATCCTCGGGCGGGATCCGCTCGAGTTCTACAGCGACATGCTGGAGCGCGGCCTGCTCGAGTGGCCCGGCCTGCAAGAGAGCATCATCCGGATGTCGCCCCTGCTGCTGATCGCGGCCGGGCTGATCGTCGCCTTCCGGGCGAACCTCTGGAACCTCGGCGCGGATGGTCAGTTCCTGCTCGGCGCGGCGTTCGCCGCCGGGCTCGCGCCGGCGCTTGTCGACTCGCTCGGGGCGACACTGACGCTCATCACCGTGATGGCCATCGGAGCGGGTGTCGGTGCGCTGTGGACGGTGATCCCCGCGGTGCTTCGAGCCTGGTACGGCGTGAACGAGATCATCACGACGCTGATGATGTCCTTCATCGGCATAGCGGTGGCGAACGTGCTCGTGAAGGGGCCGTTCCGCACCGACACCGGCGGCGTGGCGCGTACGGACACGCTTCCACTCGACGATCGCCTGCCGCTGCTCGGCGACACCCAGATCAACGCCGGGATCATCATCGCCCTGGTCGCGATCCTCGCGGTCCATGTCGTGATGACGCGGACGTCGGTGGGCTTCCGGCTGCGGGTCCTCGGAGAGAACCCGCGCGCCGCCGAGCACGCCGGCCTTCACATCAAGCGCATCACCGTCCTCACCTTCATGGCAAGCGGGGGCCTGATCGCGCTCGGCGGCGCCGTCGAGATCCTCGGCATCTGGGGATCGTTCCGGGCCGATTTCAACCCGGCCTTCGGCCTGATCGTGATCCCGCTCGTCTTCCTGGCGCGTCTGAACGCCCTCGCCTCCGCCTTCTTCGTGGCGGCGTTCGCGATCATTCAGATCGGGGGCGAGTCGGCAGCGCGCAAGTCGGACGTGTCGAGCGACATCCTGCTTGCGCTCGTCGGCCTGATCCTGTTGTTCATGGCCGTGACCGAGTGGCTGCGCGCACGCCGCAGCGCGCGCCCGCGTTACCTAACGCCGGGCCTGGCCGAGACGGTCGGAGCGCGGGCGGCGCCGTCGGACGAGACCCGGCCGGCGCAGTCCGGGGTCGTGGGATAGGCGATGGAAGACCTGTTCACCGAGACCTTCCTGACGGCGCTCGTGGCGGGCGGCGTGCTTGCGGCGATGCCGCTCCTGTTCGCCAGCCTTGGCGAGATGGTCTCCGAGCAGGCGGGCGTCCTGAACGTCGGCCTCGAGGGCATGATGCTCGCCGGCGCATACGGCGGCTTCGTGGTCGCGCTCGAGACGGAATCGACGTGGCTCGGCCTCGGCGGCGGCATGCTCGTGGGAGCGCTCGTTGCGCTCTTGATGGTTCTTCTGTGCGTGCGAATGAAGCTCGACCAGATCGTGATCGGGATCGGGATCGTGCTCGTGGCGGAGGGCATCACAAGCCTGCTGTTCGACGCCCGTTATGCGGCCTCGCGCCCGCGGCTGCCGGCCGCCTCCGAGTGGGCCGTGCCGGGGTTGAGCGAGCTGCCGGTGCTTGGCGAGAGCATCTTCACGCAGCACCCGGTCGTCTACGTCGGGGTGGCGCTCGTCATCGCCGTGCAGTACGTCATGCGCCGCACGTCCGCCGGCCTGAGCGTCCGCGCCGCAGGTGAGAAGCCGGCCGCGCTCGACGCCGCCGGCGTGAGCGTCGACGGCACGCGCACGTGGGCCACGGTCGCCGCGGGACTGGGCGCCGGGCTCGGCGGCGCGTATCTGTCGGTGATCGCGGCGGGCACCTTCACGCCGTTCATGACTCAGGGCCAGGGCTTCATAGCGATCGTGATCGCCATGCTCGCCCGAGGCACGGCTCCCTGGACGATCGTGGGCTCGCTCCTGTTCGGCATGTCGCTCTCGGTCGCGACCGCGCTTCAGCTCATCGGGGTCGAGATCTCCACGGACTACGTGCAGATGCTGCCGTTCATCGCGGTGATCGTGGTGCTGGTCCTGTTCGCCCGCCGCTCCTACCTGCCGTCCGCGCTCGCCCTTCCCTATTTCCGAGGAGAGCGATGATGTGCTCAAGGCTCTTACTTAGGAGGCAGCCATGAGAGACCCCAGCTTCACCTTGACCGCCGGCCCGACCGCCGCGACGCCGCGCACCTTGCAGGCGCTCGGCCAGCCCATCATCTTCGACTACGACCCTGTCTTCCTGGAGAAGTTCCGGGAGCTCGAGCGCAAGGTCGGCGAGCTGATGCGCAGCTCCGACGACATCGTGCTCATGCAGGGCGAGGCGGTGCTCGGGCTCGAGGCCGCAGCTCGCGCTCTGACCCGGCCGGGCATGAAGGCCCTCAACCTGGTGTCCGGCGTCTACGCGGCCTGGTTCGGCGATTGGCTGCGCGAGTACGGGGCGGAGGTGGTCGAGGTTCGCGTGCCCTACGACGAGGCGATCGAGGCCGCGGACGTCCGGCAGGCGCTCGACGAGAACCCGGACGTCGAGCTCGTCGCCGTGGTGCAGTCGGAGACGCCATCCGGCATCCACAACCCGGTCGGCGAGATCGCTCCCGCGGTGAAGGACGCCGGAGCGCTGCTGCTCGTCGACGCCGTCTCGGCGCTCGGCTGCGAGGAGGTGCTCGTGGACGAATGGGGGATCGACATATGCGTCGCCGGCCCGCAGAAGTGCCTCGCGGGGCCGCCCGGCATGTCGCTCATGTCGATCTCGTCTGCCGCCTGGGAAGCGATGGAGCGCAACCCGAACGCGCCCCGTGGCTCCTTCCTGTCCCTGCTCGACTGGAAGGAGCGCTGGGTGGACACCGACCGGACGAAGTTCCTGTACACGCCCTCGGTCGTCGACGTCAACGGCGTCGACTCCGTGGTGGACCAGGTACTGGAGGAAGGGCTCGACGCCTGCATCGCACGTCACCAGTCGGCAGCCAAAGCGGTGCGCGCCGGCGTGCTGGCAATGGGTCTCGAGCTCTGGCCGCGGCGTGAGGACTACTCCGCCGGTTGCGTCACCGCGATTCGCGTGCCGGAGGGGATATCACGCGCGGACGCGCTCGAGCACATCCGCGAGCGCTACGGCGTGATGCTTTCGGGCGGCTACGGCGAGCTGGCAGACAAGCTCTTCCGCATCGGGCACATGGGCCCGGCGGCGGACTCTCTGTATCCGGTCGTAGCGATCAGCGCTCTCGGCCGCGGCCTGAAGGATCTCGGGGCCGACGTGCGTATCGGCGACGGGGTCGAGGCCACTCTCGACGTGATCGGCGCCGCTGCCGAGAGGACCGTCTCGGCCGCGTGAGCACCCTGCCGCCGTTCGAGCTGCATCGGCCGGCCACGGTCGAGGAAGCCACCGGTCTGCTCGACGAGCTCGGCGACGATGCCGTGGTCTACTCGGGCGGAACCGAGCTGCTGCTCGTGATGAAGCTCGGCTTCTCCGACTATTCGCACCTGGTGGATGTCAAGCGCATCGCCGAGCTGCACCGCCTCGAAGCGTCGGAGAACTTGCTGGAGGTGGGTGCGGCCGTTACGCACCGCCAGGTTGAGCGATCTCCCGTCGTACGCGAGCACTGGCCCGCTTTCGCGTCGATGGAGCGTCAGGTCGGGAACCTGCGCGTCCGCGTCATGGGCAGCATCGGAGGAAACCTCTGCTTCGCCGACCCTCACTCCGACCCGGCGACCTTTCTGCTCGCCACGGGCGGATCGCTGGTCTGCCGGCGAGGCGGTGGGCCGGTACGCGAGCTCTCTGTCGAGGACTTCCTCGAGGGCCCATACCGAACCGCCCTGGAGCCCGGCGAGCTCGTGACCACCGTGCGCCTCCCCCGTCCCGGCGCAGGCGCAGGGATCGCGCACGAGAAGATGTCCCTCCACGAGCGGCCCGCGGTCACGGTCACATGCTTGGCGCACGTGGAGGATGGCCAAGTGTCGTCGGCGCGCGTGGCGGTGGGGTCGGTGGGCAACCGGCCCCAGCGGGCGCTCGACGCGGAGACGACGTTGGTGGGCGGTCCCGCGAGCGACCTCGGCCGCCGCCTACCGGCCGCTGCAGAGGCGGCCGCTGAGGCGGCTGATCCGGTCGAGGACGGGAACGGCTCCATCGAGTACAAGCGCCAGCTCGTCCGGGTCCTGGTCGCGCGCTGCGCACGGGCCGCCGTCGAGCGAGCCCGCTCGGCTTGAGCCGCGAGACCATCCGAGTGGTTGCGGACCTTCTCGCGCTGAGTGAGCACGACGCACCCAGTGGCGATCCCGATGCAAGCGCGGGAGCCGTCGCCTGGCTCGAGGCAAGCCTGAAAAAGCTCGGCGCCGACGTCGTCCGCCACGAGACGGCGACGGGTGTCGTCCTTGACGGCCGCCTTGGGCCGCCTGGCGACCGGCCGGCGCTGATCCTGTGTCACTACGACACGGTGTGGCCGGCAGGCACCGCGCTCGAACGGCCCGCGCGCCGGGAGGGGGACCTGATCCACGGCCCCGGCGTCTTCGACATGCGCGCCGGCATCGTGGCCGCGCTGGGCGCGGTCGAGCTCGCCGCCCCGCTCGAACGGCCGGTCCGAATCCTCCTCACTCCCGACGAGGAGACCGGAAGCAGGGGATCGCGTGAGCTGATCACCGGGGCGGCGCAGCAAGCGCGGCTCGTGCTGGTCACCGAGCCGCCCCTCGAGGGCGGGGCGCTCAAGACATCCCGCAAGGGCTGGGCCAGCTACACGGTGAAGGTCGGCGGGCGGGCGGCCCACGCCGGCCTCGAGCCCGAGGCCGGTGCGAGCGCCGTCGACGAGCTTGTCGACCGCCTGCTCGATGTTCGGCGGCTCGCGCGACCCGCCGGCGGGACCACGATCAACGTGGGGGTGATCGGCGGCGGCTCAGCGGCGAACGTCGTCGCCGACTCGGCGTGGGCGCACGTCGACGTCCGCGCGGAGACCGTCAGCGAGCAGGAACGGGTTCACTCCGCGCTGACGGGCCTGCGACCCGAACGCGCCCGCACGTCGATATCCCTCGAGACAGGGGTGATGCGTCCGCCGATGGAGCGGACGCCGGCAATCGGCTCTGCCTTCGCCCGGGCTCGCGAGATTGCCGCAGACCTCGGCATTGACCTGCTCGAGGGTGCGGCCGGCGGTGCAAGTGACGGGAATCTCGTCGCGCCCCTCGGCGTCCCGGTGCTCGACGGGCTCGGGCCCGAGGGCGGCGGCGCTCACGCGCTCGACGAGCGGGTCCGCATCGACTCGCTCCTCGATCGACGCTCCCTGATCGCGAGCTTGATCGCACGTTGGTGAGCGGCTCGCCCGTGGCGATCCGCGTGGGCGACGACTAGGGCGTACGGCGCCGGCCGATCAACGAGGCTTGGCGGCGCGCCTCCTCGGCATGGCGGGCGGCCTCGCGCCCACGCACGTACTCCGCCCGCTCAAGCTTGCCTGCCTTCTGTGCCGCCTCGTTGCGCGTCGCAACCTGGTCGCGCTCCTCCTTCCAGGCCGACTCGCCCCGGGCGGCCGACTTCCAGCCCCCAACGTCTTCAGGTCCGCTCATTTGTACTTCCTGACTGCTCCCGAGGGACACGACCCACTGGGGGCGCAGGAGCGCGACACCCGACGTGGACACTGCCATGGAGCCTACTCCCCATGCGGATCCACCCTGTCCTCGAGCCATCACTACGATCGAGACATGAGCGTCCTAGCACTCCCAGATCTAGGCGACGAAGTGATGTTCCCGCGCCTCTCCGACGAGAAGATCGCGCGGCTCGCGGAGTCCGGCGAGCGCCGTTCGTTCGCCACCGACGAGCCGCTCTACGAGCAGGGTGAACGCGACACGCCGTTCTATGTGATCGAGGACGGACTCGTGCATCTGGTCGATCACCGGCCGGGCGAGGACGTCGTCATCTCGAAGGCGGACAGCCGGACGTTCCTCGGCGACATCGCGGTTTTCACCGGCGAGCCGGCCATCTCGGCCTGCGTCGCTGCGCTGCCCACCGATGTGATCGCCTTCACGCGGGCCGAGCTCCGCGAGATGCTGGCCGGCTGGCCGCACTTCGCCGAGATCGTGCTGCGCACGATGATGGCGCGGCGAGCCTGGCACGAGGGCACCGGTCACGGGGTCCTGCGCCTGATCACCCCACGCGGCTCACGGCGCGCCTTCCAGGTCCGCGACCTGCTGGAGCGCAATCTGATCCCGGTGCGCACCTACGACCTCGACAGCGACCCTGAGAGCGCGGCGCTGCTCGACACCCTGGCGATCCCGGCCGAGGAGACGCCCGTGCTCGTGCGCAACGACGGCGTGCTCCGCAATCCGTCGGCGGCTCAGGTCGCGCGCGAACTCGGGCTGCGTGCCGAGGTGGACGGCCAGCGCTTCGACATGGTGGTGCTCGGCGCGGGGCCCGCAGGGCTGGGGGCCGCCGTCTACGGCGGCTCGGAGGGCCTGCGCACGCTCGTCGTCGAGGCGTGGGGCCCGGGAGGCCAGGCGGGCACGAGCTCGCGGATCGAGAACTACCTCGGCTTCCCAACTGGGATCTCGGGGGTCGACCTGACGCGCAAGGCCACGCTCCAGGCGCGCCGGTTCGACGCCATGTTCTCGAGCTTCCACAGCGCCGTCGAGCTCGCTGAGGGTCCCGAGGAGCTGACCCGCGTCGACCTCGATGACGGGCAACACGTCCTCGCACGCACGGTCGTCGTCGCGACCGGCGCGCGCTGGCGTGAGCTGGAGGCCGAGGGCGTCCAGCGCCTCACGGGGTCCGGCGTCTTCCACGCGGCGATGCCGAGCGACGCCCGGCGCTGCCGCGACCAGGACGTGATCGTCGTCGGCGGCGGCAACTCCGCGGGGCAGGCGATCGTCCAGCTCGCCTCGGTCGCCCGCAGCGTCCGCGTGGTCGTGCGCGACGAGGGCCTCGCGACCACGATGTCGCGCTACCTCGTCGACCGGATCGAGACCGCCCGCAACGTCGAGCTGATGACCGAGACGGAGGTCGTTGCCGCGCACGGCGGCCAGCGGCTCGAGGGCGTCGACGTCCGCCGCCGCGGCGACGGACACGTCACGCGGATCGAGACACCCGCCATGTTCGTGATGATCGGCGCCGATCCGTGCACGGAGATGGTCGAGGGGATGCTCGGCGTCGATCCGGCGGGCTACCTGGTCTGCGGGAAGGGAGCCGCCTGCCACCAGGGGCCGTGCCGCTGGCCGCTCGCCGACCGCGACCCGCAGCTGCTCGAGACCGTCAGGCCGGGCGTGTTCGCCGCCGGCGACGTGCGCGCCGGCTCGACCAAGCGCGTCGCGGGAGCCGTGGGCGACGGCGCGCTCGCGGTCCGTTTCGCGCACGAGGCGCTGACGCTCGCCTGACCGTCAGCGGCTTCGCGCCAGCCCGCGCCCGAAGTTACGCGCGGGCCTCATCCCGGTAACAACCACTCACTCGCGGGAGGCATAGGTTACGAGCCCGGACGACGGGTTTCGGACGATCCAGGGAGGACGCACGTGATGGGGAAGGTCGTGTCGGGGCGCAGCGAAAAGCGGCGGCTGTGGATGCGCGCATTGACCGCTCTGCTCGTTGTAACGGTCCTCGTCGCCCTCGGTGCCGGCGCAGCCTGGTCGTTCGCCGAGCGCGGCGGGCAGGGCGGCCACGACAACGGCCGCGACGACAAGCTCCTCTTCTTCGCCTCCGACGGCCTGCGTCAGGACGCGGTCGAGAAGTACGCGGACCAGGGCGTCGTGCCCGGGTTCCGCGACTTGCTCCGGCGCGGGGCGCGCGCCTCGGGTCACGGCCTCCTCACCCAGGCGCCGCCCAACACCGGCGCCGGCTGGCCGACGCTCGCGACGGGCGCTTGGCCGGGCACCCATGGCCTGACGAACAACACCTTCCACGTGAACGGCCAGCCCTTCGGAAACAGCACGTCGGCGTTCGGCCAGGGCCTGCTGCAGGCGGAGACGCTCGCCCAGTCCGCCGAGCGCGGCGGCAAGAAGGTCGTCCAGATCGAGTGGGCCGGCGGCCGGGGCGGGGCGATCGAGGGTCCCACGCTCGACTTCCGCAACTTCCGGTCGGGCCGCGGCGTGGCAACGAACTACATCGCGGCGAGCGACTCCGAATCGTTCACCCGCTCATTCGGCCTCCAATTCGACCACCCGGACGGCTTCGCAGGCAACGCGCCCTTCGCGCAGGCCGAGCCCTCCCCCGCGAACGGCTGGACCGACGTCCCGGAGTCGTTCAGCCCCGCGCAGGAGATGCGCATGCGCGTTCTCGACTTCGGCGTCGACAAGTACGGGCTGAACGCCTACATCTACGACAGCCGCGACGACGGCCGCACGCGCTACGACCGTGTCCTGTTCTCGCGCACGAAGGACGGCGACGACGCGGTCGGCGACCTGCGCGAGGGCGAGTGGGCCGACGTCAAGGTCACGATCCAGGGCTCCGACCTGGACGGCAAGACCGGCGGCATGCTCGTCAAGGTCGAGCGGCTGGCGCCCGACCTGTCGGAAGTGCGGCTGTTCCACACCTCGGTCGCGCGCGCGATCGCAACCTGGCCGGGCTGGCCCGGTGAGCCGGGCTTCGAGGGCACCTTCGAGGACTTCGTCGCCGAGGAGTTCCCGTCCTCGCAGGCGGCCGACTTCGCCGTCCTCGAGGCCGGCATCGTCAGCGAGGAGACCTACGTCGAGCAGGGCCTCTATTGGTCGACCGCCTACCACCCGCTGATCGAGTACGTGCTTGACGAGTACAAGCCCGATCTCGCATTCGTCGGCGCCCCGACGACGGACGAGTTCCAGCACCAGTTCCTCGGCCTCGTGACGAAGCGGCTCCCGAATGGGGCGCGCAACCCGGCCTACGACGACGTCGAGGTCGACGGGACGCCCGACGGCCGCGTCAAGGAGCGCGAGGCCTTCATTCGCGAGGCCTACAAGGAGGCCGACAAGACGATGCGCCTCGCCCAGAGGCACATGCGCGAGCGCGACCTAACGACGTTCGTCGCGTCGGACCACGGCTTCGCGCCGCAGTTCGCGGCCATCGACGCGAGCAAGGTGCTCGTGGACCTCGGCCTGCTGTCGACTCCCCAGACCGCGAACTGCCGCCCGGCCGCAGGGGAGACGATCGGCAAGGCGAAGGCCTGCTGGGCGGGCGGCGCCGTGCAGATCTATCTCAACCTCGCCGACCGCGACCCCGTGAATCCGGCCTTCCAGCAGGTGGCCGCAGCCGACGAAGCCGCGACGGTCGCCCAGATCGAGGAGGCCTTCCTCGGCGTCGAGGATCCGAACGACTGGACCGGCGACGGCGATCCCGAGGGCTGGCAGGTGATCGACCGCGCGTTCACCAAGGCGGAGGCGCGCCACATCCCGAACGACGGCCGTGGCGGCGCCGACATGGCGCACCCGACTCGCACGGGCGACCTGGTCGTGTTCTCGACGCCGCCCTATCAGTTCGACGCCGCGACGCCGGGCACGCTGGTGGCGCGCTCGGCGTTCTTCGGCCAGCACGGCTACGTGCCGGACCTGCAGGACCTGCGCAGCAACACGAACATGCGGGCGACGTTCCTGGCCGGCGGCGATGCGATCGAGCGCGGCGTCGTGCGCAACATCCGCAGCATCGACCTCGCCCCCACCGCGGCGTTCCTGCTCGACGTGCCCGAGCCGGGCCACACCCAGGGCGTCGTCAGGCGCGATCTGCTCGACCGGGGCCGCAGGTACAAGCCGCTCTCGATCATCGGGCTGAACGACTTCCACGGTCAGCTCGACCAGACGACGACCCAGATCGACGGGCGCAACGTGACGGTCGGCGGGGCGCCTCAGCTCGCGACCATGTTCGACGAGGAGGCGTCCCACCTGCCGGGCAGGACGCTGCTGCTGTCGGGCGGTGACAACGTCGGCGCGTCACCGCCAAACTCGGCGCTGCTCGAGGACATGCCGGCGATCGACGCGATGAACGCCTGGGGCACCGACGCGACAGCGCTCGGCAACCACGAGTTCGACTTCGGGCTGCCGCGTCTGTTCGAGCACATCGAGCGGGCCGACTTCCCGTTCCTCTCCGCGAACATCGTCGACGAGGACACCGGTGAGGCGCCGGACTGGCTGCACGGTTCGACCGTGCTCCGGGTGAACGGCACCCGCGTCGGCGTGATCGGCGCGACCGTCCGGGCGACGCCGGAGCTCGTGCGCGCCGAGGCCACAGCGGGCCTTGCCTTCCTCGATGAGGCGGCGCGCATCGCCAGGGAGTCACGGATCCTCAGGCGGCGCGGCATCAAGGTCCAGATCGTCGTGATCCACGAGGGCGCCGTCTCGGGCTCGAACGCGCTGAGCGGCAGTGCACCGGAGCCCTGGGACGGGCCGATCATCGGGATCACCGAGGCGCTGCAATCGACGACGGTCGACCTCGTGGTCGCCGGCCACACGCACCGGGCGGCCAACACCGTCGTCGGCCGCATCCCGGTCGTCGAGGGCTTCAACGCCGGCGCCAGCTACTCGGTGGCGCAGCTGATGCTCTCGCGCGGCGACGTCGTCTGGGCCGGGACCGCGAACCGCACCGCCAAGAACCTCGGCGTGGCCTCGCGGCCGGATGTGCAGGCGATCGTCGACGCCGCCAACGAGGAGACGGCCGAGCTCCGCAACCAGGTGATCGGAACGCAGTCGATCGACATCCTCCGCGACCCGAGCCGCCTGAACGAGTCGGCGATGGGGAACCTGGTCACCGACGCGATGCGGGACAAGTACCCCGGTGTTGACGCCGCCCTGACGAACTCGGGCGGCCTTCGCCAGGACCTGGTGAGGACGCCGCCCGCGGCAGGCGAGGCCGCTGGCGAGATCACCTGGGGCGAGGCCTTCGCCGTGCTGCCGTTCGGAAACCGCACGGTGATCCTGACGCTCACCGGTGCGCAGCTCCGGGAGGCCCTGGTCAACGGGTTCAGCCCGGTCTGCAACAGCGCCATCGCGACGGGGCGCTTCCCGCAGGTGTCCGGGCTCAAGCTCGCGTTCCACTGCAGCGGCGTTACTCCTGTGATCGACCAGGTGGCGCTCGCGCCGCAGGGTCCGGGGGGGCCGCTGACGCCGATCGGCCCGGGCGACACGGTCCGCATCGTCACCAACGACTTCATGCTCACGGGTGGCGACGGCTACACGGCCCTGGCGGGCGGCACGGACGTGCAGACCCCGGGCGACGGCCTGCTCGAGGTGACGATCGAGTACATCGCCGCGAGCTCGCCGGTGGCGCCGGTGGTCGAGGGCCGGATAACGAGGGGGCCGGCGGGTTAGCCTGCGCGCATGCTCATGAGGACGCCACCGAGCGGCTAGTCGAAGAGGCCGAGGGCAAGCGAGCCAACGCGGTGATCGCTTTCCGCTTCGACACGTCCGAGCTGGGCAGCACGTGGACCGAGATCTGCGCCTGCGGGACGGCCGTCAAGGTGTCGCGGGCCGGCTAACGCCCTCGGACTGAGGTCACCCCAGCCGGCCAGCAGCCGCCCGGCCCGCACGGCCCAGGACCGTGCGCCCAAGGACTCGAAGGAGTCGCGCGCCGCCGAGACGCGGGCGCTTGCCTCCGCCAGGCGGCCCGCGCGATGGAGGCGCTCGCCGAAGCAGAGCTGGGTGCGTGCGGCTTCGAAGGGCTCCTGCGCCCGTTTGCTCCACGCGAGGGCACGCTGGAAGAGACGCTCGTACGCGTCGTCGCCGGCGAGCAGCGCCGCCGCACGCTCGAGGCCCGGCGCGAGGGTGAAGCTGCCGCTCGTAAGCCTCGCAAGCGAGCGCTTCGCGGACTGGACGTCACCGCGCCGCACGTAGGCCTC
Organism: uncultured Thermoleophilaceae bacterium; assembly: GCA_963734025.1. Taxonomy (GTDB): domain Bacteria; phylum Actinomycetota; class Thermoleophilia; order Solirubrobacterales; family Thermoleophilaceae; genus JACVRW01. Next base: position 276,286 of record CAVTFR010000002.1, read on the forward strand.
GGCGAGGTCGGTTGCCCATGTGGTCGCCGGGGCGCACGCCTCGGGGTCCCGCGCGCTGAGCTCGGCAACCCGCTCGAGGTGGTCGATGGCGGAGTCGACTCGGTCGAGACCGAGCTCGAGGAATCCGACGGCCTCGCCGGCCATCGCCTCGATCGCGGTGTTCGCGCTGCGCCGGCTGAGTTCGATCGCCTCGGCCGCGTGGCGGCGGCAGTCCTCCGCCCGGCCCAGGCCGGCCTCGATGCAGGCCAACCTGACGAGGCTCGCCATGGTCTCCTGATCGAGGCCGGCCGTCTGGGACGCACGGAGCGACTCGAGTGCGGATGCGTGGGCGGCAAGCCAGTCGCCCAACCGGTACTCGAGCTCCGCGAGCTCCGCGAATGCCGAGGACATCGTCCGACCGGTATCCCCGACGGGGAGTGGGGCGGCCGCGGGGTGTGAACGCTGGCTCGGCATGCTCCCAGAATGCGGTTCAGGGGCTACAGCCCGCTTGCACATCGGGAACAGGCCACTTTCAGCCGACGGCAAGGTCGGTTCCGGTCTTTACAGACCCATATAGAGCGAGCGACATCCAAGCTGCCCGGATCACTCGCCACCTTTACGGCAGGCCAGCGCTCGCGCTGGGCCGTCACGACGAAGACCGGTTGAGCCGGGAGTGGTCCCGCCCCACAGGGGGCAGTGTCAAGAGTCGCTGCGAACCGCAGAGCGGCGATACCGCTCCGCCAGCATCAACACGTGCTCGCGCAGCTCCGGCGGCTCGTGCACGTCGAAGTCGACTCGGAACATCGCGATGCGCAGGGCGAGCCAGTCGAGATCGTCGTCGCCGGTGCGGTACTCGCAGCTCTCGTTGTCGATCGCCTCGAGGTGGCCCCAGTGCGGAGGCACGTACCTGCGGAGGGCCTCGACGGGCGCGTGCAGCGTGATCCTCGCCTCGTAGCGGCTTGGTGCGGCGGACAGCCGCTGCGCCACGTAGGTCGCGGAGTCCTTGGCCGGCAGCTCGCGCGGCGCGAAGCGCACGCCGGTCGAAGCGGGCCCGGTCAGGCGGTCGACGCGGAAGGTCCGCCAGTCGCGCCGGCGCGTGTCCCAGGCGACGAGGTACCAGCGGCGTCCGAGATTGACGAGCGAGTGCGGCTCGACCTCGCGGCGGCTCGCCTTGCCGTCGCGGCCCGTGTAGGCGAAGCGGACGCGCTCCGAGTCGCGAGAGGCGGCGGCGAGGACGCTGAGCGCCTGCGCGTCGACGACCGGTCCCTCGGCCGGGATCGTCATTGTCGCCGAGCCGAGTGCGCGCACCCGGCGGCGCAGGTGGGCGGGCAGGACCTGCTCGAGCTTCACGAGGGCCCGCACCGAGGTCTCCTCGATGCCTCGCACGGACGCGCGCGCGGCGGTGCGCAGGCCGACGGCAATCGCGATCGCCTCCTCGTCGTCAAGCAGCAGCGGCGGCATCGCGGTGCCGGCTTCCAGCCGGTAGCCGCCGGCCGGGCCGGTGAGAGACTCGACCGGATAGCCGAGGCCCCGCAGCCGCTCGATGTCGCGCCGGACCGTTCGCCCGGACACCTCGAGCCGGGCGGCCAGCTCCCCGCCCGGCCACTCGCGACGCTCCTGGAGGAGGGACAGGAGCGTCAGCAGGCGGCTCGAGGTCTCGGTCATCGGGTTTACATGCTCGCCGCAATTGAGGACAGATACTGACCTAAATCTTTCCTAGCCTGCGCGCATGGAGAATTCAGAGCAGACCTCAACGCCGATGCTCGAGCGAGACGGTTACCCCGACGGGGTGCCGTGCTGGGTCGACACCGAGCAGCCCGACCCGCAGGCCGCGGCGGAGTTCTACGGCGGCCTGTTCGGCTGGGAGCTCGAGGACCGGATGCCGGCCGAGGCGCCGGGGCACTACTTCGTCGCGACGATCCGCGGCAAGGACGTCGCGGCGATCGGCTCGCAGATGGAGGGCGCGCCGCAGCAGCCCGCATGGAACACGTATGTCTGGGCCGACAGCGCCGATGACGCCGCCGCCCGGGCGAAGGAGGCCGGCGGCAGCGTCCTCGCCGAGCCCTTCGACGTCATGCAGGCGGGCCGCATGGCTGTGATCGCGGACCCCCAGGGCGCCGTCATCCGGGTCTGGGAGCCGGGGAACCACCGCGGCGCCCAGCTCGTCAACGAGCCGGGCACGTGGAACTTCAGCGAGCTGAACACAACCGACATCGACGCCGCGCGGCCCTTCTACAACGCCGTCTTCGGCTGGGAGGCGCAGGACCTCGAGCTGGCCGGGACGCAGTCCTCGATGTGGCGGCGGCCCGGCTACGGCGACCACCTCGAGCAGGGCGATCCCGACCTGCGCCGCCGGATGGCCGACCAGGGCGCGCCCGCGGGCTTCGAGGACTGCGTCGCCTGGCTGATGCCGCTGGACGCGGCCCAGCCCGACGCCGCGCCGCACTGGAGCATCACCTTCGCGGTCGACGACGCGGACGCGGCCGCCGAGAAGGCCGGCGAGCTGGGCGGCGCGGTGCTGATGCCCGCGATGGACCTTCCCTATGTCCGGATGACGGTGCTGCGCGATCCGCAGGGAGCCGTGTTCACCGCCAGCAAGTACATGCCGCCCGGCTAGGCGTGATCGTGCTCTGTGACACACTGGCGCCCGTGCCCTCAGAGGCCACCGAAACCGGTGCCTTCGTAGTCGCAGCGGATCTCGCGCTCGAGGACGGCGTCGACCCCGCGAGCGTCGGCGCCGCCGTCACGGTGGAGCTGTGCGGCGACTGGGGGCACCCCGGCCCGTGTCGCTGGCCGCACAACAACGAGATCGAGGTCGGCCGCGCGGCGGCGCGCTTCCGGACGCTGTTCGTCGCGGATCAGTACGAGGAGCCGGCCATCCGCACGCGCATCGAGGACGCCTTGCGCGGCGGGTCGGGCTGGAGCGTGCTCTCGGTGACCTCGCGGCCCGTCGTGGCCGACGAGCGGCGGCTCGCCGAGGGCCTGCTCGCCGGTCCGCGGCGGGCTGCCTAGTCCCTCCGTCGCCGCCGCTGAACTCGAACTTCGGCTTGTACTCGGCGCTCAGCGCGTCTCCGCCGTCGGGGCACTGTCTACCGCTCGCGCGAGCGGACGAACAGCCCGCGCACCAGCTCTCCGACGGTCTGCCCCACGGACTGGGAATCGCCCTCGGGCTCGGCCGGGCGGCCCGCCTGCGCCGACACGTGCGCGCCGAGCACGATCGCGAGTGCGATCAGGTAGGCGGCGAAGATCGCGGCGATGAGTGCTCCCATCGTCCCGTAGATCGCGTTGGAGTCCCCGACGATCGCGAAGGCCAGGTCGGCGCCGAGCTGGACGAGGACGATGCCGATGACCGCCACGGCCGCTCCCGGCAACGCACGCCGGAAACTCGCCCGAGGTGACTCCGGGAGGACCCGGAAGAGGCAGGTCAGCAGGAGCAGCACCAGCGCAAGCGGCACGATCCGCGTGACGGCGAACTGGCCGGCCGCCGCGATCCAGGGGTGATCGCCGATCGCGCGCTCGAGCTCACCGGACAGCGTCAGGCCGCCTGCCACGATGACGACCGGCGCGCAGGCGAGCGTCAGGACCGCGTCGAGCGCCTTGGCGGGCACGAAGGGGCGACTCTCGATCCGGCCCCAGGCCTCGTTGACGGCATGCCGCGTGGCCCCGATCGCGCCGCTGGCGGAGTAGAGCAGCGCCACGGCTCCGACTATCCCGAGCCCGCCGGCGCCGGCGGCCACGTCGTCGAGCAGCGCCTCGACCTGGCGCCGGTCGGACGGGTCCGCGATCGGCATCCAGCTCACGATGGCGTCTACGATCGGCTCGCGCACGCTCTCGTCGTCGAGCAGCGTCGAGAAGCCCCAGACGAGCAGCAACAGGGCCGCCGGAAACGACATCACCAGGAAGTAGGCGAGCTGAGCGGCGTCGCGCGTCCCCGCCGTCTCGATCATCGAGGTGAGGCTGCGGCGAAGCAGCCCGACGGCCGCGGCCACGGACGTCAGGCCCAGCCGGCCACGTCGGAGCCGCCCTCCGCCGTGATCCTTGCTCCGAAGCGGATCAGGGCGGGATGCGAGGCGGCCTTGCCCGCCACGAGCGCCTCCCCCAGCTCGAACGTCGCGGCGCGCTCGATCAGCCCGGGCGGGACGAACGAGAACACCTCCGACACGTGAGCGAGATCAGCCAGCGAGTTCATTCGCATCAGGACGAGGTTGTCGCACTGCGAGAGCACGTTCTCGTGCACCTTCTGCGGGCGCTGCGTGACGACGATCAGATAGAGGCCGAACTTGCGCCCCTCGCCCGCGATCCGGATCGCGTCCTCCGTCGCGAGCGCGGTGAGCTCGTCCTCCGGTGCCGCCGGGCAGACGTTGTGGGCCTCGTCGATGACGATCGCGGTCGCCTGACGCTCGGCGCGGCGGCTCCAGAGCCGCTCCAGCACCGCTCCGGCCACGAGCGTGCGCTCGGCGGAATCGCCGAGCGAGCCGAGGTCGGCCACGAGGCAGCGGATGTCGCCGTCGACCACGTCGTCGAGGACCGAGATGTCCTCGTCGCGTGACCACACACCGAAGCGGTGCACGCCGAGGTTCTTGGCGCGCAGCACCAGCCGCTGGGCCTCGTCGTCTCCGTCCGCGAGCCCCTCGAGGCTGTCCGGTGTGGCGGTCTCGGCGATCGCTGCGAGCTGTGCGTACTCGTCGCGATCGGCGACCGGATCGAGGCGCAGGAGGGCCGCCTGCTGGGCCGCCGCCAGCTCCCGGAAGTGCAGGCCGAGCCGGGACTCTCCCTCGCCCCCCGTCCGCACCGCGATCCGTCCGGCCCGCTCCGCGTAGCGAGCGGCGGCGTCGGGATCGGCGTCCGCACGCTGCTCGCCCAGGCGTACGTAATCCGAGTTGGGGTCGAGCACGACAACGCGCAGGCTCGTCTCAGCCAAGAGGCGCTCGAGCAGCACCCCGAGCGAGTAGGTCTTGCCGGAGCCGGACTGTCCGCACAGGAAGGTGTGTCGGCCGAATCCGCGCGCGTCGAGCTCGAAAGGCACCCCCGGGGCGAGCGCGAGCTCGCCGACGTTCATGCGCGCGCTGCTGTGGCGTGAGTGGTCGTGCCAGGCTCCGACCTCGGCGGTCGTGGCCGGCCGCACGGGCGCGTCGTGAAAGGGGCGCCCGTCGCCCCCGAGGAGCGCAGCTCCCCCGGCGCGCGCGCACCGTGATCTGCCCGATGGGGCCGGGAACCGCCACGGTGAGCGTGCCCATCTCGAGCGACAGCAGCTGCCCGAGCCGGGTCTCGTCGCCGCTGCCGATCGTTACGTAACCGCCGGCCTCCAGATCGAGGCCGTGCAGCGAGGCCTGATAGCGGAAGCGCCGGCCGTCGACGGAAGTGCCGACCCGGAGGATCGACCGCTCGACCGTCTCGCGCAGGTCGCGAAACTCCCGGATCCACGTCAGGGCTTCCTCTGCTGACATCGTCCAGCTCGCGGCTCCGGGGCGGGGCCCCCGGAGCCGCGGGGTGGATTCGCTAGGCCCCTGCCTTGGCGAGTGCGTCCTTGAGCGCCTCTTCGCCCTCGTTCGAGAGCGAGGTCTGGATCACGGTGCCCGGGATCTCGATCTTGGGGATGATCTTGTCCGGCGACATCTTGCTGATCAGCAGGATGAGCGCGGCGCTTCCCGGCTGCAGCTCGTCGCCGAGCTTCTTCATGAAGTTGTCGTCCACGCCGCGGTCCGACAGCGCGCCTCCGGCCGCCCCGGCTGCGGCGCCGATCGCCATGCCGAAGAGCGGCATGAAGAAGATGAGGCCGATGAGCCCGCCCCAGAGCGCGCCGCCGGCGGCGCCGAGGCCGGCCATCGAGGGCTGGTGGAGCTTGATCTTGCCGTCGTCCTTGTGCTCGACGATCACGAGATCCTCGAGCTCGATTTCGTGGGCCTTGACGGCCTCGCCGAGGTTGCCGGCCACCTGCTGCGCTGTCGGAACGTCCTTGTAGGCAATCGCTACGAGATCACTCACCGCGAGTCCTTTCGGTCGGGAATGGGCGACACAACCTACGGGATAATGGCTGGATGCCCGCTGCCCTTGCCTCATGGAATGACACCCCGACCCGGGATGCGATCGTCTCCTTTGCCGAGGACGCAGCCAGGCGCCTTCCCGAAGCGGAGCGGGTGGCCGTGTTCGACAACGACGGCACGCTCTGGTGCGAGAAGCCGATCCCGATCCAGCTCGACTTCATCCTGCGGCGGTTCGCCGAGCAGGCCGAGCAGGACGAGTCGCTGCGGAGGCGCCAGCCGTGGCAGGCCGCGTACGAGCATGACATCGACTGGCTCGGCCAGGCGATGGTCAAGCACTACGAAGGCGACGACGCCGACATAAAGCTGCTCGTCGGCGCGGTCGCCACCGCGTTCGCCGAGCTGACGGTCGAGAAGTACCAGCGCTCCGCCACGGACTTCCTGGCGGACGCGCAGCACCCCACGCTCGACCGTGCCTACCGCGAGTGCGCCTTCGCGCCGATGGTCGAGCTGCTGCGCTACCTCGAGTCGCACGGCTTCACCACCTACATCGCGTCGGGCGGAGACCGCGACTTCATGCGCCCGATCGCCGCGGACCTGTACGGCCTCCCACCGGAGCGCGTGATCGGATCGAGCCTGATGCTCGACTACCGCGACGACGGCGATGGCAACGGGCTGGTGGTGGCCAAGGGCCTGGACGTGCTCGACGACGGGCCGATCAAGCCGGTGCGGATCTGGAGCCGCCTGGGACGCCGGCCGGCGCTCGCCGGCGGCAACTCGAACGGCGACATCCCGATGTTGCGCTTCGCGGGCGTGGGCGATGTGCCGGCGCTGCGGCTCCTGGTCCGCCACGACGACGGCGAGCGTGAGATCGCCTACGACGCCGGCGCCGATAAGGCGCTCGCCGCCGGCTTCACAGTCATCTCGATGAAGGACGACTGGAGCACGGTGTTTGGCGGTTGATCGCGCCCGCCTGGGCGTGGTCTTCGACCTCGCCCAGGGGAGCGGGTGAGGATCGAGCCGACGGTCGACGAGGCGACGCGGTAGCAGCCCGCTCGCGCCCTATTGTTCCCGCGCGATGAGCGAAGCGATCGGACAGGTGCTCTCGTTCGGCGTGGGCGTCGCGCTCAGCCCGGTGCCGATCATCGCGGTCGTCCTGATGCTCGGGACGCCGCGTGCGCGCTCGAACGGCCCGGCGTTCATCGCCGGCTGGCTGGCCGGCCTGACCGTCGTGGGGACGATCGTGCTGCTCGCCTCGAGCGGGGCCGACGCGAGCGAGTCGGGCGAGCCCGCAGAGTGGCTGAGCGTGCTGAAGCTCGTGCTGGGCGCGCTGCTGCTGCTCGTCGCCCTCCGGCAGTGGCGCGGCCGGCCGCGCGGTGATGCCGACGGCGCGCTCCCGGGCTGGATGCGCACGATCGACCGTTTCACGCCCCAGCGGGCCGCCGCAATGGGCGTCGCGCTGTCGGCGATCAATCCGAAGAACCTGTTGCTCACCGTCGGCGCCGCCGCCGCCATTGCCCAGACCGGCGCGGGGACCGGGCAGCAGGCCGTGGCGCTCGCCGTCTTCATCCTGCTGGGGACCCTGGGACCTGGATTGCCCGTGGCGATCTACTTCCTGATGGGCGAGCGCGCGGCGCACATGCTCGACGACCTCAAGAACTGGATGGGCCACAACAACGCCGCGATCATGACCGTGCTCTGCCTCGTGATCGGCGCCAAGCTGATCGGCGACGGCATCTCAGCTCTCTGAGTGCGTGAATCCGGCCGGCCGGCTCTTTCCCTCGCTGCAGGGCTACCGTGCGCAAACGCAGCTAGCCGGTGTTGCGCAGCCCGGCGGCGATGCCGTTGACGCTCAGCAAGAGCGCGCGCGCGACGTCCGGGTCGGGCTCGCGGCCCGCGGTCCGGTCGGTGCGCCAGCGCTCGATCAGCTCCACCTGGAGGTAATGGAGCGGGGCGAGGTAGGCGTCGCGCACCTCGAGCGTGCGCCGCAGCACCGGGTTGGCGCCGAGCAGCTCCTCCTCGCCCGTCACGCGGAGCAGCTCGGCAACCGTCAGCTCGTACTCGGCCCGGATCACGTCGTAAAGGCCGTGCAGCTCGCGCGGCGCGAGCCGCTCGACGTAGTGGCGCGCCAGCGCGACGTCCGTCTTCGTGAGCGTCATCGCCACGTTCGAGAGGAAGTTGTCGAAGAAGCGCCAGTCCGAGTACATCTCGGCGAGCCGGTCGCCCATGCCGGCCGCGCGCGCCGCCGCGAGGCCGCTGCCGACGCCGTACCAGCCCGGAACGATCTGGCGCGACTGGGTCCAGCCGAAGACCCACGGGATCGCGCGCAGCCCGTCGAGTCCCGCGCTCGAGTCGGGCCGGCGCGACGGCCGCGAGCCCAGGTGCAGCTCGCTGAGCAGCTCGGCCGGGGTCGAGGCGAAGTAGTAGTCGGGCAGCCGCGGGTCGCTCGTCAGCTCGCGGTAGCGCTCGAACGCCGCGCCCGAGACCGTCTCCATCGTCTCGGTCCAGGCCGCCAGCTGCTCCGGCGTCATGCGCGGGCGCCGGTGCAGCACCGTCGACTCGAGCGCCGCGGCGAGCATCAGCTCGAGGTTCTCGCGCGCGAGCCGCGGGACCAGGTACTTGTCCGAGATCACCTCACCCTGCTCGGTCAGCTTGATCTCGCCGTCGAGCGTGCCCGGCGGCTGGGCCAGGATCGCCTCGTGGGTGGGCCCGCCGCCGCGCCCGACCGTGCCGCCGCGCCCGTGGAAGAGCCGCAGCCGCACGCCGTAGCGGGCGGCCGTGTCGCGCAGTCGCTGCTGCGCGCGGTGGATCTTCCACTGGCTCGTTGCGATGCCCGCCGCCTTGTTCGAGTCCGAGTAGCCGAGCATCACCTCCTGGACGTCGTCGCGCAGCTCGACGATGCGGCGATAGCCGGGGTCGTCGAGCAGCTCGGTGAGGACGGCGTCCGCGCGCGAGAGCTCGTCGATCGTCTCGAGCAACGGCACGAAGCCGATCCTCGCCACGCCCGCCTGGAGGTCGACGAGCCCGGCCTCGCGCGCGAGCAGCGCCGCGGCGAGGATGTCGTCGGCCCCCTGGCACATCGAGACGATGTAGGACTCGACCACCTCGCCGCCGTAGCGCTCACGCGCGGCGCGCACGGCCGCGAATGTCTCGAAGGTCCGCATGCCGGCCGCGTCGAGAGGAGGCGGGCTCGGCGCGAGCGGCCGCCGTGAGCCGAGCTCCCGCGACAGCAGCTCGCGTCGCTCCTCGCGGCCGAGCTCGGAATAGGGCCGCTCGTCCTCACCCAGCCGGTCGAACAGCTGGCCGACGGCGTGGTGATGGGCGTCGGCGTGCTCGCGCATGTCGAGCGTGGCGAGCTGTAGGCCGAAGGCGGCGATCGTGCGGGTGGCGCGCTCCAACCGCCCGCGCGCGATCAGCTCGCCGCGATGCTCGAGCAGCGACTCGCGCATGGTCGTCAGCTCGACGAGCAGCTCCTCCGGCCCCGCGTAGTCGCGACCGGGCTCGTGCGGGCGGTCGTCCGCCAGCCGGCGCCGGGTGTTCAGGAGCTTCTGGCGGACGCAGGTGAGCTTGAGGCGGTAGGGCTCCTCGGCGTTCAGGCGCCGGTAGCGCGGTTCGAGCTCGGGGAGCAGCTCGAGGTCGCGCGCGAGCGACGACTCGAGCTCGGGCGTCGCGCCGGCGATGCGGATCGAGCTCGACAGGTCCGAGCTCAGCTCGTCGACGAGCGCGAGCGCTCCCCGGATCGCGTGCTCGTGCTGGAGGTCGAGCACCTGCTCGGTGCTCTCGGGGCCCACGTTCGGGTTGCCGTCGCGGTCGCCGCCGATCCAGCTTCCGAAGGCCAGTGGGCGTGCCGTGGCCGGTAGCTCGTAGCCGAGCCGGGCGAGCTCGCTCGCGAGCGCCTCCAGCACGCGCGGCAGCGCGTCGCGGTAGAGGGCGTCGAAGTAGTAGACGGCGTTGCGGGCCTCGTCGACCACGTCGGGGCGCGCCACCCGGAGCTCGTCCGTCTGCCAGATCAGGTCGATCAGCTCCTCCAGGCGGGCATGCACCCGCTCCTCGTCCGCGGGCGCCCCGTCGCGCTCGTCGAGCAGCGCGGCGACCTGCACGAGCTTTGCGAGCACCGTGCGCCGAGCGGCCTCGGTCGGGTGCGCCGTGAACACGGGGCGCACCCCGAGCCGGTCGAGCTCGGCCCACAGCTCCGCCCCGGGTACCTCCGCCCCCTGGATGCGCTCCACCGCCTGCGAGAGCCAGGTGCCGTCGCTCGCGCGTTGCGCCGCGAGCTCGCGCCCGCGGTGCACCTGCTCGGCGATGTTGGCGAGATGGAAGTAGATGCTGAACGCCCGGACGAGGCGGCGCGCCGTGGCCGGCTCGACCTCGCCGAGCTGGGCCACGGCCGCGTCACGGTCCTCGCGAATCAGCTGCCTGACGCGTTCCACCAGGTCGTAGAGCTCCTGGCCCTCCTGACGTACGAGCGTCCGGCCGAGCAGCGCGCCGAGCTCACGGATGTCGCGTCGAAGCTCGGCCTGCGTGTCCACGCGTGGAAGACAAGCAGGCCCGGCGCCGGATCTACGCCGCGGCCGGCTGGAGCACCGCCGCGCCGAGCGCCGGAAGCGTCCCCGCGCGCAGTATGAGGATGAGCGTCGCCGCGGCGCCGGCGCCGGCCGCCAGCAGGAAGCTCGCCTCCGCCCCGGCGCCGTCGGCCAGGGCACCCGCGGCCGCCGCGCCGAGCGAGGCGCCGATGGCCGCGGCGGTGGCGAGCCAGGAGAAGGCCTCGGTGACCGTTCCCTCGGGCGCGGCCCGCTCGGCCAGGGCGTAGATGCTCGCGTAGGCCGGCGCGATCGCCGCGCCCGCCACCAGCAGCACGGCCGCCATCCCGACCACGCTTCCGGCCGCGGGTACCAGTGCGAGGTGCCCGGCCGCGAGCGCGCCCAGCACGAGCGTGAGGCCGGCCGCGCTCTGCGCGCCGCCACCTGTGCGGGCGGCGACAAGGCCGCCGAGCAGGGAGCCGGCGCCCCAGATGCCGAGCAGCGGACCGGCGGCCGCGAAATTTCCGCTGCCTTCGGTGGCGGCGGCGACCGCCACTTCCACCGCCCCGAAGAGGGTGCCGACCGCAACGAGCGCGAGCACGAGCGTCCGGATCGCCGGAGCGTGCAGGGCGCCGCCGCGCGCACGCTGCCGCGCGGGCTGCGGGCGCCATGTGCGCGAGACCGGCTGCGCCGCGAACGCCGCGCTGCCGAGGAGGACGACGAGGGCGGCGACCAAGAGCGCCCCGGCCGTCGACCACACGACGCCGAGGCCGAGCGCGAGCGGCGGCCCGGAGATCCAGGTGAGCTCGACGGCGGAGGCGTCGAGTGCGTAGGCGGCGCGGACGTCGTCCGGGTCGTCGAGCAGCGCGGGGAAGAGCGCGCGCACGCAGGCGCCGACCGGAGGCGTGGCCAGCCCGCTCAGCAGGGTCAACACGACGAGCAGCGGCAGCGGCGTCCCGACCGGAAGCAGCGCCACCGTGCCGAGCACGAGACTCGCCGCAATCGCGCTCCCGGTAAGCACGCCCGTCTGCCCGCGGCGATCGACGATGGCCCCGAGCAGCGGTCCGCCGACGCCGAGCGACACGGCATAGGCGCCGGCCACCACGCCGGCTGCGGCGAACGAGCCCGTCAGGTGCTCGGCGTGCACGAGCAGTCCGATGCTGAGCATGGTCAGCGGCAGCCGGGCCACGATCGAGATGAAGAGCAGGCGGCCGGCGCCGGGAGTCGAGGAGAGCGCGTTCATTGGGGCGATGCTACGGTTGGACTGGTGCATGCGGAAGATCCAGTTTCGAGGCTGTGGACGAGACCAGTCAGCCGGTAGAGCTGCTGCTGTCGGTCCACCGCGACGGCCCCGAGACGCTCGGAACGCAGATCGAGGAGCAGCTCCGCACGGCGATCCGCGACGGCTCCCTCAGGTCTGGCGCGCGCGTCCCCTCGACGCGCGACCTGGCGCGCCAACTGGGCGTCTCGAGGCGTGTGGTCGTGGACGCGTACGGACAGCTCGCCGCCGAGGGCTACCTGGTCCTGCGCCAGGGCGCGCGCCCGCACGTCTCCGACGCGGGCGCCGCGAGCGCTCCGGGCGAGTCGCCGCTCGCCGCGCCGGAGCGACCGCCGCGCTTCGACTTCCGCCCGAGCGTCCCGGACGTGTCCGCCTTCCCGCGCAGCGCCTGGCTGCGCTCGCTCCGTCAGTCGCTCGGCGCGATCGCCGACCTCGACCTCGGCTATGGCGACCCGCTCGGCGTCGAGGAGCTGCGCAGCGCGCTGGCGGACTACCTCGGACGCGTGCGCGGGGTCGTCGCGGATCCGAGCCGCGTGATCGTCACGAGCGGCTACACGCAGGGGCTCGCGCTCGTGGCGCACGCGCTCGCGACCGCCGGCGCCAGGCGGATCGCGATCGAGGACCCCACCAACCCTGAACAGGTGCAGATCGTCGCCCGCGCCGGGCTCGCGGCCGTACCGGTCGGCGTCGACGACGAGGGCATTCGCGTGGACGAGCTCGGGCGCTCGGGCGCACACGCCGTGGTGCTCACGCCCGCCCACCAGCACCCGACCGGCGTCGTGCTGAGCGGCGCCCGCCGCACCGAGCTCCTCGGCTGGCTGCGCGAGCGCGGCGCGATCGCAATCGAAGACGACTACGACGCCGAGTACCGCTACGACCGGGCGGCGGTCGGCGCGCTCCAGGGCCTCGATCCCGACCGGGTCGTATACGCGGGCTCGGCGAGCAAGACGCTCGCCCCCGCCCTGCGGATCGGCTGGCTCGTCGCGCCGCTGGAGCTGATCGAGCCGATCCGCGTGGAGAAGCTGCTCGCCGACCGCGGCACGGCGCGGATCGAGCAGCTTGCCCTCGCCGAGTTCATCGCCCGCGGCGACCTCGACCGCTACCTGCGCCGCATGCGCGTCCGCTACCGGGCGCGGCGCGACGCGCTCGTCGCTGCGGTCGAAGACGAGCTGCCGGAGGCGACGATCCGTGGCATAGCGGCGGGGCTGCACGCGACGGTCGAGCTGCCCGCCGGGACCGACGAGCGCGCCATCCAGGACGAGGCCGCGCGGCGCCGCGTGCTCATCGCCGTGATGAGCGATGCCCGCATCGGCGAGGCCCCTCGGCCACCGGCGCTCCTGCTCGGCTACGCGCACACCCCCGAGCCCGCAATCGCCCCCGGCGTCCGCGAGATCGCGGCGGCAGTGCGCGCCGCCTGCGACTCTTGACGCCGCCCTTGGCCCGCCGCGAAGACATCCGCAACGTCGCGATCATCGCCCACGTCGACCACGGCAAGACGACGCTCGTAGACGCCATGCTCCGCCAGTCCGGCGTTTTTGCCGAGCACGAGGAGGTCGAGGACCGGGTGCTCGACTCGATGGACCAGGAGCGCGAGCGCGGCATCACGATCCTCGCCAAGAACGCGGCGGTGCGGCACGGAGACGTCAAGCTGAACCTCGTCGACACGCCCGGCCACGCCGACTTCGGCGGCGAGGTCGAGCGCGGGCTCACGATGGTCGACGGCGTCATGCTGCTCGTCGACGCGTCCGAGGGGCCGCTCCCGCAGACCCGCTTCGTGCTGCGCAAGGCGCTCGAGGCGGGGCTACCCGTGATCCTCTGCGTGAACAAGGTCGACCGTCCCGATGCGCGCATCTCCGAGGTCGTCGACGAGGTCTATGCGCTCTTCATCGATCTCGACGCCGGCGAGGAGCAGATCGAGTTCCCGATCGCGTACACGAACGCGAAGGCCGGCTGGGCGTCGCTCGTACCCGATTCGCAGGGCACGGACCTGGGGCCGCTGCTCGACCTGCTCGTCGAGCGCATCCCGGCGCCCGAGTATGACGAGTCCCATCCCCTGCAGGCGCGCGTCACGAACCTCGACGCCGATCCGTACGTGGGACGGCTGGCCCTATGCCGCGTCCATCACGGCCGGATCGCGAAGGGCCAGACGGTGGCCTGGTGCCGCCACGACGGCCAGGTCGAGAACGTGCGCGTTGCCGAGCTGTACGTGACCGAGGGCCTCCGCAGGGTGGCCGCCGAGGAGGCCGCCGCCGGCGAGATCATCGCGCTGGCGGGCATCCCCGGGATCACGATCGGCGAGACGATCGCCGACCCGGACGACCCGCGGCCGCTGCCGGTGATCGCGGTCGAGGAGCCGGCGCTCGGCGTGACGATCGGGATCAACAGCTCGCCGCTCGCCGGGCGGTCCGGCACCAAGCTGACGGCCCGCCAGGTGCGCGACCGGCTCGAGCAGGAGCTCGTCGGCAACGTCGCCCTGCGGGTGCTCGATACCGAGCGCCCCGACACCTGGGAGGTGCAGGGCCGTGGCGAGCTGCAGCTCGCCGTGCTCGTCGAGGGGATGCGGCGCGAGGGCTTCGAGCTTACGGTCGGCAAGCCCCAGGTCGTGACGCGCGAACGGGACGGGGTCATCCACGAGCCGGTCGAGCGGCTCTCGATCGACGTGCCCGAGGACTTCCTCGGCGTCGTCACGCAGATGCTCGCCCTGCGCAAGGGGCGGATCGAGAACATGGTCAACCACGGCACCGGCTGGGTCCGGCTCGAGTTCCTCGTGCCCACGCGCGGGCTGATCGGCTTCCGCACCGAGTTCCTCACGGAGACGCGCGGCTCGGGCATCCTGCACTCCGTCTTCGAGCGCTACGAGCCCTGGCAGGGCGAGATCCGCACGCGCCCGACCGGCTCGCTCGTCGCCGACCGGCGCGGCCCGAGCGCGTCGTTCGCGCTCCTCAAGCTGCAGGAGCGCGGGCAGCTGTTCGTGGCGCCGGGCGAGGAGGTCTACGAGGGCATGGTCGTGGGCGAGAACGCCCGCGCCGACGACCTCGACGTCAACGCGGTGCGCGAGAAGAAGCTCACCAACATGCGCGCCGCCGGCTCCGACGACACCGTCAAGCTCGTCCCCCACCACCAGCTCTCGCTCGACCAGGCGCTCGAGTTCATCCGCGAAGACGAGTGTGTCGAGGTCACACCGGACGGCGTGCGGCTGCGCAAGCTCGTGCTCGACGCGGTGGCGCGCCAGAAGGCGGCGCGGGCGCGCAAGGCGCCCGCCTAACCGCGGCGGGGGTGTGGCGCGACGCGGTAGCGAAGATGGGTCGCCGCAGTGGTGGGGACGACCTCGGCCGGCTCCAGCTCGAGCCCCGCCGCGCCATCGAACATCGGAGTGCCGGCGCCGAAGACGAGGGGCACGAGATGGATCGAGAGCTCGTCGATCAATCCGGCGCTCAGCTACTGACGCCCGACGTCCGCGCCGCCCATGACCGTGACGCCCCTGTCGCCCGCCGCCGAGCGCGCCTCATCGAGCGCGCGGCGACCGGGCGGCCTATGCGCGGCCGCCCGGGCCCAGGCGGTCCTGGCGGTCGCCGGGCCCGACGCCCATGCTCTCCGCCGCAGCGATCAGGCCGGCGGCCGCGATCACGCCGACGATCGTGCCCAGGAAGTTGAGCTCCCAGATATCGCCGGTGCCGATCGCGCTCGCGACGATCCCGCCGATCAGCGCCCCGCCGATCCCGAGCAGCACGGTCATGAGCATGCCGATGCGCTGGCGACCGGGCAGCACGAGCCGGGCGATCACGCCGATCACGATCCCGATGATGAGAAGTCCGAGGATCTGCACGGGTTGATGATTTCCGTCCCTGGGCAGCGTCAAACCCTCTCAGGCCTCGACCGCGACGTAGTCGAACCGGCCGACGTCGACGAGGCCGCCGTCCGTGAGCCGCAGCTCCGGGATCACCGAGAGCGCGAAGAAGGACAGCTGCATGAATGGCTCGTCGACCGTCGTGCCGAGCGTGGACGCCGCGGCGTCGCTGAGGGCCGCTATCTGACCCGCCACTTCGGGCGCCGGCCGGTCGCTCATCAACCCCGCCAGTGGCAGCGGCACGTCGGCGAGGACGCGGCCGTCGAGGACCGCCACCTGGCCGCCGCCGATCTCGGCGAGCCGAGCGACCGCGGCCGCCATGTCGGCGCCCGCGCCCGGTGCGCCGACCGTCACGCAGTTGTGGCCGTCGTGCGCGACCGTCGAGGCCATGGCGCCTCGCCCGATGCCGAAGCCGGTCGCGTAGCCGAGCCCGATCCGGCCGGTGGCGTGGTGGCGCTCGACGACGGCGGCATGGGCGAGGTCGGCGCCGGGCTCGCCGACCGTGAGCACACGGTCGCGCGTCGTCAGGCTGCGGCTCTCGACACCCACCGCGCGCACGCGCGTCCCCGGTGCGTGCGTCAGGACGAGCTGCTCCGGGGCGGGCAGCGCCCCGATGTTCATCGTCCCGCGCATCAGCTCGGGGATGGGCGCTGTCGGGACCACGCCGGGCACGACCGCACCGTTGGCGGCCACCAGCCCGCCCGCCTGCCAGACGCGCGCCGGCCGCCACGACCCGAGCTCGTCGAAGCAGAGGACGTCCGCCTGCATGCCGGGGCCGAGGCTGCCGAGCCGGTGAAAGCCGTGGTAGCGGGCCGGGTTGGTGGATGCGAGCAGGAGCGCGTCGACCTCGGACAGCCCGGCCGCCACCGCGAGCCGCGCGCAGTCGTTGATGTGGCCGGCGCGCAACAGCGTGTCGGGCTCGCGGTCGTCGGTGCAGAGCGCCGCGAGGTCCGTGCCATGCTCGAGCACGTCGGGGAGCAGCGCCTCGAGGTTCTGGCTGGCCGAGCCCTGGCGGATGAACACCCACATGCCCTTGCGCCGGCGCTCGACGATCTCGTCCAGCGTCGTCGACTCGTGGTCGGACTCGACGCCCGCTGCGAGATAGGCATCGAGGCCATGGCCGGCGACAGCGGGGCTGTGCCCGTCGACGCGCCGCCCGCCGGCGGCCCGGATGCGGGCGAGCATCTCGCGGTCGCCGGCGATCACGCCGGGGAAGTTCATGACCTCGGCCACGCCACGCGCTCCGTGCTCCTCGATCAGCCCGCGGATGTCCTCGGCGTCGAGCGCGGCCCCTGAGCTCTCGAACGGCGACGCCGGCACGCAGCTGGAAGCGTAGACGCCGAAGCAGAACGGCAGCGGCGCCGCCGCCTCCGCGAGCGCCACGACGCCGGGCACGCCCAGCACGTTGGCGACCTCGTGCGGGTCGGCCGCCACGGCGGTCGTGCCGTGCGGCAGCACGGCACGCACGAACTCGTCGATCCACAGCTTCGTCGACTCCAGGTGCATGTGCGCGTCGATGAAGGCAGGCGTGAGCGCGCAGCCGGCGACGTCGACGACTTCATGCGCCTCGCGCTCACCCCAGCCCGCCACCACACCGTCGGCGAGCGCAAGCGCGGTGTCGACCCACTCGCGCCGGGCCGGGCTGAACACGCGCCCGCCCGTGAGCAGCAGATCGGCGGGCTCGTCCCCGCGGGCGACGGCAATCGCCCGTGGAGTCGCCTGCGGCCGCGTCATCACGGCCAGCGTATCGCCGCACCCTACGCGGCGATCGCGAGCTGGCGCGACTGGGCGAGCAGCTCGCCCTCGCGCGAGAAGATCTCGGCGTCCTCCTCCAGGAAGCCGTGGCGGGCCAGTCGCGTGCGGTAGCGGCCGAGCGTCCAATCGGGCTCGCGCGGGAGGCGCCCACGCAGGTGCACCGTCAGCTCGAGCGTCGGCACCGCCACGGGCTCGGTTCGCATCACGGCCGGGAACCACGAGTCGGTGAGCGCGACGAGCGTGGCGGCGTCGAGCGGGCGCTCGTCGCGAAGCCGCAGCCAGCCCCCGGTGAGCGCCACGTCGCCGCCGCCGAACGTCGGCGTGCCGATGGCGGGCCGGTAATCGAAGCGGCGGCCGAAGGGCGTGCCATCGGGCGCGTCGGGCAGCTCCAGCGTGTCGTCGGGCGCCGTCACCTCAGGCCTGTCGAGCTGGTCGATCTCGATCCCGTCCCGCTCCTCGGCGAAGACGGCGGCGGCGCTCGCCATGACCCGGTCCTCCTGTACGAGGCGGGCTCTCATGAAGCTGACGGAGCGGCCGTGGCGGTCCGCCTCGACCTGCACCTCGGCGCGGCCCTCGCGCGGCCGCCCGAGGTAGTGCAGCGTGATCGAGCGGAGTGGGCGCGCGCCCAGAGCCGGATCGGCGCTCAGCGCCCGCACGACGATCGCGCCGAGGTAGCCGCCGTTCGGGCCGTCGATCACCCACCAGCCCTTGCGTATGTCGCAGTCGAAGATGCCGTCGCCGCGCGCGCGGACGGCCGTGTCGCGCTCGAAGTCCCCCATCCAGGGCGGCAAGCCTATTCACGGGCGTAGCGGTGGCCATACTGGCGCCCATGGAGGCCGCCACCCGCCGCGCGCGGATGACCCTGCGGACCGAGGAGTCCGTCAAGCCGCTCGAGCTCTTCTTCGACCTCGTGTTCGTCCTGGCGATCACCCAGTGCACGGTGCTGATGGCGGACGACCCGACCTGGGGGGGAATCGCCCGGGGCCTGCTCGTGCTCGGCGTGCTGTGGTGGTCGTGGGTGGGCTACTCGTGGCTCACGAGCGTGGTCGATCCCGAGGAGGGGATCGTCCGCTTCGCGATCTTCGGCGTCATGGCCGCCCTGCTCGTGGTTGCCATCTGCGTGCCTGAGGCATTCGGCGACCTGGGGCTGCTGTTCGCGTGCGCCTACTTCGTGGTCCGCATCGGGCAGATCATCCTGCTGTACACCGCCGGCCGCGGCGATCCCGGCTTGCGTCGCTCGGTGATCGGGCTTGCCGTCGGGACGCTGATCGGGACGAGCATCCTGATCGGCGCCTCGTTCACCGACGGCGCCCTGCAGGGCGGCCTGTGGGCGCTCGCGCTCGCACTCGACGTCGGCGAGCCCTACGTGTTCGGCTCCGAGGGCTGGAAGCTCGCGCCGCGCCACTTCGTCGAGCGTCACGGGCTGATCATCATCATCGCCCTCGGTGAGTCGATCGTCGCGATCGGCGCCGGGGTCCAGGGCGAGGTGGACGCAGGGATCGTGGCGGCGGCGGCGCTCGGTGTCGGCGTGGCCGCCGCGCTCTGGTGGCTCTACTTCGACATCGTCGCGCTCGTGGCCGAGCGCCGGCTCGTGAATGCCCAACCGGGACGCGAGCAGAACGAGATCGCGCGCGACTCGTTCTCCTACCTCCACTTCCCGATGATTGCGGGGATCGTGCTCGTCGCGCTCGGGTTGAAGAAGACGCTCGGGCATGTCGAGGACCCGCTCGAGATCGAGGTGGCGGTCGCGATGCTCGGCGGCGCAGCGCTCTACCTGCTCGCCCACGTGGCTTTCCGTTGGCGGAACGTCGGCCGCTTCAGTACGCAGCGGCTCGTGGCCGCTCTCGTGCTGTTCGCGCTCATCCCGCTCGCGACCGAGATCGCCGCGCTCGCGACGCTCGCGATCGTGTTAACCGTGCTGTCCGTACTGATCGCGTACGAGACGGTGCACTTCGCCGACCTGCGCGACCGGCTGCGCCACCAGGTCGAGCAGGAGTAGGCCGCGCCGCCTAAGGCACGTTCGGGTTGATCTCGGGATCCGGCGCCGGCTGGTCGTCGTGCACGCCATGCTCGAGGTGCGGCGGCTCGGGGTCGGGCCCGTCGAACTCGTTCGGTGGATCCGGGACCTCGCTGTCGGCCAGCGGCCGGTCGCCGGCGCGCCTGAGGCGGAGAGCGCTCCAGCATTCGTCGAGCTCCTTGCGGACGGAGTGCAGCCGCTTGTGCTCGGTGTCGGTGAGCCCGCCGGCTTCGCTGGCGCGCCAGAGCCGGTGCTCCTCCTCGACGAGCGACTCGATGCGGTCGAGTACGGGTTGGTCATCCATTGCCCCGAGCTTAGCCCCCGCGTGCTGCGAGCTTGCTCTCTGCCGGCGACATGTCCGCTCCCGCCCGAGCTGTCGGCCGAATAACGAGAACACGCCAAGTCGCGCCCGGCGGGTTCTCCGCCCGCGCCGGTCGGGTATGGCGAAGGCATGCTTCGCAAGGCGCTACCCATCACCGTGCTCGTACTGGCTCTGCTCGTTCCGGCCGCCCCCGCGGGATCCGGCGCGCAGAGCTCGATCCCGCTTCCCGACGAGTGGCGGCCTGAGGGGATCGCCAGCGGGAAGGGCGACCGTTTCTACGTCGGCTCGATCCCGCTCGGCGCCGTCTTCAGCGGCTCCTTCCACACGGGCGAGGGTGCGGTGCTCGTGCCACCGCACCCGGGCCGAAACCACACCGGCCTGAAGGTCGACACGCACTTCGACCGGCTATTCGTGGCCGGCGGGGCGTCGAAGGGCATCTATGTATACGACGCGCAGACGGGCGCGGACGTCGCGCGCTTCAAGCTGTGGGATGCCGGCTTCGTCAACGACGTCGTCCTGACGCGCAACGCGGCTTACTTCACCGACTCGCTCGTGCCGCAGCTCTACCGCGTGGGCATCCGCCGCAACGGTGAGCTGACACCGCCGGCGCGCATTCCCTACTCCGGCGACCTGCAGTTCACCGACGGCTTCAACGCCAACGGCATCGAGACGCTTCGCGGCGGGCGCCGGCTCGTCGTCGTGAAGTCCAACACCGGCGAGCTCTATCGCGTGAATGGCCGCACCGGCTTTACACGCGAGATCACGCTTGAAGATGAGGCGACCGTGACGAATGGGGACGGCCTGTTGCGCCGCGGCGACACGCTCTATGTGGTCCAGAACCGCCTCAACCAGATCGCAGAGGTCAAGCTCGATGAGCGCGAGCGGAGCGGCGAGGTGCGTGGCCTCATCACCGATCCGCGCTTCGACGTCCCGACCACGATCGCGCCGTTCGAGGACTTCATATACGCGGTCAACGCCCGCTTCGACCTTCCCGACGAGGAGGACGACGACATCGTCCGGGTGCACGACTCGCACCGGTAGGATCGCCACATGGGCCGTCGCAGCAGGCGCCGCGAGCGGTCGGCAGACGGAAGCCCGTCGAAACCGACGCCCACCTCCGGCTACACCGACGCCGAAGGCAACGTCCTCACCCTTCGCGACGAGCTGAGCGCCGGCACGTGGGCGAAGCTGGACGCGCTCGAGGCGAAACCGGCCGCCAGCGCCGAGGACCGCTGGCAGCGCCGCGGCGAGTTCCTGTTCGAGCGCCTGGCCGTCCGCTGGGAGATCAGCGGGCTCCCCCTCGAGGGGCAGCGCGAGCTGCTCGGCCGCTACCGGATGGCGAGCGCCGACGAGCGGCGCTGGGTGCGCGAGGTGCTCGATGAGCACTTGCGCACCCATGCACCGGAGTGATCAGCGAGCGGGCTTGACGCGGAAACCGGTCGAGCTGCCCTGACCGCGCGTGAAGCTCGCGTTGCTCACGTTCATCACCCACGGCGACGGCAGGTCACCGCTCGGAGCTTCCAGGAACTGGACGAACAGGGTCGTGGACTGCGGGCAGCTGAGCCGGCCGCGCACCCAGACGTTGTAGGTGCCCTTCGGCAGGACCAGCCGGCCGATACGGGCGTTGTTCAGGACCCGGAACGTCGGGCAGCGCGTCTCCCCGCGGGCCGGGTGCCGGCCGCCGCCGGCCCCGCCGCCGTCGTTGACGTACGGCTTGACCCGGAAACCGATGTGCCGGCTGCCCTTCATGAAGCTGCCGGTGCTCGGATCGAGGAACCACGGCCTCGGCAGGACCCCATCGAAGTCCTGGAGAAAGCGGGCGAACAGCGTCGACGCCTGCGAGCAGCTGACGCCGGCGTAGCCGAGCAGCGTGATGCGGTAGCGGCCCTTCGGGACCGCGAAGCTGCCGATGCGGTCGTTGTTGAGCACGCTGAAGTAGCCGGCGCAGACGCGGCTCGACGGCGGGTGCGGCGGGTTCGGCGGGGTGGGCGGCGTGGGTTCGCCCGGCGTCAGCCGGAAGCCGACGCTGCTGCCGCGACCCGCTCGGAACGTGCGCGTCGAGTTGTCAGCCACCCACGGCCGGGGCAGACGGCCATCCCAGTCCTCGAGGAACTGGCTCAAGAGCTGCGACGCCTCGGTGCAGCCCATCGTCGTCGTGTCGAGCACGGTGACGGTGTACGCGCCCGCGGGCAGCTGCATGGCGCCGATGCGGTCGTTGTGGAGGACCTGGAAGGTGCCGGGGCAGGTCGCCTCGGCCGCGGAGGCCGACGGGGCGAGCGCGAGGGCGAGCGCGGCGGTCGCCACGAGCCCGGCGAGCGTGCGAGTCGTTCTTGTCATGCGGGCGACCCTACGGGGTGAATGGTGTGGCTCGCAAGCCTTACCGAGCGCCGAGCACGGGCTCGGGCGGGCCCATCCCGGCTGCCTGGCGGGCGTCGCGTCCCGCGGCCGATACGAGCGACGCGGCGTGGCGGAGCGCGCCGGCGAGCGCCACCAGCGGCGCCGGCGGCTCGATCTCGACCTCCACCTCGGGAGGCGGGGCGGCCTCGAGCTCGGGCACGGGCGGCGGGCTCGGCGCTCTGGTCGATGGCGCCGGGATCCCGCCGCCACCGCCGGCGCCGCAGCCCCTGACCGCGTCGGCGATCAGGCGGCCGCGCAGCGCGTAGCCCTCCGGCCGAGCGTGCACGCCGTCCTCGTAGAGGATCCCGGGCGTGCTCGTTGCGACCCCGTACCAGTCGACGAGCTGCACGCCGGGGTTGTCGAGCGCGAAGCGCTCCACCGCCGCGTTCATCCCCTCGACGGTGATGCCGTTGTAGGGCGGCCGCAGGATCGTCGCGACGACGAGGCAGCGATCGCCGGTCGCCGCGCGCGCCGCCTGGAGGTTCGCGTACAGCGCGTCCGGGTTGCTCGGGTCGTCGTTCGTGCCCATGTCGAAGACCACGACGCTGTGACCAGCGTGCAGGTGCGCCCGCAGCGCCTCGAGGCCCTCGCTGCTCCGGCGGCTCTGGCGATCGTCCGACTCCACCGGGAGGGCGCCGAGCTGCTGCTCCAAATAGGGCCCGGTTCCGACTTGCAGGCTGTCGCCGATCACGAGAACGCTTCCGGGCTCGTTCTGAGCCGCCGCCGGCGCTCCGCTCAGAAGCACGGCCGCCGCGCCAGCCAGAATCAGCGCCGTGAGTTTCCCCACAATCGAGTTCGCGGCCTTCTTCGTGGTCGTGTTCATCGTTTCCTGGGCGCTCATGCCTCACCCGAGAGCATGGCGGCCGTTCATCCTGATCGCCTCGTACGTCTTCTACGGATGGGTGGACTGGCGCTGGGTCCTGCTCCTGATCGCCTCGAGCGTCGTCAACACGTTCGCCGCCCGGGTGATCGCGCGATCGGAATCGCAAGTCACGCGCAAGCGCGCGCTCGTCGCTGCCGTGGCTTTCGACCTGGGACTTCTCGGCACCTTTAAGTACTTCGGCTTCTTCGTCGACGAATTCAACTCCCTCCTTGACGGTGTCGGCCTCGGATCGCCGCTTCCGATCGTCCAGATCGTGCTGCCGATCGGTATCTCGTTCTTCACGTTCCAGGCGATCTCGTACGTGGTCGACGTGTACCGCGGCGAGACCAGGGCGGCCTCGCTCGGCGACGTCGCGATCCTGCAGGCGTTCTTCCCGCACCTGGTGGCCGGCCCGATCGTGCGGGCCAACGAGCTGCTTCCGCAGCTGCGCACGCCGCGCGACCCGCGCGCGGTGCTCGCCGGGCCCGGGCTGTTCCTCATCGCCGGCGGGCTGATCAAGAAGACAGTCGTGGCCGACGAGCTCGCGCGCCGGGTCGTAGACCCGGTCTACAACGATCCCGTCGCCCACTCCGGCGGCGAGATCCTGCTCGCCTTCTACGGCTTCGCCGCTCAGATCTACTGCGACTTCTCGGGCTACACCGACATGGCGATCGGCACCGCGCTGCTGCTCGGCTTCCAGCTGCCGCAGAACTTCAACCGCCCGTACGCCGCGCTCTCGCTGCAGGACTTCTGGCGGCGCTGGCACATGACGCTCTCGCGCTGGCTGCGCGACTACCTCTACATCCCGCTCGGCGGCAATCGAAAGGGGGAGCGCAAGACCTATCGCAACCTGATGATCACGATGCTGCTCGGCGGTTTCTGGCACGGCGCGTCGTTCACCTTCCTGATCTGGGGCGGGATCCACGGCAGCGCGCTGGCCGTGGAGCGCTGGGGACGGCAGCGCTACCCGAGCTTCCGGATGCCGGTCTTCGTCGCGTGGTTCGTGACCTTCAATGTCGTGTGCATTGCCTGGGTCTTCTTCCGCGCCCCCAACCTCGGCATAGCGTTCGACATTCTCGGCGGGATCGGCCTCTCCGGGCCGTCGCCGCTCGTGACGCTCCCTATGGTGTTCCTGGTGGTGGCGGCGGTCGCCGTGCAGTTCCTCCCCCCGGACGGGTGGCGGCGCGCGGAGGCCTGGCTCGTCGCACGGCCCGTGGCCTTCCAGGGCATCGCGATCGGCGCGCTGATCGTCGCCGCCGACGCCGCGGTGGGCCAGCAGGGCGTCGCGCCGTTCATCTACTTCCAGTTCTGAGCCATGGACCCCAAGCGCAACCGAGACCTGATGATGCCCGCGGGCCGCGTGCTCGGCGTCATGCTGATCGCCCTCGGGATCGCGGCGCTCTTCAACTCCGAGGCGATCGTGCGCGCCGGTGAGGGCATGCAGCAGGGCACGACGCGCGACGTCGTGCTCTCGGTGGCGCGCCCGCTCGACGACGTCGCCGGCACGATCGGCCTGCACCTCCCGCGCGAGGGCCTCGACCTCGCCTTCGGGCAGGAGGACAAGACCGCCTCGGGCACCGAGCTCGAGGAGGGCTCGACGGCGATCCTGCGCAGGGGCGCAGGCGAACAGCAGGGGGAGCAGACACCCGAGTACCGCCAGCCGACGCCCGGGAATCCGATCGAGGTGCTCGTCACGGGCGACTCCGAGGCCGAGTTCCTCGGCCAGCGCATCACGGACCAGGCGAAGCCGGGCCTGCTCGAGGTCGAGACGGTCGCGCAGAACGCGACCGGGCTCACCAATCCCGACTTCTTCAACTGGGAGATCAACGCGCAGCAGGAGATGGACACGCGCGACCCGGACGCCGTCGTGATGGCGATCGGCGGAAACGACGGCTTCAACGTCGAGGCGGGCGGCCAGCTCTACGGGCCGGCCGACCCGGAGTGGCAGACCGAGTTCGCCCGACGGGTGGCCGTCGTGGCGAAGGCGTTCAGCGGCGACGGCGAGCGGCCCGTCTACTGGGTGCCGCCTCCCACTGCGCGCGAGGGCGACCTGAACGAGATCTACGCGACCCAGAACCGGGCGGTCGAGCAGGCGGTGGCCGCGGTGCCGGGGCTTCGCTACGTGGACGTCTACTCGACGCTCGCGGGCGGCAGGTACACGGACAGCCTGAAGATCGACGGGCGCAAGGTGCTCGCGCGCCAGTCGGACGGCGTCCACTTCAGCCGCGAGGGGGCGGTGGCGCCGGCGCGGCTCGTCCTCGAGCAGATGGCGAAGGACTACCCCGCGCTCGCCGAAGACGGCGGTCCCTGAGAGTCCCCAGCTAGGGTCGTCCGTCGTGCCTCGCCGGGCCCAGACCATCGTCCTCGCAGCGGCGCTGCTCCTGCTGCTCGTTCCCCCCGCCCCCTCGGCGACCCCCGGCGCGAAGGTCTCGCGGGCGCGCAACCTGCTCGTCAACGGCGACTCGCTTGCCGTCGGCACCGCGCCCTATCTACCCGCCGCCCTGCGGCGGTGGCATGTGACCCAGTCGACCGCCGTCAGCCGACACGCCTTCGAGGGCGCCTCGGTGATGCGCGCGTACGGGCGCAGCCTGCCGCGCGTGATCCACGTGAGCCTCGGGACGAACGACGACCCGCGCAGCCTCTCTGCCTTCCGCGCGGCGATACGCGAGGTCATGGCGGTCGCCGGCCCGCGCCGCTGCGTCGTCTGGGCGAACGTCGTGCGTCCGCCGGTCGCGGGCTCGAGCTACGCCGGCTACAACCACGTGCTTGCGGAGGAGTCACAGCCGCGCGAGAACCTGCGCGTGGTCGACTGGGCCCGCATGGTCCGCCGGAATCCGCACTGGCTGGCGGGCGACGGCGTGCACGTGAGCGCGCACGGGCTACCAGCAGCGGGCGAGCCGGGTCGCCGAGTCAGTCCGCCGCTGTCACGACTGAGCGTCGCTCAGTTGTTCGACGGATCGGTCGGCATCGTCGCCAGCAGGCGGTACCTGCCGCCCTTGCGCTCGAGCGCCGCCGCCCAGAGGTCGCCGTCGCCGAAGGGATCATCGACCTCCGCGTCGAGGACGATCCAGGCCTCCTCGGCGAGCTCGCCGTCGAGCTGACCCGCCGACCAGCCCGCGTAGCCGGCGTAGACGCGCAGGCGCTTCAGCGATTCGTTCGAGGCCTCAGGATCGAGCGTGCCGAGCGTGCCGACCACCTGGGTGCCGGCCTCCTCGGGCCGCTCGAAGTCGCCCAGCGCGACCACCGACTGCGGCGACACCGGTCCGCCCAGGCGAACGAGCTCGTCCGAGCCCGCCAGGCCGGCAAGCGCGGGAACCGCGTCCGAGACCAGCGTCTCCGAGCTGCGGTTCAGGACGACGCCCATCGCCCCCTCGGGCGTGTGCTCGAGCACGAGGATCACCGTGCGCCTGAAGTAATCGAATAGCGAGGGCGCCGCGATGAGGAGCTGACCGCGTTTGCTGTCCGGCACGGGACTAGATTCTGCGGCATGACCGCCAAACTCGACGTCGGCAGGGTGTTCGAGCAGATCTTCCGGATCTATCGCCAGCAGTTCGGGCTCCTGATCGGCGGCGCGCTCGCGATCTACCTGCCGGTGGCAATCGTCAACGGCATTCTGTACGACGCGGGCGGGTTCTTCCTCACCCTGATCGCGAACGCGATCCTGCTGATCGCGGGCTACCTGTACCAGGGCATGGTCGTCGAGGCCGCGCGCGACATCCTCGACGGCAGGCGCGATCAGTCGATCGGCGGCCTGTTCAGCAGCGCCGGCCCTGTGGTGGGAACGCTGATCGTCGTCGGCGTGCTGGCCGGCATCGCGATCGCGATCGGCTTCGTGCTGCTGATCATCCCGGGCCTCTTCCTGCTCACTATCTGGGCGGTGATCGTTCCCGTGGTCGTGATCGAGCGCACCGGGGTCTTCGACTCGTTCGGACGCAGCCGCGGCCTCGTCAAGGGGAACAGCTGGCAGGTCTTCGGCGTGCTCGTCCTGCTCTTCATCGCCACGTTCGTCGTGCAGGTCCTGATCGCCGCGATACTCGGCGGGATCTTCGACTCGCTCGTGGGCTTCGCACTCGGCGTGCTGCTGACGACCCTGCTGATGATGCCGCTGACCGCGCTGGCCGCGGCGGTGCTCTTCTTCGACCTCAAGATGATCAAGGGCGAGCCGGTGCTGGCATCGGGTCCAGGAGGGCTGCCGGCCGAGCCCTCCGGGCCGGCGGCTCCCGCCATGGCAGCTCCCGGCGAGGAGGCCGGCCCGGGCGGCGGGACGCCTGCCGCGCCCACCACGCCGGAGCGGCCGGCGACGCCGGACCAACCGGCCCCGCCCGAACAGGCCTCACCGGCCGCGCCCGAGCAGGCCTCACCCGCCGCGCCCGAGCAGCCGCCTCCCCCGGAGACGCCGCCAAGCGCAACGCCGCCTGATCGCTAGACCCGGGCCACCGCCGAGCGCGCCTCCGCCACGAAGCGGGCCGCCAGCTGGCGCCCGAGCTCATTCTGAGCGCCGATGCGCCTCTCCGTCTCGGCTCGAATCGCATCCGGGTCGAGTCCCGTCGCGACGGCGTCCTCGTCGGCGCCGAACTCGTCGAGCCAGGAACCGATGTCGGGGCCGGTGACCTCCGCGTGGAACTGCACGCCCCAGGCAGGCCGCTCGGCCACCCGGAACGCCTGCAGGCAGGCGGGGTTGCGGGCGAGCGCCACGGCGCCGGCGGGCAGCGGCGCCTCGTATGAGTGCCACTGGAACACCATGAACTCGGGCGCCAGCGGCCCGATCAGAGGATCGGCGCGGCCCTCTTCGGTGACCTGTACCCGGCGCCAGCCGATCTCGGGCGCGGCGGCGCGGCGCGGCCGCACGCCGGCGACCTCGGCGACGAGCTGAGCGCCGAGGCAGACGCCCAGCAGCGGCGTGCCCCGCTCCAGGTGGCGGCCGATCAGCTGCTTCTCCGCGCGCAGCCAGGGGTGTGCCGCCTCCTGGTCGACGTGCATCGCGCCGCCGAACACCATCACCGCCTCGAAGCCGTCCAGCGCCGGCGGCGAGTGGCCGAGCGACGCGTTCCACTCGACCAGCTCGGTACCGGGCACCTCGCCGAACACGCCGGCCCGGGCGTTGCCGTGATGGACGATCGAGAGGACTCTCACTCGGGCGTCAGGTAGGCACCGGAGAGGCCGCCGTCCACCATGAAGGCGGTGGCGTTCACGTAGGTCGACTCGTCGCTCGCGAGGAAGAGCGCGCCGTTTGCGATCTCGCGCGGCTCGGCGAAGCGGCCTGGCGGCAGGTGCACGTAGCGCCGCTGCGCCTTGGCAGGATCCTTGGCGAACAGCTCCTGCAGGAGCGGCGTGTTGACCGGCCCCGGGCAGAGGGCGTTGACGCGGACCCGCTTGCGCGCGAACTCGACTCCCAGCTCGCGCGACAGCGACAGCACGCCGCCCTTCGACGCCGAGTAGGAGATCTGGGAGACGGCCGCGCCCATCAGTGCGACGAACGAGGCCGTGTTGATCACCGAGCCGCCACCTCCGTCGATGAGGTGCGGGATGCCGTACTTGCAGCAGAAGAAGACCGAGGTGAGGTTCACGTCCTGCACGCGCCGCCAGGCCTCATAGCTCGTGTCGAGGATGGACCGGTCGTCGTCGGGCGAGATGCCCGCGTTGTTGAAGAGGACGTCGATCCGCCCGAGCTCGTCGCGCACGCGGGTGTACAGATCGCGCACCTCGTCCTCGTGCGTCACGTCCGCCTGGATCGCGAGGTCGCCCGCGGCGTCGGCGCTCAGGTCGACGCCCGCCACGCGGGCGCCCTCCGACATGAAGAGCTCCGCCGACTCGCGGCCGATGCCGCTCGCCGTGCCGGTGATGACGCAGACCTTGCCCTCGAGCCGTCCCGCCACTCACTCCTCCGTCGCGTAGTAGACGTTCTTGACCTCGGTGTAGTGCTCGAGCGCGTGCGGCCCGAGCTCGCGGCCGAAGCCCGACTGCTTGAAGCCGCCGAACGGCGTGGACACGCGCACCGACGTGTTCGAGTTGATCGAGATGACGCCGGTGTCGATCGCGCGCGCGACGCGGAAGGCCTTGGCCCCGTCGCGCGTCCAGACCGAGCCGGAGAGCCCGTAGATCGTGTCGTTCGCGAGCCGGATCGCCTCCCGTTCGTCGCGGAACGGGATCACGCACGCCACGGGGCCGAAGATCTCCTCGCGCGCGGCGCGGTCGTCGTTCGACACGGGCGCGAGCACCGTCGGCGCGAACCAGAAGCCCCTGCCGCCGGGCGCGCTGCCGCGGATCGCGACGGGCGCGTCGTCGCTCACGTACGACGACACCGCGTCGCGCTGGCCGGCGGAGATCAGCGGCCCCATCTCGGTCTCGTCGTCGAGCGGGTCGCCCACCTTGACGGCCTCGACCGCCTCCTCCAGCGCCTCCATGAAGCGGTCGAGCGCCGACGCCTCGACCAGGATGCGCGAGCGCGCGCAGCAGTCCTGGCCCGCATTGCCGAACACCGCGGCGGGCGCCGCTTGGGCGGCTCGCTCGAGATCGGCGTCGGCGAAGATCACGTTCGCCGATTTGCCCCCCAGCTCGAGCGTCACGCGCTTGATCGTCTCGCCCGCCAGCGCCTGGATGCGGCGCCCGACCGCGGTCGAGCCGGTGAAGGCGACCTTCGCGACGTCCGGGTGCTCGACGATGCGCTCGCCGACCGAGCGGCCGGGGCCGACCACGACGTTGAATATGCCTTCCGGGAGTCCCACGTCGAGTGCGATGCGCTCCAGCTCGACCGCCGTGAGCGGCGTCAGCTCTGCCGGCTTCAGCACGACGGTGTTGCCGGCGGCGAGCGCGGGGCCGAGCTTCCACGAGGCGATCGCGAGGGGGAAGTTCCAGGGCGTGATCAGCCCCACGACCCCGAGCGGCTCGCGGAAGGTCACGTCGATGCCGCCGGCCACCGGGATGCTCGAGCCGAGCAGCCGCTCGGGGGCTCCCGCGTAGTAGTCGAAGACGTCGGCGACCATGCCGACCTCGCCGCGGGCGTCCGAGATCGGCTTGCCGACGTTGCGCGACTCGAGCCGCGCGAGCCCGTCGGCGCGCTCGCGCACGCCGGCCGCGAGGCGCCGCAGCAGGAGCGCGCGGTCAGCCGGGGCGACGGCGCGCCAGGCCGGGAAGGCCGCCTTGGCGCGAGCGATCGCGGCATCGGCCTGGGCCGGAGCCGCCTTCGGCAGCTCGGCCATCACCTCCTCGGTGGCGGGCTCGAGAACCTGCACTGTCGACTCGGCGGTGACCGACACGGGTACCCTCCAACGAAATGGCTTGCCCGCAAGACCTTTGCAGCGCCGCGCATCCCGTGTCAAGGTCATCGGGGTGAACGGCGAGCCCGTCATCGGCATCTGCGCGGTGCGCGAACGCGCGCGCTGGGCCTTCTGGGATCAGACCGCGCACCTTGTCGCAGACACGTACGTCCAGGCGATCCAGTCCACCGGCGCCGCTGCCGTGCTTCTCCCCGTCGACCCGCGAGTCGTGAGCGAGGAGCCGGGCTCGGCCCCGACCGGAGCGATGGGGATCCCCGAGACGCTCCTCGACCGCGTCGACGGCCTGCTCCTGATCGGCGGCGCGGACCTCGACCCGCGCAGCTACGGCGAGGAACCCGACCCGGGCGTCGAGGCGACCTACCGCGAGCGCGACGACTTCGAGATCGCGCTGACGCGCGCCGCGCTGGAGCGCGGCATGCCCTACCTGGGCATCTGCCGCGGAATGCAGATCCTCAACGTGGCCCTCGGCGGCAACCTCGACCAGCACCTGGCGCTCGAGGACGGCACGACCCCGCACCGCCGCATCGTCGGCAGCTTCGAGGGCAACGAGCAGGAGATTCACTTCGAGCCCGGCTCGCTCGCCGCCCGCGCGCTCGACGAGGAGCGCCACGAGGGCCGCTGCCACCACCACCAGGCGGTCGACCGGCTCGGCACGGGGCTCGTCGTCAGCGGCCGCGCCCTGGACGGCGTCCCGGAGGCGATCGAGCTGCAGGGTGGCGCCTGGGTACTGGGCGTCCAGTGGCATCCGGAGGCCGCCGAGAAGCGCGAGCTGTTCCGGTCCTTCGTGGCGGCCGCGCGTGATTGGGCGGCCGCCGAAACGGCCGTCGGCTAGAGCGGCTGCCGGTCTCCCCCGGCCGGGCCAGGGCTGGGGAAGGGGGTGTCGGCCAACCGCGCCCGGAATCCGGGCCACCCGCGATTTGGCCAGGAACCCACACCCCTTCCCCAGCCAATACGCAAGACCGGCCCGGCGCTATCCGGCGGAGCTAAGACCGCGAAGCCCGCGCCTCCCCCACGAGCGCCCCGATCACCCGGCTCTGCTCGTCCTGCTCGGGGTGCCAGAGCACGCCTAGCGCGAAGCGGCGCTCGGGGATCTCGATCGCCTCGATCACCTCGTCGCCCTCGGACCAGCCGGTCACCTCGACGCCCTCGCCGAGCTCTCCGACGCCCTGGTGGTGGTGCGAGCGGACGTCGGCCCGGCCGCCGCCGATGACGCTCTCGGTGAGCGTGCCCTGCGCGATCCGCACCGAGTGGTCCGAGAAGCTGCCGGGCGTGTGCCGGTGCGTCTCGCTGCCGATCCGCTCGGGCAGGTGCTGCTCGATCGTCCCGCCCAACGCCACGTTCAGCATCTGCATGCCGCGGCAGATGCCGAGCAGCGGCAGGTCGCGCTCGAGTGCCCGGTGGCCGAGCGCAAGCTCGAAGCGGTCGCGCTCGGGCCGCGTCGCGCCGGTCTCGAGGTGGGGCCGGGCCCCGTAGGTCCCCGGATCGACGTCCCCGCCGCCGGCGAGCACCAGCCCGTCGAGCAGGTCGAGCAGCTCGTCGGGCGCCTCGGCCGACGTGTCGTCGGGCGGGATCAGCAGCGCGATGCCGCCGGCGCGCTGCACCGCCAGCGAGTAGCTGCGCGGCACGAGGTCGCAGAGGGCCTCCCACGCGGCCCAGCGCGCGGTCTCGATCGCGCTGCAGATCCCGATGACCGGCCGCCCGGCCACGCTACAAACGCTCGAAGCCCCGGAACTTCTCCCAGTCGGTGACGGCCGCCTCGAAGCTCTCGAGCTCGATGTACGCCCGGTTCAGGTAGTGGTCGACGACCTCCTGCCCGAAGGCATCGCGGGGGACCTCCGAGTCGGCGAACAGGTCACGTGCCGCGTAGAGCGTGTGCGGCACGCGCGGCTTGTCGGAGTCGTACGCGTTGCCCTCGAAGGCCGGCTCCAGCTCGAGCTCGTTGTCGATCCCGTGGAGGCCCGCGGCGATCATCGCGGCGAGCGCCAGGTACGGGTTGACGTCGGCGCCGGGCAGCCGGTTCTCGACGCGCAGCCCCTGGCCGTGCCCGACCACGCGCATCGAGCAGGTCCGGTTGTCGTTCCCCCACGCGACCGCCGTCGGGGCGAACGAGCCGTGCACGAAGCGCTTGTACGAGTTGACGTGCGGGGCGAAGAAGAGCGTCAGGTCCTGGAGGCAGGCGAGCTGGCCGGCGACGAAGCGCTCGAAGGTCGGCTTGTCGTCCGCGAAGACGTTGCCGCCGCCGTCGTGCTGCAGCGAGCAATGGATGTGACAGGAGTTGCCCTCGCGCTCGTCGAGCTTCGCCATGTAGGTGATCGACATGCCCTCCTGGGCCGCGATCTCCTTGGCGCCGTTCTTGTAGATCGCGTGCGCATCGGCGGTGGCGAGCGCCTCGTCGTAGCGGAAGTTGATCTCATGCTGGCCGAAGTTGCACTCGCCCTTCGAGTTCTCGACGCGCAGCCCCGCGGCCGTCATCGAGTTGCGGATCCGCCGGATCAGCGGCTCGACGCGGGCGGTGCCGAGCATCGAGTAGTCGACGTTGTACAGATTTGCGGGATCGAGGTCGCGGTAGGCCTTGCGCCAAGCGTCCTCGTAGCTGTCCTTGAAGACGATGAACTCGAGCTCCGTCCCCGCCGTCGCCGTCCAGCCGCGCTCGGCGAGCCGCGCGAGCTGCCGGCGCAGGATCTGGCGTGGCGAGGCCACCACGTCCGAGCCGTCCTCCCAGGCGAGGTCGGCCATCAGCATGGCTGTGCCCTCCTGCCACGGGACCCGGCGCAGCGTGTCGAAGTCCGGCCTCATCACGAAGTCGCCGTAGCCGCGCTCCCAACTCGACATCTCGTAACCGTCGACGGTGTTCATGTCGACGTCGACGGCGAGCAGGTAGTTGCAGCCCTCGGCGTTGTGCTCGACCACCTCACCCAGGAAGTGATCGGTGGTCAGGCGCTTGCCCTGCAGGCGCCCCTCCATGTCCGCGATCACGAGCAGGACTGTGTCGACCTCGCCAGCGGCGGCGGCCTGTCTCAGTTCTTCGAGGGTCACTGGTTCGCGGTGACCTCGTCGTCTTCGAGCGTCCTAACCGGTCCTTGGTAGTGGTCCTTGGCCGAGACCAGGTACCAGACGCCGAAGATCAGCGGCACCAGGATCGCGAACGGCGTGTAGTTGACGACGCTCGTGTCGAAGCCGTCGTTCCACGGCAGACCCGTAGGCGTATACGGCAGGTTGAGGGCGTATACGACCAGGACCACGAAGATGATCGCGAGGATGTTCACCAGCTTGTACCGGCGCCCTAGGTTCCAGGGGCCCGCCTCGAACTCGTCGCCCTTCCGCAGCCTGAGGTACACCGGGATGATGTATGCGAGGTACAGCCCGACGGTGCAGATCCCGGTGAGGGCGAAAAACGCGAACGGAATGTTGTTCTTCCCGAACAGCGCCGGGATCGCAATCACCCCCGAGGCCACCGAGACGGCGATCACCGCGTTGAACGGGACCCGGTCGCGGTTGACCCGGCGGAAGATCGCCCAACCCGGCATTCCCCGGTCACGGGAGAACGCATACCAGGTCCGCGAGGCGCTCGTCAGCCCTGCCGCGCCGCAGAAGATCTGGCCGACGGTGGCGATGATGAGAACCAGCTTGGCCGCCCATGAGTCGAGAGCGCTGGTGAAGATCGCGCCCACGAAACCGGCGCCGTCGTTGACCGCCTGCACGTCGGTCGCCGCGAACAGGAACGCAAGCAGGACGAACCAGCCGATCAGGGCCGAGAAGAAGACCGAGCGCCAGACGCCCTGAGCGGCGCTGATCGCGGCGCCCTTGGTCTCCTCGGCGGTGTGCGCGGAGGCGTCGTAGCCGGTCTGCGTGTACATCGTCAGCAGGAAGCCGATCGGCAGGACCAGCAGCCAGAAGCCGAGGTTGCCCGTGGAACCGTCGTGCAGGCCCGAGTTGTTGATGCGCTCGCCGAAGACGAAGCTCGCGCTCTGGTGGTCGTCGGGCACGAAGATCAGGAGCGCGATGATCACCAAGACCCCGATCACGTGCCAGCCGACCGAGATGTTGTTGAACAGGGCCAGGAACTGGTCGGCGAAGATGTTGACCACCGTGTAGAAGACCAGGATCAGGAAGAAGAGCAGCCAGGTCTCGGAGAGGATGTGCGCGGTGTCCGCAAAGTTGATGCCGAAGATGTCGACGCCGTAGAGGGCCAGGACCGCGTTCAGGAAGATCGCCGCGCCGTAGCCGACCGACGCCACGATCCCGACGAGGCCGACGATGTTGAACCAGCCGGTCATCCAGCTCCAGCCCTTGCCGCCGAGGTCGTTAGCCCACCAGTAGGGCCCGCCCGCCGTCGGGTACCTCGAGGTCAGCTCGGCCATCGAGAAGGCCACCATCAGTACGAAGAAGCAGAGGACCGGCCACCCGATCGAGGCCGCGATCGGGCCTCCGTTCTGCCACGCGAACGCGAACGTCGTGAACGTTCCGGCAAGGACCGAGATGATCGTGAACGAGATCGCGAAGTTCGTGAAGCCGGACCAGGCCCGCGACAGCTCCTGCCTGTAGCCGAGCTCGTGGAGCCGCTGCTCATCCGCGGACGCGGTCTCGTCGACGACAGTCTGCGCGCCCTCCTGCGGAGCGGTGCCCTCGACGTCTCCGGTGCCTCCGGTAGTTGCCACGCCGCAACCCTCCTCCTCTTGGGCCAGCTAAATGGTGCGAAGATCCGACCGATGCCGGTCGCCGCGACAGTAACCCGGGTCTTCGTGCGAGTCAACACATGAGCGAACTCCTGCTCGGGATCGACGAGGGGACATCCGCCGTCAAGGCGGTGCTCTACGACGAGGACCTGCATACGCTCGCCGAGGCGCGCCGCGAGAAGCCGCTCACCCACCCCCGCGCGGGCTGGGTGGAGCAGGATCCGGAGGCCGTCCTCGTGGCGGTCGTGGACGCGGTAGCCGAGCTGCTGCGCGACGCCGACGGCGAGATCGTCGCCTGCGGGCTCGACCATCAGGGCGAGTCGGTGCTCGCCTGGGATGCCGAGAGCGGCGACCCACTCACGCCGATCGTGACCTGGCAGGACAAGCGCTCCCAGGAGATCCTGGACGAGCTCGAGTCGGACGGCCGCGCCGAGCTCGTCCGCGAGCGCAGCAGACTGCCGCTCGACCCCTACTTCTCCGCCGGCAAGCTCGCCTGGCTGCTCCGCAACGACGAGCGCGTCGCGGCCGCCGTCGAGGCGGGCACGGCGAGGCTCGGAACGGTCGACGCCTGGCTCTGCGACATGCTCGGCGCCGGCTACGCCACCGACCTGTCGACCGCGTCGCGCACTCAGCTGGCGGTGCCGGGCGAGCCGGACTGGGACGCCGACCTGCTGCAGGTCTTCGGCGTGCCGCACGCCGCTCTGCCCCCGCTCGTGGATACGGCGGGCGAGCTCGGCGAGCTTCGCCACCCCGACTGGCCGCGGGCGCTGCCGCTGCGGGCGCGGATCGTCGACCAGCAGGCCGCGCTCGCGGGCGCGGGCTGCGTCGAGCCGGGTCGCGTCAAGGCGACCTACGGCACCGGCGTGTTCGTGCTCGCCAACGTCGGCGAGGATCTCCCGGGCGGCGGCGCCGAAGGGCTCTTCCCCACGGTCGCCTGGCGCATCGGCGGCAGGGTCGAGTTCGCGCTCGACGGCGGCGTCTTCACGGCGGGCGCGTTGCTCAACTGGCTGTCGGAGGATCTCGGCCTCGCGCCCGACGCGGCGGGCCTGGCGGCGCTCGCAGCGCAGGTCGAGGACAGCGGCGGCGTCAAGGTCCTGCCCGCGCTCGCCGGGCTCGGAGCGCCGTGGTGGCGGCCGGAGGCCCACGCGGTCGTCGCGGGACTGTCGGCGGCCGCGCGGCCCGGGCACATCGCGCGCGCGGCGCTCGAGGCGATCGCCTGGCGCGTGGCGGACATCCTGGCCGTCGTCTCGGAGCACGCGTCCCTGGACGTCCTCCGCGTCGACGGCGGCCTCACGCGCGACCCGCTGCTCATGCAGCTGCAGGCGGACACCGGCGGCGTGCCGGTGCAGCGCGGCGCAGTGGACGCCACCGCCGCCGGCTCGGCCGCGCTCGCAGCCGTCGGTGCGGGCATCTGGGGCTCGACGGCCGAGATCGCCGAGCGGCTGCCCGTGGGCGAGCGGACTGAGCCGAGCCGGGACGACGAGTGGCGTTCCCGCGAGCACGCGGAGTGGCGCCGCTTCGTGACCGCCGCCGCCTCCCTTTAGCGGGTACGCCCGGCGCGATAGGGTGACGGCCCCCTGATGAGGCGTTTCACCATGCTCGCCACGCTGCTCGCGACGCTCGCCCTGCTTCCGGTGTCGAGCGCCCCCGGCGCAACAAGCGCAACCGCCTCCGCAGATGCCCGTGCCGCCAGGTGCGGCAGCGTCAGCTACGGCGGCCGCACCTACGTCATGTACCACCAGGGCATCGGCTGCAGGGCGGCCCGCCGCAAGGTCCGCTACGTCCATCGCCACAAGCGCCTGCCCGGCTGGACATGCAACTCCGGCACGAACTTCCGGACCGGCGGCGGCTGCTCGCGCGGGCCCAAGCTCTTCGGCTGGCACCCCGCCGACTGAGGGGGCAGCCGCAATCGTTGAACGGTCCCGTCGATGAGCGATGAACAGTTCATCCTCGTCGCCGGGCTGCTGCTGACCGCCGGACTAGCCGCGTCTCTGATGGCGGGCCGCATCCGGCTTCCGGGACTCGTGCTCTTCCTCGGCGTCGGGATGCTGGTGGGGTCGGACGGGCTCGGCTGGCTCGACTTCTCCGACTATCACCTCGCCGAGACCATCGGGGTGATCGCGCTCGCCCTGATCCTCTTCGAGGGCGGGCTGACCGCAGGCTGGGACGACATCCGCCCGGTGCTGCGGCCGGCGATCAGCCTGGCCCTCTTCGGGACGCTCCTGACGGCGGCGATCGGCGGCATCGCGGCGATGGTGCTGTTCGACCTGACGCTTGCCGAGGGCCTGCTGCTCGGCTCGATCATCGCGGCCACGGACGGCGCCGCCGTCTTCGCCGTGTTGCGAACCTCCTCGCTCGAGAAGCGACTCTCGCGCACGCTCGAGGGCGAGTCCGGCTTCAACGACCCGGTCGCCGTCCTGCTCGTGCTCGGCTTCATCGAGTGGATCCGGGTCCCGGACTACGGCGTCCTCGACATGCTCTGGCTGTTCGTGCGCCAGCTCGGCATCGGCGCGGCGGTCGGCTTCGGCGTCGGGTGGCTCGCGGTGCAGGGCTTCCGGCACGCCCGGCTCGACACGCCCGGTCTCTACCCGGTGGCTTCGCTGGCCGCGGCGGCGCTGGCCTACGGCGCCGCCGCGTCGATCGAGGGCTCGGGCTTCCTGGCGGTCTACCTCGCGGGGCTCGCGCTCGGCAGCGCGAACATCCCCGCGAAGCAGACGATCACGACCTTCCACGTCGGGCTCGCCTGGGTCGCCCAGCTGACGATGTTCCTCGCGCTCGGCCTGCTGATCTTCCCGAGCGACGTGCTCGACACGGTGCTCGAAGGCACGCTGCTGGCGCTCGTCGTGACCTTCGTCGCACGCCCGATCGCCACCTTCGCGGCCACGGCGTTCGAGCGCTTCACGCTCGCGGAGAGGGTGGTGCTCGGCTGGGCCGGCCTGCGCGGCGCGGTGCCGATCGTGCTGGCGCTCTTCCCCGTGAACGCGGGCATCACCGGCAGCGTCGACTTCCTCAACGAGGTCTTCTTCGCCGTGCTGCTCTCGACGCTGCTTCAGGGAACGACCTTCGAGCCGCTGGCGCGCCGGCTCGGGCTGACCACGGACGAGCCGGCGCTGCCGAGCCCGATCGCTGAGACCGGCACCATCCGCCGGCTCGGCGCCGAGGTGGTCGAGTACCCGGTGCACGACGACGACGCCATCGTCGGCCTGCGCACGCGCGAGCTCGAGCTCCCGCGCGAGGCGCTCGTGAGCGTGATCGTGCGCGACGGCGAGGCGCTCCTCCCGCGCGGCTCGACGCGCATCGCGGGCGGCGACCGGCTGCACGTGCTCGTACGCCAGGAGGCCGCACCGGAGGTGCGCGACCTGATCGGGCGCTGGCGACGCGGGCCGGTAGGTCCGGACGCCGCGCCGCCGCGGCCGCGCCTTGCCGGCGCCGCCCCGGTCTTCCACGTGCGCCGCTGGACGGACGAGGACGGCGACCCGAGCCGCCCGGAGGACATCGACGGCCTGCTGGTGATCGACCGCCTGCGCTCACGGCGCGACGTGCCCGGCTGTCTCGTGCTGCTCGAGGACGGCCGCTACGCCGTCGTGGGACCGGTGATGGCGCTCGGCTCGCGCCAGGCGCTGAACGACTGGGTGCGGCGCCGCATGCGAGCGGGCGTGACGGACAACGAACGGGTCTGGTGGGAGGAGGTGCTGGGCGCGATTGCGCTCTAAGGTGCGCCCATGCACGAGGAGGTCAGCGTCCCCGAGCTGACTGAGGTGGTGGCCCGGCTCGCCGCCCTACTCGGCAAGCGCGAGGGCGCCGTCGTGCAGCTGGAAGGGGGGATCACGAACCGCAACTTCCGCGTCAACTTCGGCGGCAGCGAATACGTCGTGCGGCTTCCCGGCAAGAAGACGAACGTGCTCGGGATCGATCGCGAGGCCGAGCGCGCCGCCACCAAGGCGGCGGCCGGCCTCGACATCGCGCCGCGGGTCGCGGCAATGCTCGAGGACCCTCCCTGCCTGGTCACCGACTTCGTCGCCGGGCGCCACCCGAGCGCCGAGGACCTCCGGGGTCCGCCGCTCGTCGACGCCGTCGGCCGAGGCCTGCGCGCGTTCCACGACTCGCGCGCGGAGCTTCCGACCGGCTTCGACACCGTCGCGCTGGCCGACGACTACGCGCGCATCGCCGCCGAGCACGGCATCGAGCCGCCGGCCGCGTTCGCCGATGCCCGGCGGCGCGCCGGCGCCATCCGCAGCGCGGTCGCGAAGCATCCCGAGCACGCGCGGGTCGCCTGTCACAACGACCTGCTCACGGCCAACTTCATCCTCGACGAGCGTGACCGGCTGCGCATCATCGACTGGGAGTACGCCGGCATGGGCGACCGCTACTTCGACCTCGGCAACTTCGCTGTCAACAACGAGCTCGGCGACGAAGACGAGGAGCGCCTCCTGACGGCCTACTTCGGCAAGCCACCCGACGCGCGGAGGATCGCCGCGCTCAAGCTGTTCCGCTACATGTCGGACCTGCGCGAGGCGATGTGGGGCGTCGTCCAGAGCGCGATCTCGGAGCTCGACTTCGACTTCGAGGGCTATGCGTCCAAGCACTTCGAGCGCCTGACCGAGACCGGCTCGGACCCTCGCTTCGACAGCTGGCTCCGGGACGCCCGCAGTTGAGCGCACGCCGCGAGCTTCCGGGCGGCGCGCGCTGCGTCGTGATCGGGGGCGGGGTGGGCGGAACTTCGATCGCCTACCACCTCAGCCGGCTCGGCTGGGACGAAGTCGTGCTCGTCGAGCGCAATCAGCTCACCTCGGGCTCGACCTTCCACTCGGCCGGGCTCGTCGGCCAGCTGCGCGGCTCGGTGTCGCTCACGCGCATGATGATGTACTCGGTCGAGCTCTACCGGGAGCTCGGCGAGGACTGTGGCTGGGTCGAATGCGGCGGGATCCGGCTCGCGTCGAGCGAGGAGCGCATGGAGGAGCTGCGCCGCCAGGCGGGCTGGGCGAAGACGTTCGGCCTGCCGCTCGAGCTGATCTCGCCGGACGAGGCGCGCGAGCTGTTCCCGCTCATGTCGACGGAGGGCGTCCTCGGCGCAGCCTGGTTGCCGACCGACGGCTATCTCGACCCGTCCCAGCTCACCTTCGCGCTGGCCGAGCGCGCCCGGGCCGGCGGCGTCGGCATCCACACCAATACGCGCGTGACCGGCATCGACGCGGAGGGCGGGCGCGTCACGCGCGTGCGCACCGAGCGCGGGGACATCGAGGCCGGCGCCGTCGTGATCGCCGGAGGCATGTTCGCCGCCGAGCTGGGGCGGCTCGCGGGTGTGCGCATCCCGATCGTCCCGATGTCGCACGAGTACATCGTCACCCAGCCGTTCAGGGAGCACGATCCGGCGCGACCGCTCCCGACCCTGCGCGATCCCGACCTGCTCGTCTACTTCCGCGAGGACGGTGGCGGGCTCGTGATGGGCGGCTACGAGCGTCGCTCGGCGCCGGCCTTCCTCGACAGCGCCGGGCCCGGCTTTGATCGCATCCCGCCCGACTTCAACGGGCGGCTGCTCGAGGACGACTGGGACCGCTTCGAGGAGATCGTCGTGAACTCGCGCCGGCGCGTGCCGCAGATGGAGGACGTGCGGGTCACGCGCATGATCAACGGCCCTGAGGCGTTCACGCCGGACAACGAGTTCTGCCTCGGCGAGACGGGCGTCCGGGGCCTGTTCGTGGCGGCGGGCTTCTGCGCGCACGGGCTCGCCGGCGCCGGCGGAATCGGCAAGGTGATGGCCGAGTGGATCGACGCAGGCGAGCCCTCGCTCGACATCTGGAGCATGGACGTGCGCCGTTTCGGCGCGCACTACCGCTCGCCCTCGCACACGCTCGCGCGCGTGCGCGAGACCTACGAGACCTACTACGACATCCGCTACCCGGGTCACGAGCGCGAGGCGGGCCGCCCGCTGCGGCTGCCGCCGGCCTACTCCTGGCACCGCGAGCACGGCGCCGCGTTCGGCGAGAAGTCGGGCTGGGAGCGGGTCAACTGGTACGAGTCGAACGCCGCGGCGGGCGACGAGACGCTGCGCCCGCGCGGCTGGGCCGGACGGCACTGGTCGCCCGCGATCGGCGCCGAGCACCGGGCCTGCCGCGAGTCCGTGGCGCTTTTCGACGAGAGCTCGTTCGCGAAGCTCGAGATCGCCGGTCCGGGCGCCGCCGCGCTGCTGGAGTACCTGTGCGCGAACGAGGTGGCGCGGGAGGTCGGGCGCGTCACCTACACGCAGATGCTGAACCGGCGCGGCGGGATCGAGTCCGACCTCACCGTCTCGCGGCTCGCCGAGGACCGCTTCGGGATGGTGACCGGCACGGCCTTCGGCAGCCACGACCGCGAGTGGGTGCGCCGCCACCTGCCGGACGACGGCTCGGCGCAGGTCCACGACGTGACCTCGCAGTGGGCCTGCTTCGGGGTCTGGGGGCCGCGCGCCCGCGACGTGCTTCAGCCGCTCACGCCGCAGTCGCTCGCGAGCGAGGCGTTCCCCTACATGACGCTGCGCGAGACGACGGTCGCGGGCGCCCCGGTGCGGGCGCTGCGCGTGACCTACGTGGGCGAGCTCGGCTGGGAGCTCTACTGCCCGAGCGAGTACGGGCTCGGCCTGTGGCAGGCGCTCTGGGAGGCGGGCGCAGAGCACGGGATGGTCGCCGGCGGCTACCGCGCCATCGACTCGCTGCGGCTCGAGAAGGGCTACCGGGTCTGGGCCGCCGACATCACGCCGGACACGACCCCCTACGAGGGCGGCGTCGGCTTCGCCGTCAAGCCGGACAAGGATGCGGACTTCATCGGCCGCGACGCGCTCGCCGCGGCCGCCGAGCCACGCAGCCGGCTCTGCTGCCTCACGCTCGGCGACGCGCGCTCGGTGGCGCTCGGCAACGAGCCGGTGCGGATCGACGGGGAGATCGCGGGCCGCGTGACGAGCGGCGGCTACGGCTACACCGTGGACCGGTCGATCGCCTACGCGCACCTGCCGCCGGACCGCGCTGCGCCCGGAACAGATGTCGAGGTCGAGATCTTCGGGCGCTGGGTCGCGGGGCAGGTGGCGCGTGAGCCGCTCTTCGATCCGGACGGCGAGCGGGTGCGCGCCTAGGGGCGAATGTTCTGGTTGAGCGCGAAGACGTTCCCCGGATCCCAGCTTCGCTTGACCGCCACGAGACGTTCATAGGTCTGCGTGCCATAGACGCGCCGGACCCGGTCAGCCGCATCGTCCGACTCGTAGTTCGGGTGCGCCGCGCCGTGCCCGTATGGGGCCAGCGCCGCGGCGAACGACTCGGTCCAGCTCCGGTTGACGGCGCTGTCGGCCGGGTCTGGCCACGCCGAGAGCGCATGGTAGGCCCAGCGCGCGTCGCGGTGTGACAGCGCCGTCGCGTGCTCGTCAACTCGGGCGTAGGCGCCGCCAAGCGGCTGCAGCAGAACGACGGTGAGCGGCGACGGGATGGCAGCCGCCGTCGCGAGGGCGGACTCGATCGCCTCGTCCGGAAGCTCGTCGAGGAAGGACGCCTTCCAGTGGTTCTGCATCCCGGGCTGATTGCCGGCGTCCTGCATCGACTGGAGCGCCACGTAGGGCAGCGGCCCCACCATGTCGACTGCCGGGCCGAGCCCGCGCAGGGGGGCGAGCAGGCGCTCCGCGGCGGCCGGGTCGCCGAAAGCGGCGACGACGATCGTGACCACGGGCGTGCCGACCAGCGTGCCTG
Organism: uncultured Thermoleophilaceae bacterium; assembly: GCA_963734025.1. Taxonomy (GTDB): domain Bacteria; phylum Actinomycetota; class Thermoleophilia; order Solirubrobacterales; family Thermoleophilaceae; genus JACVRW01. Next base: position 318,907 of record CAVTFR010000002.1, read on the forward strand.
GCACGAATTGCGCCGGCGGCGCCAGCTGGAGCACCGCACAGCCGCCGAGCTCGTCGGGCGCCGCGCGCATCAGGTCGCGATAGCGGGCCAGCACCTCGGCACCGCGCTCCCACTCGAACATGAGCGGCCCCCCGAGGATCATCGGCCCGACGGGGTGGAGCGCCAGCTCGAAGTCGGTGACGACGCCGAAGTTGCCGCCGCCACCGCGCAGCCCCCAGAAGAGGTCGGGGTTCTCGGACTCGCCGGCACGCACGATGCCGCCGTCGGCGGTGACCATGGTCGCCGAGACGAGGTTGTCCGCCGTGAGACCGTGCATGCGCTCGAGCCAGCCCGACCCCGAGCCGAGCGTGAGGCCGGCGACGCCGGTGTGAGAGACGCGGCCGCCGGTCACGGCGAGCCCGTGCGCCTGCGTCGCGGCGTCGAGCTCGGCCCAGGTGAGCCCCGCGCCCGCGCGCACGGTCCGTGCCGCTGCGTCGACCTCGATACGCCGCATCGGGCGGACGTCGATGACGAGGCCGTCGTCGACGACCCCGTAGCCGGCCCCGGAGTGCCCGCCCGCGCGCACCGCGATGGGTAGCTGCAGCTCGCGGCCGTGCTGAATGGCGGCGGCAACGTCGCGGGCGTCTGTCGCCTCGGCGATCAGCGCCGGACGGCGATCGATGGATCCGTTGTAGACGGCACGGGCTTCGTCGTAGCGGTGGTGGCCGGGCGTCAGAGCTGCGCCGGCGAAGTTCTCGATGTGGGTGGTCGCGATCGACATGCGGTCAGCGTCGCGCCGAGTGGCCATCTATGCAACAGAACTCATCGCTCCTATTATCGTGTTTATCGATGCACGATCTCCGCCGACTGCGCGCCTTCCACGCCGTGGCGGAGCGCGGCTCGTTCTCCGAGGCGGCACTGGCACTCGGCTACGCGCAATCGGTTGTGTCTCACCACGTGGCGGCACTCGAGGACGAGTTCGGCCTGACGCTGATCGACCGCGCGACGCGACCGGTTCGGCCGACGGAGGCGGGCAGGCGACTGCTCGAGCAAGCCGGGCTGATTCTCGGCCAGGTCGCGGCGGCCGAGGAGGAGCTGCGGGCCCTTGCGGGGATGCTCTCGGGCACTGTGCGGGTCGGGGCCTTCCTCACGGCCTGCACCTCGTTCGTTCCGCCCGCCCTGGCGCGCTTCGAGGCCTCGCATCCGGACGTGGCGGTCGAGCTCGAGCAACTCGAGCCGGCGTCCGCGCTCCGGCGCTTACGGGCGGGCGAGCTTGACGTCGCCGTGACCTATGACGCGGACGAGAAGCCGCCGGAGGGCTTCGAGCGGCTGCTCCTCGGCCACGATCCATACCGAATCGTCGTGCCGGCCGGTCACCGGCTCGCGCGCCGGCGCAACCTGCAGCTCGCCGACCTCGCCGGCGAGCGCTTCAACGGCCCCTCGGAGGCCGCCGGAGGTCCGTACCGAGCCATGCTCGAGCGCCTGTGCGACGAGGCCGGATTCGCGCCGGACATCGCATACCTCGTACAGGACGTGACCGTCGCGCGTGCCCTCGTCGCGTCCGGAGTGAGCGTGGCGGTGATGCCGGAGCTGGCACTCTCCGAGCCGCGTCCGGACGTCGCCGTGAGGCCGCTGCCCGGATCCGAGCGCGCGCGCGCCGTATATGCAACGTGGCTCGGAGGCCGGCGCGTACCAGCCAGACCGGCAATGACGCAGGCGCTCGCGGACGCCGCGCTTGCACGGCTCGGCAAAGCCGGCTGACCTAGTCGGGCATCAGGCCCGCGAGAATGTGCTCCGTGCCCTCCATGTGCTGGCGCATCAGGCTCACGGCGCGGCCGGTGTCGCCCTTGCCCAGCAGCCCGATCAGACGCTGGTGCTGATTGTTGGAGCTCGTCAGCACCTCATCGGGATGGGCGATGCGCGCGATCAGGTCGCTCATCTGGCCCTGGACCTCGGTCATCGCCGTCACGAGCCGGGGCGAGTGCGAGGCCTCCGCGAGCCCGATGTGGAAGTGCACGTCGGCGCGCCGGTACTCGCCGAATGGTCCGGTCGTCTCGGCCATGCGCTGCGTCAGCTGCTCGAGGTTCGCGAGATCGTCCGCGGTGGCGCGTTCGGCCGCGAGCACGGTCGCCCCGGTCTCGACCGCCACGCGGTAGTCGAGCACCGCGCGGGCGTCCTCGCCCAGCACGATCCCGTCGCGCTTCTGCCCGAGCGGGGGCGCGGCCGCGACGAAGGTGCCGCCCGCGCGCCCGCGCTGCGAGATGAGATGGCCGCTCTGCACCAGCGTCGTCAGGGCCTGGCGCAGCGTGGACCGCGAGATGCTGAGCTGATCCGCGAGCTCGCGCTCCGAGGGGAGTCGCGTGCCCGGCGCCAGGACGCCGAGGCGGATCGCCGTCCCCAGCCTCTCCACCGTCTCCTCGAAGGTGGTCGGTGGCTGCACCGGCTTGAAGACTGCCTCGAGCGCCGAGCCCGGCTCCACGGGCGTCGCGGATTGCACGTGTCCAAAGGTACATGGAGCACCCCATTGACGCCGAGCCTCGCCCATGTAGATTGGCGCGCCGTGGACAACCGCCAGGAACGCGTCGTGGTAGAGACAGATCGGTATCGCGTGGAGGGGATGATGACCCTCCCGCGCGAGGGCTACCGCAGTCGCCTGTCCGACCACGTGAACCGCCGCGACCAGGAGTTCTTCACCATTCTCGACGCCGAGCTCGTCGCACTGGACGGCTCGGGACGTGACTGGAAGGCGCCCGTCCTGATGCTCGCCCGGCGCCACATACGCCTGATCGTGCCGGCCTCGGAAGGGGCCTAGCCGTGCATTCCGTCCGGGCGCGCTCCGAGCATGGCCGGGTAATGCTGTACGCGACGATGCTCTGCACCGACGCCGGCTGCGGCGAGGAGCTCGAGGCCTGGGGCGAGCCCGAGGAGCTCGAGGCGCTCCTCTGCGTCAGCTGCGGCTGCCAGCTTCAGGCGCTCGCGTTCTGCGAGGCGCATAGCGGGACGGTGAGCGAGCAGGCACGCCGGACGCCGCACGTGCAGCTCCGCCAAGCGGCCTGATCAGGCGTCGCCGTTCTCGCCGAGGCTCTCCGAGAAGAACTCGAGCGCCTTCTTCGTCTTCGTCTGCTGCTCGTCCGCCGGCGCGAGGCCGCGCTGCGACAGGAACGCACGCAGCTGCATGGCGACGTCGAAAGCCTCCGGGGGCGTGCACTTCGTCGACAGCTCGACGATCCGCGACCCGTCCGGATAGAGCCACAGCTCTCCCACGAGCCGGCGGCCGAGCTCCTTCGGGGCGACGCGCAGCTTGAGCACGAAGATCGGTCCCAGGATCGACAGGTCGTCGATCCCGACGCCCTCCGGGGCGTGCCTGGCGAAGAACTCCCTCTGCTCCTTCGAGAACAGCGAGCTGATGCGCCCTCCGCCGAGGATCCGCTTTCGCACGATCGGCTTCTCGAGCCGCTGCTTCATCGAGCCGGAGCAGACGAAGCCGGCGGGCGCGCGCCACCACGCCCGCGTCGTTCAGCGCGAGGTCGGGAGTGTCGAAGAAGAAGACCTGCCGGATCTGCGCGTCGAGCGGATCCATGTCGAGCGCGACGGCCCCTTCAGTGAGGTTCGAGTCCGGCACGGTCAACTTGAGCTCGACGCTGTCCGACTCCTTGATGAGTCCGAGCAGCTCGATCAGCTGGTTATCAGAAAGCTGGGCGGGGGCGGGGGCGGTGGCAGTCATCTGCGAGTCCTTCTCTCGTACTGGCCACGCAGAGTATCCGCCAGCCTTTCCGAACCTGGAACGGAGAGGGTGGGATTCGAACCCACGAGGCAGTTTGACCCGCCCACACGATTTCCAGTCGTGCACCTTAAGCCGCTCGGTCACCTCTCCGGAGCGGATCTAGACTAGCCGCCGTCCTTCCTTGCCTCGCGGGTGGAGCAGGACGCGGCGCCCGGGCTTGGGGCACCGGTACGACTTTGTGTCGTCTGACGACATCAAGTCGGGCCGGTGGCTCCGCCCGGGGCTTGCCCTGAGAAAATCGGCGGACTAGCGTGGCCGTGTGAGGCTCCCGGCGCACACCGACATCGCGATCGTCGGTGCCGGCTTCGGTGGACTGGGTACGGCGATCCGGCTCAAGCGCGCCGGCCGCCACGACTTCGTCGTGCTCGAGCGCGCGGCCGACCTGGGCGGCACGTGGCAGGCGAACACGTACCCGGGCTGTCAGTGCGACGTCCCGTCGAACCTCTACTCGTTCTCGTTCGCTCCGAAGTCGGACTGGACCACCGCATACCCGCTGCGCGAGCAGATCCAGGACTACCTGCACGACTGCGCCCGCCGCTTCGGCGTCCTGCCGCACATCCGGCTCGATTGCGAGTTGCTCCGAGCGAGCTGGGACGACGAGCGGGCGGGCTGGGAGATCGAGACCTCGGACGGCCGGCTCTCCGCCCGCATCCTCGTGGCCGCGCCCGGTCTGCTGAGCGAGCCGTCCGTGCCCGAGCTGCCCGGACTCGAGCGGTTCGAGGGCACCGCGTTCCACACGAGTCGGTGGGCCCACGACCACGACCTGACCGGCAGGCGCGTGGCGGTGCTCGGCACCGGCGCCACGGCGGTGCAGGTCGTGCCGAGCATCCGCGAGAGGGTGAGCCGCCTGTTCGTGTTCCAGCGAACGCCGCCGTGGGTGATTCCGCACCTCGACCACCCTGTCGGCCCGCGACTGCAGCGGCTGTACGAGCGAGCCCCGGGGGTGCAGCGCATGGCTCGGGCCGGGATCTGGGGTCTGCGCGAGCTGCTCGTGCCGGGCATGGCGCGCAACGCGAAGTTCCTAAAGGCCCACGAGCTGCTCGCCAAGGCGAACATGCGCCGCGGCATCAGCGATCCGCAGCTGCGCCGGCGACTGACTCCCGATTACGAGATCGGCTGCAAACGCATCCTGCTGTCGAACGACTGGTATCCGGCGATCACCGCGCCGAACGTGGAGCTCATCATGTCCGGGGTCGGGGAGGTGCGCAGAGGCTCGATCGTGGACGGCGACGGCGCCGAGCACAAGCTCGACACGATCGTGTTCGCCACCGGCTTCGTGCCGAACGACCCGCCGATAGCGCAGCGCCTGAGGGGCCGCGAGGGACTGAGGCTGTCCGAGTCCTGGCAGGGCAGTCCGCAGGCCTACCTCGGCACGACGGTCCACGGCTTCCCGAACCTCTTCATCCTGTACGGGCCCAACACGAACCTTGGGCACAGCTCGATCGTCTACATGCTCGAGTCGCAGATTGCGTACGTGATGAGCGCGCTCGAGTTGATGGACGAGCGCGGGGCCCTCTCGGCCGAGGTGCGGTCCGAGGTGCAGGACGGGTTCAACGAGGAGATGCAGCAGCGGCTGAGGCGTTCGGTCTGGAACAGCGGCTGCAGGACCTGGTACCTGGATCGGAACGGGCGCAACTCGCTCCAATGGCCCGGCTTCACGTTCGAGTTCCGGCGCCGAACCCGGCGGTTCGACCCGGCCGGCTACCGGCTGACGCCGACCGTGCCGGCGGAGCCCGCTACGCCCGAGCCCGCGCTCGGCTAGAGACCCAGATCGCGCACGCCGCTCTCGCCCCAGCCGAGGTGGTGGGCGAGCTCGTGGCGCAGTGTCCGCACGACCTGCGCGCGCAGCAGATCGGGGTCGTAGCCGAAGTCGCGCTCGAGGGTGTCCTGGTAGAGGACGATGCGGTCGGGGTAGTTGTCGCGCGCCACGGTGTCACCGAAGTAGTGGCCATAGGCCCGGTTCTCGGCGCCGCGACGGGAGACGACCACCGGTGTGTCGTCGAGAAGGCGCTGGAAGTCGAGCGGCAGCTCGTCGATCGCCTCGGCCACCAGCAGGTCGAACTCGGTGGTCTCGAACCGAAGCTCCGGCCGCTCGGCCAGCTCCTCGCTGCGCCGCACGAGCCGCTCGAACTCGACCTCCGTCATCGAGTCGCGGCCGGTGAGCGCCACGGTCCCCCAGGCGGTGAGGAGCAGCAGCGCGAGCCCGCCGCCGATGAACACCATGAGTCCCTCCGCTCCCGAGAGCGAAGGTGGATTGAGAAGGAGCAGCAGGACGCCGACCGCGAACAGAGCGGCGAGTCCCGCCTTGATGGGCCCCTTGATCGCGTCGGTCACGCCTACGAGATTAGGCGGTTCCGCGAAGCTCACTACGAAAGTCAACTATGGGTTGAGTTTCGTAGTGAGGCTGCCGGGCGCTCGGCTACTCCTCGCTGCCCGCCGCGTCCGGATTGTCCGGATCGGGCTGGGCGCCCGGGATGGACGGATCCTGTTCCTTGGCCTCCCAGTCCCGGCGTGTCTCCTCGATGCGCTCGCCGACCTTGTCGGAGTGCTCCTCCATCTCGTCGGCGTCGCGCTCCAGCTCGCGAGCCTTCTCTTCGTGGTCCATGACGCGCTGTTACCCGCGTGCAGAGCGGACGAAAACGGTGATCGGCCCGCCCGCCGGATCGGCTCGCGCCGTCCACTCGTCCGGCAGCTGTCCGGAGCGACCCGGCACGAGCCGGGCCAGGCGCCCGCCCCAGAGCGGTCGCCCGTCCTGGACGATCTCGACGCGCGGGTGGGTGAGGAAGTCGCGCGAGCGGATCAGGAAGCGCCCGCGCGGCGGCGCGCCCGTGCCGGGGCTCACTGCGTTCGGGCTGACCCAAGCGAGCGGCCCCCGACGGAGCACCGGGATGCGGCGCTCGGGCCAGGTCCCCCCGCGCAGGTGGCGCGCGACCGAGACTGCGGCGTGACGCCCGCCGAGGGCCGCGACGTCGGCCTGCTCCGCCCCGTGGAGCAGGTTGCCGGCGGCGAAGACTCCCGGCCGCGATGTCCGCAGCGACGCGTCGACAACCGGGCCGCGGGTGCCCTGGTCGAGCTCGAGCCCGCCCATCACGGCAAGCTCGTTGTCCGGGATCCAGTCCGCCGTGAACACCACGGTCTCGCAGGCGACGCTCCGGGTGCTCCCGCTGTCGAGGTCGGTCAGCTCGACCTGCTCGACGCGCTGCCGGCCGTGGATCGCGCTAACTGCGGTGCGGGTCCAAACCGGCGTCCGGAAGCGCAGCGCCGCGCCGGCCCGGAACGCGGCCAGCGACTGGTGGCGGGCGAGCTCGGTGGTCATTCCCACCGGCCGGGCGCCCCCGTGCGTGAGCGTCAGGAGGGCGGAGAAGCTGACGTGCTCGGCGCCCACGACGAGCGCCCGGCCGCCGAGTCGCTCGCCCTTCAGATAGACGAGCTGCTGGAGCGTGCCCGTCGTCAGCACGCCGGGCGGGCGCGAGCCGGGGACGAGCCGAGCGGCGCGCGGCCGCTCGCGGCAGCCGCTCGCGAGGATGACGACGTCGGGCTCGAGCAGCGAGCGCCCGCCCGGGCCCGTCAGCTCGAGCGGGCCACCCGCCGACCAGCCGGTGACCATGGTCTCCGTGAGCAGCTCGGCGCCCGCGTCGACGGCGAGCGAGGCGAGCCGGCGCGCGTACGCGGGCCCGCTCAGCGGGCGGCGCAGGTCGCGCAGCCCGAAGCCCTGATGCATGGCGTGGCGCGGGATGCCGCCGGGCTCGCGCTCGCGCTCGATCACAACCACGTCACGGATGCCGAGGCGGCCGAGCTCGCGCGCCGCCGCCAGCCCCGCGGGCCCGGCGCCGACGATCGCGACGCTCATCCGCGCTCCTCGATCAGGGCCGCCAGCTCCGCGCCGCAGAAGAAGCCCTGGCAGCGGCCCATGTGCGAGCGCGTCCGGCGGCGCAGGCCGTCGAGGTCGACCGGCGGCACGGGCGACTCGAACGCGTCGCGGATCTCACCGCGCGTCACGCGCTCGCAGAAGCAGACGATGCGCCCATACTCGGGGTCGCGGGCGATGCGCTCGGGGTCGGCGTAGGGTCGCATGAACGCCTCGCCGATGTTCGGCATCGAGAGCTCGACGGGCGGGCCCGGTCGCGGCGACAGCGCCAGCCCCGCATCGGCGAGCAGCCCGCGCACGTGCTCGGCGATCGCCATCGAGCCGGACAGTCCCGTCGAGCGGATGCCGCCCACGCACACGTAGCCCTCGTCCGCATGAATCGACACCTGGTAATCGACGTGCTCCGTGGCCGCGCGCAGCCCGACGTAGACCGCGGTCACCTCGTGCTCGAGCAGCTCGGGCATGATGCGGCGCCCCTCGGCGCGCAGGTAGCCGAGCCCGTGGGCCGTCGAGCTCGTGTCGTCCTTGCGCTCGACGTTCTCGGCGGTCGGCCCCAGCATCACGTTGCCGAACACCGTCGGAGCGATCAGGACGCCCTTCGTGATCTTGGTCGGCACGGCGAGCACGATGTGCGAGACGAGCGGCCGCGAGAGCTTGTCGAAGACGATCAGCTCGCCGCGGCGCGGCGTGACGCTGAAGCCGTCATGGCCGAGCATGCGGTCGAGCTCGTCCGAACGCAGCCCCGCGGCGTTGACGAAGAAGCGGGTGGTCCACTCGCGGGCGCCGGAGCGCACGACGAGCCCGCCGGCTTCGCGCCTCTCCACGGCGGTGACCTGCGTGCCGCGCCGCAGCTCGCATCCCCCGAGCACAGCCTCGGTCGCGAACGCGAGCGGGGTCGTGAACGGGCAGATGATCCCCTCGTCCGGCACCTCGAGCGCCCCGAGCGCACCGGGCCCGAGGTGCGGCTCGCGCCGGTAGAGCTTCTCGGCCGACAGCTCGCGAATCGGCGCGTAGCCGTTCGCGTGCGAGGCCTCGACGATGCCGGGCAGCGAGCCGAGCTGCTCCTCGTCCCAGGCGACGAGCAGCGCGCCCGTTCGCTCTACCGGGATGCCGACCCGCTCCGCGTAGCGCCCGAGCTGCTCGTAGCCACGCACCACGAGCTCGGCCTCGAGCGTCCCCGGCTTGGCGTCGAAGCCCGTGTGCAGCAGCGCAGTGTTGGCCTTGCTCGTGCCGGCGCCGACGTCGGGCTGCGCCTCGAGCAGCGTCACGCGCAGCTCGAAGAGCGACAGCTCGCGCGCGATAGCACAGCCGACGACGCCGCCGCCCGCTATCAGCACATCGCAGTCGAACCCGCGCTCCACGCGCGGGAGTATCCCGTCAGGAGGTGGTGGCCCCTACCCGCGCGCGCATCTCGTCGATCGACTCGTCGCTGCAGGTCGCGAAGAACCCGCCCACGACCTCACGGACCTCGTCGAGCGACTCGGCCCGGTAGAGCACGGGCTGGTACTGCGTGATGTCGTAGTCCGCGGTGCCCATCTCGACGAGGTCGATCGGGCGGTGCTCCATCCCGCGGAACTCGTCGATCTCCCCGTACGAGGAGAGGATGCCCGCGCCGTAGGCCCGCAGCTCGCCGTCCTCGACGACCACGCCGAACTCGACGGTGAACCAGAAGACGCGCGAGAGGAAGCGCAGGTTCTCCTCGTCGCGCAGGCGATGGGTCGCCTCGCCGGTCAGGCGATGGAGCTCCGAGAAGGTGGGCGTTGCGAGCAGGTGCCCGTGGCCGATGACCTCGTGGATGATGTCCGGCTCCGGGGTGTAGAGCGGCTCGTCCGGATGCCGCACGTACTGGGTCGAGTGGAAACTGCGCCCGGAGAGCGAGCCGTAGAACTCGCGCAGCGGCACAAGCCCGGCGGCCGGCAGGTAGTGGAAGCCCGTGATCGGCCGCAGCCGCTCACTCACCAGGTCGAGGCTCGGGACACCGCCGGTGGGCAGGTCGAGCGCCGCCTTGGCCTCGAGGAACTCCCGGATCGCGAGCCGCTCGTGCTTGGGGGCGAGCTCGCGGCAGACCGTGCGCCACACGTTTTGCTCCGCCTCGTTGTACTCGACGGGGGGAGCGGGCTGCCCGGGCTTCCACGCGAGCGCCAGTGACGCGATCTCGTTGCGCCTCTCGCGGTACACCGGGTCGTTTGCCCCCGGGTGATCGTGGGCGAGGTGGACCTCCACCTCGCCGTGCTCGCTCTGGGTGACCGGTGAGTAGAGCTGTCCCTCCTCGAACATGAGGCGAGTGGAGCAGTTCCGGGCCGGACTTTCAAGTCTGCACAGCGTGACTGGTCAATCTGACCATCTCAGCATGTGCGTGGCGCTACTATCTGTGCACTTTGACCAGTCCGATTGACGAGCTCGACTCACGCCTGATAGCCGAGCTGCGCGAGAACCCGCGTCTGGGGCTGCTCGAGATCAGCCGCCGGCTGGGGGTCGCGCGCGGCACGGTGCAGGCCCGGCTCGCGAAGCTGGAGACGCGCGGCGTGATCACGGGGTTCGGCCCCGAGGTGGACCCGCACGAGCTCGGCCACCGGCTCGAGGCGTTCGTGCTGCTCGAGCTGACCCAGGGGCGCCTGGTCGAAGCGGTGGCGTCGCTCGAGGCGGTCCCGGAGGTGCTCGAGGCCGACGCGGTGAGCGGGCCACAGGACCTGATCTGCCGCGTGGCCGCGCGCGACACCGAGCACCTCCAGGAGATCGTCAACCGCCTGCTGGCGACCGACGCCATCCGCCATACCACGAGCTACGTCGTCCTGTCGCGGCCGATCCGGCCGCGTGTGCAGCCGCTCGTCGACGCGGTCGGCAGCTCAGGCGTGTAGATGGAGCCGCTCGCCCTGCGGCCCGAAGATCATGATCAGCTCGACCGGGCCGTCGAGCGCCCCGAACCAATGCGGCGTCCAGGTGCTGAACTCGACCGCGTCGCCCGGCTCGATCGTGAGGTCCTGCTCGCCGAGCAGTAGCCGCAGGCGCCCGCTCAGAACGTAGAGCCAGTCGCTGCCCTCGTGCACGGGAAGCCTGCGGGGCGGTTCACGGCGCTTCTCCGAGATGTGGATCTTGTAGGCGCGCAGGCCGCCGGCCGCCTCGCGGCGCGTGAGCGGCCACATCGTCAGGCCCTGATGCGTGCGCGGCTTGCTGCGGATGCGCGGATCCTCGGGAGCCGGGGTGCCGAGCAGCTCGTCGGTGCTGACGCCGAGCGCCGACGCCAGGGCCGGAATGTGGTCCAGCGCCAGGCGCCGCTTGCCCGACTCGAGCCGGCTGAGCGTCGAGACGTCGATGCTCGCGCCCTCGGCAACCTGCTGAAGCGTCAACCCGCGTTCGTTGCGGAGCTCCCTGAGCCGGCGGCGGACACGGACGTCGATCGAGTCCTCCTGAGCTTTTGCCTGCATGGCAAGGAAGGTTGGCAAACCCGATGATCGCCGCGCCACTCTTGCCGGACATGGACACAACTGGGATTGCATAGTCGTCGGAGCCGGCGCCGCCGGATTGAGCGCCGCGCTCGTGCTCGGCCGCGCGCGCCGGCGCACGCTCGTCATCGACGCCTCCGAACAGAGCAACCGCGTCGCCCATGGGATCGGCGGCCTGCTGGGGCAGGACGGCCGTCCACCCGAGGCCTTCTACGCCGCCGGGCGCGAGGAGCTCGCCGCCTACTCCGACCGTGGAGCTCCGCTCGGGCGAGGTCCGGACCGCAGAGCGTGTCGAGGCGGCTTCGTCCTCGAGCTGGCCGAGCGGCGGGCAGCGAGACGGGCGCACCGGCGCGTGCTGCTTGCGCACCGGGATGGACTACCGGCGGCCGGTGCTGCCGGGGATCGAGGAACGCTGGGGCGGCTCGGTGTTCCACTGCCCGTTCTGCCATGGCTGGGAGGTCCGCGAGCGCCCGCTCGGAGTGCTCGACCGCGGAGACTGCGGCGTGCAGCGCGCCCTGCTCCTGCGCACGTGGAGCGACGACGTCACGCTGTTCGGCGACGGTCCTGCCGGGCTCGACCCGGACGACGCGGAGCGGCTCGATGCGGCGGGCGTCGACGTCGACGAGCGCCCGGTCGCCGGCCTGCGCGGGCCCGGCGACACGCTTAGCGGCGTGGTCTTCGCCGACGGCGGCGAGCGCTGACTGCGGCGGGCTGCTCGTGCCGGTGATGCTGCACCAGCGCATCAGCACTCGCCGAGCAGCTGGGCGCGGCACTCGCGAGCACCGGCCCCTTGGTCGCGGACGCCGTCGAGGTCGACGAGAGGTTCCACTCGAGCGTGGCGGGGCTCTCCGCCGCCGGCGACGTGAGTGGGCAGATGCAATCGGTGGCGAACGCCGTGGCCGCCGGCTCGAACGCCGCAGCGATGATCGTGCACGACCTGATGGCCGAGGCGCACGCGCCGGCGCCCGCGTGAGCGCCTACGCGCCGAGCGCCGCGCGGGCCGCGCCGCGCCCGGTGCGGACGGCGCCCTCCATGTAGCCGCAGACCCACTGGTCCGAGCCGCATACGTAGAAGGGCGGCTCGTGGCTGCCGTGGAGCGGCCCGACCGCCAGCACGTCGCCCGGTCGCCAGGAGGTGATGTAGCCCTCCGTCCACGGGTCGACCCCCCAGCGCCGGAACCAGATGGCAAGGAGGTCACGCGAGCGCTCGCCGAACGCCTGCGCCATCTCGTCGACCATCTCGGACTCGATCCGGGCAGGCGAGGTGGCGAGGAACGCGGCGAGCCGCTCGGGCGGCACGAGCGCCGACATGATCCCCTCGCGCTGCACCCAGGTTCCGCCGAGCACGCCGGTCTCCCAGTACGCGTCGCCGTTCTGGCCCTGCTCCTCCCAGAAGGAGGTCTCGTAGGCGAACACGACCTTGGCGGCGAGCGCGTGCCGCTGGCGGTCGAGGGACGCGCGGCGCTCGTCCGACACGCCCTCGATGGCGACCCGGCGCAGCGGCCCGACCGGGATCGCGCACACCACGGCTTCCGACTCGAAGCGCTCGCCGGTCCAGGTGGTGACGGCACACCCCGAGCTCGCGACCTTCACGTGCGTGACCGGCGTGGCGTAGCGCATCCGGTGGCCGAGCTCCTCCGCCATCCGCAGCGCGACCGTCGCCGAGCCCTCGGCGACGCGCTCGCACTCCCACACGTCGTACGAGTAGAAGCCGGGCGCGCCGGCAGCCGCCTCCTTGCGCAGGTCCGACAGGAGCGAGGTGCGCTCGACGGACTCGGCGGAGAGGGCGAGCATCGAGAGGTCGCGGGCCCGCACAACGTTGAGCGGCGCGCCGCGCTCGCGCAGCCAGTCGCCCACCGAGAGCCGGTCGAGCCGCTCGGCGTCGGGATGCGACCAGGGGTCATCGGGGTCGACGCTCGCGGCGAGCTCCCCGAACTCGCGGTCGAGGCGCGCGTACTCCTCGCGCTCCGCCTCGGTCATCCACGGATGCTCGTCGCCCACCGACGTGCCGTCCGCGAGCACCCAGGTGGCCTCGCCGGGCAGATCCGGGAAGGCGGGCACGAGCGTCAGCCCGAGCTCCTCGACGAGCCCGTAGTAGGCCGTCTGGTGCGTGCCGACCACCTCGCCGCCGAGCTGCACGAGCCGGCCGTCGGCGAGCGTCGTCTGCTCGACGCGTCCGCCGGGCCTGCCGCGAGCCTCGAGCACGACCACGTCGGCGCCGCCGGCGGCGAGATCGCGCGCGGCGCTGAGACCTGCGAGCCCGGCGCCGAGGACCACGACGTCGTGTCTCATCGGCGCAGCCTATCCGTGGAACTCCGCCAGCCGCTCCGCCTCGTCCGTCCAGCTCGCGGCGCGTCGCCCGGTCGAGCTTGCCGAACGGCTCCGTCCTGATGCGGCCGCCGTCGAGCTTCCAGGTCCCGGCGACCGATCCGTCAACCAGAAAGGTCCCGATCGACTGCGGCATCCTCGTGTTGAAGATCCGCGGCCGGTGCTCCTCGGGCAGGATGCAGCTGCGGCGCGCGTGGGCGAGCAGGGCCGCGTCCCAGGTCGGCAGGAAGCGCACCGGCGCCGGCGTGTCCGGGTCGGGAAGCGGCGCCCGCGGCAGGTCGACGAGCTCGGCGCCGTCCTCCGCGCGGAACCGGCGCGTGGCGATCCGCTCGAGCGGTTGCTCGACGAGCGCCACGGGCAGGCCCGCCCAGTCGGCTACCTCGACTCGCGTCGACGGGCCGAAGGCGCCGAGGTAGCGACGGAGGAGCAGCTCGATCCCGGCCTCCTCCGTCAGGCCGGCGGGCGGCGGCCCGAGCCAGTCCTCGGCCGCCGCGTAGAGGTCGGCGCGGCGGCGCTCCCATGTGCCTGCCGGAGGAACCCGGACGAGGTCGAGCTCCATGCCGACGCCGCGGGCCATGTCCTTGCCGAGCAGCTCCTCGATCTCCTTGCGGTGCAGCGAGCCGCCATCGAGCGCGCGCCGCAGCTTGCGTACAGCCGTGCGGAGCTTCGCCGGCGACGCCCCGTAGGTGGCGACCCGGCGCGCCCACTCGGCGCGAGCGCGCTTCACGCCGATCTCGAACGGCCAGTAGTCGCCCCGCGAGACGAGGTGGATCGTGGCCCGCATCAGCGTCGCCTGCACGACGCTGCGCCGCTCGAGGGCGCGGGTCAGCTCGTCCCGCTCGAAGCCCTCGCTTCGCGACCAGAGGCCGATGTACATCGACGGCGCGTACTGCGCCTGCAACCCGCCCATCCGCTCGAGCGTGCGGGCGATCGGCGTGCGGGAGCGCTCGAGCAGCAGTTGCCGGGCGAGCAGCGCCCGGTTCAGCTCCCGCGAGGTGAGGACGCGCTCGGGGGCCGGCACGCGGCCAAGCTACACCGCCAGCAGCGCGCCCTCGAGAACGAGCAGCTCGCGCTTGCGCTCGAGCCCGCCGCCATAGCCGGTCAGCTTGCCGCCCGCCCCGATCACGCGGTGGCAGGGCACCACGATCGCAATCGGGTTGCGCCCGTTCGCGGCGCCCACCGCCCGCGCGCGCCCGGGCCGGCCGATCCGGTCCGCGATCTCCCCGTACGTCACGGTCGTCCCGTAGGGGATCTCCTCGAGCGCCGCCCAGACATCGCGCTCGAAGGCGCTCCCCTCGAGCCGCATCGGGAAGTCGAACTCCGAGCGCTCGCCCGCGAAGTACTCGTCCAGCTGCCTCCGCTCGCGCGCGAAGCGCTCGTCGTCGCGTGCCCAACCGGGCGGGATGCGGGTGCTCTCGCGGATGAAGCCGAGTCCCGTCAGGGCGTGGGCGTCGCCGCTCAGCAGCAGCGGCCCGACGGGCGAGTCATATTCGCTGAAGCAGGTCATGAAGAGGAAACGCCCTCGCTCTCCTTCGCTGTGAGATCGAGTCGCCACCAGTGTCTCGAAGAGATGGTCGAGGGTGGCCGCGGGGTCGGACGTGAGCCCCGTGTGCACCTCCGAGGGCTGGATCATCGTGGACGACGGGGCTACGAGCCAGCCGAAGCGCTCGGAGGGCGGCAGCGCGGCCAGCGCCCCCGCGCCGGGGTCGCCCCCCGCCACGCGGCCGAGCGCCCCGAGGTGCGCCTCGAGCGGCGCGAGGTCGAGCCCGGGCGCGAGCGCTTCGAGCCGCTTCTCGTCGACCTCCGCGCGCACGGCGAGGTAGTCGTATTCGCGGCAGAACAGGACGACGCCGGCGTTCAGGCGCTCGCCGCGCTCGACCCGCGGGACGATCCGCAGCAGCGCGTACGAGAACGGCCGCTGGCCGAGCTCAGCGGCGGGCACGTTCGGCCCCGTCCACGAAGCCGCGCGGCGCCGTCAGGCGCCGCTCGAGGAATGCACGCAGCTCGCCGCGGCGGAGGTCGGGGTCCGGCCCGAGCCATTCCTCCGGGATGAGACCGGCCGCGCCCTCGACCGCGGCCAGCGCCGGCCCGGCGAGACGCTCGTCCGCCTCGGCAAGCGGCCCTGCCACCGGCAGCAGCGCGTGGTCGGCCAGCATCGGAATCGGTTCGTCCGCCGTGTCGGCGAGCGGCCGGTCGCCGTGCTGGCGGAAGAAGGCCGCGCCGTGGTCGATCAGCCAGGTGCGCCCGTGCCAGACGAGCAGGTTCGGGTTGCGGTGCGTCCGGTCGATGTTCGTCACGAGCGCGTCGAACCACACCACATCCGCCGCGAACGCGGGGTCGACCGAGGGCTCGGCCGGAAGCGCAAACGTGAGCGCTCCCGGCAGGAAATCCATGCCGGCGTTCGCTCCCGGGCTGGCGGCAATCAGCTCCTGGATCTCCGGGTCGGGCTCCGCATGGCCGACCTCCGGCGCCACCTCGACCACGACCAGCTCGGGCACCGGCAGTCCGAGCGCCCGCGCCAGTTCGCCGGCAAGCACCTCGGACACGAGCGCCGCCTCGCCCTGCCCGGCGCCGCGGAACTTCGTCACGTAGAGGCCGTCGTCGTCCGCCTCCATCAGGCCCGGCAGCGAGCCGCCCTCGCGGAGCGCCTCGACGTAACGGGTGGCGACGACCCTGCGCAGGGCCACTAGCCCGCCCGCGCGTCGATCGCTTCCTCGACCTCGCGCCGCGTCGGCTGCGAGCCGAAGCCGGTGAGGCACCACGTCGCGCCCGCCTCGATCCAGGGTCCCGGATCAGTGCCCGCCGGATTCGTGACGACGACCTCGTATTCGCCGGCGCTCGGCGCGCGCAGCTCGTTCACTGTCTCGAGCACCTCCGGCAGTGCCTCCGGGCCGGGCATGTCGATCGGGAAGACGCCGTCCCAGCGCGCCGCCCGCCGCAGCGGCCGCCGGTTCGGCCACCCCGACGCCACCCAGACCGGGATGCGCGGCTGCTGCACCGGCCGCGGCTCGAACTCACCGCCCCAGTAGCCCGTCAGCCGCTCGAGCCCGTCGTCGAGCAGCCGGGCGCGCTCGCGCGGCTCGCGCTCCTCGCCGAAGCGCTCGGGGTCGAACTCGCCGGTCCGGTTGCTGCCGATCCCGACCCCCAGCACGAGCCGGCCGCCCGAGAGCCGGTCGAGCGTCGTGGTCTCGCGCGCGAGCTGGTGGATCCGGCGTCGCGGCAGCGGGGTCACGAGCGGCCCGATCGTGACGCGCTCCGTGGCCATCGCGATCGCCGCAAGCGTCACCCACGGGTCGGCCAGCGCGCGCACCGGCGGCGCGTACGCCACGTGGTCCCAGACGAAGAAGCCGTCCCAGCCCCGCTCCTCCGCCCGGGCGGCGAGCTCGCTCACGACACGCGGCTCCGACAGCTCCTCGAAGGGAGCCACGAAGAGAGCGTGGCGAGCGTTCAGCTCGCCGCCCTCGACCACTGGGTCCGCGGGCGTTCGCGCGGCTTGCCGTCGACCACCACGTCGATCTGCTCGTCGTAGAAAGCCACAAGGCCCTTGAGCTGGGCTGCGTCCGCGAGCGGGTCCTCGTAGCTCCAGGCGAGATCGTCGCCCCGGAGCGTGTCGAAAGACCAGTGGCTCGCCTCGCCCTTGTAGGCGCAGACCGTGCGCTTGGCGCTCGGGGCGGGCTCGAGGACGAGGTCGCGGCGCGCAAGATAGAAGCGCACCGGCAGGTGGGTCTCGAACAGCAGCGTCGGCTCGCGGCTCTCGGCCAGCAGGATCCCGTCCAGCTCGACGCGGATGTGGCGCGAGCTCCTGAGGATGTCGATCCGGTGGAACGGGTCACGCGGGTGGCCGACGATCGGCTCGTCCTCCTCGTGCCAGCTCTCGAAGGAGGCGAAGTCGAGGATCAGGTAGCCGTTCAGGTCGGCGTCCGCGGGGCGAAACGCCGCGTCCGTGAGCCGCTGCCCGGCGGCGACGACGTCGAGGAGCTCGCCCGCCGTCGAGTGGTTGCTCTCGCCGTTCGCGGCGGGCCTTAGCTCGGCGTCCAGCTCCTCCTCGGGCACCGCGTAGACGGGAACCATGCGCCGGGGCTCCCACACGAGCATGGCCCTCGTCGTGTCGACGACCTCACGGCCGCCCGCGGCGACCCGCACGCGCTTCTCGGTGGGCTCGTGGCGCAGCTGGTCCATCGCCCCCATGAGCCTGTCGCGCAAGCGTGTGCTCATGGGGGCGAGTGTGTCAAACGGCTCGGGTCAGGCCGCCTCGGACAGTGCCGGCTCGCCTGAGGCCGCCCCGGCGTCCGCGTGCTCTGCCTGCTCCGCGCCCGCGTTCTGCGAGCGCAGCACCACGAACGCCACCACGATCGCGACGAGCGTCAGCGCGGCGCCGATCAGGTAGGCGAGGTGGTAGCCCGAGTTGAGCGCGTTCGCGACCGGCTCGCCGTCCGCGACGAGGTTCTCGGTGCGCGAGCTCGAGAGCGTGGCCAGCACCGCGAGGCCGACCGCGCCGCCGACCTGCACGGTCGTGTTGATGAAACCCGACGCGAGGCCCGAGTCCTGCGGCGTGGCGCCCGACATCGCGAGCGTCATCAGCGCGGGGAAGCAGAGCCCGGCGCCGCCGCCGAGCAGCAGCATCGCGGGGAAGAGGTCCACGAAGTAGCTGCCGTCGACCGGCGTCCGCGCGAACAGCAGCAGCCCCGCCACGATCAGCGCGAGGCCGGCGAGCAGCGCCGAACGCGGGCCGATGCCCATCATCAACTTCTCCGCGAGGCCGAGCGACAGGCCGCCCATCACGACGGCCGAGGGCAGGAACGCCAGGCCGACCTCGAGCGCGTTGTAGCCGAGGATGCCCTGCATGTAGAGCGCCCCCAGGAAGAACATCCCGAAGAAGCCGACCACGAGCAGCCCCATCACAAGGTTGGCGCCGGTCACGTTGCGCGAGCGGAACAGGCGCAGCGGCATCAACGGGTTCGCGATGCGCCCCTGACGCGCCACGAAGGCCGCCAGCAGCGCGAGCGCGACCGCGCCGAGCCCGAGCGTCTGGGTCGAGCCCCAGCCCTGCTCACTCGTCTCGAGCAGCGTGTAGACGCCCAGCATCAGGCCGCCCGTGAGGAGCGCGGCACCGGGGATGTCGGCGCCCTTGTCGAGGCCGATGCCGTCGCGGTTCTCGACGAGCCGCAGCGCGAGCAGGCCGACGACGACGCCGACCGGCAGGTTCACGAAGAAGATCCAGTGCCAGTTGATGGCCTCAGTGAGCACGCCGCCCAGCAGAAGCCCGATCGAGGCGCCGGCCGAGGCGACGAAGCTGTAGATGCCGATCGCCTTGGCCTGATCCCGAGGCTCCGGGAACATCGTCACGATCATCCCGAGGATCACCGCCGACGCGACCGCGCCGCCGGCGCCCTGCACGAAGCGCGCCGCGATCAGCATGCCCTGGGTCTGAGCGACCGCGCACAACAGCGAGGCCGAGGTGAAGACGACAAGGCCGGTGAGGAACACTCTTCGCTGGCCGATCAGGTCCCCGATCCGCCCTGCGAGCAGCAGCAGGCCGCCGAAGGCGATCAGATAAGCGTTCACGACCCACGCCAGGTTGCTCTGCGAGAAGCCCAGGTCGTCCTGGATCGACGGCAGCGCCACGTTCACGATGGTCGCGTCGAGGACGATCATCAGCATGCCGCCGCAAAGCACGTACAGAGCCAGCCAGCGGTTGTTGGTCGTATCAGCAGTCACGGTCCCTCCGTCTCCTGAAAATCGGGTCACGCCACGTATGACCACGGTTCCCAATCGAAGTCATCGCTCGTGTGAGGGTTCTCACACTTCGGGTGTGTCCGCGATTCGTCAGACGCTGCGCGTGCGATACAGGTGCGTCGTGAGCGGCGCGAAGATCGCCGTCAGCACGAGGGCGGTCCCGAGGGAGATGCCGATGTCGCCGGCGTCGACGTCGCCCGCCATCAGCCCGCGCGAGGCGTCGGCGAGGATCGAGATCGGGTTGACGTTCACGAACCACTCGAGCGCCGCCGGCAGCGTCTCCGGCTCGACGAAGACATTGCTGAGGAAGGTCAGCGGGAAGATCCCCATGAAGCCCGCGTTCATCACCGCGTTCGGCGAGCGCATCAGCAGGCCGATCGTCTGGAAGACCCACGACAGCGCGAACGCGAACACGATCACGAGCAGCAGCGCGAGCACCACGCCGCCCATCCCCCCGTCGGGCCGGTAGCCGAGGATCATGCCAACCGCGACGATCACGATCCCGGCGACCAGGTAGCGGACGCTGTCGCCGAGCAGGGCACCTACGAGCGGCGCCGGCTTCCAGATCGGCAGCGTCCGGAAGCGGTCGACGACGCCCTTGGTGAGATCGGTGTTGAGGGCCACGCCGGAGTAGACGGTCGTGAACAGCACCGACATCACGAGGATCCCGGGCAGGATGTAGTCGAGGTATTCGCCCGTCGAGCCGGCGATCGCGCCGCCGAAGATGTACGTGAACAGCAGGACGAACATCACAGGCGTAATCGTCACGTCGAGCAGCTGCTCGGGCACGTGCTTGACCTTGAGCATGCCGCGCCAGCCGAACGTGAGCGCAGCCGAGGCGGCACTCGCCTTCTTCGGGCGCTCGGTTGCGGCGATGGCCTTCTGAACCGCCGCGGCGTCGGCGACGGCCGAGGCCTGGCCACTGGTGGCTGGGGTGCTCATGCTGCGCGTTCCTCCTGCATGTCAGCTTCCTCGGCGGACTCCTCGGCCGTGTGGCCGGTGAGCGCGAGGAAGACCTCGTCGAGGCTCGGCTGGCCGAGCGAGAAGTCGGCGATCCGCACACCCTCGCGCGTCAGCTGTGCGACCGCCTCGGCGGCTCGGTCGGCGTCAGCGCACGGTGCCGTCAGCGCGGCGGGGTCGGGCTCGAGATGGACCTCCCCGAGCTCCGCAGCGACCAGTCGCTCCGCCTCGGGGCGCTGCTCGGGGTCGAGCAACCGGACGTGCAGCCGCCCCGAGCCGACCGACGCCTTCAGCTGGCTGGGCGTCCCCTCGGCGATCACCTTGCCGTGGTCGATCACGGCGATCCCCTCGGCGAGCTGGTCGGCCTCGTCGAGGTACTGGGTGCAGAGCAGGATCGTGGTGCCGGCGTCTGAGAGCGCGCGGATGATGTCCCAGACCTGGTTGCGCGAGCGCGGGTCGAGCCCCGTCGTCGGCTCGTCGAGGAACATGACCTCCGGCGTCACCACGATGCTCGCGGCGATGTCGAGCCGGCGGCGCATGCCGCCCGAGTAGTTCTTCACCAGCCGCGCCGACGCCTCGGCGAGCCCGAAGGCATCGAGCAGCTCTATCGCGCGCGCCTTAGCGGCGTCGCGCTTCAGGCCGAGCAGGCGCCCGAGCAGAATCAGGTTCTCGCGCCCGGTGAGGTCCTCGTCGACCGACGCCAGCTGGCCGGTCAGGCTGATCAGGCCGCGGACGGTGCCGGCCTCCTTGACGATGTCGTGCCCGAGCACGCGGCCCGAGCCCGCATCTGGGGTGAGCAGGGTGGCGAGCATGCGGATCGTGGTCGTCTTGCCGGCGCCGTTGGGGCCGAGTACGCCGTACACCGAGCCGGTGCGCACGGTCAGATCCACGCCGTCGACAGCGCGGGTCTCGCCAAACGACTTCACGAGACCGTTGGCCTCGATCGCCAGTGGGGGCTGCGTTGACATCAGACTCCTGGGGTTTCCTGGTTTCGCCTGCTGTTGAGACTGAGGGATGCGACGAAACTCATCGGGGGGCGTATCCACACACGGTACGCAGATCATCAGCAGAGCACCTCGACGGTGAATCCGCCGGGCGCCTCGAAGTAGAAGGTCCACGCGCCGTGCTGGCGGCCCGGCGGCTCGATGTCGTAGCCGTCCTCCTTGATCCGGCGGTTTATCTCGTCGACGTCGGCCTCGGTCGCCTGGATGAAGCCGACGTGGAAGGTCTTGGGGTAGCTCACCTGCTTCGAGCGCCCCACGCCGATCAGCGTCAGCCCGAGATCGTCGTCGTCGAAGAGGACGTCGAAGTTCTTCCGGCCCTCGCCATAGAGCGTCCGAGCCGACATGTGCCCACCCCGGCCGAGGCCGCCTTCACCCGGCTCGTCCTGCTCGTCTTCCAGCTGAACGGGCTGCTGCTCGCCGAGGGCGACCGGCTGTCGGCCCCGGCGGGCCAGACGAGCGCGCGCTGGCAGGTGATGGGCGTGATCGACCACGGGGCCCTGACGGTGTCTCAGGTCGCCCGCGCGATGGGCCTGCGGCGCCAGAGCGTGCAGCGGACCGCTGACCTGCTCGTGGCGGACGGCGTCGCCGAGTACCTCGACAACCCGGCCGACCGGCGGGCGAAGCTGCTCGCGCTCACGCCGGAGGGGCGCCGGGCCCTGCGGAAGATCGAACGCGCGCAGTTCGAGTGGGCGCGCAACCACGGAGGGGCGATCGGCCGTGAGTCTCTCGAGAGCGCCGCAGACGCGCTCGAGGAGACCATCGCCCAGCTACGGAGGAGCCGCTGATGGCGGGCTTCGTGCCCTACGTCAGCTACCGCGACGCAGCCGCCGCGCTCCGCGGAGCAGCGCCAAGGCCCCGGCGGCCTGACTGAAGGCCGCGAAGTCCGTTGCCGGCGGCGCCGCCGCCGGATTGACAACCGCCTGGGCGCCGCGCGCCGTAGACGGTGGGACCGCACACCCGATGGGAGGTTCACCGTGCATCGCAGACTCATCGCCCTACTCGCCGTCGTGGCCGCGCTGCTGATGGTCGCACCGGCCGCGTCCGCCGGGCAGGCCAAGGCAAAGGCCTCTTGGGGCTGGTACTACGGCGCCACGACGCTCGAGGTCGACCCGGTCACGTTCGGCGCGCTCACCAGCCTCGGGGTCGCCCCGGGCGCTGTTGCGCCCGGCAAGCTCGAGGGAGCGAGCTACTCGTTCCCGATCACGAACCCGCTTCGCAGCGCGCTCCGCACCGGAGTGGTCCGCCACAAGGGCGGCATCTCGCTCACGGCCGGCTCGACGTCCGTCAAGCTGACGGACTTCGACATCCGGCTGCTCGAGAGCAAGCTGTACGGGAAGGTCAACGGCGCCGGCCCGGTGGCGCTGCTCGACCTCGACTACTCGGGGCTCGGGATCACGTTCCGCGCCGGACGCGTCAACATCGGTCCGGTCGGAACGACGCTGACGCAGGGCGCGGCTGACGCGCTGAACCAGGCGTTCGGAGTGTCGGCGCTGTCGGATGACACCGTTGTCGGAGGCGCGACGATCCGCTACCGCTTGTTCCCGTTGTGAGCGAGACGCACGCACTCGTCACCGGAGCCACCGGCTTCATCGGGGGTCGGCTCACCCGCCGGCTCCTGTCGGACGGTGCGCGCGTCCGCTGTCTCGTGAGGGACCGGCGCCGGGCCAAGGACCTGTCTGAGCTCGGCGCCGAGCTCCATGAGGGCGACGTGCTCGACCCGTCCTCGCTCGACGGGGCGGGCCGGGACGTCGAGGTCGCCTACTACCTGATCCACTCGATGGGCCGCGGCGGCGATGCCGACTTCTCGCAGCGGGAGCGGGTCGCCGCTCGCGCCTTCGCCGACATGGCGCAGAACGAGGGGATCAAGCGCATCGTCTACCTCGGCGGGCTCGGCGACACCGTCGCCTCGAAGCACCTGCGCGCCCGTCACGAGACGGCCACCATCCTGGCTCAGCATGGGCCTCCGCTCACCTACTTCCGCGCCGCGATGGTCGTCGGCAGCGGCAGCGAGTCGTACCGCACGTTGCGCTACCTCGTGGAGCGGCTTCCGGTGATGATCGCCCCCGCGTGGCTGTCGACCGAAACGCAGCCGATCGGGCTCGAGGACGTGCTCGCCTACCTGGCGCTGGCGCCGCAGGTGGAGGAGTCCAAGGGCCGCGAGGTCCAGATCGGCGGGCCGAAGGTCATGACCTACGCCGACATGCTCGATTCGATGGCGGATGCCCTCGGGAAACGGCGGCGTCCCCGTCTGAACGTGCCCTTCCTGACCCCCTGGCTGTCATCGCTCTGGATCGGGCTCGTCACACCGGTCGACACGGGCGTCGCGCGGCCGCTGATCGAAGGGCTGCGGACCCCGACCGTCGTCGGCGATCCGACCCCCGCGGCGCTCTTCCCGGTCACGCCCCAGCCGTTCGAGGAGTCGTTGCGCGAGGCTCTGGCGGACGAGCGGAAACCACCCCCGCAGGTGCCGGCTTAGTCCCCAGCCCGCTCCAGCGCCGCCGCGATGGCGGCCGTCAGGAGCGCCGAGACGCCCGCCACCGCCGCCGTCGCCCGCGCGGAGTTGTCCGGCAGCCCCTGGCGCTCGGCCACCGTCGCGGCGATGTCCGTGAGGTCGCCGCCGAAGCTGGCGGCGAGCCACGGCAGCGCTGTGTCGCCTGCGAGCACCGCGCTCAGCGCTCCCGAGTGCAGGAGCACCTCACGCGCTCCGAGAGTGCGGAGGGCGACACGGCCGCCCGCGCGCTCCGCAGTGTCTCCGAGCCACTTGCGCGTCAGACGCTCGGGGGCGGCGATCAGCGCTGCGCCGTACGCGATGCGCAGCGACACGACCACGACTGCGGAGGCGCGGGCAGCGTGCATCAGCGGGCCCGAGCCGCGACGGTCGCCGTGCCCAGTAGCAGCCCCTCTGTGAAGGCGCTCGTGGAGAACGCCCCGTTGAGGGCCTGTGCGGCACCCGCCGTCAATGTCGCCCGGACACCGCCGAGTGTGATCCGGCGACCCCTGACCTGCGCGTCGAGCTGCGAAAGGTCGAGGTTCAGGATCGACACTCGCCGGCCTCCCACCAGTGCGGTCAGGTCGGGATCGGAGTCAACGTTGATGGTGAACGAGGTCAGCTCCACGGCGGTCGAACCCTTCGACAGGCGGATGCCGCCCGAGTGGCGCACGCCACCGGCGAACGACTTCGCGTTCAGCTTGCCACCTGTGATCGGGAAGCTGAGCCCGCCGCTCGCCGCGCTCGCCGGATCCACCGGCGCCGCCTCGACTCCGAGCGACGCGAGTGCCGACGCTGCGCCCGAGTCGAGCGCGAGTGTCGTCGCACCGCCGGCCAGCTCCACCTGCGCCGGGTTGGCCCGGACCGTCACCTTGCCGATCGGCAGCCCGTTGCTGAACAGGTGGGTGTCGAACGCCGCATTGAGCGCCTTGGCCGCCTGCCCGCTGAGTAGGGCTTGGACCCCCCGCACCGTCGTGCCGAGACCGTTGCGCACGACCTTGGCATTGCGCAGCGACAGGGTCAGCGCCGTCAGGCGGTCGTCGCCCACCTGCGCGGTGAGGATGGCCCGCTTGACCCCCACGTGCACGCGGAAGTTCCGCAGCGCGACGCGGGTGCCGCCCGCACGCAGCGCAAGGCCACCGCTGTGGTCGATCCTGCCCGCGGCGCTCGTCGGGTCGATCGACCCGCCCGTGATCGGGAAGGCCACTCCATCGCCGCGTACGCGCGCGGGATTGAGCGGTCTGAGAGCCACTCCGTTCGCCTGCAGCGCCGTGGCCGTGCCCGACGCGAGCTTCAGGGTGGTCGATCCACCCGCCAGCTCCACCTTTGCGCTCGCGGCAGGTGCGGCCGCGAGCAGCGCGGCTACGATCGCGGCGAGGGCCGGCATGCTGATCCGTCTCACTTCAAACCTCCGGGGTCGATTGCCCTTCCGTGGCGTATTCGGACCCCACCCGGGCGCCGGTTGGGCAACCGCGCGTCTCGCGCTGCTCGTAGTCATCGCGATGGGGGCCGCGAGTCTGTCCATCCCCGTTATGGGGCGAGGAGGGACGCGGGCGGGGCGCCGCTTCGCACGCGCCCTGCAGAGTCGCGACCGCAAGGCGATCGAGGAGATTCATGGCGAGTACGCGCCGACTGTGCTGGGTTATCTCATCAACGTGCTCGGCGACCGCGGGCGCGCCGAGGACGTCCACCAGCAGGTCTTCCTCGAGGTGTGGCAGCGCGCGCCCGACTATGACCCGGGGCGCGCCAGCCTCCTGACCTGGATCATGACCATCGCCCGCAGCCGGGCCGTCGACGAGCTGCGCCGGCGCGTCCCCGAGCCTCGCGACCCCGACGCCAGCACGACGCTCGCGCTCACCGCCGACGTCGACCCCGAGCGTACGCCGGAGGCCCTCGTCGAGCGCTGGCGCGTTGCACACATGCTGTCGCGACTGCGATCCGAGGAGGCCGAGCTGCTGCGGATGCGCTTCTACGAGGGGCTGAGCCAGCCGGAGATCGCGGAGCGCACCGACATTCCGCTCGGCACGGTCAAGATGCGGATGGTCTCGGCGCTCGAGCGCCTGCGTGAGCTGATCGACGCGGAGGAGGTGTGAGCGAGATGCCGCTGGACGATCTCGAGCGCCACCTCGAACAGCTTCCGAAGGAGGCGTGGGACCGCCCCACACCGCCCCCGCCCCCGTGGCCCGCGGAGGAGGCCCGGCCGGCACGCCAGAGGCGGCGGCTCGTTCTCCGTCCAGTGGCGGCCGCGCTCGCGTCGATCGCGTTGCTCGCCGCCGGCATCGGCGCCGGCCTCCTGCTCTCGAACGACGACGAGGGCAGCGGCGACGGCGACCTCGAGCGCGTGCAGCTCGCCCCGGTCGTCAGCGCGGCCGGGAATGCCGGCGGCGTGGCCGAGCTGCGCCCCGAGGCCGGCGGCCGTGCCACGGTCGAGCTGCGCGGGCTGAAGCCGAGCGGCGACCGCGACTTCTACGAGCTCTGGCTGCTCGGCGACGACGGCGAGCTCGTCTCGCTCGGCTCGGTGCGGGTGCCGGAGTCGGGCGACGCGACGCTCGACGTCGAGCTGCCCGTCGACCCGAAGCAGTTCCGCTACCTCGACCTGTCGCGCGAGCCCGACGACGGCGAC
The DNA here is from genome assembly GCA_963734025.1 of uncultured Thermoleophilaceae bacterium. Taxonomy (GTDB): domain Bacteria; phylum Actinomycetota; class Thermoleophilia; order Solirubrobacterales; family Thermoleophilaceae; genus JACVRW01. The sequence goes on from CAVTFR010000002.1 coordinate 345,119, forward strand.
CCCGGCCACTCGACCGTCTCGATCCTGCGCGGGCCGGTCACCTGAGCTTCTCGCCGCGCTCGAGCATCGCGACGAACCTCTCGAGCCTGCGGGCCCGGGTTTCCGGCCGCTTCGCATCGCCCAGGCGGTAGACGAACGCGTAGCGGTTCTGGCTGTCGAGGGCGTCGAAGAACTCCTTCGCGCGCGGGCGCGAGTCGAGCTCGCGCTGCAGGTCCTCGGGGACCTTGCTCGCCCGCTGGCCCTCGTAGGCCGCATCCCAGCGGCCGTCCGCGCGCGCCCGCTCGACCTCCGCGAGGCCGGCGGGCCGCATGCGCTCCTCGGCGGTCATCTGCTCGACCTTGTCGCGGTTGATCCGCGACCACCTGCTGCGTGGCCTGCGCGGCGTGAAGCGCTGCAGGAAGTGTGTCTCGTCGAGGCCCTCGCGGCGCCCGTCGATCCAGCCGAAGCAGAGCGCGACGTCGACCGCCTCGTCATGGCGGACGCTCTCGATGCCGGTGGCCTTCTTGGCCATCTTGATCCACACGCCGCCGGCGCTCTCGTGGTTCTGCTCGAGCCACTCCTCCCACTCGGCTGGGGAGGCGAAGAAGATCGTCTCGAGGCCGTCGTCCGCGCCCACCCGCGCGAGGCTACCCGGCGCGGCCCAGGGCCGGCTCACCGAGGCCGCGCAGGACCTGGAGCAGCTCGCGCAGCGTGGCGTCACCCGTGTCGGGCGCCGTCACCACGAGGCGCAGGTTGCGCTCGCCGCCGACGGTCGTCGAGCCGAAGTGCAGCCGCCCGCCGTCGAGCGCTCGCTCGCGCAGCGCAAGCTGGTCGCCGTCGCCGATCCGGAAGCAGAGGATGTTGCTCTCCGGCACATAGGCGCAGCTCACATCGGGCTCGCGCGCGAGGAGGTCGTGGAAGCGACGGGCCGTGTCGAAGCGCGACGCCACGTACTCGCCGAGCCCGCGCTCCCCGGCCCAGGCGAGCGACAGGAACAGCTTGAGGCCCATGGTCGTCTTCGTCGTCTCGAGCGCGCGGTCGAGCAGGTCGAAGCCCACCGAGTCGTTTTCGTTGAAGAGGTAGTCGCCGCTCTGGCGGAACGCGGCGTGCAGGTCGGCGCCGCGGCGCGTCAGCACGGCCGCGCAGAGGCCGGAGGTGCGCAGCAGCTTGTGCGCGTCCCAGACCACCGAGTCGCCGAGCTCGATGCCGTCGAGCAGGGCGCGGTGGCGCTCGGAGAGGAGCGCCGAGGCGCCGTGCGCGGCGTCGACGTGCAGCCAGATCCCGTGCTCGCGGCAGACCGCGCCGATCGCGCGCAGGTCGTCGTAGAGGCCGGTGCTGGTTGCGCATGCCAGGGCCACCAGGGCGAGCGGGCGGCGGCCGGCGGCGGCACAGCGGTCGAGCGCATCCTCGAGCCGGTCGGGCCGGATCCGCTCGAGCTCGTCGACCTCGAGCTCGAGCACGGCGTCCTCCCCCAGCCCGAGGATCGCCGCGGCCCGCCGGACCGAGTAGTGCGCGGACGGCGGCGCGAGCAGGGCGAGGTCGGACGGGGTGCCGGAGCGCCAGGCCTCCGGAGCCACGCGGGCGCGGGCGGCGAGCAGCGCCGTGAGGTTCGCGAGCGAGCCGCCGCTCGTGAGGACACCGGCGGCGTCGCGACCGAAGCCGACCTTGTCGAGCATCCAGCGCACGACCTGGCGCTCGATGGTCGCCCCGGCGGCCCCCATCTCGTAGATCGCCATCGGGTTGTTGGTGGCGCCGTGAATCAGGTCTGCGACGGCGGCCCCCGTGGACGGGACGGCCACCTGGTGGGCCATCGAACCGGGGTGGTGCAGGCGTACCGTGGCCTCGAGGTACCGGGGTAGCCACTCCTCGAGGGCCGCGGCGTCCATGCCGCCCTCCGCGATCCAGCGAGACAGCTCGAGCTCGTCGGCGAGGTCGTCGGGATCGGGCCGCGCGTTCACCGGCCCGAGCCCGGTGCGCGCGTCGGCGACGTGCTCTCGCCAGCAGCTCGACGGCGGTGTGAGCGGCCTCGGCGTAGTCATCCATGGCGAGCAAGTATGCGCCCTCCGGCGAGGCATATGGTGACGTCTCGCACACTTCAGACCGGCTTCTGCGCAACTATCTGCCAATGGACGCCATCGATCGCGCCATGCTGCGCCATCTACAGGAGGACGGCCGGCTGACGAACGCGGCGCTCGCCGAGCGCGTTCATCTCTCCCCCTCGCCGTCGCTCCGCCGGCTCAAGCGGCTCGAGCAGGACGGCACGATCCGCGGGTACCGCGCGATCCTCGATCGCCGCCGGGTGGGGCTCGAGCTGACCGTGTTCGTGGAGGTCAAGCTGACCGGGCACTCGCAGGAGCGCGCCGACGAGTTCTCGGCGGCCGTGGCCGAGATCGACGCCGTGGTCGCCTGCCACATCGTCGCGGGCATGGCCGACTTCCTGCTCGAGGTGGTCGTCCCCGACCTCCCCGCCTACGAGCGGCTGCTGCTCGAGACGCTCCTCGAGCTGCCGGGCGTGACCGACGTGCGCAGCAACGTCGCCATCCGGACGGTCAAGGAGGCAGGACCGCTGCCTCTCGCGGCCGAGTGAGTCAGCCCACGTAGCAGAGCGCGGGACTGCCGCCCGCGTACGACAGGCGCTCCGCGCGCTCCCTCACCGCGGCGGTCGGACCCGCCCGGCGCGCCGCCGCGAGACCGGCGTCGCCCTCCTCCAGTTCCTGCATGCGCGTGATCTCGATGTTCTGGTCGACTCGCTTGGCCATCGATTAGCGGCGCCAATCGGGCGGGTATCGTCCTTGTTGCGATGAGCACCGCACCGTCGATCGAGCTGCGCGATCTCGTGGCGCTCGTGACCGTGGGAAGCGAGCGCTCGTTCGGCCCCGCCGGCGACCGGCTCGGCTACAGCCAGTCGGCCGTCAGCCAGCAGATGTGATGACGGCGCCCACCGCGCTCATCGTCGTCGACCTGCAGAAGGGCACGGAGGACCCCTCGTGGGGGCCGCGCAACAACCCGTCCTGCGAGGCCAACGTCGGCGCGCTGCTCGAGGTGTGGCGCTCACGCGGACAGCCGGTCGTCTACATCCGCCACGACTCGGTCGAGCCCGGCTCGACGCTCCGGCCCGGCGAATCCGGCAACGACCTCCACAAGGTGCTCGGCTTCGACGTGCGCTTCGTGCTCGACGCGACCTACACCCACGATCGCGTCACGCGCGACGGCGAGCTGATCACCGCCGACGAGCTCGCGCGGGTGACCGCGGTCAACCTCGAGCCGGAGTTCTGCCGCGTCGTGACGACCGCCGGCGCGATCGAGGAGCTCGACGCGCTGCAGCCCGCGGCCGGCGGCTTCGGCCCGTGATCGACGAGAGCAGCGAGTTCGGGGCCCGCGCCGCGCGACGCCTGCGCGAGGAGGTCGTGGTCTGGATGACCACGGTCTCGCCGGCCGGAACGCCCGTCCCCCGACCGGTCTGGTTCCTCTGGGACGGGGAGGAGTCCGCGCTCGTCTACAGCCGGCCGAGCCCGCGCGTGCGCAACATCGAGGCGAACCCGCGCGTGACGTTCAACTTCGACGGCGACGGCGGAGGCGGCGACGTGATCGTCTTCACCGGCACGGCGGCGGTCGACCCGGAGACGCCGCCGGCGGATCGGTCACCGGACTACGTGGCGAAGTACGACGGGCACATCGCGCGCATCGGGATGACGCCGGCGAGCTTCGCCGCGGCCTACAGCGTCCCGGTGCGGGTGCGCTTCACGCGCGTGGACGGGCACTGAGCGCCGCGGTCTCCTCCGCTCCACACGGGGAGCGGGAGGTGAGATCCTTGAGGCGTGAGCGACAGCAGTGATCCGGACACTGCGCAGCTCAGGGAGCTGATGGGCCGCGTGTTGGAGTCGCAAGCGTCCGAGGCGCTCGGGGATTTCATGGTGCGGCGCGACGCGCTCAGCCAACTGGCGCCGAGACTGGATGACGCGGTACTGAACGGCATCGACGAGTCGCCGGATGGCGGGGCCGCGATGGCGGAGGCGCATCTGAGCGGCCTGCCCAATCGCGAGCGCGAAGAGCTTCTGGAGCGGGCCGCCCTCGAGACCGGCCGCCGCCTGCATGCGGCCGCATTCGCGCTGCTCGCGGCCGCACGTACCGGGAGGCTCCCGGTCGAGGTCACACCCCAGATGGTGGCCGTGGCGGCGATAACCGAGCTCGGCGACTCGTAGGAGCTGGAACGCGCCGGAGCGGAGACCTCAGTCGGGCGCGCTGCACGGAACGTCGTCGCCACCCGGCACATCGAAGGTGACCGCGCGCGCGTCGCCGTAGGGCCAGTCCAGCTTCGCGGCGTCGCAGAACCGGCCCGCCTCCTCCTTGCTCTCGGCCTTGACTGCGGGACGGCCGTCGACGATGCCCTTCGCCTCCGGCAGCTGCTCGTCGCTGCCGGGCCCGGCGTCGTCGTCTGCGCAGCCGATCAGCACGGCGGCGGCGAGCGCGGCGATCAGGGCTGTAGGGGGGCGGCTTCTCACTTGACACCGCCCTACTACCCGGAAAGGATCACCGCGCCAAACGGAGGAGGGGACGGAAATGCGTGCTGCGCTTCGAGCGTACCTGGTTGTCTCGATCGCGCTGCTGGCGGCCGCGGCGCCGGCGGCCGCCGACGGACCGGGCGTCGGGACCCCGACCGTCGTGACGCTCGGCGACTCGGCGATCTCGGGCGAGGCCGGGCGCTGGGCCGGTAACACGAACATGGCGTCATGGCGCGTGGATGCGCTCGGCTCGACCGCCTACTGGGACACGCCGAGCGGCGAGGCAATCCCCGGCTGCCACCGCTCGAAGGCGGCCCAGGCACACATCGGCGGCGGCGTGGCGAGCGCGAACCTCGCCTGCTCCGGCGCCAAGACGACCACCGGCGGCACCGGCTCCGGCCAGGACTTCAAGCCGGGCATCGACTTCTACTCGGACGCCCAGGGCCGCAAGGGCCAAGCGCTGGCGCTGCAGGAGTACGCGAGCACGCACAACGTCAAGGCGATCGTCGTGATGATCGGGGCGAACAACTACGGCTTCGCCGCGATCGTCGAGCGCTGCGTCCTCAACTGGGTGACCTCGCCGTCGTGGTGGAAGAACTACTGCTCGGACGACTCGGACATGACCTCGCGCTTCACGGCTGCCCGCCAGGCGCAGGAGACCGAGAACGTGCGGCAGGCGCTGCTGCGCGTGTCGCAGGCGATGTCGAACGCGGGCTACAACGCGTCTCAATACGCGATCCTCGGCCAGACCTACTGGTCCCCGGTTCCGCGCGGCAACGGCATGCGCTATCCGGAGAGCGGCTGGACGCGCCAGTCGATCGGCGGCTGCGGCGCATGGAACCGCGACCTGAACTGGGCGAATGACACGGTTGTCGTCGCCATGAACAACACGATGCGCAACGCAGTCGCGCAGACCGGCCTGTCGAACGCGGGCGTGCTGGACATGCAAGACGCGCTCACCGGCCGGCGGCTGTGCGAGAACACGGTCGGGCTGCTAGAGGAGGTCGGACTGTCGTCCTGGCAGGACGCCGCCGCGGTCGACCGGACCGAGTGGGTCGGCCAGATTCGCACGCTCACGACGCTCGTCGGCCCCTACCAGCTTCAGGAGGACGCGCACGCCTCCTACTGGGGCCAGCTGGCGATGCGCAACTGCCTGCGGCAGGCCTACAACGGAGGCGCCGTGCGCGGCGGCCGCTGCGTGCGGGCGGCGAATGGCCTGAACGCGCAGGGAGAACCCAACATGCAGCTCGTCGACTAGGCCGTCGCGGAGCCGTCCGGGCTCAGCCGCCCCTCCCTGATACGGGCGGCGAGCTCGTCGGACTCCTCGCGCAGGTAGGTGCCGTCCTCGAACTCGATCGCGGGGAGGGCGCTCTGCCCGGTTTGCTGCTTGATCTCCGCCCGGTTCCAGCGGAAGATCGGCTCCTTCACGACCTCGTACTCGATCCCCGCCTCATCGAGCGCGGACTGGACCTTCCAGCACGGATGCGATCCCGTCTTCAAGAAGGTGGCCGGGCAGCGGTGAAGTTTGACGGCCATCGCGCATCCCGGTTGATATCAGGGTCCGGGCCCCCGCGGGGCGACGGCGTTCCGCCCGCGCCCGCTCATTGAGATGGCGCCGCTACCTCCGTGAGTGCCATCGTGTTGCCGTCCGGGTCCTTGACCCAGGCCGCCCTGAAGCCGTCGCCGTCGAACACGCCGCGCTCGTCGGTGACGAGCCCGGGCTGCTCATAGCGTTCGAAGGCCACGCCCCGTGACGTGAGCTCTTCCATCGTCTCGTCGAGATCGTCTACGAACCAGCTCGCAAGCGTCGCGGGCGACCTGCCGGCGTTGTCGGGGGCGAGGTAGATGAAGAGCGTCGTCGCCTCGGCGCACGGGTAGTGCACGCTCACGCCGTCCTCCACGTCGCCGGGGATCAGCCCCAGGCCGTCCTCGTAGAAACGCCTGGACCGTTCGAGGTCGGCCACGGCCGCCGCCGCCTCCAGTCTGCAATCGCTCAATCCCATTGGGCCTCCTGGTGCCGGTTCGCCTGTGGGGTCGACCTGAAGGACCCCCGCGACCGCCGGAATTCATCGGCCGGGTGCGGGCCATGTCATCGTAGCCGCGTGAGCTCGAGGGTCAGGGTCGTCGGGCGCCGGGTGCTGGTCCTGGCCGTCGTGGGCGTGCAGCTCTTCCTCGTCGCGCGCGGCTACTGGGCCGACCACAAGGAGTTCGCCTTCCAGATGTTCCCCGAGTCGAGCACCTGGCGCGCGGACGTGACGCGCGTGACCGCCGATGGCCGGCGGGTACCGGTCGAGGTTCCGTGGGCGGGATACCGCTGGGACGAGCTCGTCCAGGACCGGGGCCTGCGCTACCCCTTGGCCCGCCATCACGCGGACGCCGGCCTCGACAACCAGCTTGCCTTCCTCGGCGCCGCGCTCGACTGGGTCGCCGCGAACACCCCGCGCGACGCGGAGACCCGCCACCTCGAGGCGCGCGTCACCGCCTGGCACAACGACGACCCGGCACGAACTGAGGTCCTTCGCAGCGGTGTCCGCGAGGACGGGCGGTGACCGCCCGCCTCGACGAGCTGCTCGGGCGCCCGGTCAGCATGCGCGCGCTGGCGCTCCTGAGGGTCTTCGCCGGACCGGTCGTGCTCCTCCATCTGCGGCCGTACCTGACCGACACCCTGGACGGGCGTATCTACTCGGACGCGTTCTACGAGCCCTACGCCGCCTGGTACCCCGAGCTGCCCGAAACGGTCTACGTCGGCCTGCTCTGGCTGGCCGCGGTTGCAGCCGTGGCCATGTCGCTCGGCCTCCTCACGCGCCTCGCAGCGACGACGACGTTCCTGATCGTCGCCTACAACCTCTTCCTCTCGACCACCCATTTCCACAACAACCGGGCGTATCTCCTGATCGTGCTGGCCGTGCTGGCGGTGGCGCCCTGCGGGCGCGAGCTGTCGCTCGACGCGTGGCTCCGCCGCCGCCGCGGGCTGCCGGCGCTCGACACGGCAGCGCCCGCCTGGCCGCTCTGGCTGCTCCGCTTCGAGTGCGCCGTGGTCTACGGGGCGTCCGGCTTCAGCAAGCTCGTCGATCCCGACTGGTTCGGCGGCACGGTCACCTGGCAGCGCGTGGTGCGAGCGCAGGACCAGCTTGACGCATGGCCCGATTGGGTGGTGTCGCTGTTGACCGACCGCAGCTTCCACACCGGGGCGGCCAAGTTCATCGTCCTCACCGAGCTGTTCATCGCGCTCGGCCTCTGGTGGCGCGGCACTCGGTACGCCGCCGTGTGGGTGGCCGTCATCTTCCACCTGTCGATCGAGGGCTCGGCGGCCGTGCAGGTTTTCTCCCTGACCGCGATCGCCGTACTGCTGGTCTGGGCGGTGCCGTCCACGCGCGACCGGGTACTCCGTTTCGACCCTGCGGATGACCCCCAGCGCCGCTTGGCGGCGCTCGCGCGCGCGCTCGACTGGCTCGCGCGCTTTCACGTCGAGCCCACCGCGCCCGGTTCCCGGCTGGAGGTCGTCGACCGCGACGGCACGACGATCGCCGGCGCGGCCGCCGTGGCCTTCGCTCTGAGCCGCCTGCCGCTGACCGCCTGGTTCGCGCTCCCGACATTGCTGCTCCCGTCGGTGCGGCGTGCCCGCCGCGCAGGCCGAGACCGTGTAATCGCTGACCCCGCGATGAGCACCCGGTGAGCGCCGGCGGCTCGGGTACGGCCGCGCGCCTGTGGCGCGCGGGACTGACTCTTGCGGTGGTGCTCGTGCTCGTGTTCGCGCTCGGCGCCCCGCCGGAGCACTGCCCGTCCGTCAGCCCTACGGAGCTCCGGCGCTCGTCCCAAGCCGTGGTCGACTGGTTCGTCCGCAATCAGGAGCCGGCGGGCGACTGGCTCTACGAGTACGACGCCGACGACGACTCGGTCTCGGCTGCCGACTACAACGAGGTCCGCCACGCCGGGGTGACGATGGGCCTCTACCAGGCCGCCGCGGCGGGCCTGCCCGGAGCTCTTCGCTCCGCCGACCGGGGCACCGAATGGGCGCTCGCCAGGCTGGAAGAGCAGGATGACTGGGCCGCGTTCAGCTACAACGGCCGCACCGTCACGGGCTCGACCGCGCTCCTCGTCGCCGGGCTCGCGATCCGCCGCGAGGCGACCGGGGACGAGCGCTACGACGACGAGATGCGGCGGCTCGGGCGCTTCCTGCTCGCCCAGACGGAGCCCTCGGGCGCGGTGCTCGCCGAGTACGACGCGGCGAGCGAAGCGCCGCTCCCCGGCCAGTACTCCAAGTACTACACGGGCGAGGCGTACTGGGCGCTCGCGCTCCTTCACGGGGCCTTTCCGGACGAGGGCTGGGACGAGGCCGCGGACCGCATCGGCGCGTACCTGGCCACCTCGCGGGACGAGGTGGAGGATCACTGGCCGCCCATACCGGATCACTGGGCCGCGTACGGCCAGGCCGAGACGGTCGAGTTCCCCGGCCGTGGCGAGCCGCCGCTCACGGGCGATGAGCTCGACTACGCACGCGAGCAGGCCGGGCAGTTCGGCATGCAAGCGCGCTACCTCGGACAGCGCTTCGGTCCGTGGGGCGGGTTGGTGAGAGGAAGCTACGAGCCGCGCGGCGGCTGGTACGGCGTGGTCGGCGAGGCGGTGACCGGGTGGTGGCTCACCGCACGGGCGGACGCCCGGCTGGCGGAGCTGCAAGCACCACTTGCCGAGCGCGCCACCTGCGTCGCCGGGCTCGCCCTGGAGACGCAATCCGGCGCCGAGGATGCCGAGGGCGCCACCCGGCCGGAGCGGGTTGAGGGGGCCTGGTTCGTCGACGGCACGACGCGCATGGACGACCAGCAGCACGCGCTTGCAGGACTGCTGCGAACCATCCCGATCGCCCAGGCGAGCGGTGCCGAGTCGTCGGGCGAAGATGCGCCGTCGAGCTGGCTCTGGGCCGCCGTGCTCCTCCTCGCACTGAACCCCGCCCGCGCCGTCTTCGCGGTCCCCCGCGCGGGGCGCTCGCGGCGCGCCGTGGCCCAGCTGGCCGCCGCCGGCGGAATCGCCGGCGCGCTTGCGGTGTGCGCCGCCGCCCTGCTGGGCGACCCGCTGCTCGAGGCGCTCGACGTGAGCGAGTCCTCCTTCCGCATCGCCGCCGGTGTCGTGGCGGCCGTGGCCGGAGCGTTCGACCTGTTCCGGCGGCCGCCCGGGCAGGAGCCCGCGCTCGACGGCTGGGGCGCCGCGCTCGTCCCGGTCGCGGTCCCGGTGGTGGCGCGACCCGCCCTGCTGGTCCTGGCGCTGGGGGCGGGTGCCGACAGCGGCGTCCTCGTGTGCCTCGGCGCGATGGCGGTGGGCATCGCCGTACTGACCGGCTTGGCGGCCGGCGTGCCCCCCGACGGTCCGCGCGGCCGCGTTCTGCGCTGGGCGGCCCGCTTGCTCGCGGTCGGGCTCGTGGCGCTCGGGGTCCTCCTCGCGCTCGACGGGATCCTGGCTGTCTAGGCCGGGACGGGCGCGCCCCGCTCACGTCGGCGGTGCCATGCCTCGAAGGCGAGCAGCACCGCGGTGGGCGGCACCGTGCCCGGCAGCGAGTCGACTACGAGGAAGAGCTGGTTGAACGCTTCGAGCGCGACGAGCGTCGCCACGCCCGCGAGTGCCTGGTTGCGTCGCTCGGCCGCCAGGATGCCCCCGACGAGCCCGGAGATGAAGTAGTCGCCGTAGTCGGTCGACACGTCCCCGATGTCGGCGACCTGCAGCCGCGGGAGTCCCTCTGCCGGCGCCGCAGCATTGAAGGTGGCGTTCTGCTCGCCCCAGAGGTCACCGAAGATGAAGATCGCGTCGATGACGGTCATCGCGACGACGCCCAGCTTCAGGAAGAGGAGCGGCGTCGCGCCGGCGAGCAGGCGGCCCAGGGTCACGCAGGAACCGATGATCAGCAACAGGCGAGCGACCCGGCCCGATGGGTCGTCGGGGGCTGCGAACGCCACCGCGAGCAGTGGGACCACCGCCAGGGCGAGCCAGGGGCGGGCTCCGTGCGCCGCCCAGCCGAGCGCCAGTGCGCACCCGGGCGGCACGAGCAGTAGGGCGATCCAGGTGATCACGTCGGCGCTGGCACTGGCCGCTGCGATCGCGACGACGCTCAGGACCACCGACACGGGCGCGATGAGCGCCCAGCCGCGACCGGTCAGCCGCAGCAGGAAGGCGGGGAGTCCCGCGGCGGGCAGCGCGACGCAGAGCGCCTGCGCCGCGTCGAGCACGAACGTGTCCCACTCGAAGTACATCCGTACGGCAGGGTGGCGGATGACCGCTATCCGGGGCTCGCGCCCCTTCTCTAGAGGGCGGGTGGACCTGCCTCGATGCGACGAAGGACCGGCTCGAGCCGGTCGACCTCGTCGTCCATGGTGCGTCGCTCGTCCCACCAGGTGGCCCCGGCCTCGATCAGCGGACCGAGCAGGTCACGCGCGCCCGCGCTGCCCGTGGGGCTGGCCCCGCCGAGGACGAGCTCGAACGGACGACCCGGGTCGCCGTCGCGATGGGCATCGACGTACGCGACCAGGTCGCGCACCTCGTCGACGGGTGGGGGGTGGCCGTGCGTGGCCGACAGGAACAGCGGGACGGCGCCGTCCCAGCGGGCGGCGCGTCGCATCGGTGCACGATGCGGCCAGAACCCGCCGATCCAGACCGGGACGCGTGGGCGCTGAACCGGCCTCGGCAGCAGAGTCACGTCCTCGACGACGTAATGGCGACCCTCGTGCGTCACCGACTCACCTGACCAGTACCGGTCCAGCAGGTACAGGCCCTCGTCCAAGCGCTCGGCAAGCAGCTTCGGGTCGGTCGGCTCGCCGAAGCTGCCGTACTCGTCCTCGATGGGGCCGCCGAGGCCGGCGCCGAAGATCACCCGCCCGCCGCTCAGGTTGTCCAGAGTCGACACCTGGCGCGCGAGCTGCTGAGGCCGCCGCCGTGGGAGCGGGGTGACGATCGGTCCCAGCCTGACCCGGGTCGTCGCGAGCGCCGCGGCGGTGAGAAGCATCCAGGGATCACCGAAGCTCTGCCCGTGGCGCTTGTCGTGGACCACGTGGTCCCAGACGAACAGCGCATCCCACCCCGCCGCCTCAGTCTCCTCAGCCACGCTCGCGACGGTGTCCGCGTCGGCGAAGTCTCCGAAGTTGGGAATGTTGATTGAGAACCGCATCAGCCGTGCAGCGACCTTCCGCGGTCGCCGATCGGCGGTCCGACGCGAGTGACCTCGGGGACCGGTTGGAGCGCCCAATCGGGGGGTTCGGTACCGGCCCGGGCAGCCGCGCGTCGCGCGAACTCGCGCTCGAAGCCGGCCGGGGTGCATACGATCAGGAACTGCACCGCCGAGTCGCTGCGGTTAGCAAGGGTGTGGGGGATCCCGCTCAGGGCGAAGGCGAGCTCGCCGGCGCTCGCAGTGCTGAGCTCGTCGCCGACCTGGACGGTCAGCTCGCCGGCGAGAACGTAGAAGGCCTCATCGAAGTCGTGGATGTGCAGGGGCGGTCCCTTGGCGCCGGGCGGCATCACGCTCTCGGTAACCGAGACACGGCCGTCGCTCTGCTCACTTCGCAAGAGGACGCGAGGCGTTGTTGGGAGAGTGGGCATGTGTCCTGAGTACCCAGGACCCGGGGTGATCGTCTACAGCTCGACAGGAATCCGGTGGTCGCCCTGGCGCGTGTCGCCGATGCTGTCGAGCACGAAGGTCTCCGTGGCCGTCGCACGGTAGAGGCGCAGGCCGGCCGGGGCGACGACGTCCTCGAGCGTCCACGCCCGCGCCCCGCCCTCCTGCGAGCGCCGCGAGAAGACCTCGATGAACCGCGTGAGCTCGGCGCCGGCGAGCTCCTCGGCGACGGCCGCCATGTAGACCGCCTGTGCCTCGCCGAGCGCAGCCCGGGAGTCGAAGATCACGATGCCGGCCTCCGGACGCGCACTGAGATGGCGCGAGTGCCGGGCGTCCGGCGAGGAGACCCAGAGCAGTTCCGTGTAGCCCGCCGCCGCATACCAGACCGGAGAGACCCATGGGCGCCCGTCGGCATCGGCGGTGCCGAGCGTCAGGTAGGAGTTCGAGTCGATCAGCCGCCTGGCAAGAGCGGCGGGCTCCTCCGGATCCGGGCTCATCGCTCGGTTTCCGCTCGCTCGACAGCAGCCCGCTTCTGCGCCTCCTGGATGGTCGAGCAGGCTCTGTGCGAGACGATCAGGCCGTCGTGCAAGCCGATGACCCACGCGCAGACGGGCGTTGACTCGGCTCCGCTCGCCCGCCCCGGACCCGGCAGGTGCCGGCGACCACCACTCGGTCGCCGAGGTCCTCGTAGTGACTGCCGTCCGGCTCGAGCACGTCCCACAGCTCCTCGGCCTCCGCGAGGTAGGCGCGTACGCCGTCGTGGCCCCGGTAGCCACCGGTCTCGACCTGGGTGCCGGTGAGCGGGAGGAACTCGATCTCCGGGTGGTAGAGCCGAAGCAGCCCTTCGATGTTCCAGGCGCTGATCGCCTCGAAGCTACTGCGGACGAGTTCGATGTTGTCCGACACGGGCGAGAGAGCGTAGGCGAACTCCGGCTCGTAGTGGCCGGCTCAGCTCAGGACGAGCGCGGGTTCCGACGCGCCGCGCAGGTCCGCGATGCGCTGAGCCTCGGGCTCGAGCTCGGCGCGCGACAGCCGCCCGAGCTTCTCGACGCTGATCTCGGCGACCTTGCCCTTGGACTTTGCGCGCCACAGGCCGGCGAGCCTGCCGTCCTTGAGGATCACGCCTGGGCTCGCGACCGGCCGGAACAGGCGCTTGCGGAGCTCGGCGTCCGGAGCAAGCAACGGGCGGTTCGGCCTCGCCAGGTAGGGATCGCCGGGCGGGATCATGCGGATTCCACGCGGCCTCCGGCGGCGACTCGAGCTCTGGCTCGTCGTCGCGGAGCAGCCAGGCCCTGTGCCGGCCGACCGTGATCTCCGACAGCTCCCCCTCCTCCACCCCCTGCCAGGCCCGATCCGCGTGCGATGGCGTAACGCCCGCCCACTCTGCGAAATCGCGGGCCGTCGCCGGGCCGTAGAAGCGAAGGAAGCGCCTGACCGCCTCGGCGGCCGGCGGCGTGCGGCCGGACCTCCTCAGCAGATAGCGGCGCTCGGAGTCCAGCCGCGCGCCGGCGTTGACCGTCGCGTAGCGCCACAGCGACGGGTCGACGTGGTGACTGCCGCAGCTCTTGCACCACGGCAAGAGCTCGGCGCGTACGCGCCCGCGAAGCTCCTCGTGCAGCTCGTCCTTGGTCAGGGCGCGCCCCCCGCGGAGCGCCTCCCTGGTCGCATCGGTCACCTCCGCAAGCGCGTCAACCCTGCCGAACTGCCGGCCGATCTGCGCGCTGAGCTCCCTGTCGTCCGTCCCCACCAGCGCCCGCCCGAAGAGCAGCAGATCGCCGGGTGCCAGCACGTGAATGGCGCCGCGGATGATGTGTGCGAGCACGAGCTCACCGCTGTCGACCGCCGCGTCGTACTCCTCACGGGTGAGTGACCCGACGCGCGCCCCCAACGCCAGCAGATCGGCGTCACGGGCGAAGGCGGACGCCGGGCAGGCGGCGGCCGCGGCCAGCTCCGTCGAGCCTCGGCTCGCGAGCCCCACCCGAGCGAGCCGGAACGCCAGCACCTGCGTGGCCTCCACGAAGCTGAGACTAACGTCGTGAGCGAGCGAGGGCGCCCGCTCGAAGTACATCCGCGCGCGGGGTGGCGGATGATGCGCCAATGCGCTTCTATCCCGAACTGAGCGGGCCCCGGACCCGTACCGTGCTCTGCGACTTGGGCGTGCTCCTCCTGGTCCTGCTCTTCGCGTGGACGGGCAAGCAGGTGCACGACACCGTCACCGAGATCAACAGCCTCTCGCGCGGCGTGATCGATGCGGGCGGGTCCGTGAGGAACGGCTTCGAGGATGCCGCCGGCGCGGTGGGAGACGTGCCGGTGGTGGGCGGATCGCTCGCTGACGGCCTGCGCTCGGCGGGCGGCGCGTCGGGCGGCAGCGTCGTCGCCGCCGGAGAGGCGGGCGAGGAGGCCGTCAGCGACACCGCCACCGTGCTCGGCCTGGCGATCTTCGGACTGCCGACGTTGGTCCTGATCGCGTTCTTCATCCCACTCCGCTGGCGTCAGGTCCGCCGCCTGACGCTCGGGGCACAGGCGCTCGGGGCCACTCCGACCGCTGAGCGCCGCCATCTCCTCGCCCAGCGAGCCGCCTTCGGAATGCCCTGGGCGGACCTGCGGCCGTTCACCCGCGACCCGATCGGCGACCTGGAGGCCCGCAACTATGAACCGCTGCTGGCGGCCCTCTACGCGGACGCCGGGCTGCGACCGCCCGGCTTCCCTGCCAACGGAGGGGGAGGGATTCGAACCCCCGGTGGACGGTAGGACCCGTCGGCGCTGAAATCCCGGGACTTGGCCGGCGCGCTCCCGTTCACGGTTAGCTTTGGCGCGGATCCAGCGAGGCGTGAATGGAGCGGACGACCAGCGCGCCATCCCCTACGGCGGCCGCAACGCGCTTGGTCGAGCCTCTGCGGACGTCGCCGATGGCAAAGACGCCGCGACGCGTGCACTCGAGCATCGACGGGCCGCGGTCCGCCCCGTCCCAGTGTCGGGAGAACTCTGTGTGGCTGCGCGCCTCCTCGCCAGTAACCACGAAGCCCTTGTCGTCCCGGCCGACGTAGTCCACCAGCCCCTCCGACCTCGGAGAGGCGCCGATCATCGCGAACACCGCCGAGGTCTCGACGCGGCGATCGGGCCCTGCACCTGAGATCACGACGGCTTCGAGCTTCTCGTCTCCCTCGAGCGCTCGCACCTCACACCCGGACCAGACGCGCACGTTCGACTTGGCCTCGATCTGGTCGAGGAGATAGCGCGACATCCCCAACTCGAGCCGCCGCCGGGCGACGACGTGGACCTCGCGCGCGTGGTCGGCAAGCTTGACCGCGGCTTGGCCGGCCGAGTTTCCTCCGCCCACCACGACTACGTCCTCCATCGAGCATTGCTGGGCCTCGATGTGAGTCGCCGCGTAATACAGGCCCAGGCCCTCGAACCGATCCGCGTTCTCGGCCGGTAGTCGACGATAGTCCGCGCCCGGAGCGAGGACCACGCATCGGCCGCGTACGCGTTGACCGTCGGCAAGCCCGATCTCGCGCAATCCCCCGGCCTCCGGCTCGGACACGTCGGAGGCTTCATGGACGCTGGAAATCACGGCGCCGAACTTTCGCGCCTGGAGCGTCGCCCGCCGGGTGAGATCCGCGCCGGTGAGACCCGTGGGAAAGCCGAGATAATTCTCGATTCGAGCGCTCGTGCCGGCCTGACCGCCCGGGGCGAAGCGTTCGACCACAAGCGTGCTGAGGCCCTCGGAGGAGGCGTACACCGCCGCCGCCAAACCGGCTGGACCGCCTCCGAGCACGACGACGTCGAAACTCAGGCCGTCGACCTGTGCTCGGAGGCTCAGTTCCTCGGCGACCGAGGTCACCGTGGCGTGCCGGATGACGCTGTCGGAACGCACCAGTACAGGACACTCGGCATCCCCAATCCCCAGGCCATCGAGCAAGACCCGGCTCTCTTCGATCGGTGCTGAGGTCGTGCCATGTGAAGGGAACGAGGTTGCGTTCCAACAGCTCGCGCACCGTGAACGCCTCGTTCGACCATCGTGTGCCGATCAGCCGCTGCTGACCCAAGCCGCGGCCCTGTAGCCACTCCCGGCGCGTGACCATCGTTCGCAGGAGGAGGTCGCCGAGCTCGGCAGCGGTCGCAACCACCCGGCGCACGTCCTCCGGTGCGAGCGCGAGCAGCGAAGTCGGCTCGGCCGCGAATCCTGCGGCGAGCGTCGGCTCGCCCGTGAACATGGAGATATCCGCCGCGAAGGTCCCCTCTCTGCATTGGGTGAAATAGCGGTCGCCCTCCGGCGCTCGGTCGATGATGTCCAGTGCTCCGCTGAGGACCACATACAGGGGGGTCTCGCGCTGGCCATGCTCGAAAACGAGGTCCCCCCGCGCGAACGACAACTGGGTGCCGATCTCCGCCAGGTACTCGACCTGGTCGGGCGTCAGCCGGGGAAAGAGCGCCGGATCGTCGGGATCCAGGAAGTCCTCTACCGGAGTCGGTGCGTAGTCGGGTGCCATGACGTTCGCGTTCAGCCTAGGGCGCGGTGGTTCAGACGCCCGCACGGGTGAACGTCACATGCGTGACTCCGCTGGGCGAGGAGGTGGCCTCGACCTGGTAGTCCTTCTCGAGGCCCTCCAATCCGTCCCAGAGCCGCACGCCCCGGCCGAGCAGAATCGGAACCACGACGACGTGCAGGTGGTCGATGAGCCCGGCAGCAAGGAAGTCGCGGATCACGGTGGGACCTCCGCCGATACGTATGTCCTTGCCGTCCGCGGCCTCGCGGGCCGACTCGAGCGCCTCGGCAGGCGACGCGTCGAGGAAGTGGAACGTCGTGCCGCCCTCCATCTCGATCGACGGGCGCGTGTGATGGGTGAGGACGAAGACCGGTGTGTGGAACGGCGGGTTGGGACCCCACGCGCCCTTCCACTCCGGGTCCTCCTCCCATCCGGGGTGGCCGAACTTCCCGGCCCCCATGATCTCGGCGCCGATCCCCTGATCGTGCCGCTGCATGAAGACGTCGTCGACGCCGCCGCTTCCGCCGGGCTGCCACGACCGGGTGGCGAACATCCACGTGTGCAACCTCTCCCCGGCGTGACCGAAATGCGCGTCCTTGCTCTGACCTTCACCGGTGCCGAAGCCGTCGAGTGAGATGGAGAAGAAGTGGACGTAGACGAGTGACATGGCTGCTGCTCCTTCGGTAGTTCGAGGTCAGTTGTAGTAGCGGCGGGCGCTGGAGCCGATGCGGGTGATGTCGGTGCCGTAGATGTGGATCGAGATCGCGGTCGTGTCGGCGGTGTTGTGCACGCGGTGTATGTCGCCGGGCGGCGCGAAGCCGCTGACGTCGCCGATCTGGTTCTCGTGGCGGCCGACCAGGTTCAGGTCGGCGTCGAACAGCTCCTCGTGCTCGACGCCCTGGATGACGCCGAACGCGCACCACGTGACGTGGTCGTGGATGCGCGTCAGCTGGCCGGGCCGCCAGACCAGGGCGACGATAGAGAACGACCCGTCGGGCTCGACGTGCAGCGTGTGGCCGCGGTAGCCGTCCGGCGAGCCGGCACGCTCCTCGTCGGTCAGCACGTCCGGCGTCGGCAGGTGACGGCGCAGCTGCTCGGCGACGAGCTGCGCGGTCTCGGACCACCCCGCATGCGCTGTGACGGCGGTCCGGACACCGTCGACCAGGGTGGCCAGTTCGGTGGCTGGAGGAGTCTGTGTCGTGGTCATGGCTCCAGAGCCTGCTGATTCGCGTCCCATACGTCCAATGCCAACTTTCGGGCTTTCTCATAGATAGAGTTGATGCGTGCTCGACGTCACCCGACTGCGCGTCATCGAGGCCGTCGCGCGCAACGGATCGGTAACGGCGGCCGCGAAAGAGCTCAACTACTCCCAGCCGTCGGTGACCCACCACCTCGGGCGGCTCGAGGCCGAGACCGGCGCGCAGCTGCTGCAGCGGGTCGGGCGCGGCATCCGGGTGACCCCTGCCGGGCAGCTGCTGGCCGACCGCGCGACCGAGATCCTCGGGCGCATCGACGCGGCCGGCGCGGAGCTCTCCGCCCACGTCGGGCTGAAGGCCGGGCGGGTGCGCCTGGCCGGCTTCGCCTCGGCGATCGGATCGCTCGTGCCGCAGGCCGTGGCCGCGCTGGCTGCCAGGCATCCGGGCCTGCAGGTCAGCCTGACCGACACCCATCCGCCCGAGGCGATTGAGCTGCTGCGCGCGGGCAAGGTGGAGGTCGCGATCATCTTCCGCTACGCCGAGACCGAGCCCGAGCCGACCGGGGTGCGTCTGCACCACCTGCTCGACGACCCGGTCTACGTGTTGTCCACCCGGCGCGAGCGCGGGCTGGACGGGCTGCGTGACGCGACCTGGATCGCCGGCTGCGAGCGCTGCAGCAGCCACCTGCTGTCGCTGTGCGCCGACGCCGGGTTCGAGCCGCGGATCGGCTACAGCTCCGACGACATGGTCGTGATGTCGAAGCTGGTGGCCGCCGGTCTCGGCGTGGCCACCCAGACCGGTCTGGCCCTGCGCGCCCACCACATCGAGGGCGTCGTCGCGACCGAACTACCCTGCTCGAAGCGGCACATCTACGCCGCCACCTACGGCGAGCCGCCCGACCCGCCCGCCACCGCCGCCCTGCTGGCGGCCCTCGCGCAGGCCGCCACGTCGGCGACCTCGCCGGCGGTCACCTGAACCGCTCCGGGTTAAACGCGAACACGCAAGGCGCACACCCACCGCGCTCGACGAAATCGAGAGCGCAGAACGCCTGGGTGGCCCGGTCGATGCGAGGGCGGCCACCCAGCCGTGCTTGGTCGTGGCTCGCCCGACCGCACGTGCTCGACCTCTCGCGCCTCATCGCCCGCGCAGCTCGAGCGCGACCGCGCCGAGCACCAAGGCCGCTCCCACAAACGCGCCGGCCCAGAGCGGCTCGTCGAGCACGGTCGCGCCCATCACGGCGCCGACAAGCGGTGTGACGTAGGCATAGGTACTGACCAGCGGCGCCGGCGCGCTGGCCAGTAGGCGTGTGTAGAGCATGAAGCCGACGAGCGAGTCGAAGACGAGCAGAAATACCGCGGCCCCGACGGATATCGAGCTGACGTCCGACCAACGAGCCGGATCGAGTTGGCCGAGCGACAGCGCGAGCAGCAACAACACCGTGCCACCGGCGAGCAGCTGAACCGCGTTGGCGACCACGCGATCAGCCGGTCGGTCGGCGTCCGCCGTCAGCAGGCTCCCCACGGCCCACAGCATCGGCGCGATGCAGAATGCCACGACCGCCCAGGGCGCCCCGCCGATCGCGCTGTCCGGCGCCGTCAGCACCACGATCGCGATGCCGCCGAACCCGGCCGCGAGCCGCACCTGCGACGCGACCGACACAGGGGTGCCGATCAACCCGCTCAAGAGCACGACCCACAGCGGGATTGTCGCCGCGAGGATCGCGCCGAGGCTGGCGGTCACCTCGGTCAGCGCCACCATCGCGAGCCCTTGCCCACCGACCAGCAGCAACACGCCGGCGACCGCCAAGTGCCGCAGCTGCACGCGCGTGGGCGCGGGCCGCCCACGCGCCGCCACAGCGAGCACGAGCCCGGCGACCAAGAAGATCAGCGCCGCCCCGCCGAGTGGCGGCACCGTGTCGACCATCACCTTCATCGCCGGGATCGCCGAGCCCCAGCACGCATAGAGCGCGAGCAGCAAGAGCACAGTGCGGTCGGGGATCAACGCCGCCGTCCGTGCAGCCACCTGCCGCCGCGCGGCTCGCCCGGCGCGGCCACGGAACCGGCTCGTCGCCGCACCGATGATCATCGTGAAACTCCTTACGACCTAAGGCGCGGAGTTCACATCATCCGTCGAGCCGGTGAGCCAGGCTGGGTTTGACGGAGGCTTTGGCCGGCGCGAACGGTCCGGGCGCGCCAAGGCGCTCGATCGCCAAGGGCAGTGTCCGGACGTCTTGGCTGTCGATCATGGCCGCCACGCTATGTCGATCTGTCGATTTCGGCTGTCAAGATCGTGCTCAGGTCGCGAAGACGTGGAGCGGTCAGAGCGCCGCGCGCACGGACGGGCGTGCATCCGAAGACCGAACGGAACCGGGCGGAGAAGTGGCTGTGGTGTGAGAAGCCGAGCTCCACGGCGAGCCTCGCCAGGTTGCGCTCACCCTCGGCGATGCGGTGGAGCGCGGCGGCGAGCCGGAGCCGAAGGAGGTATCCCGAAATCGTCTCGCCGCTCGCCATGCGGAACCGCCGGGCCAAGTGGAATGGTGAGCAGTGAACCGCACGCGCGACGTCGGGAAGACGCCACGGCCGCGCGAGGTCGTCGGCGAGCAGCGCGCGGACTTGGTCGGCGCGGTCGCGCTCCGACTTCGAGACGCGCGGCTCGGCGCGAGACGCGTCCGTCAGTTCGCCTGCGAGGGCCTCAAGAAGACGCATGGCGCCTTCTTCGCACGCGAGCACGTCAGGGTCGTCACGACCAACAGCGCCGACGAACAGCGAGGCGCCGAACTGCGTAGCGCGGCGACAAACGGCCGGAGCATCCGTCTAGCCGACCTATCGCCTCCTCGTGAATCTCGGCTCTGAACGCCAGCACCACGCACTCATCCCCACCGTCGAGCGGATGGCTTACGCGATAGCCCTCCTCGAGACCAAAGACGATCGCGCGAGTCGGATCGGCGAGCACGCTCTCACCACACCGATGGACCATGAACAGCCCGCGCCGCGGAAGGACAATCTGCGGCATTTGATTCCACTCCTCGTCGCTCGCCACCGACCGTGGCCGACAGCACCCCACCTGCACCACCTCGACCACCGACGTGTCAAGGAGAACCGCTGCCTCGAGATGCTCCACCTGACACATTCAACCGCGGCCACCAAGAAGCACGCCGGCTTTCCCACAAGGCAGCGGGCTTTCACGCTCCCGGAGCAACCGACGCCTCGGCCAGCGGGCTTCACCCGCACGGAGAGGTCGTGATCGTGGGTGGCGCGGACCGCGCTCTACGCCCTCGACGCGGCGATCGCGCTCGGCGCCAGCGGCGTCACCTACGTCGCCGAGGACGCGGACCGGCTGCGCGTGGCCCAGGAGCTGGGGGCGGAGCTGGTGGAGGATCGGCGCCGTCCGCACCCGCCCCGCCCCGATGATGTCCGCCAGCGTGCCGGGCCGGCGTCTGCTCTCGGAGGTCGTCCCTCGCGAGTGTCTCGCGAGCCTCGACAGCAACCCCCTTCGATGCGCGTGCGACACCTTTGCCGCCAAGCGTGGACACATGGGACACGAGCGTTGTGGCAGTTCGGCGTCGGTGAGGTGAGCGACCTCGGTCGCTCACCCGCAAGGCTCCGGCGCGCTCCTACTGCGTCAGTTCGAGCACGAACTTGTCGACCTTGCCGTTTCCGGTGCGCGTCGCCGAGCCAGCTGCGCCCGAGTAGTTCCCGGTTCCGCCCGTGACGGCGTATATCGCCTTGCGGGCGCCGACTCCGCCGGGCAGGGTCTTGTTTGCCGACGCGCCGTGGAAGGTGATGGAACCGTCAGGTAGTAGGGCGACGCCGCTGCAGGAGAAGGCCTGATACCTGCGGTCGAGCGCCACGCAATCGGCTTCCACGCGGCCTGCCCTTCTACCACCCATGTGGATTGTCGAGGAGACGGTGAAGCGGTCGCCGGGCGACTCGCCTCTCGGTCTCAGGTCGATGAATTGCTCATCGCTTGTCTGCTGCGTGGTGGTGAAGCTCAGCGTGCGGGCCGGGTCCTGACCGCTCGCCGGCAGCGCCGCGACCACAGCGGCCACGAGGCCGGCGGCGATCACTGGGGCCACCATCCTGGGGGTTGTGCTTGGCATTCGAGTCCTCCTGTTGGTGTTGCTCTCGGACGGCGACCACCCTCCCAGCGAGGGCCATCCCGCGCATCAGCGGGGCGAGCGAAGTGGCCTCGCTCGCAGGAGTGAGTTCGGATCGCACCTCGCTCGTGAGAGCTATGGCGAGCCGGGCAACGCCGAGGTACGGTCGATCGATGACCGCGCGCCAGTTCCTCGCCCGCCAGACGGATCGGCTGATCGCCGTTGGGCTGGCCGCTCTCTATTGCGTGGAGATTGCGGGAGCGTCGGGCTTCGCGGGGAACCGGCCGGAGAGCTTCGCGGCCGCGCTGGCGTTCTGCGCCGCGCTCGCGCTCCGGCGCAGCTGGCCGGTGCTGCCCATGGGCGTGGGGATCTTTGTGATCGAGTACTCGAACCTCGCTCCGGTCAAGTCGCTCGCCGAGACCGGTGCCTTCCTGGTCGGGCTGATCCTGTCGATCTATTCTGTCGGGCGATACGCGCGGGGTTGGCAGGCGATCGTGGGGGGCGTTCTGGTGATCGGGGCCGTGCCGCTGGCGGCGATCGAGCCTGGCGACCCGTTTAGCTTCAGCGATTTCGCGTTCTTCATCGTCTTCGCTGCGGGTCCGTGGGGCGCCGGCCGTTTCGTGCGCCATCGCCGTGAGCGGGAGCGTGCTCTCCTTGGGCGCGCGGCGGAGCTGGAGGTCGAGCGCGATACGCGCGCGGGTGAGGCCGTCGCCGAGGAGCGCACCCGCATCGCACGCGAGCTACACGATGTCGTCTCCCACGCCATCAGCGTGATCGTGCTGCAGGCCAGGGGCGGCCGCCGGTTGCTCGACGAGGACCCCGGCGAGACCCGCCGTGCGCTCGACGTGATCGAGCGCGCCGGAACCGACGCGCTCCAGGAGATGCGTCGGCTGCTCGGCCTGCTGCGCCAGGACGACGCCGATATCTCCCTCGCTCCCCGGCCAACCCTGCGACGCATCGACGAGCTCGTCGACGGCATTCGCGCCTCAGGACTGCCGGTCGAAGTCGCGATCGAAGGCGACCCGGTCGACCTGCCCCCGGGAGTCGATGTCTCCGCCTACCGGATCGTCCAGGAGGCGCTCACGAACGCACTCAAGCACGCCGGGTCCGCACGCGCCCGGGTGAACGTCACCTACCGCTCCGACGCGGTCGATCTCGCCATCGTCGACGACGGAGCGGGTGGGGACGGCGCCCACGGAAACGGCGGCTACGGCCTCGCCGGAATGCGGGAGCGCGTCGCCATCTACGGCGGCGAGCTCGAGGCGGGCGCCCGCGCTGAGGGCGGATACGCCCTGCGTGTCCGGCTGCCGCTCCACTCCGTCCGATGATCCGCGTCCTACTCGCGGACGACCAGGCTCTGGTGCGTGCGGGCTTCCGCATGATCCTACGCGCAGAGCCCGATATCGAGGTCGTGGGCGAGGCTGGCGACGGGCGCGAGGCGGTCGCGCTCGCCAAGTCGCTCGCGCCCGAGGTGGTCTTGATGGACATCCGCATGCCGGACCTCGACGGCGTCGAGGCGGCTCGCCGGATAGCCGCCGCCGGAGACCCGCCACAAGTGCTCATGCTCACGACCTTCGACCTGGACGAATACGTCTACGAAGCACTGCGGGCGGGGGCCAGTGGGTTCCTGCTCAAGGACGTGCCCGAGGATCAACTCATCGCGGCGATCCACGTCGTCGCAACCGGCGGGTCGCTATTCGCGCCGGCGGTCACCCGGCGGCTGATCGAGGAGTTCGCACGACGCGCGAAGCCCCCCGAGCCACCGCCCCAGCTCGAGGCGCTCACACCCCGCGAGCTCGACGTCCTGCGCCTGGTCGCGCGCGGACTCTCGAACGCCGAGATCTCCGCCGAGCTGGTCGTCAGCGAGCACACCACCAAGACCCACGTCGCAAGCCTGCTCACGAAGCTGGACCTGCGCAACCGCGTCCAGGCCGTCGTACTCGCCTACGAATCAGGGCTGGTGACACCCCGCGGCCCAGCCTGATCCGGTTCCCGACCTGGACACAGCGACCGCAGTCAGCCGCGCCGCGAGAGTACCCCCGCCCAGCCCGCACGAGCTTCACACCGTCGGCGGTCTGCGGCAACAGTGTCGCCCCCGCCTGGCTGGCAGAAGTGTGCCCCGTCGCCCGTCCCGCACCTCCTTGGGACGAGGCCCGATCGTCTCGGTGCTGGCGTGGTCGCGTCCCTGAGCTGCTGTAAATTCTTCGCGGCGCTGGGGCGTCGCGATCTCGCCGTCGCTGCGGAGGGCTTGGATACTCTGGGCGTGACGAACGAGGTATCCGCTGGGCCGGAGCGCGTGCGCACGGCGGAGGTGGTGGCGGCGTTGTGTCTGGCAACGGACCTCGCCATGGGCTTCCCGTTCGAGCACGGTCTGCACGCAACGCGGATAGCGGTGCGGCTGGGCGAGCGCCTGGCAATCGACCCGGAGACGGCGTCGGAGACCTATTACGCCTGCCTGCTCTCCTATTGCGGCTGCAGCGCGGATGCTGAGATCACCGCCGAGACCTTCGGCGGTGATCTGATGGCGAACTTCGGGCCGGTCCTGTTCGGCTCGCAGCGCGAGATGCTGGCCGTCATCCTGCGCTCGCTCCCTGATCCGGATAGTGCGGCGCCGGTGCGTGCGATCCAGATCGCTCGCCGGCTTCCCAGGGCGGCGAAGGGCAACAAGCCCCACATGGTCGCCATCTGCGAGGTGGGGGAGATGCTCGCCGAGCGGCTCGGCCTCCCACGCTCGGCGCAGGGGCTCTTCGTGACTCTTACCGAGCGCTGGGACGGCAAGGGCCCGCTCCGGCGCGCGGAGCAGGAGGAGATCCCGTTAGCCATGAGAATCGCGAACGTCGCTCAAGACGCCGCCCTCCAGCAACTCTTGGGTGGCGTGGAGCATGCGGCGGCCGTCATCCGCGAGCGCGCCGGAGCCGCGTTCGACCCGCGGATCGCTGCCTGCCTCGCCGACAACGCGGCGGAGATCCTGACGCGTGATCGCGAGGGCTCAGCCTGGGAGGAGACGCTCGCCTCCGAGCCTCACCCGAGGCTGACCCTGGAGGGGGAGGCGATCGATCGGGCGCTCGCGGCGATGGGCGCCTTCGCCGATCTCGTCTCGCCCGCCTTCGTCGGCCACTCGGCGGGTGTCGCGGATCTGGCCGAGTCGGCGGCCGAGCGGTGCGGCCTCAGGGACCCCGAACGCGGCGCGATCCGCCGCGCTGCCCTCGTCCACGACCTGGGGCGGGTCGCGGTCCCCGCTCGCGCCTGGAATAGACCAGGTCCCCTGTCGACTGACGAATGGGAGCAGGTCAGGCTGCACCCGTATCACACCGAGCGCGTTCTCTCCCGCTCGGGCTTCCTCGACGCGCTCGCTCCGATCGCCGGCGCCCACCACGAGCGACTGGACGGCTCCGGCTATCACCGAGGTGCGACCGCCGCGGTGCTCACTCCGGCCGCGCGCCTGCTTGCCGCCGCCGACGCCTACCACGCGATGACCGAACCCAGACCGCACCGCGCGCCGCTCGCGCCGGAGCGCGCCGCCGAGGTGCTCGGCGACGAGGCCCGCCACGGGCGGCTCGACGCCGACGCCGTCGCTGCGGTACTCGATGCGGCGGGGCAAGCGGTACCCAGGATCGAGCGCCCATGCGGGCTCACCGAGAGGGAGGCCGAGGTTATCGGCCTACTTGCGCGCGGGCTGCAGACCAAGCAAGTCGCCCGTGCGCTGGGGATTTCCGTTAAGACCGCCGACCGCCACATCCAAAACGCTTACGCGAAGATCGGCGTCTCGACGCGAGCAGCCGCGGCGCTGTTCGCGATGGAGCATGGTCTCGCGACATGGGGAGAACTCCCGATTGCCCAGACCCCCGCTCGCTCGTAGCTTCGCCCTGTTGGACAAGCGACCAGCTTGGAAGCGACGGGGCCCAGGGAGGCATTCGAAATGAGCGCACCGCTCGTAAACCCACCATCAACGAGCGCGAGCCTGCCGCGGCGGTGCGCAGCGTTTCGCATAGCTGACGCCAGATCGGCCCACGGAGGATGAGGGGGGACTCATGCACTCCAAGCTGGATCGGGAACTCGAGAAGGCACAGGCCACGCTGCTTGCACACTGCGCACCGGACACGCGGGTGCGGCGTGTGCGCTGGTCGCAGGGTGAGACCCAGCTGTTCGAGCTCGGAGAAGGGCCGCCGCTGCTGCTCGTGCACGGCGGCGGAGACGGTGCCTTCGATTGGGCGCCGATCCTGTCGGCGCTCGCCCGGAAAAGGCGCGTGCTCGTCGTCGACCGCCCGGGCCACGGGCTGGCGGACCCATTCGACTACAAAGGCGTCGATTTGCTCGACCACGCGCGCACTTTCCTTCGGGACATCCTCGACGCGCTCGACCTCCCTACGGTCGACATCGCAGCGAATTCGATCGGCGGCCTACTCGCGGCCGCCTTCGCGCTCGACAAGCCCGAGCGGGTTTCGCGGCTCGTGCTCGTCGGCGCACCGGTGGGGGTGGCGCGCGACGCTCCGCTCCTGCTCCGCTTGATGAGCCTGCCGCTCCTCGGCCAGGGGCTCGGTCGGCTCCTGATGCGCAACCCGACCCGCGACGGGAACCGGAAGTTCTGGGGGCTGGTCCAGGTTGCGCACCCCGAGCGCCTCGAGGACGTGTTCCTCGACGTGGACGTCGCGCACACCCGCCGGAACCTCAACAGCATCCTCAGTCTGATCCGCTGCGTGGGCCGCGGCCTTCGAGGCGGTCACCTCGTCCTGGGCGACCGCTGGCAGACGCTGAAGGTCTCGACCTTGTACCTCGGAGGGGAGCGTGACGTCTTCGTCCGCCCCAAGTTCGAGAGAGCGTTGCAGGTGATCGGCGATGGGAACCCGAACGTTCGCATTCTTCGCATCCCTGACGCCGGGCACCTGCCGTGGCTCGATGAGCCGGAGCGGGTCGTCGCCGAGATCGAGCGTTTCCTGGGCGCACAGGCACGAAGCGGAGTGGACGCAGTGGCGTAAGTCACCCCGCGAGCGACGTCGCCGGTAGCGAGGCGGGGGGCTTGATTCTTAGGCGCCGGGCGGCGGTGCGTGGCAGGTGCCGCTGCTTTGGTCGACGGTGAGGCCGTCCTCGCCGACGAAGCGGGCTCCATAGGCGCCGGGCTCGAGGGTGAGCTCGAGCACGCCGAACAGGTCTGTACGCAGGACCTCGCTGACTGAGAGCTGCGGGCCGGTGTTGATGTGAAGGTTGCGGCCTCCGGTGCCGACCACGAACTGCGTGACGCCCCCGGGGTCGGGGCTTCCGTTGGGCGCGACGGGCACGAGGCGCTCGTAGTTGTGCGAGTGACCCGTCAGCAGTAGCTCGACGCCGTGCTGGTAGAGGTCCGCGAACAGGGGTCCGGTCTCGGGGTGCGGCTGGTTAGCTCCGCTGAAGCCCGAACTGAATCGCGGGTGATGCCAATAGGCGATCACGCAGGCGTCGTCCGGGAGTGCCTCGAGCTCGGCGCGCAGCCACTGCTCCTGCGCGCTGCCGGCCGCGCAGGAGACCGGCCAGCAGTCGTCGGGCAGCAGTGGGTTGCCGCCGGTCGGGCGCGTCCAGTTGATTGCGCCCGAGTTGAGCGCGAACAACGTCCAGCCACCGAGCTCCCAGCGGTAGTAGCCCTTCGCAGGGTCCCCCGCGGCGGGCCCGAAGTAGGAGAAATAGCCGGGGGCCTGGTCTCGTTCTGGATCGCCCTCGTATTCGTGGTTGCCGACCGCCGGGTGCGTGAGCTGCCGAAACCGGCCCCAGGTCGGCTCGAAGACGGCCATGAAGTTCGCAAGCTCGCCATGCTCGTACTGATTGTCGCCCAGCACCGCCACGGCGTCAGGGGTGAGGCTCTCGACCAGGCCGGCAGTCCGAGCCTGCCGGCAGTCGGTCGCTGTCTCGACCAGCCCGGGTCGGCACGCGATGTCTCCCGCCGCCACGAGCGTGACTGGCTCGGGCGGCGGTGGCGGAGGGGACGCTGTCGGCGCGGACCCTGGCTCCGGCGACGGCTGAGACGGCTGCGGCCTTGCCAGGACACGCAGCCGCAGCCTTGCGACGGCACGACCCGAGCGCGCCGCGAGCCGGTAGCGGCCGGGCGCCAGGCCAAGCGGGATCCGGACTCGCAGCCGGAAACCCCCGCGCGGGCCGGCGCGCAGCCGCCCCAGCGAACGGCCGGCGAAGACCAGGCGCACGCGCGCCCGGGCCGCGAAACCGTGACCCGCCACTCGGACCAGGTGGCCCGGCAGCACCGCGCTAGGGGAGGCGACCACGACCGGCCCAGCGGGCGCCGAGCGAGCCACCGGAGCAAGGACGCCGAGCGCCACCACGACGAGGACCAGACAGCCGCACGCCGTCACCTGCCAAGCATCGCATCGGACGCGAGCCGCACACCGTCGCCTTCCGGTCGCCCAGTCGATGACCTCCAGCTTGCCACGCTGTTGCAGTCCGCGACAAGCGGCGTTCTGGGCGGTGGACGACGAGCACGGTGGGGTTGCGCGTACCAAGGACCGGTCGGCGCCCGCCGATCGGACCCATTGGGTTGCTGTGCTTCGCTGGTGCGGTGGCTCTCCTGGCGCGCCACGAACACTTCTCCTCGCGACTCGAAACGGGACCACCAGTCCCCACGCCCGAGCAAGGCGCAAGGCCCAGCACCGGCTTCCGCTTGGGCGCAGCCATGTGAGCCACGCCGGCCATCTGTGATGTCGATGTGCCGCGGGCCCGTTAGGTGGAGCTTTCGGCGGCTGGGGTGTTGCCCGCGACGGTCGGCATCAGAACCCATGCCGCGACGTATACCAACGGGCTTACCACCAACAGGACCAGGATGCCGAGCAGTCGCGCGACGAGCGGGTTGATGTCGTAGCGGCGGGCGAACCCGGCGAAGACTCCCGCCAGAAGCCGACCCTCGCGCGGTCGCGAGAGGCCCTTCTGGGCGAACCATGCGCGTGCGCCGGCGAGCGAATTGTCGTGGACATCGATCTGCGGCTGTGTGGCGACGGCCATTGTTTCTTCTCGTTTCTCCGGGAAGGCCCGGCTCGTTTTCGTACGACGAGCATGGCCTCCACACCCTTGCCCCACCACCGAGGCAGCCGGTGGGTAGCGCGGCGGCTAACCGGCGTATGGCCCGTAAGGGTCATCCCCGGCCACGGGGCGTACGCCCCGTAGGGGTCGTTCGCCTCTCCCCCTTGAGAACGATCCTCCACCACCGTCGGCGGGAAGCAGCGCACCGAATCGCTCGACGTCCGAGCCAGCACCGCCATCAGCGACGCGTCCACACTCGGTGCTGCAGCTCGGGCGCAGATGGTGATGACCGTCCTCCACCCGATTCTCCGGTGGCCGATAGCGTCGATGCGTCTTTTCACCAGCCGAGATAGTCGACGTGCCACCACTCGCCGGGACCGTTGATCTTTCCCCAGCCGTAGTTCGAGCCGATCTGATCGATGACCGAGCGCATCTCGGGGCTCGCGACGTCGACCGCGGTACCGAGTTCGTGCGAGGAGGTGCCGGGCGGGTTGGCGGGTGCGCCGTAACCCGCCAGAAACGCGTTGTAGAGCTCCGACTGCTGCCCGTAGGTGCGGTAAGCCGAGACCGGACCGCCGGGATAGATGTCGATCCCGTAGGCGCTCACCGCCGCCGCGCGCATCGCGTTCCAGGCGTCCGCGGCCGCTGGAAGGAGGTGAAGTTCACCGTAGGGCGAGGGAACATGACCCATGCCCGGGGCGGGAGCGATTGTTGTGACCGAGGTGTCCGCCTCCGGGGTGCCCATGGCACCGGTCCCTTGCGCCGGGTTGCTGTCAATTGGCGGCGCCACGGCCGGCGCCCCCGAGGCTAGGGCGGCAGCGCCCTCCTCGACCGTCGGCACGTAGACGGTCGTTCCGACCAGCAGTTGCGCGGTCTCAGGCAGGCCGTTATAGACCGCGACGGTCCGCGTCGTCAGGTTGTTAGCCGCGGAGATCGACCAGAGCGTTTCCCCCGGGAGGACGGTATGCGGCGCTGCGGCGAGCGCGGCTGAGCTCGCAACCAGTCCCGCGATCGACCAGGCAAGCGATCCAGCGATGGCTCTTGCGTACATGGGACTCCTTTGGCACAAGCGGTGACTCGTTCGCTCGTCCCTTCGGTAGTTGCGGCAACGTCCCTGTGGCCTCCGCCCACTGCAACTCCGCGCCCAGGCGAGTGACGACGAACTAGGGCGCGGCCCGCCGAAGCGGCTGCGAACGGATCGGCTCTTGCGACCGTGCAAGCCGACGACGGCCGTGGCGGGTCGCTTCACCAGGTCGTCCAACGCGCCCGGCTGTCCTGAGCGGCGCTCCGGCACGTCGAGGCGGCGCGTGCAGTCGCTCGAGCGCCAGCGCGATCAAGACGACGAGCGCATCGGGCAGACTGGTCGGCGAGGCGCTCCCGGTACTCGAAGCGACGGCGTAACGACCGGACCGATTGAGCGGACTCGCGAACCCTCGGACTCCCCGTACGAACGCCTGCACCGGGGATCAGCGGCCGACTGGCCATCCGCTGATCGCGGCTGATCGACGAGAGCGCTGCCTGCTGGCGCCCCACCCCGCTTGCCCCGGTGCAACCGAACGTCTGCCGGACCCCAGACCCCCGAGACGACCAATGCTCGTTCTAGGCAGGCGTCTCACGCCAAGCGTTCGAGACGCTCGCCTTGCGCGACAGTGACTTGCGCAGTCAGGCGAAGGCAGCCGCTCGTCGGCGAGCGCGGCGACGTTCGCTCATGGCTCTCGGGTCAGCCGCACGATAGGAATCTCGCGATCGGTCTTCTCTTGGTATTTGCCATAGCGAGGAGCGATCTTCGCGATACGGCCGAGCGACTCAGCCCGCTCCTGCCCCTCCAGTGACTCACCGCGAACCTTGAACCGCTCTGTCCCGACCTCCAACCAGATGTCGCCGGGATGATTTGCCATGTTGAGAAACCAGGACGGGTGGCGTGCGGCTCCGCCGATCGTGGCGGCGACGAGCCAAGAGTTCTCTCCGTCCGGAAAGCCCCCGACCGGGGCTGTCCGTGTGCGCCCTGTCTTCGCTCCACGCGTGGTGAGAAGAACCACGGGGAACCCCGCCCTCGAGCTGACGCGCTGCTCGCCCGAGCGGCGGTACGTCCGCATCTGCCGCCTGCCGATGAACTTCACGAACGCAGTCGGCACCCGCGCGCCGCGAGTGCCGGGGGGGCTGACACGAATGGTCACGTCACTAGCCTCCACATAGCCGCCCGATCCTTCACGCAGCCGATGCTCGCCGACCGAGCGGGCACTGCGTCCAGCCACGCTACCGCTTGGAGGCAGACGCAGGACCGCGGCCATAGAAGAGGCCGGTGTCAGTCCGACTCATCGCGGGCGTGCCCGTACCGCTCGTAGATCACGCGCGAGCCGAACGTCCTGGTCTCGATCAGCTCCAGCGCGATGTCGTCGGTGACGGGTGGCAGGAACGGCGTGCCGCCACCGACGACGACCGGGTTGCGGAAGATGCGCAGCTCGTCGACGAGGCCGAGCTCGACAGCCTGCGCGGCCAAGCCGGCGCCGCCGATCTCGACGTCCTTGTCAGTCGCGTCGAGCGCCGCGGCGGCCTCCTCGGCCAATGACGCCTCGGCGAGCCGGGCGTTGCCCTGGACGCGGTCGAGCGTGCGGCTGAAGACGACCTTCGGGATCGCGCCCCAGACATCTGCGAACGCGGCGTCGAGCTCGCTGTCGCGCATCGACGGGTCCGTCTCCCACACCAGCATCGTCTCGTAGAGCCTGCGGCCGAGCAGACAACCGCCGAGCTCGCTGACCAGCGCGATGTGGAAACGAAACAGCTCCTCGCTCGGGGCCGCCCACCCGAACCCGCCCTCGCGGTCGGCGATAAAGCCGTCCACCGAAGTGCTCATCGAGTAGATCAGCATGGCTTCAGATCCTCGCACCGGCCGGCGGCTGGAGGACGACCCAGATCAACCACGCGCCACCTTCGGGCGGGCGCGCAGGATGGACGCCTGTTGCAGAACGTGTCTGTGCTCATGTGCATCAGACCCCACCCGAGTCGCAAAGTCATCGCCACTCCGCCACCAGCGGCATCGAGCGAAGCGTGCCACACGGCGATCCCCTAACGCACATCGGGAGCTGGCGCGCGCCGGCGTCGTGCCAGTGCACCCATATGGGAGCGAGCTCGAGCATCGTCGCGCGACGGTAGCCTCGGCGAGGTGTTCGACCACGTCGCCATCGCCGTCTCGGACCTCGCCGCGTCCGAGCGCTTCTACCGCACCGTGCTCTCCGTTCTCGGCGTTGAGCCCAGCCACGCGGACGCCGAGCTCGTCGAGTGGGACGACTGGGACATCGGGCCGACGGACCGCGAGCACCCCGTGACCCGTGGGCTGCACGTCGGCTTCCGCGCGCCGTCCCGCGAGGCCGTGGACGCGTTCTGGCAGGCCGGGATCGACGCGGGGTACCGCGACGACGGCGCGCCGGGGCGGCGCACGGTCTACGGGCCTGACTACTACGGCGGGTTTCTGCTCGACCCGGACGGCAACAGCGCGGAGGCGGTTCACACGCAACGCGACGACCCGGTGCCCGACGGCAGCGTCGACCACCTCTGGATCCGCGTTCGTGACCCCGCCGCGTCCAAGCGCTTCTACACGACGATCGCCCCGTACGCCGGGCTGGGGCTGGGCGTGGACGAGCCAGACCACGTGCACTTCAAGGGCGCCGGCCACAGCTTCTCGCTGATCGACGACGAGCGGCCGCTCACGGAGCACGTCCACGTCGCCTTCCCGGCGCAGCACGACGCGACCGTGCGCGCGTTCCACGCCGCCGCGCTCGCCGCGGGCTACGAGGACCACGGGGCTCCCGGCGAACGCGCCGTCTACCACCCGGGCTACTACGGCGCCTTCGTCCTGGACCCCGACGGGCACAACGTCGAGGTGGTCAACCACAACCGCTGAGCCATCGCGGACGACGCCGCACGCCAGTTCTCGCCGGAGGCGCTCGCCACGCTGGAGGCGGAACTCCGCCAGACGCACCCCCGGATTGGCTAGCGGCGTCGCCGGGCCGTGATCAGCCAGGAACGCGCGTCGGGGACCACGCCGCGCTCGTCGTTGTAGTGCGCCGCGAGCGTCTCGCGCAGGCGCTCGAGGGTACGAGCCGCGCCTGCTGATGCGGGATTCCGTGCTGTGAAGCGGAGGGGGAGGGATTCCGTCAGCAGCGCGCGGATCTCTCTCGATCGCTTCGATGAGTCCCATCGCGACGGCTTCGCGGTCCAGCCGGACAATGGCGGAGCTGGGTCAGCAGGACGACCGCGGGGTGTCTGCGATGAGGCCGCCATCGCAGCCCTGCCATTGATCGTTGAGTTCACCGACGAGGTCTTCGCGCTCTACGAGTCCTGACCCTCGGATCACGCGAGAGGATCACACGAGACTCGGCGGCGAACAGACGCTCAGTGCAGCGCATAGTGCAGCGCACCCCCGTCTCAGGTCCCGCAAACCCGCCTCCAAATGGGAATCGCATCCCAATACACGAGCCTCTCGAAAACCGTTGTGGGCCTTACGGTCCACCGAGGGTTCGCACTCCGGCCTCGAGTTGCCCTTCGCGCGAAATGCAGGATCGGCGCTCCGGCCGGCGTGACGGACATTGAGGGTCCGTCGAAGTCCTCGATGCTCCCATGGAATGTCATGAAGGAGGGCCTCCCTCAGACACAGCGAGCGACGCCAGGCTTCGTGCGCTCAGCCGACGACCTCCTTCATGCCCTCTGCGACGATGAGCCGCTCGGCGGCCTCAACCAGAGCGAGGTGCGAGAAGGCCTGCGGGAAGTTCCCGAGGTGTCTGCCGGTCTCGGCGTCGAACTCCTCGGCATACAGCCCCAGCGGGGAGGCGGCGTTCACGAGGCGCTCCATCAGATGTCTTGCCCGTTGCGGCTCGCCGATGATCGCCAGCGCCGATACGAGCCAGAAGGAGCAGATGAGAAAGCTCCCCTCCTTGCCGGATAGTCCGTCGTCGGTCTGTTCGGTGCGGTAGCGCAGCACGTAGCCCTGTTCGCTCAGCTCGTCTTCGACGGCCAGGACGGTGGCACGCAGTCGTGCGTCGTCGGGCGGCAGGAACCCGAAAATCCCCGCAAGCAGCGTGGAGGCGTCGAGCGCGTCGGTGTCGTAGTGCTGGCGCAGCACGCCGCGACTGTCGACCCCGTGCTCGAGGATGTCCGACTTGATCTCCGCGGCAGTCTGCGCCCAGCTGGCCGAGAGCGCAGCTTCTCCGCGAATGTTCGCGAGACGCATTGCGCGATCGAGCGCGACCCAGCACATCAGCTTCGATGAGACATAGTGCTGCGGCTCGCCGCGCGCCTCCCAGATGCCCTGGTCCGGTTGACGCCACACCGCTGTCGCGCACTCGACCTGCGCCTGCACGAGCGGCCACAGGCGGCCCGGAATGCGCTGGCTTCGGAGGCTGTGGAGCAGGACGGAGTCGAGGGCGGCACCGAAGACGTCGTTCTGCCGCTGGTCGAAGGCGCCGTTGCCGATCCGGACGGGCTGTGCGCCGCCGTAGCCGGATAGGTCCTCGCGCACCGACTCGGTCAGATCGCGGCGACCGTCGATCCCGTACATGATCTGGAGGCCGCCGTCGTCGTTGCGTTCGAGGTCGGCCATGAACTGCATGAACTCGTCGGCCTCCCAATCCAGGAGCAGGAAGTGCAGCGCACGTAGAAGGAAGGTCGAGTCGCGGAGCCAGGTGTAGCGGTAGTCCCAGTTCCGCTCGCCGGCGGGTGTCTCGGGCAGCGACGTGGTGAGCGCCGCGACCGTCGCCCCGGTCGGCATGTACGTGAGGCCCTTGATCGTCAGCGCCGACCGCTGGATCATCGGGCCGAGCTCGTGGTCAGGGATCGCCGCGCGGGCGAGCCAGTCGCGCCAGAAGCGCGTGGTCGCGTCGAGCTGATCGGCGGCCTCGTCGGCGGTGGTCGGGACGAGCGCTTCGTCGCTCCAGGCTAGTGCGCAGTAGACCGTCTCGCCGGCGCGCAGGACGTGGCGGGCCCGAGCCCGGCCAGCCTCGATGCCGACGAGCATGTCGGTCTGGAGCCGGAGTGCCTGGTCGCCGCCGGTCGCGTCCGCTCGATGTCTATCGGGGCTCAGCGTCCACCCGCCGGGAACGCGCCCATAGTCGAACGCGGGCTCGCACACGAGATCGATCTCCACACTGCCGTCGATGCATTTGGCGGTCCGCACGAGCGCGTGATCGGCGTCCTCGTCGGATGGCGGTCTCGTGTGCGGTGTAGTCGTGTCCTCGCCACGGCGGGGTCCCATCGCGAGCCCGTCGCGGACGACCACCCAGCCCGTCGGGGTCTTCCAGGAAGTGACAAGTGTGTTGGTCCCGGGCTCATAGATCCTGTCGCTGGGGACGTTGATCCCGAACGGGGCGAACCTGAAGCCGCCCGCGCCGCGGTCGAGCAGGGCACCGAACACGCTCGGCGAGTCGAACCGGGGGACGCACAGCCAGTCGACCGTGCCATCCGGGGCCACGAGCGCGCCCGTGTGGCAGTTGGACAGGAAGCCATAGTTGGCGATCGGGGTGAACGGGGAAGGCGCTGCCGCGGTATCCGGTACCGAGGCGTCGGCGTGGGGGTTGTCCACCGTGTTGTTCACTCCGCGTAACCCCTCTCCGCGATGCGATCGGTGAGCCACTCGATCAGCCGCCTGGGCGAGTCGTACGTGATCCGCGCAACGGCCAGCGGTGCCGTGGTTGTTGCCGTATCCATGTCCGCAGTATGAGCGCGAGCTGGGTGAGCGGTCGTCACACATCTCATGTGATTCCGTCCGCTTCCTGCATCTACCTCCACAGCGAGGTGGGAGCTCATCGTCATCCCAGGCTCTGCGCGCCGAAGCGCTCGATGGCGACGAACAGGGTGAGGGCGAGGAGGACGATCGGCACGGCGAGGCGGTCGGTCTCGCCCATGCGGACGTGCGTGACGATCGCCCCGATCATGGTCAGCGCGAGACCCACCGCTGCGAGCGGAGTGAGAAGCGGCGCGACGCCCAATGCGCCCGGCAGGACCAAGCCGAGCGCGCCCAGCACCTCGAGGAGGCCGACGGTGCGGAACTCCACATCGGTCACGTCGGCGGCCCAGCCCATCGGGCCCGCCGCGAGCTGTGCGCGCGGCTGCGTGAGCTTGGTCAAGCCGGTGGCGAAAAAGATTGCTGCGAGGAGCAGCTGTGTTGTCCATAGTGCGGTTTCCATGGCCTGGACGATCGGTGCGGGCCGGACGACTTGTCATCACATGCTTTGCGTGATCGTCGCGCGGGTCATCGGCTGATCGGGATGCGGACGCGCAGCGCTCTCGGCCGCACGCTGAAGTGAATGGTGGGCTCGAGCTGAATCGCCTCTCCGTCCACGCCCGCGGCAACTGCGTCGCCGGCGGTCACGTCCAGGGAGCGCGCGGTCCATCCGCGGCCGGGAGGCCCGGGGGGACCGCCCGGCCTGTACAGAACGAGGACTCCGAGCCGGCCGCTGTCGAGCGCCGGGCGAAGTCCGCCCCTGCGCCGACGGCGGCGCGGGTAGGGGTTGTTCGACACCAGGACGACGGCGGGGTTGGTCTGGACGACACCGTGGTCGTCGACAAGGCGCACGCCGGGCAGTTCGGCGCTCGGACCCAGCACCTCGGCCGCGGTCTCGAAGAGCGTGCGCGCCTTCGCATCGCGATAGCTCTCCCGCTGCACGGCCGCCCCGTACACCCCGAGCGACACATTGTTGAGAAACGGGCGCCCGTTCACGTCGCCGAGGTCGATGGACCCCTCGAGCGCATCGGTGAACGCGTCGAGCGCCCCGACGAGGTGATTCGGGTCCAGGCCCAGGTCGCGGGCGAAGTGGTTCCGGGTCCCGGCAGGAACGCATATGAACGGGACCCCATGGGCGGTTGCGGCGGCCGCCACGACCGAAAGCGACCCGTCTCCGCCCGCCATGCCGAGCACGTCGGCCCCACCCGCTGCAGCCTCGCCTGCGAGGGCGCTGAGGTCATCGCCCGGCCCCAGGACGATAGGCTCGATCCCCCGTTCACGAGCCGCCTCGACAAGCCCGGCCCGTCCAGCCCGGCCGCCGCCGGAGTTCGGATTGATGAACAGCACGGGCTGCCGCGAGGCGTCAGCGCGGGCCCATCCCACCGGGAGGTCATGACGCGCCCGGCCGACAGCCACGCTGCGCTCCGCCCGCCCGCCTGGGCCGTTGAGCTCGACAGGCTCGACGCGGCGGTCTACGCGGCGATCGCGGCCACGCCGACGCCGGCCATGGACGTGGCGCTCCGCCGGCTCTCCCGGGCCGCGAACCAATCGCGCCTGTGGCTCGGCTGCTCCGTCCTGCTCGCCGCATGCGGCGGCGAGCGCGGCCGGCGCGCCGCGGAGAACGGCCTGGCTTCCATCGCCCTCACGTCGGCCGTCGTGAACCTGGTGCTGAAGCCGCTCGGCAACCGGCGCCGGCCCGACAGGCAGGTGTACGACCTCCCGGTCACCCGCCAGGTCGCAATGCCGCGCTCCACGTCCTGGCCCTCGGGCCATTCCGCGTCCGCCTTCGCCTTCGCCAGCGGTGTCGGTGCCGCGTGGCCGCAGGCCGGGATCCCGCTGAGCGTCGTTGCGTCGCTGGTCGCCTACTCGCGTGTCCACACTGGCGTGCATTACCCGTCCGACACGATCGCAGGAACGGCCAGCGGCGTGGCGCTGGCGCCCGTGGCGGTAGCCGCCCTGGAGCGGCGACGCTCGGCGCGTGGTTGACGTACAAGGCTCGACCGGCGCTCTCACTCGCGAATCGTCAGAAGTGTGTGACGACCGCTCACTCGCGCAGCGGGGACCCTCGTCCGATGACGCCCCCCGCGACCTACTCCCTCTCGCGCATCACGATCCGCGTGACCGACGCCGCCGGAATGCATCGCTGCCGCAAGCGGCTGTTCGTCGCCGTCGCGCGCAACGCGGCCAGTCCGGTCGACTTTCGGCTGCCTCACAAGCGACCGATCACGATGGGCTGGCAGGTACCGCTATGAGCGACACCGGGCGCCCCGATGTCGTGGTGTCGATATCGATCCGGACGCTGCTCTTGGCCGCCGGCATCGTCGCGCTCGCCGGAGCGCTGGCGTCGATCGGGAGCGCGCTGCTGATCATCTTCGTGTCCTTCTTCAGCGTCGCCGTCCTTTCGCCGGTGGCCACGGCGATGGAGCGGCGCCTGCGCTGGAGCAGGGCGCTGTGCTCGACGGTGCTCGTCCTGGGGATAGTCGTCGCCCTCGCCGTCGTCGTACTGGTGCTCGCGCAGGCGGTCAGCGACGCGGTGCGCGGGTTCAGCCACGACCTGCCGCAGATCGTGGATGACGTGAGGCACAGCGATGTGGGGGGCTTCGTCAACGGTGGCAGCGGCTCACTCGACAAGTTGAGGGAGCACGCGACCGACATCACCAGGGGCGTGGCCACGGTCTCGGGCGGCGTCGCCGATGTCGGGGTGTCGGCCTTCGGGGCGGTGACGCTGTTCTTCTCGGTCATCTTCCTGACGCTGTTCGGCCTGATCGACGAGCCGCGCGTACGCGACTGGATCGGGGGCCTGATGTACCGCGACAACCGGGAGCGCTACCTGGACGTGACGAATCGAATCGTCAACACGACCTCGCGCTACATGCTCGGCAACCTCGCCATCTCGGTGATCTGCGGGACCGTTTACGGCGTCACCGCGGTCATTCTCGATCTGCCGTACCCGCTCGCCCTGGCGCTGATCGCGGGGCTCCTAGACCTCATCCCCACGGTCGGGGCGACGATCGCCGGCATCATCATCGGGGTCATCGCCCTGTCGGTCAGCGTCGAGGCGCTGGTCGTCTTCGCGATCGTGATGCTGGTCTACCAGCAGATCGAGAACTACGTCCTGCAGCCGACGATCATCGGGAGGGCCGCCCGCGTGTCGGGCTTCACCGTGCTCGTCAGCGTGCTGGCGTTCGGAGCGCTGTTCGGCTTCATAGGGGCGATCATCGGCGTGCCGATCGCAGCGGCGCTCCAGATTCTCGTCGAGGAGTTCACCGCGGCCAGGAGGGCTCGCGTCGCGGCCGCCGACCTCGCTGAACAGCAGCAGCCGGCCTGACTGCCCTCAATCACGCAAAGCGTGTGACGACGGCTCACACACGTGGCCCGGATCATCGGTCGCGACAACAAACCACACCCTGGAGGTAATCGTGAGCGAACACGCTGCAACACCACAATTCGCAACACCTTCCATCCCGTCGCCGCGCGAAGCGGTGCGCAAAGCCACCGGCTACTGGTGGGTCCTGCTGACCGCCGGAATCGCATGGGTCGCCGTCGCGCTGGTCATTCTTCAGTTCGACCAGGCGTCCGTGACCACCGTCGGCATCCTCGTCGGGTTCATGTTCCTGGCCCTCGGCATCGAGAACATCGCGCTCTCGACGCTGGACGTGCCGATGCGCTGGGTCTGGGCGCTGTTCGGCGGGCTGTTCACCGTTTCAGCCATTGTCTGCTTCGCCAACCCGGAGGACACCTTCGCCGGCCTGGCCGACATCCTCGGCTTTCTGTTCCTGATCGTCGGCGTCTGGTGGATGATTCGCGCCTTTCTCGAGCGCGCGATCAACCCGCTCTGGTGGCTGGGGCTGATCTCGGGGATCCTCATGACCGCGCTCGCCTTCTGGACCTCGGGCCAGTTCTTCATCCACAAGGCGTACGTGCTCCTGGTCTTTGCCGGTATCTGGGCGTTGATGCAGGGCATCACGAACATCGTGCGGGCATTCCAGATCCGCGCGCTGCGCGAGGAGCTCTGAGGGAGCTCACCCGTGCCGGAGTTCAAGCAAGACGAACGGCTGTCGCGCCAGCAGGCCGCTGAGCGGCTGATCGACATCGCGTACGCACTGACCGCCGGCGGCCCGCTCGAGTTGATCGCAGCGGGCCGCCGGGTCACGGTCCCGGTCGAGAAGGAGCTGCGTTTGGAGCGGTGCCTGAGGTCGAACGGCGACCGGGTGGAGCTCGAGCTCGAGCTGAGCTGGTCGGCCGCCGATGGGTGACCCTCAGCGCCGCACCGCTCCAGGCGCAACCAGCCCGAGCTCGCGCGCACGAGCGACGGCCTCGCTGCGCGTATGAGCGTCGAGCTTCGCGTATATGTGGCGCATGTGCGTCCGGACGGTATTGGTGGACACGACGAGCTCGGACGCGATTTCCGACGCGGTCAGGTTGCTCGGCAGATACCTGACCACGCGCAGCTCGGCCTCGCTCAACTCATCGCGGAGCGGCGCATCCGATCCACGCTGAGGAGAGGAGCGCCCGGCCAGCGTGTCGAGGATCGTCGAGATGAGCGTCGCGTGGGCGGTCCGATGTTTCGGGTGGCGCTCGAGCAGCTCCCGGCTCGGCCAGAGCATGAAGGGCAGGATGAGGCCGTCCGGCTCGGCGAGCTCCAGCGTCGCCTCGAGCGCCTCCTCCGCCGCGCGCCGGTCGCCGAGCCGATCGCTGGCCTTGGCTTGGAGCAAGAGCGCCTCGGCGCGCGCCCAGCGCTTGTACAGCGCCGGCGCAGAACCGTCGACCACGGGCGCCAGCGCCTCGATCGCCCCTTCCGGGCTGTCCTGTTCGAGCTCCAGAGCCGCGAGCGCGATGCGGACTCCGGCGCGGTTACGCTGTTCCGCGCTCAAACGGTCGATCTCGAGTTGTGCGGAATCCGTGTCGCCCATTCGCACCCGTACCTGGAGAGCGCGCCCGTGCACGTCGACCGTGAACACGTGCTCGCTGGCGAGCAGCCGTTCGAGGCTCTGCGCGCGCGCGAACTCCGCCAGCGCTTCGTCGAAGCGGCCCTCGCCGAAGCGCAGCATGCCGCGGGCGTGTTGGAGCACGACCTCGGTCCCCCGGTCGGCTGCCGTGCGTAGCGACTCCTCCGCGCGCGTGAGATGGCGCTCGGCTTCGGCGAAGCGCCCCATCCGCACGAGCGCCATGCCGGCCATCGCGAACGCGCCGGTCGTGATCGACTGGCTGGTCCAGCCGTGCTCCTCGGCAATCGCGAGTGCCCGCTCGCTCAGCTCGAGCGCGAGCGGCAGCGGCTGCCCGGTGAGCGGCGCGGCGAGTGCGAGGTGCGCGAGGCAGCCGACCTCGATGAACGGCCGTGAGATCCGCCGCGTGCGGTTGAGGGCGTCCTCGAGGCGCTGCCGAGCGTCGTCGGGATGGCCGGCCCACAGTTCCGCGATGCCCAGGTTCATCAGTGCGAGTGCCCAGTAATCCGGCCGTACGGGCAGCTCGTTTGCGTCTGCCGTAGCGCCGAGCGCTGCCTCCAGTGCGCGCATTGCTTCCTGAGCCTCGGGCAGATCGTTGCGGCGGCGCGCGAGCTCGCCCTCGATGACGGCCAGATACACGTCGAAGACGCGCCGTCTGTCTGCCGGAGCCGCTGCCGCCAGTCGCCGAGCGACGGCGAATTGGGCGGCGGCCTCGTCGAGCAGGCCGTGGAGGATGCTGTCGATCGCAAGCGCGGCCGCGAGATTTCCATCGCCCAGATTGGCATCGGCCGGGAACACGCCAAGCAGCGCGTGGAGCGTCTCGCCCCGCCCGGCCATCGTCAGCGTGAAGTAGTTGTCCACGAGCAGGCGCGCAGCAGGGTCCCAGTCACCGGCCGCTTGATAGTGGCGGACGGCTTCGACGACGTCGCCTTCTTGTTCATGCCAGGCGGCCGCGGCGCGGTGCAGCGAGGGGATCGTCGCCGGCGCGGTGCGCCGCAATTCGAGGCGCAGCAGATCGGCGAACAGGTGGTGGTAGCGGAACCAGGTACGGCCGGCGTCGAGCGCGGTGACCAACGCGTTCCGGTCCTCCAGTTGCTGGAGGGTCGCCTCGGCCCCCGTGGCGCCGGTGAGTGCATCGGCGAGCGGGCCGCTGACGCGCTCCAGGAGCGACGTGCGCAGAAGCAGGTCGCGCACCTCCGGCGGCTGGCGCTCCAGCACCTCCGCGAGGAGGTAGCCCGCCACGGTCCGCTCGCTGCCGGAGAACTCGGACACGAAGCGCTCCGGGTCGGGGTGCGCGGCCAGCGAGATCGCCGCCAGCCGCAAACCGGCCGCCCATCCCTCGGTGCGTTCGTGCAGCGAGGCGAGGGCCTGATCCGACAGAGTGATCCCGCCGGCGCGGAACAGCGCGCGGGTTTCGTCGAGCGAGAAGCGCAGGTCGGGCCCGCGCAGCTCCGTCAGCTCGCCCGAGAGCCTCAGGCGATGCAGGCCAAGCGCCGGCTCCTCGCGCGTCGCGAGCAGGATCCGGACCAGTGCGGGTGGCCGCGTGATCAGCATCTCCAGCCAGGCGAGCGCGTCTTCC
The DNA here is from genome assembly GCA_963734025.1 of uncultured Thermoleophilaceae bacterium. Lineage (GTDB taxonomy): Bacteria > Actinomycetota > Thermoleophilia > Solirubrobacterales > Thermoleophilaceae > JACVRW01. The sequence continues at coordinate 387,212 of CAVTFR010000002.1, forward strand.
GAGTCGAGCTCGTGCAGGTCGTCGATCAGGAGTTGGACCGGCGCCTCGAGCCGCTCCAACTGCGCCAGAAGCCGCTCTACCACCACCGCGCCCGCGAAGCCCGGCGCCGGACTGACCCGCTCGACGACCTCGTCGCCGGCCGCATCAGCGAGGGCGTCGACCACGTGAAGCCAGAACCGCTGCGCGTCACGCTCGCCGCGCTCGACAGTGACCCACGCGACGGCCTCTTCGATCCGCGCGGTCCACGACCGCAGCAGAACGGTCTTCCCGCTTCCCGCAGGTGCGCAAACGAGCGTGACGGTGCCCGGAGCGGCGGCTGACAGCCGCTCGAAGAGAGCGGGTCGCGAAAGGAACCGATCCGCGGGCGATCGCGTCTGCTGCTGGGTCTCGGCCAATGCCCAATGGAGACTCTCCCACAATCACACGAAGTTTGTGATGACCGCTCACACGCTCCGGCGAGAGCCTTGGACCGTCCCTGAAAGCACTCAAAGAAAGGTTGGTCCTAATGACCCCCGACTACTTCTCACCGGACAACGTGCTGGTCGTCACCTTCGGCGAAGACCCGGAGAACGACAAGAACGCCTACCAGGCGCTCACCGACCTGAAGCAGCTCGATTCCCAGGATCAGATCAAGATCACGGGCGCTGCTGTCGTAACGCGTGACGGCGAGGGCCGCGTCGACATCAAGAGCGATGTTGGCGAGGACCCCTACGTCGGCACCGCGAGCGGCGGCCTGATCGGCCTGCTGGTCGGGATCATCGGCGGCCCGCTCGGCATGCTGCTCGGAGGAACGTACGGAATGCTCGTCGGATCGCTGTTCGACATCGATGAGGTCGATACGACGGAATCGGTCCTCGGCGAGATCTCGAAGCAGGTCCAGCCGACGAGGACCGCGGTCCTCGCTCAGGTCACCGAGCAGGGCCCCGAGGTCATCGACGCCGCGATGGCACGGCTTGGTGGCGAGGTCCTGCGCCGGCCGGCGGTCGACGTCGAAGAGGAGATCGCTGCGGCCGAGGAGGCGCAGCGGAAGGCCAAGCATGAGGCTCGCAAGGAGCTGCATGAGGCTCGCGTCGAGAAGACCAAGGCAGACACACACGCCAAGGTCGAGGAAATGAAGGCGAAGCTCCGTCTACCCAAGGCAGGCGCGAGCGCATAGCTCCTCCCACCGCGGGCGGCGGCGCGCTCGCTCCCGGGGCGCCACAGCCATCTTGGGCGGTGAGTCCACGAGCAACGAGGAAAGCCCGCGTTTAGCGGGCTTTCCCATGCGCCCAGAGGAGACCCCATGACCGAGCAGTGCGCGCGTGCGGCTATGTGCGCGTGTCAACCGACGAGCAGGCCGAGCGCGGCCACTCGATCGGAGAGCAGGAGCGCCTGATCTGCGAGGTCGCCGCGCCTGTAGCGAGGCCGGGACCATCGTCGGCCAGTCGGGTCTCGCTCAGCGCTCGCCCGCCGTCCGTCAGCACTTCCGCTTCCGCATGAAGGGAGCACCCTCCAGGGCAACGCGTTCGACGCTGGGCGGCAGAGATCGGAGCTGAGCGCGGAAGGAAACTGATGGGCCAGACGCACCCCCGGATTGGCTAGCGGCGTCGCCGGGCCGTGATCAGCCAGGAACGCGCGTCGAGGACCACGCCGCGCTCGTCGTCGTAGTGCGCCGCGAGCGTCTCGCGCAGGCGCTCGAGGGTACGAGCCGCGCCTGCTGATGCGGGATTCCGTGCTGTGAAACGGAGGGGGAGGGATTCGAACCCTCGGTGGACCGTAAGGCCCACAACGGTTTTCGAGACCGCCCCGTTCAACCGCTCCGGCACCCCTCCGGGGCGTCA
>CAVTFR010000003.1:0-37497 GCA_963734025.1 uncultured Thermoleophilaceae bacterium
CTCGAACAGGCGACCTCCTGCTTGTAAGGCAGGCGCTCTACCAACTGAGCTAACCGCCCCGGCGGCCGAGTCTAGTATCAGCGACCGTGGATTCTCGGCTCTTCTGGAAGTCGCTGCTCGTGCAGGCTGCCTTCGTCGGCGTGCTGTTCGCGATCCTCGTCGCGCTGCCGCTGGGCGACGACTTCTTCGAGGACTACGGCTGGGTCACCGGCCCCGTGGCCTGGTTCGGATGCTCCCTGCTCACCGCGCGCGTGCTCGGCATCCCGGTCGGCTACGTGCTCTTCTCGGCGATCGCTGCCGGCGTCTGCGGAGCGATCGTCCTGCTCGTCGCTACGCACTGGGCCGGCATGGTCGTCGCGCTGCTCGTGTTCGCAGCCTCGAACGCGACCTATGACCCGGATGCGGTCGAGGAGGACGCCGACAGCTTCACGGCGGCGAAGTAGCCCCGACGAGAATCGAACTCGCGCTACGAGAGTGAAAGTCTCGCGTGCTAACCACTACACCACGGGGCCGCCCGTCGGATTCTAGGCTCGCGTGCGCAATCATCTGCGCCAGCCCCCGTAGCTCAATTGGCAGAGCAAGCGCCTTTTAAGCGCAAGGTTGGAGGTTCGATTCCTCCCGGGGGCATCCAGCCGAGGGCTTCGCGGCTCAGGCCGCGGCGGCCCGTCGGGCGCTCGTGGAGCCGCGCGCCTTCGACGACTTGGCGCCGAGCACGGCGTCGAGCAGACCCGGGAAGCGGTCGTTGAGGTCGTCCTTCCGGAGCGACAGCATCCGTGTACGGCCGTCGGGGCGTGTCCGGACGAGGCCCGACTCGCGCAGCACGCGGAAGTGGTGCGAGAGCGTCGCCTTCGAGAGCCCGAGGTCGAACGTCCCACAGGTGCACTCGTCGCGGATCGCAAGCTGGCCGACGATCTGCAGGCGCGCCGGATCGCTCAACGCGTGGAGCACGGCGGGGAGCTCTAGCTCCGCGCAAGATGGATGATGGGGCTCTCTCATCGAAGGGACGCCTGCCGCCGCAACTCTAGCGACCGTTCGATGGATGTCTAAGCGGCATCGCGCAAATCAGTGGCGGAAGTGGCGGCGGGCGGTGAAGACCATGGCCACGCCGGCTGCGTCGCACGCTTCGACCACCTCCGGGTCACGCTGCGAGCCGCCCGGCTGGATGATCGCGCGCACGCCCGCGTCGATCGCCATCTGGGGCCCGTCGACGAACGGGAAGAAGGCGTCCGAGGCCATCACCGCGCCCTCGATCGGGAGCTTCGCCGCGCGTGCTTTGTCGATCGCGATCCGGACGGAGTCGACCCGGCTCATCTGGCCGGCGCCGATGCCCACGGTGCCGAGATCCCGCGCCAGCACGATCGCGTTCGAGCGCACGTGCTTGCACGCACGCATCGCGAAGAGCAGCTCGCCCCACTCCCGCTCGGTCGGCTTGCGCTCGGTTGCAACGCTCATGTCCTCGCGCAGCTCGAGCCCCGTGTCGCGGTCCTGTACGAGCAACCCGCCGCGCACGCGCTTGTAGTCGTGCTCATTGATCGTCGCCCTGCGGCGCTCCTGGTTCTGTAGCACGCGCACGTTCGGCTTCTGCATGAGCACGTCGAGCGCGTCGTCCTCGTAGCCGGGCGCGAACACCACCTCGACGAACATCGCGTGCAGCCTCTCGGCCAGCGCGCGGTCGACGGGCCGGTTGAAGCAGAAGACACCTCCGAACGCGCTCGGCCGGTCCGTGGCGAGCGCCCTGTCGAAGGCGTCGACGAGGTCGGTGCCGACCGCCGCCCCGCAGGGATTGTTGTGCTTGATGATCGCCGCGGCAGGCAACTCGAAGTCCTCGACGAGCCGGCGTCCGGACTCGAGGTCGAGCAGGTTGTTGAAGGAGAGCTCGCGGCCGTGCAGCTTCGACACCATCGACATCAGGTGCGAGCGCGCCCCCACCTCGGCGTAGTAGGCCGCCCGCTGGTGCGGGTTCTCGCCGTAGGCGAGGTCGAGCACCTTCTCGTACGAGCGCGTGTACTGCGACGGGAAGTCCTCCTCGCGCTCGGAGAACCAGCGTGAGATCGCCGTGTCGTAACGCGCCGTGTAGGCGAACGCCTCGAGCGCCAGACTCTGGCGGGTCCGCGACGAGAGCCTGCCGTCGCTTTCCGTCAGTTCCTCGATGACGGCGTCGTAGCTCTCGGGCGACACCACCACGGCGGCGTAGGCGTGGTTCTTCGCCGCGGCGCGGATCAGCGTCGGCCCGCCGACGTCGATGTTCTCGATCACCTCGGCGTCCTCCACGCCGCGCCGGGCAGCCACGCGCTCGAACGGGTAGAGGTTCACGCACACGAGGTCGATCGGCTCGATCTCGTGCGAGTTCAGCGTGTCGACGTGGTCGATCTCGGAGCGCACCGCCAGGATGCCCGCGTGGACGCGCGGGTTGAGCGTCTTCACGCGGCCGTCGAGCATCTCCGGGAAGCCCGTGTAGGCCTCGACCGGGCGGACCTCGAGGCCCTCCTCTACGAGTTCGTGCGCCGTGCCGCCGGTCGACACGATCTCGACGCCCAGCTCCGCGAGCCCGCGCGCGAACTCCACGATCCCGCGCTTATCGGACACACTCAGCAGCGCGCGGCGGATACGCACCTCGGCGGGCGCGGTCAGCTCGACGCCGCGGGGCTCAGTCTGCGACATCGACGTGCACCAATCGGGGATTCCCGGTGTCGAGCCTTACTCTGCCCTGCGCGATCAGCCGTACCGCCCGGGGCAGCAGGCGGTGCTCGATCTCGTGGACGCGCTGCTCGATCGCCGCGATATCCCGATGGTATGGAAGGTCGAAGGCTTCCTGCAAGAGAACTGGGCCAGTGTCCACTCCCTCGTCGACGAAATGGACCGTGACGCCGCCGACCTTCACGCCGTATTCGAGCGCCTGCTCGATCGCTTGCACCCCCGGAAAGGCCGGCAGCAGGGCGGGATGGACGTTGACGATGCGACCGGCGAAGCGGCGGATGAACTGCGGGGTCAGCACCTCCATGAAGCCTGCCAGCACGAGCAAGTCGGGCGCGCGCTCGTCGAGCCAGCCCGCCAGTGCAAGGTCGCGCTCCGCCCGGCCGTCGTAGTCCGCGGCCGCGAACACGCCGGTCTCGACCCCCGCCTGCTCCGCGCGTGCCAGGCCGCCCGCCTCGGGCCGGCTTGCCGCGACGGCCACGATCTCGATCCCCTCGCGGCCGTGCACCGTGTCGAGCAGCGCCTGCAGGTTCGTGCCCTCACCCGAGACGAGCACCGCGATGCCAAAGCTCACGCCGCGACGCGCAACACCGGGTAGGGCCCGCCGCTCGTCTGGAGCCGCCCCTCGTCGATCAGCTCGTCCACGCGCGCCAGGATGTCGGCGCGGCGCATGTGCGAAGAGCTCCCGTAGGCCGGCAGCCCGTCGTACGAGTTGCGCTGGATCTTCTTGCTGCGCGACCCGTGCAGGATCTCCGCGCAGGTGGTCCGGCCGACCGCCGGCCGGGCGCTCCCCGCGACGGCGATGATCGCCTCGTCGAGGTTTCCGATCTCGACCGGATCGGGCGGCGGCGCGACGACCTGCAGCGCCGGGTCGCACACGTCGCAGCAGCCGGCCGGTCCGGCGCCCGGCTCGGAGTGGTCACCGAAGTGGCGCAGGATCGCGAGCCGGCGGCAGCTCTCCTGCTCGACGTAGGCCCAGATCTCTCGGTACTGGCGCCAGCGAGCGCGCGCGCCCTCCTCGATCGACGAGCGACACAGGGCCGCCGCGCGGCCGTCGAAGCGGCCGAGCACCCGGCCGGCAATCCGGTCGGGCGCCGACGGCGAGGGTGCGATCACCCCCGCGCGCGTGAGGTGCCCGACGAGAGCGCGCAACCGGTCGCCGTCGCCGCGCAGCGCGCGTGCCTCGGCGATTGCGTCGAGCCTGTAGCGGCCCTCGCCGTCCGCGGCCGCGGTAATGCGGTCGGCGAGCCAGCCTGGAAGGTCGGCGTCCATCTCGTCGCGCTTGATGAAGTGGACGTGCAGGGCCCGGTCCCGGTTCTCGGCGAGCAGGAGCGCGCGCGCCGGCAGCCCGTCGCGCCCGGCGCGGCCCGCCTCCTGGTAATAGGCCTCGAGCGACGACGGGACACTCGCGTGCACGACGGTCCTGACGTTCGGCTTGTCGACGCCCATCCCGAATGCGTTGGTGGCGCAGATCACGTCCAGGTCGTCCGCCAGGAAGCGTCGCTGCACCTCGGCGCGCCGGCCACGGTCGAGGCCGGCGTGGTACGCGGCCGCCTCCACCCCGAGCGCGGCGCTCAGCTGCTCCGCGAGCTCCTCCGAGCCGGCCCGCGTGCCGGCGTAGACGATCGCGGGAAGCGCCCCGTCTGCACGCAGGGCCTCGATCAGCAGAGGCGCCTTCTCGTGCCCGCCGGGCCGCGCGACCGTGAAGCTGATGTTCGGCCGGTCGAACCCCGTCGCGACCCTGAGCGGATCGCGCAGGCCGAGGCGGCGCACGACGTCGGCCGCCACGCGCGGCGTGGCCGTGGCGGTGGATGCCACCAGCGCGCACGCCGAGAGCGCTCGGGCGGCGTCCGCGAGCCGGAAGTAGTCGGGCCGGAAGTCGTGACCCCACTGCGAGACGCAGTGGGCCTCGTCCACCACGAACAGGCCCACCCGGACGTCCGTCCGCATGCGATCGAGGAAGCCGGGTGCCGCGAAGCGCTCAGGCGCGACGTACAGCAACCGCAGCTCGCCGCTCGCCGCCCGCGCGAGCACCTCGGCGTTCCGGCTCGCATCCTGCTGCGCGTTGACGAGCCCCACCCGGTCGCCGAGCCCGCGCGCGGCCAGTGCCTCGACCTGGTCCTGCATGAGCGCGACCAGCGGCGAGACCACGACCGTCAGGTCGTCGCGCAGGAGCGCCGGCAGCTGATAGCAGAGCGACTTGCCCGAGCCCGTCGGCATCACCACCATCACGTCGCGCCCGGCGAGCGCCGCCTCGCACGCCTCGCGCTGCCCCGGCCGGAAATCCGGGAAGCCGAAGTACGAGCGAAGCGCGGCGGTCAGGTCCATGAGCGGAAGCGGATCCCTCCGTCGCCGGCCGAGCCGGCGACCTCGGGCACGGCCCACAGTAGCGCCGTCCGCGGCGGGAGCAGCCCGCCTGTTGCAGGCTCGTAACGCAGGTCGCGAAGAAGTTGCAGACGGCCGCCGCGACGCACTCGCGCCGGCCACCGACCCGACTTGAGGTCGTCTGGCGACACTAAGTCGGGTCGCTGGATTCGAGCCGGACCGCAGCGCGTCAGCGCCGCAGCACGGCCAGCTCTTCCAGCGCGAACTTGCCGCCCGCGGCCTCGGTGCGCTCGAGCGGATACTCGCCCGAGAAGCAGGCGTCGCAGTGGGTCTCGCGCGTGGAGCGGATCGCCTCGTAAACGCCGTCCAAAGACAGGTAGCGCAGCGAGTCGCAGCCAAGCTCCTCGGAAACCTCGTCGTCAGTGCGCCCGTGAGCGACCATCTCCTGGGTCGTCGACATGTCGATCCCGTAGTGGCAGGGATGGCGGATCGGCGGGGCGGAGATGCGCATGTGGATCTCGCTCGCGCCCGCGTCGCGCAGCATCTGGACGATCTGGCGGGTCGTGTTGCCGCGCACGATCGAGTCGTCGACGACCACGAGCCGCTTGCCCTCGACCACCTCGCGCAGCGGGTTGAACTTCATGCGCAGGCCGTGGCGGCGGAGCTCCTGGCCGGGCTGGATGAAGGTGCGCGCGACGTAGCGGTTCTTGATGAGCCCGTCGTCACGCGGGATCCCGGACGCCTTCGAGTAGCCGGCCGCAGCCGGGTTGCCCGAGTCCGGCACGGCGATCACGACGTCGGCGTCGACCGGCGCCTCGCGCCACAGGATCTCGCCCATCTTGCGCCGCGACACCTGGGTGCGGTTGCCCTCGAGGATCGAGTCCGGGCGCGCGAAGTAGATGTGCTCGAAGACGCAGAAGGCGCGCCGCTCGGACTCGACGAGCTGACGTGTCTCTATCCCGCGATCGGTGAGCGAGACCATCTCGCCCGGCTGCACCTCGCGCAGGAGCTCCGCACCGATGATGTCGAACGCGCAGCTCTCCGATGCGACGCAGTAGCTGTCGCCCACCATCCCGAGCGCGAGCGGCCGCAGGCCGGCCGGGTCGCGGAAGGCGACCACCGCCTCTTTCGTCATGACGACCGTCGAGAAGGCTCCCTCCAGGCGCGGCATCACGTCGGCGAGCGCGTCCTCGATGCGGTCCGCCTCGTGGGTCGATAGGAGCGCGGCGATGATCTCGGAGTCGGAGGTCCCGCGAAACTGGACACCGCTCTCGCTCAGCTCGGCATGCAGCTCGACCGCGTTGATGAGGTTGCCGTTGTGGGCGAGCGCGACCTGGCGGCGGTCCGAGCGCCAGACCGGCTGGGCGTTCTCCCAGGCCGACGAGCCGGTCGTCGAGTAGCGCACGTGGCCGACAGCCATCTCACCCTGCAGCGCCCGCAGCTTCTCCTCGTCGAACACCTGCGAGACGAGCCCGACGTCGCGCAGGGTCATGATCTGGCCGCCCTCGCAGACCGCTATCCCGGCGGACTCCTGACCACGGTGCTGGAGCGCGAACAGGGAGAAGTACGCGAGCCGCGCGACGTCCATGTCCGGCGCGTAGACGCCGAAGACGCCGCACTCGTCGCGAGGTCCGTCGCGATGGTCGAGCTCAGGGTTCATCTCAGGTGCGGACAGCGACCGATGCGGAGCCCCGAGACCGCCGGCGGGCGAGGTCCCTGCCACGCGTTCGAGACTACCAGCGGGTCAGGTCAGCGCTGCCGGGATCGCGCCCTCGTAGATCTCGCGCAGGCGCGCCACGGGGACCGAGATCGAGTCTCCGATCGAGAGCGCGTCACCGCCCACCTGGCCGATCATCACGGCGCCGGGCGTCGCTTCGACCGCTGCTCGCGGCCCCGCGATCACGACACCGCCCGGGCCCTCGCCGAAGAGCGCGGCGTCGTCCGGCGCGGACAGCTCGATGCGGGCGCCGACGCCGCCCTCGATGCAGCATTCCGCGAGGGCACACGCCAACCCGCCCTCACTGACGTCGTGCGACGTTGGCAGCCCGCCCCCGCGCACCGCCTCGCGCAGCGCGACGAGCCCGGCGGCCTGCTCGGCCAGGTCGATCGGCGGCAGCCTGCGCGCCAGCCGGCCGCGCAGCTTCTCGAGCTCGCTGCCCTCGAGCGCCGGCGCGAACGGCCCGAGCAGCGCGACGGCGTGGCCCTCCTCGGCGAACCCCGTTCCGGGCGTGTGCTCCGGGTCGGGCAGCTTGCCGACCATGCCGACGATCGGTGTGGGGTAGATAGGGCCGCCGCCGCCCTCGTTGTAGAGCGAGACGTTGCCGCCGACCACCGGCACGCCCAGGGCGAGGCACGAGTCGCGCAGGCCCTCGACGGCGCGCGTCAGCTGCCAGGCGATATGCGGCTTCTCGGGATTGCCGAAGTTGAGGCAGTTGGTGAGGCCGAGCGGCTCCGCGCCCACGCACGCGAGGTTCCTCGCGCACTCGAGCACGGCCTCGACCGCGCCGGTGTAAGGGTCGCAGGCCACGCGCCGGCCGTTGCCGTCGATCGACACGGCGAGCGCACCGCTGCCGCCGTCGCCGCCGAGCATCAGCACAGCGGCGTCCGCCGCGCCGGGGCGGCGCGCCGTGCGCGAGCCGACGATCGAGTCGTACTGCTCGAAGACGTGGCGCTTGGAGGCGATGTTCGGCGAGCCGAGCAGCGCGAGCAGCGTCTCCGCGGCCGGGCTCCCGTCCGCCAGCCGCGCCGGCGGGTCCGGGTAGAGCGGCCCCTCGGGCTCGGCCGGGTCGAGGTCGTACAGCGGGCAGTCGTCGACGAGTGCCTCTACCGGTATGTCGCCCATCAGCTCGTCGCCGTCGAAGACGCGCAGGTGCCGCGTCCCAGTGACTTCGCCGATCGGGGTAGCGCGCACCTCCCAGCGCTCGCACAGGTCGATCAAGCCCGCGAGCCGCTCGGGCTCGACCACGCACAGCATCCGCTCCTGCGACTCCGAGATCATGATCTCGAAGGGCTCCATGTCCGCCTCGCGGAGCGGCACCCGCGAGACGTCGATGTCGAGCCCCACTTCGCCCTTCGAGGCCATCTCGGACGAGGAGGACGAGAGCCCCGCCGCACCCAGGTCTTGGAGCGAGCGCAGGAGGCCTTGGCCGAGCAGCTCGAGGCAGCACTCGACCAGCTTCGACTCCTCGAAGGGATCGCCGATCTGCACGCTCGGCCGCTTCGACGCGTCCTCCTCGGACAGCTCGGCGCTCGCGAGCACCGAGGCGCCGCCGATGCCGTCGCGGCCGGTACGGGCGCCGAGCAGCACGAGCACGTTCCCCACACCCGCGGCCGCGCTGCGGATCAGCGCCTCCTGCCGCGTGAGCCCCACGCACATCGCGTTGACGAGGCAGTTCTGCTCGTAGGCGGGCTCGAACATCACCTCGCCGCCGACCGTCGGGACGCCGATCGAGTTGCCGTAGTGGCCGATGCCCTTGACCGCGCCCTCGAACAGATAGCGCGAGCGGGGCGAATCGAGCTCGCCGAAGCGCAGCGAGTCCAAGACGGCGATCGGGCGGGCGCCGACGGCGAAGATGTCGCGCAGGATGCCGCCCACGCCGGTGGCCGCGCCCTGGAAGGGCTCGACCGCGCTCGGGTGGTTGTGCGACTCGACCTTGAAAGCCACCGCCAGGCCGTCACCCGCGTCGACCACGCCGGCGTTCTCGCCCGGCCCCATCAGCAGGTGCGGCCCGTCCGTCGGCAGCAGCCGCAGCAGCTTCTTCGAGTGCTTGTAGGCGCAGTGCTCGGACCACATGAGCGAAAAGACGGCCAGCTCGAGCGGGTTCGGCTCGCGCCCAAGGCGCGCGCAGATCCCCTCGTACTCCGAGTCGGTGAGGCCGAGCTCGCGATGTCGGGCGGCGGAGGCCGCCTCGCTCACGCGGGGACCATCGCGAGCGATTCGAACAGCCGCCCGCCGTCTGCGGACCCGGTCAGCGGGTCGACGGCGTGCTCGGGGTGCGGCATCAGGCCCATGACGTTGCGGCCGGCGTTGCAAACACCGGCGATGTCGTCCATGGCGCCGTTCGGGTTCTGGCCCGGCGCGTAGCGCAGCACGACCTGCTCCTCCGGCAGCGTCCCGCGCGGAGCGAAGTAGCGCCCGGTCGTGTGCTTGACGGGGATCGAGAGGCGGTCGCCGGGCTCACACGTGCGCGTGAAGGGGGTGTCGGTGGCCTCGACGACCACCTCCACCTGCCGGCATACGAAGCGCAGCGAGTCGTTCGGCAGCAGCGCGCCCGGCAGGAGCCCCGCCTCGCACAGCACCTGGAAGCCGTTGCAGATACCGAAGACCGGGCCGCCGTCGCCCGCGAACTCGATGACCGCCTCCATCATCGGCGAAAAGCGGGCAATCGCGCCCACGCGTAGGTAGTCGCCGTATGAGAAGCCGCCCGGCACGACCACGGCGTCGATGCCGGAGAGGTCACGGTCGCCGTGCCAGAGCAGCTCTGCGTCACCGAAGCGGCGGCAGGCGTGCAGCGCGTCGACCTCGTCGCAGGAGCCGGGGAAGCGGACGACGCCGAACTTCACGCCGCTTCGCCGTCCACGATCTCGTAATCCTCGATCAGCGGATTGGCCAGGAGGCGCTCGCACATCTCCGGGAGCCTCCCGGCGTCCTCGACGTCCAACTCGATCAAGCGGCCGACATGCACGTTCCGTACCCCCTCGAAGCCGAGCGCGGGCAGAGCGCGCTCGACGGCCTGCCCCTGCGGGTCGAGGATGCCCTTCTTTGGCCGAATCAACACCCGCGCCCTCACTGCGAAGAGCGCTCCAGCCAGTTCGAGAAGGGCTCGCCGGCGATTCGCTCGTAGGCCTCGACGTAGCGCGCGCGGGTGCCCTCGACGACGACGTCCGGCAGCTCCGGGGCGGGCGGGCGCTTGTCCCAGCCCGAGCCCGAGGCCCAGTCGCGCACGTACTGCTTGTCGAAGCTCGGCTGCCCGTGGCCCGGCTCATAGCCGTCCGCCGGCCAGAAGCGTGACGAGTCCGGCGTGAGCACCTCGTCACCGAGGACGATGGTCCCGTCGGCCCGGCGGCCGAACTCGAACTTCGTGTCCGCGAGGATGATCCCGCGCTCCCGCGCGTGCTCGGCTCCGTGCCGGTAGATCTCAATCGAGAGGCGGCGCAGCTCCTCCAGCAGCCCGCGGTCGCCGACGATCTCGGCGGCGCGGTCGAAGTCCACGTTCTCGTCGTGGTCGCCCAGCTCCGCCTTCGTTGCGGGGGTGAAGATCGGCTCCGGAAGCTGCTCGGACTCGCTCAGCCCGCTCGGCAGGCCGATGCCGCAGACGGCGCCGGTGGCCTTGTAGTCCTTCCAGCCGGAGCCCGTGATGTAGCCGCGCACCACGCACTCGACGGGCACCATCTCGAGCCGCTCGACGAGCATCGCGCGCCCCGCGTACTCCTTCGGCACGTCCGTGTACGAGACCAGGTGGTTGGCGGAGACCCCGCCCAGGCGTTCGAGCCAGAACGCGGTCAGGCCGGTGAGAACCTTGCCCTTGTCGGGGATCGGCGTCGGATGCACGACGTCGTAGGTCGAGATGCGATCGGAGGCGACAAGCAGCAGGCGATCCTCGCCCACGGCGTAGATGTCCCTCACCTTCCCGCTGGTCAGGTGCGTGAGAGCGGCGGCGTCGCTCACTGGGGCCGAATCTATCAACGGTCCCCGACCGCTTGGCGCTGGACGTTCGCTGTAACCGCGCTGGTTACGGTAGTTTCCCCGTGTCGGGCGCGTTGAGAAGACGGACCCGGCTGGCCCCGACCTGGAAACCCGCATGCATTCACGACGAATCGCCGCCGTCGCGCTGACGGTATGCGCGCTCGCACCTGCCACGGCTCATGCCGCGCGCACCGCATACGTCGCCGACGACGACGACGTGACTTCGCAGCTCATGGTCGCCGCCGGAGGCGCGCTGTCGCCGCTCGTCCCGCCCCAGCTCGACACCGATTCGCCGCGGCGCCTCACGATGACCCCCGACGGGACCTCGCTCTACGTCACGGCGGGACCGCTCGGCCACGGCCGCGTCCTGCAGTACGACGTGGCGGCGGACGGCACCGCGACGCCGAAAGCGACGCCCGCCGTCGAAGCGGGCACGAAGCCCACCGCGATCGCGATCGACCCCGCCGGCCAGACGCTGTACGTGGCCGACAAGGGCAGTAATGACCTGCGCCAGTTCCGCGTCGGCGCGGGCGGTGCGCTCGAGCCGCTCGCCACGGTCGAGCTGCACGGCGCGCCGGTCGGGCTCACTGTGGCTCCCGACGGGGAGCGCGTCTACCTGACCGTGGCCGCCTACATCAAGTCGATGGAGGTCGGCGAGGACGGTCGGCTCGACCCCGCCACGCTCCACGCCACCAGGACGGACGGATTCCTCTCGGACGTCGTGATCACCCCTGACGGCAGCCATCTCTACGCATCGAGCAACTCCCATGGCATATTCGGCTTTGGCGTCGGCGCGGACGGCGCGCTCAGCGAGCTCGACCCGCAGTCCACCCCCACCGGCGCGAAGGTCAGCTCGGTGGCGATTTCCGCCGACGGCAAGAGCCTCTACGCAGGGGCCGAGTCGCGGGGGGGCGGCCGGCTGCTCCAGTTCACGATCGACGCGGCCGGATCGCTCGCCCCCAAGGACCCGGCGAGCCGCGCGCTCGGCGGCAAGCCCGGCGATCTCGCCATCACGCCTGACGGGCGCAGCCTGTATGTGGCCGCGGGCGACCTCGAGCTCTTCGACCTCGATGCGACCGGGCTTGCCACCCCCAAGATTCCGGCCGCCGTTGACCTCGCGAAGGCGATCGGGGTCGTCGTCAGCCCCAACCAGTCGCCCGTCGCCCGCTTCGAGGTGGCCGTGGCGCCGGCCGGCAGCGCAGTCTCCTTCGACGGGGCCACGGCATCGGACCAGGACGGCTCCATCACCCGCTACGACTGGGACTTCGGCGACGGCACCACGCTCCCGAACGGCGGCCCGCAGGTCGCACACGTCTACGCGCAGCCGGGCGCTTACGAGGCCAGGCTCGTGGTGACCGACAACGAGGGCGCTTCGACCCTCACGACCTTCACCGGCACCTCGGTGCTCGGCAACGGCTCACCCGCCGCGGCGGCCAGCCGGCTCGTGCTTGTGGGCGCGCCCGAGCTGCCGCCGCCGCCCGCGCCGCTCGCGGCCCAACCGGCTCGTCCGGAGCTCGGCGAGACGGTGATCGTCGAGCCGGCCGCAGGCCGTGTGCGGGTCCGACTGCCCGGCCAGGGGAACTTCGTCAACCTGCGCAGCCTGCGCGTGATCCCGGTCGGCTCGCTCGTCGACGCCCGTCGCGGCAAGGCCCTCCTGAGCAGTGTTCGCGACCGCTCCGGCAGCGTGCAGCAGGGGCACTTCTCCAAGGGCCTCTTCCAGGTGCGTCAGCGGCGCTCCGACCGCTACCTGACGGAGCTCGTCCTGCGCGGGGAGATCGGGCGGTGCCCCCAGGGCGATGACGCGACCGCGTCCGCTCGGTCGGCCCGGAAGCTCTGGGGCAACGGGAACGGCCGCTTCCGGACACGTGGCCGCTACTCCTCGGGAGCCGTCCGCGGAACGCGCTGGCTCGTGGCCGACTCCTGCGATGGCACGCTGACCGTGGTCCGGCGCGGGCGCGTGGCGGTGCGCGACTTCACCCGCGACATCACGACGATCCTCGAGAAGGGCGAGCGCTACCTGGCGAGTCCGGGCTGAACCCGGATCGCGTGCACGGTGCCGGCCGCGCCTAGGGCTGCGGCTCCACGCGCAGCGTCGCGGTCATGCCGGCCTCGGCATGGCCCGGCAGCGAGCAGAAGAGCGTGTAGCGGCCGGCGCTGATCGTCATGCCCTCGGCGGTGTAGCTGCCGGGAAGGACCTCATCGAACTCGCCGACCGGAGTGCCACCGCCCTCCGGCGCCACCACGAGGTCATGCGGGTCCTCGCCCATGTTGCGGAGCTCGACCGTCACGAGGCCGGCACCGACGAACGCCCGCGAGAGAGCGAGCCGCCACTCCGTGGCGGTCACGGCCACGTAGTCCGGGAGCGGCTGCGGAACCGTCGGGGCGCGCGGTACGCCCGGGTTTCCGGGCCCCGGGGCGGGACCGCCCGTCCCCGGCGCCGGCCCGCGGCCGACGTCGACCAGCCGCTCGAACACGCCCGGCGCCACACGCAGCCCCAGGCGCGCGCGGCGGCAGGCCCGCGCCCGCTTCCCGCGCCGCGCGCAGCGCTGTGGCTTGCGCACCTTCCGCTCCGTACCCGCCTTGCCCCCGCCCGGCTTCGCGGCCGCAACCGCCCCGGCTCCCATCGGCCCGGCCTGCGGCACACATAGCGGCAGCGCCGCCGCCACGAGCAGCGCGGTCACCGCGCGGGCGCTCACTGCCGCACGAGCTGCGGGCGGGCGAACGAGCCCGCGCTCGGGATGATCCCGTCCGCGCCCACGCCAAGCCACTGCTCGAGGAGCGAGCAGTACACGCCCCGGAAGTCCGCTGTGTGGCGCAGATTGCTGCGGTTGTCGAGCTGGGCGAGCCCCGGGAAGCCCCCAACCAGCTGCCCGCTTGCCTGGGAGCCGACCACGAAGCCCGCGCCCGCCGCGCCGTGGTCCGTGCCCCCCGCGTTCTCCTGTGGCCGGCGCCCGAACTCGCTCCACACGTGCAGGAGCACGCGGTCGTCGAGCCCGTTCGCCTCGAGGTCGCGCTGGAAAGCGAGCAGCGAGTCGCCGACCTCCTGCAGGTCTGGCGGGAGCGTCGCCAGCTGGTTCGCGTGAGTGTCGTAGCCGCCCGACTCGAGTGCGATCACGTTCAGGGGAAGCCCGGCCTGCAGCAGCCGGACGATCCAGGCGAGCCGCCTGCCGAAGGACGTGTTCGGATAGCCCGCGGGTAGCGTGATCGCGGAGTTGAAGGGCGCGAGCTGCTCCCGGAGGCGCCCCGTGGCCGCCACGGCGGTGCGCGCCTGGCTCAGGCCCGTGTCGCTCGTCGGCGGGTCGCCCATGTCCGTGAACGCGTCGAGCATGCCGTCGTAGACGGATCCGACGTCGTTCGCGTAGAAGTCGTACTCGTCGGGCTGCGAAACCGTCGCGATCGGCACGTCGCGCGCCGCCAGCGAGGGCTGCAGGTCCCAGCCGAGCGTGAGGCCCTGGAGCGGGTTGTCGGGCACGCCGTGGCGGTCGAGGTAGCGCCCGAGCCAGCCCCAGCGGCCGAACGGGTTTACCTCACCGACCTCCCAGTAGTGGCGGCTGGTGAAGTGGGATTGATTGGGATCGGTGTAGCCGATCGCCGGCATCACGGTTACCTTCTGCTCCTCGTCGAGCTCGGCCAGGCCGGTGAGCGAGGGGTGCCAGCGCAGCGTGGGGTCGAGTCGCACGCCCTCGCCCTGACCTTCGGGCAGGCCCAGCTCCGGGCGCAGCGTCGCGTACTGCGGATGGTTCGCCTGCGTGGGAGCCAGCAGCGTCAGCGAGTCGGCGCCACCCGACAGGAAGACCGATACGAGCACGCGGCCGCCCGCGGCCTGGGCCGCCGCACTCGAGATCCCCTCCTCGAACTCACGCGGGCCCATGCTCGCGGCGCCGTAGACGGCCAGCGCGAGCCCGGCCGAGCGCGAGATGAACGAGCGCCGCGACAATCCTGTCCCGGCCGGCAATGGCATGCCGTTCTCGATCGCCGGCAGCCCGCGACCCGCCTCGGCGGCGGCCCGCCGCAGGATCTGTGTCCGGGAGTAGTCGTTGCATCCGCAGTTCGGCATGGTCAGCTCGTCTGGAGGTCGGGGGAGGCGTAGATGAGGACGCGCAGCGCGTTCTGGCGCCAGGCGCGGTAGCGGTTGCGGTTGGTGCCGGTGAGGTTGCCGGGCACGCTGCTCGCGGCGAAGGAGGCGAGGATCGAGAGCGTCTCCGGCGTGATGTCCGGGTTGCCCCAGAAGGCGCGCGCGGCGGCGAGCGCCTGCTCCGGGGTCTCGTCCGCGCTGTAGGCGTTGAGCGCGGCGCCCGTGATGTGGCGGCCCTCGTAGGCGCGCCGGACGAGCTCCCAGCGCCCCTTGACGGTCATCGTGTCGAGCCAGCGCGTGTCGTCCCAGCCGGCGACGTCGGGCGGGTAGAAGAGCCGCTGGCCGGCGTCGTCCGACTGCCAGATGAGGTCCTCGCGCTCGACGGTCCGCTGCAGTCTGCGATACAGGCCGGCGAGGAAGACGACCGGCGGCTTGACCATGCGCTGACCTGCGTACAGGTCGGGGTGCACGAGGATTGCCTCGAGCACCGGGCGCACCTGGTAGGCGCTCCCGACGTAGAGGCTCTCGAGCGCCTGGCGGTCGCCGGCCGACGGTGGCGTGGCGATGAAATAGCTCCAGAGCTTCTCCACGAAGAACGACGGGTGCATCGAATGTCCGACGCACAGCCGGACCGCGTCCTCCCAGGTCCACCTGCCCGCCTGGCCGAAGACCGTCTTCACGCCGGTGTCGTGCCGAGTAGGGTCGAAGCGGAAGTTGTGGTAGAGCTGCTCCGCGGTCCAGGAGCTGCGCCATCCGGTCAGCGCCCGTGCGAGCTCGCGCACGTCGGCCTCCGTGTAGGCGCCGCGGTCTGCGCCGAGCGTGAAGAGCTCCATCAGCTCGCGCGCGTAGTTCTCGTTCGGGCGGCCCTTCGCGTTCTGATCCTGGTTCAGCCAGACGATCATCGCGCCGTCCGTCGTCACGTCGCGGATCAACTCGTCGAAGCGGCCGAGCGCGTGGCGGCGGAACATCTCGTTCTGCCCGAGCATCAGCTCCTGGTCGCCCACGCCGTCGTTCGACGTTGCGAACCAGTCATGCCAGACGAGCGTCATGCGCTCGACCAGCGGCTGGTTCGTGCGGATCATGCGATCGAGGAACCAGAGGTGGTCGTGCCCGTAGCGGTCCACCGGCTTGATTGGGATGACCGGGTCGGTGTCGAGCTCGTAGGCCTTGTAGACCGGCGCTGCGCCCGTGAACGTCGGCGGGCCCTCGGGCCGGGTGAGCGCGGCGACGGTCCTGTGCAGTCCCACCGCGGCGAGGAACTCGGCGTGGCCGGGCGACGGGCCGAAGCCGGCCCGCCACAGCAGGCGCTCGGCCTCGCGGACGCCGAAGGGCCCGGAGTAGACGGCGATCGGCGACGTGATCCGGAAGTCGCCGGGCGGCGGTGGAGTGGGCGCCGGCGGAACCGGCGCCCGCGGAACGAGCCGCGGCTTGCCCGGCTTGCGCTTGCGCTTGCGGGTGCATGCCTTGAGCCGGCGCTTGCGGCGCTTGCGGGCGCTGTCGACCGCGAACGGCGAGTCGACCTCGGCGCGCCCGCGGACGATCCCCGAGCGGCCTCCCGCCGAGCCGGCGCGCGGTCGCCGCGCCTCCGGGTAGGCCGACTCGCTCGTCGAGCGCCTCGCGCGCTTGCGGCGGCGCTTCGGCGGACGCGGAGGCGCGCAGCGCGGCTTTGTCCTGCGGCGCCGCTTCAGCTTGCGGTTCTTCCTGCGGCGCGCCGCGGCCTCGGCGATCGGGTCCACGAGACTCGCATCGACCGGGCGCGATTCCCCGCCTGAGCCGTTGATTGGCCCCCTAGGACATTCGTCCACCCGACGGGCGGGAAGCGCTATGCAATGCGGTCGAGGCGCCCCACGATCGTCCCCGCGTGCTGCACGAAGGCCTTGGGATCGAACACGGCGTCGAGGTCCAGCTCAGGGGCCGCCTCGCCCAGCAGGTCGCGGAATTCGATGCCCTCGTCCCAGGCGCGCCGGGCCGCCTCCTGCACGGTCCGGTAGGCGTCGTCGCGCGAGCGCCCCGCCTCGACCAGCGCGAGCAGGGCGCGCTGCGAGTAGAGCGCCCCATGGGTTGCGTCCAGGTTCGCCCGCATGCGGTCCGCATGGATCGTCATCCCCTCGACGACGCGGACGGCGAGGTGCTGCGCGTAGTCGAGCAGGATGGTCGCGTCGGGCAGCGACACGCGCTCGACGGACGAGTGCGAGATGTCACGCTCGTGCCAGAGCGCCACGTTCTCGAGCCCCGTGAGGGCGTAGGCGCGCAGCAGCCGCGCGATCCCGGTGATGCGCTCCGTCACGATCGGGTTGCGCTTGTGGGGCATCGCGGACGAGCCCTTCTGCGAGCCCTCGCGGAACGGCTCCTCCACCTCGCGCACCTCGGTCCGCTGCAGGTGACGTATCTCGGTGGCGAAGCGCTCGAGCCCCGCGCCGGCGAGCGCGATCGCCTCGAGCAGCTCGGCGTGCCGGTCGCGCGGCACGACCTGCGTCGACACGTCCTCGCGGCCCAGCCCGAGCCGGCGCAGCACCGCCTCCTCGATCTCCGGCCCGTTGGCGGCGTAGGTGCCGACCGCGCCGGACAGGGCTCCGACCGAGACGGTCTCGGCCGCCCGCTCGAGCCGGCGCATGTTGCGGTGTGCCTCGAATGCGAAGCCGGCGAGCTTGACGCCGAAGGTGGTCGGCTCGGCGTGCACGCCGTGGGTGCGGCCGACGCAGAGCGTGTCGACCTGCTCGCGCGCGCGCCTGATGAGGGCGTCGCGGTAGTCGTGCGCGCCGCCGACGAGCACCATCGCCGCCTGCGAGAGCTGCAGTGCGAGCCCTGTGTCGAGGACGTCCGACGAGGTCAGCCCGTGGTGCACCCAGCGGCCCTGCTCGCCGACCGACGCCGCCACCACGTCGACGAAGGCGGCCACGTCGTGGTCGGTCACCTTCTCGCGCTCATTGACGGCCTCGACCGTGAAGGAGGCGCTGTCGCGGATGGCGAAGCCGTCCTCCTCCGGCACGACGCCCTGCTCGACGAGCGCCTCGACCACGGCGAGCTCGACGAGGAGCCAGGTGTCGAGCTTGCGGCGCTCCGACCAGATCGCCCCCATCTCGGGCCGGGTGTAGCGCTCGATCACCGGCTGCGGCCCGCGCTCAGACGCTCAGGATGCGCGCCGCGAGGACCGCGGCGTTCTTCGCGTTGTCGACGCCGACGGTCGCCACCGGCACGCCCGGCGGCATCTGTGAGATCGCGAGCAGCGCGTCGAGCCCGCCCGCCACCGATGTCTTCGAGGTCAGCGGCACGCCGATCACGGGCAGATCGGTGTGCGCGGCGACGACACCGGGCAGCGCTGCGGCTAGCCCTGCTCCGGCGATGATCACCTTGAGCCCGCGCATGCGCGCGTTCTTCGCATAGTCGGCCACCGTGTCCGGCTCGCGGTGCGCGCTCATCACGCGCATCTCGTGGCGGACGCCGAGCTCCTCGAGCTGAGCAGCCGCCTTCTCCATCATCGGCATGTCGCTCTTCGAGCCCATGACGATGCCGACCTGCGGCGCGTCGTCCACGTCGAGCTCGTCGAACTGGTGCTCGACGGCCGTCTCGGTCACGGGCGCAGCGGGGAACTCCTCGGTGCTCACGCCTCGACCCTATCCACTGCGCGCAGTGCGATGTCGGTTCGCATCTGACGGCCGTCGAAGTCGATCTCGGACGCCGCGGCGTAGGCGCGCGCGCGCGCCTCCCCGGGGCCGTCGCCGAGCGCCGTCACGGCGAGCACACGGCCGCCCGCGGTCACGATCTCGCCGTCGCGCTCGGCGGTGCCGGCGTGGAACACCTCGGCTCCGCCCGCAGCGGCGGCGTCGAGCCCGGAGATGACGTCGCCCTTCGAGGAGGACTCGGGGTAGCCGCGCGACGCGAGCACGAGCGTCACCGCCCAGTCGTCTGACCATTCGGGCTCGACACCCTCGAGCCCGCCGAGTCGCGTCGAGGCCTCGAGCAGCTCGAGCAGGTCGGAGCGCAGCCTGGGCAGGACGGCCTGCGTCTCCGGGTCGCCGAAGCGGGCGTTGTACTCGAGCACCCTGGGGCCCGCCGGGCCCATCATGAGCCCCGCGTAGAGGACGCCGTGGAAGGGCGTGCCGCGCCGGCGCAGCTCGTCGACAATCGGCTGGTGGACAACGGCGGCCAGCTCCTGAGCGCGCGCATGGTCGAACCCCGGGACGGGCGAGTAGCTCCCCATTCCCCCGGTGTTCGGTCCCTCGTCACCGTCGAAGATGCGCTTGTAGTCCTGGGCGGGAGCGAGCGGCACCGCGCGCTCGCCGTCGCAGAGCGCGAGCAGCGAAAGCTCCTCGCCCTCGAGGAACTCCTCGAGCACGACCTCGGTGTCTCCGAAACGGCGCTCACCGAAGAAGACCTCGAGTGCGGCGCGCGCCTCGCGCTCGTCCGCGGCGATGATCACGCCCTTGCCCGCCGCGAGAACGTCCGCCTTCAGGACCGCCGGGTAGGACGCGCAGGCGAGATGCTCCGCCGCCTCCTCGCGCGTGCGGAAGAGGACGTGCGAGGCCGTCGGCACGCCCGTCTCCTTCATCAGCTGCTTGGCGTACGCCTTCGAACCCTCGATGCGGGCGGCCTCCCGGCTCGGCCCGAAGGCGGCGATGCCCGCGGCGGCCAGCTCGTCGACGAGCCCGGCGACGAGCGGCGCCTCCGGCCCGACGACCACCAGGTCGACGCCGCGCTCGCGCGCCAGGCCGACGAGATCATCGTCCGGCAGGCACGCGACGCCGTCCCGGGCGATGCCGGCGTTGCCGGGGGCGCACAGGAGCTCGGGCCCGCTCGGGCTGCGGAGCAGCGTGCGGACGAGCGCGTGCTCGCGTCCGCCGCCGCCGACGACAAGGATCCTGGCTCCCACTACAGCGCCGCTATGAACTCATCCACCGGAATGGCAGCCAGCGTCTCGTAGTGGCTGGTGCCGCGCGAGCCGAGCTCCATCGAGACTCGGGCGATCGTCTTCTCGTCCGGGGCCTCGACGACGTTCACGAAGTCGTAGCGGCCGAGCACGGCCCACTGCGCGGTGACGGTCACGCCGAGCTGCTCGATCTCCTTGTTCACCTCGCGAATGCGCTGCGGGTTGCTCTTGAGCGTCTGAACGCCCTCGGGTGTAAGGGTGGACAGCATCACGAAGGTCGGCACGGTGTTCCTTTCGCTGGATACCTACTGCGCGCGTGAATGTAGCCTGACGGCGCAGCGCGCGCTCCACACACAATCTGGAGAGTCCGAATGAAGCTCCGCCTCACGGCCGTGGCAACCGTAGCCACGGCGCTCACAGTGCCCGCGACCGCCTCAGCGGCCGAGCTCATGGTCGACCCGGCGCTGCCCTGCTACGGCTCCGGCCACACCGTCAGCCTGCTCGGCACGGGCTTCTCACCCAACCTCGTGGGCGGCGTCGCGGTCACGAAGGACGGCGAGGGCCTCGGATCGCTGACGACCGACATGACGGGCGCGTTCAACGGCTCGCTCCGGCTCGGGCAGCGCAACGGCAGGCGGACCAGCACCTATACGGCAACGGACACGTCGAACCCGACACTCACCGCGTCGACCCAGATCACCGTCAGCGAGGCCGACGTCGTGCTGCGCCCCAAGAGCGGTTCGCCCGGGCGCAGGGTGCGGATCAACGCGGTCGGGTTCACGGCAGGCGGCCAGCGCCTGTGGGCCCACGTGACGCGCGCCGGGAAGACGCGCAACCTGCCGGTGGGGAAGCTTAAGGGCGCCTGCAAGCGGATCACCAAGAAGCGCCGGCTGCTTTCGCGGAGTGCCAAGGTCGGCGTCTACATCGTCCAGTTCGACGCCTTCCGCGGATACCGCGCGCGGCGCGCCCAGAGCGTGGGCTTCACGATCACTGTGCGCCGTGCCGTCAGGCCCGCGATCGCCTCGGCGGCGAGGGTGTCGAGCTGGTCGCGGATCTACTGACCTAGGCCGAGTCGAACATCGTTCGGCTGCGTGGCTCGGGAGTCCCGAGCTGGTCCCGGCTCGGAAGGGGCCTGGCGCGCGGGACGCGCTGCGCTAGCCCGGCCAGGAAACCCGCAGCGCGAAGGGGCCGGCGCCGCTTTGGCGGCGCACGGTCACGGTCACGCGCTCGACGGGCCGGCGCCGGCACCACTCGACGCCGAGGGCACGGCCGCCACCCAGCGTCCGCCCGGCCGCGAAGCCGGGCGTCCGGACGGAGACCTCGGCGCGCAGCCGCGCCGGTCCCGCGAGCCGGGCCCTCACCGCGCCGTCGAGTCGCAGCCGGAAGTGGAAGCGCCGCGCTGCCCCGCGCCCCTGGCCGAGCCGGCCGCGGAAGGTCCGCGAGCGCGGGCCGAACCATGGGTGCAGCACGTCGCGGCGGATCGCCGCGTACGCGGAGCGGTCGGGCCGCAGGATCGGGCTGTACTGCCAGGGGGTCTCGGGATACTGGACGTGCGCGTAGCCGTCGGCGAAGCCTTCGCCGGGATCGCTCAGGTAGTGGCGCCCCTGGTTGCCCGGAAACAGGCGGCCCGCGTTCACGTAGGAGCACACGCGCATGGCGCTCGACCAGTGCTTGGCGCCCCAGTCGAGCGCGTTCCAGGGGTAGTTCGAGCGCCAGCTCGCGAGATGGTGCCCGTACTCGTGCGTGAGCGCGTACTCGACGGGCACGCCGGCGACGGCCTCGCCCGGCACATACATGCGCCGCGCGCCGACGGCGTAGCAGGCGACGGCGCCGGCCCCGCCGCAGACGCGTTCGATCTCGGCCGGCGCACCGACGTACACAGAGAGGCTGCCGAGCTCGGGGCCGTGGAGAAGCGAGTCGAGGAAGTCGACGAGCGCCCGGTCTGCCGCGACGTCGTCCGGATACGCGCGCGAGACGCGCACGCCCACGCTCTGCCCGTCCGAGATCGCATACGCGCGCGTGGGACCGTACGCGCTCGCCGCGCTCGCGACGGGTCCCTCGAGCACCGTGTCGTTCAGGTGCGCATGGGCGGGCGCCGCCATCGTGGGCAGGGGCCGCTCGCCGGGAACGTCCCGCTCGCGCGCCGACGCCGCCGGCGGAAGGACCAGCAGCACGGCGACCCCAACCACCGTGGCACGGGCGCTGGGGCGAAAGAGCGATGCCACGTTGAATCAACGTGGCCCGCCCAGGGGCGCTTTCGGACGCGCCCGGCTAGATCGTCGCCGGCTCGGCGGCGACCGGCGCGGCGACCTTCTCGAACACGAGCGCGCCGTCGGCGGCGTCGACCCTCACGACGTCGCCCGGGCCGAACTCGCCCTCGAGGAGCTTCAGCGCGAGCTTGTCGACGAGCTGCTTCTGGATCACCCGCTTGAGCGGCCGGGCCCCGTAGGTCGGGTCGTAGCCGAGGTTCCCGAGCAGCGTCCGCGCGTCGTCGGTGAGCTCGACCTCGACGTCGCGCTCGCGCACCCGCTCGATCAGCCGCGCGACCTGGAGGTCAACGATCTTGCCGATCTCCTCGCGCGAGAGCTGGCGGAACTCGACGATCTCGTCGAGCCGGTTGACGAACTCCGGCTTGAAGGTCGCCTCGACGCCGGCGATGCCGCCGGGGACGTTCGACGTCATGATCACGACGGTGTTCTTGAAGTCGACGGTACGGCCCTGGCCGTCGGTCAAGCGCCCGTCGTCCATCAGCTGGAGCAGCACGTTGAAGACATCGGTGTGGGCCTTCTCGATCTCGTCGAGCAGCACCACCGTGTACGGGCGCCGGCGCACGGCCTCCGTGAGCTGGCCGCCCTCCTCGTAGCCGATGTATCCGGGCGGCGCGCCCAGCAGGCGGGAGACGGAGTGCTTCTCCATGTACTCGGACATGTCGATGCGCACCATCGCCTGGTCCGAATCGAACATGAACTCGGCGAGGGCGCGGGCGAGCTCCGTCTTGCCGACGCCGGTCGGGCCGATGAAGAGGAACGTCCCGATCGGCCGGTTCGGGTCCTGAAGGCCGGCGCGCGAGCGCCGCAGCGCGTTCGAGACGGCCGCGACGGCCTCGTCCTGGCCGATCACGCGCTCATGCAGCCGCTCCTCCATGTGGATCAGCTTCTCGACCTCGCCCTCCATCAGCTTCGAGACCGGGATGCCCGTCCAGCGGGCAACGACCTCGGCGACGTCCTCGTCGTCGACCTCCTCCTTCAGGAAGGTCACGTCGGACTGGAGCTCGCGGAGCCGCGCCTCCTCGTCCTTGACGAGCTGCTCGAGCCGCGGGATCTCGCCATAGCGAAGCTCGGCTGCGCGCTGGAGATCGGCGTCGCGCTCGGCGCGCTCGGCATCGCGGTGCGCGTGCTCGAGTTGCTCCTTGGCGGAGCGGATCGCCTCGATTGCCTCCTTCTCGCCGGTCCAGTGCGCCTTCATCTCGTTGGAGCGCTCGCGCAGGTCGGCGAGCTCGCGCTCGATCGCCTCGCGGCGGGCGACGCTCGCGTCGTCCTTCTCCTTCGAGAGGGCCTGCAGCTCGATCTCGAGCTGCTGGATGCGGCGCTCGACCGCGTCGATCTCCATCGGCATCGAGTCGATCTCGATGCGCAGCCGCGAGGCGGCCTCGTCGATCAGGTCAATCGCCTTGTCGGGCAGGAAGCGGTCGGCGATGTAGCGGTGCGACAGGGTCGCGGCGGCGATGATCGCGGAGTCCTTGATGCGCACGCCGTGGTGCACCTCGTAGCGCTCCTTGAGCCCGCGCAGAATCGCAATCGTGTCCTCGACGCTCGGCTCCTCGACGTACACGGGCTGGAAGCGCCGCTCGAGCGCCGCGTCCTTCTCGATGTGCTTGCGGTACTCGTCGAGCGTGGTGGCGCCAACGGCCCGCAGCTCGCCGCGGGCGAGCATCGGCTTGAGCAGGTTGGCGGCGTCGACGGCGCCCTCGGCGGCGCCGGCGCCGACGATCGTGTGCAGCTCGTCGAGGAAGAGGATCACCTGGCCCTCGGCGTCCGCGATCTCCTTGAGGACGGCCTTGAGCCGCTCCTCGAACTCACCGCGGTACTTGGCGCCGGCGATCAGCGCGCCGATGTCGAGCGCGATCACGCGCCGGTCGCGCAGCGAGTCGGGCACGTCGCCCGAGACGATCCTCTGTGCCAGCCCCTCGACGATCGCGGTCTTGCCGACGCCCGGCTCACCGATCAGCACCGGGTTGTTCTTCGTGCGCCGCGATAGGACCTGGATCACGCGCCGTACCTCGTCGTCGCGGCCGATGACCGGATCGAGCTTGCCGTGCTCGGCGGCCTCGGTGAGGTCGCGGCCGAACTTCTCCAGCGCCTGGTACTTGTCCTCAGGGTTCTGGTCGGTCACGCGGTGCGGGCCGCGGACCTGCTGGACCGCCTCGCCGATCTGATCACGCGAAGCGCCGGTGTCGATGTTGGGCTCGCTCGCGAGCGCGAGCAGCAGGTGCTCCGTCGATACGTACTCGTCGCCGAGCCCGCGCGCCTCCTCGTCGGCGCGGTTCAGGACCTCGATCAGCTCGCGCCCGAGCGCCGGCGCAGCCGAGGCGTCGCCGCTGATCTTCGGAAGCGCGTCGAGCGCCTCGTTCGCGCGCCGGCGAACGCGCTCCGGGTCGGCGCCGGCGCGGCGCAGGACGGGAACGACGATGCCGCCCTCCTGCTCGAGCAGCACGACCAGCAGGTGCGCGGGCGCCACCTCTGGGTTGCGGCGTGCCCGGGCCAGTGACTGGGCCGCGGCGAGCGCCTCCTGAGACTTGACTGTGAAGCGATCAGCTTGCATAGAAAACCTAAGTCAGGTTATAGCAGGGTTGCCTAGACGTCCACCCCGCTCCAGAATACGCCCTGACATGCTCGTCCGAGCGGCCCTCTCGGCGGCCGTCCTCCTGGCTGTGGCCCCGGTTGCGGCGAGCCAGGCCGCGCCTGTCTCGTCGCACGCGATGGTCTACGCCTGCTGCACCCCGCTCGAGCAGAAGGAGCGACTGTTCGCCGAATCCGCCGCTCTCGGCGCCGACTTCATACGCGTGGACGTCCAGGTGAGCGACGTATTCGAGGCGGATCGCGGCGGCCGCGCACCCGCCCCCGACTGGCGCGGCGTCGACCAGGTGATCGAACTGGCCCGGCGCCACCGCCTGAAGGTGCTCGGCATCCTCCTCGACCCCCCGTCATGGCTTTCCACCTGCCCTGAGCGCTTCCCGCACCACGTCCGCTGCCCGACCACGGACCCCGCCGAGCTCGGCCGCCTGGCGGGGGAGATCGCCGCGCACGCCGGCCCGGCGGTCGACCACTGGGAGATCCTCAACGAGCCCGACGGCAATTGGGCCTTCGAGGGCTCGCCGGAGGAGTACGGCCGAATGCTCGCCGCCGCCCATGCGGCCATCAAGGCACGGGCGCCCGAGGACCAGATCGTGCTCGGCGGGATCATGCGCCCGGAAGAGCCGGCCTGGCTCGAGCGCGTCCTTACGGTCCCCGGCGCGGCCGGCGCCTTCGACATCGCAAACGTCCATCTGCGGGGGTCGGTCGATGGCGTGGTGAGCCGCTACCTGGCGGTCCGCGGACAGCTGGCGAGCCGCGGCTTCCGCGGCCCGCTATGGGTCACCGAGCACGGCTACGCGGCGGATCCAGCCTTCCAGAGCGACCCCGCCCACCGCGGCGGCGACGCCGCCCAGGCGAGCTACTTGACGCAGTCGCTCGTCGGGCTCGGCGAGGCCGGCGCCGAGCAGGTCTTCGTGACGCTGCGCGACCAGGGCGCCGAGGGTGCGTACGCGTCCGAGGGGCTCGCTCACATCGTCGACACCCCGGGTTACGAGGTGCGCCGCCGGCCGGCTTTCGCGGCGGTGCAGCGGGTCGTCACGCGCTGGGCTCAGCTCATGGCATGGCGCTCGGAGCAGCGCCGGCAGGAGGGCCTGCGGCGGCTGTCCGAGACGGCCGCGGACCTATGGCGCGTGCAGGCCTTGACCGGCCGGCAGCGCCTGCGCCAGGCCCGGGCGGTGATCGGCGAGCTGCGGCGGGCGCTCGTCCCGCCCAGGCGCCGCCTCCGCCGGGCACAGCTGCTCGCGGCGCGCTACCGGCGCGAGCTCGGCTGGCAGCGGGAGCTGGTTGCCCACTACCGCAGGCGGGCCGCCGTGCACGCGGCCGCGGCCACGGACCTGCGGCTGCGCATCGCCGGCCCGTGAGCGCCCGCAACCATCTATCTTCGGCGCGACGTTGGCCGACGAGCCCGACAGCCCAGCCGACCTGCGCCGCCGCGCGGTCGAGCTGCTCGAGCACAACCTGCAGCGGGTCGAGACGACGCCGCGGCGGCCGCTCGACCCGAACATGATCCGAACCGAAGCGGACCAGGCGGTCGTGAACGTCTCGGCCGCCTTCGAGACCCTGAACGCGCTCGGCCTCGTGACCGAGGCTGATCGCGAGCGCTTCTTCAGGCGGCTGCGGGAGATCACGAGCACGGCCTACGCGCCGTTTCGGGGGGTGGAGCTGCGGCGCAGCGTGCGCGCCGAGCCGGCCCGGGAGACACCCGGCCTGCACCTGCTGGCCGCCGAGCTCTACGGCGACGGCGTGCTGCTGCGCTGGCTCTTCGTCTCTCCGCCGGTCAACCCAGACAGCGCCACGGGCGGCGAGCACCGGCCTCCCGCCGCCTTCTCGCTCTGGGACGACGCCGGCACCGCCTACACGCCTCAGGGCGGCGGCTGGATCCCCGGCCATCACCTGCGCGGCGACACGGCGTTCGTGCCGGCTGTGCCGGCAACCGCGACGAAGCTCGAGGTCGCCGCCGGCCGCCACCGCTTCGAGTTGCGGCTGCGCGCGCCCGCCTGAGGCGCGCGCGCTCAGGCCGCGCGTGGGCTCAGGCCGGAGGCGCGGGCGGGGTGGGAGCCGGAGCGGGCGGCGCCGGAGCGGCCGGTGCGGGAGCCGGCGGTGCGGGAGCTGGTGCCGCTGCGGCGGGAGCGGGTGCCACGGGCGCGGGTGCCGCCGGTGCGGGGGCGGCAGGAGCAGGCGCGGCCGGGGCGGCATCGGCAGGAGCAGGCGCGGCCGGCGCGGGCGCCACCGGGGCGGGAACGGCCGGGGCGAGCTCGGCGGGCGCGGGAGCGGCGGGCGCCTGCTCCGTGTCCTCGGAGGTCGTGTCCTCGGGCGGAGGCGCGGGAGCGGCCTCGTCGCCGTCCACCTGATTGCCGTCGTCCTCGTCGCCGTCCTCCTCGTCGCCGTCGATCTCGTCCTCGTCTTCGGCGTCTTCCTCGTCACCTCTGCCGGCATCGGGCCGTCCCGTGTCCTCGAGGAAGTCGAGCGGGCCTTCGTCGTCCTCGTCGCCACGACCGGCGTCGTCATCCGGGTCGTCGGCGACGCCCGTATCGGAATCCGGCCCGCCCGGATCCTGCTGCTCGCGGCTGTCCTCGTGGTCGTCGGTGCGAATCGACGGCCGCTGTGGCGCAGAGACCTCGAGGATCATCGTCGGCGGCGCCATCTCGACGCGGACGACGGGCTGCGGCGCCGGTGGCGCCGGGGCAACCGGTGCGGGCGGCGCGGCCTGCGCACCCGCCGTCTCCGCGGCGATCTGGGAAGAGCCGGTGCCACCGGCGGCCCGCGCGGCCGCGCTGGAGACAGCGCCGCCGGACGCCTCTGCCGCGACGGCGGAAGGTCCTGGAGAACCGCCGGGCGAATCGTCGCCCGCGGCTGCGGGAGGCGCCGCGAAGGCCTGGCCCGCCGCAGTGCCGATTCCCTCCGGCAGCAGGCCCGCGACCATCTCATCCGACTGGGCCGCGCCCGCTCCGGAGGCCCGGTCCCCCTTGCGTTCAGCGGCGTCCCGAGAGGCGACGTCGTCCGCGCCCGCCGAATCGTCGCTGCCCGCCGGCTGCAGCGGCGCGATCGGGATGACCTCGGCCTCGCTCAGCAGGGCAACACCGACCACGCCTGCTGCGAGCGCCGCTCCAACCGGAATCGGCGACGTGAACGGCAGCCGCAGCGGCGAGCGCCGGCTGGGCACGGCCTCCTCCGGCTGGACGCCCAGCTCGGTCGGCTCGTTCTCACCCACCTCGGCGGGGCGGCCGATGAACGGCTCGAGCGCGATCCGCGGGACCGTCTGGTCGATCAACTCGCGCAGCGGCACGCGGCCGCCGCTGCGACGCTGGGTCCACGCGATGATCAGGAGCGCCCGGTCGAAGCTGCCCTGCAGGTCACGTCCGCGCGGATCCGCCTTGAGGGCCACTTCCCAAGCGGCCTCGCAGTAGCCGAGCAGGTTCTCGCGCGGAACCGCGGGGTAGCTCTCACGCGCGCGCGCGAGGGCCAGCGCCCGCTGCACTTCGAGGTCGGCGAGGGGATCTACGTGGAGTCCTGTGGCTGTGTTGCGGTCCATCGGCCGGTCTGCGCGGGGTGAGTGTCCCCTGCGGCGCATATACCCAAACGCACGCTTGAGGGCGCATGAGGGTATAAGACATCGATGGCCGAGGGGACACCCCCGCGCTTCAAGCTCACCGGCACCACGGCCGGCAGCGGGCGCACGCGCGGACAGGACGAGAACGAGCCTCCGAGGCCCCCGGCCGAGCCGCCGCAACCTGTCGCCGAACCGCCCGAGGCGGCCGCTCCCCCGCAACCGGCGCGATCGCCCAACGGCCGCCGGCCCGCCCGGCTCCCGGACTCGAGCCGCTTCCGGCGCGGGGACGTATACACGCGGCCCGTCGTCCAGGGCCGCGAGGTGCGCGAGGGCACCTGGTCGCGACTGCGCGAGCGCATGCGTACCCTCGCCACCAGCGAGGGCGAGCGCCGCGAGCAGGATCTCGACCGCGCCATGGTCGAGGCGCCGCGTGCGACGCGGACGAACACGATCGCCGTCGTCTCACCCAAGGGCGGAGTCGGGAAGACCACCTGCACCTTCCTCATCGGGAACCTCCTGGCAGAAGCCCTCAACCTCCGCGTGGTCGCAGTGGACGCCAACCGCGATTTCGGAACGCTCGCCTCGCTCGCGCCCGACAGCGCGCGTGTCGACCGCTCGCTCGCCGACGTCCTTCCCCATCTCGAGCACATCGACTCGGTGTCGGACGTGCTCGCCTACGTCTCCCAGCTGCCGTCGGGACTGCACGTGCTCGCGGCGCCCGAGCAGGCCGAGGTGATGGCGGCGATGACGCCCGAGACCTACGGCGACCTGCTCGACCTGCTCGGGCGCTTCTACGAAGTGATCCTGCTCGACCTCGGCACCGGCATCATCGACCCGCTCGCGCAGTTCGGGATCAAGCGCGCCGACCAGGCGCTGCTCGTGACGACGCCCGAGTATGTGACGGCGGAC
Source organism: uncultured Thermoleophilaceae bacterium (assembly GCA_963734025.1). Lineage (GTDB taxonomy): Bacteria > Actinomycetota > Thermoleophilia > Solirubrobacterales > Thermoleophilaceae > JACVRW01. The sequence continues at coordinate 28,960 of CAVTFR010000003.1, forward strand.
AAGGTGATCGGGGCGCTCCGCTACCTGAACGCGGAGGCGGGTTGGGACAGCGACGATGAGGAGGAGAGCCTCAACCGCAAGCGCCTGACCGTGGTGCTCAACCGGGCGCCGTCCGAGCGCTCCGGCGACCGCCAGGTGATCGAGTCCGCGTTCCGCCGCTTCGGGATCGGCCGCCACGTGACGATCCCCTACGACGACCGCCTGCGTGTGATGCTCGACTCGGCCACCTACTCGCTCGCGGAGCTCGATCGCTCGGTGCGCGTGCCGGTCAAACGGCTGGGGGTCGAAGTCGTCGACAGGCTGATCTGACCATCGTGCCGCGGACGTTCAGAGAGCGGCCGCGCTACGCGCTCCTGCTCGGGTTCGGGCTGGCCTGCCTAGTGGGCCTCGGCCTGCTGGCCGGCGTGCTCTTGGCCGGCGGCGACGAGTCGACCGACCCAGGACCGGATGCGGGCGCGAGTGTCCAGGCGAGCCAGGCACACGAGCTGCGCGCCGTCCGCGTGGAGCTCGAGGACGCGCGCGCCGAGCTCGACACACTGCAGACGGACGTCGAGAACGCCGGCGACGCCGCCGCGCGACAGCGCGCCCGGGCTGCGAGCTGGCGCCGTCGCGCACAGCGGCTCGAGCGCCGCAACCAGGCGCTCCGCCGCGCCCTCACGCAGGCGCGTCAGGAGGAGTAGGCCGGCTCAGTCGTCGCCGAAGAGGCTGCGGCCGTTGCCCCGGTTGAACGGGTTGTCGTCCCCGTCGTCGCCGGGACCACCGGGGAAAGACGGCGGCGACTCGACCACGAAGAACGCGAACCCCTGCCCGTCAGGACCTGGTGTGCCGATCTCGGCGACGCCGATGAGCGCTAGCGCCCGCGCCGCTCGATCGGGACGCGGACCGGGCGCTGCGCTTCCCTGCGCATGAGGTCCTGCCGCGGCGGCTCGTAGACGACGAGCTCGCGCTTGAAGGAGCGCCGGACGCGCTCGATCTCAGCGGCGAGCTCCGACTGCACGCGCTCTGCCTGGCGCTCGATGTTGCGCATGCGGCGCCGCATCCGCTCGATCTCCTCCTCGAGCTCGAAGACCCGCTCGACCCCGGCCAGGTTCATGCCGAGCTCGCTAGTCAGCTCCTGAATCCGGCGCAGCCGGTCGACGTCCGCCTGCGAGTACAGGCGGGTGTTCTTGGGCGAGCGCTTCGGGGTGATGAGCCCGCGCGTCTCGTAGATCCGCAACGTCTGCGGATGCATCCCGGCCAGCTCGGCCGCCACCGAGATCATGTAGACGCCGCGGCCGCGCTCGGGCCCCGTGGCCATCCCCTAGTTCCTTCCCGCCAGCAGCCGCTCGCGCGGGTTGCCGTCGATCACGGTCGCCAGCTCGTCGACGACCTCGGCCTGCTCCTTCGAGAGCTCACTCGGGACCTCGATCGAGAGGCGGTAGTGGATGTCGCCGCGGCCCTTGCCGTTCAGCCTCGGCGGGCCCTCGTTGCGAAGCCGCTGGACCGTCCCGTGCTGGGTGCCGGAGGGCACGCGGATGCGCTTCGTGCCGGCGAGAGTGGGCACCTCGATCGTGGCGCCGCGGATCGCCTCGGGGATCGTGATCGGGACCTCGACCTCGAGGTTGTCGCCCTTGCGGTGAAAGATCGGCGAGTCGGTCACGTGCGTGACCACGTACAGGTCGCCCGAGGCGCCGCCGCGCGGCCCCGCCTCGCCCTTGCCGGCGAGCCGGACGCGGCTGCCCTCGCGCACGCCCGCGGGGATGTTCACGCGGTAGCGCTTGACCTGGCGGGTGCGACCCGAGCCGTCGCAGGTGGGGCAGGGGTCCTTGATCTCGGTGCCCGTGCCGCCGCACTGACGGCAGGGCTGCGTGATCGAGAAGAGCCCCTGCGACTCGGCCTCGACCCCCCGGCCCTGACAGCGGGTGCAGATCGTGGGCTGCGTCCCCGGCTTCGCCCCGGTGCCGCGACACGTGGGGCAGGGCGCGGACAGTGGCACGGACACGGGGATCTGCGCGCCCTCCATCGCCTGGTCGAAGGAGATGTGGACCTCGGTCTCGAGGTCGCGGCCGCGCTCGGGCCCCGGCGCGCCGCGGCCGCCGGCGCCGCCTCCGAAGAGGTCGGAGAGGATGTCGCCGAAGCCGCCGAAACCACCGCCCGTGCCCGTCCGGAACGAGCCCGGGTCGAAGCCGCCGCCGAAGATCCCGCCGCCCGAGTCGTATTCCTTGCGCTTCTCGGCGTCGGACAGGATCGAGTAGGCCTCCTGGACCTCCTTGAAGCGCTCCTCCGCCTTCTTGTCACCGTGGTTCTGGTCGGGGTGATACTGGCGCGCCAGCTTGCGATAGGCCTTCTTGATCTCCTCGTCGGAGGCCTTCCGGTCGACGCCGAGCGCCTTGTACGGGTCCTTCACCGCGGGCATGGCTATGCGGAGACCACCACGCGGGCCGGACGAAGCACCGTGCCGTTGGCGCGGTAGCCCTTCTCCACGACGTCGATCACGACACCCGACTCGGCGCCGTCCTGCGGACGCATCGAGAGCGCCTCGTGCTCACCGGGATCGAAGCGCTCGCCCCTCGGGTCGAACTGCTTCACGCCGTTGCGCTCGAGCACCGCGATCAGCTCCGAGTGCACGAGCCGGACGCCCGCGGCGAGGTGCTGCTCCGACGCCTCCGCCGAGGCGAGCGCCCGCTCGAGGTTGTCGACCACGGGCAGCAGCTCGCGGACGAGCCCGCTCTTGGCGCGCTCGCCGGCGGCGGCCGCCTCCCTGGCGGCGCGCTTCTTGTAGTTCTCGAAGTCGGCCTGGGAGCGGCGGGCGAGGTCGAGGTACTCGTCCCGCTCGCGCTGGATGCGCGCGAGCGGGTCCTTGCTTTCGGCCGGGCGCGAGGTCGCTGGCTCGGCCCGCGACGGAGCGACCGTGTTCTCCTTCTCCTCGAGGATCTCCTGCTCGTTCTGGGCGTCCTCCTCGCCGGAGGGCTCGCCCGACTCGTCACGCGACGTGACGGGCGCCTCTGCCGAAGCATCCGGCTCGGCCGGATGCGCACGGATGTCGTCGTGGTCCTCCGGCGGGACCGGCGGGACGGGCGGGGTTTCGAACATCACTAGCTCTTGTCCTCGCCACCGTCGACGACCTCGGCGTCAACGACCTCCTCCTCGTCGGCCGCGGAGTCCGTCTGCTGGCCGTCCGCGGAGGCGCCGTTGCCGGCGTCCGCCGCCTGCTGCTGCGCGGCGGCGTACATCTGCTCGGACACCTTGTGGAAGGCGGCCTGCAGCGCGTCGGTCTTGGACTTGAGCAGCGCGACGTCGTCCGACTCGAGGTTCTCGCGGACGTCCTTGATCGCGGCCTCGATCTCCTCCTTGGAGGACGAGTCGAGCGAGTCACCCATCTCGTTCACCTGGCGCTCGGCCTGGTAGGCGGCGTTCTCGGCCTCGTTGCGTGCCTCGACCACCTCGCGCAGGCGACGGTCCTCCTCGGCGTGCGCCTCGGCGTCCTTCACCATCCGCTCGACCTCATCCTCGGCGAGGCCGGAGCCGGACTTGATCTCGATCTTCTGCTCCTTGCCGGTGCCGAGGTCCTTGGCACCCACGTTGAGGATGCCGTTCGCGTCGATGTCGAACGTCACCTCGATCTGCGGGATGCCGCGCGGCGCCGGCGGTATGCCGGTCAGCTGGAACTTGCCGAGCGACTTGTTGTAGGTCGCCATCTCGCGCTCACCCTGGAGCACGTGCACCTCGACGCTCGGCTGGTTGTCCTCGGCCGTCGAGAAGATCTGCGACTTGCGCGTCGGGATCGTCGTGTTGCGCTCGATCAGCTTCGTCATCACGCCGCCCTTGGTCTCGATGCCGAGGGTCAGCGGGGTCACGTCGAGGAGCAGCACGTCCTTGACGTCGCCGGCCAGCACGCCCGCCTGGATGGCGGCGCCCACGGCCACGACCTCGTCCGGGTTGACACCGCGGTGCGGGTCCTTGCCGGTGAGCTCCTTGACCTTCTCCTGCACGGCCGGCATGCGCGTCATGCCGCCCACGAGGACGACGTGCTTGATGCCGTCCTTGCCGACGCCCGAGTCCTCGATCGCCTGCTTGGTCGGGGCGACCACGCGGTCGATCAGGTCGGCCGTCAACTCGTTCAGCTTCGAGCGGGTCAGCCGCTGATTCAGGTGCTTGGGCACCGAGTCGACCGCGGTGATGAAGGGCAGGTTGATCTGCGTCTCCTGCGTGGTCGAGAGCTCGGTCTTGGCCTTCTCGGCCTCCTGGTACAGCCGCTGGAGGGCCATCTTGTCCTGCGAGAGGTCGACGCCCTCAGCCTTCTTGAACTCGGCCACGAGCCAGTCGACGACCGTCTTGTCGAAGTTGTCGCCGCCGAGGTGGTTGTCACCTGCGGTGGCCTTGACCTCGAAGACGCCGTCGCCGATCTCGAGCACGGACACATCGAAGGTGCCGCCGCCGAGGTCGAAGACGAGGATCGTCTGGTCGGTCTCCTCCTTGTCGAGCCCGTAGGCCAGCGCGGCCGCGGTCGGCTCGTTGATGATGCGCTGGACGTCGAGCCCGGCGACCTTGCCGGCGTCCTTGGTCGCCTGGCGCTGGTCGTCGTTGAAGTACGCGGGGACGGTGATCACCGCGCTGTCGACGCTGTCGCCGAGATAGGCCTCGGCGTCTGCCTTGAGCTTTTGGAGGATCATCGCGCTGATCTCCGGCGGCGCGTACTCCTTGCCGCCGGCCTTGACGCGAGCGTCACCGTTCGGGCCAGAAACGACCTCGAACGGGACGATCTTCTCCTCTTCCTTGACCTCCGCCTCCTTGCGCCCCATGAAGCGCTTGATGGAGAAGACCGTGTTCTCCGGGTTGGTCACTGCCTGGCGCTTCGCGGGTGCTCCCACGAGGCGCTCTCCACCCTCCGTGAACGCGACCACCGAGGGGGTCGTGCGGGCACCCTCGGCGTTCTCGATCACGGTGGGCTCGCCGCCCTCGAGGACGGCCATACACGAGTTTGTCGTGCCAAGATCGATGCCGATCGTCTTGCCCATCCGTACGTTCTCCTTTGCCGCTTGCAATCGAAAGAAATCTGAGTCCGAGTATGGCAGATCCTCGGCGACGCGCCAATGCATTAGGCTTCCGCCGCCATGCCTCGCCGCTCGCCCGCGCTGCTCGCACTGCTCCTGCTGCTCGCGGCGCTCGGCGCCTCGGCCTGCGGCGACGATGACTCGGGCTCCAGCGGCTCGGCAGGCGCGACTCAGGAGGAAAGCTCACCCCCGGAGAGCGACACCGGCACCGAGACCGAGGCACAGGCCGACCTCACCGACACGAGCGTCAAGCCGGTGATCGACAAGCCGACCGGCGTGCCGCCGCGCAAGCTCGTGAAGGAGGACATCGTCAAGGGCAAGGGGCCGGGCGCGAAGCCCGGCGACACAGTGATCGTCGACTACGTGGGGGTCAGCTTCTCCACCGGCCAGGAATTCGACGCCTCCTGGGACACCGGTCAGACCTTCCCTGTCCAGCTCGGAGCCGGCCAGGTCATCGAGGGCTGGGAGAAGGGGCTCGTCGGGATCAAGAAGGGTGGCCGGCGCAAGCTGACGATCCCGCCCGAGCAGGCCTACGGCGCGGAGGGGGCGCCGCCCGCGATCGGGCCGAACGAGACGCTCGTCTTCGTCATCGACGCGCTCGAGATCCAGTAATGCCAGCTGGGGCTCACTCCCCGGACCCGTGTCGCGTGGCCGACGGCCGGCGTGCTGAGGATTGGCGGGGTATGGTCGTGGTGAACGACTCGCAAGCATCCCAGGAGGCCCCATGAGTTCCAGCACCGGCACAGCCGCGGACGAGCTGACCCAGGCGGAGGCCCTGCCGCAGCTCGACGCCAGCTCGCTCGTGGACGGCGAGCGTCTCGAGGCCGAGGTCAAGCAGATGTACCGCAACGTGGCCCGCGAGCAGCAGGCCGACCTGCACTTCGAGCTCGGCCGGGAGCTCGCGGAGCACCTCGGCTACTCGCCCGAGCTGCTGGACGCGATCCCCGCCGAGGCGGTGGCCTCGTTCGCGGGCGTCGGGCATCACCTCGACCTTCCGGCGCTCGGTCCGGGCGAGGCCGTGCTCGATCTCGGCTCGGGGTCCGGTACCGACGTCTTCTGTGCAGCCGTGCTCGTCGGCGAGTCCGGGCGCGTAGTCGGCGTGGACATCACCGACGAGCAGCTCGCAAAGGCAGCCCGGCTTCGCGATCGCGACGGCTTCACGCAGGTCGAGCTCGTCGAGGCCCACATCGAGGAGCTGCCGTTCGACGATGCGAGCTTCGATGCCGTCATCTCGAACGGCGTCATCAATCTGTCGCCGTTCAAGGGCCGCGTGTTCGCCGAGGCAGCTCGCGTGCTGCGGCCCGGCGGGAGGCTCGCCATCACCGACATCGTCAGCGGCCGGGCCCTCAGAGAGCGCACGCGGCGCAATGTCGACCTGTGGGCGGCCTGCATCGCCGGGGCGATCCCACGCAAGACCTATCTCGCGGCGATCGAGGGTGAGGGCCTCCAGATCGCCGACGTCCGCAGGAACGACTACCGGTTCGTGTCCGAGCGCGCGCTCGACGCCTGCAGCACGTACGAGGTCGAGAGCATCTCCCTGCTGGCCACGAAGCCGACCTGACCCGGCTCAGCCGGCGAAGCTGAACGCGTAGGCCACGAAGGCCACGTACATCACGCCGATGCCCGCGTAGTCCCAGCGCGTGCGCAGGTCGGGCGGGCGGGCAAGCAGCGCGAGCGCGAGCAACACGAACGGGTCGAAGTACTTCTGGTAGACGAGCCTCACCGGGAGCGCCGCCAGCAGGAACGAGGCGAGGTACACGGCCGGCAGCGACCAGATCCCGGCGCGTGTGACGAGGAGATATAGGGCAACGCAGCCGAGCGGCACGAGCGCCCAGAAGAGAAGCGACGACCCGAACAACTCGGGCAAGCGGTCCGATAGCTGCCAGAGGTAGCCGGCGTCGCCCGCCTGCTGCGGGGTGATCGGCTTGTATAGGAGCGGCGAGATGGCGAGCAGGAGCACGCCGGCGGCGACCGCAGCCAGGAGCCGGATGCGCAGCTCGGCGACCCGGCCGGTGAGTCCGACATACGCGCGCGCGAGTAGGGACGAGCGCAGGCGCCGCAGCCGCCGCACCAGGCCGGGTCCGAAGACGAGCGCGCCGTAGGCGCCCGCGAGCGCGACCGTGAAGCCGACGGTGCGCAAGCTGAGCGCCTCTCGGGCGAGCCCCTGGCGGTCGTCGCAGAGGCCGCACGAGGCCGGGTCGGCGCTCGGCGGCACGAGGCCGTGCCACTCGAGCGCGAGCAGCCCCACCGGGACGACCGACAGCCCGAGCAGGGCGGCGCCGCCCATGAGCCGGGACGGCGAGCGCAGATCCGTGCGCACTAGGAAGACGGCGGCGACCGGCACGAGCCAGACGAACGCCTGGCGGGTCAGGAGGGCCGCCGCGATCGCGGCGCAGGCGAGCGCGAAGGCGCCGAGCCCGGCGCCGCGCGAGTACGCGTGGATGCGCTCAAGCGCGAGGAGCGCGAACAGGATCGCCAGGTTGTCCGTGAGCAGCGTGGAGGACGTGCCGAGCACGTACGGCGAAAGGACGAACAGCAGCGTGAGCGCGAACGCCTGCCAGGGCTCGAGCGGCGTAGCGCGGCGCAGCAGTCGCAGCAGCGCAAGCCCATCGCGTACGAGAAGAACACGTTGAGCAGGCGCAGCTTCCAGAGCTCGAAGCCGACGAGCTCGCCCCACCAGGCCGTGAGGACGTGGTAGAGCGGCGTCTGCGCTGAGGGGTAGTCGGAGAAGTCGAAGCGCTCCGCGAGCTGCAGGATCGTGGGCAGCTGGTAGACGCGCGCGTCGCTCCCGTGGAACGTGTCGATCTCCACGGTCAGGCCCTGCAGCACCGCGATCCCGATCAGGAACGGCAGCGCGAGCAGGCCACGCTGGAGCCAGTCGAGCCGCTTTCTGTCCGTCATCCGCGCCCGAGCCGTCGCCGGCCTTCCGGGCACATCCGCCGCAGCGGGCAGTTCACGCAGTCGGGCGAGCGCGCCGTGCAGGTGCGGCGGCCGTGGCGGATCAGGAGCACGTGCACCTCGTAGGCCTCCTGGCCGTCGTCGCCCACGAGCCGCAGCATCTCGTCGTGCGCCTCGGTGAAGCTCGCCTTCTCGCGCCACAGGCCGAGCCGCGAGCCGACCCGGTAAACGTGGGTGTCGACGGGCACGTCCGGGCGGCCGAACGAGAACAGCAGCACACAGGCGGCCGTCTTGCGCCCGACTCCGGGCAAGTCCGTGAGGTAGTCGCGGGCCTCGTCGAGCGAAGCCTCCGCCAGCCAGGCGAGGTCGTCGTCGCCGATCGCCTCCAGGATCTGCTTGATCCGCACCGCCTTCGTGGGCGCGAGGCCGCCCGGCCGGATCGCGTCCTCGATCTCCTCGACCGGCGCGTCACGCAGCTCGGCCCTGATGAGCCGAAGTGCCCGCGCAGCCGGCCGTACGCGACGTCGCGGTTGCGGTCGTTCGTGTTCTGGGAGAGGACGGTGAGGATCAGCTCGTCGATCGGCGCCCAGTGGGGACGCAGAATCGG
>CAVTFR010000004.1:0-162114 GCA_963734025.1 uncultured Thermoleophilaceae bacterium
GGTGCCCGCCGCGCGGAAATGTACCCGCGCGATTGGATAATGAGACTGGCCTAAGGAAACGAAAATGTGCGCTTAACGAGCCGCAGCGGATCAGCTCGCTGTGCCCGGGGGCATGCGCAGAAGTTCGTCGCGCATAACCTGCAGAGACTTGCGTATGAGCCGGGACACGTGCATCTGGGAGAGCCCGACCCGCTGCGCGATCTGAGTCTGCGGCAGTCCCTCCTCGAAGCGCATGCGCAGGATCTCGCGCTCGCGCGGGGGCAGCCGGTCGAGCGCCGGCTCGAGCGCGGCGCGCTGCTCGGAGCGCTCGAAGCCCTCGTCCTCCCCGCCGATCGTCTCGAGCGGATCGAGGTCCTCCTCGCCGCCCGGCCCGGTCGAGAGCGACACGGTCGAGTAGGCGGAGCCGACCTCCATCGCCTCGAGCACCTCTTCGGGCGTCGTCTTCAGCTCCTCGGCGATCTCCGCGATGCTCGGCGAGCGCCCGAGCCGTGCCGTGAGGCGCTCGATCGCCCCCGACATCGAGGCGTTCAGCTCCTGGAGGGCGCGCGGCACCCGGATCGCCCAGCCCTTGTCCCGGAAGTGGCGCTTGATCTCGCCGACAACGTTCGGCGTCGCATAGGTGGCGAGCGAGACCTCTCGTGACAGCTCGAAGCGGTCGATCGCCTTGATGAGGCCGATCGCCCCGACCTGCTCGATGTCCTCGAGCGCCTCGCCGCGGCCGGCGTAGCGCCGCGCAAGCGAGCGCACCAGCGGCAGGTGTCGCTCGATCAGCTCCTCGCGGGCGCTCATGTCCCCGGCGTCGTGATAGCGGCGCAGCAGCTCGCGATCCTCTTCGCGTGCCCGCTCACCGGACACGTCCTGGCGTCGCTGTGGCACGGTCATGAGACGCCCTTGTGCTTGACGAGCCGCACGACCGCGCGACCGTCGTCCGCCGTCTCGACGCCGAAGGAGTCGACCACGGTCTGAAGGATGCGCCGCAGCGTGAGCACACCGGGCGGGGCGACGCCGTCAGCCAGCGCATCGGCGATCGCGTTCGTGTTGAGCGGGCCGACGCGGGCGCGGATCCCTCCCTCGACGATCTCGAAGGTGAGGCTCACGCTCCCGACCTCGCCCGCCTCGGCGAGCAGGCGCTCGACCGCGAGCTGCAGGTCGTCGATCTCCTCGAAGGCGAAGTCGACCCGCTCGGCGATCCCGCCGATGATCAGGCGCACGACCGCCTGGAAATCGCCCGATAGCGGCGCCACGAGCTCGATCCGCTCTGAATGCTGCATCACACCGGCTCCCCGATCGTCCCGTATCCCACCACTGCATCGTCACTCATGAGGCAGGCGAGCTGACCGGGCGCGATCGCATGGGCAGGCTCGGCGAGCTCGAGCAGCAGCCGTCCGCCCGCCACCTCCGCGACGGTGCAGGGAAGCTGCTTCGAGTGATAGCGCAGGCGCACCATCTCGACCGCGTCCGCGCCGCGGTGGAGACGGGCGTCGTCCAGGGCGATCCGCATGCTCGCGAGCTCGCTCCTCGGCCCGACGACCACGCGGCCCGTCTCCGCGTCGCGCTCGAGCACGTAGAGCGGCTCGGGGCCCGCCACGCCGAGCCCACGGCGCTGGCCTACGGTGAAGTTGTGCTGGCCGTCGTGGTGGCCGAGCACCGCGCCGCGGCGGTCGACGATCTCGCCGGCCCGGCGCAGGCGCGGGCCGCCGTGGCGCTGCAGGAAGGCACGCCCGCCGAGCCCCGCGACGAAGCACAGGTCCTGGCTCTCGCGCTTGTCCGCAACGGACAGTCCGGCCTCACGGGCCAGCGCGCGCACAGCGTCCTTCGTGAGCCCGCCGAGCGGGAACGAGAGGCGGTCGAGATCTGCCGGATCGAGCCGCGCGAGCATGTAGCTCTGGTCCTTGCGCGGGTCGGCCGCGGCGCGCACGAGCGGGCCCTGGGCATCGCGCGCGATGCGGGCGTAGTGACCGGTCGCGAGCCGGGCGGCGCCGAGCGTGTCCGCGAGCTCGAGCATCGCGTCGAAGCGCACCTCACCATTGCAGCGAACGCACGGGTTCGGGGTCAGGCCGGCCGCGTAGCCGTCGAGGAACTCGTCGACAACGCTGGCGCGAAAGCGCTCGCGCAGGTCGAGCGTCAGGTGCGGGAGCCCCATGTCGTGGGCCAGCCGGCGGGCGCCGAGCACGGCCTGCGGCGAGCAGCAGCTCTTGTCCCCATCCGTGGCGGGGTCGGCCCACAACTCGAGCGTGACGGCGACCACCTCGTCGCCCGCGTCGAGCGCGAGCTGCGCGGCGGCCGCGCTGTCGACCCCGCCGCTCACCGCGACGAGCGTCCGCCGCGGGCTCGCGCCCAACTGCGGAATGCCGGCCTTGGCGACGGCCCCGAGAGCGCGGTGAAGAGCGTCCGCGGCAAGCTCCGCGACGTGCCGCTTGGGCCGCACGAGCCCGCCCAGAGCGGCATCGACTTCGTCGGGGCCGATCCGGGCGGCGTCCAGGAAGGAGCCGCCCTCGACGAGCTCGACGACGGCGCTGCCGGCGGCGGTGAGCGCACCGCAGCCCTCGGCGTCGAAGCCCGCCTCCGCGATCCGGTCGCCCTCGACGCGCACGCCCACGCGCACGAGGTCACCGCAGGGGGCACCGCCCGCGAGACCCGCGTTGGGAGCGTCGGCGAGACCGCCCCGGCCGGCTGGGGCGTCGAGATGCTCGGCAAAGGAGCGCAAGATGAGACCTACGCTATCGCCGACCCGCAGCGAGAGCCCAACTTTGCTCATCTGAGCGAAAACCAAGCAGCCCAAGGAAGAGGCGTCGGGATAGTGCTCCGCACATCCCGACACCGATGACGCCGGGATGCGCCGGTTTGCAGCCAGATGAGCAAAGTTGGCCCCAGCCTGCCGCTGCCACGCCGGGAGTTGGGCCTGCTGTTCGGAGCAAGCTTGGGCGTCCTCCGTGACGGACCACGGCCCTTCACGAGTGGGACTCCCGTCCCGGTGGTGTTCGGCTCAACGTGTACGGCCGGCTCGCGTACAGGCTCGGGCCGAGGTCGAGGCTACCACCACTCGGGGCCGCTCGCCACCGCCTTGACAGCCGGTCGGGGGCATGGCTAGGGTGCGCTGCGGAAAACGTTTTCCAGATGGCCTCGAGAACTTCGACAACCGCGGGCGGCCCCGGCGTGGGGGACGAGATGCGGGTGGTGGGGATCGCCATGAACGGCGTGACCGGGCGCATGGGGACGAACCAGCATCTGGTCCGTTCGATCCTCGCGATCCGCGAGCAGGGCGGTGTCCCTGTCGGGGGCGGCGCGCTGATCTGGCCCGAGCCCGTGCTGGTCGGCCGCAGCGAGGAGAAGCTGCGCTCGCTCGCCAGGGAGCACGGCCTCGAGCGCTTCACGACGAGCCTCGACGATGCGCTCGCGGATCCCGCCTGCGACATCTACTTCGACGCCGCCGCGACGGCCGCCCGCGCGGATGGCATGGAGCGGGCGATCCGGGCGGGCAAGCATGTCTACTGCGAGAAGCCGTCGGCGCCCACGCTCGACTCGGCGCTGCGGATCGCGCGGCTCGCGCGCGAGGCGGGCGTGAGTCACGGCGTCGTCCAGGACAAGCTGTTCCTCCCCGGCCTACGCAAGCTGCGCGCCCTGATCGACGACGGCTTCTTCGGGCGCATCCTGTCGGTGCGCGGAGAGTTCGGCTACTGGGTGTTCGAGGGGCCCGAGCCGCCCGGCCAGCGGCCGTCCTGGAACTACCGCGCCGAGGACGGCGGCGGCATCCTCGCGGACATGCTGCCGCACTGGCGCTACGTGCTCGATGACCTGTTCGGGCCGGTGCGCGGCGTCTACACGCTCGCCGCGACCCACATCGGCGAGCGCTCCGACGAGCAGGACAATCCCTACCGCGCGACCGCCGAGGACGCCGCCTACACGACCTTCGAGCTCGAGGGCGGGGTCGTCGCGCAGATCAACTCGTCCTGGTGCGTACGGGTCGACCGCGACGAGCTCTTCGAGCTGCAGGTCGACGGCACCGAGGGCAGCGCCGTGGCGGGCCTGCGTAAGTGCCGCATCCAGCCGCGCGACGCCACGCCGCGGGCGCTGTGGAACCCGGACGTCCCGAACCCGATCGACTTCCGCGACAGCTGGCGTGAGCTGGCCGGCGAGGCGGAGTACGACAACGGCTTCAAGGTGCAGTGGGAGCTCTTCCTGCGCCACGTCGTCAACGGCGATCCGTTCCCGTGGGACCTCTTCGAGGGCGCGCGCGGCATCCAGCTAGCCGAGCTCGCCGAGCGCTCCTGGCGCGAGCGCCGCATGCTCGCGGTACCGGAGCTGCCGGCGTGAGCGTCTCCTCCGCGACCGCGCTGCTCCTCCCCCGCGCCGACAGCTCGCTCGAGCAGTTCGTCCCCGGCGAGCCCGCCGAGTTCGAGCGCCCGCGCGCCCCGCTTCGCTCGCGCGCGTTCCTGGCCGCAGCGCACGTGGTGGCGGACCCGCTGGCCGGCGGCGACTCGGTGGGCGCCGCGATCGACTGGGACGAGACGCTCGCCTACCGGCGTCACCTGTGGTCGTGGGGGCTCGGCGTCGCCGAGGCGATGGACACGGCGCAGCGCGGCATGGGCCTCGGCTGGCCGGAGGGGCGGGAGCTGATCGCCCGCTCCGCTGCGGCCGCGCGCGAGTCGGGAGGGCGCCTCGCGGCCGGCGCCGGGACGGACCAGCTGGCCGCCGGCGAACCGGCCTCGCTCGACCGGATTCGCGACGCCTACCTCGAGCAGTGCGCATTCGTCGAGGAACAGGACTGCCAGCCGATCGTGATGGCGAGCCGTGCGCTTGCGGCGTCCGCCGATGGGCCGGACGACTACCGGCGCGTGTACGGCGCGGTGCTGGAGCGGGCCGGCCGCCCGGTGATCCTGCATTGGCTCGGCGAGATGTTCGACCCGGCGCTCGCGGGCTACTGGGGCGCGGCCGATGCCCATCAGGCGGTCGAGGTCGTCGCCGCGCTGATCGCCGAGCACGCCGACAGGGTCGACGGCATCAAGCTCTCCCTGCTCGACGATGCGCTCGAGCTGCGGCTGCGCGCTGCGCTGCCGGCCGGCGTGCGGCTGTACACGGGCGACGACTTCAACTACGCCGCGCTGATCGCCGCCGGCAGCGACGCGCTGCTCGGGATCTTCGACGCGATCGCGCCGGCAGCCTCGGCGGCGCTGCAGGCGCTCGACGCGGGCGACGAGGGCCGCTTCGCGGCCCTGCTCCGGCCCACCGAGCCACTCGCCCGCAAGCTCTTCGCCTCCCCCACCTACCACTACAAGACCGGCCTCGTCTTCCTCGCCTGGCTGAACGGACACCAGCGCCACTTCCGCATGATCGGCGGCCAGGAGGGGGCGCGCACGCTCGTGCACCTCGCCGAGCTCTTCCGGCTCGCCGACGCCGCCGGGCTGCTCGCCGATCCGGCGCTCGCGTGCGGGCGGATGCGGCGCCTGCTCGCGGTGGCCGGGGTCGGCCCGTGAGCATCGACCCGGCCCGGCTCTCCTTCAACCAGATCACCGCCGACCATCTCGACCTCGATCAGGTCATCGAGGCGTGCGGGCAGGCCGGGATCGGCTGGCTCGCCCCGTGGCGGCACAAGCTCGTGCCCGATGCCGGCGAGCGCATCCGGGCGGCCGGCCTGGGTGCGTCGAGCCTCTGCCGCGGCGGCTTCTTCCCCGCTCCGAGCGCGGCCGAGCGGCGCGAGCGCGACGCCGACAACCGCGCGGCGGTAGACGAGGCCGCCGCGCTCGGCACGGACCTGCTCGTGCTCGTCTGCGGGCCTGCGCCGGACGGGGATCTCCCCACGGCGCGCGCCCAGGTGCTCGAGGGGGTCGAGACGCTCGCCCCGTACGCCGCGGAGCACGGCGTACGCCTGGGCATCGAGGCGCTCCACCCGATGATGATCGGCGAGCGCTCGGTCGTGGTGACGCTGGCCCAGGCGCTCGACCTCGCCGAGCGGTTCGACCCGTCCGTCGTGGGCGTGGTCGTCGACGCCTACCACGTGTGGTGGGACCCCGAGCTCGAGCGCCAGCTCGAGCGGGCTGCCGGACGGATCGTCGCCTACCACGTGTCCGACTGGCTCGTGCCGACCCCCGACCTGTTGGCCGGCCGCGGCATGATGGGCGACGGCGTGATCGACCTGCCGCGGCTGCGCGGACTCGTCGAGGCGGCCGGCTACGACGGGCCGATCGAGGTCGAGGTGATCAACGCCGCGAACGCCGAGCTGCCGGCCGCTGAGCTGATGGCGCGGGTCAGGCGGAGCTTCGTGGAGAGCTCGTAGCGCGGCGCCGCGCGGTCGTCGAGCGCGGCACCACCCGGTGCGGCAGCACGGTCTCGACCTCCGCATCCTCCGCGACTACGATGCGCCGCGCCGCGGCGGCGCCGAACTGGTACATCGGGACGCTGACCGTCGTCATGTCGCTGAAGCGGGCGAGCCGCGTGTCGGTCATGCCGGCGACGGAGATGCGCCCCGGCACCTCGACGCGGGCCTGGCGCAACGCGGCCAGCGCGCCGAGGGCGGTCTCGTCGTTCGCGCCGACGATGGCCTCGGGCGGGTCCGCCGCAGCGATCATCTGGAGCGTCGCCGAGTAGCCGCGCTCGTAGGTGAAGTCGCCGTCGACGACGAGCGGCTCGGCGTCCGCATCCGCCATCGCCTCGCGGTAGCCATCGAGGCGGTCGCGGCTCGCGTACAGACCGAGCGGCCCGGCGATGAACGCGATCCGCCGGTGCCCGAGCGACAGCACGTAGTCCGTGATGTCGAAGGCGGCGGCGCGGTTGTCCGCCACGATGCGCGGGCAGTCGAAGTCGCGCTTCGCGAGCGCGAGCACGCGGATGCCGCGCTCGCGGGCGCGCTCGATGGCCCTGCCGAGCTCGCCGCCGCGCGGATCGTCGATGTGCCCGCTTCCCGCGAACACGATGCCCTCGGCCTGGTAGTCGCAGAGCACGGCGACCTGCGCGAGCTCGACCTCGGTGCGGCGGTCGGCGTTGCAGACGATGGTCATGTAGCCGGCGCGCGCCGCGACGTCCTCCACCCCGCGCGTGATCTCGGCGAAGTAGGCGTCCTGGATGTCCCCCACCATCACGCCGATGATGCGGCTGCGCTGGGTCACGAGGGCGCGGGCGAGCGCGCTGGGCGAGTAGCCGAGCTCAGCCGCCGCCTCGGCGACGCGGGCACGCGTGGCCTCGGATACCGGGTGTGCAGAGCCGTTCAGCACGCGCGACGCGGTGGCGATCGACACGCCGGCGGCCTCGGCCACGTGAGCAAGGGAGCCCGGCGAGCGCGGCCGGCTCACGGTGATTCCCTGTTTCGGCAAACGTTTTCAGCGGCTCTGCTTGACATCGCGCAACCCCCGGCAATAGCGTCATGGAAAACGATAACCGGGGGAGGAGGTGTCGGCTATGGCCACCGAGGTTGCAGCGCGGCCCTGGGTCGGCAGGATCTTCGTCGACGGAAAGTTCAGGGAGCCCGAAGGCGGGCGGCGTTCGCCGATCACCGACAAGGCGACGGGCGACGAGCTCGCGCAGGCGGGCGTGGCGTCCCAGGCCGACGTCGACCGCGCGGTGCATTCGGCAAAGGAGGCGCAGCCGGGCTGGGCGGCGCTCGGGTACGACGAGCGAGCCGGCCTGCTGCGGCGCGTGGCGCGCCTGCTCGAGGATCGCGCCGGCGAGGTCGCGGCGCTGATCGTCCGTGAGACCGGCGGCATCCCCGGCAAGGCCGAATACGAGGTCGGCGCGGCGCAGAACGAGCTCTACGAGGCCGCGGCGCTCACCTCGCGGGCGACCGCCGAGGTGCTCCCCTCCCACAACACCGGCAAGCTGAGCCTGATCCAGCGACTGCCGGTCGGCGTCATCGCGGCGATCACGCCCTGGAACTTCCCGGTCGTGCTCGGCTTCCGCGTGATCGCTCCCGCGATCGCGCTCGGCAACGCGGTCATCCTCAAGCCGGCGCCGGAGACCCCGCTCACCGGGGCGCTGCTGATCTCGGAGCTGTTCGCCGAAGCCGGTGCGCCGGCCGGGGTCTTCCAGGGGCTGCCGGGCGACGACGACACCGGCCGCATGCTCGTGGCTCACCCCGACGTCGACATGATCCACTTCACCGGCTCGTCCGCCGTCGGCCGCGAGATCGCGATCCAGGCGGCAGGTGACTTCAAGCGCATCTCGCTCGAGCTTGGCGGCAACAACGCGTACGTGGTGCTCGACGACGCCGACCTCGACCAGGCGAGCATGATCGGCGCCTGGTCGGCGTTCCACTACTCGGGCCAGACCTGCATCACGGCCGGGCGCCACATCGTGGCGCGCAACCTCTACGACGACTACGTCGAGCGCATGGCGACCCGCGCCCGCGGCATCGCTGTCGGAGACCCGAGCACCGGGGAGGTCGGCCTCGGCCCGATGATCTCCGAGGAGCAGGTCGAGCGCGGCCACAGGATCGTCGAGGATTCGGTGGCGATGGGCGCGCGGATCGTGGAGGGCGGCACCTATGACGGCCTCTTCTACCGCCCGACCGTCGTCGTCGACGTGACGCCCGAGATGCCGGTCTGGAGCGAGGAGATCTTCGCGCCCGTCGCGCCCGTCATGGCGGTGGACGACGACGCCGAGGCGCTCGCCCTCGTCAACGACACGCCCTACGGGCTCGTCAACGCCGTCTACTCCGGCTCGCCTGCGCGCGGGCTCGCGTTCGCCGAGGGCGTGCGCTCGGGGATGGTGCACGTGAACGACTCGACCTGCCTGGACGAGGCGCACGTGCCGTTCGGCGGCGTCGGCCAGTCGGGGCTCGGCGGCCGATCGGGCGGCGAGGCGAACCTCGAGGAGTTCACCGAGCGGCGCTGGATCGGCGTGCAGCGCACGGCCGTCGAATACCCGTACTGATGCCCGACCCGGATGTGCTGATCATCGGCGCCGGGCCGTCCGGCGCCGTCGCGTCGAAGCGCCTCGCCGAGGCGGGCATATCGGTCGTCTGCCTCGAGCAGGGCGACTGGCCCGACTACGAGCGGGCGCGCTCGGCCCACCCCGACTTCGAGCTCACCTCGGGCCAGTACTGGGCCTGGGACCCGAACGCCCGCGGGGGACCGGGTGACTACCCGATCGACGACAGCGACTCGGACATCACCGCGCTGATGTGGAACGGGGTCGGCGGCGGCTCGGTCGTGTACGCGGCGCACTGGCAGCGCAACCTGCCCTCCGACTTCCGCGTGCGCTCGCTCGACGGCGTCGCGGATGACTGGCCGCTCAACTACGAGGAGCTCGAGCCGTTCTACGTGCGAGTCGAGAGGGACTGGGGCGTGTCCGGCCATCCGGGCGACACGGCCTTCCCACCCGGCGAGGGACCGCCGATGCCCCCGGTGCCGCTCTCACCCATGGGCCGGCGCGTGGCGCGCGCCCACAACGAGCTCGGCTGGCACTGGTGGCCCGGCCCGAACGCGATCGCGACGCAGCGCTACGGCGCGCTCAACGCGTGCGTCCAGCGCGCCACCTGCCTCTGGGGCTGCGCCGACGGCGCCAAGGCGACCGTCGATCGGACCTATTGGCCGGTCAATCAGCGCGCCGGCGTCGAACTGCGCATCCGCTCGCGCGTGCGCCGCCTTGTCGTGCGCGACGACGGGCTCGTCGAGGGCGCCGAGTACCTCGACGCCGACGGCAACGAGCAGGTCCAGCGCGCCGGCATCACGATCCTGTGCGCCAACGGCATCGGCACGCCGCGGCTGCTGTTCCTGTCCGGCCAGGGCGACGAGGGCCTCGCGAACTCGTCGGGGCTGGTCGGCAAGCGGCTGATGCTGCACCCGTTCGGGACCGTCACCGGCCTCTTCGACGAGGACCTGGAGAGCTGGCAGGGGGTTTGGGGCCAGCACATCCACTCGCTCGAGTTCTACGAGACGGACCAGTCGCGCGGCTTCGTCCGCGGCGCCAAGTGGGGCCTCCAGCCCACCGGCGGCCCGCTGTCGATGACGCGCTCATATCCCTGGGGTGAGGAGAACGCCGTCTGGGGCGACAGCTTCCACCGCGAGATGAGGCGCCGGCTGGGTCGCTCGGCGATGTGGGGGATCATCGCCGAGGACCTGCCGGAGGAGTCGAACCGCGTGAGGCTCGACCGCGAGACGCCCGACGCCTACGGCATCCCCGGAGTGAAGATCGACTACCTCAACTCCGAGAACTCGCGGAACCTGATGGCCTTCCACCGCGAACGGGCGCGCGAGTCGCTGCTCGCCGCGGGGGCCTACGACGTGATCATCGCGCCTTTCATCGAAGCGACCGGCTGGCACATCCTCGGGACCTGCAAGATGGGCGAAGACCCGGCGACGTCGGTCGTCGACCGCTGGGGGCGCTGCCACGACGTGCCGAACCTGTTCATCTTCGACGGCTCGGTCTGGCCGACCTCGTCGGGCATGAACCCGACCGCCACGATCGCCGCGCTCGCGCTGCGCTCGGCGGAGCACCTGGTCGAGGAGCGCCGCGAGCAGCAGGTGGCCGCATGACATCGATCGACCGCGAGACGCTGGCCGGCCTCGCCGACGCCCTCATCCCCGAGGGCGACGGCATGCCCTCGGCGAGCCAAGCGGGCGCGACCGGCGCGCTGCTCGACGAGGTGCTCGCCGTGCGCGGCGACCTCGAGGAGCCGCTCGCCGAGCTCACCGCCGCGGCGCGCGGTGCCGACCCCACCACTGAGGTCGAGCGCCTCAAGAGCGAAGACCCGCCGCTCTTCGAGGCGCTCACGACCGCCGTCGCGGGCGGCTACTTCCTGAGCCCGGACGTTCGCGAGCGGCTCGGCTATCCGGGCCAGCAGGCGAAGAAGCTCGAGGACGACTTCGACCAGGAGCTGCTTCAGCCCGTGATCGACCGGGGCACGATCTTCAGGCCGGCGCCTTAGGCGGCGGGGGCTGCTCCACCCTGATCCCGAGCTCCTTCAGCTGGCCCGCGTCCACCGCTGCCGGCGCGCCGGTGAGCGGATCGATGCCGCTGGCAGCCTTGGGGAACGCGATCACATCGCGGATCGAGCTCGCGCCGGCGAGCAGGGCGACCATGCGATCGATGCCGAACGCGATGCCTCCGTGGGGAGGCGCTCCGTAGGTGAGCGCCTCGAGCAGGAAGCCGAAGCGCTCTTTCGCCTCCTCGGGGCCGATCCCGAGCGCGTCGAAGACCTTCTGCTGGACCTCGGGCGTCGAGATCCGGATCGAGCCGCCGCCCAGCTCCCAGCCGTCGAGCACCACGTCGTAGGCACGGCTCCGCCACGTGCCCGGGTCTCCGTCGAGATCGCCGGTGGGGCTCGTAAAGGGATGGTGGAGCGGGTCGAAGCGGCCCTCGTCCTCGTTCCACTCGAACATCGGGAAGTCGACGACCCAGAAGATGTCGTGTCCCTGGGGCTCGCGCTGGGCGACCTCGGGCCGTAGCGCGCCGAGCACCTTGGCGGCGACCGCCGGCGTGTCCGCGACGATCAGCACGGCATCGCCGGGCCCGGCGCCCAGCCGTTCGGTGGCCGCGTTGATCTCCTCCTCCGACAGGAACTTCGCTATCGGCGAACGCCAGCTGCCGTCCTCTTCGACGACCGCCCAGGCGAGCCCCTTCGCGCCAAGCGACTGGGCCCTCTCGGTGAGTGCGTCGAAGCGGCTCCGCGGCCACTCGCCGCCCGCCCGGATCGCGCGCACGACCCCGCCAGACTCGATCGCGCCCGAGAACACCTTGAACTCGCTCGCGCGGAACACGTCGGAGAGGTCCTCGATCTCGACGCCGAGCCGCCGGTCCGGGCGGTCGGAGCCGTAGCGCAGCAGCGCGTCGTCGTAGGTGATGCGCTCGACCGGCAGCGAGATCTCGATCCCGCCGACGGCGAGCACCCGCTCGAGCAGCCGGTCGACCGTCTCGTGGACGTCCTCCTCCTCGACGAACGCCATCTCCATGTCGAGCTGGGTGAACTCGGGCTGGCGGTCGGCGCGGAAGTCCTCGTCGCGGAAGCAGCGGGCGATCTGGAAGTAGCGCTCCATCCCGCCCATCATCAGGAGCTGCTTGAAGAGCTGGGGCGATTGTGGCAGCGCGTACCAGGAGCCGCGCACGAGCCGGCTCGGCACGAGGAAGTCGCGCGCGCCCTCGGGAGTCGAGCGGGTCATGATCGGCGTCTCGATCTCGAGGAAGCCATCGTCCGAGAGCGAGTCGCGGATCGCCTTGACGACGTCGTGGCGGAGGATCATGCGGTCGCGCATGGCCTCCTTGCGCAGGTCGAGGTAGCGGTAGCGGAGGCGGAGCTCCTCCCCCACCGGGTCGTCCTCGTCGATCTGGAAGGGCGGGGTCTCGGCGTCGGCGAGCTTGTCGAGCTGCGACACGACGAGCTCGATTTCGCCGGTCGGCAGCTCGGGGTTGATCGCGCCCTCGTCGCGGCGGACGAGCTTGCCGAACGCGCTGATCACGTCCTCGCCGCGCAGGCCCCCGGCCACGCGATGTGCCTCTGGCGCCTCCTCGGGGCGGAACACGAGCTGCAGCAGGCCGGTGCGGTCACGCAGGTCGATGAAGATGAGCCCGCCGTGGTCGCGGCGGCGGTGGACCCAGCCGGCCACGCGCAGCTCCTCGCCGACCGCGTCCGCGCGCAGCTCGCCGGCCCAGTGCGTTCGGTAGAGGTTGGCGCGCGGCGCCCTCACGCGAACGCCTCCCGCACCAGCGCGACAGCCTCGTCCGCGTCGGCCGCCTCGCGCTGCTCGCCGCTGGCCATGTCCTTCACGTCGATCGCGTCGCCGAGGATCACGGTGGTGCGCGCGCCGATGCGGTCCGCCTGCTTCAGCTGTCCCTTCATCGAGCGGCCCGCCTGCTCGATCTCGACGCGGATGCCCTCGTCCCGCAAACGCTGCGCGAGCTCGAAGGCGGTGGCGACCGTGTCCGGCTTGGCGAGCGCGATGTAGACACGCTCGTCGGAATCCGGCTCGAGCTCCGACGCGAGCAGGAGCCGTTCGATTCCGGCCGCCCAGCCGACACCCGGTGTCGGCCGCCCGCCGAGCTGCTCGATCAGGCGGTCGTAGCGGCCGCCGCCGCCGAGTGCGGCCTGCGCCCCGAGCCGCGGCGACTCGAGCTCGAACACGGTGCGCGTGTAGTAGTCGAGCCCGCGCACGAGCGCCGAGTCGAGCTCGTACTCGAGCCCGGCGGCGTCGAGCAGCGTGCGGACCTCGGCGAAGTGCTCGGCGTCGCCGGCGTCGAGCCGGTCGAGCAGGCGCGGCGCCTCGGTCATCACGGCCTGCGTGCCCTCGTGGTCGGCGTCGAAAGCGCGCAGCGGGTTCTGCTCGAGTCGGTCGCGCACCTCCCCGGAGAGCTCGCCCTCGCGCGCGTGTAGATACGTCCTCAGCTCGTCGATGTAGTCCGCGCGCGTCTCCGGAGTGCCCAGGCTCGAGATCCGCACGCGCGCCGGGCCGGCGCCCGCGCGCTCGACGATCTCGGACAGCAGCAGGATCAGCTCGGCGTCGATGCTCGGGTCGTCGGATCCGAGCGCCTCGACGTTCAGCTGCGTGAACTGGCGAAAGCGTCCCGCCTGGGGCGCCTCGTGGCGGAAGAACGGGCCCCAGGTCCAGAGCTTGACCGGCTGCGGCAGCTTGTGCATGCCGTGCTCGACGTACGCTCGGCAGAACGCCGCGGTCGCCTCGGGCCGCAGGGTCAGCGAGCGGCCCGCCTTGTCCTGGAAGGTGAACATCTCCTTCTGGACGATGTCGGTCGACTCCCCCACCCCACGCGCGAACAGCTCCGTGTCCTCGAAGATCGGCGTCTCGAACGGCTCATAGCCCGCCCGCGCGAGCACGCCCTCGCTCAAGCGCAGCAGCTCAAGGCGGCGGCGCGCCACCGCCGGCGGGACGTCCTGGGTCCCGCGCGGCGCCTGGAGCCTGCCACTCACCTCGCCAGCTCAGCGAGGAAGGGGTTGGTCGCCCGCTCGGCGCCGAGGCTCGTAAGGCCCATGTGGCCCGGGTAGACGGCCGTCTCCGCCGGGAGCGTGTCGACCAGCATCCGAATCGACTCCATCAGCGTGTCGTGATCGCCGTACGGCAGGTCGGTGCGGCCGACCGATTGCTGGAAGAGGACATCGCCCGAGAAGATGGCGGTCTCGTCGGGGATCGAGAAGGTCACGTGACCCGGACTGTGCCCCGGCGTACTGAGGACGTCGATCTCGAAACCGGCGAGCGCGAGCTTCTCGCCGCCGCTCAGCGTGTGCTCCGCCTTGTGGTTCTCGTACGGCCCCAAGCCCGACCAAGGGACGAAGCGGTTGATGTCCTCGAGCACGAAAGCCTCCACCTCGGGAACCCAGACCTCGGCGCCGGTCGCCCTGGCCACCTCGGCGACGGCGCCCACATGGTCGAAGTGGGTGTGCGTGATGAGAATGCCGTCGAGCGTGACGCCGAGGGCGTCGAGCGCGCCGAGCAGCTTGTCGGCCTCGTCGCCCGGATCAACGATCAGGGCGCGGTCGCTGCCGTCGCGCCGGAAGATGAACGAGTTCTCGGCCACCGGGCCGACCGTGAACATACGCACGTCCACGGCTACCCCCCTTCGGTCTTCTTGCGCTGGCGGTAGCGGTAGATCATCGTGTCGGTCGCGAAGCCGAGCGGGATGTAGAGCAGGAACATCAGGGCGCCGAGGGCGGCGGCCGCCGCGGCCGGGCGGCTGAAGAGCACCACCAGCAGCACGCCGAACACCGCCGCCGCGATCGCCGCACGGTTCACCGCGGCCCTCCAGGTCGGGGGCCGGTCGAGGCGCGTCGAACGCCGGTCGCGCGCGATCCGCTTGGCGTCCTCGCGCGTCTGAGGACGACCGGTCCGCCCGGCTCGCTCGATCGTCCCCGCGGGAGTGCCGCGGTGCTTGCGGGTGCGCTTGCGCTTCGTCTGAGCCATGGGCGGATCGACGTTACCGGATGACCGCGAGCGCTTCCTCGATTAGATGGCGCTCGGGATCGAACCCACGCAGCGGCACGTCCTCAGGGAAGCCCTCGAAGGCGGCCCTCGGGGCGAGCCCGATCAGCTCCGCCTCGGCCACCTCTGCGCGCTCGCGGACGCGCTCGACGATCTCGCGCAGAGGCGTGGCGCGGTGGTCCTGGACGTTCGTGGAGACCTGCGCGCGCTGACGCTCCTCCAGGTACAGGCCGAGTGCCCGCACCCCCGGGAGCCCTCCGCCCGACTCGCGCAGTTCGGCGGCGATCGATCTGGCGAGCTCGACGTCATTGCCGGCGAGGTCCACGTTGAAGGCGACGAGCGGCGGCCGCGCCGCGGCCAGCACGGCGCCGGCCGTCGGATGGGCGCGCCGCGGGCCGAAATCGGGGACGAGCTCACCCGACTCGATTCGCCGTTTGAGCTCGCTCGGCCCACCTCGGCGGATCTCCGCCCGCTCCCTGTGCTCAGGCCGCGTGGCGAGCTCGCCGTAGAGGAACACCGGAACGCCGAGCTCCTCCCCCACCAGTCCCGCCGCCGTCAACGCCTCGGCGCAGGCAGGGCCGCGACGCTCCTCGTCGAGGTAGACCACCGGCATCACATCGAGCGCCCCGACATGCGGGTGGATGCCCTCATGAGCCGAGACGTCGATGCGCTCGATCGCCGTACGGGCGAGGTTGACGAGCGCGGGCGCGAGCTGCCCCTGCGGCGCCGCCAGCGTGAAAACCGCCCGGTGGTGATCGGGATCCGTGTGCAGGTCGAGGAAGCGCGCCGGCGCGAACGAGCGCTCGATCGCCTCGAGCGCGGCGAGGTCGCGCCCCTCGCTCACGTTCGGCACGGCCATCAAGAGCTGCGGCTCCCGCATCGCGCGGAAGGCTAGACTCGCCGAGGTCCTGGCCGCAGCTCGCGCTCGCGGCTGGACCTGAAATCGAGGGGAACGGGAGCCCTATGACTCATTCGACAGTCGTCCGCATGCCGCTGTCCGGCCGCTTACTGCTCGCCGGGGCGCTGGTCGGCCTGCTGCTCGCCGCGATCCTCCCGGTCGCGCAAGCGTCCGCGAAGCCGAGGCTCGCCATCACGAGCCCGGGGAAGTCGGCGAAGGTCAAGGGCAGCATGAAGGTCCGCGTTCGCGCCTCGAGGGCGTACACGCGCGTCACGTTCGGGGTCGACCGCCGCGCCCTCTGGGTCGATCGCAGCTACCCCTTCAAGTTCCGCAGGAAGGCGGTTCTGAACACCCGCCGCCTGAGCCGCGGCAGGCACGTCCTGTGGGTCGCCGGGCGGCGCCGGAACGGGGACGTGGACCGTGTGTCGCGGGTCTTCCGCGTCCAGCGCCGGAGCCGTAGACCAAGCCGGCCGGCGCCGCCATCGACTCCGTTCGGCGGACCGGTGCTCTTCCGCGGCGACTTCGACACGGGCGACACCGAGCAGTTCCGGAACGTGCAGTCCGAGCAAGGCCGAGTCACGGTGGGGACCGGCGGTCCCGCGCCGTTCCAGGGATCGCACCGCGCGCGCTTCGAGGTGCGGCCGGGCGACGAATCCGCCGGCGGCAACCGCGCCGAGGTGACCGGGCCGAGCTTCCCGGAGGGCAGCGAGCGCTGGATCCGCCAGGCGATCTACGTGCCGACGGGCACGGCGACGGAGCGCGGCTGGCGCCTCGTGATGCAGTTCCATGCGTTCGGCGGAGGCTCACCGCCGCTCGCAGTGTTCCTCGAGTCCGGCGCGAACCCGAGGTTCGAGGTGGGCCACGGCGACTCGTCGACGTTCGACTGGCACGGCCCTGCGATTCAACGCAATCGCTGGTACGACATCGCTCTGCATGTCCGCTTCTCCCCGAACCCCTCGGAGGGCTTCGTCGAGGTCTACTTCGACGGCCGGCAGCAGCGACTCACGAACGGCCAGATGCGCCGCCACCGCGCGACGAGCGAGGACGGCGGCGCCTACTACAAGACCGGCATCTACCGCGACGACGACATCGACCAGACGGACGTCGTCTACCACGACAACGTGGTCATCTCAGCGCCGTAGAGGGGCGGCCTGGGCGTCTAGACTTGCGGCCACTCCCGGCTCCGTAGCTCAGCGGTGAGAGCGCACGACTCATAATCGTGAGGTCGATGGTTCGAATCCATCCGGAGCTATCGACCGGAACCCCGCACCACGACCGGGGTTCCGCGCTTTCGGGGCAGGCGCGGCCGGGGCGCCGCGGCGCCGAGTGGCAACGGATTTGGCAACGCCCCGGGCGGCGGGGCAACGTCCAGCCGCAACCGGCACAGGGCGGTCCCGTCCGCCGCGCGCTGCACGCTGGCGCCGTGGAGCCGACCCCGGCCGGGCACCTGCGCGAGCTGCTCGCCGCCGACCGCGACCGCGGGCGACCGTTCGCCCGCGCCTGGCGGCGCGCTATGCCCTGGTGCACCGGGACCAGACTGCTAGCGGCTTTCGGGGCATGAAAATCGGGGACCGGAGGGTCGGTCGGGTTGGATGTGCAGCTCGATTTCTGCGAGGTCGCGCTGGTCGAGGACGGCGCGCTTCGTTCCGCTGGTCGGATCGCGACGACGCCGGAGCAGCTGGGGCTGTTTGCGCGGAGTCTGGGTCCGGACGATCGGGTCGCGTTGGAGGTGACGGGCAACGGCTGGGAGATCGCGCGGATCATCGAGCCGCACGTCGCGCGGGTGGTTGTGGTGAGCCCTGGCGACACGGGGATCCGTCAGGCGCGCGCGAGGACCGATCGTCTCGATGCGCGCACGCTGGCGAAGCTGCTGGCCGCCGGCGCGCTCGATCGGGTCTGGATGCCCGACAGAAGGACGTGGGTGATGCGCCGGCGTCTGTCGCGTCGCGGCCAGCTCGTCAGGGCGCGCTCGCGCGCGAAGAACGAGATCCACGCGGTGCTGATGCGCCAGCTGGTCGGCCGGCCATCGGTCTCGGACCTTTTCGGCGGCAAGGGCCGCCGCTGGCTCGCCGGGCTGCAGCTGGCGCTCGAGGAGCGCGAGACGGTCGACGCCTGCATGCGCCAGATCGAGTTCCTCGACCAGGAGATCGCCGCGGTCGAGCGGCTGATCGCCCGTGACGCGCTCGGCTCGCCGCAGATCCGGCGCTTGATGACGGTGCCGGGCGTGAACGTGATCGTGGCCGCCAGCTTCTTGGCCGCGATCGGCGACATCGGCCGTTTCGAGAGCCCGCGCAAGCTGGTCGGCTAGCTCGGCCTCGATCCGCGCGTGCGCCAATCCGGGCCCGGCCCGGCCACGCACGGCCACATCTCAAAGCAGGGCTCAGTCCGGGCCCGCCACGCGCTGGTCGAGGCGTGCTGGACGGCGGTCCGCCAGCCCGGTCCGCTGCACGCCTTCTACGAGCGCATCCGCGCCCGCCGCGGCCACTCCGTCGCGATCGTCGCAGCCGCCAGGAAGCTCGCCTGCCTGTTCTGGTGCCTACTCACGCGCGAGCAGGACCGTCGTCCAACTCGGAAGTGCGGGGCCGTCGGACCCCCGCTATCGCATCTGCCTCAAGGCGACGGCGATGGTGCTCGACCTCCATCCGATCGGCAGCTCACGCGCGCCCTCATTGTGCCTATGCACGGGACGCAACGCGTCCGGCCAAGTGGCGCTTCCGTGGGTCGTCGCCAAGCGAGCACCTCGTCGGCACCGCCTTAGGACGCCCGCATTCATGAGAGAGCAGGGCGCGGAATGCCGTAAGCGGATCCCTATCCGGACGGATCGTCTGCGGTGAAGAACAGGATCCGGCAGGGACGTCACGATCGCCTCGGAACACAGCGCCACGAGATCCTTGGGCGGTCCGAAGCCCGCGCTGATCCGACGTCGGGTATTCAGCGCCTGGTCTCGTACCTGGTCAGGAGCACGCCGTCGGGAAACGTCCGGGTCTCCACCAGGCTCAGGTTCACCCAGTTGTCCAGGGCCGTGAAGAACGGCGTGCCGCCGCCCACCAGGACCGGATGGGTGACGATCGCGTACTCGTCGATCAGCCCGGCCCGCATGGCCGCCGCGGCGAGTGTGGCGCCGCCGATGTCCATGGGGCCGCCGTCGTCGGCCTTGAGCCTGGTGATCTCGGTGACCGCGTCGCCGGTGACCAGACGGGTGTTCCAGTCGACCGTGCTGGTCGTCGAGGAGAACACCACCTTCGGCATGTCCCGCCAGCGGCTGGCGAACTCGATCTGCGCCGGTGTGGCGCCCGGCTGCTTGTCGGCGGTCGGCCAGTGGGAGCTCATCGTCTCCCACAGCTTGCGCCCGTACAGCGCCAGGCCTGTCGCCCCCACCCGGTCGGACCACCACTGGAACAGCTCGTCGCTCGGCACGCTCCAGCCGAGGTCGTCGCCGGGCGCGGCGATGTAGCCGTCCAGGCTCAGGTTCATGCCAAAGGTCAGTTTCCGCATGGCGTCAGCCTCCCGTGAGTCGGTATTCGGCGTACAGACCAGCACGGCGCGCAAAAATCATCGGTCAGACCACACCGAGGGTCGGTTGACCACCGCGCCAAGCGGATGCTGCGTACGGAAGGGAACCGGTACCGGCACACGGTCGCGTGGAGCCCGTCCCGAGAGCACTGGCCGAGGGCGGTGTGCCGTAACACTGGTTCGGTGATGTGTGCCGGTGAGGGGACGACCACCGGGACCGCGCCACGCCCATGTGCAGGCGTAGGCGAGGGCCTCCCGGCCGGACTCAGGCGCTCCTGCCCGGGACCCATTGCCCAGCGCCACGCAATCCACCGGACCACCACGTGGTGCATAGGCATGACCTAATGCAGAGCAGGGGCGCCGACGCGACGGAGGCCTAAGTCAACTCGCTTGCGCAATCGCCTGACAGCGCAAGTCCAGGTCCGCGCGCTCACGCTGTCGGTGCCGGATACGCACGGAACGACCGACGCCGGGACGTTCACGCTCACGATGTGATCGCCGCGCGGCACCTGCGGTGCGCTCGAGCGATGACCGAGATCGGCTCGGAGCGCGGCGGCGTGCGCGCCGGTCGCGGCGGGGTCGTCCCCTTCACCTGCCGCCCGGCGGCGGTCGCGGCGGCGTCGCTTGTCCGCGAAGGCGCTCAGGCGGTCACCGTAGCGCGGTCGTCGGCCGGCTCGGCCGCCCAAGCAACCGCGTCGGGCGGCGTGGATGCGACCGGAGCGGACTTCTGCCCTTCCATGCAACTCGGGAGCCGAGCTTCCGACCGGGCTGTCTCGCGCGAGGGGCTCTTCCGACTGGCTACCCGAAAGGACGGTCTCGTGGGCATCGACGGCCTCGGAGGTGCCGGAACGATCGGCAAGGCCGTCGTCGCCGAGCTGTCGGATCGACATGAGGTCGTCATCGACCGGAGCCCGCCGCGACGCACGGTGATCGGGCTCAGGTGAGGAACTCCAGTCCGTAGCGGGGCGCCGCTTCGGCGTAGCGGGCAGCGACCTCCTCGACGTTGTCCGGCGGGAGCTGGTCGGGGTCTTTCGCGCGCTCGAGCGTCTCTTCGAAGAACTTCTCGATGCCCGCTGGGCAGAAGGTGAGGATCAGGCGGGCCGGGGTCGAGCCGGCGTTGTGGAACCGGTGGAGTGCGCCGCGCGGGACGTTCACGAAGTCGCCCACGGTCGCGATGACGATCCGGTCGCCGAGGAGGAACTCGACATCGCCTTCGACGACGTAGAACGTCTCGTCCTCCTGGCGGTGGATGTGCGGCGGCGGACCCCCGCCGGGCGGCACGACCGCCACCATCGCGAAGTAAGCGCCCCCGGTCTCGGCGCCGGTGACCAGAAAGGTGTAGAGGTCGCCAGGGCCCCAGTACATCTCACCGGTGCGCGCAGGCCGGTGCAGCAGCTCTCCGGCAGTGGGCGCAGGGGCGCCCGCGGCGGTCGATGCCGCGCGCGTGGTCATTCGCATGCTCTCCGCTGGACGATGGTGCTCGAATGTCATGACCCGAGCATGCCGCCGCCCGGCGACCACGACCACGCCCGTTCGCTATCGCCGAACGGACCGCCCAATGCGCGCGCCCGCGGCGGCGATCGCGCGCGCATACTCGTCGCGCCGCCCCTCGAACCGATCGCTCGGCGCGCAGAGCGCCAGGGCCGCGGTCGCCGGCCCGTCGCTCGTGCGCAGCGGGGCGGCGGCGCAGTGCACGCCGTCGAGCGCGCGCTGGGTCCCGACCGCGTAGCCGCGGCGGCGCACCCGCTCGGCCTTTGCCGGGTCGAGCCCGTCGCCGGTGTCGGCTCGATCGGCGAGAAGCACCATCCCGGTAGGCGTCAGGTCCGCGGCGACTGGCACAGCTGGCGCGGACACGCCGCCCGGCGGCCGCTCGCTGGCGACGTAGAGGACGGTGCCGCGCTCCCAGGCCGCGACGTGAACCGTTTCACCGAAGTGGCTCGCCAGCCGACGGGCGGTCGGGGTGACAGCGTCGCGATACCCGCTCGTCGCCAGCATCGTCCGCGCGAGGCCCAGCGTCCGCCACCCGAGCCGGTAGCGACCGCACGGCAGCCGCTCCGTCAACCCGACGCTCGCCAGCTCGGCCAGCAGCGCGTGCGCCGTGGACTTCGCGATCCTGAGCTCGTCCGCCACCTCGGTCGGCCCCCAGTCCGGCCGCTCGACGGAGAACAGGTCGAGCACGAGCGCTGCCTTGCGGACGCTTGCAGGCATATAACGAGGGTAGCCCCACGCCGACGCGGCGACTCCCGGCGCGACGTCCCGCCGCATTGGCCCCACGTGCCGCCTTGAACATCGCTGGCCGCGCACCTCCGCGCCTCGAAGCGATCGCCTACGCGTGCCCAGCGGGAGAAGCAGCTTCGCCTGCCGCCGCCGCACACCACGGGTCCACAAGGGAGCCCACTCGCGCCAAAGCGCGGAGTAAGCAGAACGACTCCCGATCCATCGGCCTCGATGACGATGCGGCGGAGCTGCGGCCCGGCACGCCGCTGCCGGTGCCGCCCATGACCAAGCGCTCGTCGCCGCCGCCGGGCAAGACGTCCAGCGCGCTCGGGAGCCGCGAGCCGGTCAGATCCCCCCTCCCCGCCCCGCTTTGTCAGCATTGCGCTTCTCCAGGCGTGCAACGGTGGCGCGCTCGCCCTTCGTACTGAGCGACTGTCTGGGGGGAGCGTTTCGGGACGCCCGCATCCGGTCGAAGAGCGGTCGCGCTGTCCCGTAAGGGGATCGGCTTACGACACACTCAGCTCGTCGACGGTCTCCCAACCCGGTGAGCTCTCGCTCGGTTGGCCGACCAGGGCGTGGTTAGCATCGGCCAGTGCCACCGCGTGGACCGGACATCGCTCAGGTCGCCTCGGCGGCGACGGCCTCGGCGTAGGCGGCGGCCAGGCGCTCGGTCGCGGTTGGGCGGCCGCCCGGCGGCTGCGGCGCGCCGAGGTGCTCGCTGCGTAGCTCGGCCATGAAGTCCTCCCACAGCGCGGGGCCGCCGTCGACCAGCAGTTCGGCGCGCGCGGAGCGTCGGGGTCGTCGGGCGGTTGCGCAGGCCCCACTCGGCGAGCACGACCATCACCGGGACGAGTTCGATCGCCGCCTCGGTGAGGCTGTAGGTGGCGCGCCGCCCGCGGCCCACGTCCCCCGCGTGAGCAGCCCGGCCGAGACGAGCCGCCGCAGGCGATCGGCGAGGATGTTCGAGGCGATCCCTCGACTAGCGTTGGGCCACCACCTGCAACTCGAAACTACCGTGGAAGGGCGCCGATGTCGGACACCACGTGCCACATGTCGATCTCGCTCGATGGCTTCGTCGCCGGGCCAGACCAGAGTCGCGAGCACCCGCTCGGGAAGCGCGGGAGGGAGCTACACCGCTGGCACCTGGGCGACGAGCGCGCCAACGAGGCCGACGCGACGGCGGCCGGCTGGCTCATGCGCCCGCGCGGCGCCTACGTCATGGGCCGCAACATGTTCGGACCGATCCGTGGCGAGTGGGAGGAGGACTGGCGCGGCTGGTGGGGGCCCGAGCCGCCCTACCACGCGCCGGTATTCGTGCTCACCCATCACGCCCACCAGCCGATCGAGATGGAGGGCGGAACGACCTTCCACTTCGTCACCGACGGCTTCGACGCCGCCTACACACAGGCGTGTGAGACGGCCGGCGAGGACGGCGTCGACATCGCGGGCGGCGGCGCGACCGTGCGGCAGGCACTCATCGGCGGGGTCATCGACGAGCTCACGCTCGACATCGCCCCCGTCCTGCTCGGGTCCGGCGAGCGAATCTTCGACGGCGTCGAGTCCCTCGGGCTGGAGCCCGTCGAGGTGTTGCATTCGCCGCTGGCCACGCATATCCGCTACCGCCGGGCCGGGTGAGCCGGCATTGCGCCCAGCTGATGACGTCGTACGACGCCCTCAGCCATGACACCGGCCAACACGTCAGTGTCTCGATGACGGCGCTTGCGGCAACCCCCCCAGATTCGCGCACGAGAGGAGCCGAAGCCGTGTCGCAAGAGGAACCCTTGCGGACACTCCCCCTGCAAGCGGGCGCCGTTCGCGGCGGCCCCGGCTCCGGTTGTCCCATAAGACCCGCCCGGTGATGTGTCGCGGTGACCGGGCGTCAACCGGGACACCCGCCGCTCCCGCGCTCGCGGCAGAAGCACCCGTCCCACGCAGCTTCGCGCCGCTCTCGGTCCGGACGACGGATGAAAATCAACTGGACTCTGGACTGTTTGGGCGCTCCTTGCGAGAGTTCTGGGTGGGCGTGGGCGACGACGAGCTAAAGCGCAGGGCCTGGGACTGATGCCTTGCCGCGCTGCTTGCCGCTAGACGGCCTTGAAGATGCGCGTCCCGGTGTCGCGCCCGCGCCCGTCTTGTTCGCTTGGGCGGCGTGCCAGTCACGCACGCTGCGGGCGTAGGCTAGCTCGGCCTGGCGCGCCAGCTCGCGCTCGGCCTGGCGGACCGCTTCGTTGGCGTGCCAGATGCCGGTGGCCTCGGGCGTGTAGCGCTGGTGGCCGGCGGTGATCTCGAGCCGGCGCAGCTTCTTGCGCGTCAGTGACGGCTGCGCGTAGGCGTAGTCCTGCTCGCGCGTGAGTAGGCACCAGAACAGGCAGGCGAGCTTCCTGGCGGCTGCGACGATCGCGACGGAGTGGCCGCGGCGGGCGCGGATGCGCTCGTAGAAGGCGTGCAGCGGACCGGGCTGGCGGACCGCCGTCCAGCACGCCTCGACCAGTCCCGGTCGTCTTCTCGACCGACGACACCTTCGACGTGGACGAGGACTGGGGCACGCCAGTTTCGCCGACCTACCAACCCCGTTCAAGTTCACCGGCACACTGAACCAGGTCACGGTCGAAGTCACGTGAGGCCTAAACGAGGACGACGAGGCGTGACCGCTCAGGGTCTCACGACGCAGCGGAAGCCGAGGTGGCAGGTCGACGTGTCCTCCGGCTGCGCCATCCGCGCCGCCGGCCGGTAGCGGCGGCAGTAGTTGGCCGCGCACATGAAGGAGCCGCCTTTCGTGACCTTGCGTGGGATGCGTTCCGCGGGGCCCTCATGTGCGTCCGCGGTCCACTCCCAGACGTTCCCGGTCATCTCGTAGAGCCCGTAGCCGTTGGGTGGGAATGACCCCACCGGGGCCGTCCACTCGAACCCGTCGAGGAGCTCGTTGTGAACTGGGAACTCGCCCTGCCAGGTGTTCGCCATCTGCCGCCCGCCGGGGTTCAGCTGGTCGCCCCAGGAATACTCGGCGCCGGCGAGCCCGCCACGCGCCGCGACCTCCCATTCCGCCTCGGTCGGGAGCTCCTTGCCCGCCCAGCCGGCGTACGCCGCGGCGTCCTCGTAGGCGATGTGGACCACCGGGTGCTTCGAGAGCTTCTTCGCCGATGTCTCCGGGCCACGCGGATGGCGCCAATCCGCCCCCGGCACGTACGCCCACCACCGGTAGGGGTCCTCGAGGCTGACGTGGCGTCGGGGCTGGACGAACACGCTCGAGCCTGGCACGAGCAACGTCGGGTCGGCATCGGGGTAGTCGGAGGGATCGGGCGGGCGCTCGGCCAGCGTCACGTAGCCGGTGTCCTGCACGAACCGGTTCCAGTCCCTGTTCGTGACGGTGTACGGGTCGATGAAGAACCCGCCAACCTCGACCTCCCGGACCGGGCCCTCCTCGGGGTATGCCGAGTCGCTCCCCATGAGGAAGCGGCTCCCCTCGATCCAGACCATGCCGTCGGTCATGTCACCCTCGGCGGGCCACGCTACCGATCCACGAGCTCTTGTCACATCGGTCGGCGCGCTCTCCATCGGCGGAGCCTTGTCACGCGGGTGCTGCTCATGCAAGCGGGCATAGCGGTCGGGCCGGAAGCGCTGCGTGTCCAACCGGCCGGATCCTTGGCGCGGGTCTGCCTGAGGCGCAGATCATCCGAAACGGGCGATGGCGAACAGGGCAGGGCTCGACCGGCGCTGCTCGGCGCCGCCGAGTCGGCGGTGCTCCGGGCCTAGCGACGTCTCCGTCTCACGGGACCCAACCAGGGGCACGGACCAGGCCCGGCCAGCCTCGACGGTGATCGTAGTCAGCGAATGCCCGAGCAACTCGTCTCGGGCGACGCGGTTGCATGCGGGTTCCTACTACGACCCGCTGGTGATTGCGCGCGGCGGGTTCGGCGGATCACTCGCCGTGGGCGCTATTCGGGCGTGGGACCGGTGGGCGCGAGGCCCGCCGCCCACTTCTCCTCGATCCGGCCGAAGTGCCACACGGCGAGAGCGGCGATCCAGGTGAGCGCGAAGACGGCGACGATGGCGTAGCCGACGTAGTTGAGGTCGAGGCCGGAGACGAAGTCCCACGGTTGGCCGGTGAGGCTGAGCTTGTCGGCGAGCACCGACATCAGCTCGATCGTGCCGATCACGAGCGCCACGACGACCGACAGCCAGGTGATGGTGATGTTGTAGAAGAGCTTGCGGACGGGCTTGGCGAAGGCCCAGCCGTAGGCGAAGTTCATGAACGCGCCGTCGATCGAGTCCAGCAGCGACATGCCGGCGGCGAACAGGATCGGCAGGCACAGGATCGCGTAGATCGGCAGCCCGCCCGCGGCGGCGGCGCCGGCGGTGGCGAGCAGCGCGACCTCGGTCGCGGTGTCGAAGCCGAGGCCGAACAGCAGCCCGACCGGGTACATCTGCCACGGCTTCTTGACGGCGTTGGTGGCGCGCTTGTAGAAGCGGTTCATGAAGCCGCGGTTGTTCAGCTGGTGCTCGAGCTCGGCCTCGTCGTAGTCGCCGTGGCGCATGCGCCAGAAGACCTTGATGATGCTGATCAGGACGAGCAGGTTGAGGATGCCGATGATCCACAGGAAGGTGCCCGAGATGGTCGGGCCGATCAGCCCGGTGGCGGAGTGCAGCCACGAGCCGTCGTCGGCGACGGCGCCGGACAGACCGCGGATGCCGGCGGTGAAGCCGATCGCGAGCAGGAACACGATCGTGGAGTGCCCGAGCGAGAAGAAGAAGCCGACGCTCAAGGGCCGCTGGCCGTCGGTCATGAGCTTGCGGGTGGTGTTGTCGATCGCGCCGATGTGGTCGGCGTCGAAGGCGTGACGCACACCTGCTGATCCACCGGCCCGCTGATCACCGAGTCGAAGCAACGCCCGGGCATCGCTGTCGCCCAGGCTCGTCACCACGACCTCCGGTGGCCCGCCAACTCCTGCTCGCCCTCCGTGGATGGCGTTGTGCCTTCAACCTGTGCGCACCGAGTCCCACCAGGGACTCGACCAGGGAGCTTCACAGGCGCGACGGGCCTGCTCAGGCGAGACCCTGACGCCAATTCCAATCGACTGAGGAGGTCTCATGAACAGCACAGCGTGAGCAGCGACACCGCGGCAGTAGAGGCTCCGGTCGGCCCGAGCGACGACGACGAGACCGAGGCCAAGGACGACCGCGGGCGCCGCTGGTACCACCGACGCACTCAGCCCGCCGTCGCCGCGACCTCATGGGGTTCAACTCGACCTGGTGGATGGTGCTGCTGTGGACCGCCGTGATCGCCCTGGCCGTCTGGCCGTTCCCGGTGTGGTGACCGGATCGGCCCGCGCAGAGAAGGAGCGACGCATGAGCACGATCCCCACCACGGGCGACAACCCGACCCTCGCGGGCCAGGCGCTGACGCGCGACGCAACACGTGAACTGCTCGGTCAGGTTATGGGCCTCGTCGCCCTCACCGTCGGCTGCACAGCCCTCGGCGCCTACGTCGGCCGCGACCTCGGCGGCGGCGCCGGCATCCTGTTCTTCGTCGGCGCCTTCGCCTGCATCTTCGGGCTCAATGCCGCCGCGTCACGTGGGAACGAGCAGCTCGCGATCGGCCTGCTGTTCGGGCTCGGCCTCCTGCTCGGCCTCGCCGTCGCGCCGGTGCTCAACGACTACGCCGAGGCGGATCCGCCCGCGCTGTGGCAGGCGGCCGGAGCGACCGCGCTCTTCGTGGCGGGCTGTGGCGCCTACGGCTACGCCACCCGCCGCGACCTCTCCTCGTGGGCACGCGGGCTCTTCTGGGCCCTGCTGGCTCTGATCGTCTTCGGGATCGTCGCGATCTTCGTCGCCATCCCGAACGCGAACCTCATCTACGCAGTCGCGGGCCTCGGGATCTTCGGCGCCTACACGATCTTCGACTTCAACCGCCTGCGCCGCGCCGGCCAGGGCGAAGCCGTGCCGATCGCCGCCTCGATCTTCCTCGACGTGTTCAACATCTTCCTGCTGCTCCTGACCCTCTTCGGCGGCGAGAACGAGTGAGCGACGCGATGCCCGTCCGTCATCGGCCGCCCGGACTTGCGGCATGACCCCGGTGGGGGCGGTGTTCCGGGGCTCGTCGCCGGCACGGCCGGCACCGGCCCGATGGACGCTCTGCTCTACGCCAGGTATCGCCGCGGTCACGGCAAGGAGGGTTTCGAGCCGTGGGAGTCCGCGGCCACGGCCAGCCTCAGCTACCTCCGTCACTAGCGAACGACGCCTCGTGATCCTTCACCGTCTTGTCCTCAAGTGATCCGCTTATCCCCGCTCCATCCCCTGTCGTAATGCTCGCGTCCTGATGCTCAGGCGGCTTATAGAACTGCGTCTCGCCGTTGCCGAATGACCAGTTTTCGGCGGCTGTCTCCACGACCGAGATCAGCACATCCTCGGGCCGGACCCCTGGGTTGATTCCGAGCCGCTCGACGATCTTCTTGTACATCTCGAGCTTGGCATCGACCGTCTTGCCAGGCGCCCAAAACACCTGGATCTGGACGAGATCGTCGCCACGGTCGATCCCGAGAAACGGTCCGTAGGCGAACTCGTGCTCGCCGTGCTCCGCGATTGCCATGAAGCGATCGCCGTCCTTGATGGCGACGGTCTCGCGCATCGCCTCGTAGATCTCATCCATTAGCGCCTGCTTGTACTGGGGCGTCTTGCCTTCGCGGATCGAGATACGGGTGACGGGCATGTCGTGACCTCCTGTTTGGCTGTACTGGCGAGGCTCTGGTGATTAGAGGCGGCCGGCGTCGGATTTCTTACGTCGTGATCAATCACCTGCGCCCGCGAGCTCACGATCCACCTCGGCGATCGCGGCACAAAGCGAGCTCGGAAGCCCGCCGTCGCGGGGCATCGGCCAGCAGCATCGCCTTGAGTGAGCGAAGTGAACACCGGGGTGCGCGCGCTCTACAAGTGGGCCGAACGGAAAGGCTGAAGAACGACTCTCTTGCGACCACTGGAGCGCGCTCTCGCATCGGAGATCCCCAGGATCAATGGCTTGCCGAACCGATAACGGTCGCCGAAGCGGGGTACCGTGCGATGAGTTGGTCCGCGATCGCGCCGAGGTCGTCCCCGATGTAGTTCGGCTGCGGGCCGACGTCCAGCGGGGCGTTGCCCTCACGGAGGATGAGCCCGGCCTGCCACCCGGCCGCGACGGCACCGAGCGTGTCCCAGGCGTGGCACGCGATCAGGCAGATGCCGCCAGGAGCGACCCCGAGCTCGCTGGCGACCGAGTGGTAGGCCTCCGGCGCCGGCTTGTGGCGCTGTACGGTCTCATCCACGCTGAAACGGCGCTCGAACAGGTCGATGACGCCCGCGTTCTCCAGCTGCCGGCCTGAGATCTGGAGCGTGTTGTCGGTGAGCGTGAAGAGCCGGAAGCCGTGGTCGCGCAGGCGCCGCAAGGCCGCAGGGACCTCGGGATGGGCCGGCATCGAGGCGAACCGGTCGGTGAGCTCGGCGCCGTCGGCGTCGCTGATCGCGATGCCACGGGTGGCGGCGAGCATCCGCAATACCGCACCGCCGATGTCGGTGAACGGCACATAGACCCCGGCGAGTGTGAGCGCCTCGGAGTAGGTGATCAGCCCGGCAAACCACAGTCGCAGCGCGGCGGGGTCATCGAAGATCCTGTCGAAGGTGGGGCGGATCGTGTCTAGGTCCAGCAGGGTCTCGTTGACGTCGAAAACGATGGTCGGTCGGTGAGACATTCGGGGGGCCTTTCGTTCGTGGCTGAATGGACGAGAGGCAGCCCGCGGGCTAGCTGTCAGCGGGGTGACCCGTTCGTGACCGACCAACCGCAGCTTCTTACTGCGTGTCGGCAACCACTCTCGGTGCGCAGAGGGCGCGGTAAGAACGCGGCCGCCAGCCGGTTCTGGTCGTCAGTCGGTGGCCTGATCTCGAGGACGACAGCGTGATGGTGGTGGCGAAGACGCCGTCGCTGAACGCGACCAACCGCATGGTGTCGCGCGACACCGAGCTCACAGATCGAGCACCACGTTCTCGTGCGGCCGTGAGCAGCAGATGAGCGCGCTGCCGGTGGCGGGGGGTTCGACCGGGTCCGGGTTGTAGTCGAGGGTGCCGGCGATGAGCGTCGTCTCGCAGTTGTGGCAGACGCCGGTGCGGCACGACCAGCGGACGGGGACGTCGCAGGCTTCGGCTAGTTCGAGCAGGCTCGCGTAGTCGCCGTTCCACGGGATTGCGAGGTTGCTACGCGCGAAATCGATCGTCGGGCCGCTGCCGGGTTCGCCCGCGGGTGGGTGAGGCGTCCGCGCGGGCGTCGATGCGATCCCTGGAGTCAGGCCGGGTGCGGCTCCGAATGGCTCGGTGTGGATGTGGGACGCGTCGAGGCCGATCGCGGCCAGGCCGGCGCTGATCTCGTCCATGAACGGTGTCGGACCACACAGGTACGCCTCGGCATCGCGCGGTGGCTCAAGCTCGGCGAGCAGTGACGGGGTGAGACGGGACACGCGGTCGTGATCACGGCCTTCGCGGTCGTCCGGACCGGGACGGCTGTAATAGACGTGGGTGCGGGCGTTCGGGAGCGAATCAAGGAGCGTGCGCGCCTCGGCTGCGAAGCAGTGCTCGCGACTACTCCGCGCGCCGTGCAGCCACCAGACCTCCCGATCGGAATGCTCCTCCGCCAACGCGTAAAGCATGGACAGGACCGGCGTCGCCCCGATACCGGCGCTGATCAGCAGCACGGGCGCGTGTGTCGGGTCGAGGATGAAGGTGCCACGGGGCGCTGCGATGTCGAGCTGGTCGCCCACGGCGAGCCGGGTGTGGAGAAAGCCGCTGGCGGCGCCGTCGTGTTCCCGCTTGACGGTGATGCGGTAGTAGCCGGCGCCGGGCGGTCCCGACAATGAGTAGTTCCGCAGCAGCGATCGCTGACCGTTTTCAGGCTGGATCCGTAGCGTCACGTACTGGCCGGGGCGTGCGGCAGGGAGCGCTGCGTCGCCGCCGTCCTCGAGGCGGATGGAGATCACGGCGTCGCTCTCGCGCTCGATTGCGGCGACGGTCAGCCGGCGGAAGCCGGGCCACGCCGGAGGCGGGCTCGTGACGGCCAGGCCGGCGTTGCCACCACCGGCCTCTCCATCGAGCAGGGCGCGGAACGACGCCTGCCAGCCGGGGCTGAGCGCGTCGATCCGGAGCGCCCGCAGCAGCTGCTGCCGCGGATGCCCCGGGAGGTACAGAAGCCCGTCGACTTCGGCGACAGCCATCTGTTCCTGTCCGGAGGCGATCTTGACGATTTCGTCACCGGCCTGAACCTCGCCCTCTTCAAGCACGCGGAAGTAGAAGCCGGGGCGGCGGTGGGAAACCAGCAGCGCCGGAATGCGCGGATCGTTCATGCGAATCCCCACGCGGTAGCAGGTCACGCGGGGCTGAGTGACCTCGAAGAGGGCGGTGCCGATCTGGTAGCGGTCGCCGACGCAGACCTGATCGTCGCTCAGCCCTTCCACCGTGAAGTTTTCTCCGAACTGCCCGTAGGCGAAGTCGCTTCGTCCCAGCTCGTTCTCCCAGTAGCGATAGGAGTCGATCTGGTAGACGAACACTGCTCGTTGCTCGCCGCCGTGGCCGGCGAGATCGCCCTGGCCGTCGCCGTCCACGTTGAGCTTGCGTACGCGGCGAGGGCCGCTGACGGGGTTCTTGAAGACGCCTGTGAACACAGTCTTCCCTTGCCATGGCACCTCCTTGGGCATCCCGACGTTGACCGACAGAAGCCGTCCGCTCATCGCGCCGTGCAGGTGAAGCGGGGACGGGATGAGACGCGCCGGTCGAGGGCCGGCGCGGCGCGCCCCGGCGCGCTCTCGGCTCGATCGCGGCGTAACCGCTCGGCCCGCAGCTGCAGCAGCGACCCGGGATCGTGCATCGCGGCGGCCGCCGCGAGGCTCTCCGGCGAGAGTCGAAGCCGGCGGACGAGGCTGTTAATCGTTGTGTGGACGCGGACCATGCTCGCTCCTCTCCAGGACCGGCGCCGCCCGGGCCGGTGGCGCCGTCGGGCAATGAGTGGGCCGGCCGTCGCGGCGTCTTACCACCGCTCTGTCCCGATGTCACCGAAGTGCTGGGTCGCCGTCGAGCACGCCGTCGTGCCACGGCAGCCCGGCAGTCCCCCAAGTGGATCGCGGTCCCTTGAATGCCCTCGCTGGGTCCTCGCCGCGCAGGTCCATCACCACGTACCCGTCCGTGAGCAAGACGCCCGCATCGCCGCCAATCACCCTCCCCGGCGCGCAGCAATGGTCGAGTTCCCTGCGGGTGCAGCTCGTGAACGGGGCGCGCTGCAGGACGTCGTGAGCTTGGCCGTCGCCTGTCCATCGCGCCACTGGCCTGCGGTGCTTAGGATGCGGCCGCGACCACGCTCAGCAGGCCGCCGGCCTCGTCGATGCTCAGGTTGCGATCGATGCCGTGCGACGTCACGTTTTGTCCTGGCTCGAGCCCGAGCCGCTCGTCGTCCAAGGTGACGGCCACCTTGTCAGGTTCGAAGGAGACCAGGTCGCCGATCGCCGCCATCTCGTCGAACGGCGCGCGGTACGACCAGGCGGCGTGCCGGCTGCCGTCGATGTCGTAGTAGGAGGCGATGCCCTTGTAGGGGCAGAACGTCTGCAGGTCGACGGGGGTCAGTGCCTCGGAGACGACGTCGGCCCGGGGCACGTACCAGCGGGGGGCGAAGCCCGACTCGTACAGCACCAGGGGACCGGTCGTGTCGGCAATGACACGGTCACCAGCGCGCACGACGAGATGGCGGGACGTGCGGCGAGTGTCGATCCGGTGGTAGGGGTCGGCGGCATGGCCGAGGATCCGGTCATCCTCTTCGTAGAAGCCGTCCATCGCCCGCCACGCCAGCGCCACCTTGCCCTCCAGGACGGCCGCGTGGTCGGGCAGCGCGATGTGCTGCCAGGCGCCGCGTGCGGCCTGGCGCGTGCCACCGATGACCTCAAACCACGCGGTTTCGCCGAGGTCCCGGTGGCCGCTGCGGTGTTCGGTCGGCCTGAGCGCGCCGTCGGCGAAGTCGGAGAGCGGGAAGTACGCGACCGGGTAGCGGCCCGGCTCGAACAGCAGGAGGGCGTCGTCGCTCTGCACGAGGGCGCGAGCGCCGAGCTCCGCGCGCAGCCGGCGCCGCAGCGGCTCGGCGTACAGCACCCGCTCCGGCATCGCCGGAACCAGGAACTGCCCGTTGGGGTTGCGGCCCAGCGGCCCTTGCTGCCATGAGAGCCCCATCGTGCGCTCAGCGCTCCATTCGTCGGGACGGGAACCGTCGTGCGCATTGGTGGCGCGACACACGGTCGTCTTACCGCGAGCAACCGAGCCGCCGGCGGTAAGAGCCGGCGCGCCCGTGCGACTGATGTGGGTGAGACCGCTCCCGTCAAGGAAAGCCGCAGCCACGAACGCCAACATCGAGGTCCTGATCGTGCCCATCGCCACGTCGACCGAGCCCTCGCCTTCTACACCGAGAAGGCCGGCTTCACGCTCGACGTCGACTACGCGCCGACCGACGAGGCCATGCGGGGCTATGCGCCGAGACAGAGCCGCAGGCACCACCTGACGAGAAGCCGCCGCCGGAGGTGCCCGATCAGCACGTCACCAGGCGAACCGGGCGAACCCGAGCTAGCCGGTCGAGAATCCCAAGCCGGCTGAGAGCCAGGCCCGTGCGACAGACCCGCTGATGCCGCGGCGAGCGCGAACGCCCGCGATCACGGTCTGACGGCCGCCGAGCGGTCGATCGCCGCGAGCGCGAGCTGCTCGTCGTCCTCGCCAGGTAGCCCGCTGACGCCAATCGCTCCGACCCGCCGGCCGTCCTCGAATACGGCGACGCCGCCGAGGAAGAAGGTGAAGAAGGGGTCGAAGCTCGCTCGCTCGACGGGATCGTCGCGTGCCTTCTCGGCGAGTTGCCGTGTCGACGTGGCGTCGCTGCGCGCGGCGGTATAGGCCTTGCGCTGCGCGTTCAGCCGCGTGTCCGGCGCGGCGCCGTCCATGGTCGCCGCCGCGACCAGCTCGCCCTGCGCGTCGGCGACGAACACCGACACCGGAGCGGACGCGTTCGCCACCACGTCGTCAACGATCGCCCGGGCCCTGGCCAGATGCATGGGGCGATACTACGAGCCGGAAGCCGCGCGCCGCCTAGACTGACCACCACCAGGAACCTGGGCCGCGACGAATTTACAGCAGCTTCAGGGACGCGACCCGAGCGCCAGCCAAGACGCCCGGATCTCGCGCCAAGCAAAAAGCGCCGGTGCGTCCGCGGCTGGTGGTCGCTTGTCGTTAGTGCGACGGTCAGGTCGACGGGGAACGAGACGCGCCGATCCGCTCGGGCCCCCATCTCTCTGTCGGCGGGCACCAGCGTGAAGACCTGGATGGCCAGGTCGGCGTGTACCTCGGTGTCACTCAGGAGCGCCAGCACTCTGCGCCCAAGTGCTTGCTCCACTGCCAGGATCAGGTCGTCGCGCATCGCCGTCTGCAGCCTGTAGCGAACTTGCACGACCAGGTCATCCATACCGATGGTGACCAGATTGCGTTCCGTGGTGGTCAGGGCGCCGCCCAGCGCGACGATCACGGTGTTGGGGCTCATCGTTGTTTTGGCCTCCGTCGGACCGCGACCGCTGTGCTCGCGAACGATCCGCACGCACGCCGTGGAGATGGTGCCGGCAGCGGTTTCAGTCACCGACAACGGGCTGCTCTCTCAGG
The DNA here is from genome assembly GCA_963734025.1 of uncultured Thermoleophilaceae bacterium. Classification (GTDB taxonomy): domain Bacteria; phylum Actinomycetota; class Thermoleophilia; order Solirubrobacterales; family Thermoleophilaceae; genus JACVRW01. The sequence continues at coordinate 34,171 of CAVTFR010000004.1, forward strand.
ACCCGTTGCGCCGGGCGTCGGCGAGGAGCTCGGCTCCCTCGTTGATGCTCCGGACGACGTCCGCCAGGCCGCTTCCGACGGCTGGTGACCGCCCCGGCGCAACCCGGCTGGATCGCACGGGTGTGACCGCCGACCATCGACGAGCCTCGGTTGTCGGCGCCGTTGTGTCGGCCGGCACGATCACAATCGTCGCGTCGAGCGTCAAGAGCCGGATGCCCACGAGTCGCGCCAGGATCGACGCCTCGACGAGCGCTCCGTCGGATAGCCGCCTCCGGTGCGGCCGGCGATTTCTTCCTCGAGAGCCTGTCCTCCTTCGAGATGGTCCAGCGGGGATTCGGAGAGGCGCGCGAGGCCGCGCGGCTCGAACGCCGCCAGACCGAAATGTCGCGTCAGCTGTCGAGCTTCCTGGCCGACGCCTCGCTCGCCCTCGACGCCTCGGACTCCCTCGAGGAGATGCTGCGCCTGGTGGCCGAGCAGGCGCGCGAGCTCGTCGGGGCCGATTGTTGCGTGGCCACGGTGGCGGCGGACGGCCAGCCGCGAACCGCCGAAGCCGCGTCCTATTCCCAGGCCGACCGGGGGTGGACGGGGTTCGTTCAGTGGCTCGATCTGTTCGCGATCTACCGGGTCATCCGTGACAGCGGGGGCTCGGTGCGGATCGCCGGCGAGGAACTCGCGCTCCACACTCCATTTTCAGCGATCGTCCGCTTCGAGGATGGCTCGCCGCATCGCTGACCGCCCTGGACGGCAGCGAGCTCGGGGCCATCCAGCTCTTCGACAAGCAGGGTGGGGGATTCACCGCGGACGACGAGGCCGCCCTCGTTCATCTCGCCCAGATGGCGTCGGCGGCCGTCGAGAGGGCACGGCTTTACCAGGCGCGAGGCTAGACGCCGAGCTCCGATACGGCGGGGGCGCCACGTCCAGCCCAAGGCGCGCCCGGGCCAGCACATCCTTGCCGCTGTTCGCTGTTCTGCCCGGCCGCACGGCCGAGCGGAGCGGCGGCTCTGCGCCTTCGAAGCCTTCAGCCACGCGGGTGGCGATCGCCGTGCCGCCTTCGTGCCCTGTTCCGGGAACACGACCGGCAGGCGCCGCCCGCTGAAGCGACCAGCGGTCGCCGTCGTCCAGCTGACCACCGCTGGTTGCGGGAAGGCGCAGGTCGGGGAGGGCACACCTGTCCGTAACGCTCTCTCGAGCTCAACGCACCCAACCGCTGAGGGCGCCCGAGAGGACGGCCAGGAGGTCAGGCCGTCCGGGCGCGGCGCTTCGAGCTCGGCTCGGACCGGTGGTCGAGCTGGAGCTCGCGCTCCGCGCCCGGTACGCCTTCCTCCAGCTCGCGACTGCGCTCGTGCTCGGCGTTGAGCTCCGCGCCGAGCAGGATGGCGACGTTGGTCAGCCAGAGCCAGACCAGGAATACGATCACCCCGCCGAGCGCGCCGTAGGTCTTGCTGTAGGAACCGAAGTTCGCGACGTAGAACGCGAAGCCGGCCGATGCCACCAGCCAGACCACGATCGCCAGCACGCTGCCCGGGGTGACCCACTTGAAGCCCCGCAGCTTGGCGTTCGGCGAGGCGTAGTAGAGCAGCGCGATCATGAAAAGCACCGCCACGAGCAGCACCGGCCACTTGGCGAAGTCCCAGATCGTCACCGCACTGTCTCCGACACCGATCGCCGAGCCGACCTGCTCCGCCACCGGCCCTGTGAGCACGAGTGCCGCCAGCACCAGCGCCAGTAGGACGACCAAGACCAGGGTCACGGCCATCTGCAACGGCCGCAGCTTGATGATCGACCGACCCTCCTCGACCTCGTAGATCACGTTCGATGCGCGTATGAACGCGCCGACGTAGCCGGACGCCGTCCAGAGGGCAGCGACGATGCCGACCAGCAGCAGGATCCCGGACGACCCCTTCGAGCTGGTGATGTCCGCGATCGGCCCCTTGAAGGTCTCGGCCGCCGATGACGGCCCGATCGACGTCACCACGTCAGTGAGCGAGTTTGTGACCGTCTCGGGGTCGCCGACGAGGCCCACGATCGAGACCAGCGCGATCAACGCCGGGAAGATCGAGAGCACCGCGTAGTAGGTCAGCGCCGCCGCGGAGTCGGTGAGGTTGTCCTCCTTGAACTCGGCGATTGTGCGCTTGACGGTCTGCACGACTCCGCCCTTGCGCGGGTGCGCCGGCCCCTCCGGCCGGCGCCCCGAGCGCTTCTCATCGGTCCGAGCCTCGCTGGACTCAACCATTTCATCTCTCCTAGCGACGGACATGTCAGACCGTTGAGGCGTCCTGCGCCTTCTCCTGCGCGCTTTCCTTGAGCTCCCCGGCCTGCTCGCGTCCGGCCTCCTTGGCGGTCTCCGCCGCCTGCTCGGCGACCTTCTTGCCGCGCTCCAGCGCCTCCTGGCCGGTCTCCTTTGCCTTCTCCTTGACCTGGTCCGCGACCGGCCCGATCTTTTCGTCCTCCACCTTTGTGCTCGGAATCAGCATGCCGGCGAGGAAGCCTGCGGCCGCGCCGGCGATGGCGAGACCCAGCGGATTCTCCTGCGCGACGCCGACGGCCTGGCGAGCCCCCTGCTTGACGTCGCCCGAGTCGGGGGTCGACCCCGACACCTTGGAGCGCAGCGTTCCGACCTTGTCCGACACGGCCTCCTTCGCCCGTCCGGTGACGTCGGTCTTGTGACCCAGCGCCTCCACGGTGTTGCCCATCTGCTCGCGGGTCTGCTCTATGTCCTGCCTGATCTGGCTTGGGTCTTGGCCCATTCCAAGTCCTCCTTCACGCTGTCTTTTGCTTGCTCGGGAATCGGCGGTGCCGCTTCCTTGACTTTTTTCTTTCCGGTCATCGCCATGACGCCGGCGACTGCGGCGTAGACGACCGCGACGATCAGAGCGGCCAGCCAGGTGTCCATCGCCTGGCTCAGCGCCGCGATCACGCCGGCGGTCAACGCCGCGAAGGCGCCCACGCCGAACATGCCGGCGCCGCCGAACATGCCGGCGCCGATGCCGGCCTGCTTCCCCTTCTCCTGAAGCTCCGCCTTGGCGAGGTCGAGCTCCTGCTTGACCAACGTCGTGGTCTGGTCCGAGAGCTCTCTCAGCAGCTCGCCCGTCGGGCGGTCGCGCAGCTCGTTGTCAGTCGAGGCCGTCATCGCTCTGCGAGCGGGCCCGGCGACGTCCGCTGCGAGGCCTGATAGCGCTCAGTGCTCGACGCCTTCAACAGTCGAGAGGCCACGAAGCCCAGCGCCAACCCGCCGGCCGCTACGGCCCACGGGTTGCGGCGGCCGAAGTCCTCGACGTCGCGCAGGATGCGGTCCCCGTCCGCGCCATGCAGGTAGTCCCCGACGCGCTCCGCGCGATCGGCCGCCTGCTCGGCGTAGCGGGCGGGCGTGTCCTTCCCCTGTCGGCGCAGCTCCTCGGCGACAGACCGGGTATCGCCGGCGGCCGACCGCACGCGCTCGCCGGCCTCGCTCGAACGGCGGTTCACCTGGTCACGTAGCTGGTCGCGCGCACGACCCTTTGCCTCGCCGACCTGCTGCTGGGCCTTGTCCGCGACCTCCTGGGCCTTGCCCTGCGACTGCTCCCCGTTGTGGGGCGCGTTGACGGGCGGTGTCCGATCTGTCGGAACGCTCACGCTCTGCTCCATCTGCTTCTCCTCTGTTGGTCGAGTGGTCATCCCTGCTTAGCTCATCCCTACAGTGGCACCGGCGAATCCAGAGGTGACGCAAGTGCGACAGCTATTCGCGACAACCTGTTCCACTTCTCCTCGTCAGGGGGGATGATGGGGCGATGAGAGGAGCCACAACGACGTGACGGCGACGAAGGAGCGGGACCTCAGACGCGCGGACGCGCTGCGCAACAGAGAGCGCATCCTCGACGCGGCGGAGCGGATGCTCGAGCGGTCGCCCTCCGCGACGCTCGCCGACATCGCGGCGGCCGCGGGCGTGGCGCGGTCCACGCTCCACCGCCGCTTCCCCAATCGCGACGCCCTGCTCGCCGCCCTTCAGGACCGCCCACAGGACGGCGGTCTCGAGGTGCCCGGTGGCACGCTGCCAGCCGGACGCCTGGGTCGAGACCGGCCGGTCAGCCTCGATGCCATCCACGTCTTCGACGTCGTCCCACCAGCTGTTTTGCCCGAACAGCTGGTGGCCGAGGCGCAGCGCATCGCTCAGGTTCCGGTGGCGCTGTACGTAGTCGACATCGACGGCTCCCATCTGCTGCACATGGCCGGACCGCGACGTCTTGGGGAGAGGCTCGAGGCGAGAAGGGCTATCGGGCCGGAGCTCGACGCCGACGGGCTCTCAGATCTGCGGGAGCAACTCTCGAGCTTCCCCAACGCACAGGTATACGCCCTGTGGCTACGCGGCCGCGCCAACGGTGTGATGATCGCCTTCGGTCGGCCCGTCGAGCCGCTGAGCGAGCTCGCACGCCAGGCGGGGGCAGCGATCACCCTGGCAGACCGCTACACGGATGCGTTTGCCCTTGCGCAGCGGCGCAAGCGGCCGACGGCGGCCGCAGAGATCCAGCAAAGCCTGCTCCCGCCACGCATCTCGCGGATCACCGGTGGGGAAGTTGCAGGAAACGTGCTCCCGAGCTACGAGGTCGCGGGGGACTGGTTCGATGTGATCGAGAACGCCGATGGGGTCTGGGTCACCCTGGCGGACGGACTCGGAGGCTCGACCCGGGCGGCAGCAAGCAGCGCCGTCGCAATGGGCGCCCTCCGAGCCAGTCGCCGCAGCGGCGGCGACATCGGCGAAGCGCTCGTCGTGATGCACCAGGCGCTCCGCGAGATGCCCGGCCCCCGCGCGGAGATGACAGCGGTTGTAGCCCGTTGGGAACCTGCGAGCGCCGAACTGCACGTGGCCAACTGCGGCCACGTGGCGCCGGTGATCCTCCGTAGCGGTAACGAGGTGGAGCCGTTGAGGATTCCCAAGACCCATGGCCTCGGTGGCCGAGCCAGCGCGAAGCCGGTCGAGCAGACGGCCTCTCTCGGCCCCGGCGATCGTCTTGTCATGGTCTCCGACGGCGTGACGGGTTCCGGTGAAGGTCAGGCTGGTCTCGGCGAAGACGGCGTCGTTCAAGCCGCGCTCCGATCCCGGCGCGGCACTGCCGCCGACACCGTCCGGCAAATCCACAAGGCGGTTCTCGCCGCGGCAGACGAAGAACTCTCCGACGATGCCACGGCCGTCTGCTTGTCCGTCGAGTAAGGCCCGATACACAGACCGCGCGGACCGGGACTCGGCCCTGGCGGTGAGCCAGGCGCGTAGCTGTTCCCAGCCCCGCTCGTCCATCCCGACCTAACAGGAGGGTGCGTCCGCGGGTGACCGCTTCATTCTGGGTCGGGAAGGTGTCGCGCTGCTGGCCGTCTACTTCCAGCGCCCACTTGTCGCCGCTGGGAACTACATGAACATCGCTCATGGCCATCCGTCTACCCGCCACCGATCGAGCCGTCCAGTGGAGGGAGACGAGACTCCCTCGTCTCGTTCGGTGGAGGCCGTGTGGCCCACCCCGCCGATAGGAAACGAACCGGCCGGGTGCACTGACGGGTCCTCTACGTGCAGGGAGCCTCTCGGATCCGTGGACGATTCGAGACGCTCGCAAGCTACTTACTCGCCGAGTCCTCGGTACGTGCCTCCGGCCGGCACAGGGCCGGTACCCAGTTCCTTTCGACCTAACCCGACAGCACTGTGGCGGCCAAGACTGGGGAGTCCTAATAGCCTTACGTTAGGGGGCCACGAACTACGCATCGGCTGGCGCATGACCAAGGCCAACGGGAGACTCGCAACAGCAATTGTCCAGCGCTACCGCGAGCGGTTTGGGCGCGGCCCGACCCTGGCAAGGGCGCACATCGGAAGCGACTTCGCGGTGGTCGTTCTCGGCGACGTGCAAACCGAGGTTGAGCGGGCGCTCGTTGCCGAAGGGGAGGTGGAGTCGGTGGAGCTGCTGCGTCGCCGGATACGCCAGATGGCAACCGACGAATTCTGCGTGACGACCGAAGCGGTCGTAGGCAGGAAGGTCGTCGCAATGCTCGGCGACCACAACGCTGTTGCGAACTCCTCCGTGCTGGTCTTCCTGCTGGAACCCGACCGACCGTAGCTCTGTCCAGGGGGCGGCAAAACGCAGAGGGCCGCGCTGGCGCTTGCTCGCGGTTCGGCGCCGGAAGGTGCGTGACGATTGCCCCAAACTCTTGGGCGTCCCTCCTTTGGGGTAGACGAGCAGTAGGCACGAGCCCTCATGAGCAACGAGCGCGCTCTGCCTCCTCGAACTACGCCGGTCCCCTCGCAGCGTGCGGGGTCCCGCCGGCGGCAACCCCCAGGACCCGAATCGATCAGCATTTCTAATCGGAGTCACATTGAATAAGCAGCAGCAGAAGATCGTCCAGTACCTGAACGAAGCGCACGGCTCAGAGCAGGCCCTGGCGCGCCAATTGCAGGCCCAGATCGCGATGACCCCCAAGGGCCGCTATCGCAACGGGCTGGAGACCCACCTGGACCAGACTCGCCGGCACGCCGAGCGTCTCGAGGACCGCCTGCGCGAGCTGGGGCAGAGCAACAACCCGCTACAGGTGGGACTGGGCGCCGTCCAGTCCGTTCTCGGGCAGGCCGTGGCGCTGACCAAGACGCCGTTCGATCTGGTTCGGGGAACCAGTGGCGAGGAGAAGGTTCTCAAGAACGCCAAGGACTCTTGCGCCGCCGAGGCGCTGGAGATGGCCACCTACACCGCACTGGCGCGGCTCGCCCGCACAACGGGCGACGGCGAGACGGAGCGGCTCGCAAAATCGATCATGGGCGACGAGCAGAAGATGCTCGACCGGCTCCTCAAGGAGATCCCTGGGCTGACCGACGCCGTGGCGCGGGCGGAGTTCCACGGTGAGGACTCCTACGACGTGACCGACACCGGCGCAGCCGATGCGGTGCGCGAGGCAGGCGGAGCGGCCAAGCGCACGGCTCGCAAGAGCGCCGGACAGGCCAAGCGCACCGCCCGTCAGGCCCGCAAGATGCCGGGCGTGGCGCGTGCCGAAGGCGCCGTCAAGGGCGCGGCGGCCTCCGAATCGGACCTCGCGATCTCGAACTACGACTCGCTCAGCGCGGACGAGCTCCAGGACAAGCTCGCCGAGCTCTCGCAGATCGAACTGGCCAAGGTCAACGCCTACGAGCGCAAGAACCAGAATCGCTCCACGGTCACGAGCCGGATCGACTCCCAACAGGGAGACGAGCCCTGGCCCGGCTACGACGAGTTAGCTGTGGAGGAAGTCCGTGCCGTGCTCTCCGAGGGAGACGACACCCGCATCAAGGCTGTCCGCAGCTACGAGCGCAAGCACAAGAACCGCGCCGGCGTGCTGCAGGCCACAGAGCGCGAGCTCAGCAACGCCTAAAGACCGTTCGAGCCAAAGGAGGGGGCCGCTCGCGGCCCCCTCCCTGCTTCGGACTTTCGTCTCCGAAGGATTGATGTCTCTGCCTTGGGCGGGCACAGCGTTGGGCACGTCCATGTGGCCGCAGTCCTGATTCGCCCGAGAGCGGACGCGTCAAACCTCGTCGTGCATGCCCACGGCCTCCTCGAGCTCCTCTGCGCCGTCATCCGGGTGTTCGCGACGCTCGGCGAGCATGGCCTCGGCCAGCCGGTCAAGCTTGCCTTGGATCGCGTGTTCCGCTCGACGCTCCGCGTTCTTCAGCAGCGCCACGAGCAGCAAGGTGACCGCAGCCATGGCATCGGCAAGCACGTGGTGCACGGTGTCGCTCGCAACGAGCACGTACGAGGCGGCCCAGGCCGCCACCAACAGTCCACAGACCGTGAAGAACATCGGACTGCTCGAAAAGTTCGAGGCCGCCTCTGCGGCCCGGTCGAACATCGTCCGCCCTTCGCTGCCTCGTTCAGTTGGGTGCTTCACGGTCATCCCCGCCACATACCCCACCGACACCCCTTCAAGCCAGGCGTCGGCGGCGGACTGTCTGATCGCCCTCTCGGCGGCGGAGCGTCCGCCGCTCGATCGCGAAAGCGCCCGACGACGCTCGCCATGGAGGGAGAACCGGGTGGACTACCACCGCCAACGCCTCGACCGCTATTCGGCGCGGCTCTACGGCGGCCGCGCGGTGGGCATGGCTCGCTCGAGCAGTTCCAACGCGCCTAAGACAGCGCCGCCGAACGGCTCCGCAAGCGCGAGAAGCTACCTCGCCGGCTCCCCCTCCGGACCGGCCGTAGCGGGCCGTTTTGATTAGGGGTCCGCATTCGTGAGCGCCTTCTGCGTCTGCACGCTAGCGGCGCGTCAAGCCCTACGAGCGTCGACCTCCGGCCAGCCGGCATGCCATTCGGTGCGGCGATAGTGCGGAGCGTGAGCGTTCGCTCGCGGTCTCGAGCGCATCGCCGATCAGCCAGAGCATTGGTGGCCAGAGGCCGACGAACAGGGCGCGGCGCTCGGCGTTGCCGCGCTCCTCTTGGTCCACCGTCTTCGCGCGAATCCAGAGGGCGATGCAGAGGTAGATCGCCGCCATCGAACCGAGGTGAAAGTGCCACCCGCGGAGGCCGCGGGAGGACAGGGCTTTTGTGAGCATGGTCGCCGGGTACCCGTCGAGCGGCTGGACTCACCCCGCCTCACTCAACCTCGCCTTGTCTCACCCTCGATGCCGCGAAAGCAGTCCTACTTCCGCCGTTTGACCACCGCCGCGCGCTGGCCCGTGGGCTTGACGCTGACGTCGTGGCGGTACATGTGGCGCACCACCCCGCTCTATCGCAGCGAGGAACCGGGCAACTGGGAAGACGACCGGCCGCCCTCTCTGCCCGGCATGGTCAGCCACGACGAGATCCAGCGGGTGAAGGACGGAGCCGGGCCCCTGTTTCACCGCCGGTACTGCGCCGAGATCCGCAACTCCCGGGTCTCTCCCGAGCAGCTCATAGACCGATTGACGGCTGACCCGGACAGCGCGGCGCCAAGCGAGTTCGCCACCTTCAAGAAGCTCGTGGGTCCGGAGGGAGAGATGCACCCGGGCGACGAGTACGTCGTGCGCATGCCCGGTCCATGGGATGGGCCCGTGCGTGTGGTCGCGCGCGACTCGACCTCGTTTCGGTTCGCCACCCTGGCCGGCCACCTGGAGGCCGGCCAGATCGAGTTCAGCGCCACCGATGGCGCCGGTCGACTGGTGTTCTCGATCGAGTCGTGGGCGCGCAGCGGCGATCGACTCTCCGACCTGCTCTATGACCGCCTGCGCATGTCGAAGGAAATCCAGTTCCACATGTGGACGTCTTTTCTCGAGCGCGTCATCGATCTCTCCGGCGGGGACCGGTATGGCGGCCTGCGCATTCACACCCGGCGCGTCGAGGACCTGCCCGTTGCCGGGTAAGCGCCGGCTGCACGACCCCGCGGCGCTGGCAGCGCTGGAGCAGCTGCACGACCAGCCGCTCAACTTCGATCTCGCCGAGCAGGCGACCTTTGGCCCCGAGACCGGCTGGACCGTCGACGACTACTGCCAGCCGCTTCCGGGCGAGAGCCCGGGCCCGCCCGAGCCAGGCGGCACATGGGAACGAGCGCGTGAGCTGATGCTCGACTACGAGTTCGCCGACCCCCGGCAGGTGCGCGCGGTCTACGCTCCGAACTCGGAGCTCGAGGGTCGCGACATGCTGCTTGAGGTGCGCTTCTGGCGCGTTATCCGTCTACGCTTCGGCGTCCGCGTTGGCTCCCTGGTCGATTGGACAAGGAGCGAAGACGGTCGCCAGGCGCGCATCTGGGGCTGGAGCTACCGCACCCTTCAGGACCATCTGGAGATGGGCCAGATGGACTACCAGGTCTGGAAGTGGACCGACAGCGGGGATGTCGAGTTTCGCATCCACGTCGTATCGCGGCCGGCCAGCATCCCCAACCCCGTGATCCGCCTCGGCTTCCGGCTCTTCAGCCGCCGCGAACAGATCCGCTTCGCCCGCCGCGCGTGCGAGCGGATGGCCTGCCTACTCGGCGAGGGCCACCCGCCCAGCGCCCTCGATGAGAGGGCGGTACGGGCGTGACCGAAGAACCCGGCGGCTGCCGCTAGGCGGCCTCGGCCGGATCCTCCTGTCCCGCCAGCTTGAGGGAGCCGGCCTTCACGTCGTCGAAGTGCCGCTCCTGAATCGGGAGCGCCCACTCGATCAGCTCCTGCAGACGCTGGTCGCCGGCCTGCTCGTTCAGCTTGCGCAGGACCGACCAGTGGCCGACCTCGCCCGCCTCCGCCATGGTCAGGAACTCGAACCCATCGAGCGCATCCGCCTCGTCGCCGAGATAGGTCGACATCATCTCGGTGGCCTCGCCCTTGGTTTCGCGCGCCTTGTCGAGCACGGCCGTCTTCTTGCCGTCCAGCTCATCAGCAAGCTGTGAGCCCCGCTCCTCGGTCTCGCGGGCTTCTTCGTGCATCTGCTCGAGCTTGTCGGTGAGCTCGTCGTCGTCAGTCAACCCGACGACCTTGTCGGTCGCGCCCTGTGCAGCCATGGCGAGGCCGATCACCTCCGCCAGCTTCTCCTCCATCACCGTCAGCTCAGCCATCGTCTCTCCTCTTTGTGGTTCGGTCTCGAGCCCCTACCCGCGACCGGATCGGGTAATCCGAATGCGCTGCGCGAGCGCGGCCCGGCGGTCAGGGTGCCGCCACGGCTGTCTCGAGTTGGCTGAGTGCGCGGCGCAGCAGCCGTGACACGTGCATTTGCGAGTAGCCGATGCGCTCGCCGATCTCACGCTGGTTCAGGCCGTGCATGAAGCGCAGCTCAAGGACCGAGCACTCTACGTCCGGCAGCTCGTTCCAGCCGCTCGCTATTGCGTCGCGTTCCGCGACGAGGTCGTAGCCCACGTCCTCCCCACCGAGCAGCTCGACGAGCGGTGCGGCCCCATCATCGTCACGTGCCGTTGGGGCGTCGAGCGATGCGGCCTCGTAGCTGGCGGCGACCTGTTGCGCCTCGAGTACCTCCTCGACGGAGCATCCGATTGCGCTCGCCACCTCACGCGGCTTCGGCGATCGGCCAAGCCGCCTGGAGAGCACCTCCGTTTCCCGACTCACCACGAGCGCGCGCTCTTGGAGGTCGCGCGGCACGTGCAGCGCCCAGCCCTTGTCGCGGAAGTGGCGCTTCAGCTCGCCCAGGATGGTGGGTGCGGCATAGCTCGAGAACTTCGCGCCGCGATCCGGGTCGAAGCGATCGATCGCCTTGATCAACCCGAGGCTCGCCACCTGGAGCAGGTCGTCGAAGGGCTCGTCCGTGTAGGTGTAGCGCCCGGCGAGGCCTCGCGCGAGCGGCAGGCATCGCTTCACAAGCTCCTCCCGCGCCGCAAGGTCGCCCTGCCGGTGGTAGCGGATCAGGAGCGCTCGTTCGATCTCCCGCGCGGCAGCGCGGTCGCGGCGTTTGGGGGTGGTGGTGGTCTGGGACAACCTCGGCGGTGCGAGGGCGACTGCGCACATGGGAACCTCCGTCGGACTTGTTGACGCAAGGTCCGAGTCGCGACCTCGACCGGGCTGGCCGCGCGACGTCCCCTGATAACCCGAGGACATCGCTTCGAGTGGCTCTGTGCCCCTCGTCGCGCTTTCCCAGCAGACTGATGCTGCTCCCCGATCCCACTCCGGGACCGAAACGAGCTGCCTACTGTATCTCAGAACAGACCGGTCTGTCTACCGCTAGGCTCTCACGCGTGTCTGCCGTCGAAGCCATCCCGCAATCGAAGCCGGATGCGCGGGAGCGCATCCTCGACACCGCGTACCAACTCTTCTCCCGCCGTGCGGTCCGCGACGTAGGCGTGGACGAGGTGATCGAACGGGCTCGGGTGGCGAAGGCAACCCTATATCGCCACTTCCCGTCCAAGGACGACCTGGTGATCGCGTTCCTCGAGCGCCGCGAGGAGCGCTGGACGCTGGCGTGGGTCGAGGCAGAGGCGAGGCGACGCGGCACCACACCGGAGGAACAGCTACTCGCCATCTTCGAGCTCTTCGACGAATGGTTCCAGCGCGACGACTTCGAAGCCTGCTCATTCATCAACGTGCTGCTCGAGATGCGCCCCGCACATCCCGCCGGTCAGGCGAGCGTCCGGCATCTCGCGAGCATCCGAACGGTCGTGGGTCGTCTCGCAGAGGAGGCCGCATTGCGTGACCCGGCGTCCTTCGCGCACTCGTGGCACATTCTCATGAAGGGCTCGATCATCTCCGCCACCGAGGGCGACGCCCAAGCGGCACAACGAGCCCGATCGATGGCACGCCTCCTGATCGAGCAACACCGCTAGCAGCTCCTATGTCGCGGGCGCGCAACGGGGTGGCTGCGGGCTGCGGCCGCCGGGGCGCTCAGTGACGGGTGATCGGCACGACGGCGACTCTGCTTCGCGGCCTGCACCTTGGCGCGGGCGGTCGCCCCGAGAACCGCTGCCGGCTGTCTGTGTCAAGGAGTGGGTGAAGAGCGGGCGGTGGTCTCGGGGGTTGGGTTGGAGCGGGGGGCTGGGCTGATCGGGGGTCGTCGCCTCCGGTGCGCTCGTGTTTGCCGCGGCCGCACATGATCCGTCATCCTCGGCGGCGTGATCGCTCGTCGCTGGAGGGGCTGGGCGGAAGGCCAGGCGAATGCCGACGCCTACGAGGCGCACTTCGAGAGCGCCGTGCGGCCACAGCTCGAGCGCACCGACGGCTTCCTGGGCGCGACGCTCGAGCGGGTCGAAGGCGCCGATGGGCGCACGGAGATCGTCGTCGTGACGCGCTGGGCATCGATGGAAGCCATCCGCGCGTTCGCGGGTGACGATGTCGGGGTCGCGGTCGTCGAGCCCGCCGCGCGCGCCATGCTCGCCGGCTTCGACCCCCAAGCGCGCCATATCGAGCTGCGTGACGACGACGTGCACGGCCATCTCGAGCTCATCGACATCGGGGCCGAGGCCGCTGCGCACGAGCCGTGGTTCAACGCCACGCTGACGACCGCCAACGATGCGTGGTACGCCTGGGAGTCGTCGAAGGTGAGTTCCACTGGCACAAGCACGGCGACCTCGAAGAGGACGCTCAACGGTCACCCTCGGCCCCCAGCGGGCATTCACCGTCCCCCGCGGCGCCGCTCCATCGGACGCGCGCCCCGCGCCGCACGACGGTCCTGATGGTCGAGGCGGCGGGCGTGGAGCCGACGGGCGACTGAGGTGAGCGACCTGGTCACCCGAGCTGCCGTGCTGCGCGAGTTCAGCGCACCTCAGCGCGTCGAGGAGGTGCGCCTGCGGGCGCCTGGTCGCGGCGAGGCGCTCGTGCGCATCACGGCGGCGGGCGTGTGCCACAGCGACGTGGGACAGGCCGATGGCGAGTGGGAGTTCCCGCTGCCGGCGGTGCTGGGTCACGAGGGGGCCGGGATCGTCGAGCAGGTCGGACCGGGCGCGACCACGGCGCCGGGCACCCGCGTGCTGCTCAGCCTGGCGCCGGGCTGCGGCCGCTGCCGGCACTGCCTCCAGGGCCGCCCGATCCTGTGCCAGGACTCGCTCGACGCGATGGGCGAAGGCCGCCTCACCACCGGCGCGTCGCCGATCAGCGTCGACGGCGAGGCCGTGAGCGCCTACTCGCTGCTCGCCTGCTTCGCCGAGCACGCGGTCGTCGCCGAGCGCAGCCTCATCCCCCTCCCCGACGACGTGCCCGACGAGGTTGGCGCGCTCGTCGGCTGCGCGGTGATCACAGGCGTGGGCGCGGCATTCGAGAGCATCGACGTGCCCGCCGGCAGCCGCGGGGCGGTCATCGGCGCCGGCGGGGTCGGCGTCAACGCAATCCAGGGCGCCCGGGTCCGGGGCGCGGGCGCCGTAGTGGCGATCGACCCTTCGGCGGAGCGGCTCGAGTGGGCGCGCCGCTTCGGCGCCACCGGCGTGCTGAGCACCGCCGACGAGCAGGCCATCGGCTCCCTGCGGGGCGACGCCGCGAGGGAGGGCTTCGACTGGACGATCGTCACCGTCGGGGACACGGGCGCGATGACACTCGGCATCGATCTGCTGCGACCAGGCGGCACGGCGGCGATCGTCGGCCTTGCGCCCCAGGGCCGCCCCGCTCCGATCGACATGCTCGATCTCGTGACCTACGAGCGGCGCATCGTCGGGTCGGCCTACGGCACGCTCAGCCCGCGGCTGCTCGTGCCACGCATCCTCGACCTGTACCGCAACGGCGCCCTCCGGCTCGAGGAGCTTGTGGCCGATCGTTTCGCGCTCGAGGAGATAAACCAGGCCTTCGACATGGCCCGCTCGGCGCGCGGTCTGCGCTCGGTCCTTCGGCTCGATGACTGACGCCGTCTCACCGATCGCCGACGTGCGCGCCACGGTCCTGCGCAGCGGCTCCGACCCGGAGGACCTCGACAGCTCCTCGGAGACGCTTCTGCTCGAGGTCGAGGACGTCGAGGGACGGGTGGGCATCGGCGAGGCGGACACCGCGTCGCGGGCCGGCGCGGCGCTGGTCGACATGGAGGACGTGCACCGCTGGAACGGCTCCTTCCGTGGCGTGCTGCTCGGCGCCGACCCGTTCACGACCACGGAGCTCTGGGCTCGAATGGCCGAGCGCAGCTCCTATGCCGGCCCGTCCGGGATCGCGCGCCACACCCTCGCCGGCCTGGACATCGCGCTGCACGACCTGGCCGGGAAGCAGCTCGGTCGCCCGGCGTTCCAGCTGCTGGGAGGCGCGCGGCGGGAGTTCCTCTCCCCCTACGCGACCGTGTACGCCGGCGCCGCCCGCGGCCGTCCGCTACGCGAGCTGATGGAGCGCAGCCGGCAGCTGCTCGAGCGCGCGCTCAGCGAGGGCTTCCGCGCGGTCAAGCTGGAGCTGATCTTCGAAGAAGCCGCCGGCGACCGCCAGCTCGTCGACTGCATCCGCGAGGCACGCCGCACCGTGGGCGAGGAGATCGAGCTGCTCGTCGACTTCGGCTATCGCTGGAGCCAGTGGCGCGACGCCCTGGCCGTTCTGCGCGCCGTGGAGGACTGCCGGCTCTGGCTGGTCGAGGCGGCTCTGGCCCACGACGACCTGACGGGACACGCCCGGCTCGCCGCTCGGGCCGAGCCGCGCATCGGCGGCGCCGAGCTCGCCACGACGCTCGAGGAGTGCGTTGCCTGGCTCGAGGTCGGACACGTCGACGTGCTCCAGCCCGACGTCGCGCGCGCGGGCGGCCTCACCGGGCTGCGCCGCATCGCCGAGCTGGCCGCCGTGCGCGGCGCGGAGGTGGTGCCGCACTGCTGGAAGACCGGCATCAACGCCGCCGCCGCACGCCATCTCCAGGCGGCGAGCCCGAACGTCCCGCTGATCGAGATGCTCATCCCGGAGCTGTTCGACTCGCCGCTGCGCCGCGAGCTGGTGCGCGGCGAGCCCACGCTGCGGGAAGGGCGGCTCCCGCTTCCCGACCGCCCCGGGCTGGGCATCGAGCTGGTGCCCGAGGCCGTCGAGGCCTACCGGGAGGCCGAAGTCAGAATGTCGACGTGAGACCGCCGTCGATCGTCACGGTCTGCGCGGTGACGTAGGTGTTCTCCGGGCCGGCCAGCCACAGGATGCACTCGGCGACCTCCTCGGCGGTGGCGCTACGGCGTATCGGCAGGCGGCCCTCCTCGACATAGGCGCGCCGGTGGGGGTCCGTGTCGAGCACGTCCTTCATGTCGTTGCCCAGCGCCATGCGCGTGACCACGAAGCCCGGCGCCACGGCATTGACGAGCACACCGTCAGCCGCGAGCTCTATGCCGAGCGTCCGCGTGGCGCCCTCCAGTCCTGCCTTCGACGCGTCGTAGGCGAGCGCCTCGCGGGCCGAGTGCTGAGCGTGGACGGACGTCACGTTGACGATCCGGCCGTAGCCGCGCTCCCGCATCCCGCCGGCGGCCGCGGCGGCCAGCAGGATCGGAGCCTCGAGGTTGACCGCGAGCGTTCGCCCGAGCGCAGCAACGGACAGATCCTCGACGAGCGCCGGCTCCCAGATGCCGGCCACGTTGACCAAAGCGTCGAGCGGCCCGAGCTCCGCCTCGGCCCGCCGTACGAGCTCGTCCAAGCGGTCGAGATCGGCAAGGTCGGCCTCGATCGCAAAGCCGCCCGGCGGCGCATCGGCCGGCTCACGATCGACGGCGCAAACCCGGGCGCCGGCGGCGGTCAGCCGTGCGGCCGTGGCGCGGCCGATGCCGTTGGCGGCACCGGTGACGAGCACGCCGCGACCCTCGCGCATCAACGGAATCCTGCCCGGTCTAGTGCCGCCGCGGCGAGCAGCAGCGGGCCCTGGCCCCACGGGACCACGGCGCCCCGCGGGACGTGGTGGTAGTGGGAGGACACGGTGCAGGCCCATACGTTGGCCGACACGCCCGCCAGGACACCGTCCTCGCCGACCAGCGCGGCCGTATGCCGACCAGGCCCGCCGCGCCAGGTCGAGCCGAGCGTTCCCGAGCACACCCGAGGCGACCGCGGCGCCCACGCCCGCGGCCACGAAGGCCGCGGTGGAGCTCTCGTCGCCAGACTCGGGATCCCCGACCACCGCGTCCCAGCCGCCATCGGCGCGCTGGCTCCCCCGGAGCGCCAGCACGAGGCGCTCGAGCGCAACCACGAGCGACTCCCGCTCGACATGCTCGCGCGGCAGTGCCTCCAGCACGTCGACCAGGCCCAGGAGGGCCCAGCCCTGCCCGCGACCCCAGCCGAAGCCGTAGCGCTCGCCAGTTCGCTCGAGGAAGAAGTGCCAGAAGAGTCCCGAGCCGTCCTGAAGCAACTCCGTAAGGGCCCGCGCCTGGCCGGCACCGGCGTCCACCAGCTCGGGGGAGTCCGCCAGCAGGCCCAGGCGGACCAGGAAGGGTGGGTCGAAGTGGAGCGTGTCGACGAAGGCGCCCGGTCCAGGGTCCTCGAGCAGGTCACGCTCGCGCGCGCCGAGACCCTCGCCGCCAAACGGCTCGCGCAGCGGCGCGCGCTCGAACGGCAGGGCCACGCCGCGCAGGGTCCGGCGTGCGGTCAGATACCCCGCGGCGTCCAGCCCCGCCTCGAGCAGCAACTCGTCCCCGTGGCGGGCGGCCAGCTCGCACAGCACCTTGCCGGGCAACGTGTTGTCGAGCTCGGTGAAGGGACGCCGCCGCGCCGCCCAGCCGCGCAGCACGCCGTGCACCCAAGCCTCGTAGCGCGGCTCCCCGAGCAGGTCCCCGGCTCGAAGGAGGCCCTCGAGGCCGGTCGACTCGCCGTAGTGCCAGACCCGGAAGGGATAGTCGATCAGCAGCTCGGCGGCCGCGCGCAACCGCTCGCGCGGGACCGTGACCGCCACCGGGCTCACCACGATGCGGGCCCCGCACTTCGCCAGCGCCCGTCGCGACCCACCCCCGAGCGGAGCCGCTCGGCCTCGGAGAGGTAGGCGTCGCTCAGCTCGAAGCCGTGCCCGGGACCGGCCGCGGGACGCGCGGCGCCGGCCGCGAGCGTCGGCACGGCTGTGCCGATCTCCGGGTATATGTCTCGCGCGTACGCGCGCACGCACTCCTGAATCACCGCGTTGGGCAGGTGCACGGCGGTGTGGACGGCGGCGGCCCAGCACACCGGCCCCGCGCAGTCATGAAGGATCACTCCGAGCCCGCGCGCCTCCGCATACGCCGCGATGCGCACGGCCTCGGTGATGCCACCCACCCAGCCGAGATCCATCCGCACGAGCGACACTCCGCCGCGCTCGATCATCTCGACGTAGCTTGGAAGCCCGCAGCGGTAGTCGTAGCCGGCGAGCGGCATCGTCAGCGCCTCGCTCAGCAGCCCGAGCGAGTCGAGCGCCGAGATACGCAGCGGATCCTCGAGCCACATCAGGTCGAAGCGCGAGAGGGCACGCGCTATCTGGAGCGCCGGCGCGAGCGTCCACATGCTCGCGAGGTCGACCGCCAGGTCGAGCCGGTCGCCCACCGCTTCACGCACGGCCTCGAAGGGCGCGAGGTTCTCGGCGAGCTGCGACGGGCTGATCGAGAGCCCGCCCGTGGCGTCAGCCAGCCGGACGAACGGGAACAGCTTGAGCGCCGTGAAGCCCTCGTCGACGAGCTCAAGGGCGAGCTCGCCGGGGCGCTCGAGCGATGCCGTCCAGTCGCGGAAGGCGCTCTGCCGTGAGCCACCCAGGCCCCAGTCGTCCGCGCCCGCCCGCTCGTGGGGCTGCGCGTCGCGCGGCGGCAGGTGGTCGGGATCGACGGCCGTCACGTAGACGCGAATCGCATCGCGCACGCGGCCTCCGAGGGCCTCGTGCAGCGGCAGCCCGAGGGCCCGCGCGCGCAGGTCCCACGAGGCCAGGTCCAGAGCGGAGCAGGCGCTCGAGTCCACCGAGATGCTGCCGCTGTGCGGGCGCCGTCCGTCGGCGAACGCTCCGATCCGCTGCCACAGCTCGCCCAGGTTGCCGGCCGGTGCGCCGGCCAGCCGCGGAGCGAGCTCGGTATGCACGTAAGCCTCGACCGCGGCGGCCTGATGGAAGGTCTCGCCGAGGCCGGAGAGGCCGTCCTCGCCGTGGAGCAGCACGTGGGTGAGGTGCGGGAAGCTCGGGTGGCGAACCGTCTCGACCGACTCGATGCGACCGAAGGGCTCCTCGCTCATCTCAGACCGGGCGCACGCTCATCGTCCAGGACAGCGTCTCACCGCGGGCGAGCCGGTGCGCCTGGCCCGCCTCGAGAGCCGCGGCGAGTCCCAGCAGGTGCGCGACCGAGCAGGGCTCGAGGCAGAGCAGCTCGGTCGCGTTGCGCCATACCCCTGCAGATCCGCGCGCTTCGTGCCACACGATCAGGTGCGGCAGCGCCTCGGCGGACCAGGTGACCTCGACTCCCTGGTCGCGCCCGGTGTTGCGGACGAGCGCCCGGCCGGCGCGGACGTCGCGCACGACGTAGACACGCGCCCTCACCTCGGCGAGCTCCCAGTGGTCGCCTCGCTCTGTCCCGCCGTCAACGAGCCCGATCGCGGGCCACTCCGGCGCGTCGGCCGGAGGATGGAGCGGCCCCAGCTCGTCGTCGAGCTCGGACGCCCGGCCCGCCGGAAGCTCGAGCTCGACGCCCGGCTCGATCAGCTCGAGCCCCAGGGCCAGGTGCTCGAGCGCGAGAAGCGGGGCACCGTCGGCGAGCGCGGTGACCACACTCGTGACGGTGAGCGCACCGCCCGCTGCCTCGACGCTCCGCTCCGCCCGGAGCCCGTGCCCCTCCCAGCGCGCGAGGCAGCGGGCCCGATGGGCCTCGATCAGCGTCCACGGGTCGTTGGAGGCCCGGCCGTGAAAGCCGTGATAGTCGCCGTCAACGGTGCAGGCGCTGCCGGCGTTGGGCAGGCAGCCCTGCCAGCCGCCCCTCCACGCCGCCGTCCACGGCCCCTCGTCAAGGTCTCCGGGCGCCGGGAGCTCGGCCCCGAAGGGCGGGCGGCCGACCAGCTGCCGGCCAGTGCGCACGTCGACCAGGTCGAGCACCTCGGCCCCGTGACCCGGATCGACGCGCGCGAGAATCTCGTCTGACTGCAGGACGAGCACGGTCAGATGGAGGCGCGGGCCGGGTCGCGAGCGGCCGCAGCGAGCGTTTCGCCGCTCGCGGGGTCGAAGAAGTAGAGCCGCTCTGTCCGGACCGCGAGCTCGAGTTGCCCACCGGGCTCGATCGCCGGCCGCCCGGCCAGCCGCGCGGTGAACTGGGCGCGATCGTCCTCCGCGAGCAGCTGCTCGTCGGCGGCCGCCTGGGCCTCGGCGGCGGCGCGGGTGGCCTCGGTATCCACCCTGGGGGCGTCGACCGGGAAGATCACGTTGCTCTCCGACCCGAGCCGCTCGACCACGAGCGCCTCGAGGCGCAGCCGGGGGAGCGAGGGCTCCCTCGCCGCCAGCTCGAGGTCGCTGGGGCGCAGGCCTACGATCACGCGCCGCTCCTGGCCGGCCACAGGCGAACCGTTCGCCAGCGGCAGCGAGTGGCCGGCGAACTCCACCCGGTCGCCCGCGAGCCGGCCGGCCACGAGGTTCATCGCGGGCGACCCGATGAAGGCCGCCACGAACAGGTTGACGGGCCGGTCGTAGAGCTCCTCCGGCCCGGCGCATTGCTGCAGCACGCCGTCGCGCAGCACCGCCACCCGCTGGCCGAGCACCATGGCTTCGACCTGGTCGTGGGTCACATAGATCGTGGTCACGCCGAGGCGCTCGTGGAGGCGCGCCAGCTCGGCCCGCATGGCCACGCGCAGCTTGGCGTCGAGGTTGGACAGAGGCTCGTCCATCAGGAATGCGGCGGGCTCGCGCACCATCGCCCGCCCCATTGCGACCCGCTGGCGCTGGCCTCCGGAGAGCGCGGCGGGCTTGCGCTCCATGAGCGCGTCGAGGCCGAGGATCCGGGCCACCTCCTCCACGCGCCGCTCGCGCTCGGCGGCGGGCAAGCGCCGCAGGCGCAGCGCGAAGCCGAGGTTGCGACGCACGGTCATGTGCGGGTAAAGCGCGTAGTTCTGGAAGACCATCGCGATGTCGCGGTCGCGTTCGAGCGTGTCGGTCACGTCCTGTCCGCCAAGCCGGATCGTTCCCTCGCTGACCTCCTCGAGCCCCGCGATCAGACGCAGGAGGGTGGACTTGCCGCAGCCGGAGGGACCGACGAGGACCACGAACTCGCCGTCCCCGATGTCGAGGTCGACCGAATCGACGGCGCGCACCTCGCCGTCGAAGATCTTCGTGACCCCTTGCAGCTGGACTCCGGCCATCAGCCTCCTGGTCGCAAGAGGATCTTGGCGGTTCCGTCGGGCGTGTCGGCGAGCCGGGAGAACGCGGCAAGCCCGTCCTCCAAGGGCATCACCTCGAGCCAGTCGGAGGCCAGGCGGTCCTCGGCCAAGAGCGCGAGCGCCTCGGCGAACTCGGCCCGCGTGTAGGCGAAGTGGCCGCGCAGGCGCAGGCTGCGCCGAACGAGCTCCGCCACCGGCATGCCGCCGTCGCCCTGGGCGAGTCCGACCACCACGACCTCTCCCCCGGTCCGCGTACCGGCGACTGCGGCGCGCCAGGTTTCCTCCGCGCCGACCGCGTCGATCGAGACGTCGGCGCCGGTGCCGGCGGCTTCGGAGCCGTCCGCGAGCACACGCGCCGCGCCAAGGAGCGTCGCCCACTCGCGGCGCGCCGGCACCGGCTCGACCGCCACGACCTCGGCGCCGCGCTGCGCGGCCAGATGCACGCTCAGGAGGCCGATCGGACCGCACCCCAGGACCAGCACGCGCGCGCCCGGCCCCACGCCGGCCGGCGCCAGCACCGACACGCACACGGCCAGCGGCTCTACCAGGGCGGCAAGCGGGTCGCTCAGGCCGTCCGGCACCTCGAGGAGCGACTCACGCGGCACCGCAACGCGATCGGCGAACACACCGGGGCGGTGCAGGCCGAGCAGCTGCCGCTCCGGGCACAGGTTCTCCCGACCTTGCCGGCATTCCTCACACACTCCGCACACGATCAGCGGGAAGACCGAGAAGCGCCCGGGCAGCTCATGCACCGTGCCGACCACCTCGTGTCCGAGGACGAGCGGTGGGCGCCGCGGCCCGTGGTGGCCCTTGAATGGATGCAGGTCGGATCCGCAGATGCCGGCGAGCCCGACGTCGAGGACCACCTCGTCGGCGCGCGGCTCCGGATCGGCCAGCTCCTCCACCGCCAGATTGCGGCCTCCGTGCCAAACGAGCGCTCTCATGGTCACCTCGGGATTGACGTGGCCGTGACGGGTGTGCGAGCATAGCACCGGTCCGATTGTCGAATCTGGGTTCCGATAATCGGAATGACCCACAGGTCACTGGAGGAGTGAGAATGCGTCAGCTGCGGATCGTCGCCGCCCTGCTCGTCACCGTGCTCGCCCTGTTCGTCGCCGCCTGCGGAGACGACGACGACTCCGACTCCGGCTCGTCAGGCTCATCCGGCGAGACCGCCAAGGCCAAGCCCGGAACACTCGACCTCTGGGTCGGCGGCAACTTTGCAGGCGCGACGCCCGGCACCCCCTACCGGGAGTGGCTCGACTCGCAGATCTCGCGCTTCAAGGCAGAGAACAAGGGCTCGGACGTGAAGATCACCCTGCTCTCGACCGACAACGAGCAGGTCGCGGCCAAGCTCCAGGCGGCGTTCCAGGCGAAGCGCGCGCCGGACATGATGCTGTTCTACTCCGGCGGCTACACGACGCCGTACGAGAACCAGCTCCTCGCGCTCAACCCGTACTTCGACAAGACGCCCGGGTTCTTCGACTCCCTGTCCGGCATGGACCTCTCGTGCCAGGACCTCGACTGCGACGGCGGCAAGAACACGATCATCGCCGTGCCGCAGGACTTCGGCACCTACGGCCTCTTCTACAACAAGGCGATGTTCAAGAAGGCCGGCGTTCAGGCACCGATCGAGGACTGGGACGGTCTGCTCGAGGCCTGCGACAAGCTGAAGGCCAGCGGCGTCACCCCCATCACGTTCGGCGACCGTGACGGCTACTCGACCGACAACTGGGTCACGCTGATGTATGGCTCGTACTTCGACGACGGCGACGTCGCCCGCGTCAACGACGGTGAGCTCCCCTACGCCGACCCGAAGCTCGTGCAGCCGCTCGACCAACTCGTCCAGCTGCGCGAGCAGGGCTGCCTCAACAAGGACGCCTCCACGCGCGAGAACTTCGACGCCAACTCCGACTTCACGTCAGGGAAGAGCGCGATGGTCCTGATGTACCCCGCCGTGATCCCGGACTTCAAGAAGAAGCTCGGGAAGGACCTCGGCGTCATGCCGATCCCGACCTCGAGCGACGGCCCCCTGGCCGGGCGCTCGGTCGGCAACGCGTTCTACAACTACGTGATCACGAAGCAGTCGGACAATCCCGGGCTCGCCTGGGAGTTCATCAAGGTCGCGAGCGACAAGACCGCGGCCGGCGAGCTGCTCACGACCCTCGGCACCCCGCCGGCGCTGAAGGGCGTCGACGAGAGCCTGGTGGAGGATGAGTTCGTGCAGTTCTTCGTCGACGCCTCCCAGGACCCGGCGATGCCGGTCCTCGACAGCGTGATCCCGGTCCCCGTGGCGCTCACGTACTACAAGGAGCTCCAGCAGGCGCTGTCCGGCAAGAAGACGCCGGAGGAGGCGATGGCCTCGATGGACGAGCAGCTGCCCACGCTCGAGTAGTCGCGGCGCCGTGGCCAACCGCGACCGGCTGTGGGGCGTCGTCTACGTCCTCCCGGCGTTGGCCCTCGTCCTCGCCTTCATCGCCTACCCGCTGGCCAGCGTCATCTACCACGCCTTCACGGAGTGGGACGGCATCAACCCGCCCGAGTGGGTCGGCGTCGACAACTTCACGGAGCTCGTCGACGATCCGGTCTTCCGGACCTCGCTCCGCAACAACGCGCTGTTTGCGCTCTCGGTGCCGATCCAGGTGACCGTTCCGCTGGTGCTGGCCTGGCTCATCCACGAGCGGATCCCCGGCTGGCGCTTCTTTCGCTCGACCTTCTTCCTGCCCGCGGTGATCTCAACCGTCGTCGTCGGCCTCGTTGCACAGGTGGTGTTCCGGCTGAACGGCCCGCTCAACTCGCTGCTCGGCTCGGTCGGCCTGTCCTCCTTGGAGCAGGACTGGCTCGGCAAAGCCGAGACCTCGATCCCGGCGGTCCTGCTCGTGCTCGTCTGGGCCAACTTCGGCTACAACACGCTCATCTACCTGGCGGGCATGAGCGCGCTCGACCCGTCGCTAAGCGAGGCCGCGCGAATGGACGGGGCGCGCCCCACTCGCGTGCTCTTCTCGGTCGTCGCCCCCAACCTCAAGCGGGTGATGGAGCTGGTGCTGGTGACGAGCACGGTCACGGCGTTCGCCTTCATGTTCGCGTACATCTACGTGATCACGAACGGCGCCCCGGGCTTCGACACCTACGTGACGGAGTTCATGATCTACAAGGAGGCGTTCGCGCTCGGGAACAGCGGCTACGCCTGCGCGATCGGCGTCGTGCTGACCCTCATCGCCGCGTCGATCGGCGCCGTGCAGATCCGGATCCTCACCCGGAGCGGGGCGTGACCCGGCGCGAGGGCTGGAGGCGCGCGCCGGTGGTGGCCGGCATGGCGCTCATCTCCGCCTCGGCGCTGTTCCCGCTGTACTTCATGGCCTCGAACGCATTCCGGACCAACGCCGACTACGACGAATCGAAGGTCGGGCTGCCCACGGTCTTCTCGTTCGACACCCTGCAACGGGCCTGGGAGGGCGCGAGCATCCCGACCTACATGCGCAACTCGCTGATCGTGGTGGCGGGCACCGTGCTGCTGTCGATCGTGGTCGCCTCGATGGCGGGCTACTCGTTCTCGAAGCTGCGCTGGCGGCCCCGCTCGGCCGTCTACCTGTTCGTGCTCGCGTGGATCGCAGTCCCGCCGCTGATCCTGCTCGTTCCGCTCTACGTGGAGATGGTCGACCTCGGGCTGTTCGACACCCCGTGGTCGGTGATCCTCATCTACAGCGCGGTGAACCTGCCCTTCAACACCTATCTGATGACCGCGTACTTCCGCGGCGTGCCGGACGAGCTCGTCGATGCCGCGCGGCTGGACGGCGCGAGCGCGCACGGCGTCTTCGTGCGGGTGATGCTGCCGCTCGCGCGCCCCGCGCTGGCGACGCTCGTGATCTTCAACTTCCTCTGGGCGTGGAACGAGTTCATCTTCGCGCTCCTGCTGCTCCCCAGCGAGAGCACGAAGACGCTCACGGTCGGGGTGCTTCAGCTCCAGGGTCGCTTCAACCTCGACCCAACCGCGCTCATGGCCGGCCTGTTCATCTCGACGCTCCCGGTGATCGGCGTGTACCTGATCTTCCAGCGCCACCTCGTGCGGGCCGTCGCGGCCGGGATCGGGCGCTGAGCGATGGCCAAGGGGGACGGGACCGCGACGCTCACCGGGGCCGACCGCGTGCTGGCCACGCTCAAGCTGCTGGCCGGTCATTCGTCAGGCGTGTCGCTCGAGGCGCTCTCGCGTGAGATCGGCGCGCCGAAGTCGAGCACGCACCGGGCGCTCGCGGCGCTGCGTAGAGCCGGCTTCGCCGAGCAGGACGAGCGCGGGCGCTACCGCGTCGGCAGCGAGCTCGTCCGCATCGCCTTCGACTACCACGAGCGCCGGGACGAGGTGGACCTGGTGCGGCCCGTGCTGCAGACGCTCTCCGACTGGCTCTCGGAGACCGCCCACTACGCCCACCTCGAGGGCGGAGAGGTCGTCTATCTGGCAAAGATCGAGCCCACAGGCCAGGCCATCACGATGAGCTCGCGAATCGGGGGGCGCAACCCGGCCCACGCGACCGGGGTCGGGAAGGCGATGCTCGCGCACGTGCTCGAGGACGACGATGCGGTGCGCGAGTTCGTGACGCGCTACGGACCGCTCGAGAAGCGCACGCGCAACACTCTGGTGTCCGCCCGCGCGCTCAGCGAGGATCTGCGCCGCACACGCGAACGTGGCTACGCGCTCGATCGGGAGGAGAGCGAGCTCGGGGTCAACTGCATCGCGTTCGCTCTCTTCATGGGCTCTGGCCGGCTGCCGTCAGGCGCGATCAGCGTCTCCGCGGTGGCGATGCGCACCGACGTGGCCCGTCTCGAAGCGGTGGCGGGGCGAATCCGCTCGGCCCTCGAGAAGGCGCTCGGTCCGGTGACCCGGCCTGCGATCGAGCAGCCGTGAGCGGCCGGCTGGCAGGGCGGCGCGTGGTCGTGACCGGGGCCGGTCGAGGCCTCGGGCGGGCGATCGCCCTCGCGGCCGCTCACGAGGGAGCCGCCGTCGGGCTCGTCGGCCGGACCGCCCGGACGCTCGAGGAGACGGCTGCCGAGGCGAGCGCGGGGGAGGTCCGGGCCGTGCCGCTCCCGGCCGACGTATCGGACCCGGCGGCGGTGGAACGCGCGCTTGCGGCCGCGGCCGAAGGGCTCGGCGGGCTCGACGGGCTGGTCACGGCCGCGGCCGTCGACTGCGCATGGGCACCGACGGGCGAGATGGACCTCGGGGAATGGGACAGGACCATCGCGGTCAACCTGTCGGGGGCTTTCTACTGCTGCCGCTTCGCGCTCCCGCGTCTCGTCGAGGCGGGCGGCGGGGCGATCGTGAACATCACGTCCGTCGCGGGCGAGCGCGCCTGGCCGGAGGACGTGGCCTACAACGCCTCCAAGGCCGGCGTGGAGATGCTCACCCGCACGATCGCCGTCGAGTACGCGGCCCGCGGGGTGCGCGCGAACTGCCTCTCGCCCGGGGTGATCGACGCCGGCATGACCGACGAGGTGGCGAGCGCGGAGGAGCGCGAGCGGCTGCGCGCCCAGCATCCGCTGGGCCGCTTCGGAGAGGCCGCCGAGGTGGCCGAGGCGGCGATCTGGCTGCTGTCCGAGGCGTCCTCCTTCACGACCGGGGCCACGCTGCGCGTCGACGGCGGCTTCCTGGCGTAGCGCCGCCCGACGCGAACGACGCCTGCTCAGCGGCGGCGCCCCGGCGCCCTGGCGCTCGTGCGCTCGAGCAGCTCGATTTCGTCGAGGGCCTGGCCGGCACCCTCTGCCACGCAGGTGAGCGGGGAATCCGCGAGGCGGGACGGGACGTTGGTCTCCTGCTCGACTCTCTCGGCCAACCCGCGTAGCAGCGCTCCTCCGCCCGCCAGCACGATTCCGCGCTGGGAAACGTCGGACGCAAGCTCGGGGGGCGTCTCTTCCAGCGCCGCAATGACCGCCGCAATGATCTCGGCAACTCGATCCTCCAGCGCTTCGCGCATCCCGTCGCTCGACATCAGGACCTGACGCGGAAGCCCGGTAATCGGGTCCCTGCCTTTGACCTCGGAGTGGGCATCGCTTCGGTCCGGCGCCACGCTGCCCACTTCCAGCTTGACCCGCTCGGCCGTGGTCTCCCCGATCGCGAGGCCATGCGTTCTCCGCAGCCATGCGGCCGCCGCGTCGTCAAGGTCGTAGCCCCCGACCCTCAACGACTGCGACACGACGATCCCTCCGAGCGACATCACCGCGACCTCGCTCGTGCCGCCGCCGACATCCAGGACCACGTTCGCCCTCGGTTCGTCGATCGCGAGCCCGGCTCCAATGGCGGCCGCGATCGGCTCCTCGATCAGATGGACCGAACGCGCCCCGGCCGCCAGACACGCCTCCGTCAAGGCACGCTGTTCGACGTCGGTGATGCCCGATGGGGCGCACATCATCACCCGTGGGCGGGCATGGCGGCTGCTGTGCACGCGCTCCATGAAGTGACGAAGCATCTGCTCCGTCACCTCGAAGTCGGCGATCACGCCGTGCCGCAGCGGCCGCATGGCGGTGATGCTCGCCGGCGTCCGGCCGATCATCCGCTGGGCCTCCTCACCCACCGCATGCACGGCCCCCGTGAGCGTGTCCACGGCAACGACCGAGGGTTCCGAGACGACGATCCCCTCGCCGCGCACGAACACGAGCGTGTTCGCGGTGCCGAGATCGATAGCGATGTCCCGCCCGCCGATGCGGGGCAGAAGCCGGCGCCGGCTTACTGAAACCGGCGCCCTGCTCTGTGCGTGCAAGTCTGCCCCCTTCGGGTGGTCGCGCCGGGCGCCGCGTACTCGGGCTCGGAACGGCCAAACGCTATCGGAGCGGTGCAGCTCAGGTGGCTGGCCTACACGGCCTCGTTGATTCCGGTCACCCTGCTCGTCTGTCTCGCCGGGGCGCTTATGGCCGACGGGTGGAGGAGCGGACGTGTTCAACGCCCTCTTCTTCTTCATGCTCGGCGCCATCCCGACCTCGATCGGCGTGGCGGTTCTGCGCTACCCGGCTGTACGACATCGACCGGGTCATAACCCGCACACCGAGTCCGGTGTTCGCTTCCGCCCTGAGCAGGCGGATTAACCATTCGGGTAGAGAAGCGATCGACTCGGCTGTTCAGTCGGTTCCCCACGGGTTGTCGATCACGAAGCGCCAGGTGCCGTCAGTCTGACGGCGCAGGACGTCCGCGTTCCTTGCCGCCAGCCGCACCGGTTCGCCGTCTGGTCCGGTGCCGTTGAACGACCAGACGCCGATCACGAGGGCAAGGTCGCCTACCTCGAGGACGCGTGTCACCTCGAGATCGAGCTCGCCCTTCATCGAGATGAAGCCGTTCAGGGCTTCGCGCACGCCGGGTGCGCCGTGGGCGAGGCTCCCAGGCTCAGTTGCGAACGCTGCCTCGCTCTCGTAGAGCGGCATCAGGCTGTCGAGATCCCCGGAGTTGATTCCGGTGACGATCGATTCGAGCACCCGCTCGGGCGTAGCAGTGGACATGCCGTCCTGCTCTCGGCGGGGTGCGACCTCTACATCTAGCGCCATCTGTGATCTCCTTTCGATACACAGCAGTGAGTTACGGAAAGGCGACAATACGTCTGTCGCGGCGATCTGTCAAGATTGAGGACACGATGATGAGTCGCGAAATTCCGCCGAGGCGCAAGTACGAGCTGAAGAAGCGCGCCGAGCAGATGGCCGAGACGCACCTGCGGATCACCGAAGCGGCGATCGAACTGCACGGAACTGTCGGGCCGTCCCGCACGACGCTCAGCGCGGTCGCCGAGCGGGCAGGCGTGGAGCGCCGCACCCTCTACCGCCACTTTCCCACCGAAGCCGCCCTGTTTGCGGCTTGCTCAACGCACTACTTCACCGCCAACCCGTGGCCCGATCTCGCCAGCTGGCGCGCCATTCGCGATCCGCAGCAGCGACTCGAGCGAGCCCTCGACGAGCTCTACGCCTACTACGAACGCACCGAGCCGATGCTCACCAACGTGCTCCGCGACGCCGAACTCGTCGACTTCGCCCGCGACGCCGTGGCCCCACTGCACGCCTACCTCGAAGAAGCCGCCGAGATCCTCAGCACTGGCCGGCAAGCCCGCGGTCGAAGACGGCAACTCCTCAAGGGAGCACTGCGCCACGCCCTCGCCTTCTCAACCTGGCGCTCACTCTCGACAAACGGCATCGGGCGATCAGATGCGGCGAAGCTCAACACCGCACTCATCGCAGCCGCCGACGGCGATCGCCGAAACACCCACCCCCGATCCTCAGCGCCGGGCCGGTCAGCAGGCCGGAAGACCGTTTGAGCAGAGCACCACCCGTCAAGATGCTGGGCGCCGACTAGGAGGACGGGCGGATCACCTTCGCCTTTGCGTGAAGCGAGGCGCCCGCCCAGACGCCTGGGTTGGACGAACGACAGAAGCATTACGTCCATTCACCACCTAGGGTCGCTCTTCGCACTTCAGCCCACGGCGGTGGCGAATAGCGCTCGGTCCTGCTCGCCTGCGCTTCTCCTGATCGCGCCGGGCGAGACGCCGATGACACGCTTGAAGGCGCGGCTGAAGGCCGCCTCGGATCGGTAGCCGAGCCGGTCGGCGAGCTGGCCGATCGTCGCGCCCTCGTCGTTCAGCGCAGCGACCGCGACGTGCATGCGCCAGCGGACGACGTAGCTCATCACCGGCTCGCCGACGAGCTCGGTGAAGCGGGCGGCGAAGGCCGAGCGCGACATCGCCAGCTCATGCGCCAGGGAGGCCACGGTCCAGTGCCGAGCGGGGTCGCGGTGGATGTGTGAGATGGCGCGGCCGATCTGGGGGTCCTGGAGCGCTCCCAGCCAGCCCCTCCGCGCGGCCGGATCGCTCTCCATCCAGGCCCGGATCGCCTGGATCACGAGGATGTCCCCGAGGCGCGTGATCACGGCCTCGCCGCCGGGCCGGAGCTCGGCGGCCTCGGAGGCCATCAGCCGCAGCACGTTCTGCATCCAGTCCAGCCGGGGCGAGCTGGAAGCCTCGATCTGGACCGTACTCGGCAGGATCTCGATGAGGTTGCCGGCGGCAGGGTGCGCGAACCGCACGGCCCCGCAGATCAGGCTTGTGGGCGCGCCACCCTCGCCGTGGCGAAGGATCTCGTAGCGATCGCTGACGGCCTCACGCTCGAGGTCGAGAATCCCCGGCGCAGGAGCTCCCGGTTCGCTGCACAGGACGTGGCCGTCCCCGTGCGGCACCAGCGCGAGATCGCCCAGCTGGATCCAGCCCCGCTCCTCCTCCCCGGTCTCGAGCCAGAGCCGGCCCGAGGTGACCACGTGGAACCAGAGGTATCCCGGCGTCGGCGGGATGGTGAGTCCCCAGGGTGCGGTGAGTTCGGAGCGGCAGTAGTACGCGCCGTCCATCCGCAGGAAATGCAGTGCCTCGCCGAGGGGGTCCGACGGCGGGAAGGGGTCCGGAGCTTCCATGAGAGCAAGTATGGGCGGTTGTGCCCGAACCGTCCAGTCCCGTGGACGATTGAGCATGTTCAGACGCCTCTTAGTCATAGACAGTCCTGCATACGGGCGCAAGACTGGACGCTCTGCATTTGAACGACGAGATCGGAGCGACTATGGCTTACAGAGGACAGACCCTCGAGAACCCGGCAAGCGGAGAGCGGATCACGTTCCACGAGACGTCGGCGACCACGCGCGGCGAGCTGCTCGCGATCGACCTTCAGCTTCCCGCCGGCCGGCGGGTCCCGGGTGGCCAGCACATCCACCCGAAGCAGGAGGAGCGCTTCGAGGTCGTCGAGGGCACTATGCGCTTCAAGCTGGGACGCAAGCGGGTCGTCGCGGGGCCCGGCGAAGTGGTCGTCGTCCCCCCTGGCCAGAAGCACGACTTCGCGAATGTCGGCGACGGTGATGCGCTCGTCCGCGTCGAGGTGCTCCCGGCACTGAGGATGGAGCAGCTCTTCGAGAGCGCCGTCGGTCTCGCCGAGCAGGGCCGCACGTTCCTGGGCGGCATCCCGAGGCCGCTCGACCTGGCGCTGTTCACCCAGGAGTTCGAGGACGAGGTGCAGGGGGCGTTCCCACCCCGCTGGCTGCAGCGCATCGTTCTCGCACCGCTGGCCTGGCTTGCCAGGCGCCGCGGTCGCGCAGTCGCGACAACACCACAGCGGCCCGCGGACGTCCGAGCATGAATCGGCGCACGAGACAAGCACCCACGCTGGTACTCGGCGGCACCGGCAAGACCGGCCGCAGGGCGTTCCGAGCGAGGTCGTCGAGATGCTGACCTTCATCTTCGGTGGAGGTCCTCGACGGCCGCAACGCCCGCCTGCCGACGGCGTTCAGCGCGCCCTCGGCTGCGAGCCGCGGGACTTCAGCGACTACGCACGCGACGCGGCTGCCACCGGCATCTGGCACCCGACGGCCACCCGGGCCGCCTGAGGTCATCCGGATCCAGACACCAACAACCGCCTCCAGGGGGCGGAAGGAGACCGACATGGCCGGCAACACCACCACTGGCAAACCCCCAACGGACATCGAGAACGGATGGACCGGGACGACACACAACAAGCGCTCGACGGGCGCCGACCGCAACGCGGACATCGTGCTGGGCGCGGCCGTGATCGCCATGGGCCTACTGGCGGGGCTCTTCTACGCCTTCGACGTCGCGGTCATGCCGGCCCTGACCGCGGCCGACGACCGCACGCTCGTCGATGCGATGCAAAAGATGATCGACCTTCCGGCCTTCCCCTTGACCTTGCTCGCTGCTCCGACGCTCGCCGCCGTCGCCCTCGTTCAGGCGCGTCGCTCCGGCTCGCCCAAGACCGCAGGCTGGATCGTCGCCGGCCTCGCCTTCTACACGGTGACGGTCGTCATCACCTTCGCAGTCCATCTCCCGCTCAACGAAGACCTCAAGCAGGCGGGTGACCCCGCCCGCATCGAGAATCTGGCCGCTGTGCGCGACGACTTCGCGACCCCCTGGGTCGCCTGGAACATCGTCCGGACGCTGGCACTGACGGCGGCATTCGGCTGCCTGGTCTGGGCACTCGTCCTCCGCGGACGTATGGGGCGAGCGAAGCAGCAACAACGAACCGACGGTCGTGTGCACGGCTAAGGGCTCGGGCTACGTCCAAAGCGCCAGGGCCTGCCGCCTCATCCGGCGGGGCGGGCTTGATCTGAACAGCGCGGTCCCGCCGGCCGCAGCGTCGGCGCGGCTACGCAGGCTTGCGTGCGCGTACGATCGCCGAGCCGGCGTGCTCGTGCACGCGGTGGGTCTCGTTTATCTCGATCTCGGTCAGGCCGGCGGCGGCGAGGGCCTGCTCGAACTGCGTGCGGGTAAGCGCGCCGGCGACGCAGCCGGTCCATTGCTGCATGTCGGCGCGCGTAGCTTCGGCCATGTCGGCGTCGGCGATCACGTCTGAGACGGCGAAGCGCCCGCCGGGGCGCAGCACGCGTGCCACCTCGCGGAGTACTTCGCCCTTGTCCGCCGACAGATTGATCACGCAGTTGGAGATGACCACGTCCACGCAGCTATCGGGAAGCGGGATGTCCTCGATGTAGCCCTTGACGAATTCGACGTTCTCGATGCCGGCTTCGGCGGCGTTGGCCCGAGCGAGGTCCAGCATCTCGTCGGTCATGTCGAGCCCGATCACCCTCCCGGTCGGCGCGACACGGCGGGCGGAGATGAGCACGTCGGCGCCGGCGCCCGAGCCGAGGTCGAGCACAGTCTCGCCCCCGTGCAGGTCGGCGACAGCCGTGGGGACGCCGCACCCGAGCGAGGCGTCGACCGCTGCCTTCAGAGTGGGGTCACCGGCGTCGTCGTAGAGGGTTGCGCCGAACACCTCGTTGCCGTGCAGGTCGACGGTGGTGCGGCCGCAGCCGGCGGTGTCGGTAGGGCTGCCGCAACAACCGCTGCTGGAAGTAGCGGCTGCGGCGTAGCGTTCGCGGACGCGCTCGCGGATATCGGTGTCGGTCAGCTCAGCCACGCGGACAGTTCCTCCAGCGAGTCAGGAATCACGTAGTAGTAGGCCCACAGCCCGCGCCGCTCGCTCGCGACGAGCCCGGCGTCGCGCAGCACCTTGAGATGGTGCGACACGGTCGGCTGGGAGAGGTCGAACAAGGGGACGAGCTCGCAGACGCAGACCTTGCCGGCGTGCTTTCGCAGCACATCGACGAGCTGCAGGCGCACCGGGTCCGCGAGCGCCTTGGCGATCGCGGCCATGCGCTCAGCGTGCGCGCGCTCGACGTCGGGATAGACGACCGGCTCGCAGCACGGCTCGCCTGCAGGCCGTTTGGTCTTCGGGGCCAGTTCCAGATCGACAGCCATCTATCTACGTATATCGATTGAAGTGATGACTGTCAATGAATACTGTCCCGCTGAACAAGACCGCCGAGATGGAAGGGAGCTGAGCGATGGCCACCCGGATGCGGGATCTGAACGTCGATCTGATCACCCGCGGACATCTCGATCGCGCGGCTTGCCGAGTTGCGCGATGAGTTCGCCGGGACGTTCTCCTCGGAGACCGTCGAGCGCTATATGGTCGAGTCGTTGGAGGCTCTGGGTGGTGCGCGACTGAAGGACTACGTGCCGCTATTCGTGCATCGCTTCGCGCGTGAGCGGCTACGCGCGCTCGGCCAAGTGGAGGGCACAATCGCCAAGGACGTGCCCGAGGTGCTGTTCGTGTGTGTGCAGAACGCCGGGCGCAGCCAGATCGCCGCGGCGCTGCTCGACCACTACGGCGCAGGTCGCGTCCATGTGCGATCGGCGGGCAGCGCGCCGGCCGATCAGATCAACCCCGACGTCCTGACCGCGATGTCGGAGGTCGGGGTCGACATCAGCAAGGAGTTCCCCAAGCCAATGACGGACGAGGTCGTCCGGGCCGCGGACGCCGTGATCACGATGGGCTGCGGCGACGCGTGCCCGATCTATCCGGGCAAGCGCTACGAGGACTGGGAGGTGGACGACCCGGCCGGTGCGGACCTGGACGGAGTGCGCCGGATCCGCGACGACATCAGCGCGCGCGTGCACGCGCTGCTCGCGGACGTAGCACCGCCGGTGGGTACCGCTCGCTAGCCGCTGCGCCGCGCGGACACACTGCCCCTCCGCCGGCGATGTCCGGGTGGCGACTGTCGTTTCCCGTGCAACTCGGGAGCCGATTACAACCGCTCCTTGACTCGAGGGCGCCACCCGCCAGTGTTCATCCCACGACAGGAGGCGGCGGCGACTCGTGCGACAGTCACGCGCACCTGGCAGAAGGCCCGCACCGGAGACGGTCGCGGCGCCGCTCCTCCGCACTCGGCTTCGACCAGGTGATCACATCACCGTGAGGTGAATCGACATGCCCATCGCTCCGCTCGCCAAGCCCTCCTGGCTGTTCGTCCCGCCGCTCGAGCTGCCGCTCACGCTGCGCATCGAGAACGGCCGCTTCGGCTCGCTGCGCCCGAAGCCGCTGCCGCAGCAGCCGCCGCCGTGCGCGACCACTCAGTTCATCCCGGCCGGCGACCCGCGCAACCCGACCGGCGGCGACGTCTACGTCGCCAACCAGATCCACGAGGCGGTCGACCTCGCCGCCGCCGCCGGCGATTGCGTGTTCGCCGCCTACAGCGGGCGGGTGGTCGACGTCGAGGCCGCGGCGGTGACGATCGACCACCATCCGGAAGGCCTCGGGTTCGTCACGAAGTACATCCACATCGACCACATCGCGGTTGCGCCGGGGGAGTTCGTCCAGAAGGGAATGCCGTTCGCGGCGGTGTCCACAGAGCCGACCGAGCCGCATCTCCATTTCGAGCTGTGGGCCGTGGTCGACAACGCTGCGGCGGGCGCGCCCGACTGGCCCGGTGACACCGACCTCGTGCCGCTCGATCCGACGCGTGCGCTCTACGCCTGGGAGCAGCGCACAGTTGCCGACGAGGCCTTCGCCGACGGGCCGCTGGCGCCGCAGTCGATCGGGCTCGTGAGCCTGCACACGGTTCCGTTCTTCACCGCGACGTTCGAGACCACCGTCCTGCACGTGCCCATGTACCACCCGATGACGGCGGACGAACGGCTGGCGATCGACCTGCTGCGGGACGCCTACAGCGGGAACGTCGACGTGACGCTGCGCACGCGCTCCTCCCCGTTCTGGGGCGTCGACGTCGTCACCCAAGTCCAGCTCGCGTAGACGCATACCGGAGCGCGGCGAACCCGAGATTGCCCGATCGTCGACCTGGGCAGGAGGCGGGCGGGTGTCAGACTCCGGCCGTGTGTACGGATGCCGTTAGGGGCGATCCTGCCGCCGAGCCCGCCGCCACCTGAACGACGCCCGGTCTCAGCTTGCCGGCGACGTTCCGCCCGACGTCGAGTCCTGCAGGTGCGTCGACCAGCGCTCCTCGATCCGCCCAAGCCGCCAGACCAAGAACGCGATCACCCACGTGGCGATGAACATGGCGATGATCACGAACCCGAGGAAGCCGAGGTCGACGTTCTCGAACCAGTTCCAGAAGGATCCCGAGAGGTCGAGTTCCGAGCTGATGAGTCCGCCGACCTCGATCGTGCCGATCACCGGCGCGCCGGGCGCGCCAGCACGTACGCCGCACGTGGTACGTCGAAGAGTCACCCGGTGACCGACGACACGCCGACCGGGCTGGCCCACCATCCCCTGGGACACCGAACGGAGGTACATCGTGAAGCCCCGTCACTTCCTCAGCCGGCTCGCTGTGACCGGCGCGACGGCGATCGTGCCCGCCGGGTGTAACCCGCCCGATGCGCAACCGTGATGTCAGTCCACCGAGGGGGTCACGGCAACCAACCGAGGCGAAGGGTTCCGGATCCCGACTCTGATCGGTGGGTCAAACAGCTGCGATGTGGACATCCGCGTCGTGATGAGGCGGTGGCCAAGCTCCGCGACGTACTGCTGCGCGTCGCCTACCACGAGCTCTCGCGCCGGCGGGGTCAGCTGGCGTCGATCAGGGGAGCCGAGTTCGACGACCTCGCCCAGCAGGCCGCGAATGACGCGCTGATGAACATCCTCAACAGGCTCGACGACTTCCGAGGCTGGAGCCGCTTCACCACATGGGCCTACAAGTTCGTGATGTTCGAGGTCTCCGGGAAGGTGGCACGCCACACCTGGCACCGACAGCCCCCCAGCCGCGAGGAGCTTGTGTTCGAGCAGTTGCCCGACCCGCTGGCGCCCGACGCCGCCGAGCGGCTCGAGCAGCGAGAACAGCTCAAGGCGTTGTCTGCCGCGATCGGCGAGCTGACCGATCGAGAGCGCGAGGTGTTCGTCGCGATCGCGCTCAACGAGGTCGCGATCGACGTGCTCGCGATCCGGCTCGGCACCAACCGCAACGCGCTCTACAAGAACCTGTTCGACGCCAGGCGTAACCTGCGTGCCAGCATGGTCGCCGCCGGACATCCTGTGCTCGAGAAGGACGCCGCCTGATGAGCGATCTTCGCCGCCTCGACGAGCTCTTGCGCGCCGAGGAGGGGGACGCGGGCTGCACCGCGGGCGAGGAGATCCTCGAGGCGTATGTCGAGCTGGAACTCGGCGGCGAAGACCCCGCACGCGTGTACCCCGGCACCGCGATCCACCTGCAGAGCTGCACCGGCTGCCGCGCCGATCACGACGGGCTGCTCGAAGCGGCTCGCCGGTTCGCCGACATCAAGCCCGAATAGCCCGCCCAAAACTGATCGGCGACGCGGGACGGTAAGACGCGATCGCGTCCGCGCACTATCCCGCGGCGACCAGAACCGGCGACGCAGCTGTGCGAACTGACCAATTCGATCGCCGGCGGCCGTAAGGAGGAATCACACGTCGGCAATCTCACGAGGCTTTCGCGGCCGCCGCCCGCAGGTCGACACGGCGCGGCTTCCGCCGAGCCAGTACGTGGCCGCGACTAGCTCGGATCGATAGCGCGAGAGGATGAAGACCGAGTAGTCGATACCGACGGCGAGGCCGATCATCAACGCCAGGCTGGGTGCCGTGGACGACACGATGGCGATGTTCGAGACGAGGTACACCCCGCTTACGCTGACGGCGAGGCCGCCCAACGCCGTCAGCAGCGGCAGGCCCGCGGCCAGCAGCGAGCTAAACGTGATGAACAGGATGACGAACGCGATCACGATGCCGACGCCCGCCGACGCGCCGGGTTTCGACGAACCCGAGCCGTAGGCGCTGCCACCGACGTGTGCGATCAGGCCTGCTCGTTGCGCGCGCTTCGTCGCGGCGACCAGCGCGGGGAGACTGTCGGAGTCGAGGTGCGGGCGGCTGATCGTGTACTCCACCGTGGCGAGCGCGGTACGGCCGTCCCGGGAGATCGCCCTCGACGTGAACGGGTCGACCACGGCGGCGACCTGTGGCGCCTGCTTGGCCTCGTCGAGGGTGGCCTCAACGGCCGAGTGGTACTTCGCGTCGCTGACCCTGGTCCCGGCCGGTGACTCGAATACGATCTGCGCGCTCGTGCCCGCCGCCGGCGGCAGCACCTTCTGTAGTTCGTCGCGCGCGTCCTGAGAGGACGAACCGGGAATCGTGAAGTCGCTGTTGATCGTCGAGCCGAGGCCGACGTAGCATCCGACGGCGGCGACGATGAGCAGCAGCCAGACGGCGACGAAGGTTCGTCTACGCCGAAAGGCGAGCGTCGCGAGCCGTTGCAGCTGGGTGGCCGTCTGAGCTCCTGTCTTGGGCGCGGCGATCTGGGACCGCTCCGCGGCCGACCGGTCCTCGCCAGGCACGAAGAGAGGCCAGCTGGGTAAAGCGGGGCTCGTACGGTTGGGTCTCCACGACCTTCTCGGTGCCGCAGGCTCGACAGACGAGTAGGAACGTGAGCACCTTCCCGACTGGGTCGTAGCGGCTAGTGGTGTCCTGCAGGTGGTCGCACGGCACGGGCCGAAGAGGCACGACACGCGGCGCCGCTGCGAGGGTGCGGGCCGGGCGTAGGTCTGCTGCTCGGGGCCGAGCGGATCGCAGCCGGCGCCACTCCTCGACGGCCGTCATGTTGCGCGCGAGAGCGCCCGGACGTGGGCGGAAGTGTCGATGCGGGGCACCACGAGCCCGGCCTCGTACGCGAACACGACGAGCTTGGCGCGGTCGTGGGCGTGGAGCTTGACCATCGCGCGGCAGACGTGGGTCTTGGCGGTCGCGCGGGTGATCACCAGGCGCTCGGCGATCTCGTCGTTGCTGAGACCCAGCGCCACCAGTGCCACGACCTCGCGCTCGCGGGCGGTCAGTTCCTCGACCAGCTCGGAGCTGGGCGCCGAGGGTTCCGGCCGAGAGGCGAGCTCGGTGATCAGCTGACGCGCGACCGGGGGCGACAGGAGCGCGTCGCCTCCGGCGAGCAGGCCCACCGCGCGGACGAGTGAGGTGGGATCGGAGTCCCTCGGAATGTGTCCGCTGGCGCCGGCGCGCAGCGCCGCGATGATGCGCTCGTCGCTGTCCGAGGCGGTCATGAGCATCACCGCGACACCCGACTCGGCCAGCATGCGGCGGATGACTTCGACGCACTCGGGACCGGGAAGGTCCGCGTCGAGCAACACCACGTTCGGGTGGATGCGGTCGACGAGTGCGACAGCTTGCTCACCGTCTGCCGCCTCACCCACGACGGCAATCTGGTCGTGGCGCTCGAGGAGGACCCGAACGCCGGCCCGCACGAGCGCCTGGCCATCGGCGATCACGACGCTGACCGCGGGCGCAGCTGCCTTCCGCCCCGCCAGCGCGGCGCGCCGGACGCGGTCGAGCACGACGAGCTCTCCCTCCGGACGGCCGGACGGCACGGGCGCCCCCACGCCACCCTTGCTCCGCTCCACCTCCGGGTGCTCGCAGAGCGCGCTCATCCGACCCCTCCCCTTCCTCCAGATCCTTCATGGCGGGAGTGCGTCATGCGCTGGATGATCCAACCCGACCGGGTCGCTGTCTGCCCGGCCAGCGACCATCTTCGGCTCCGGCCAGCCGGAAGTATCCGTGTTCCGGCTAACCCGAAGGGAGAGGTCGGGACAACCCGAGAGTTGTGAGAATCGCTACGAGAGCTCCATGGGCAGGCCCCGGGTGATATTGGCGGACGACGACGTCCTTCTGCGCGAAGGGCTCGCCAGCCTGCTCGAGCGATCCGACTTCCGGGTGATCGCGCAGGCCAAAGACGCAGCCGAGCTCCTGGAGCTGGTTCGCGAGCACCAGCCCGAGCTCGCGGTCGTCGACATACGCATGCCCCCGACGCATTCGACGGAAGGGCTCGACGCGGCGCGGGCGATCCGTGAGGAGTTCCCGCAGATCGGGATCATGGTCCTGTCGGCCCACGCGGATGTGGAACATGCGATGGAGCTCCTGGCCGGTGGCCAGCGGATCGGCTACCTGCTCAAGAGCCGCGTCACAGACGTGGACGACTTCATCGAGACGCTCGAGCGGGTCGCCGGCGGCGGCTCGGTGGTCGACCCGGCTCTTGTGCAGGAGCTCGTGGCCGCGCGCCGTGCAGACGACCCGCTTGGCGAACTGACGCCGCGTGAGCGGGAGGTCCTCGCGCTGATGGCGGAAGGCCGGTCCAACGCCGGCATCGCCCGTCTCCTGTGGGTCACCGAGGGAACCGTCGAGAAACACGTACACGGCATCCTCTCGAAGCTGCGGCTACCCGAAACCGCGGACGACCATCGCCGCGTGCTAGCGGTAATCACCTTTCTGGAGACGCACTGAGAATCGCGTCGATCGCCTCTGCAGACAGATCGGACTTCGACAGGAACCCTGCGGCCGGACTTGAATCGATCAGGTCGGCGAAGTCCGCTTCGGCGTGCGTGGAGATCAGAATCGCTCGCGACGGCTCGCCATCCGCAGCGCGTGCCAGCCGTGAGGCGAGATCGAAGCCGCTTTCCGCTCCGAGATCGATATCGACGAGCGTGACGTCCGGCCGGACCTGGTCGACCAGCGCGAGCGCCTCGGCGATCGTCGATGCAACGCCGACGACGGCGACTCCCTCTCGCTGAAGGAGCGCACGCGCCGCCTCGAGGAAGCGGGCGCTGTCATCCACCATGACGCAGCGCAAGGCCATGCCTGGAACCATCGCTGACGAGCCGCCCGTTCACATTGCAGCTAGCAGGAAACTTGGCGTTGCAGCGGGCATGGATACCCCAAAGTGCGATCAGCTGACCTCGATGGGTAGTTCCACATGGAGGGACGTTCCGCCGCCGGGCGAGCTGACGACCGAGAGCGTCCCGCCCAGCGCCTCGACCCGGTCCGTGAGACCGGTCAGGCCGGAGCCCCGGGCCGGATCGGCGCCGCCGACGCCATCATCTTGAATCGTGAGGTCGAGAAGGCCGTCCCGGGCTTCGACGCGCACCTCTGCGATCGAGGCCCGGGCATACTTTGCCGCGTTGGCGAGAGCCTCCGAGACGACGTAGTACGCCGCCACCTCGATTGGCGCCGGGTAGCGCGTCTCCGGTCGGACCTCGAGCTCGACGGGAACCGCGGAGCGGCGCGCGAGCGTCCGCAGGGCCGGGCCGAGCCCGCCTTCGGAGAGGATTGCAGGGTGAATCCCGCGCGAGATCTCGCGCAGGTCGTCGATCACTCCGCCCAGCTCCTTTACGGCCCCGCCGATCTCCTCTCGTAGCTCCGCGAGATCCGGGGGCACGGTGGACTGCGCGAGCCGCAGCTCCAGCCCGACCGAGATGAGCCGCTGCTGGGTCCCGTCGTGAAGATCGCGCTCGATGCGACGGCGGGTCTCGTCTGCGGCCGAGACGATCCGCGCCCGCGACGCGGCCAGCTCGGCCCGCGCCTCCGCGTTTGCGACCGCGGTGGCCACGAGCTCCGTGAACTCGGCGATCTGGGCCTCCGTGTCCGGAGGGAAGGGCGCCTCGCTCTTCGACGAGGCGGCGATCACGCCCCAGAGCCGGTCTTGGACAACGATCGGACAGCCGACCGACGAGCGGATTCCCAGCGCCCGAGCCTCTTCCGCGATTGGACCGGAGGCTTCCGCGAAGCTGTCCACCCGCACCGGACCGGCCGTCTCCTGCACCAGCGCGGCGATGCTCAGGCCCTCGAGAACGATTCGCGTCCCGACGGCCAGCTGCCGCTCGGCGTCGCTGCTCCAGGCGCCTACCCCGGTGACCGTACCGTCCGCCTCGTAGCGCTCCATGCGCGCGAGATCGGCACCGGAGAGCAGGCCGACCTCGCGCGTGACGCTCTCGAACAGCTCAGGCGCCGACACCGCTCGCGCTACCAGCGTCGCGACTCGGCGGAGCGCCGCCTGCTCCTCGACGAGCCGGGTGAGCTCGTCACGGTTCGCCCCGAGTGAGCTCGCCATGGTGTTGAAGGACTGCTCGAGCGCCCCGATCTCGGCGACACCCGTCTCGGGCAGGCGCGCACTGAGGTCGCCACCGGCGAGTTGTCTTGACATCGAGGAGGCTCGGCCGATCGGCCGGACGATCACTCGCGTCAGGTAGCCCGTGAAGATGAGGATGAGGAGGATCGAGCCGCCAATGCCGGCAACACTGGCAGCGGCGGCACGTCGTGCGGACGCGTCCGCACTGTCCTCGCGCTCGGTGATGCGGGCGCGCTCTGTCGCCGTGAGTCTCCTGAACGCCGCCCGAAGTCCGTCCACCCGCCGCCTTCCCTCTTCGGTCACTGCGATGCTGCGTGCGGAGGGCTCGCCCCGCCGCGCGTCGTCCACGACCGGCGTCGCGTAGTCCCGGAGGTACGACCTGGTGGCCTGGGCGATTAGCCGCACGCGGCGCAGCTGTCCGGGGTCGTCCGCGACAAGACGCTCCAGCGTCCTGACCTGTCCCGGCAAGGCCGCACGCGCCTCGTTCCACGGTGCGAGGAACCTCTCTTCGCGGGTGATTACGAACCCGCGCACGCCTGTCTCGAGATCGATGACGAGCTTCTCGAGCCCATCCGCGGCCGTGAGCTCGTCCCGGGCGACGCGCGTCTCGTCCGCCGAGTCGCGCAGGTTGTCGATCGCCAGCAGCAAGAGGACGAAGGCTCCGCTCACGAGCAGCGCGACCGCGCCACTCGCGAGCATCATGCGACGCGTGAGCCCGGGTCTCATGTCACCCGGACTGTACGGCGCGGGCGGCGGGCGGCCGGCGCGTCGACCGATCGTCCCGCCCAACTCCGCAAGACGCGAAAAGGCCCCGGCCGGGGAACCGGGGCCTTCGCGCTACCCGGAACCCAGAGTCCCGGGTGCTCGGCTACCGGAGGAGGGAGCGCCGGCGCGAGCTTCGAGGGCGATGGTCACTTACGGGCCGGTCCGTGTCATCGGGCCGCAGTCGTATCTTCTCCCTACCTCGCGGGGAGTAGGCGAAAGAGTCGCCTCGGGGCCGACGACACAGCCACGCCCGGCCCCGACCATTACCTCGAGTGGTTCCCTTCCTTCCCAAGGAGGCGACATGGTCGTCTATGTAGTCGTCGCACTGGTGCTGGTGGTGCTGGTGGGCTTGGCGCTGTCGGTCCGGATTCTCAAGCAGTACGAGCGTGCAGTGGTGTTTCGGTTGGGGCGGGTGAGGGGTGGCCCGCGCGGCCCGGGCTTGATCTTGTTCGTGCCGTTCGTCGATCGGCTCCATCGCGTCTCGCTGCGGATCGTCACGATGCCGATCCAGTCACAGGGGATCATCACCCGCGACAACGTCAGCGTCGACGTCTCGGCAGTCGCCTACTACCGAGTCGCGGACGTGGTCCGCTCGGTGGTGGCGATCGAGAACGTCTCGGCGGCGATCAACCAGATCGCCCAGACCACGCTCCGCGCCGTCGTGGGGCGCCACACGCTGGACGAGACGCTGTCAGAAACGGACACGATCAACCAGAACATCCGCGAGATCCTCGATGTCCAGACCGAGGAATGGGGCATGCAGGTCACGGTCGTCGAGCTCAGGGACATCCAGCTCCCCGACAGCATGCAGCGCGCCATGGCCCGTCAGGCCGAGGCCGAGCGCGAGAAGCGCGCCAAGATCATCGCCGCCGAGGGCGAGTCGCTCGCCGCGGGCGAGCTGGCCCACGCCGCCGACGTGATGGAGGCCCACCCGCTTGCGCTCCAGCTCCGCAACCTTCAGACCCTGGTCGAGATCTCCGTCGACAAGAACTCCACCGTCATCTTCCCCGCTCCGCTGATGAGCACCATCCAGGAGCTCAGCGGGTTCCTGAGTCGCGAGACCACGGCGGCCGCCGCCCTGCCCAAGACACCGCTGGCGCCGGCGGCCCGCGACGGCGAGCCGAGAGCGGCTTGACCATCTGCTCGACGTGCGAGCCGCACGCTGAGCGAATCAGCTCCGCCGGCGCCGCCGTACCTGGAGCACTGTGCCGACGACGGCACCGTAGGCCAGATGGTCGGCTACCTGCGGCAGCTGTGGCAGCGCCCGGATGCAGGGGTAGCGGCGGCCGATCACCCCGAGGTCGAGCGCTGCAATGCCGATTCCCGCCAGCGCACCCAGTACCGGGGTCCGTTCACGCGGCAAGGCGGCCGCAAGCGGAAGTGCCCAGCCGAGTGAAAGGGCGACGTGCACCGCCGCGGCGGCGGGAAGCAGCCGCGTCGCCCGCCGTTCGTTGGGCAGCAACAGCGTTCCCGCCGCAAGAGACGCCTCCAGCGGCCACCCGCCGGTCAGCAGGGCGTGCAGCGTCGAGGGCGCCCCGCTGACGACCGCCGCCACGGAACCGGCGGCGAGGCCGTCGCGGAGCACCTCAGGCAACCGGTCAGCGGTACCCGTCACGCGCGGCCGCACCGCGGCGACCAGCCCGAGGCGCTCAGGCCGCCAGCGATCTGCCACGCCGAGTTCCGCCGCGTGAGCCGGCTCATGCCGGCTCTTCGTTCCTCGCCGCGGGCCGCGCCGGATCAATGGTCCCTTTGCCGGTGCGGACGAGTGACCATGAGCGCCATGCCGCAGGAGTTATGGACTTCGGGAGGCCGAGAGGGCTGTCACAGTCGACACAACGGGGCTGTGCCACATACGGCTGGGCGGCGTACTGCCGGATCCCGCAGTAAGGGCACTCGAGCATCGGCACGCGCTGAATCTTCCCCGCGGCGAAGGCGGCTGTCGTCGGCCTGGAGGCGACTCTTTGGCCGGCCGCCGTACCGCGCGTGGAGTACCCCTATGTCGCAGTGGGTACGACCTCGACGACGAGGTGCTTCGTGACCGGCTGCTCGCTCTGCGTGCTGAAGTCGGCTAACCCGCAGAGGACGTTCAGCTCTGGCATGTACCCGGCGGCGCAGCGGGGCGGAACGTCGTAACGGACCGCACGGTACCCGTGCGCGATCCGCCTGCTGCCGTCCTTCGCGATGCTCGTGATGTCGACGAGGTCGAACTCGTCAAGGCCGCGATCGCGCATGTCGTTCTCGTTCATGAAGACGACGGTCCGCAGGCCTTTCAGCCCGCGGTAGCGATCGTCGTTGGAATAGATCGTGGTGTTGAACTGGTCGTGCGAGCGCACGGTCGTCAGCATCAGTCGTCCCTCGCCGGGGTCGACGTCGTCAGGAAGCGATGCGAGCGAGAACTCGGCGCGACCCGAGCCGGTGACGAACACGCGCTCGCGAGCCAACTGGCGGATGCGGAAGCCGTGGGGGTGGCGGGCGCGGCGGTTGAAGTCCTCGAACCCGTCGAGCACCTGCGCCATCGTGTCGCGGATGCGGTCGTAGTCGTGGGCGTACGCTTCCCAGGGCGTCTTGCTCTCGGGCAACGTCGCCCGAGCAAGTGCGGCGAGGATCGCGCACTCCGACCAAAGGTGCGGCGAGCCGGGCTCCTTCATCCCGTAGGAGATGTGCACCATCGACATCGCGTCCTCGACGGTGATCCCCTGCGGGCCGGCAGCCTGGTGGTCCTTGTCGCTGCGTGCCAGGCACGGCAGGATCAGCGCTCGCTTGCCGTGCACGATGTGGCTGCGGTTGAGCTTGGTGCTGACCTGGACGGTCAGCTCGCAGTTCTGCAGCGCCTCGAACGTATACGGAGTGTCCGGCGTCGCGAGCGCGAAGTTGCCGCCCAGGCTGACGAACACCTTCACCTCGCCGCGGCCCATCGCCTCGATCGTCTGGACCGTCCCGAGCCCGTGGTCGCGCGGCGGGTCGATCTTGCACGCCTCTGCCAGCCGGTCGAGAAATGCCTCGTCCGGGCGGTGGTTGATCCCGCAGGTGCGGTTGCCCTGCACGTTGCTGTGCCCGCGGATCGGGCACGGGCCGGCGCCCTCGCGCCCGATGTTGCCGCGCAAGAG
Source organism: uncultured Thermoleophilaceae bacterium (assembly GCA_963734025.1). Taxonomy (GTDB): domain Bacteria; phylum Actinomycetota; class Thermoleophilia; order Solirubrobacterales; family Thermoleophilaceae; genus JACVRW01. Next base: position 78,845 of record CAVTFR010000004.1, read on the forward strand.
GAGCACGTTGACGATCTCGCGGACCGTGTCGACGCCGTGCTCGTGCTGCGTCAGGCCCAGGCACCAGGCGATGATCACGCGCTCTGACTCCATGTACACGCCGGCGAGCTCACGGATCGCCGGCTCGTCCACGCCGGCGTCACGCACCAGGTCCGCCCACGGAGTGGCCTCGCACAGCGAGCGGTACTCGTCGTAGCCGCGCGTGTAGCGCTCGATGAACTCCTGGTCGAGAACGTCGGGATCCTTCTCGGCCGCCTCGAAGACCGCCTTGGCGACCCCGCGCAGCAATGCCAGGTCGCCGCCGATCCGCACCTGCACGTTCATCGTGCCGATCTCGGTCGTGTGGAACGTCGCCATGTCGACGAGCTCGTGCGGGACGATCGTTCGCCTCGAGGCCGCTTCGATCAGCGGGTTGATGTGGACGAGCTGGGCGCCGCGCCGATCGGCCTCAGCCAGCCATGTGAGCATCCGCGGCGCGTTCGTGGCGGCGTTGTCGCCGATCAGGAAGATCGCGTCCGCCTGCTCCCAGTCGCCCAGGTCGACCGTGCCCTTACCGCTCCCGATCGCCGCCGTCAGCGCGCGACCGCTCGCCTCGTGGCACATGTTCGAGCAGTCCGGGAGGTTGTTCGTCCCGAACTCGCGCACCCACAGCTGGTAGAGGAACGTCGCCTCGTTGCTCAGCCGCCCGGATGTGTAGAAGGACGCCTCGTGCGGGCTGTCGAGTCCGTGCAGGGTGCTGCCAACGAGCTCGACGGCGTCGTCCCACGAGATCGGCACGTATGTGTCACTCGCCGCGTCGTAGCTCATCGGCTCAGCCAGCCGCCCCTCGGCTTCGAGCGCGTAGTCGCTCCACCCAGCGAGCTCGCTCACCGTATGGGCCGCGAAGAACTCACGGTCGACCTGCTTGCGCGTCAGCTCCCAGTTGACGTGCTTGACACCGTTCTCGCAGATGTCGAGGCGCAGGCCGTCCGGGTCGTCCGGCCAGGCGCAGCCCGGGCAGTCGAAACCCCCGTTCTGATGGTTCATCACGACGAGCGCGCGGAAGCCGTCGATGGGGTCGCCGGACTTCTCGATCACGCGCGCGACGCTTCGTGCGGCCCCCCAGCCGGCGGCCGGATGGTTGTAGTCGTGCCGCGAGAAGCCGCCGTTCGAGACCGGACCGCGACCGAGCGCGGGCGCCCCCGGCACCGCACCGAGCATCCGCTGCGCCGCATCGTCGCTGTTCTCGGACCGTGATGACATCGCGTCCGTGAATCCCTCCTCGAGCACAAGCGTACGACGTGTGTCGTGACCGCGGAGGTGCGGTTCCGGGGCGCTCTGAAACAATGGCAACCCGCGAATGAACGCCGAGTCCAGTCCACAGAGGGTTCGGGTCGGGTTGCTGGGTGTCGGCCTGATGGGCTCCGCGATGGCCCATCGGCTGCTTGACCGGGGCATCGCGGTCGTCGCGTGGGACCGCGACTCCGAGCACCTTCGTGCTCTCGAAGGTCGCGGCGGCGAGCCGGCCGGAGGGCCAAGCGACGTGGTGAGCGGCGCCGGCGTGGTGATCACGATGCTCCCAACCGCCGCCGTCGTGCTCGATCTGGTTGAGCCGTTGATCGACGATTGGCCCGACGACACGATCTGGTTGCAGATGAGCAGCGTGGGCGCGGCCGAGGCAGACCAACTCACGCAGGTCGCCCAGGCCCACGGTGTCGCGCTTGTCGACGCGCCCGTCTCGGGCAGCACGCATCCGGCCGAGGAGGGTGAGCTGACGATCCTGGCGTCTGGACCTGACTCGGCGCGCGCTGCGGTCGAGCCGATCTTCGACGCGCTCGCGTCGCGGGTACTCTGGGTGGGCGAGGCCGGGATGGGCTCGCGTCTGAAACTGGCCGCCAACCACTGGATGATCGCCATGACCGCCGCACTCGCAGAGTCGATGCAGCTCTGCCATGCGATGGGGCTGGATCAGCGCCAGTTCATTGAGCTGCTTGACGGCGGGCCGCTGGGCTCGGCCTATGGCCTTCAGAAGCTCGAGGAGATGCGGCGCCATGAATACCCGGCCGGCTTTCCGGTGCGCCTTGCCCTGAAGGACCTAGAGCTCGTACGCGAGGTTGAGCAGAGCACCCGGGCCACGATGCCGCTGCTGGACGCGGTTCTCGAGCGCTTTGTAACCGCAAACCAGGACCACGCCGACCAGGACTTGGCTGCAGTCTATGAGCTTGGCGGGCCCGTTAAGGCCTGACTAGGCGCCCGCGTTCGCTCCGTCGGGTGAAACCGACGATGAGAGCTCCCCGGCTTCAGATCGTCGATCCGGGGCGGTTCTCCCTAAAGCACGCCGCGCGGGCGGCGATTGTGATGCCCGCCGTCGTCGCATTTGCGGACAAGGTGATTCAGGACCAGCAGACGACCTTCCTCTCGGCGTTCGGCTCAATGGCAATCCTGGTATTCGCCGACTTCGGCGGTCCCCCGCGAAAGCGCCTCGCCGCGTATCTGGGCTTGACCGTTGCCGGCGCTGTCCTGATCACGCTGGGAACGCTGTGCTCGCGCACGCCTTGGCTCGCGGTCGTCGCCATGGCGGTGGTCGGCTTCCTGATCCTCTTGTCCGGAGTGATGGGCGGCTACTTCGCCGCGGCCCGGACAGCTGCCCTGCTCCCCTTCATCGTTTCGATCAGCATTTCCGCGCCCCCCGCCGCGATCCCCGCGCGGCTCGAAGGATGGGCCCTGGCGGCTTCGGTGGGGATCGGCGCGGTGATGCTGTTGTGGCCCTCACAGCCACGAGACATGCTTCGCGCGGGCGCGGCCCGCGCCACTCGTGCCCTCGCCGACCTGGTGGATTCCGAGCTCTCCGGAGATCCGCCGGCGATCACCGCCCGCGCCGATGCCGCGAACGCCGCGGTGGGCGAGTTTCGCCGCGACTTCGTCACCACGCCCTACCGGCCGACCGGGCCAACGGGCTCCGCCGAGGCGCTTGCCTTCCTGGTCGACCAGCTCGACTGGTTGCTGTCGTTCGCCTCGCCCACGCCCGCAAAGACCGAGGTTCGATCGGAGCCGTGCAGCGGGGAGAACCGCGAGGTCAGGGCGGCTGCAGCCGCCGTACTCCGCGCGAGCGCGGCGAACCTCGACGGTGAACGCCGGCGACCCGACCTCGATCGGTTGGAGCGGGCGCGAGAGGCGGTGGCAAGGATTCTGGTGCAGCGGGTCGTGGATTCGCCGGCCCTCCAGGAGGAGGGCGCACTGCGGCCGGCACTCGAGCCCTCGTTCCGGATGCGTGAGTTGTCCTACGCCGCGCGTGAGGTGGGTGTCAACGCGTTGCTCGCTTCCGGTGTCGTGGCGCCGGAGACCGACGGGCCCGCACAAGCACGCTCGGCTCGCCTCTCGCGGTGGCGGCGATCGGCGCACCAGGCGGATTCAGCGCTTCGGGCCACGAACAAGCTTGTCCTCGCGCACAGCAGCCTGCGCTCGGCCTCGTTTCGCAACAGCCTGCGCGGAGCCGCGGGGCTCGCCGCCGCCGTCCTGATCGCCCAGCTGGCCGGGCTCCAGCACTCTTTCTGGGTGGTCCTCGCCACCCTTTCCGTCCTGCGCTCCAGTGCCCTGGGCACGGGCTCGACCGTCCTCCAGGCGCTCGCCGGGACTGCTGCCGGAATCGTGATCGGCGGAGCCCTGATCGCCGCGATAGGGAGTCAGGAAGCCGTGCTGTGGGCACTGCTCCCAGCGGCCGTCCTGCTGGCTGCCTACGCTCCTCGGGCGATCTCGTTCGCCGTCGGGCAGGCCGGTTTCACGATCGTCCTGCTCATTCTGTTCAACCTGATCCAGCCGACCGGCTGGACGGTGGGGCTGGTCCGCGTCGAGGACGTCGCGGTCGGCTTTGCGGTCAGCCTCGCCGTCGGCTTTCTGTTCTGGCCCCGCGGGGTCGGTGACTTGCTCCGTGAGAGCCTGGGGGCGGCCTACGCGCGGAGCGCCGACTACGTAGCCTCCGCAACCCGGCGCCTTGTCGCCGCGGGTGGCGCAGGGTGGACGGAAACCGCCGTTCAGCCCGCCAGGCGGAGCGCCAGGGCCGCCGCCAGCCGCCTCGACGACGCCTTTCGCGACTACCTGACCGAGTCGTCCACCCACCAGGGCGACCCGGGGGACCTGGCCACGCTGCTCGCAGGCACCACGCGGGTTCGACTGGCGGCCTACTCGTTGTCAACGCTCACTCCGCCGCCCGCCGGCGCACCGCGCATCGACGAAGGCGCTCAGGCTCTGGCTGCCGAGGCAGCTGCGGTCCGCTCCTGGTATGTCGGCCTCGCCGATGCCATCGTCGAGCGGACGGCGATCCCCCCGCCACGTCCTCCTGATGACGAGGATGACCGACGGGTCCTACGGTCCGTGCGCCAGGCCTTCGCGGCCGGGGACGACTCCATGGTCGCCCCGGCCCTCAGCCTGCTGTGGGCAAGTCAGCACCTCGACAACCTCCGCGAGCTTGGAGGCCGCTTGATCGCGCCCGCCGCCGAGTTTTCGAGCACGGCCGTCCATTCCCGCCGGCGGACCCCCAGGGAAGTGCTCCGTCCGCATTCGCTGTGATGGGGCTCCGATCCGATCCTGAGTTTCAGACCGTGGGGCGCGACTCTGCGCGTGACCTCGGCATCGTCGGGGTCGGCGCGATCGCCGAGGCGATCGTCACGGGCCTCTGCGACGGGGCGGACAGCCCCGTCTCGATCCACCTGTCCCCGCGAAGCGCCACGCGGGCGAGCCGGCTCGCCGCTCGCTACCAATCGGTCCACGTCGTCGACAGCAACCAGACCGTCGTCGACCGGGCAGACGTGGTGCTCCTGTGCCTGCGACCGCAGGACGCGCCCGCCGCGCTGTCGGAGCTGGCCTTCCGCGCACAGCAGGCGGTCATCAGCGTCGTGGCCGGCGTCCCGATCGACGCTCTCCGCCTCCTGGTGGCGCCGGCAGAGGTGCTCGTGCGCGCGATCCCGCTCCCGGCCGTCGCCAGGCGCGCGGGTCTGACAGCGATCCACCCGCCGCACGAGCTCGCCCGCGCGCTCTTCGACCCGCTCGGGGGCGTCATGGCGGTCGACGACGAGCGCGCGTTCGACGCGCTGTCTGCATCGACCGCCACGATCGCCGCTCACCTCGCCTATCTCGACACGATCAGCCACTGGCTCGCCGACCGGGGCATCCCCCAGACCGACGCAACCCGGTACGTCGCATCAGTCTTCGGGACGCTCTCGGGGACGCTGCTGGATACCGATTGCATCGACTTCGGGACCCTGTCGGACGAGCACGCGACCCCCGGCGGGCTCAACGAACAGTTCCTCACCGCCCTCCGCAGGGCAGGCACCTTCAACACCGTCGACCGCGCGCTCGACGACGTCGCCGATCGACTCCAAGGCGAGTGACCGCCTCCTCTCCATGCGACCGAGCAGTCCGGCGGGCGAGGAGGCCTGCGGTCGGCCGATCCTCGGCCGAGGAAGCTCCCGGGAGCTGTCTATGGCGTCAGCGCCACCGCAGCCTCGGGCGTGGCCACGTGGAAGCTGAAGCTTTCCTCGAGATAGAGCTGCACAGCGTCGCGCTCGTGTGCCTCGTACCCGATCGACACGTCTTGGCCGGAGTCGAGTATGAAGTCGCCGCCTCGCATGCTCAGCACGACCGCTCCGGTCACGCCCGGCGCCCACACGATCGGCCCTTCGAGGATCTTCTTCAGGTGCTCCAACAGCGGGTAGCCGCCGTGTTCGGCCGTCTCGATCACCAGACGGTATTGCTCGCTTCCGAGCGCCAGCCCGTATGGGCCGGCGATCCCGCTCTGCAGCAGGCGCTCGACTGCGCCTGCCGCCGAACGTGGATATCCGCCGGCGTCCGCTCCGAGCGGGATCGGCTCGTGAGGGGTCGTCTCGGCGATGCCGCCGATCGCGTCCGGCCAGCCATGAAACACGGCGACGTTCTCGGCCACCGCGATCTGGTGCGCGGCGTCGTCGAGCGGCCCGAGGTCGGTGTCGTCGGCCCCACGGTCTGCGTCGCGCAATTCCGCCCTGGATAGCTCGAAGTCCGCTCTCGTCTCCACGAGCGGCAGGACACGTCGCCGTAGACCCGAGACCCCTTCGGAGGGAGCCGAGGCCAGCGGATCCGTGCGCCCCAGGTTGGTCGCGGAGTGCTCCCAGCCACGCGGTCCGGAGAAGTCGACCAGCTTGCGAGCGGCGAGGGCCGGCGTCAATCGCTCCCGCGCCTCGCTGTCGAGCATCTCCCAGACCGTCTCCCCTATCGGCGCCAGCGCGCGAAGCAGATGGTTCATTGCGACACTCCCCTTAGGCTCCCGATCGAGAGCGAATCGTCCCCGGCGGACACGGCGTCGACCTTCGACTCCGAAGCGGGGGTTGGGCTGGGCGGATCGTCGAGAAAGTCGACGGTGGGCACGAAGAACAGGTTGCCCGTGACCGCAGTGGAGAAGTCGAGGATGCGGTCGGAGTTGCCCGGCGGCTTGCCGACGAACATGTTGGTGAGCATCTGCTCGATCACGTCGGGGCCGCAGGCGTAGCCGATGAAGTAGGTGCCGAATTCTCCCGCCCCGACACGGCCGAACGGCATGTTGAAACGCACGATCTGGCGCTGGTCGCCGTTCTCGTCGACGATCGTGTTCAGCGCCACGTGCGAGTTGGCGGGTTTCAGCTCGTCCGGCAGCTCGATGTCGGCGAGCTTGGTCCGGCCCATCGCGCGCTCCTGTGCCTCGACCGGCAGGGCATCCCAACCGTCCAGGTCGTGGAGGTACTTCTGAACCACGACGTAGCTTCCGCCCGCGAATGCCGGGTCCTCGTCACCGACGAGCACCGCGGCCAGCGCGGCTGCTCCCTCCGGGTTCTCCGTGCCGTCGACGAAGCCGAGCAGGTCACGTTCGTCGAAAGACCTGAAGCCGTGGACCTCATCCACTACCCGCGCGCAGGGCGCCAGCCGAGCGGTCAGTCGTTGCGCAAGCTCGAAGCACAGGTCCAGCCGGTGCGCCCGGAGGTGAAACAAGAGGTCGCCGGGCGTCGCCGGCGCGCGGTGCCGCGAGCCTTCGATTTCGAGAAACGGATGCAACCCAGCCGGCCGCGGCGCCCCGAACAGGCGATCCCAAACCCCCGCGCCGACACCGACCACACAGGTCAGTTCCCCCTCCGGGATCCGGAACCCCACCGAGCGCCGCAGCCCGCTGACATCCGACAGCAGATCGCGGACCCCGTCCTCACCTCCCGCATCCACTGTCACGGTGAGGAAGATCGCCGCCTCGGTAATCGGGCTCAGAATGGCCTCGGACCCAGTTCCCTGCATCACCGCTCCATGCCTCGCGAACTCGCCAAGGCTATCCGGGTCAGTCGGCTCACGTCAGGCAGCGCGGACGCCGCGCGCCGCGCGGGTTTGTCGAAATGCCCCCCGCGAGCGGCGACGTAGTGGTGAGGCCGCGCCGGCGGGCTCTCCTGTGACGTGCCGAAGAAGGGCGACTGGTACCGGTCCACCAACGGATGACGGCGCCCGCCGCAGCGCCTGCGGCTAAGTTGGCACTGTGCCCGCATGGGCGAAGCACCTGTTCGGGGCGGTCCTGCTCGGCGGGGCGGCGGTGCTGCTCGGGCTGCCCGCGCAGGCACACGGGCTGACGTTCCAGCTCGAAGCGGGCCGGCTCACCGGGCCGGTGAAGGTCGTCCAGGATCGCGCCGCCGCCGGCGGACGCGCCGTGGCCGTGACCGGCCAGGGCGTGGTTCGGCACAGCTTCACCACCACCGGCCGCGCCACCGGGGTCGTGCTACGCGGGCGGGCGCTGCCCTGCGGGGGGAGCCGCCTGCGAATCGTGCTGCGGCTGGACGGCCGCGCGATCGGCGCGCGTGGGGTGCCTTCGCGGCGCTTCACACCCGTGCGGTTCCGCGCTTCGGCGCCGGCCGGCCCGCACACCGCGGCGCTGCGCCTGGCCAACCCAGGCCGCGTGCGCTCCTGCCGGCGCACAGCGGTGCTCGACTCGCTGCGCATCGTGGAGAGCCGGTCGCGGCCCCCCACGCCACCCGCGCCGGCGCCGGAGCCGATCGCGGCTGCCCCGCCGGCCGCTGCCACCGACCCGCCGGTCCCCGAGGGCGGCTACCGCAACCCGGTGTTCGCCTCACCCGGGGCCCCTGACCCTGGCGTGCTCGACGTCGGCTCCGCCCACTCGGAGTACTACGTCTTCCACACGGGCGACCGCTTCCCCATGCTGCGCTCCACCGACCTGGTCAACTGGACGCCCGCCGGGCGCGCCCTACCGACCCGGCCGACATGGGCGGCACAGATGGGCGACTGGAACCCGTGGGCGCCCAGCGTGATCGAGCGCGACGGGGCCTGCCCGGGCCAGAGCGGGGCACGCTGCTTCGTGCTGTTCTACGTCTCGAGGCACGGCACGCTCGCCCCGCCCACGAACTGCGTCGGGGTCGCGGTCTCGCCCGTGCCGCAGGGACCCTACGAAGAGCGGGGGCCGCTCGGGTATGCGGACGGTGGCCTCGATGCCAGCGGCCGCCCGCCCGGCTGCGGCGACGACGGCGGCTACAGCAACATCGACCCGGCGCCCTTCGTGGACGGCGACGGCCGCGCGTACCTCTACGTCTCGACGACCCGGCGCTGCGCCACGGAGCCGCCGGGCTCCGCATGTCCCCCGGGCCGCACGATCTCGGTGATCCCGCTGGCCGAGGACCTGCTCACAGCGTCGGCTCCGCGCCAGCCCCTGTTCGCCGCCGCCCCCGGATGGGAGGTGGGCTCCTTCGGGCCGGTCGTGGAGAACCCGTGGCCGGTCAGGAGCGGCTCGACCTACGTGCTGCTCTACTCGGGGGGCGCGTTCACGGGCAGCTACGGCATGGGCTACGCCACGTCGAGCTCGCCCACCGGCCCGTTCGCGAAGTCCGCGAGCAACCCTGTGCTCGCGGAAGCGGAGGGCGTGCTCAGCCCTGGCGGGGGCATGCCGGTCACCGGCCCGCGTGGCGGCGCCTGGCTCGTCTACCACGGCCGGCGCGGCGGCTACGCGAATCCACGCGAGCTTCGAATCGACCGGCTGCGCTTCCCCAGCGAGTCCACACTGGCGGTGGACGGCCCCACCAGCGCGCCGCAAGCGGGCGCGCCGTAGGGCCTCAACCCCCGAGAACATCCTCCATGTAGACCCCGGCGGCCTGGGTCGCCTCCTCCGAGCTGCTTCCTTCCAGGCGCGCGTTCAGGTACGCGGCGTACCAGTCCCACCAGTTGTGCTCAGGAGCGCTCTTTTCGTACGGGTCGTGGTGCTCCGCTGTCTCTCGCAGCAGGTCTGCCAGGGTCGCAACGTCCATCGGTGAAACCTCCTGTGTCGTCAGCGGCCGGGAAGGCGTGTCCTGTTCTCCTGCAGCAGCCGACCGGCCACGTCGGTGCTGCTCATCGGCGCGTCCTAGGTAGGTGTTCGCGTGGTTGACGGCTGCTGCTTCATGGTCTGGGCCTCGAGATCGCTCAGGGTGGACAGGAAGGCCTCCGAGAAGCTCGGGAAGGGCTGGATCACGTCGAAAAGCACTGAAAGCGGCACGCGCGCGCGGATGGCCACCGTCGCCTGCTGCAGCCACTCCCCGGCCTCCGGTCCCAGCGCGTACGCTCCGGTGAGCCGCTCGCCGTCCGAGAGGAGCGTCATGAAGCCGGCGCGCTCCGCGTACGCACGGGTGTAGGTGGAGGTGCGCGGCACCTCGGCCATCGGGACCGTCGCGGAGAGAGCCCCCTCGGGCTGGCCGACGGCCGCCGCCTGCGGATCGGTGAAAACCACTCTCGGGACGGCGTCGTAGTTCGCGGTCCGGTCGCGTCCGAGGATGTTCGCGGCGGCCACGCGGCCCTGGTACTTGCCCATGTAGGTCAGCGGCCAGATGCCGGTCGCGTCGCCGATCGCCCACAGGCCGTCCGCAACGCGCATCCGCTCGTCGACCGGGATCCCCTGTCGCGTGGGCTCTACGCCGACGGTGTCCAGGCCAAGGTCGTCGAGGCGCGCGCGGCGGCCGGTCGCCACGAGCAGGCGGTCGCCGCGCAGCTCAGCGCGACCGGCGAACTCGACCACGTACTCGTCACCATCGCGGCGTACGGCGCTGGCATGCTCGCCGAGGCGGAGCTCGATGCCGTCCGCGGCGAGTGCTGTGCCGAGCTCGTCGCCGAGCGGCTTCGGCTCGCGCGGCAGGAGGTGGTCCATGCCTTCGACCAGCGCCACCGAGGCCCCCAGGCGGTGCACGGCCTGGGCCATCTCGACCCCCACCGGGCCGCCGCCCAGCACGAGCAGCCGGCGCGGCACCTCGGTGAGTGCGGTTACCTCGCGGTTCGTCCAGACGCCTTCCAGCTCGCGCAGGCCGGGGACGGGCGGCACCAGGGCGTCCGATCCGGTCGCGATCACGACATCATTCGCGCGATAGATCTGGTCGTCCACCTCGACGCTCCCCGGGCCGGCCAGACGCCCGCTCCCGCGGAGCACCTTGATGCCCTGCCCCTCGAGATACGCGGCCTTGGCTCCGTCCTCGTAGTTCGCCACCATGAAGTCGCGCCACTCGAATGCGCCCTCGGGTCGGACGCCCCCACTCACGGCTTCGCGGGCGCCCGGCGCCTCGCGCGCCGCCTGGAGCGCCTCGCCCGGACGCAGCAACGTCTTCGAGGGGATGCAGGCCCAGTAGTCGCACTCGCCTCCGACGAGCCCGCGTTCGACGATCGCCACCCGGAGGCCGGCGTCCGCGAGACGTCCCGCGCAATGCTCACCTGCCGGACCGGCGCCGACAACGATGACGTCGAACTCGTGGGTGCTGCCCATCGGGACCTCTCCTCGGGGCCAGTGGTCCGGGGATATACAACCAGAGGCCCGACGGCAACCGTGCTCAGGCGGCGCGCTCTGATTGCTCGCCGTGCGCCCGGGCGTCGCTCGGGGTCCTCGTCGAGCGCGGCCCGGCGCAGGAACTGGCGGGCCCCGGGATAGCCCGTGACCCGACGGCGCTCCGTTTCGTCCCTGTAGGTGACGATCAAGACGCGTTCGGCGCTCTGCAGCAGGTTGGGGGCCTCCCCAGACGACGCCGTGAGCGTCGCTTACCGGATTCTCTACGGGGTCGGCGTCACCCCGTGGGAGCAGGTGGCCAAGCTGCCCCACGTAGCCGAGCGCATCGCCGGGCTGTTCGCCCGCCAGGAGGCGGGGCGCGAGCCACCCTACGGGCCGGCGCTCGACCTCGGCTGCGGCAGCGGAATCTGGGCGGTCAAGCTGGCGGCACGCGGGTGGCAGGTCACCGGTATCGACAACGTCCCGAAGGCGCTTCGGCGCGCGCGTGAGCGGGCGCGCGACGCCGGCGTCGCGCTGCGGCTGGTGGAGGGCGACGTGACCAAGCTGACCACGACCGGCGTCGGGTCCGGCTTCCCCTTCCTGTTCGATCTCGGCCTGTTCCACGATGAGCTGACGGACGAGCAGCGCGCGGCGATGGGTCGAGAGGTCAGCGCGGTCGCCGCGCCCGGCGCCACGCTCGCGATGCTGGCTTGGGCCCCCGGACGCCGGGGGCCGCTGCCACGTGGCGCGAGCCGCGCCGGCATCGAGGCGGCCTACCCGACGTGGAAGGTCATCGACGAGGAGGCCGTCGACGTGTCGGGGGCGCCGCTCTATCGATTTGTGCGGAAGGCCGACCCGCGCGTCTACTGGCTCCGCCGCGACTGACCCGTCCTCCCGTCGACGGTCGGACATGGCGCCACCCCCATGACGCGGTCAACCGTCGACGACCGACATGTGCGCCTCGTCGTGGCGCTCGCCGGCCGCCGCGGTGAGGTCGTTGAGCCGTTGGAGCTGCTCCGCGCTCAGCTCGATGCCGTCGGCGGCCGTGTTCTCCTCGACGCGGGAGACGCGCTTGGTGCCGGGGATCGGGGCGATGTCGTCGCCCTGTGCGAGCAGCCAGGCCAGCGCGACCTGCGCCGGTGTGGCTTCCAACTCGGAAGCGACGGCCTGGACCTCGTCGACGATGCGCAGGTTCTTCTCGAAGTTGCCCTCGGTGAAGCGCGGGTTGGTCTTGCGCCAGTCGTCGTCGCTCAGCTCTTCGGGGGAGCGGATCGTGCCGGTGAGGAAGCCGTGCCCGAGCGGCGAGTAGGGCACGAAGCCGATGCCCAGTTCGCGCAGCAGCGGTAGCAGCTCGGCCTCCGGGTCACGGGTCCACAAGGAGTACTCGGTCTGCAGCGCGGCGATCGGGTGCACGGCATGGGCGCGGCGGATCGTCTCGGGGCCGGCCTCGGACAGGCCGATCTGCCGGACCTTGCCCTCGGCCACCAGCCTGGCGAGGGCACCGACGGTGTCCTCGATGGGAGTGTTCGGGTCGACCCGGTGCTGGTAGTAGAGGTCGATGCGGTCGGTACCCAGCCGCTTCAGTGAGCCCTCGACGGCCGTCCGAATGTTCACCGGGCTCGAGTCGAGCACGCCGGGGCCTTCGCCCGCGTGCGAGACGAGGCCGAACTTCGTCGCCAGTACCACGTCGTCCCGACGCCCCTTCAGGGCGCGGCCGACGAGCTCCTCGTTGACGAAGGGGCCGTAGATCTCCGCGGTGTCGATGAAGGTGACGCCCAGCTCCAGCGCCCGCTGGATGGTGCGGACCGACTCGGCCTCGCTGCTGCTCGGGTCGAGGTAGTACCCCGACATCGCCATCGTGCCGAGCCCGATGCGCGAGACGTCAAGTCCGCCAAGTGAGATGTGCTTCATGAGAGAGCCTCCGGTTCGTGGATGGCACTCAGCAAACCGCGGATCTCGCAAAGGTGGGAGTCCCTGTTGAGAGAGGTAATGGCAGGGTCTCCCAGGCGAGGAGAACCGGATCTACGCTTGGGGCGTGGAGACCAAGCAGGAGATCCGCGACTATCTCACTTCCCGCCGCGCCCGAATCACCCCTGAGCAGGCGGGGCTGCTCTCCTACGGCAGCCGCCGCGTCCCCGGACTGCGCCGCGAGGAGGTCGCCGTCCTGGCCGGCGTGAGCGTCCCGTACTACACCCGCCTCGAGCGCGGTGACATGAGCGGGGTCTCCGACAGCGTGCTGGAGGCACTGGCCCGCGCGCTCCAGCTCGACGATGCCGAGCGCGCCCACCTCTTCGACCTCGCCCGCGCCGCGCAGCCGACACCAGTGCGGCCCCGTCGCCGGCGATCCAAGCAGCGCGTCCGGCCCGAGGTCCAATGGACGCTCGATGCGATCACCGGCGCCCCCGCGTTCGTGAGCAACGAGCGCCTCGACATCCTGGCCGCCAACCAGCTCGGCCGCGCGCTGTTCTCCGAGCTGTACGCCGCGCCGGCCCGGCCCGTCAACACCGCCCGGTTCGTCTTCCTCGACCCGCGAGCCGAGGCAACCTTCGGCGACTGGGACCTCGTCGCCGGCGAATCGGTCGCCATCCTGCGCTCCGCCGCCGGTCGCGACCCGTACAACCGCGACCTCTCAGATCTCGTCGGCGAACTCGCAACCCAGAGCGAGGCATTTCGCACCCGCTGGGCCGCGCACAACGTCCGCTTCCACAACACCGGCGTCAAGCATTTCCACCATCCGGTCGTCGGCGACCTCCACCTGACCTACAACCGGCTCGACCTCGCCGCCGACCCCGGCCTGACTCTCTTCACCTACACCGCCGAGCCCGGCAGCCGCTCCGAGGAGGCGCTGAGCCTCCTCGGCAGCTGGGCCGCAACGATCGACGCGGAGTCGTCGCGCGCGACAGACCTCGGCTGAGGCCCGGGTACGGGACGTCGTCAGCCGAGCGAGATTCCGAGTGTGGCGCGGCGGGTCGCGAGCCCTACCCTGCCGTCCGTGACACGCGCTCGAACTGTCGCGCTGCCAACCCTCGCGGTGATCGCCGCCGGGACCGCCGCAGTCGCGGCCGCGCCCGACCGGCGGCCGCCCGCCGGCGAACGCGAGGCCGTCGAGACCACGGTGCGGGCCGCCGTGTATGCCGCTGTGAGACAGCACAACTACCGCCGTGCATGCCGGTTTGCGACAGCTCGCGGCAGGCAGCGCCTACTCGACGGGTTCAACTCCTCGTCAGGCCCCGACTATCCGAGCTGCCCGGTGATCATCGCCGATGAGGTCGAGTCCTATCCGGCGACGGTTCGGAAGCTGCGGAAGGGTCTCGTCGTCTCGAACATCCGCGTGAATGGCGGGCGCGCGACCGTGCGGGTGGCCGAGGGCACGGGGTCTTTCGACGGCCACGGCAGGCTCAGCCTCGTCAAGGTCGACGGGCGCTGGCGGCTCGACGACAGCAACCTAATTCCCCAGGGCGACTGAGTCCGCGCGGCGGCCGGCAGCGGCGTACTACAACTCCATGTCCGGCGCATGAAGGCGATGACTCAAGACAGGTACGGCTCAGCGGATGTCCTCACGCTCCGCGACATCGATCCGCCGTCAGTCGGGGACGGAGAGGTCCTGATCCGCGTGCGCGCGGCGGGCGCCGGTCCCGAGGTGTGGCACATCATGACCGGCCGGCCGTACTTCGTGCGCCTGATGGGCTTCGGACTGCGCAAGCCGAAGGCACCCGTCGTGGGCAGGGACGTCGCGGGGATCGTCGAGGCGGTCGGCAGCGATGTGGCCGAGTTCCAGCCGGGGGATGAGGTCTTCGGCAGCTGCCGCGGCGCGTTCGCGGAGTACGCCCGCGCGAGCGCCGCGGCCGAAGGCGGCGTGGGCGGTGACGGCGTGCTTGCGCCCAAACCCGCGAACCTCAGCTTCGAGCAGGCTGCCGCTGTCCCCACCTCCGCCTCTTCGGCGCTCCAGGGGCTGCGCGATGCAGGCGGGATCCAGGCCGGTCAGTCGGTGCTGATCATCGGCGCCTCGGGTGGCGTCGGCACCTTCGCCGTCCAGCTCGCCAAGGTCTTCGACGCGCACGTCAGCGGCGTTTGCAGCACGCCCAAGGCGGACCTGGTCCGGTCGATCGGGGCCGACCAGGTGATCGACTACACGCGTGAGGACTTCGCCGGCCAGGGGCGCCGCTACGACTTGATCCTGGACACCGCGGGACGGCGCCCGCTCTCGCATCTGCGGCGCGCGCTGGCCCCGCGGGGAACGCTTGTGATCGTCGGCGGCGAAGGCGGCGGGCGCCTGACCGGAGGGTTCGAGCGCCAGCTCCGGGCAGCCCTGCTCTCGCCGTTCGTCGGCCAGCGGCTGCGCCCCCTCGCGGCGGTCGACCGCCGCGCGGACCTCCTCTTCCTGAAGGACCTGATCGAGGCGGGCAGGCTGACCCCGGCCATCGACGCGACCTACCCGCTGAGCGAGGCTGCCAGAGCGCTCGCCGACGCCGACGAGGGGCACGGCCGGGGGAAGAAGGTCATCACCGTCTGACTGCTCAATCGATTTAGCTTCGATGGGCGTACGTCAAGCGGCGGCCTGCAAGTCAGAGGACGTCACGGCGGCTCGCGGCCGGGTGAGTCCCAGGGCGAGCCCTCGCCCGGGCGGGCCTTCGGCCGCTTCCGCTCGTTCCAGGCCGCCGCGAACAGCCGGGCCGGCTCGTCAAGCCGCGCAAGGACCTCAGCCGGGACGTCGCCGGTGTGCACGGAGAGCACTTCGGGCCTCCGCGCGAGGGCCCGCAGGTCCGCCTCACCCGCCGCCACGATCGCGAGCCGCGGGGGGAAGAGCTGGCGCACCTCGACCGGGCGGCCGATGGCGTCGAGCTGGGCGCCCGGCCGGAGCTCGACCAGCGCCTCTGAGCGCGCGGGCACGGCCAGATGCTACCCGGCGGCGTTCGGCGCCTTGACAGCGCACGAGCCGAGCTGAAACGGTGGCGGCGGACGAGATGGCAGGCGATCTGGGCCTCACCGAACTGCCAGTGCTCGAGGCGCCCGGCGGCGCCGAGGAGCCGCGCCCTCCGGGCCGTGTGCTGCATCGCTTCGGGCGGCTCTCGATCGTCGCACCCACGGTCGCCGGGAGCATCCCGCGCGCGCCCGACGAGGCAATCCAACCCGACGAGCTCGACGAGACCGAGCGCCTCGGCCTGGCCGCCCTGCAGCTCCGAGAGTCGGACGAGTACCGGGACGCCAAGCTCCGCCGGCCGCGGGATGGCGAGCCCTGGGAGATGACCGACTGCACCGCCGTCGAGCCGCCGCCGCCGTCTCCGCCGGCGCCTGGAGCGGTCGCCCCCCCGGGGCCGACCAGCTCCTACCTCGAGGGAAGCGTGGCCGTGGGCGTCGTGATCGTGCAGGGTCCCGACAGCGGGCTGAAGTTCTCGGAGGCGGAGCGGACCAAGGTGATCGCCGAGGTGCAGAACGGCCTCGGCTTCTTCATCGAGACCAACCCGCTCTCGGACATCACGTTCTCCTTCGAGATCCGCGATGTCCAGCTCGACGTCCCGGCCGACCCGGAGGCCGCCGACCTCGAGGCGCTCTGGCGGAACCCGGCGATGGCGGCGCTCGGGTTCAGCCCGGACTGGAGCGGAGTGGAGGCGTACGTCGAGGACCTGAGAACCCGGCTCGCGACCCGCTGGACCTACTGCGCCTACTTCACGAAGTATCCGCTCGCCCATTTCGCCTACGCCTTCATCGGCGGACCGCGGCTCGTCATGCAATACGACAACGACGGCTGGGGCCCGGACAACATCGACCGCGTCTTCGCCCATGAGACCGGCCACATCTTCGGGGCGCCGGACGAGTACGCGAGCAGCAACTGCGATTGCGGCGGCAGCTGGGGGCGCTACGGGCTGCCGAACCTGAACTGCGAGAACTGCGCCGTGGGCGGCGGTGTCGATTGCCTGATGAGAGGCAACACCTGGGCGCTCTGCGCGTACACGCCCGGCCACCTCGGCTGGCCGCCCGAGCTCGCGATCCCCAACTTCGGGACGAACTCGAGCTGGCGCGTGGACAGGCATCCCCGCTTCGCCGCCGATACGAGCGGCGACGGCCGCCGCGACGTCGTCGGCTTCGGCTATCACGGCGTTTGGCTCGCGAGAGCGAAGGCAGAGGGTGGCTTCGATCCGCCCGAGCTGATCGTGAGGGACTTCGGCTACACCGCCGGCGGCTGGCGCGTCGAGCGCCACCCCCGCTTCCTCGCCGACACCAGCGGCGACGGGCGGCCCGACATCGTCGGCTTCGGCGACCAGGGCGTCTGGCTCGCGCGAGCACTGCCCGGCGGCGGCTACGAGCCCCCCGAGCTCGTCTTGGGCGACCTCGGCTACGAGGCGGGCGGCTGGCGCGTCGAGCGCCACCCCCGCTTCCTCGCCGACACCAGCGGCGACGGGCGCGCCGACATCGTCGGCTTCGGCAACGACGGCGTCTGGGTCGCGCGAGCACTGCCCGGCGGCGGCTTCGAGCCCCCCGAGCTCGTCTTGGGCGACCTCGGCTACGACGCCGGCGGCTGGCGCGTCGAGCGCCACCCCCGCTTCCTCGCCGACACCAGCGGCGACGGGCGCCCCGACATCGTCGGCTTCGGAAACGACGGCGTCTGGGTGGCGCGGGCCGCTGCGGGCGGCGACTTCGAGGCCCCGCGGCTCCTGATCAACGACCTCGGCTACGACGCCGGCGGCTGGCGCGTCGAGCGCCACCCGCGCCTACTCGCCGACACCACCGGCGACCGGCGCCGGGACATCGTCGGCTTCGGCAACGACGGGGTCTGGTTCGCGCGCGCTCTCCCGGACGGCGGCTTTGTGGCGCCGCAGTTCGTGATCGCCGACCTGGGCTACGAGGCGGGCGGCTGGCGCGTCGAGCGCCATCCCCGCTTCCTCGCCGACACCAGCGGCGACGGGCGCGCCGACATCGTCGGCTTCGGCAACGACGGGGTATGGGTGGCGCGCGCGCTGAGGGGCGGCGGCTTCGAGCGGCCGCAGTTCGTGATGCCGCACTACGGCTACGACGCGGGGCACTGGGTCGTTCCCGGCTGGCGGGTCGAGTCGCACCCGCGGCTCATGGCGAACATGACGGGCGACGCCCGCGCGGACATCGTCGCCTTCGGCGCGGGCGGCGCGTACGTGTCGTCGCTCTAGCTCGCGGACTAAGGTCCAGGCCGCGCATGTACCGAAACGGAGCGACACCCGCCCCGATGAAGTGGTGGGGCTGGGGTGAGGACAGCGTCTCCTTCACTCACGAGGGCAAGCCTGACCTGGCGCCTTTCATCGAGCGCCACCTCGGGCTCGACGTGCGCCGGCCGGGCACGCGCCCGATCGCGTTCGAGGACCTCGAGGTCCCCGCGCCAGTCCTGCCGGCGGGGCTCAGGTCGGACCTCGAGGACGCGGTGGGCGCCGGACACGTCTCGACGGACGACCACGACCGAGTCGTCCACGCGCGCGGCAAGAGCCTCACGGATCTGGTTCGCCAGCGCCGCGGTGACCTCGGCCGGGTCCCGGACGTCGTGGTGCGCCCCGCCACCGAGGACGAGGTGGCGGCCGTGGTCAAGGCGGCTCTCGAGGAGGACGCCGTGGTGATCCCGTTCGGCGGCGGGACGAGCATCTCCGGCAGCCTCGAGCCCCAGCCGGGAGAGACGCGCGCGGTGATCTCGATCGACATGAACCGCATGAACCGCGTCCTGTCAGTCGACGGGACCTCGCAGCTGGCGCGCGTGCAGGCCGGGGTCTTCGGCCCCGACCTGGAGCGCCAGCTGAACGCCCAGGGCTGGACCTGCGGCCACTTCCCCGACAGCTTCACCCACTCGACGCTGGGCGGCTGGATCGCGACCCGCTCGTCGGGCATGCAGTCCGATCGCTACGGGGACGTGGCCGAGCTGACGCGCGGGCTGCGGGTCGTCACGCCGTCGGGCGTGCTCGTGGTGCGCCCCGTGCCGAGCACCTCGACGGGCCCGAGTGTGCGCGAGATGGTGCTGGGGAGCGAGGGCCGGCTCGGCATCATCACCGAAGCGACGATCCACGTTCGCCGCGTCCCGCCCGAGCGCAGGATCCTCGGCTACCTCTTCCCGACCTGGGCGGACGGACTCGCGGCGATGCGCGACATCGCGGCCAGCGAGGCGTCACCCTCGGTCACGCGCGTGTCGGATGCACACGAGACCGCGTTCTCGTTCGCCACCCGCACCGACCCGACGCCGGTCGACCGGGTCAAGTCGAAGGCGCTCCAGGCCTTCCTCCGGCGCAAGGGCTGGGACCCGGAGGCGATGTGCCTGTCGTTCATCGGCTACGAGGGCAGCACGGCGGGCGTGGCCGCGCAGCGCAAGGCGACCGAGCGGATCGCCAAGCGCCACGGCGGGCTCTGCGTCGGCTCGAGCCCCGGGGAGCTGTACGACCGGAAGAAGTTCGACACGCCCTACATCCGCGACTTCCTGCTGGACCGCGGGGCACCCGCGGACGTCTCCGAGACCTCGGCGCCCTGGGGCGAGCTGCAGACGGTCTACGACAACGTGATGGCCGCCGGCCATGGTGCCTTCCACGAGCTCGGCGTGCCGGGCTACCTGATGTGCCACCTCTCGCACTCCTACCACTCAGGTGCGTGCCTCTACTTCACGTTCGCCATCAACCCGCCGCCGGACGCCGACGCGCTGGAGATGTACGGCGTCGTCAAGCGGGCGATCCAGCAGGCGTTCGTCGACTCGGGCGCGACGCTCTCGCACCACCACGCGGTGGGGACCGAGCATGCTCAGTGGCTCGAGGAGGACATCTCCGCGCCGGGCGTGGCGATGCTGCAGGCCCTATTCGAGGGCTTCGACCCGGGTGCGAACCTCAACCCGGGCAAGATCGTCGCCGAGCGAGCGATCCGGGCCGACCTGGACGCCGGCTGAGCTCTTCCTTGCATAAAGGCAGCTAGCGGCTCGCACCGCGACGACGAGGGCGGCTGCCGGCCCAGGCCGCCCTCGTCCGCGGACCCGCGCCGGGCGATGAATTCGCGCCGGGTGGGGAGTCGTTGTGACATGACCCCTGAACTCAACGCCAGCATCGACGAACGCTTCAGTGACCCGTCCGCGGACGCAACCCCCTGGTCTGAGGCGGCCCGAGTCCTCACCGAGGCCGAGCTCTACTGGATCACGACCGTGCGCAGCGACGGGCGGCCGCACGTGACGCCGCTCGTAGGCGTTGCCGACGGCGAGGTCGTGCACTTCACCACCGGCCTCACCGAGCAGAAGGCGCGCAACCTCGAACACAACGCGCATGTCGCGCTGACCACCGGCAACAACACCTGGGACCGCGGCCTCGACGTGGTCGTCGAGGGGACCGCCGTGCGCGTGACAGATCAGGACGAGCTTGAGCGAATTGCCGCTGCCTACATCGCCAAGTACGGCAGCGCCTGGGAGTTCGAGGTCGGCGACGGCTTCTTCAGGCACGGAGACGGCAACGAGGCCGCCGTCTTTCGCGTCGAGCCGGACAAGGTGCTCGCGTTCGCGAAGGAGCCGCACGCGCAGACGAAGTACAGGCCGGGGCGATAGCGACTGACGTGCGGCCGCTAGCCCGGCGGTAGCTCCCGCTCCCGCCGCTTCCAGGGCCGGCGCCAGGGCCGCGGCGGGCCGCGCTTTATGTCGGTGCCGCCCATGATGCTGACCGAGCGCACGCGCACCACCGGCGCGCCGGGCGGCGGCTCCCTGCCCTCCGGCGGCGGCTCTACCTTGTCCCAGCCGAGGATGCCGATGCCGTGGTGCTCGACGTGGACCCCGTCCGGCACGTGGATGTTCGACCCGCCCCAGAGCGAGAACACGCGGATCGTCAGCTCGCCCTCGGTGAGGATCGCGTCGGTCAGGTCGAGGTCCGCGCCGCCCAGGATGTTGGTAACCCGGCACTCGGCGCCGAGCCGCACCGGCCCGCTTACGGTGTCGCCGCCCAAGATGCCGTAGAGGCGGCGAGCAGGCGCCGGAGCTGCGGGCGCAGCGGCGGGTTTGCCCGCCTCGGGCAGATCGGCCACCAGGCTCGCCAGGTCGGCGCGAGTGCGGGCGCCGTCGGCGCCCTCGATGCGATCGGCGAGCTCCTCGAGCGTCAGCCGTCCCTCCCCCGCCGCGTCGCGCAGGCGGTCGATCGCAGCCTCACGCTCCGCGTCCGAGGCGCGGACCTCCATCTCGGCGCCGGTGTCGTCGGCGGTCACACCTGCATCTCAGCACAGCGCGCCGCTCAGCCGACCCAGGTGATGCCGTACTCCTCGGAGGCGTGCGCGTAGGCCTCGGGGCCGAGCTCACCCGCGCCGTCGGCCTCGGCGAGCGCGCGGAAGAAGCCCTCCAGCCCCGCCGGTGCGGTCAGGACGAGCATGTGCCCGCTGCGTGGAACCACCCGGCGCTGCGAGTGCGGGATCCCGCGCGGCGCGAACACGACTCCGCCGGGCCCGGCGCGGCAGGTCCGCTCCCCCACCTGGAACTCGTGCTCGCCGGCAAGCACGTAGAAGAGCTCGTCCTCGTGCTCATGGACGTGCAGGGGGGTGTCGACCGGCTCCCGCTCCTCGAAGAGAGCGAAGGCGCCGCCGGTCGATGCGGCCGTGGCCCGGACCAGGATCTCGACCTCGCCGAAGCGCAGGAGCTCCCCGGTGCCCAGTTCTCCAATTTCCATATATGCGACTATACGCAATATCGAGAGACGCGCCTACGACATGTCGAAACGCGGCAGCCAAGCACGCGACACGCGGCGCCGCATCGTCGACGCGGCCGCTCGTCTGTTCGTGCGCGACGGCTATTCGGCAACCTCGATCGCCTCGATCGCCGAGGAGGCGAACGTGGCGCTCCCGACGGTCTACGCTGCACTGCGCAGCAAGGCCGGCATCCTGCGCGCCGTCGTCGACCTGCAGGTGCGCGGCGACTACGACGGGGCGCCGCTCGCCGCGCGGGCGGACTGGCGGGCGGTCGAGGAGGAGCCCGATCCGCGCCGGCGGCTCGAGCTGTTCGCGCGCCTCCACCGCGGAATCTGCGACCGCGAGGCGCCGCTCTTCGCTCAGATCGAGGCGGCGGCCGGCGCCGATCCCGAGGCCACGCGGCTGCTCGCCGAGCACGACGAGCGCCGCTACCTGACGCAGACGCGGCTCGCCCGGAGCCTTCGCCGGGAGCGCATGCTGGGGCCGGGCATGACCGCGCGCGAGGCCGCCGACGTCATCTGGACGCTCGCGAGCGAGCGCACCTACCTCGCGCTCGTGCGCGACCGCGGCTGGAGCCCTTCACGCTACGAGCGCTGGGTCGCCCGGCAGCTTGCGGCGGCGCTGCTGCCGCAGGACTCGGCCGCCGGCCGTTGAAGATGAGGGGCGCACCATGACGCGCATGCGCCGAGGCTGGGAGCTGGCGAAGGAGAGCTGGGCGGTCGTGCGCCGCGACCGCTCGCTGATGGTGTTCCCCGTCGTGGCGGTCATCTCGGCGCTGCTCGCCGGGCTGATCTTCCTGGGCGGCGGGGCCGCGCTCTACGGCTCCAGCGACAGCGAGCCGCTGTTGATCGTGGTGCTCGTGATCGGTGCGTACGTGCTGGTCGCCGTATCGATCTTCTTCAACGTCGCGCTGAGCGCCTGCGCCGCCCGCTCGCTCGAGGGCCACGACACCACGGCGAGCGAGGGATTCGCCGCCGCGCGCGAGCGGTTCGGCCCGATCCTCGGCTGGGCGGGCCTGCAGCTCGTCGTCGGGGCGCTCATCAGCGTCGTGCAGGCCCTCCTGCGCGAGGGTGCCGGACAGATCGTCGCGTCGATCGTCGGCGGCCTGGCCGGGCTTGCATGGAACATCGCCACCTTCTTCGTGATTCCCGCGATCGCGCTCGAGGGTCTCGGCCCCAAGGACGCCCTCAAGCGCTCGATCGCGGTGATGCGCGAGCGCTGGGGCGAGGGCGTGACCGGCTCGTTCGCGATCGGCGGGCTGATCTTCCTGATCGCCTTCCTGCCCGGCATCGCGCTCGTGGCGCTCGGGATAGCGATCGGCTCCTCCTCGGGGGCCGTCGCGGGCGTGCTGATCGGCCTCGGCGTCGCCATCTTCGTTGTCGGGGCCGTCGTCCAGGCGGCGCTGATGGCGATCTTCAAGGTCGCGCTGTTCCGCTTCGCGACCGAGGACAAGGTGCTCGGCGATTACGACCGGCCTCAGCTCGAGGCGGCCTTCGTACCGCGCCGCCGCCGCGGCGGGACGATCTAGGACACAGCCCCCGCACGCTCCGCCGCCCGCAGGTAGCCGTGGAGCAGCGAGCGCTCCTCGTTGCTCAGGTCCGGCCCCCATGCCCACTCGAGCCGCCGCTCGGGAAGGTTCTCGTTCAGGCTTCGGCGTGCGCGCTGCAGCGCGCTGTTGACCGACGCGACGCTCGACTCGAGCTGTAGCGCCGCGTCCTTCGAGGACCAGCCGAGCACGGCCCGCAGCACGAGCACCGCGCGCTGGCGCGGGGGCAGATGCTGAACGGCGGCCGAGAAGGCAAGTTCGACGGTCTCCCTGTTGACGAGCGCGGCGAGCGGTTCCGCCTCGGTGCCGCTGATCCGCTCGACGAGATCCGCCGCATCCGGGCCGTCGGCGATCGCCGGCCGGCGCCGCCGGCGCTTCAGGGCGTCGATGCAGGCGTTGGTCGCGATCCGGTAGAGCCACGCGCGGTAGGAGCGGCCGCGGAAGCTCGCGCGGTTCTGCCAGGCGCGCAGGAGCGTCTCCTGAACCAGATCCTCGGCGTCCTCGACCGAGCCCATCATGCGGTAGCAGTGGGCTTGCAGCTCGCCGCGGTAGCGGTCGGTCAGCTTCGCAAAAGCGCGCTCGTCGCCCCTGCGCACAGCCGAAACCAGCCTGTTTAGCGCCACGGGAGACATCCTGAGCGAAGGTAGGGCCGGCCCCCGCAGGCAACATCGGGGAGCTACCCGATCCTGCACCCTGAGATTCACCCCCAGACGGGCCTGCGGGAGGGTCAGCGCTCGACGATCACCGCGCCGCCCCGCTCCGGCGTCACGACGAGGGCGCTGCGGCGGGCCCGTTCGGGCTCGCCGGCGGCGGGACGGAGCGCCAGCCCCGACGCCGCGCGCAGCACGGCGCGCATCTCCATCTCCGCGAACGGCGCGCCGGCGCAGCGTCGCACCCCGCCGCCGAAGGGGATCCACGCCGCGGGATCGGGCGGCGGGTCGGCAAGCCAGCGCTCGGGGCGAAAGGCGGCGGCCTGTGGCCACAGGTCGTCCCTGCGCAGCGAGAGCCAGAGGCAGGCGGCGACGTGGACCCCGGCGGGCAGCGTCCAGCCGCCGATGCGGACCGGCTCGACGAGGCGCCGCGGCGCGATCGTCAGCGCAGGGCGCAGACGCAGCACCTCCTTCACGACCGCGTCCAGATAGGCGGGCTCGCCCTCGCGGAGCCGCACCTGAACCGATGGATGCCGGGCCAGCCGCTCGAACGCCCAGGCGAGCGACGCCGACGACGTGTCGTGGCCGGCGGCCAGCAGCGCCACGAGCTGGTCGCGCAGGTGGCGGTCCGTCGGCGGGTTGCCATCCTCGTCACGCTGCTCGAGCAGGAGCGCGAGCATCGAGTCACCACCCGGATCGGCGCGGCGGCGGGCAACGAGATCGAGGAGCAGCTCGTCGAAGCGCTCGACCGCCAAGCGGAAGCGGCCCCAGGGACTGCGCGGGCCGAGGTCGCGCTGGACGAGCGACATGGCCAGCATGCGTGGCATCGAGCGGACACTCTCGAGAGTGCGGTGGACGGCCTCACGGAGCTGCGCGAGCTCCTCTTCGCCGCGCGCACCGAACACGATCCGCAGGATCGTCTCGAGTGTGAGGTCGCGCATGCGCTCGAGCGTCGCCACCCGCCCGCTCCAGCCCGCGAGCTCGCGCTCGGCGAGCTCGGACACCATCGGCTCGAAGGCGCGCATGCGCTCTCCGTGGAACGGCGTCTGGATGAGCCGCCGCTCGCGCAGGTGCTCGTCTCCGTCGAGCACGAGGATCGAGTGCTCGCCCGCGAACGGGCGCAGGAACTCCCAGCTCTCCCCGGCCGGCGCGATCGCCGGATCGAGGCGGAAGATCTCCCTGACCGGGTCCGGGTGCGAGAACAGCACCATCGGCTCGTCGGTCCAGAAGGTGCGGAGCGTGACCGGGTCGCCGAAGCGCTCGTGCACGCGCTGCAGGAAGGCGGCCGGCCGGACCGTCCAGCCGATCGTCTGCCAGGCGGCGGCGGCGCGCGGACCCGGTGGTAGACCCATGGCGCGAGCCTACGCGCCGATGAATATCGGCCGCGGCACCGGTCACAAACAGAGGAAGCCACGAAGGAGAGCCGGATGACACTGCCGCGAATCGCCCCGCGAGAAGAATGGCTCGAGGCACGCAAGAAGCTGCTCGAGAAGGAGAAGGCACTGACCCGCGAGCGCGACGCCCTCAACGCCGAGCGGCGCAACCTGCCGATGGTGAAGGTCGAGAAGGACTACGTCTTCCACGGACCGGACGGCGAGCTCTCGCTGCTCGACATCTTCGAGGATCGCAGCCAGCTCATCGTCGGGCACTTCATGTTCAACCCGGACTGGGAGGACGGCTGCCCGAGCTGTTCGGCCGGTGCGGCGGAGCTGAGCGAGGGGCTGCTCGAGCACCTGCGTGTCCGGGACACGTCGTTCGCGTACGTATCGAGGGCTCCGATCGAGAAGATCCAGCGCTATCAGCGCAAGCGGGGCTGGGACTTCGCCTGGTACTCCTCGTACGGCAGCGACTTCAACTACGACTTCAAGGTCACGGTCGACGAGTCGGTGGCGCCCGCGGAGTACAACTACAAGACGAAGGAGGAGCACGAGCGCGCGGGGACGGCCTACTACTTCGACGCCGAGCAGCCGATCGAGCAGCCCGGCACGAGCTGCTTCCTGCGCGCGGGCGGCGACGTCTTCCACACGTACTCGACCTTCGGCCGCGGCGCCGAGATGCTGGGCGGCTCGTACTACTGGCTCGATCTGACCGCGCTGGGCCGCCAGGAGGCGTGGGAGGAGCCGAAGGGACGCGCCGAGAGCGCCCGCTCCGCGACGCCCGACTTCGCGACCTGAGCCGCAGGTTCCAACCGCCCTTCAGCGGGTAACCCGCCCCCATGGCACCTCGCTCGATCTGGAACGGCACGATCACGTTCGGGCTCGTGAACGTGCCCATCAAGCTCTACACGGCCACCGAGTCGAAGACGGTCCACTTCAGCGAGGTGCACGTCAAGGACGGGGCGAAGATCGAGCATCGCCGCTATTGCCCCAAGGAGAACAAGGAGGTCGACTACGACGACGTCGTGAAGGGCTACGAGGTCTCCGCCGACAGCTACGTCGTGCTCGACAACGACGAGCTCAAGGCGGCCGCCGGAGACCGCGGCAAGGTCGTGCATCTCGAGGAGTTCGTGGACGCCGCCGAGATCGACCCGGTCTTCTACGAGAAGACCTACTACGCGGGCTCGCGCGACGCCGAGGACGCCTACCGGCTGCTGCACGAGGCGCTGAGGCGGTCCGGCTGCGCCGGCATCGGCCGCTTCACCTTCCACGACCGCGAGTACCTCGTGGCGGTGCGCGCCCTCGACGACGTGATCGCGCTTCATACGCTGCGCTTCCACGACGAGGTGGTGGAGCCGGACGACCTCGATCTCGACCTGGGCCGCGCGAAGCCGCGGCCCAAGGAGTCCCAGATGGCCGCGCGGCTCGTCGACTCGCTCGAACAGGACTTCGAGCCGGACGCCTGGGACGACAGCTACCGCGAGGCCGTGCTCGACCTGATCAGGCGCAAGGCCCGCGGAGACGAGATCGACCTGGTCGCCGAGGAGGAGCCCGAGCAGGGCGACGACCTGGCGGCCGCCCTGGAGGCGAGCCTAGGTAACCGGGGGCGCTGAGGATGCCGCGCGCACTCTGGAGCGGCTCGCTCAGCTTCGGGCTTGTCAACGTGCCCGTCCAGCTCGTGAGCGCGGCACGCGACCTCGGCTATCACTTCCACGAGCTGCATGCGAAGGACAAGGTCCGGATCGAGCAGCGGCGCTTCTGCTCCAAGGAGGACGCGGAGGTCATCTGGGAGGAGGTGGCGCACGCCTACGACCTGGACGGCAAGCAGGTGATAGTCACCGACGAGGAGCTCGGCTCGGTGGAGCCGCGCAAGACGCGCACGATCGACATCGATGCGTTCGTCGAGCTGGCGGAGGTCGACCCGATCTACTTCGACCACCCCTACTTCCTCGTGCCGGCCGGCGAGAGCGAGGGCACCCTGCGCGCCTACCGGCTGCTCGTCGAGGTGATGGCGGGAACCGAGCGCGCGGCCCTCGGCCGCTTCGTGATGCGCACCAAGGAGTACCTGGCCGCCGTGCGCGCCCGCGAGGGAGCGCTGCTCTTGACCACGATGCGCTTCCACGACGAGGTTCGTCCCACGAAGCCGATACCGACGGGTGGCAAGAAGCCCACCAAGAAGCAGCTCGACCAGGCGGTCGCGCTGATCGAGGCGCTCTCGACCGGCTGGGACCCCGCGAGCTACGAGGACTGCTACCGCGAGCGCCTGAAGCGCGTGATCGAGAGCAAGCGCAAGCGGCGCAAGATCGAGGTGCCGAAGCCCGAGCCCGAGCCGCAGCCGGTGCCCGACCTGATGGACGCGCTCCAGCGCGCCGTCGAGAACGTGCGCGCGGGCCGCGACGTGCGGACCCAGCCCGAGAGCGGCAACGGCGGCGACGGCGAGCTCGGCGAGCTGAGCCGCGACGAGCTCGTCAAGCGCGCCAAGGAGAAGGACATCGCGGGCCGCAGCAAGATGTCCAAGAAGGAGCTGGTCGAGGCGCTCAGCGAGTAGCCCGCCGAGCGCCTCTCGTCAGCCCTAGTCGTCGCCCCAGTAGAAGCCCTCCGAGACCGCCGGGAAGCTCCGCTCGGGATGCGCCCGGAACAGCGGGTCGATCCCGAACAGCGTTATCCGCGCGGTGTTCGCGGTGTTGGGGCCATGGATGATGAGCGGCGAGCCGCCGGCCGACGGATCCGGGTTCGGCCAGTGGCCGGAGGCGAGGTAGTCGGACGCCGGCAGCCGGCCGTCGACCGTCACGTCGCCCGGCACGTCCGTGAACCAGACCGGGTCTTCCACGAGCGCCGTGTCACGCTCGGGATACGCGCCCGTGATCGGGCTGGTCTCGGCGCCCTCGTTGTTCCAGTAGACGACTCCGCTTGCGTTGTCCTGGAACGTCGCGCCCACGCGCCCGAACGTCTCGATCAGCTGATCGACCTGCTCGGTCGCCTTGCCGGCCTCCGAGCGCCTGCCGTCCCACTCGGCCTGCAGGCCCGCGAGCTGCGAGCCACCGGTCTCCGGCGCCACGAAGTTGGCGCCGCTGATGCGTGCGCCGACGTAGCCACCGCCGGCGGCGAAGAACGCCGCATAGCGCGCGCGCACCGTGGCGTTCTCCGGCGCGTCTGCCGGATAGTTCTGGGTCGTGTTGTAGATGACGTCGTAGTTCGCCAGCGGGTCGGCCGGAGCCGTGTTGATGGCGCTGTTGGTGTACTGGTCGGCGGAGAAGCCGAGCCGCGTCTCGAGCGCCCAGTTCTCGAGCGCCGAGCACAGACAGGCGATCCGCGGCACCCGCTCGATCGCCTCGCGGCGCGGCAGGAGGCCGCTGACGGGCTCGAACCAGACGCCCGCGTCGCGGCCCGCGGCCCGGATCTGGGCACGCGCACTCTCGGCGAACAGGATGCTCCCCGCCGGCATGTCGCCGTCGCTGGTCTCGAAGGGCTCCAGCGCGAGCCGTGCCGCCACGCCGTCGCCGATCAGCTCGTTGGCCGTGCGAACCGCGGTCCGCGAGTCGACCTCGAGCGCGAGCCAGTCGGACTGACCGCCGCGGACGCCGCCCTCGACGGGGTCGGTCTCCTCCACCGGGCCGGTGTTCGGCGTGAAGCGCCGATCACGCCCGATCGTGACGACGTCGGCTCCCCAGAGGAAGCCGTTGCTCCAGGCGCCCGGCGGCGCATAGAGCTCGGTCACGCGATCGGAGATGTCGTCGCCGACGTCGAGGATCGTGTTGCCGAGCGCACGCAGCGACTGATCCATCCAGACGACGTACGAGCCTGCCTGGAAGGTTCGGTTGCCGAAGCGGTAGTCGCGCCGCAGCTGTCTGACCTCGATGTCGTTGTCGAGCAGGAAGTCGACGAGCCGCTTGGCCTCGGCGTCGCTGCGCTGGCCGCCTCCGACGGGGATCACGTGCGCCCGCGGATACGGCGTCATGTAGTAGTGGTCCTCGGGCGTGCCCGGGAAGGGCAGCGGACCGGCCAGCTCCGGCCGCGGCGCGTCCTCGGCGCCCCGCCGGTAGATCTCGTACTGGTCGTGGAGCATCTCGCGGCGGTTCTCGACGACGAAGTCGACCGACGAGCCGACGACGAGCTCCTGCTCGCGCCGGGCGCCATGCCGCCCCAAGAGCGAGGGCGCCGCCCCGTTGACGCCGCAGCGGTTGTCGATCTGGTTGCACATCTCGACCGTCTGGGCATCGAGGCCGTGCAGCTGGCCGTACTGGCCTGTGTAGAAGGGCCCCCAGTCGTCCCAACCCTGGGGGAGCGTCTGACCCGGGGGGGTCCAGCTCGGCGGCATGTTGTTGATCGGGCGCTGGATGCCGAACCCCTCGCTTGCGAGCCCGGCCTGATTGGCGTCGAGCCGAGGCTGGTTCCACTTGGTCCAGATGTCGTATTCGATGCCCGGGTTGTGAGGCACCGTCGTGCCCTCCACCAGGGTCGGCGTGGCGTAGCCGTGCAGGTCGTAGACCCCGGTCGGGAACCACTCCTTGATCACGCCGACGGAGGCGGTCGTCTCGGACTGCGACTGGGTGATGTAGTCGCGGTTCAGGTCGAAGCCGTTGCCGTTCGCGCGAGTGCCGGCGATGCGGCCGTCCGGGTTCTGGATCACGTTGAACACGAGCACGGCGTGATCGAGCCAGGCGTCCACCTGCCGGTCCGCGCCGTACGGCGTGGTGGCGAGCCGCTCGATGATGCGCATTGCGGCGTCTACGCCTTCGTACTCGTTGCCGTGGATACCGGACTGGATGAAGATCGGCACCTTCAGGTCGCGGCGCTCGATCAGCTCCTGGGCCCGGCGCGGATTGCGCTGGGCGAGCTCGACCACCTGCTGCAGGCGCGCGTCAGCGTTGCGCTGCGCGGGCGTGTCGAGCGCGTTGATCGTGACCTTGAACATGTCACGGCCGAGTGCGGACTGGCCGATGACCTCGATGTCCATGCGCCCGTCGCTGCGGCTCGCGATGTCCTCGAGCGTGCAGCCGATCGCGTAGTACGGGATGTGCGGGAAGCTCCCGGGCGGGTCGGCCGGGTCCGTTCCGTCGGGCAGGTTCTCCGCGGCGTCCTCCATCGCGATGCCGCACCAGGGCGGCTCGATGGCGGCATTCGCGCTTGTCGCTCCCACGAGCAAGCACACGATTGCCACGAGTGAGACTGCCGGCCACGACCGCATCCTTGGGCGCATCAAGACTCCCGCTTCGAAGGGCAGAACCGTCCGAGGCCCTACCCGGAGCCCGGAAAGGAGAAACGCTCGCGTACCCGGAGCTTCCCTTAGCTTTTGCGCATGGCCGATCGCCCGCCACTGCCGCCTTTCACAGTCGAGACAGCAGCGCAGAAGGTCCAGGCAGCCGAGGACGCCTGGAACAGCCGTGACCCGGAGCGGGTCGCCGGCGCCTACACGTCCGACTCGGTGTGGCGCAACCGCGACACGTTCATCAGCGGCCGCGACGAGATCATCGCCTTCCTCACCGCCAAATGGCAGCGCGAGCTCGATTACGCGCTCCGCAAGAGCCTCTGGACCTTCGGCGATGACAGGATCGCCGTCCGCTTCCAATACGAGTGCCACGACGCCGCGGGCCAGTGGTACCGCAGCTACGGCAACGAGCTATGGGAGTTCGACGAGCACGGCTTCATGCGCCGGCGCGAGGCAAGCATCAACGACATGCCGATCGATGAGTCCGAGCGGCGCATCTTCGGTCCGCGCCCCGAGGAGCAGCGAGGGCAGGAGATACCGGTCCGCTAGCGCTACTCCCAGTCGTTCAGCTGGACCGACACCCGGTCGGTAGAGGACGGGAAGTTCGGGAAGTTGATCGCGCGGACGGGGCCTCTCCCCCGTGAGCGCAGCCGGACCGAGATGCGGCCGGTCGGCGGCCGCGAGGCCGGGACCGCAAGGTCGACGCCGCTGATGAACGGAAGCGAGAAGAAGGCCGGGAGCGGTGCGCTCACGTCGCTCTGGCCGTCCGGCTGCGAGTCGAAGGCGAACAGGCCGATCGTGCGCTTCGACTGCGGGCTCGTTGCCGCGTTGATCACGTTCGTCCCGTTGATCGTGAGGATGTCGTTCTGCCCGCCCTGGTCGCCCCAGAGCTCCTTGTTGCGAGTGACGACCACGACCGCGTGGCCGTCGCCCTTGGTGGTGAGCGCGTCGAGCCCCACGTTCGGCTCCGAGGTGAGCAGGCGGACGAGGTGGTCATCGCGGCGGAAGGGCTCGTAGTAGAGGTGATGGGTGCCGGTCTCGGGACGTGTGATCGCGAACTCGTAGTTGGCGCCGCGCTCGAGCTTGAACGGTCCCCAGGAGCCGGCGCCGGTGAGTTGCTTCGTCGCGGCGACCTTGCCGACGTGGCGCCCGGTCAGAGGCTTCACCTTCCACACCCTGAGCGTCGCATTCGTCGCGCCGGCGTTCTGGGGGAACAGCACCGCGCGCCCGGCGACGCTCACGAACTTCCCGCGCTTCGGGAGGATCCTGGTCGTCTCGGGCCGGCGCCCGCGGAGGAATCGGTACACAGCGGCGAACGTCTCGGCCGAGGTGGCCACCTGCACGTGCGTCTGGTTCGGGATCGTCACGTTGGTTGCGCCCGTGATGGTCCTGCCCGGCGTGCCGACGCCCGCCCACACAGCCAGCGTCGGGACGCCGCCAGGGGGCGCCGTCGCGGTGCGGCCGTCGAGGTTCACGTAGTGCGCCACGCGCGCCGCCCGCTCCGGCGTCGCGAGGTACTCCTGCAGCACGGAGGTGCCGAGCGAGTGACCGAGCAGGTCGACCTTCCGCCGGCCCGAGCGCCTCAGGAGGCGCGCTATCTGGGCGTCGAGCCGGGCGTAGACCTGCTCGCGCGTCGCGAGCCCGAAGGTCGAGTCGTAGTCGAGCGCCGCGATCAGGCGCTGCGGATAGCCGTTGCTCGTGAGGCGCTGTTGCTGCGACTCGAACTGGGCGCCGGACCCCACGAATCCATGGACGAAGATCACCGGGTTCAACTTCGGTTGCTTCTTCCCCTTGGGTGCGGCGAGCGCGCCCGGCGCGGTCGCCAGCACGGCGAGCAGGGCAGCGACCAGCACTACGGGACGACTCCTCTCCATGCGCTCCTCCCGGGCGGCTTCTGACTCCGTGCGATCATGTCATAGGGGACCGGACGTAACAAAACACTTCCCCATGGATGTCCCAAACTCCACCGCGTCCGCACTCGCCCGGCCGCGCGGCCGGCCGGCCGGGGCCAGCCGTGACGACGTCCTGGGCGCGGCGATGCGCCAGTACCTGAGCGGCGAGCGTGTCGACGTCCAGGCGATTGCGGCGCAGCTCGGACTCGGCCGGACCACCGTCTACCGCTGGTTCGGCACTCGCGAGCAGCTGATCGGCGAGGTGCTCGTGCGAGCCGGCCTGCCGCAACTCGAGCGAGCCCGACGTGAGGCGCGCGGCCGCGGGGGCCGGGTGCTGCTCGACACCTTCGACCGCTTCAACCGCGCCCTGGCGGACGCCCCTGCACTGCGCCGCTTCGTCGAGAATGAGCGCGGCGCGGCCCTGCGAGTCCTCACCGCCGGCGACGGGCCCGTGCAGCCGCGCATGGTGGCGGCCATCAAGGAGCTGATCGAGAGGGAGGCGAGCGCCGGCACCTACGACCCACCCGTCGAGCCCGGCACGCTCGCCTACGCGATCGTGCGGCTCGCGGAGGCGTTCCTGTTCAACGAGGCCGCCGCCGGGATCCGCGGCGACGTGGACCGCCTGCGCGACGTCGAGGCCGCGCTGCTGGGCGTCAGCCGGCGAGCTTCCGGGAGATGAAAAGCGTCCGGCCCGGCGGCTTCGGCTCGAGCTCGAAGCCGAGCCCCTGGTAGAAGGTGAGCGCTTCAGTGTTCTGCTCGTTCACGTCGAGCTCGATCCGCCGGCAGTCGCGGGCCCGCGCGCGCTCGAACGAGGCGTGGACGAGCGCCCGCCCCAGGCCGGCACGGCGCGCGGCGCCGTCGACGTAGAGGTCCTCGAGCCAGCAGTCGTGGCGCCCGCTCCAGACGCTCAGGCGGTAGCGGAGCTGGCAGACGCCGCCTGCCTCATCGCCCTCGGCCGGCGCGGCGAGCAGATACTCGGTGTTCGCGTCGTCGATCAACCTGCCGACCGTCCGGCGGATGACCTCGTCGCTCGGGACGTCCTTGCCCCACCAGTCCCTGAAGCCGCCGATCAGGCGCGCGACGTCGTCGGCGTCCCCCGCCTCGGCGAGCCATACGTACGGCGTCATCGCGGCAACTTCTAGCAGGGGCCCGCGGGCTAGTCTGCGAGACATGGCCTACTCGATCTCCGACGCCCGCCGGGAGCTGCTCGACGCCCTCGCCGAGGCGATCGAGTCCTTGGGCTTCGCGCTCGCGTGCCTCGGTGAGGCGTACGACAAGCTCGACGAGACGAGCGGCGACCGGCTCGAGGAGGCCATCTTCCGGCCCGTGCAGGTGGCCTACGGCCGGGCGCAGCGCACGTACTCGGGCTTCGCGCAGCGACACGGGCTGCCGTCGCGCAGCTTCGAGGAGGCCTCGGCGGGTGTCTCGCCGGCCGGTGCGCGCGGGTTCATCGACATGGCCCTGAACGCGGTCGGCGAGGCGGAGCTGACGCTTTCGACGCTGCAGGACTCGATGCTGCCGGTCGAGGCCGGTGACGAGGAGCTGCGCGCGGGGCTCGCCGCCGTGCGCGACCGGATCGCCGGCGTCACGGGCGACGCCCGTGAGTTCACGCGCACGCTCGGCCGCTGATCAGGCCGGGCTCAGGTCGCGCGCGCGCCGTAAGAGCCCGGTCGAGGGCACCGGGATGGAGGCGGTGTCGTCCGGCAGCGGCGGCGGGGGCGCGCTGACGCCGCCGGCCCGGCGCAGCTCCGCGTGCACGCGACCCGCGGGCAGACGCCCCGAGAGGAAGGACTCGAGCACGCGCCGCTCGGCCTGGCTCAGGTTGTGGTCGAGCGCTGGGGACCTGGCTGCCATCGCTCCGGGGTTCCCGCTCCAGCGCCGACCTCCTCCCTGAACGCCGCACGACGGCTTGCAAGATGGGCGCCCATCTCGCGCATCGTCAGCTCGAGCGCGCCCAGCCGGACGGCCTCCGCCCGCGCCCAGCCGGGCAGGTCGTAGTGGTCCCTCCAGGGCCGGCCCGGCTTCGTCTGCAGCCAGGTGCGCCGCAGCCCAAGCCGGGCCGCGAACTCCTCGAGCTCCTGGGGCGAGTCCGCGACCAGGTGGCACCAGCGCCTGCCGCGCCCCTGCCAGACCGCCTCGTCCACGTAGACCGCCATGCGCGGTCATCAAGATACGCGCCGTGGTCCACGTCCTGGAACGAGACCAGGTCTTGCCCGGCGAGCGCGACGAGGTGTTTGGGTTCTTCGGCGACGCGTTCAACCTCGAGGCGATCACCCCGCCGTGGCTCGGGTTTCGCGTCGTCATGCCGCGCCCGATCGAGATGCGGCCGGGGGCGCTGATCGAGTACCGGCTGAAGCTGCACGGGATCCCGGTGCACTGGCTCACGGAGATCGAGATCTGGGAGCCCGGCCGGCGCTTCGTCGACACCCAGGTGCGCGGTCCGTACCGGCTCTGGCGCCACACCCACTCGTTCGAGGACGATCCGCAGGGAACCCGGGTGCGCGACAGCGTCAGCTACGAGATCCCGCTCGGTCCGCTGGGCGAGCTCGCGCACCGGCTGTTCGTACAGCGTGACCTCGCGCGGATATTCGACCATCGCCGGCGGGAGGTCACGAAGGCAATGCGGGTAGAACTAACTCCTTGAGCACCGGCGCCGACCAGGTCACGGAATCCCAGTACGTCCCCGCGCCCGGGTTCTTCGACGAGTTGTTCGAGGCACCCGGCAGGCCGCGCCCGCCCGCCACCAGCCTCGTCAGCTCGCTCACGCGCCTCGGGCGCGACCGCCTACGCTCGGCCGGCGACCGGCGCGACGCGATCTTCGTGCAACAGGGGATCACCTTCGACGCATCCACGCCCGAGGGCCCCACGCGCGACCGGCCCTTCCCGCTCGACCTCGTGCCGCGTGTCCTGCCGGCCGGCGAATGGCGGACGATCAAACGGGGGCTCGCCCAGCGGGTGCGGGCGCTCAACTACTTCGTCGAGGACGTCTACCACGCCCAGGAGATCATCGGCGAGGGGATCGTGCCCTGGGAGCTCGTGCTCACGCGTTCGAACTTCGAGCGCGCCGCCCACGGCATCCGGCCACCGGGCGGGGTCTGGTGCCACGTCTCGGGCTGCGACATCGTGCGCGACGCGGACGGGCGCTGGAAGGTGCTCGAGGACAACGTGCGCACGCCGTCGGGGATCTCGTACGTGCTCGAGAACCGGATCGCGATGAGCCGGCTGCTGCCCGAGCTGTTCTCGGGCTACGACGTTCGCCCGGTGAGCAACTACCCTGCGCTGCTGCTCGATGCCCTGCAGGCGGCCGCACCCGGCGGCGGCGAGAACCCGGTCGTGGTCGTGTGGACGCCGGGCGCCGCCAACAGCGCCTACTTCGAGCACGCCTTCCTCGCCCGCCAGATGGGCGTCGAGCTCGTCGAGGCATCCGACCTGGTCGTGCGCGACGGCCTCTGTTACATGCGCACTACGCGCGGCCTCGCCCAGGTCGACTCGATCTACCGGCGCATCGACGACGCCTTCATGGACCCGCTCGAGTTCCGCCCGGACTCGCTGCTCGGCGTGCCCGGCCTGATGGGGGTCTACCGCGCCGGCAACGTGGCGATCGCGAACGCCGTCGGCACCGGCGTGGCGGATGACAAGGCGATCTACCACTACGTGCCCGAGATGATCCGCTTCTACCTCGGCGAGGACCCGATCCTCGACAACCTCCCCACCTGGCTGCTCGCCGACCCCGAGCAGCGCTCCTACGCGCTCGAGCACATGCACGAGCTCGTGATCAAGCCGACCGGCGAGTCCGGCGGCAAGGGCGTGTTCATCGGGCCCCACGCGACCGAGGAGCAGCTCGCCGACGAGCGGGCGCTCGTCGAGCAGGCGCCGGAGCGCTGGATCGCGCAGCAGACGGTGGCGCTCTCGACGGTGCCCACCGCGATGGCCGACGGCTCGCTCGCCCCGAGGCACGTCGACCTGCGCCCGTTCGCGATCTACGGCGACGAGATCCACATCATCCCCGGCGGGCTCACGCGCGTGGCGCTGCGGGAGGGCTCGATGATCGTGAACAGCTCGCAGGGCGGCGGCTCGAAGGACACCTGGGTGCTCTCTGACGGTGGGGGCGACTCGGCCGGGCCGGGCGGCGGGCAACTCGCCCCGCCGGCGCTGCCGGGCATGCGCCAGGCCGGCTGGCGCGGGCAGGAGCAGCAGCAGCAGCAGGGGCAACAGCGATCCGCGCGCAGGCGGCCGAGCCCGCTGCTTGCGACGAGGCGCTGATGCTGGCCCGCATCGCGCACGACCTCTACTGGCTTGGCCGCCACCTGGTTCGCGCCGAGCACACGGCGCGCATGCTCGACGGCCTCTTCCATGCCGATCTCCAGGGCAGGCCGGACGACCCGGCGTCGGTCACGCTGTCGTGGGAGTCGCTCCTCGTGATCATGGGCGCGGGCGAGATCGACGGGCCCGCCCGGCGCGACGAGGTCGTCCGGGTGCTCACGACCGACGTCGACAACCCGGTGTCGATCGTCTCGTGCGTGACGGGCGCGCGCGAGGGGGCGCGGACGCTCAGGGACACGATCTCGGCCGAGATGTGGGAGTCCGTCAACACCTTCGAGCTGCTGCTCTCGCGGCGCGACCTGCACGCGGGCCTGCGCGCCGGGCCCTACTCGACCTACTCGATGGTCAAGGAGCGCAGCGCGCTCTTCTGGGGACTGACGGGGCGCACC
The DNA here is from genome assembly GCA_963734025.1 of uncultured Thermoleophilaceae bacterium. GTDB lineage: Bacteria > Actinomycetota > Thermoleophilia > Solirubrobacterales > Thermoleophilaceae > JACVRW01. Next base: position 115,621 of record CAVTFR010000004.1, read on the forward strand.
ATGCAGAGGGACGACGCACGTGCGTTCCTGCAGGCGGGCGGCCGGCTCGAGGCAGCCGACATGGTGCTCAGAATGCTGCGCGTGGCACTCCCCCCCGGACCCGACCCCAACGGCGACGACGCCCCCGAGGCGCCGCGGCGGGACGGCAACGCGCTGGCGCTCCTGCGGGCGGTGGGCGGCTTCCAGGCCTTCATGCGCTCGGCGGCCGCGCCGCCCAACGCCGGTCCGGTGGCGCGCTTCATGCTCTACGAGCGCGAGTTCCCCGACGCGGTGGCCGCCTCCGTGCAGTCGCTCGACGCCGCGCTCGAGCGCGTCGAGGCGGAGGCGCAGGACTCGCCGCCCGTGCTGCGCGTGCGGCGTATGCTCGCGGACCTCGATTTCCGCGCGCGCGTGGCGCCGGGTCCGGAGACCGTGATCCCGGCGCTGCGGCCGATCCAGCAGGAGCTCGGGCGGCTCGACGTCGAGATCCACGAGCGCTATTTCCACCCGAGCACCGTCGTAGCCCAGACCATCACCGCATGAGGTACCTGCTCCGCTACCACGCCGAGTACCGCTACTCGGTGCCCGTCTTCGACCAGCACAACGTCCTGCGCGTGACCCCGGCAACGACGCCGCTGCAGCGCGTGCGCGGCTTCCGGGTCGTCGTCGAGCCGAGCGCGCGGACGCGTACGTACAGCGACTACTTCGGCACCGAGGTGGTCGAGTTCAATGTCCCCGGCGAGCACGAGCGCCTGGCGATCACGGCGGAGGGCGAGGTCGTGACCGACGAGCCGGCCGCGCCGCCGGACGGTGACTGGGAGCTGACCAGAACAGACGCCTACACGTCCCGCGGCGGCGAGTTCCTGCTGCACACCGAGGACGAGCCGGGCAACGGCGGCCTGGCGGAGCTCCGCGACGCGATCGCCGCCGACACGCCGCGGCAGATGCTCGAGGCGCTCTGCCGGGTGATCCCGGAGCGCTTCGAGTACAAGCCGGGCGCGACGTTCGTCGGCTCGACCGTCGACGACCTGCTCGAGGGCGGTGCCGGCGTCTGCCAGGACTTCGTCCACCTGTCGCTGATCCTGCTGCGCCGCGCCGGGATCGCGACTCGCTACGTGTCGGGCTACCTGTTCGTCGCCCCGCCCTCGCCCGGCCAGGTGCCGCGGGCGTCTGGCGGCGCGAGCCCCCAGCTGTCAAACGGTGGGGGTGACTCGGTCGAGGTCAACACGCACGCCTGGGTGGAAGCGCTCGTGCCCGGTCGGGCGGACGGCGAGAGCGTCTGGATCGGCGCCGACCCCACGAACAGCAAGCTCGCCGGGGAGGAGCACGTGAAGATCGGCCACGGGCGCCATTACGGCGACGTGGCGCCGATCCGCGGCGTCTACCGCGGGGCCGGCGGGACGGCCGGCCACGAGGTGAGCGTGCGCATGACCCGCCTCACTTCATAAAGTAAAGTCATAGGGCGTGCAAACGTTCTGGCGCCTGCTCGGATTCCTGCGCCCCTACCGCCGAGGGGTGATCTTCTCATTCGTGCTCGCGGCCTTCGCCATGGGCACGGGCGTGCTCATCCCGTTCCTCGTCGGACAGACCGTCAACGAGATCGACAGCGGCGGCGCCAACCTCTGGCCGCTCGCGCTGGGGGTGGCGGCCGCGGGGCTCTTCAGGCTCGCCTTCAGCGTTTCCCGCAGGCTCGTCGCGGGCCGCGTCTCGCTCGGCGTCGAGTACGACCTGCGGAACCGCATGTACGAGCACCTGCACTCGCTGGAGCTCGCCTTCTTCGACACGCAGCAGACCGGCCAGTTGATGTCGCGCTCGACGGTCGACCTGCAGTCGGTGCGCTTCTTCCTCGGCTATGGCCTCATCTTCATCGTCCAGTCGGCGCTGACGATCCTGATCGCGGCAGGCGTCATGCTCGTCGTGGACCCGGTGCTCGCCGCGATCGCGCTGGCGCCGATGCCGTTCGTTATCTGGGTCTCGTTCCGCTACGGGCGCCGCAACCGGCCGGCACAGCAGGAGGTGCAGCAGCGCATCGCCGAGCTGACGGCGGAGGCCGAGGAGAACATCTCCGGCGTCCGCGTGGTCAAGGCGTTCGCGCAGGAGGAGCGCCAGCTGCGGCGCTTCTCGCGCGCGGTTGCGCGCGTGTTCGACCAGTCGATGGTCTCGACGCGCCTGCGCGCCTTCTACGGGCCGTTCATCGGCTTCCTTCCCCAGCTCGGGCTCGCCGCCGTCCTGTTCGTCGGTGGGCGTCAGGCGATCAACGGCTCGCTCGCGGTCGGCGACTTCGTCGCCTTCTACGGCTACGTGCTGCTGCTGACCTCGCCGATGCGGATGCTCGGCATCGCGCTCGGCATGGCGCAGCGGGCAGTGGCGAGCGGCGCGCGCGTGTTCGAGCTGCTGGACCGCCGGCCCGAGCTCACCGCCCCCGCCGACGCCCCGCCGCTGCCTGCCGGAGCGGGGCGCGTCGAGCTGCGCGGCGTCACCTTCGGCTACGGGGACGGCGAGCCGGTGCTGCGCGACGTCGACCTCGACATCGAGGCCGGGCGCACCGTCGCGCTCGTCGGCGCCACCGGCTCGGGCAAGACGACGCTCGTGATGCTGATCCCGCGCCTCTACGACGCCGACGAGGGCACGGTGCTCGTCGACGGCGTCGACGTGCGCACGGTCGACCCGACCTCGCTGCGGAGCGAGGTGGCCGTCGTCTCGGATGACGCGTTCCTGTTCTCGGCGACGCTGCGCGACAACATCGCCTACGCGCGACCCGACGCATCCGAGGACCAGGTCCTCGAGGCGATCCGCCGCGCCGGCCTGGCCGAGCTCGTCGACGAGCTTCCCGACGGTCTCGACACGCTGGTGGGGGAGCGCGGCCTCACCCTCTCCGGCGGCCAGCGCCAGCGCGTCGCGATCGCGCGCGCTCTGATCGCGGAGCCGCGCATCCTCATCCTGGACGACGCGACCTCGAGCGTCGACGCCACCACCGAGAGCCGCATCAAGGATGCGCTCCGCGAGGTGATGGAGGGGCGCACGACGTTCGTGATCGCCCACCGGCTGTCCACGATCTCGCTCGCCGACGAGGTGGTCGTGCTCGAGGACGGCCGCGTTGCGGCGCGCGGGACGCACGAGGAGCTGCTCGACGACTCGCCGCTCTACCGCGAGATCGCCGAGAAGGGCCTGCCGGACCAGGTCTTCCTCAACAGAGAGGACCCCGAGCGCGAGGTGGCGGGGCTGTGAGCGCGCGCCAGGTCCTGAGCGCCGTTCGCGGCGAGCCGCGCCGGCTCGGCAAGTTGCGCCACCTGGTGGCGCTGCTGCGCCCCTACCGCGGGCGCGTCGTGCTCATGCTGATCGCGCTGGTGATCGCCACGGCCGCCGCACTCGTCCCGCCCTACCTGGCCGGCCTCGCGATCGACGCCGGCATCCAGGACGGCGACGTGAACGCGCTGACGCTGATCCTGATCGCGTTCATCGCGGCCGCCCTCATCAACTGGGGCGCCACCTACGTGCAGACCTACCTGATCAACTGGGTCGGCCAGCGTGCTCTCCAGGACCTGCGCATCCAGCTCTTCGAGCACCTGCAGCAGCTCTCGATCGGGTTCTACTCGCGCAACAAGGCAGGGATCCTGATCTCACGCCTGACGAACGACGTGCAGGCGCTCGACCAGCTGGTGACGGAGGGCATCCAGACGCTGTTCTCGGCGACGCTGACGTTGATCGGCACCGCGGTGATCCTGATCGTGCTCGACCCGGGTCTCGCGCTCGTGACCTTCCTGACCTTCCCGGTGCTGCTCGTCGGCAGCGTGATCTTCCGGGTCGCGTCGACCGGGGCGTACCGGCTCACGCGCGAGAAGATCGCCTTCGTCACCGCCTACCTGCAGGAGACGCTCTCCGGGGTGCGCATCGTTCGCGCGTTCGGGCAGGAGCCGCGCCACAAGCGCCGCTTCGCGGAGCTGAACGACGAGCACCGCGACGCCAACATGAAGACGGTCTACCTGAACGCGGCCTACTTCCCGTCGGTGGAGCTGCTGTCAGCAATCGCCACCGCCGCCATCCTGATCTACGGCGGCAACCAGGTGCTCGATGAAGCGGTCACGATCGGGGTGCTCGCCTCGTTCGTCTTCTACCTGCAGAGCTTCTTCGACCCGATCCAGTCGCTGTCGCAGCTGTACACCACGTACCAGGCCGGCATGGCGGCGCTGGACAAGATCTTCGAGCTGCTGGACGAGGAGCCCGACCTGCGCGACCGCCCGGACGCCGTGGACCTGCCGCGAGTGCGCGGTCAGATCGAGTTCGACGAGGTGAGCTTCCGCTACGGGCTGAAGGAGGACGAGGCGCCCGCGCTCGACGACGTCTCGCTGCAGGTCCCGCCGGGGCAGACCGTGGCGCTCGTCGGTGCGACCGGGGCCGGCAAGTCGACGCTCGCGAAGCTCGTCGCCCGCTTCTACGACCCGCAGCGCGGGCGCATATTGATAGACGGGCACGACCTGCGCGACGTGACCGAGCACTCGCTGCGCTCGCAGCTCGGCATCGTGCCGCAGGAGAGCTTCCTGTTCTCGGGCACGATCCGCGACAACATCGCCTTCGGCGCTCCTGACGCCGGCGACGACGAGGTCCGCGAGGCCGCCCGCGCGGTCGGGGCCGACGACTTCATCACGAGGCTGCCCGACGGCTACGACACCGAGGTCGGCGAGCGCGGCGTCCACCTGTCGGCCGGCCAGCGGCAGCTGGTCGCATTCGCGCGCGCGGCGGCGGCCGACCCGCGCATCCTGATCCTCGACGAGGCGACCTCGAACGTGGACGTCCGCACGGAGTCCCAGATCGAGCACGGGCTGCGGCGGCTGCTGGCCGGCCGCACGGCGATCGTGATCGCCCACCGGCTCTCGACGATCCGCGGCGCCGGCCGGATCGTGGTGCTCGACCACGGCCGCGTCGCCGAGCAGGGCACCCACGAGGAGCTGCTCGAGCTGAACGGACACTACGCGCGGCTCTATCGCGATTGGGCCGATCAGGCCGCGGCGTAGCCGGCCGTGAGCCGCGCCGTCGAGGAGTCGAACCGGCGCATGCTGCGTGTGCGCGACGCGATGGACCGCGACTACGCGAGGCCGCTCGACATCCCGACCCTGGCGAAGGTCGCCCACGTGTCCGAGGCGCACTTCATCCGGGTCTTTCGCTCCACCTTCGGCGAGACGCCACACCGCTACCTGCAGCGACGCCGTATCGAGCGAGCGATGTTCCTGCTGAGGGAGAGCGAGCGCAGCGTGACCGAGATCTGCTTCGACGTGGGCTTCACGAGCCTCGGGACGTTCAGCCGCACGTTCACCGAGATCGTCGGCGAGCCGCCGACGACATACCGCTGGCGCGCCGCAGACCTCAGAGCCGTCCCCGCCTGCTTCGCGAAGGCGTGGACGAGACCGAGCAGTTTTGGAGAAGCACGAAGCCGGCGCGCGAATTAGCCTCGCGCTCATGTCCAACAGAGTCACTCATACACAGGTCTACGTACTCGATCAGGACGAGGCGATCGACTTCTACGTCGGGAAGCTCGGCTTCGAGCTGAACACCGACGCCGATCTCGGGTTCATGCGCTGGGTGACCGTCAATCTGCCGGATCAGCCCGAGCTTCAGCTGCTTCTCGAGAAGCCCGGCGCGCCGTCACACGACGAGGCGACGGCCGAGCAGGTCCGCGAGCTCGTGACCAAGGGCGCCATGGGGATGGCGGGCATCATCGCGGTGGACGACATCCACAAGACCTACGAGGAGCTCAAGGGGAAGGGCGTCGAGTTCACCGAGGAGCCGACCGAACGCGACTACGGAACCGACTGCGGGCTGCGCGACCCGTTCGGAAACCACCTCCGCATCGGCACTCCCAAGTAGGCCGGGCGGAGCTAGCCCATGCCGAGCGAGATCACGCCGCGCGATACGAGGCCCTGCGTGAAGGCCGCCGAGGCGAGCACCTTGACGCCGTAGGCGTCGCGCAGGAACCACTCGAGGAAAACGGCGACGCTGCTGCGCACCGCGCCCGCCTTCGAGAGCGCCGCAAGGTCGTAGACGATCAGCCGCTCGCGGAGCTTCGGCTCCGCGGCGAGCCGCTCGGACAGCGCGTCGTCGAGCGGGCCGAGCACGATCGCGGCCCGCTCGGCGCCGAGCCGCTCGCACTCCAGGAAACCCGCACGCAGCTCGACCGTCGCCCGCTCGCGCCGCCAGGCGACGTCGAGCGCTGTTGGCGTGGCGGCGTGCAGGTCGACCTCGTCCAGCTCGTCGCCGAAATGCTTCGTCAGGGCGTCGAAGAGGTCGCCCTGGGTGATGGTGAGGCTGGCCCACTCGATCGGCCGCTCACGGACGGCCTGCGCCACGGCCAGCTCGGCCTCGGGCCGGCGGTCGGGTCGCAGCGGACGGTGTCGCCCTCCGTGGACACGAGATCCGGGTCGAGGCCGGCGGCGGTCGCCGCGGGCAGGCTGCCGATGCGCGGGTCGAGCAGCGCCTCGATCAGCGCCAGGCCTCTCACGCGCGCTCCTCGAGGAGCTCCGCGAGCAGCCCGGGGGCCACCTCGCTCAGTGGCACGTGTGTCCCCCGCGCGGCCGTCGCGATCGCGCGCGCCCCGCCGCGGATCGGATACCCCTCGTCGTAGTGGCGCTGGATCTCGGCCCAGTCGTAGCGGCGGGCGAATCGCTCGTCCCCAACGATCCCGAGACGCCGGGCGTGGTAACAGACCGTCGACTTCACGAGCCCGAGCCCTCAGCGATCGTTGCGATCGATTCTCCGCGCGCGAGCCTCTCGGCCACCGCCGCCCGGGTTACGCCCGGCGGATTGGCCGGACCTCGGCGACGGGCGTCGGCTTCATTCATCGTGGCTATGCTCAGACGTCGATTGGGGGGTCGTCTAATGGCAAGACGCCAGCCTCTGGAGCTGGTTATCGGGGTTCGAGTCCCTGCCCCCCAGCTCGGTCTGGCCCGCGGCAAGTGAGACCAATCTAACGCGGCAATCGGAGAGAAGGGCCTGCATTTGACGTACTTTTCTCGATTTGTCGCGAAGTTGTTACACACGGAGTGGTGGCCGCTCGGCGGAACGGCGCGGTCCCCGAGCAGTGGCAGAGGCCGTCCCGTGTCCGTCAGTCCCGCCGCACGCGCACGCTCAGCGTTATCCGCTTGCCCCGTGCGTCAACCATGGACAGCGGCACTCTCACGGTGCGCGGAACCCTCCGCTTCGCCCTGAGGCCGCCCCAGACGATCTTCACTCGGCGGGCGCCGCCACCGAGGTTCGGGCGAACCGCCCGGCGGGTGCCGCGCGCCCGCAGGCGCCGGCCGTCCACGTGCACCCGAGGCCGGGACCGCCCCCGCCTCAGGGCCCTCGGGAGCGACACGCGCGCCGCCGTGATGTCCGGCCCGCGCCGGGGCGCGTACAAGATCGCCGCGAGGACGAATTTCCTGCCGCGCTTCGTGAGCGTCAGCCGAGCTTCCGGGTCACAGCCCGGCGTGGCCAGGTCCTGCTTGAACTCGGCCACCTTGCCGGAGTGGGCCGTGAGCTTTACGTCGACCTCGGTCGGAGTGCCGTCACGGCAGAGGTCCTTCGTCAGCTCCAGGAGGCCGGTCGGGCCGCCCCCGAACTGGAGCGTGAAGCTCCGCAGCGGCAGGTCGGGGTTCGACGGGAAGACGTTCCGCGTGCCGAAGGAACCGACCTCGGTGACGCCGTCGATGCGTAGGTCCACGGGCGGTGGCAGGATCACGATGAGGCCGGGCAGCACCGCCGGCGTGTTGAAGGCCAGGTAGACCGGGCCGCGCACGGGCTCCGCCTGGAGCGGCGAATCGATGATCGCCGTGCCCACGCGCGAGCTGTCGGGACAGGCGCTCGCGTCGGCCTGAGGTCGCAGGCAGGCGCGCCCGAGAGCGGCCTGGGAAGGCGCCAATGACAGCGGCAGCGTCACCTCGGCGCGCTTCAGCGCGGCCTGCTCGGGATCGAAGCGCAGCGTGGTCGAGAACGGTACGCGGGCACGCACTGTGGTCGCTCCCGGCGCGCCCACGGACCCCTCGACCGCGGGCGTGAAGCCGAGCTGGTCGCAACCGGTGGGCGTGAAGGTGGTTGTCCTCTGGGCGAACGCGCCAGGAGCCCCGTACGAGTTCACTCGCGCGAGCGAGGTCGCGGGCGCGCACGAGGTGGGCATCCTCATGAACGAACCGCGGCTGACCTTGCCGAGGAAGGTCAGCCGGACGCTCGTGATCTGGATGTCGAGGCCCGACTGCTCACGCGGTTGGTCGGAGAAGAGCGATTCGAGGCCGATCCCGTCAGCTCCGGGGCGAAGGTACACCGGCGACTCCAGGAACACCGGGGGCAGCGCCTGGGGAAGCGGGGCCGGCAGCTCGAGCGGCTGGAGCCTCAGCCCGAGACGGGCCGGCTCGCCACCGAGCGGACGCAGGTTGTAGACGGTCCCGTTGATCTCCTGCGGCACGCCGAGGATCGGGAGCACGTTGATCAGGGCGGTGACCTGAACGGTCCCGAGCTTGGCGTTCTCCGGGCATCCCGAGGGGGCACGCAGCTGCTCGCGCGTGCAGAGCGCCGCGCCCTGAGGATTCCCGAGAAGGCCGGGAGCGAGCCGGACAAAGCTGTCCTTGACGTCGTCGCCGGCCGACGGGGTCATCCGCTGGAACAGCGTCACATCAGGGTGCGAGCCGGCCTGCGTGCTCGACGGCGTGACCGTGAACTCGTCGAGGGTCACGTCCGCGGCAGCGGTCGCCGGAACGATGGCAAGGATCAGTAACGACAGTGCGAGGCGCCTCATCGGAGTCAAGTTACGGCCACGGACGCGGCTATGCGCCGGTTCCCCCGCCCGCGGCGCCACGCACAGCGCCCCCGAGTTGGCACCCAGCCACTCGCCCGCCGCGCGAGTCGGGCGTATGTTCGCGCGTTAGGTAGGAATGGTGAGCATTCGCGGACGCCATCCACTGCTGTTATTTCGCCGCGCTGGTCTTCGGAGCGGCGCTAGCGCTTGCACTCTCCGCATTCACGCAAGCCGCGTCGGCGCAGCAGCAGAGCGCCGACCTTCACCGCCGGACGACAACTTCTGGACACGGACTGCCGGGGTGGCGGTCGTCCGCGGAACCAACGCCTCGATCTTCACTGGTGGGACGGTGATCCTTCACCGATCCGGCGGCAGCAACCCCACAACGTCGACCTTCACTGGCCCGGCTCCCAGCCAAGCTCCTGCACGCAGGCCACTGCCCATCGCGGCTCCAAGCCGCCGACTAGCGCCGACTGGACCTGGCAGACTGCACCTTCAACACTCCGGCCACGTACTCGTTCGTCTGCCAACGCGCACGCGAGCATGACCGGCACCGTGCAGGTCGTGGACCCGCCACCGGCGGCAACCCACCGCCACCTCCACCCGGTGGCGGCGGTAACCCACCGCCTGGCGGCGGCGGATCGGGCGGCGGAGGCGGCGGCTCGGGCGGCGGCGGCTCCGGCGGCGGCGGCAGCAACGACCCCGGTGGCTCGCCCACGCAGCCAGGCTCGACCAGCTACAAGTTCACCCGCAAGCAGACCGGCACCACCCTGCGCGGCTCGGTCACCGCAGCGGCCGGCTCGAAGATCGTGGTCACCGCGCTCGTCTCGAACCGCTCGCTGTCCACCAGCCCTCCGAAGAAGGTCAAGAAGGTGAAGGTCGGGTCTCAGACGAAGCGCTCGACCGGCGCCAAGGTCAACTTCGCCGTGAAGCTGAACGCCGCCGCGAAGCGCGCCCTGAAGCGCAAGGGCAAGCTCTCGGTGACGCTCAGCATCGTCGTCACGTCCTCGAGCGGCAAGGCGACCACCAAGACGGTCGCTGTCAAGCTGAGCGAGGACTAAGCCGCCGCCCGCGCCGCCGGCACCAGCCGGAGTCGTTCCGGCAGGAACGGCACCACCGCGCGCCTGACGTACGACCCGCCCGCCTGCACGAGCGCTCGGCGCACGAACGCGGGCGGCACCGGGGCGAAGCCGTACTCGCGACGGATCCGGTCGGGCAGCAGTGCGATCGTGATGAAGTTGACGGTCTCGAGGAGCGGCTGCGCCATCCACGGCACCGGTGGGTCGAGCACGATCGCCCGTGCTCGCTCGCGCGCCCAGTCGGTCACGAACAGCCGGTCGCCGTCGAGCATCGCACGCCGGTAGTCGTCGAGGTCGGCGAGGGTGCGCGGCATCTCGTCCGCGCGTAGCCCGAACAGCCGGCCCACCACGCGGTAGTCCTTCCAGTAGCCCGCCTCCTCCGCGCGCGTCAGCGAACCGACGTAGGTGCGGTAGACGACGAGGCCGGAGTCGACGAGCGTGAACAGGACCCACAGCAGCAGGTCGGGGTCGTCGGCACGGTAGGGGGTGCCCGCCGCGTAGGGCCCCACCGCCTCGCGCAGCGTCCCGTTGACGCGCTTGTGCATCGCGCGGACAGTGCGCGTGACGCGGTTCGCCTCGGCGCGCTCGCCGAATCCGATCGTCCCCATCACCTGCGCCGTGCGGGCGAGGCGCTCGTACGGATCGTCCACCGACGTCGAGTGGGCCAGCAGCCCCGACACGGCCAGCGGGTGCGCTGCCTGCATCAGCAGGGCGCGCGGGCCGGACAGCGCGAGGGCGCGCTCGCGGTGCACGCGACGCAGCATCGAGGAATCGTCGAAGTAGCCCGCCATCCGTCCAGGAACCTCCTTACTCAGGGTACGGACGGGGAGCTAGAGCGAGCTGAGATCTTTGCTCTCGTCGCTGAGCGCGGCCGGATCGACCTGCGTGCGCTCGACGATGAAGCGCGTGGCGTGCTCGAGGTCGTCCGAGCGGCCGACCGTCAGCGCGGCCACCACTCGGCCGTCGTCGACGTAGAAGGCGGTGAAGTCGCCGTCGTCGAGCGACCCCCGCACCACCGTCTCGCCGGAACCGGGCCCTACGTACTCCATCGACGACCAGTCGGCGAGGTCGGAGAAGAAGTACGGCACCACGTCGTGCTCGACGCCGCGCCCGAGCATGTTGAGCGCGGCCGTCTTGCCCTGGTTGAAGGCCACGTCCCAGTGCTCGATACGCATATAGCGCCCGTGCACCGGGCTGTCGTACTCGCAGATGTCGCCCGCGGCGAAGATGCCCGGCACGGAGCTCTCGAGCTGCGCCGAGCACAGCACGCCGCCGGCCTCGCCGATCTCGAGCCCGGCGGCCTTCGCGAGCGTCACGTCCGGCAGGACGCCGGCGCCGATCACGACGAGGTCGCAGTCGAGCTCGAGCCCGCTCTTGGTGACGACCCTCTCGACACGGTCACCCGCGCCCTCGAAGCGCTCGAGCTCCTCGCCCCCATGCACCTCGACGCCGTGCTCCTCGAGCACGCGCTGGAAGTAGCCGCCGACCTTCTTCCCGTAGAAGCGCTCGTGCGTAACCTCCTCGAGCATCACCATCGAGCACTTGTCTCCGTAGGCGGCGGTCAGCGACGCCGCGACCTCGGTGCCGATGTAGCTGCCGCCGATGATCACGACCCGCTCGGCACGGTCGGCCTCGGCGCGGAGCGCGTCGGAGTTGCCGAAGGCGCGGATGTAGTGGATGCCATCCCGCTCACAACCGTCCACGCGCAGACGCCTCACGTTCGAGCCGGTCGCGAGCAGCGCGTTGCCGAACTCGATCTCCTCCTTCGTGGACAGCCGCGCCACGCGCTCGGAGGCGTCGAGCTTCATCACGCTCGTGCGCAGCATCAGCTCGATTTTCTGCTCCTCCCACCACTCGTCCGGGCGGAACAGCACCTCCTCGCGCGACTCCTGGCCGCGCAGGTAGCCCTTCGTCAAGGGCGGACGGTTGTAGGGAGGATCGGGCTCGCGCCCGACGAGCAAGATCGACCCCTCCGCGCCCTCCTCCCGCAGCCAGCGCGCGCAGTTGGCGGCAGCGAGCCCGCCACCGATGAGCAGATGGTCGACCTTCCGGTCCGCCACCGCGTCAGGCCGCCGAACGACTCGTAAAGCGTTCCGTCACGCGGGACTCGATACCCACGTCGAGCACCAGCAACACCTCATCGCCGGCCTCGACGACCGAGTCGCCGTGCGGCACGAAGCCGCCGCCGTCACGCAGGATCGAGATCACGAGCGAGCCGTCCGGCAGGCCCAGGTCCTTGACGGCGCGGCCCGCGGCTTCGGACCCGTCCGCCACCTCGAGCTCGATGATCTCGAGCCGCTCCTCGGGCAGGTCGAGCAGGTGGACGAGCCCGTACTTCGGCACCTCGTGCTCGATCAGCCTCAGGATCAGGTCCGTGGCGGAGATGACCGGCTTGACGCCGAGCAGCTCGAAGTGCTGCAGGTTGCGCGGGTTGTTGCAGCGCGCCACCACGCGCCCGACCCCGTACTTCTCGCGTGCGACCTGGGAGATGAGGATGTTGTCCTCGTCGTCGCCGGTGACCGCCACCACCAGGTCGGCGCGCTCGATGCCGGACCGCTCGAGCACCCACAACTCCGAGCCGTCCCCGTACAGCGCACTGTGCTCGAGCTCCTGCTCGACGACCGCGTAGCGCTGCTGGTCCGACTCGATGACGGTGACCTCGTGGCGCTTGTTGATGAGCTCGCGGGCGAGGTTCCAGCCGACCTTGCCCGCGCCGACGATGACGACGTACATGGCCTAGCCGGACACTCCCTCGAAGCGGATCTGGCCGCGGACCGCGGCCTCCAGCAGCTCGATCGCGGTCTGTGTCGGGCAGACGGTCTGCAGGCCCTGCTCCGCGTACCAGCGCGCCCGCGCCGGGTCGAGCACGCGCACCACGACCCGCTCGATGTTGAAGCGGCGCTGTGCGATCTGAGCGATGACGAGGTTCGTGTTGTCGCCGTCCGTCGAGGCGACGAACGCGTCCGCCTGCTCGATCCCCGCCGCCAGCAGCGCGTCGATCTCGAGCGCCGTCCCCTCGGTGAAGCGGCCGCCGCGCTCCTCCCAGGAGGCGTCGGCATCGCGGTCGAGGAGCGCGATCGCCTCGGCGTCCTCGTCGACGACGGAGACCTCGTGCCCCTCCAGGAGCATCGAGTGCGCTATCGAGGACCCCACCCGGCCGCATCCGACTATCAGCACGAACATTCAGTTCCCACTCTACGGCAGGACACCCTCGCGAGTGCCCTCCTCGCCTGCCGGCGGCGCGGTGAGGATGACCCTGCAGGGGGCCTTCTCGATCACGTAGCGCGTGGTGTCGCCCACGAAGCGATCGCGCACGCGCCCGCGGCCGCCGAGGATCGCTCCACCGCGCACGCGGGTGGGCTCCTCGGCCGCGAGCACGATCGCCTCGACGCCACGCCGGCGCGCCTCCGACACGATCGCCTGGCCCGCCGTGCGGCCGCGCACCATCGCGGTGGCCACCTCGACGCCCTCGTACTCCTCGCCGACCTCCTTGGCGCGCGCGAGCACTGCCTTGGCCGTGCGCACGCGCTCGTCGTCGACACGGGCGTCGATCGGGAGCGACATCGGGATCTCGAAGACGTAGAGCGCCTCCAGCACCGCTCCGCCCCCGCCGTCCTCGTCCTGCTCGGCGGCGAGCCGGCCCGCGGTGCCCACGATCTCGTCGTCGACCTCCTCGCCGAAGACCGGCACGAGGATGCTTCCGTACTCCGCCGTCTCGCGCTCCTGGAGGGCCTCCGCGGGGATCGTGAAGCGCTGGCGCAGCGGCTTTCCGCCGGTGCGCCGATAGATGACGTAGAGCACCACCCCGGCGACCATCCAGATCCCGCCGGCGATACGAGCGCCCTCGTGCAGGGCGACGACACTGATCCACACCAGCACGGAAAGCAGCAACCCGAAGACCGCCGGCAGGGGCACTACCGCGCCGCGAACGGTCACGCCGAAGGGCACCCGGAACGCGCTCTGCCGGGCGGGCTCGCGGAAGCGCAGCACGATCAGCGACAGGTGGGCGAGTGCGAACGCGATCATCGCCCCGAAGGCGAACGTGCCCGCGAGGAACTCGATGTCGTGCGGGATCGACAGCCCGAACGCGAGCACGGTCGCGATCGCGATCGCCACGTACGGGGTGCCGCGCTGCATGCTGAGGCGCCCCACCGCGCTCGGGATCTGCCTGTTGGTGGCGAGCGAGTACGAGAGCCGCGCCAGACCGAGCATCTGGCTGTTGATCGCGACCAGCAGCATCGCGGCGGCCGTCGCCGCCACGAGGTAGCGGCCCGCGTCGACGAGCCAGGCGCTCTCGTACGCGTTCACGATGCCGAGGACAGGTGCCTCGATGAAACGGCCTCCGAGGGGCGTCGCGCCTCCTTGCACCGGCTGCGCCATGAGTGCGGCCGAGCTGACGCAGACGAACAGGATCAGCGCGACCGTCGACGACGCGAGCACCACCCGGCGCAGGCCGCGCCGCCCGACGCGCACCTCACCGGCGAGCCCCGAGGCCGCCTCTACCCCGATCAGCGCCACGCAGGCTACGCCGAGGGCGAAGATCGCGTCCTCCCAGTCGGGCGCCGCACCGAGCTCGACCGAGTCCGTGATCGCGCCGACGTCGAAGAACTGCACGAAGGCCACGATGCTCACCACGACCAGCACCAGGATCGAGAAGAGCGAGACGCGCAGCACGGTGCGCAGGCGCCTCGCCGTGACGCCGCGAATGTTGATCGCCGCGACGAGCAGCAATGCGAGGCCGGCGACGAGCACCTCGAAGACGCCGTCGTCGATTCCCGATACGTACACCGCCAGGTAGTCCGTGATGACGACCGCCCCGGCCGCCATCACGATCAGGTAGTCGAGCAGGATCGCCCAGCCGGCGATGAAGCTCCAGAGCTCGTCGAAGGCGTAGCGGGCGAGCGTCGAGGCGCCGCCACGCTCGATGTGGAGCGACGTGCCCTCGACGTAGGTGGCCATCGTCACCGCGAGGAAGAGCCCGGCGACGGCGTAGACGAGCGGCGAGAGCCCGAGCGCGTCGCCCGCGACGACCCCGAGCGCAAAGAACATCGACGCGACGACCGCGCTGAGCGTCACGGCGAACAGCGCCGGCTCGCCAAGGCCGCGGATGACCCGCAGTCCCGCCCGCTCGGAGCCCCGGCGCAGCCCCTCGCGCGCCCGCAGCGCGGCCCGGACCCGGGGGTCGCTCACCCTGCCCGGCGGCCGGGGTCGTCCACGGCCTCTCCCCCATCGCCCGGACGCGGGCGGGCCAGGTACAGGCGCCCGGCTCCGAGCAGCGCCAGCAGCGTGCCGAGCACGACGCCCAACGCGAGCACCCCTCCACCGCCCGCGAGCGCCACGACCACCATCACCAAGCCGAGCACCAGCAACGCGGCGTTGAGCACCCGGGTCGTGGCCAGATAGGCGCGTTCCACGCGGCCTATCGTAGTGCCGCTTCGGAGTGCGCCCGCTGCCCGTCGATGCCCCTCGACGAGTCGATGATCACGCGGCAGGGACGCTCGGCGAGCACGGTCTCGAGCGACTTCCCGAACAGCGACTTGCCGGTCCGGCGCGGCGGCAGCGACATCACGATCGCACGCGCGTGGATCTCCTTCGCCTCCTCGACGATACGGCGCCCGCCCTGGCCCGGGCGCACCTTCTCCCAGTGCCCCGTCACGCGCCTCCCACCGCGGACGCGGGCGGAGTCGATCACTGACGCCGCCCGGGCCTCCAGCTCCGGCATCACGGCGTCGATCGGCGAGTTGGGCGGCACGGTGATCGTCACCAGGACATGGATTCCGCGACGGCGGCGGGCGGCGAGCCGGGCCGCGATCGCGACGGCGTCGGGCGAGTAGTTCCCGTCCTCGAACGCCACCAACACCGACTCGTACTCGACCTCGTGCTCGACAACCGGCTTCGGCATCACGACCTTGACCGTCTCGGTCAGCGACAGCCCCTGGCGGCGCCTGTAGATGACGTACAGGGTCACTCCGGCCGCCATCCAGATCGGCCCGGCGATGAAAACGCGCACGTCGAGCACCGTCGCCACGATCAGAGCGATGCCGGTCGCGATCCCGCCGAACACCGCCAGCAGCGGCACCTCGTGCCCGCGCACCCGCACCGCAACCGGACTTCGCCACGGACGCTCTACCTCGGGCCGGGCCCAGCGCAGCGCCACCACCGACGCATGCGCCATGGTGAACGAGAGCATCGCCCCGAAGGCGTAGATCACCCCGAGGAAGTCGGCCTGGCCAGGCAGGATCGCGACGCACGCGATTGCGCCGAACACGCCGATCGCGACGTAGGGCGTGCGGAACTTCGGGTGCAGCACCCGCAGGATCTCCGGCAGCTGACGGTGCTGACCCATCGAGTAGGTCAGCCGCGAGACCCCGAGCATGCCGGCGTTCGTTGCGATAAAGAGAATCGTGGCCGCCAGGATGCCGACGTAGACCTCGGCCGGGCCCTGCAGGCTGCCGAGGTCCATGTTCTCCACCACCCCGAGGATCGGGTCGTCGGCGTAGCCGCCTTCATCACTCGGCAACGCGAGCGCAGTCTCACCGTCGACGACGGGCATCGCCGACAGGGCGACGGCCGGCAGGAACGCGTAGATCACCACGACCGCGATCACGACGAGCCCGATCCCGCGCGGGATCGTCTTGCCGACGTCGCGCGCCTCCTCGGCCATGTTCGAGATCGTCTCGATGCCGGTGTAGGCGACCATGCCGACCGGGATCGCGATCAGGAAGTCGGCGACCGTCGGAGTAGTGCCGAAGTCGATCTGGTTGACGAGCAACTCCGGGTCGAGGACCAGCGCGATGCCGACGATCACGAGCAGCACCTGGGTGCAGAAGTCGGCCACCGCGAAGAACACGTTCACGCCCGCGGACTCCTTGACACCGACGATGTTCACGACACCGAGCAGCGCCACGACGAAGATGCCCCCGACGATGTCGGCCGGGGACTCTCCGAGCGGCTCCCAGAACACCCCGAGGTAGTGCGGGACGAAGAACGCCGAGATCGCGATCGTGACGATGTAGGTGAGCATCTGGCCCCAGCCGGCGAAGAAGGACCAGAACTCGTTGAAGGCGCGGCGCGAGAACGACGCCGAGCCGCCCGCCTCCGGGTACATGGTCGTCGCCTCGGTGTATGTCGCGGCGGTACAGGCGAAGATGACGCCGGCGATCAGGAACACCACCGGGGTCATCCCGAGCGCGAAGATCGCAACCAGCCCGAGCGCGTAATAGATCGAGCTGCCGACGTTTCCGTAGGCAGTCGAGAAGAGCGCGCCCGTGCCGAGAACCCGTTCGAGCCCGCGATTCTTGGGTCGGTACTCGGCCATCTCTCTACCGAACGCTAAATGGTGCGGCCGCCGAACCTCTCCGCCGTCCGGGCGACGGCCGTCAGCTGTCGAAGCCGGCGCCCATCCTGTCCAGCAGCCGGAGCCACGGGCCGCGCCTGCCGCGGCGCTCGTCGGCCCGGATCAGCGCCCGCCGGGTGGCCGCGACGACGGCGAAGCGGAGCGGCTCGGGTGGGAACGGGATGGGCCGGCTGCGTACCAGTTCCAGCCGCGTGAGCTCGGTGTCGTGGCCACGGACGAGGTCGAGCGCCACGCGCGCGCCGAAGCGCGTCGCCCCCACTCCCAGCCCGGTGTAGCCGACGGCGTAGGCGGCGCGCCCGCCGAGCGCCGTCCCGAAGGTGACGCAGAAGCGCGAGCTGGTGTCGATCGCGCCCGCCCAGCGGTGGGTGAAGCGAAGGCCCTCGAGCTGCGGGAAGGTCTCGAAGAAGTTGTGGGCGAGCAGGTTGAAGACGGCGGCGCTCTCCTCGAGCTCGGGGCGCATGCCGTTGGCCCAGTGGTAGACCGCCTCGTAGCCGCCCCACAGGATGCGCTCGCCGGCGGTGAGCCGGTAGTAGTGGAAGCGGTTGCCCGAGTCGGCGACCCCCTCGCGCCCCTCCCAGCCGACCGCCGCGCGCCGCGCCCGGTCCAGCGGCTCGCTGACGAGGACGTAGTCGTAGACCGGGATCACGTAGTGGCCGATCGAGCGCACGAGCGGCTTGAAGGCGTTTGTCGCGAGGACGACGCGCGCCGCCCGCACGCGGCCGCCCGGGGTCTCGAGGAGGACGCCCTGCCCGTCGCGTCGCATCGACGTGACCTGGGTCCCCTCGTGGATGCGCACGCCGTCCTCGATCGCCGCGCGCCGCAGGCCCCACGCGAGCCGTGCCGGGTCCACTAGCGCACCGCCGCCCGTGCGCGTGTGGAGGCCGGCGAGGTAGGTGGGCGAGTCGACCCTGGCGCGCACCGCCGCCCGGTCGAGCAGCTCGACCTCGTGGCCGTAGCGGCGCGCGAGCTCGGCGCCCTCGGCGAGCCCCTCGACCTCGTGCGCCCGCGTGGCGACGTCGATGAAGCCGTTCTCCTCCCAGGCGGCGTCGATGCCGCGGGCCGTGAGCGTGTCGTGGATGGCTGCGTAGTTCTCGTCGCCGAGCTCGACGAGCCGGTCCATCTCGTCGGGCCAGCGCGACAGCCCGTTCTCGAGCCCGTGGGTGAGCGACGCGTCGAGGAAGCCGCCGTTGCGCCCGCTCGCCGCCCAGCCGCAGCGGTCACCCTCGAGCAGGAGCACGTCCTCGTCGGGCGCGGCCAGCAGCGCCGCCCAGAGGCCGGTGAAGCCGCCGCCCACGATCGCCAGCTCGCAGCTCGTCTCGCCCTCGAGCGGCGGCAGCGGCTCCGGGGCATCCGGCGAGTCGAGCCAGAAGACCTTCTGCTCGGAGTCGGCGAGCGACTCGCTCAGCCGCTCAGCCATTCGAGCACCTCGCCGGCATGCGCGTCGGGCGGGAACACCGGATAGAAGACGTGCTCGATGCGCCCGTCGCGGATCACGAGCGTGAGCCGCTTGACGAGCGTCCAGCCGCTCGTGTCGAAGACCGGCAGGCGCAGCGCGCCGGCGAGCTCGAGCCGCTCGTCGCTCAGAACCGGGAACGGCAGCTCGAGCCGCTCTGCCATCTCGCGCTGGTAGCCGGGATCCTGTGTCGACAGCGCCAGCACGCGCACCCCCAGGTCGGCGAAGCGCTCGTGGCGGTCCCTGAACCCGCAGGCCTCGGGGGTGCAGCCGCGCGCGCCGGGGATCGCGTTCCAGCCCGGCGGCAGCTCCTCGTCGGGGCGGCCGGTACGCGGATAGCAGAACAGCACGGTGCGGCCGAGCAGCTCGGCGAGCACGACCTGGCCGCCCTCCGTGGAGGGCAGCGCGATCGGCGGGACCCGCATGCCCGCGAGGTGGTCGGCCGCCCCGTCGTCCTCCGGCGCCGGGAGGTCGGCGGGGAGGGTGTGGATGTCGTCTGCTGGATTCACTTTGCCGCCCTGACCACCCATATGGCGGTCAAAGCACCAAGGTAACGCCCGCCCCGTCCCGCGTCAGACCAGGAACGGGATCATCAGCAGCGCCACGATGTTCGCCACCTTGATCATCGGGTTGATCGCCGGCCCGGCGGTGTCCTTGTACGGGTCGCCGACGGTGTCGCCGGTGACCGAGGCCGCGTGCGCCTCGGAGCCCTTGCCACCGTACTCGCCGTCCTCGATCAGCTTCTTCGCGTTGTCCCAGGCGCCGCCGCCGGAGGTCATCGAGATGGCCGCGAAGAAGCCGACCACGATGACTCCGATCAGAAGGCCGCCGAGAGCCTGATAGGAGAGCAGCCCGACGACAACCGTCACCACGATCGGGATCAGCGCCGGGATGATCATCTCGCGCTGCGCCGAGGCCGTGACGATGTCGACGGCGCGCCGGTAGTCCGGTTTCTCGGTGTAGTCCATGATGCCCGGCTTCTCCTTGAACTGGCGCCGCACCTCCTCCACGACGCCGCCGCCGGCACGGCCCACCGCCTCGATCGCGAGCGCGGCGAACAGATAGACCATCATGCCGCCGATCAGCAGCCCGATCAGGACCTCGGGCTGCGAGATGTCGAAGCCCGACAGCCGCTCGCCGGATGCGGCCGCCTCCTCGCGCAGCTCCTCGATGAAGGCCGCGAACAGCACCAGCGCCGCCAGCACCGCGGAGCCGATCGCGTAGCCCTTGGTGACGGCCTTCGTGGTGTTGCCGACCGCGTCGAGCGGGTCGGTGACGTTGCGGACTTCTTCCGGCAGGTCGGCCATCTCGGCGATTCCGCCGGCGTTGTCGGTGATCGGGCCGAACGCGTCGAGCGCCACGATCAGGCCGGTGAGCGAGAGCTGCGCCATCACCGCCACGCCGATGCCGTAGATCCCGGCCAGCTCGTTGGCGACGAGGATGCCCAGCGCCAGCAGGATCGCCGGAGCGGCCGTCGACTGGAAGCCCTGCGCGAGGCCCTGGATGATGTTCGTGGCGTGCCCGGTCTGTGAGGCTCGTGCGGTCGTGCGCACGGGCCGGAAGCGGGTCGACGTGTAGTAGTCGGTGATCACGAACAGGCCGGCCGTGATGCCGATGCCGACGAGCGTGCAGAAGTACAGGTCGATGCCCGACGGCGCCTCGTCCGAGCCGCCGCGCAGGAGTGAGGACACCCCGTCCTTGAAGGTGAGGTCGTCCATCATCCAGAGCGTGATCGGGAGGAAGGCGAGCGCGGCGAGGACGCCGGAGACGATCAGGCCCTGGTAGAGCGCGCGCTCCACGTTGCCGCTCGCGCTCCTGACCGCGTACGTGCCGATGATCGAGGCGATCAGCGACACGCCCCCGATCACGAGCGGGTAGACGGCGACGGTGCCGATCTGCTCGAAGGTGAGGACGCCCAGCAGCATCACCGCCACGGCGGTCACGGCATAGGTTTCGAAGAGGTCGGCAGCCATGCCCGCGCAGTCGCCCACGTTGTCGCCCACGTTGTCGGCGATCACGGCCGGGTTACGCGGGTCGTCCTCCGGGATGCCGGCCTCGATCTTGCCGACGAGGTCGGCGCCGACGTCGGCGGCCTTCGTGAAGATGCCGCCGCCCAGCCGGGCGAACACGGAAATCAGCGAGCCGCCGAAGCCGAGCCCGACCAGGGCGTCGATCGCGTCGCGCTCGTCGACGTCGAACAGGATGAGGAGCCCGTAGTAGCCGGCGACGCCGAGCAGCGCGAGGCCCGCCACGAGCAGGCCCGTGACGGCGCCGCCCTTGAAGGCCACCTCGAGCGCACGAGACACGCCGCTGCGGGCGGACTCCGCCACCCGGGCGTTCGCGCGCACCGAGACGTTCATGCCGATGAAGCCGGCCGCAGCCGAGAAGCTCCCGCCGATCAGGAAGCCGATCGCGACCAGGATGCCCTCGGCGTCCTGGGCCTCGAGGGCGATCGCGAGCACGATCGCAAGCACCACGGCGACCCCGCCGATGATCGTGTACTGGCGCTTCAGGTAGGCGCTCGCGCCCTCCTGCACCGCCGCGGAGATGCTCTGCATCTCCGCGTTTCCGGGCGAGAGTGACAGCAGCCAGCGCGAGGTGACGACGCCGTAGACCACAGCGGCCGCGGCGCAGGCGAGCGCTATCGGCACGCCCCAGTCAGTCAGGAATTCCAACGGGTTTGTCCTCCGTCCAGGTTCAGTCGTCGAGCGGCTCGAGCGCTAGGGCGCACGCATGGGGGGCACCGCCCGAAAAGAGCGGCGGGCAGTGTATCGACTTCGTCCGGCGTTGCCCGCGGGTCAATGGACGATGGCGCTGTCGAGCGCGCCGGCGCAGGCGTCGGCGGGCTGCGGACCGATGCGCGGCAGCGCCCGGATCAGGAGCGCGCGCAGCCGCTCGAGGTTCTCCTGGAAGACCCCGAAGGCGGTCTCGGCGGACACCGGCGGCACGTGCGGCATCCCCTCGAGGCCGACGTCGTAGTCGGTGACGAGCGAGACGTTCGCGTAGCAGAGCTGTAGCTCGCGGGCGAGCCATGCCTCGGGGTACTGGGTCATGTTGACGACATCGAAGCCGCTCGCGGCATACCAGCGCGACTCGGCGCGAGTCGAGAAGCGCGGACCCTCGATCACCACCACGGTCCCGCCCTCCACCACCGGGATGCCCTCCTCGCGCGCGGCCTCGGCGAGAATCGCGCTGAGATCCGTGCAGTAGGGGTCGGCGGCCGAGACGTGGGTCGTCTGCGGCCCGTCGTAGAAGGTGCTCTCGCGCGCCTGCGTGCGGTCGACGAACTGGTCGCAGATCACGAACGTCCCCGGCGCCAGCTCGGGCTTCAGGGAGCCGACCGCGCAGGGCCCGACGATCCGCTGTACGCCCACCTCCTTCATCGCCCAGACGTTGGCCCTGTAGTTGATGCGGTGCGGCGGGAGCGAGTGCTCGGTCCCGTGCCGCGGCATGAACGCCACCTCGGCACCCTCGAGCTTCCCCACCCGCACCGGTGCCGACGGCGGCCCGTATGGGGTCGCGAGCGGCACCTCCTCGACCTGGTCGAGGAAGCGGTAGAAGCCCGAGCCGCCGAAGATGCCGATCACGAGCCGGGCGTCCAGATCTTCGACCGGGCTTTGGCGCGCTCAGCCTCGTCGGAGCCGGGCTGCGACTGCTCCTCGCCCGGCGCTCCCGGCTGCGGCTCGGCGCCCGCACCGCCCTGCTCGCGCACGTAGAGCAGCTGAACCTGCGCAAGCGCGTCCTCTATCTGGCCGACGGCCTCCTCCGGGCAGAGCGGAAGCATCACCCTTGCCGCGTCGATCGCCTTCTTTGCCTCGGCAGGGTCCTTCGCCTCGGGAATCGAGAGCTTCTGACCGGCAAGGTTGACCAGCGTCGCGACGGTCTGAAGCACGACGTCGTCGACCTTGACGCGACGCAGCGCCTCGAGCAGCTGCTCCTCGGTCGGCTCCTGCGGGGGACTGCTCATGTGGCCACCTCCTCGGCGACGTAGGTCCGCTGGGTCAGCGCCACCTCCGCCGCGTAGACCTCCTCCATGGAAGCACCCTGGGCAAGGGCGCGCTTCTGGCGCTGCGACCCGTTCGCGTCCGGCAGGCGCGGCTCGATCCCGAGCTCGGCTCGCGCCGGGGCCGTCCAGGCGAGCAACCGGTCGAGGGCCGCGGCGGCGGGATACTCCTCGCGGCGCTCGAGATCGATCAGCTTGCCGTCGAGCCCGAAGCGGATCGCGCGCCAGAAGTTCTCCTCGAGCACGCGCCCGGGCGGGTCCTCGAACGGGACGCTCTCGTCGAAGTCGAAGGCGGCCTGTGCGACGCACGCGGTGATCAGCGCCGCGAGCGCGGTCGAGTCGTCGCCGCTCGTCTGGGCGTCGCAGATGCGCATCTCGACCGTGCCGTAGCCGTGGTGCGGCCGCACGCTCCACCACACCTGGGTGAACTCGACGATCGAGTTCGTGCGGACGAGGAAGTCGATGTAGTCGGCGTACGCGCGCCAGCCGCCGAACGCGTCCGGGATCCCGCAGCGGGGGAAGCTCTTCGTGAAGATCTGCGAGCGCGCGGAATGCAGGCCGGAGTGGCGCCCGTCGAGGAACGGCGAGTTGGCGGAGATGGCCAGCAGCTCGGGCATCACGGCGCGCAGCCGGTCGCAGACGCGGACCGCCCGCTCGGGGCCGCCTATGCCCACGTGCACGTGCAGGCTGAAGGTGTTGTTGCGCCAGGCGACGTACTGCAGCGAGGACTCGACGCGGTGGTAGTGCTCGGTGTCGATGATCTGCTGCTCCTGCCAGGGGCTCCACGGGTGGGTGCCGGTGGCGCCGAGCAGCAGGTCGTGGCTCGCCGCGAGCGCGAACAGGCGGGTGCGCGCCTCGCGCTGCTTGGCCACGGCGTCGGCGAAGCTCTCGCCGCGCCCGGAGCGGATCTCGATCTCGGAGCGGATCAGCTCGCCCGCCACGGAATCCGCCAGCACGGGGTCGTCCTGGGCCGCTTCGCGCAGCTCGTCGAAGCGCTGCGTCAGCGAGCGGCTCGCCGGGTCGAGGATCGCGAACTCCTCCTCGATTCCGACAGTGAAGTCCGTCGAGGCCTCGAAGACCTCTCTGACCCTCGGCATGTCGAGCATGGCGGGCTTGTCTACGTGAGGTAGAAGTAGAGCGCGTAGAGAAGGTCGACCGCAGGGCTCGAGGTGTGCACCGTCACCTCGGGCGGCACCTGCAGCAGCGCTTCGGAGTAGTTGAAGATGATCTTCACGCCGGCGTCGACGAGGTCGTCCGCCACCTGCTGAGCGGCCTCGGTCGGCACCGCCAGCACCCCGACGACCACGTCCTCCTCGCGAATCACGCGCTCGAGGTCGTCGTAGGGACGGACGGTCAGGTTCTCGTTGACGCTCGTGCCGACCTTCGACGGGTCCTTGTCAAAGAGGGCGACGACCCTGAAGCCGTGGTCGGCGAAGATGTCGGAGCCCGCGATCGCCTGGCCGAGGTTGCCGGCGCCGAACAGGGCGATGTTGTGCTTGCCGGTGGTTCGCAGGATCTTGCGGATCTGCGACACGAGCGAGTCGACGTTGTAGCCGACCCCGCGCTTGCCGAACTTGCCGAAGCCGGACAGGTCGCGCCGGATCTGGGTGGAGTTGACGTGCGTGTAGTCCGCCAGCTCCTGAGACGAGATGGTCTCCCGGCCCATCTTCTTGGCCTGGGTGAGGACCTGCAGGTAGCGCGACAGTCGGGCGGCAACGCCGAGCGATAGCCGCTCCGACGCACCCGGGTCGGCCTCGGGCCTCGCCGGCTGAAGCCCGACGCCGCCCGCTTGGGGCTCGTCGTACCTCACGAAGGGCTCACTCTATCGAGCCGCTCACGCAGCGACCGCTCCTGCACGAAGAACTCGAACAGCTCCTCGCCGTCCAGCTCCAGCACTGGAATGCGCTCGCCGTAGCGCCCGTGAAGGACCGGATCGAGGCTCACGTCGACCTCCTCGAGCTCGAACGGGTGATCGGCGCGGACACGCTTGACCACCGTGCGGGCTGTCTCGCACAGGTGACAACCGGGCTTGCCGTACAGGGTGATTCTCGGCACGGGTGTCACTCTAGGCGCCGAATGGAGCACCTGGAGCTGGTGATCTTCGGCCTGCTGGTCGGCATCGTCGTGTTCGGTTCGCTGGCGAGCCTGCTCCGCGTTCCGTACCCGATCACGTTGGTGCTGGGTGGCCTCGTGATCGGCTTCATCCCGGGCGTCCCCGCCCCAGAGCTGGACCCGGAGCTCGTGCTGCTCATCTTCCTGCCGCCGCTCCTCTACGGCGCCGCCTTCTTCACCTCGCTGCGGGACCTGCGCCGCAATGCGCGCCCGATCGCCCTGCTCGCGATCGTGCTCGTGTTCGTCACGATGGGCGCCGTCGCAGTCGTGGCGCACGAGGTGGTCGGGCTCAGCTGGGGGGTGTCGTTCGTCCTCGGCGCGATCGTCTCGCCCACGGACGCGGTCGCACCGGCCGAGATCCTGCGCCGGGTCGGCGCGCCGCGGCGCATGATCACCGTTGTCGAGGGCGAGAACCTGACGAACGACTGGACCGCCCTCGTCCTCTACAGGGTCGCGGTCGCCGCGGTGGTGAGCGGCACTTTCTCGCTTGTTCGACGCGGGCGTCGAGTTCCTGCTGAGCGGCATCGGCGGCCTGGCGGTCGGCCTTGTGGCCGGCCGCATCATCCGTGAGATCCGCCGGCGGATCGAGGATCCGCCGACCGAGATCACGATCTCGATCCTCAGCGGCTACGCCGCCTACCTGCCCGCAGAGGAGCTCGGCTTCTCCGGTGTGATCGCGGCGGTCACGGTCGGCATCTACATGGGCTGGTACACGCCCGAGCTGACCACGCCGACCATGCGTATGCAAAGCGTCTCGGTATGGGAGATCCTCACGTTCCTGCTGAACGCGGTGCTGTTCCTGCTGATCGGCATGCAGATGCCGTCGATCCTCGACAACCTGAGCGGCGACAGCGCCGGCAACCTCCTGTGGTGGGGGCTCCTCATCAGCTTCACCGTCGTCGCCGTTCGCCTTATCTGGGGGTTGACGGCCGTATATGTAATCCGGGCGATCGACCGGCGCGAGGTGCAACGCGCGCGCCGCACCAGCTGGCAGGAGCGCCTCATCGGCGGCTGGGCGGGTATGCGCGGCGCCGTGTCGCTCGCCGCGGCGCTCGCCGTCCCGCTCGAGACCGACAGCGGCGCCCCCTTCCCCGAGCGCGACCTGATCATCTTCCTCGCCTTCGCCGTGATTCTCGTGACGCTCGTGGGCCAGGGGCTCACGCTCGCCCCGCTGATCAGGGTCCTCGGTGTCGAGGACGACGGCGCGGAGCAACGGGAGGAGGTGGACGCACGCGTGCGGGTGGCCGAGGCGGCGCTCCTCAGGCTCGAGGAGCTCGGCGAGGAGGACTGGGTGCGCGAGGACACGATCGAGCGCGTACGCGGCATGTACGAGTACCGGCGCCGGCGCTTTACGGCACGCGTTGACGGGGACGGCGACGAAAGCTACGAGGAGCGCACCGACCAATACCTGCGACTCATGACCGAGCTCTACGAGGCGCAGCGCGAGGAGCTCATCTCGCTGCGCAACTCACTGGAGATCTCCGACGAGGTGCGGCGCCGGATCGAACGCGACCTCGACCTCGAGGAGTCGCGGCTCTCCTAGGCGAGCCGCGCGCCGGCGTCCAGGTCCAGGTAGGCGGGGTAGGCGAGCGGCTCGAGGAAGCGCGCCGCGCCGGCGATCATCGCCGCGTTGTCGGTGCAGAGCTCGACCGGCGGGACCCATACTGGGACGCCCAGCTCGGCCACCGCGGCGCGCAGTCGCGAGTTGGCCGCGACGCCGCCCCCTATCGCCAGCCGCTCGAGGCCCTCGCGCTCGAGCGCCGCGGCGGTCCGCGCCGTCAGCGCCTCCACGATCGCGCGCTGGTAGGAGGCGGCGAGGTCGGCCGCGCGGCTCTCGGCCGCGTCGCCGAGATCGCGAATCCGGTACAGCAGCGACGTCTTGAGGCCGCTGAAACTGAAGTCGAGCTGGCCGGGCGCGCTCACGGGAAACGCGAACGCGTGCGGGTCGCCGTCGCGCGCCAGCCGGTCCAGCGCCGGGCCGCCCGGATAGCCGAGCCCGAGCAGCCGCGCGCCCTTGTCGAAGGCCTCACCGGCGGCGTCGTCGAGCGTCTGGCCGAGCACGCGGTAGGTCGCCGGCTGGTCGACGCGCGCGAGGAACGTATGCCCGCCGCTCGCCACGAGGGCCAGGAACGGGGCCTGGATCGCGTCCGCGCCGAGCGTGCTCGCCACCACGTGGCCGTGCAGATGATCGACCGGCACGAGCGGCAGCCGGCGCGCGGCCGCAAGCGCCTTCGCCGATGAGAGGCCGACGAGCAGCGCGCCGATCAGCCCGGGGCCGCGCGTGACAGCCACCGTCTCGATGTCGTCGAGCCCGGTGCCGGCGCGCTCGAGCGCGTCTGCCGTGACGGCGTCGATGAGCTCGAGGTGGTGGCGCGAGGCGATCTCCGGCACGACCCCGCCGTAACGCGCGTGCAGGAGGCCCTGCGAGGCGATCACGTTCGAGCGGATCTCCCCCGCCTCGCTGACCACGGCTGCGCAGGTGTCGTCGCAGCTCGTCTCGAGCGCGAGGATCACGCGGGGGCGCGTTCGGGCGCCGTCCGCCACATGATGAGCGCGTCCTCTCGGTTGTCGTGGTAGTAGGCGCGCCTGCGCCCGGCCGACCGGAAGCCGAAGCGCTCGTAGAGCCGGATCGCGTCCTGGTTCGAGGTCCTCACCTCGAGCGTGTACTGCTCGGCGGGCCGGTCGCCGAGCTCGAAGAGGCGCTCCAGCAGCGCGCTGGCGATGCCCTGGCGGCGGATGCTCGGGTCGACCGCCACGTTCATCAGGTGCCAGACCGTGTCGTAGCGCGAGCAGACGAGGTAGGCGACGAGCTTGCCCTCGACGAGGGCGGCCAGGCAGATGCCGTTCTGCTTGGACAGCTCGAGCACGAACATCGCGAGCGACCAGGGCGTCGGGAACGCGCGCCGCTCGATGGCGATGACCTGCGGAAGGTCGGCGTAGGTGAGTTGGCGAATCTCGGGGTCGGTCACTGCGGCTTGGCGTCCGGTGCTCTCAGATATTCGGGCAAGACTGTCTCCGGCGGCTCGTCGGCCACACCCTGCGCCAGCCGGCACACGTGGAGGCCACGAACCACGTGGGCGCCTTCCCCGTCCGGCTCCACCGTGATGCCGGCCGCTTCGAGCGCCTCCCGAAATCGTATCGACCCATCTCCGGCCGCCAGCGGCCTGGCGCCGGCCGCTCCCACGCGCTCGACCAGCTCCCCGGGGGTCAACGCCCGGGGCTCCCACGCGGGCCCGGCGGGGCCCTCGAGCAGTGCGAAGAGCTCGCCGCGCTTGGCGTCGATCACGGCGAGCCGCTCCTCGGCCTCGATGCCGGCTGCGAGCGCCGCCAGTGACGACACCGGCCGAAGCGGCAGCTCCGCGGCGTGCGCGAGCGCGCGGGCCGTGGTCACGCCGATTCGCAGGCCGGTGAACGCCCCCGGCCCCACCCCCACCGCGATCGCCTCGAGCTCGTCCCAGCCGATCCCCGCGCGCTCCATCACGTCCGCGACCGCGGGCATCAGCTCGCTTGCGTGGGCCGGCGGGCGGGTGAGGCGCTCGGGCGCCGGCGTGACCTCGAACGCCTCGCCGTCGGAGCGCAGCACGCAGGCACTCGAGGCGGCGGTGGAGGTGTCGAAGCCCAGCAGGCTCACTCGATCGTGATCCTGCGCCGCTCTTCCCCCGCGTGCTCGAGCCGCACCCGTGCCGCCACCCGGCGCAGCTGCGGCTCAGCCGCTGCGGGCCACTCGACGAACGCCACGCGCTCGTCCGTCAGATAGTCGTCGAGCAGGGCCGAGTCCTCGCCGGCGAGCGAGCCGAGCCGGTAGAGGTCGAGATGCGCCACCTCGACGCGGCCGGGCAGCACCTGGCCGATCGTGAAGGTGGGGCTCGTGACGGGCCCCACGACGCCGAGCGCCCGCGCAGCCCCCCTGACGAAGGTGGTCTTGCCGCTGCCGAGCTCACCCGTCACGAGCACGACGTCGCCGGGCGCGAGGCGTTCCGCGAGCTCGGCGCCCGCCGCCTCGGTCTCCTCCGCTGAGCGCGTCTCGCGCTGCACGTCGACCGCGCCCGCCCGGCTCAGCCGAACAGGTCCATCTGCGGCGGGTCCGGCTCCGGCACCGGGACGGGCGCCGCGGGCGCAACCGCCCCGATCGGCACCGGCGGCGGCTCCTCGAGCAGCGCCGGGATGCGCGCGAAGGCCGCGCGCAGGTCCTCGAGCGTCTTCGTCGAGCGCAGCGCCGCCGCGGGATGGAAGACGGGGTACACGCGCATCGTCCGACCACCCAGCTCGTGCACCTCGGGTTTGCCGTGCACGGCCGTGATGCCGCGGTTCGTGCGGGTGAGGACCTGCATGGCGAACTTGCCGAGCGTGCAGATCAGGCGCGGCTCGATCAGGTCGATCTGGCGGTCGGTGTACGAGCGGCATGCTGCGATCTCGTCGGGCAGCGGGTCGCGGTTGCCCGGCGGGCGGCAGCGCACCACGTTCGTCACGAACACGTCCCCGCGCGACAGCCCGATCCCCTCGAGCAGCTGGTCGAGCAGCTTGCCCGCGCGACCGACGAACGGCAGCCCCTGGATGTCCTCCTGCGCGCCGGGGCCCTCCCCCACGAACATGAGGTCGGCGTCCGCGTTCCCGTTCCCGAACACGACTCGGGTACGACTCTCGTGCAGGGGACAGCGCAGACACCCGGAAGCCTCGCGGTAGAGGGCGACGAGCTCTTCGCGCCGCTCCGCTGCGGGTCGCGACTGCATGGACGCCAAGCCTAGGGACCGAGGGCGACGGAGACCCCCACGGGTATCCTTGACGCGTCGGCCGCTACCGATTCCCGGAGTGGACCGGCAGGGGCGATGAAGCCAAGATTCCACCGTCATGAAGCGGCGGCCGGGCCCGGAAGCGGGTCGCACGTGGCCGTCGTCGGAGCGGGCCGACTCGGCACCGCCCTCGCCGCTGCGCTGCGCGCCGCCGGCGTCGACGTCGAAGGCCCGCTCGGCCGCGGCGAGATGCCGCGCCCGGCGGAGGCGGTGATCGTCTGCGTCCCCGACGCCGAGATCGGGGCGGCGGCCGCGGCCGTCGCCGGTTCCGCCCCGCTCGTGGGGCACACGAGCGGCGCCACGCCGCTCGCGGCGATGGAGCCGGCCCTGCTCGCGGGCGCGGAGCTGTTCGGCTTCCACCCGCTGCAGTCGTTCGCCGAGGTGACCGCTCCGGATCAGGATCCCCGCGCGGCGTTCCAGGGTGCCGGCGCAGCCGTTGCAGGCACGAGCCCAGCCGCACTCGCGTTCGCAGGGAGGCTCGCGCGCCGGCTCGGGATGACGCCGTTCGAGATCGACGACGAGGGCCGCGCCGCGTACCATGCCGCGGCCTCGGTCGCGTCGAATTTCCTCGTCACGCTGCAGGCCGCCGCCGAGAGCATCGCCGCCGGGGCGGGCCTCGAGCCGCACGAGGCGCGGGCGCTGCTCGTGCCGCTGCTGCGGCGCACGGTCGAGAACCTCGCCGAGCACGGTCCCGAGCGAGCCCTCACCGGGCCGATCGCCCGCGGCGACCAGGCGACTGTCGAGGCGCAGCGTGCCGCCGTCGAGGACGTCGCCCCCCATCTGCTCGACCTGTTCGACGAGCTGGTACGCCACACGCATTCGCTCGCCGGCCGCGGGGCCCCTGCATGAAGACGGTCCGAACCGTCCGCGAGCTGCGCGATGCGCTCGCCCCGGAGCGGCGGGCCGGCCGCACGATCGGCCTGGTGCCCACCATGGGTGCCTTCCACGCCGGCCACCTGTCGCTCATCAGGCGCGCGCGCCGCGACTCGGAGGTCGTGGTCGTTTCGCTGTTCGTCAACCCCACCCAGTTCGCGCCCAGCGAGGACCTCGACGCGTACCCGCGCGACGTGCAGCGCGACTCCGCGCTCGCCGAGGCCGAGGGCGCCGACCTGTTGTTCGCGCCGCCGGTCGAGGAGGTCTATCCCGACGGCTTCGGCACGACGGTCACCGTCGGCGGCCTGACGGAGATCCTCGAGGGGCATCCGACCCGCCGCGGCCCCGGCCACTTCGCGGGCGTCACCACCGTCGTTACCAAGCTCTTCAACATGGTGGGCCCGGACGCCGCCTACTTCGGCCAGAAGGATGCGCAGCAGGCGTTGGTGCTCCGCAAGCTCGTCCGCGACCTCGACATCCCGGTGCGGATCGAGGTCTGCCCGACGGTGCGCGACCCCGACGGGCTCGCGCTCAGCTCCCGCAACGCGTACCTGACAGATGCCGAGCGCGAGCGGGCACTCGCCCTCGGCCGGGCCCTGCGCGCCGCGCACGCGGCCGTCGAGGCCGGGGAGCGCGACGGCGCGGCCGTCCTGCGCACGGCGCGCGCGGAGCTCGACGGCGCCGGCATCGAGCCCGAGTACCTGGAGCTTCGCTCAGCCACCGACCTGAGTCCCGTCCAGCGCGTGAACGGCTCGACACTGCTGGCGGTCGCCGCCCGC
This sequence comes from uncultured Thermoleophilaceae bacterium, assembly GCA_963734025.1. GTDB lineage: Bacteria > Actinomycetota > Thermoleophilia > Solirubrobacterales > Thermoleophilaceae > JACVRW01. Next base: position 146,807 of record CAVTFR010000004.1, read on the forward strand.
GTCGGGCGAGCGCGCCTCATCGACAACGTCGTGCTCGGCGCCGGCCGAGAGACTGGAGCAACCTGAAGTGAGCCACCACCGCCCGACAGCCAGTGCCCCGCCCGCCAAGCGGCCCAGGGTCACGCTCTCCAAGCTCGGCGAGAAGAAGGCGCTCGGCGAGCCGATCGTAATGGTCACCGCTTACGACTACCCGAGCGCCCAGGTGGCCGAGGAGGCCGGCGTGGACGTGGTCCTCGTCGGCGATTCCGGGGCGATGACGGTGCTCGGCTACCCGTCGACCGTGCCGGTCACGCTCGATGAGCTGCTGATGCTGGCCGCCGCCGTCCGACGCGGGACCTCGACGCCGCTGCTCGTCGGGGACATGCCGTTCGGGTCCTACGAGGCGTCGAACGAGGAGGCGGTCCACAACGCCCAGCGCTTCATCAAGGAGGCGGGCTGCGACGCCGTCAAGCTCGAGCGGGGCGGCAGCACGGCGGAGCGGGCGCGAGCGATCGTGAATGCGGGCATCCCGGTCATGGGCCACGTGGGGCTGACGCCCCAGACCGCCACCGCGCTGGGCGGCTACCGCTCGCAGGGCAGGACCGCCGAGCGCGGCCTCGAGGTGATGCGTGACGCGCTCGACCTCCAGGAGGCGGGCTGCTTCTCGATCGTCTTCGAGGCCATCCCGAGCCCGCTCACCGAGGTGATCATGCCGCGCGTGCGCGTGCCGGTGATCGGCATCGGCGCGGGGCCGGCCGCGGACGGCCAGGTGCTCGTCTTCCACGACCTGCTCGGGATCTACGACGGCCACGCCGCGCGTTTCGTCAAGCGCTACGCGGACGTGCGCGAGGCGATGATCAAGGGCGTGGCCGACTACACCGCGGAGGTGCGCGCGCGGCGCTACCCGGCGCCGGAGCACGAGTACACGATGGCCCCCGACGAGGTCGAGCGCCTACACGCGCTGGTCGAGGACCCGGCGGGTGAGCCGTTCACGGGCGGCTTCTCGCTCTGAGCGCGCCGTGGCGATTCGAGTAGTCCTCGCGGAGGACAGCCTGATCGTGCGCGAGGGAATCCGCGAGCTTCTGGCGGACGCCTCCGGAATCGAGGTGATGGGGGCGTACGGCGAGGTCGAGTCCCTGCTGGGCGCGCTGGAGCACGACCGTCCGGATGTGGTGCTCACCGACATCCGGATGCCTCCGTCCAATACCGACGAGGGCATCCGGCTGGCCGAGCTGCTCCGTGAGCGGAGGCCGAAGACCGGCGTCGTCGTGCTCAGTCAGTACGCCGAGCCGCCGTATGTTCTCGCACTCCTCGGGCACGGCTCCGGCGGGCGCGGCTACCTGCTCAAGGACCGCATTCACGAGCGCGCGCAGCTGCTCTCTGCGATCCGCGCGGTCGCCGCCGGCGGCTCGGTCGTCGACTCCAAGATCGTCGAGCTGCTCGTCGCGGCAAGGGCGCACGCCGAACACTCGCCGCTCGCCGAGCTCACGCCGCGCGAGCGCGACGTGCTGACGGAGGTGGCCGAGGGCAAGAGCAACGCGAGGATCGCCGAGTCGCTCGTGCTCACCAAGCGCGCGGTCGAGAAACACATCAACTCGATCTTCATGAAGCTCGGCCTCGCCGGCTCCGAGGACATCTCGAAGCGAGTCAAGGCGACACTGATGTTCCTGGCCGAGACTTCACCCCGAAGGGATGATGTGACAGTCTCGCGCCGGACTTAGATTCGCGCCGCTCGCACGAGTAAGACGCGACCGACGAATGGAGGCTTGGATGGAAGCGCACAGCGAGGAACTCGGACCGATCGACATCGTCGTCATCGCCTATCCGGCCGACGCTCCGATGACCGGCGAGGCAGTGCCGCTGGTGATGGACCTCATCGAGCGCGGCATCATCCGCGTACTCGACGTCCTGTTCGTGATGCAGAACGAGGACGGGACCTTCTCCGGCTTCGAGGCCACTGACCTCGAACCCGACCGCATCGGCGACTTCAAGGTGTTCGAGGGCGCCTCCTCCGGCCTGCTCGGCGAGGATGACGTCGCGACCGCCTCCGAGGCTCTCGAGCCCGGCAGCGCCGCGGTGATGATCGTCTACGAGAACCGCTGGGCGGCGCCGTTCGTGGCGGCCGTGCGGCGCAACGGCGGGGTGGTGGTCGACAACCAGCGCATCCCCGCGCAGGATCTGATGGCAGCTCTCGACGCCGCCGACGCGGCGGCCTGAACGGAAAGGATCGACCCCAATGCCTGGATTGCTTCGCGGCGTGGCCCGCACCGCCGTCATCGCCGGAACCGCCACGAGCGTGTCCAACCGCGTCAGCCGCCGGCAGGCGAACCGCTGGGCGGAGCAGGAGCAGCCGCAGGAGCAGCCGCAGCAACCTGCCGCTCCCGCGCCCGCTGCGCCGGCGGCCGGCCCGGACCGCGTCGAACAGCTGAAGGATCTAGCCTCGCTCAAGGAGCAGGGAATCCTCACGGACGAGGAGTTCGCGAGCGAAAAGGCCCGCATCCTGGCCGGGTGAGCAGCGACGGCCGGGGCTAGCGCGACGGCTCCCGGCCATCCGCGTCCGCGAGGAACAGCAGGGCGGCCTTGACGCGCCTGCTGACCTCCGCGGAGCCTGCCAATCCGAGCTTGGTGAAGATCGCGTGAGTGTGCTTCTCGACCGCGCGCTTCGAGAGCTGCAGGGAGTCTGCGATCGCGAGGTTGCTTTTTCCCTGCGCGATCTCGGCAAGCACCGCTCGCTCCCGTGTGCTGAGTGCGGCCAGCTCGTCGCCGTCGCGCTGCGCCCTGGCCGCGACGAGCACGTCGACGATCTTCGGGTCGATCACCGATTCGCCCGAGGCCACCGCCCGGAGCGCGGCCGTGAGCTCCTGCATGTCATGCACCCGCTCCTTGAGCAGGTAGGCCCTTCCATCGGAGCCTGACTCGAACAACGCGAGCACATACGCGGGATCCGAGTACTGGCTCAGCACGACGACCCCCAGCCCGGGGTGGGACTCCCGCAGCGCCGCCGCGGCGCGGATGCCCTCGTCGGTGTTCGTGGGAGGCATGCGGATGTCGGTCATCACGACATCGGGCTCGTGCTCACCGACCGCGGCGAGCAGCTCGTCGAGATCGCCGCAGACCGCTACCACCTCCACGCCCGGCCGCGTCGCCAGCATCTCGCGCAGCCCCTCCCGGACGATGAAGCTGTCCTCGCCCAGGACCACCCGGATCATGGACCGAATCTAGCGCCCACCCGGGGGACGCTGCGCGGACATCACGGGGGCGAATCGCGTACCGTTTCGTGAGCACGGGCGGTACTGGCTCGCCCCTAGGCAAGGATGCATGCAGACGGTCCCACCCTCGTAGGTGAGGACGCGCGGCTGAGCCGGCGCGCGGCTTTCGGCATCGCGACCGCGGGCGGCGTGCTTGCCGGCCTCGCCGCCCTGGTCGCGCTGACGGGCGACCTGCCGCACGAGGTCGCGCTCGCCGAGAAGCAGGCCATCATCGTGGCCGTCCCGATCGGGGTTGGCGTGTACGCCTGGCGAGACGGCACGCATGCGCGTTTCGGCCGGCTGCTCGTGATCGCCGGTATGGCCTGGTTCCTCGCTTCCTTGTCGACCTCGAGCAACGAGGTCCTGCACAGCATCGGGCGGATTGCGGGCTGGTACGTGGAGGCCGGTCTCGTCTACCTCATCCTCGCCTTCCCCTCGGGTCGCCTCACGACGAGCTTCGACCGCCGGCTGGTCGCCCTCGTGTTCGGCCTGATCACGTGCCTCTTCCTGCCGACCGCGCTGTTCACCGAGAGCTATCCGAACCCCTCGCAGTGGGGGACCTGTGGCGCCGATTGCCCGGGCAACGCGTTCATGTTGCTGAGCTCGGAGCCGCAGGCAATCGACGATCTCATCGTGCCGCTCCGTGAGCTGCTCGGGGTGGCGATCCTGCTGGTGGTCGTCATCCGGTTGGCGGATCGCATCCGGCGGGCGACGCGGCTGCTGCGCCTGACCCTCGTCCCCGTCCTGGTCTTCGCGATGCTGCGCACGCTCGCTGTCGCGGTGGGCATGATCGCCCGCAGAGCCGGCGCGGACGAGTCGGTGATGGTGGTAATCACGTCGGTCATCGCGCTCGGACTCCCGGCGATCTGCGTGGGCTTCCTGATCGGCCTGCTCCGATGGCGGATCCATATGGCGGACGCGCTGGTACGGCTTGCGCTAGCCCTACCGGGGCTGCACGACCCGGCCGGCCGGCGCGACCTGATCGCCGCGACCTTGACCGACCCGACGGTGGACCTGGCCTTCAAGGGGCAGGGGCCGGAAGGCGGGTGGGTGGACGTCGAAGGCGAGCCGACCACGCTGCCGGGACCGCTCGACGAGCGTCACGCGACGTTGATTCGCGACGACGGCGAGCCCGTGGCGGCGGTCATGCATGACACCGCTCTGACCGAGCAGCGCCCCTTCATCCAGGCGGTCGGGGCTTACGCGGTCGTCTGGGACGACAACCGCCGCCTCGCTGCCCGGGTCGAGAGCTCGCTGGAGGAGCTTCGCGAATCGCGGGCCCGGATCCTGGCCGCGGCAGATGACGAGCGCCGCCGCATCGAGCGGGACCTCCACGACGGCGGCCAGCAGCGGCTCGTGGCGCTTCGGATCCGCCTCGAGCTTGCCGAGGAGCTGATGAAGGACGATCCGCGCGCGGCACGAACCATGCTCAAGAAGATCGGCGGGGACGTGGACGCGGCGCTCGAGGAGCTCAGGTCGCTTGCTGCCGGCGTGTACCCCTCGCTGCTGTCTGCCCGCGGACTTTCCGACGCCATCCGCACGGCCGCGCTCCAATCGCCGCTGCCCACCTCGGTTGAGGTTGATGGGGCCAATCGCTATGCGGATGAGGTAGAGACGGCCGCGTACTTCTGCTGCGTCGAGGCGCTCCAGAACGTGGCCAAGCACGCACCCGAGTCCGGATCGGTGGCCATCTCGCTGAGCCGGAACGGCGACCTGCGCTTCGAGGTTCGCGACGACGGCCGAGGCTTCGTGCCGGCCGAGGTCGTGCCCGGCGACGGGCTCATGAACATGCGCGACCGGATGGCGTCGGTCGGCGGCGAGCTCGAGATCCAGTCGGCCCCTGGATCCGGTACGACGGTGATCGGGACGATCCCGGTCGGCGCTCCCTAGTCCCCGGCCGCACTGTATTTCCGCCAGAGACGGCGCAGCATGGCGGGGCCGAACTCCCGCTTGCGCACGAGCGTGGCGGCGCCGGACGCCTCGATCGCCGGCCGGATGGCCGGGCTCTCCTCTACCGAGATCAGCACAATCAGGACATCGGGGTGGCTGTCGGCGATCCGTCGCGCGGTCTCGATCCCGTCCATGCCCGGCATCCTCATGTCGATCAGGACGAACTGCGGCTCGAGGTCCCGGACCGCGTCGATCGCCTGCTCACCCGAGCTGGCGCTTCCGACCCAGCGAAAGCCCGGGGTCGCGGCCACCACGTCGCGTGCGACATCGAGGAAGACCACCTGGTCATCGACGCCCAGGACCCCGACCCCGTCTCGGGAGAGCGAGCCCATGCGACGACCGTACGCGGCTCGGACCGGCCGGCGCGTCATCCGATTGGGGTGAACCGGCGCCGCGCGGGCACGGGAAGTTGGCCGCACTCCAAGAGGCAGGCACACCAGGTTGTGCCCCCTGCGCCGCACTGGGACGCTCCCGCCGTGGCCCAGGCCCTGACGGCCCCTGCCGCCGACCCTGACTCGGCATTCTCGGAGGCGGTCCTGCCCGCACCCGCGAGCCTGCCGCCTCCACTCCAGCCCGGGCTCGTTCCGCGCCCGCGCCTCGTACGGAGGCTGGTCGAAGCGCGGCACGTCCCGATCGTCCTGCTCGTCGCCCCGGCCGGATACGGCAAGACAACCGTGCTCCGCGAGTGGGCGGCCTGCGACGGGCGCCCGTTCGCATGGGTGACGCTCGGACCCGGGGACAACGACCCACGCGAGCTGCTCGCGTCCGTGGCGTTCGCGCTCGACAGCATCGAGCCGGTCGGCTGGGAGGTGTTCGAGGCACTTTCCACGGGTCGCCGCGACGGGACCACGGCGGCGCTGGGCCGCCTGACCAGGAGCCTGGCCCGCAACGAGCTGCCCGCGGTGCTCGTACTCGACGACCTGCATGTGCTCGACGCTCAGGAGGCGCGCGACGCGGTGACGGCAATAGCGCACGCATCCGGGCAAGGCCTGCAGGTCGCGCTCGCCTCCCGCAGTGACGCCGTCCTCCCGGTGGCCAGGCTGCGCGCTCACGGCAACTTGGCCGAGCTGCGGGCCGGCGAGCTCGCCATGACGCGGTCCGAGGCCGCCGCGCAGCTGAGCCGGGCGGGGCTCGGGCTCTCCCCGGAAGAGGCGCTGACTCTTCACGGCCGCACCGAGGGCTGGCCGGCCGCTCTCCATCTCGCCGCCCTGTCGATCCGCGAGCAGGACGGATTGCCGACGCGCGCCCATGAGTTCGCGGGCGACGACCGTCTCGTGACGGGATACGTGCGGGAGGAGCTGCTCTCCACCCTGGCACCCTCGGAGCTCGAGTTCGTGACCGCCACGTCCGTCTTGGATCGGCTCTCAGGGCCGGTATGCGACGCGCTGCTCGGACGGCGCGACTCCGCCGAGATGCTCGCGCGGCTCGCGCACGGCAACGTCATGCTCGTCCCGCTCGACCGGCGTGACACGACCTACCGCTACACCGAGCTGCTCGGCTCGGCGCTGCGCGCGGAGCTCCACCGCCGCGACCCGAAGCGCGAGGCGCAGCTGCACAGCCGCGCCAGCGCGTGGTATGCCGACAACGGAGATCCCGGACGAGCAATCGGCCATGCGATCGACGCCGGCGACGTCGAGCGTGCCGCGACCCTGCTGTGGGACAGCGCGCTCAAACACTCGGCCCGCGGGCAGCAGGGTGTCGTCCGGGACTGGCTCGCGCGCTTCAGCGACCGGACGCTCGCCGAAACGCCGCTGCTGGCGCTGGTCGCGGCGGCGACCGAGCTCGCGGCGGGGAACCTCTACGAAGCAGAGCGCTGGACGACACTCGCGCGGAGCGCCCCCGACGCCCACACCGCGCATGCCGGCATCACCCTCATGCAGGCCGCCTTCGGCAGAAGCGGTGTGGGCGATATGGGCGCGCAGGCCGAGCGTGCCGGTGAGCTGCTTGGCGACGGAAGCCCGTGGCGGCCGCTGTGCCTACTGCTGCAGGGCGTCGCCGAGCAGCTGGCCGGCAACCTCGCCGCTGCGCGCGGCCGGCTCGAGGACGCCGCTCACCTCGCCGCCGCTCAGGCCCCCTTGGTGCAGGCGATATCCCTCGCCCAGCTCGCCCTGCTGGCCATGGCGGACGACGACGTGGAGCGGGCGAGCGTGCTGGCCGGGCGCGCCCGGGCCCAGGTCGGCCGCTGCGAGCTGCACGACTCGCCGGCGGTCGCGCTCGTCTATGCGGTGTCCGCCGAGCTGCGCGCGCGCTTGGGCCGTATGTCCGAGGCCGCCGCCGAGCTGCGCCAGGGGCTGCGGCTCCTGAGCAGGATCACCGACCCGAGCCCCTGGTACGAGGCTGAGTGCCGCCTCATCGCCGCGCGGGCGACTCTGCGCCTGAGTGGACCGAAGGCGGCTCGCGAGTTCCTCGACCAGGCCGCCGGCACCGCCCGGCGTCTGCCGGATGCACCGCTGCTGCATGCCTGGCTCGATCAGGCGAGCGCCGACATCGAGCTCGCGCTCGACTCGAGCGATGGGGCCGACTGGGGACTCACGGCTGCCGAGCTGCGTTTGATGCGCCACCTGCCGAGCCACCTCTCGTTTCGTGAGATCGCGGAGCAGCTGTATGTCTCGCCGAACACCGTCAAGACGCACGCGCGCGGGATCTATCGCAAGCTCGGCGTTTCGTCGCGCGGAAACGCGGTCGAGTTCGCCCGCGGCGCCGGGCTCATCGGGGCCGCACGGGACGTATGAGCACCCCTCCCGGAGAGGCCTAGCGTCACCCCGATGGCACGATTCCTACCGCGCCGGCCGCGCTCAGTAGCCGACGCCCGTCTTCACGCGCTCGCGCTCGATCGGATGCACGCCGCCCTTCTTGTCGAGCGTCTCGCATGCTTCGACGATGTCCTCGCCGAGCGTGGTCACCAGTGAGTGCCCGAGCGTCTCCTTGACGAGCGCCCGCATGATCTTCACGTGGTCCGCCTTGGGCGGCAGCGTGTAGGCGGGCACCATCCAACCGCGCTCGGCCGAGAGCTGGGACGCGACGTCGAACTCGTCATAGGACTGCTCGCCGGCCAGCTGGAAGGCCACGAGCGGGAGCTGCTCCTCGTCTGCCCCGCCGATCAGCCGGAAGCGGCCCGTCGCCGCGATCGTGTCGGCCAGCAGCTTGGCGTTGTTCTGCATCACCTCCATCACCAAGCGGTAGCCGGCGTGCCCCAGGCGCACGAAGTTGTAGTACTGCGCGAGCACCATGGCCGATCCGGTCGAGAAGTTCAGCGTGAAGGTCGCGTCGGTCTTGCCGAGATAGTTCTCGTAGAAGACGAGGTCCTCGGCCAGGTCGCTCTTCTCCCTGAAGATGAGCCAGCCGATGCCCGGGTACACCAGGCCGAACTTGTGCCCCGACACGTTGATCGAGCGGACCTGCTCGAGGCGGAAGTCCCACTCGGAGTGCGGGTAGAGGAACGGCCAGACGAAGCCGCCGCTCGCGCCGTCGACGTGGAGCGGCACGTCGATCCCGCGCTCCGACTTGAGCTTGATCAGCAGGTCGTTGATCCCGACGATGTCGTCGGCATGGCCCGTGAAGGTGGTGCCGAGCACGGCCGCCACGCCGATGGTGTTCTCGTCGACGTGAGGCTCGACGTCCTCCGGGCCGATCGTGTACTTGTCGGGCTGCAGCGGGATGATGCGCGGCTCGACGTCGAAGTAGCGGCAGAACTTCTCCCACACGACGTGCACGTCCCCGCCGAAGACGAGGTTCGGCCTCGTCGTGTCCCTGCCGGCAGCCTCCTGGCGCTCGCGCCACTTCCACTTCAGCGACAGCGCGCCGAGCATGATCGCCTCGGACGAGCCCTGCGTGCGGGCGCCGGTCGTCTCGCCCGGCGCGTTGAAGAGGGCAGCAAGCATGCGGATGCAGCGCTGCTCGATCTCCGCCGTCTGCGGGTACTCCGCATGGTCGATGAAGTTCCGGTGCAGGTTCTCCGCGATCACCCGCTGCGCCTCCGGCTCCATCCACGTGGTCACGAAGGTCGCAAGGTTGCGCATCGGGATCCCGTCGAGGATGAGCTCCTCGTCGATGAGCCGCATGGCGTCCAGGGGCGGCATGCCGATCTCGGGCAGCTCGTTGTCGGGAGCCGGCTTGAGCAGGAATCGCGTGCCGAACTCCGCCGCGCGGTGGTCGAGCTGCTCGCTGAGTGACGCTGGGTCGTGACTTTCCATGTCAGGTCTCCTTGGGTTGTGGGACGTGCTGTGAGGCCTTCGTCTCGCCACGCGGCAGCAGCATCAACTGCGCCGATGAAGAAGCAGAGTGCGCCGAGCGCGGTCGTCCAGTTCGCCGCAGCGAGGTCCAGTATCGAGCCGCTCGACGGCACGACGTACGACGCGATCGCGGAGATCATGAAGAAGATGCAGCCGACGAGGTTCACCGCCGCCATCCTCCACGATCGGTCATGTCTCGCGGGGTGCAGCAGCCGGGGGCCCGTCGCGACGCGGTAGGCGAGCACACCGGAGACGAGGAAGCAGCCCGACCCGACGAGGTCCGGAGCGAACACGAGCCGGTTCTCCTGCTCGCTCGACAGGCTGGTCTGCATCGCGTCGAACGTGTCGAGGTTGAAGAGCAGGGTGCCCACGAACTGGATGGCGGCGCTCCACCACGAGGGGTCGCGGCCCCAGCGCCGCCCGCGCCTCACGGTCCCCTCGCGCAGCTCGAGCCCGGCGGCCAGCGTGAAGAACACCGAGCCCGCGAAGAAGACCACGGCGTCGGCCCCGGCGCCCACGAGCTGGACGAAGCCGGGAAACGGCCCGATGAAGAAGCAGGCCGACCCCACGGCGAATCCCACGGCGATCGCCTGGTCCCAAGCGGCGCGGGTGGCCGGACGCGGGCCGACGGCGAGCGAGTGACCTATCAAGGCCGCACGTCGATCAATGACGCGAACGTCGGGGGACAGAACCGGCAATCATGCCTATGGTGGGCTCGAGCGGACCCAGGGTCGTCGTGGTCGGCGCGCTGCCGCCGCTGGGCCTCGACCTGCTCAGCAAGCGGTTCGTCGTCGACGCCGGCGGCATCCGCCCCGCGCCGGGCTGGCTGCGCGAGCACGCTCCCGGCGCGGCGGCGATCGTGGCCGACCCGAGTGTCCCCGTCGACGGCGGGGTCCTCGACGCCGCGGGCAGCTCTCTGAAGGTCGTCTCCAACTTCGGGGTCGGCCACGACAACATCGACCTGGACGCGGCTCGGGCGCGGGGGGTGCGAGCCACGAACACCCCCGGAGTCTTGACGAACGCGACGGCGGAGCTCGCGGTCGCGCTGATGCTGGCGGCCGCACGCCGAATCGCGGAGGCGGATGCGATCACGCGCAGCGGCAGCTGGCCTGGACGCGGACCGGAGCCGCTTCTCGGGCGCGAGCTCACGGGCGCGACCGTCGGGCTGGTGGGCTTCGGACGCATCGCCCGGCGTGTCGCCGAGCTGCTCCGTTCCTTCGAGGTGCGCCTGCTGTTCACGTCGCGCTCGGACGCCGGCTCCCCGGCCGATGGCCGGCGCTGTGAGCTTCCCGACCTCCTGGCCGCCTCCGACTTCGTCAGCCTGCACGTGCCGCTCGCCGCCGAGACCCGGCATCTGATCGATGCGAAAGCACTGGCGGGGATGAGACGCGGGGCGATCCTGGTCAACACCAGTCGGGGCGGAGTGGTCGATACCTCGGCCCTGATCGACGCGCTGCAGTCGGGCCGACTCAGTGCGGCGGGCCTGGATGTCTACGAGGACGAGCCCCACGTGCCCCTGGCCCTCCGCGAATCGCCGCGCACGGTCCTGCTGCCGCACATCGGATCGGCGACAGCCGCGACCAGGGAGGCCATGGCGCGCCTCTGTGCCGAGAACGTGATCGCCGTCATCGAGGGGCGGGAGCCGCCGACGCCCCTGGCTTGACGGGTTCCGCGACGTCCTCGGCGTGGTACTGGGCGAGCAGGGCCTCCTCCTGGTCCCTCTTCGGGAAGAGGAAGTAGATGAGCGCGGCGCCGAGCAGGATCGCGACGATCCCGGCGATGTAGGCCCATTCGTCGCCCTGCAGGAACGACGACTTGGCCGCGGCGATGATCTGGCTCTCGTATTCGGGGTACCGCTGCGCGGTGTCGGCTGCGCTGGCGAACGACTTCGTCAGCTCGGCTTGGACCTCGTCCGTGACCTTGTCCTTGTCCGGCGAGGCCGCGATCGCGCTGCCGACCGCGGCCGCGTAGCCGGCGGTCAGCACCGCGCCGAGGATCGACTGCATGATGGCTCCGCCCAGGTCGCGCTGGAGGTCGGCCGTGCCCGATGCCATCCCGGCACGCTGGACCGGCACCGAGCCGGTGAGCGAGTGCGAGGCGGGCGTGCCGGCGAAGCCGACACCGGTCCCGATCAGCGCGTAGCCGAGACCCACTTTCCAATAGGAGATGTCCTCCTTCCACATCAGCAGCATCACGACGAAGCCGAGCAGGCAGAACGCATAGCCGATCAGCAGCGTCAGGCGTGCCCCGTGCGCCTCGACGAGCTTGGCCGAGCGCGGCGCGACCACCACCATGCAGGCGGCCGCCGGCAGGATTGCGAGGCCGGCGTCGAGCGTCGAGTAGCCGAGCACGTTCTGCAGGAACTGCTGCCCGATGAACATCGCCCCCATCAGCGTGCCGAACACGATCATCCCCGCGCACGCGGCGACCCAGAAGATCCGCCGCCCGGCCATCACGAGGTCGTAGAGGGGGAATCGCGCCCGGCGCTGGCGGATCACGAACGCCGCCGCCGCCGCCAGCGCGATCGCGCCGAGCCCAAGGGCCACCGCACCCTCGTTCGGGACCGGTGCGAAGTTGATCGCCAGCACGAGCGCCGCCACCAGCAGAACCGAGAGCAGTCCGCCGAGGTTGTCGACCGGATCGGTCGCCTCGTTCACATGTGCCGGCACGTACCGGTACGCCAGATACAGCGCCACCACCGCGAGCGGCAGCGTCACCACGAACACGGACCCCCACTCGAACCCGGTGAGCAGCGCACCCGACAAGAGCGGCCCGAGCGCCGAGATCGCCCCACCGAGCGCGGACCACAACGCGATCGACCTCGTTCGCTCCGGTCCCGACCACAGCGCCGTGATCAGAGCCAGGGTCGTCGGGTACGCCATGCCGGCCGCCAGTCCGCCGAACACACGAGCGGCGAACAGCACCTCGATCGACGGGGCCAAGGCCGCCAGCAGACAGGCGGGGATCGCCAACCCCGTGCCGAGCAACAGCATCCGCTTGCGGCCGTAGCGGTCGCCGAGCGCGCCGAGATACAGCACCGAGGCGGCCAGCCCGAGCGAGTACCCCACCGCAACCAGGTTGAGTGAGGTCTGCCCCGCGTCGAACGCCTTGCCGATGTCCGGCAACGCGACGTTCGCGACCGCGAGGTTCAGGTTCGCGACCGCGGCGACGAGAATCAGCGAGATGAGCACGACGCCGGCGCGAGCCGGCGCGGTCGAGGTCTCCCTGGCCGGTGGGACCGGGTCTACGTTCGCCACATCACGCGAGATGGGACCAGCCGGGCGCTGCTCGGTCATCACCCCGATCGGATGATCCGAGGGCACGTCGGTGTAGGGTCGCTCGTACGGTGACGCGAACGGGCCATGTGATCATCCTCGCCGTGATCGCGATCACGACGATGGCGCCGATTGCATGCGGCGACGATGACGACGAGAGCACGACCGGCGCCGCCGGCGAGGCGGCCGCCCCACCCTCCGCTCGAACCTTCGGCGGCCTGTCCGCTGCGCTCGAGGCCCAGGGCCTGGATGTCGAGCAGATACCAAAGGCGTCGCTGAACGGCGCAGAGGTCGGCGTCGACATCAGCGGCGACAAGAGCGGTGCGGCACGGTCGTTCGCCACCCAGGCGGAGGCACAGGAATATGCCGACGAGGTCGCGAAGGACGGCGACAAGACGGTGATCGTCGGCACCGTCGTCATCCAGGCGCCTACCCAGGGCGACGCCGACTTCTTCGCCGACGCCTACGAGGGGGGTTGACGCGCCGAACCCGGCTATGCGAACACGTTCACGGCCCGGGCGATCACGAGGCCGAGGATCGCGAGCGAGCTGACCGACTGGACCATCATCGCGAGCTTGGCCCAGTGGGCAATCGGCATGGCGTCCGTGGGACTCAACGCCGTCGCGTTGGTGAAGGCCAGGTAGAGGTAGTCGACGAACTCGCGGGCGCCAGCCCGCCGGAGCCAGCTCCGGGATTCATCTGCTGGGGGAAGGCGAAGTCGGCGTGGGCGCGCGTGTGGTGGGCACGAGCTGCCGCGCCACCGCTGTCGAGCTCCCAGTAGAGCAGTGCGAAGGCGAGGATGTTGCCGACCCAGATGATCGAGCCGGCCTGCGAGCAGATCGCTGGCGGAGTTCGTCTGCGGGCCGCCCGTGATGAGGACGTCGATGAGCTTCGTCGTCGCCGTCAGCGCACTCAGGACGAGGATCGACACGAGCGCGATCGAGAGCGCCCGGAGCACTTTCGAGCGGCGGTCGATCGCCCCGGGGTCGCCGGCGATCAGAGCCACGAGCAGGATGCCCTCGATGAGCGGCAGCACCCACGCTGGTAGCAGCCGTTGGTCCCTCGGCAGCAGGATCGTGAGAACGATCGCGGCGACAACCGCGGCTGCCATCGGCCAGCGCGACTCGCCGACGATTCGAGCTTCCTCGCCCTCCCGCGCCATGGGGGTGCGGGCCACCGCTCTCAGAAGATCGCGGTGGGATTCAGGGGGGACCCCGTCCCGTGCACGATTCGTAGTGGGGCGGCAACGAACATGAACTCCCAGCGCCCGACCGCCTCGCAATGCCGCACCACATCCTCGAACTGGAGGTAGTCGAGCAGGTGGACGCCCATGGCGTTGAGGGCGAGGACATGAATGGGAAACGCGACCCCTTCCGTGGTGCTCGGAGCGGTGTCGCTGTTGCCGTCCGAGCCGAGCGCGGCCACCCGCCGGTCCGCCAGGAATGACGCGGTCGTGGGGTGAAGGCCCGCCTTCGCCTTCCGGGTGTCCCACGGCGCGAGGTCGGCCTGGCGCCGCGCGTGGCCCGTGCGGACCAGGAGGATGTCGCCGGTTTCCACGCGAACCCCCTGAGCGCGCTCCGCCGCCTCGAGGTCTTCGCGGAACACGTGCTCGCCCGGCTCGATCCACGGAACGCCGCGTACGCGCGGGACGTCGAGCAGAACGCCGCGGCCGACCAATCCGTCCCTGAGCACCCCGATCGCACCCGCCGCGGCGCCCTCCGCGGTCACCGACCGGTCCGGCTTCCCGTCGAACAGCTTGCCCTCGAAGGCCACATGGCAGAAGGCGTCGATGTGGCTGTGCCCGTCGTTGTGGTAGTCGAGGCCGACGTAGTCCTTGGCGAAGCGCACCGACCCGGAACCGATGTCGACGTCGTTCAGCATCGTCATGTGATGGTCGGCGGGCTCCGGCACGTCGATGCCCGCCTTCGTTTTCAGGGGTTGGCTGAGCGTGATCGTGGTTCCGGTGCGAACGAGCCGGGCGGCAGCGGCGATCCGGGCGGGGGTGAGATGGTTCAGAGCCCCGCGCTCGCCGTCGTCATCCCAGCGACCCCAGTTGGAGACCGCATCGAAGAGCTCGCGAAACTCGTGCGCGGTCATGTCCGGTCGCGGCGACTCCGTCATCGCCCTTGCCTCACGGCGCCGTGACACCGTGCTTTCGCAGGTAGTCCAGGTAGAACGGCCGCAGGAGCTCGGCGACTTCGCCGCGACCCGAGTCCGTGACGTCGTCGAGATGTGCTCTCAGGGTCGCCACGTCTGCCTCCGCCTCACGCAGTTCTCCAGCGCCGGCCTCAGCCACCGGCAGTACCTCCAACAGTCGCCAGAAGAAACGGGCGTCCAGATGGCGGCGTGCCCTGCGCACCGCGAGGTCGTGGAGCTCCGCGGTGGAGAGCTGCTCGAGTGAATCCTCGCTGGCCATGTCACGGACACTACGCGGCCCCGCGGGAATCACCCCGATGGGGTGATGCACCGGGGTGGGCGCCGCCGGAGAATCCGAGCGCCGGACCATCGCAGACCCGGAGTGAAAGGCACGCATGAGCACCGCGGTACGACCTCGCCAACGCACGGGCGCGACTGCGAGTGGCGCCGACGGCGCGCAGCCGGCGGACGTGTTCGTCATCTTCGGC
>CAVTFR010000005.1:0-390817 GCA_963734025.1 uncultured Thermoleophilaceae bacterium
CATTCGGTACGCCAGCGGCCCGTCATAGCCGCCGCCTGATCCGAAGGCCGGCATCCCGAGCGGGACGTTCAGGTCAGGGGCGATCTCGGCGGTCGCGCGCGCCTCAACGGGGACCGGTTCGCCCCTGCCGCCGTTCTGCTTTACACGTACACGCGCGACGCCGCGCACCCGCACCGCCACCCGCGTGGGAGCAAAACCGCCGCCGGGGAAGCTCACGTCGGCGCCGCCGACCTTCAGCCCGTTTCGGCGCGCGCCACGCACGGCGGCCCGCCGCACCAAAGCCAGATACACCGGCAACGGCAGATGGCGCGGGTTCGGCAGCCCGTTCGCCATCACCGGCGGCTCGAACAGCCGCGGATACAGCTCCCGCATCACCTGCCCCGCCGACACCGCCGCCAGATCCGCCGCCCGCTGATGCTTGCCCCTCGAGCCCAGCGCGGAACCGAACGCGAACAACACCACCCCGAGGCCAAGGAGCAACGTGACCACGCCAAGCAGCACCAAGGAGGCCTGACCGCCGTCCCTCCGAAACCATCGATATCGCCCGGCCAACATGGCGACCGACCATCCCGAGAGCTGCGTAACAGCTCAACACCCGCGACGAACAAGGAAGTAAAACCGTGGCTGTCGTGCTCGGTCACGCAGCGGGACAGCCTCGCGGCGCTGCCAGGTTCGTAACCACCCGAGCGGCAGAATCACTGCTGCCGAATGGGTCAACTCGTCGCGTCTCGGCGCCCGACCTGCCCGACCCTGCCAACGTCGAGGATCGCCGACGCCCTCGCCGCGTGGGTCTGCATGGTCAGGGTCGCCGAGCGGTGTCGGTGTCTCGGCGAGCATCCCCATGCTGGCTAGCCCTGACAACTCGACCGCCCGCAACGGC
The DNA here is from genome assembly GCA_963734025.1 of uncultured Thermoleophilaceae bacterium. Lineage (GTDB taxonomy): Bacteria > Actinomycetota > Thermoleophilia > Solirubrobacterales > Thermoleophilaceae > JACVRW01. The sequence continues at coordinate 881 of CAVTFR010000005.1, forward strand.
CGCGATGGCCGTTGCGGGCATGGTCGAGGTGGATCCGTGTTCAAGCAGCCGCCGGCTCCAATGCCGCCCGCCCTTCGGGCGTGATCGGCGACTCCGGTAGCTCGATCGGCGCATCGCGCTCGATGTCGCGCTCACGGACCAGCCACAGCGCCGCGACCGCCGCGACCAGTGACACGATCCCTCCGAGCATGATGATGTCGTTCAGGCCGGAGATGAAGCCCTGACCCGCCGCGTCCGCCACCGTTTCGCGGGCACCGGCTGGAATCGAGGCGGTGGCGGCGTCGAGGTTGCCCGACGATGCCGCCTCGATGAGCTGGCGGGGGCGCTCCCCGGTCGCCGCGGGAGTGCCCGCCGCGAGCTGCTCGACCTCGGACGCGCCGCGGCTGAGGAAGATCGCTCCCCAGGCCGCGATGCCCACGGCGATTCCGACCTGCCGGAACGTGTCGTTGATCCCGGCGGCCATGCCGCTCTGCTCCTTGGGCACCACGCTCAGGGCCACATCGGCGATCACCGGGTTGAGTAGCCCGACGCCCGCGCCGGCCACCAGGAAGCCCCCGAGCAGCGCGGTCCATTCGTCAGCCGGGTCGATCCCGCCCATCAGCAGGAGGCCCACGCCGGTCAGGCCCAACCCGGCGGACATGAGCACGCGTGCAGGCAGCTTGGTCAGCAGCGCCCCGCCGGCCGCGGCGGCGAAGAAGCTGATCACCGTGAACGGCAGGTAGATCAACCCCGCCTCGAGCGGCGAATGGCCGAGATGGTTCTGCAGGTAGAACGTGATGTAGAGGAACAGCGCGAACATCGAGGCCGACACGCCCAGCGCCGCCAGCTGCACGCCGGTGAAGGCGGGCTTGCGGAAGAGTCGCAACGGCAGCATCGGCTGCTTGACCCTGCTCTCGATGATCACGAAGGCCACCAGCAGGAGGGCGGCGGCGCCGAGCAGCCCGAGGATGAACGTGCTGCCCCAGCCCTCCTCGTTGCCTCTCAGGAGACCGAAGACGAGCAGGAAGAGCGCCGAGCTGAAGGTCGCCAGGCCGGCCCAGTCCACACGGGTGGCGTTCGGGTCGCGGCTCTCGCGGAGCTTGGTGTAGGTGGCAGCGATCGCAGCGATCCCCACCGGCACGTTGATGAAGAACACCCATTCCCAGCCCAGCGAGTCGACCAGTGCACCGCCCACAAGCGGTCCGACCGCCACCGACACGCCGATCGTGGCGCCGTAGATGCCCATCGCCGTGCCGCGCTCGCGGCCGGCAGCGAACTCCTGGGCGACGAGCGCCAGGGACACCGCGAACAGAATCGCTCCGCCGACCCCTTGGATCGCGCGGGCGATGTTGAGGAAGGTCGGATCAGGAGCCAGGCCGGCGGCCAGCGACGACACCGAGAAGATCCCGAGGCCGATCGCAAACACCCGGCGCCGGCCCAGCCGGTCGGCAAGGGAGCCGGCCGTGAGCACCAATGCGGCCAGCGCGAGCGTGTAGGCATCGATCACCCACTGCAGTTCGGTGAAGCTGGCGTTCAGGTCCTCCTGGATCGCCGGCAACGCGGTGTTGACCACCGTGATGTCGAGCAGGAGCATGAATGTGGCCACGCTCACCACGAGCAAGGTCCACCATTTGCGTTGCATGTCGAATCCTCCGAGCAAGACTTAGTCAGGTAAGCTTGTAAGGCGACCGTACCATAATCATCAGGCTGCCTTACCAACTGTGACCATGGACACACAACCCGATCTCCCCCTCGTCGCCCTTCTGAGCCGGGTCAGGGACGCCGTCGCAGAAGAGCTCTTCACCCGCCTGACTGAGCTCGGCTTCGCCGAGCTGCGCCAGGCACACGGCTGCGTGTTCGCGAACATCGAAGACGGCGGCTCCCGGCTCACCGACCTTGCCGAGCGATCGGGCTTCACCAAGCAATCGGTTGGCGAAGCGGTGGCGGACCTAGAGCGGCTCGGCTTCGTCGAGCGCGTGCGCGACCCCGCGGACGGTCGCGCGAAGATCATTCAACTCACCGCGCACGGCAGGGAGGCGCTGACGGCCTCGCAGGAGATCTTCTCCGACATCGAGCGCCGCTTCACCCAAGAGATCGGTCGCGAGCGCTACGCCCAGTTCCGGCAGACCCTCCTGGACCTTCACGCGCTCACCCAGGCATCCGCCGAGCCGGTACGCCGGGCGGCCTGACGCGAGCCACGAGCAGCCTCATGCCCAGGCGCCCGACCATGCGACGGAGCACTCCCGCGTCGAGTTGCGCCTTGCGCGAGAGCGGTGTCCAAGCCGCCTGACGCACTAATGCGTTACTAGGACGACTCCTCCGCCGCTGGCAACGCGAAGGAACCATGCGGCCCCCGCGGCAGCGAGCCGGCATTAGGGGGCGCCGCCTCCTGGGCGGCGCCCCCGGGCTCGACGCCCGCCGCTAGCCGGCCGGCTCGAGCACGACCTCGTCCTCGCCGGTGAGCGCCGGCAGGCCGGCGCCCGGAGCGTCCGTGTACTGGGCGACGAACACTCCGCTGAGGTTGTCATCGTCGGGTCATGCCCGCCCGGCAGGGTGGTCTGGATCGTGCCGGTGCAGCCGAACGCGGTCGTCAATGGGTGGCCGTGCGTCGTCGTGGCCCAGGATGTAGGTCACCTGCACGCGCGCGCAGTCCACCGGCTGGTCGTCCGTGACCTGCACCTCGAACGGGACCGCGTCGCCGAACGCGAAGGCATCACCGTCCTGTGGCGTCACGAACTCCACGACCGGTGGCGTGTTGCCGACCAGGATCTCGACGTAGTCCGACGCGGAGCGGCCGAACTGGTCCGTCACCTTCAGCGTCGCGCGGAACACGCCGTTCTCGCTGTACGTGAACGTCGGGCTCGCCACACGCGAGTCGACCTTGCCGTCCGCGTCGAAGTCCCACTCGTAGCGGACACGATCGCCATCGGGGTCGTCCACCTCGCTCGTGAAGTGGACGGTATGAGGCGCCAGGCCGTTGTCGTCGTCAGCTGCGACGGTCACCGTCGGGGCGTGGTTCCCCTTCGGCCCCGGGCCGGGCGGGCCGACGAAGTCGACGCGCGCCAGTTCCGCGCCCGGCTGGTTCTGGCCGAAGAACCCGTTCCCGTAGTTGAGCACGTAAAGCGAGCCGTTCGGGCCGAACTCGATGTCCATCGGGTTCTGGAAGTCGAACGACGCGAGCACGTCGTTGATGTCGGCCACCTCGGTGCGCGAGGCGTCCAGGCGGAACTCCTTGATGTAGTCGCGCGTCCATTCGTAGAACAGCGGCACGTTGTCGTAGTACGCCGGCCATGCCGTCGACTTCCCGCCGCTGGCCACCTTGCGGTCGAACTGGTACGCCGGCCCGGCCATCGGGCCGATGCCGCCTGGCGGTGTACTGCCGAGCTCGGGGAACTCCGCGGAGGCGCTGTAGGAGTACCAGACCTGTGGCTGGGTCACCGGCGGGAGCTCGGTCAGCCCGGTGTTGTGGGGCGACTCGTTGACCGGGTTGTCGCAGTCGAATGGCGCGCCCGACTGAGCCGGTGGTGAAGTTGTAGTCGACGTAGGGCAGCTCGGCGGTCGCGCAGTACGGCCAGCCGTAGTTGGCCGGCTCGGTGATGACCATCCACCTGCCCTGGCCGGCCGGCCCGCGGAGCGGGTTCGGCTCGCTGCGCGTCCGGCGAGTAGTCGGCCACGTACAGCTCGCCCTCTTCGAGGTTGTACTCGATCCGGAACGGGTTGCGCAGGCCCATCGCGTAGATCTCGGGCCGCGTGCCCGCGGTGCCCGCGGTGAACAGGTTGCCCTCAGGGATCGTGTAGCCGCCGCCCTCGGAAGGTGTGATGCGCAGGATCTTCCCGCGTAGGTCGTTCGTGTTGGCCGCCGTCCGCTGCGCGTCGAACGCCGGGTTGCGTCCCTCGCGCTCGTCGATCGGCGTGTAGCCGTCGGACTCAAACGGGTTCGTGTCGTCGCCGGTGGAGAGGTACAGGTTGCCGTCGGCGTCGAAAACGATGTCACCGCCGACGTGGCAGCAGATCCCACGGTCGACGGGCACGTCGAGGATCTGCTCCTCGGAGCCCAGGTCGAGCGTGCCGGTGCGGTCGTCCCACTGGAACCGCGAGAGCCGGATGACGCCGCGGAAGGGCTCAAAGTCCGCCTCCGTGCCGAAGAACGGCGCGTCGCCCTCGTTGACGGCCGGCGTGGCCGGATCGTCGACCGGCGTGTCGCCGGGTGGCGAGTAGTACAGATAGATCCACCCGTTCTGCTCGAAGTTCGGATCGAGCGCGATGTTCTGCAGTCCCTCCTCGTCGTGCTCGTACACGTCGACCTCGGCTGCGAGCGACTTCAGGCCCGTGTCGGGATCGTGCAGCCACACGTGCCCCTGGCGCGTGACGTGCAGCACGCGCCCGTCCGGCAGGACCGCGATGTCCATCGGCTCGCCCGGCGTCTGGTCGAGGACAACCTTGTCGAACTGGGCGTCGGGCGGTGGCGCCCCCTGGGCGCTCGCGACCGACGGAAGCGCGAGCGCCACAACGAAGACTGCGCTCACACACGACAGCCTGGCGATCCTGCCAATCATTTTCCCTCCCCTTCTTGGATGGACGCGCGCGCCGAGTATGCCCGGAACAGGTCGAACCGACACCCCAGACGCGTGGAGGCAGGCCCGCGTGGGTAAGCACACCGTGGAAACGTTGGCGTGCGGCCGGGGTGCCGCCAGAGGAGGAGGACAGACGATGACGGCAGGCGTCCGTTGGTTGGTGCGTGCGGCGTTGGTTGCGGCGATCGCGGCGAGCGTCACACTGGGATCGGCGGCGGCCGCTTCGGCGGCGTCGGCGGATCGTGAGTGCGCCGGCCGGGGAGTCCCGGTCAGCAAGATCTCAATTCAGCTGTGGACGTTCGCGGAGTACATCGGTTTCGGCACCGATCCGGCGACGATCGCGCGCACCGAGGAGGTGCTCGCGGCGGCTGAGCGAGATGGGCTATCGCAACGTCGAGCCGTTCACGCTGAGCGGCCTGACCGCCGAGCAGTACCGGGCGCTGCTGGACAAGTACGGCCTGAAGGCGTCCGCCCGGCACGTCGACGTCGGCACGCCGGAGAACCCGACCGACTTCGACCAGATCCTGGCCGACAACAAGGTCCTGGGGATCAAGTACTTCGGCTCCGGCTCCACCCCGATATTCCCGCTGGTCTACACCACCGAGGCCCAGTGGGTCGCGTACGCGCAGTACCTGAACGAACTCGGCGCGCGCGCGCGGCAGGCGGGCCAGAGGCTGATGGTGCACAACCACGACGTCGAGTTCGAGGAGGTCTTCGGCGACCAGACGGTGTTCGACATCCTGATGGCGAACACCGACCCGAAGAACGTCGTCTTCCAGCTCGACATCTACTGGGCGGCGAACGGCGGCGGCATCGATAACCCGGTCGAGGTGCTCGAGCGCTACGGCAAGCGGATCCAGCTCTTCCACGTCAAGGACATGGCGGCTGGTCCGTTCCCCGGCCGGATCGAGATCGTCGGCGAGGGCATCATCGACTTCCCGGAGGTCTTCGCGGCGTCCAAGGGGCCGGTGAGGTACTACGTCGTCGAGCACGACCCGCGCTTCGGCGACCCGACCTTCGATCCCTTCGAGGCCGCACAGAAGGGGTTCGACTACCTGGACTGCGTCACGTTCTGAAGTACTCACGGTCGCGAGGCTCGATGAATGCGGGCAGAGACTAGGAGAGGAAGGATCATGCGCAAGCCATTGGCATTCACACTCGCGCTGTTCGTCGCGAGCCTGTTCACGGCGGCGGTTAGCCTGGGACAGCAGGGCGACCGGCCCCAGATCAGCAACGGGCCGAAGATCCGGGCGCTCGTCTACCACGAGACAACCGGCTTCCGGCACGCGTCGATTCCATACGCGATCGAGCAACTCCGGGCCTACGGCGACGCGAACGGCATCGACATCACCGCGGATCAGACGTCCGCGCAGTTCACCGACGCCGGCCTGGCGAAGTACGACGTCGTCGTCTGGCTGAGCACCGTCGGCGGCGTCCGCGGCGACCCACCGCTGCTGACGGCTTCCGAATGGGCGGCATTCGAGCGCTACATGGAGAGGGGCGGCGGCTACGCCGGGATCCACGCGGGGTCAGACTGCTGCGACGAGTCGGCGTGGTACGGCGAGCTGCTCGGCAACCAGGCGCGCTTCGACAGCCATCCCGGCGGCTTGGGGGGTTCGCCGGGCTGCATCGGGAACCGGCCCGGCGATCCGAACGTCGTCAACAACACCGGGTCGTGTTTCCAGGCCGTGGTCGAGACGGAGGATGGCAAGCATCCCTCGACGCGGCACCTGCCGGAGCGCTGGAACATCTCCGACGAGCTCTACAACTTCAAGGCGAATCCTCGCAGCACCGTCCATGTCCTGCAGACGCTGGACGAGAGCTCGTACAACTTCCAGCCGCATCCGTTCATCCGGAACTGGGGCGCGTTGATGGGCGAGGACCACCCGATCACGTGGTGCCAGAAGTACGATGGCGGCCGCGTCTGGTACACCGGCCTCGGCCACGACGCGAACATCTACGCCAACCACGACTCGATGGCGATGATCGTTCAGGGCATGAAGTGGGCGGCCGGCAAGTGGGGCCTGCGCGGCTGCGACGAGGAGGGCTGACCGCAGCCGAGTTCGATGTTGAACACCACCCGAGGCCGGCGACCAGTCAAACCCCGGCTTCAGCGCCGATTCCCGTTGTATTCTCCACTCGACGGGTGCCCTTCCGAGGTGGCCAGTGCGGGGGCCGCTTGCGGGTCGGCTGACCCCGAAGGCAGACGCCCGCCGGCGGCAAAGGCCCTGAGATCCGCCCTACAAAGCGGAAAACAAATGAGAGTTGGGGTTCTGGGCGAACAGTCTCGCCGGCTCGGCGTCGGAGCGGAAGGCGCTGTTGATCGACAGGTAGAGCCCGGCCTCGCTACGGGCGGCGGCGGCCATGCGGTCGAAGGCGGCCGCCACGTCGGGGCGCATCGGCTTGCCCATTGGGAAAGCCAAGATAGGCGACGCGGCCCGGTCGAGCACCCGCGCGTTTGTGATCTCTGCCGGCGCTCGACGGCGCGGGACCGCCACCACCGCCCGCGGGCGGCACTCATGGAGGTTTCAGCTGAGCTGCTCGGCCAGTCCGATGATGATGCCCTCAGGACCACTCAGGAAGCAGAGCCGGTAGATGTCCTCGTACTGCGCGATCTCGCCGACGAGTTCGGCTCCGTGACTGCGCAGGCGGGCAACGACGTCGTCGATGTCGTCGACAGCGAACATGATGCGGCGTATGCCCAGCGTGTTCGCCGGCGCGCTTTCCGGCTTGGGTCTGACCGCCGGCCGGCGGGCGCGCTGCACCGCATCAAGCCGGGCGGCCGCCCTGAGCTCGTGGTCAGCGAGGGGCTCGTCGCGCCCAACGGCGTAGCGGTCGACCGCAAGGGCGACGTCTACACCACCAACAACAGCCTGTCGCCTGACAACGGCCAGGTCGTGAAGGTGAAGCGCCCTCGACGCGGGCACCGCCACTAGCCGCGACCAAATCAAACGCGAGAAACCGCCGGTCTGGGGCGATTTCTCGTGATCGGGCGACTGGACTGGGGCGTCGGCGCCGGGTTACCGCTCGAGCTCCCACAGCGGGCGCGGCCTGGGAGCGGCGGTGCCCGCGCATGTCCACGGCGAGCGCGGGCCTACCCGTTTGCCCACCGGCACGGCCGGTCTGTCACGTGGCCTCTAAGCGGGATCCGCCGCGCTCGCCCCATCGTTCCGCGCCTCGATGGCCTTGACGGTCTTCCTCAGCTCTCCTCCCAGCACGCGCTTGCCGGCGACGCTGAGCACGAGCCCGACCACCCGTCCCTTGAGGTTCTTGCCCTCACGTATCACGACGACGTCCACGGCGGTCGTCCCGTCGGGTTGCGGCGTGAAGGTGTAGGTGTGGCCCGAGTCGCCGCCCCACGTGTTGGAGTCGGTGGTCGTCATGACGACGCGGTTGGGATCGGACCAGTCGTACCGCAGGCGTTCCCAGATGCCGCCCGAGCCCTCCGTGACGTCGGCGTGAGTCGGGTCCTGGTCATGCACCTCGAGGTAGCCGTCGGCGCTACGGCCGAAGATTTTCGAGCGGCCCGGCCCGAAGTCGGTAAGGGCGGCGACGAACTGCTCGGGCGTCGCGGTGGTCGTCTCGTGTAGGCGGATTGTGGCCATGCTGGCTCCTTAGTCGGTCACTCCAGGATGCCGGGAACGCGGTGGAGACGAGTACTGGTCACGCTCGCGAGACAACGACGTTCTTGACCTCCGCCATATAGCGATCGGCGGCGGCGGATGCCTCGTCCGGATTGCTTCCGCTCTGGCGTGCGTTCATGTACGCCGCGTACCAGTCCCACCAGTCGTGCGGCGGGGCGACCGCCTCGAACTCGCCGTGACGCTTGGCTGTCTCGAGCAGGAGCTGTGCCAAGCTTCGCGAGTCCGGCACTTCCACCCGTCCGGGGAGTCGCTCCGTGATCTCCTGCAGGACCCACGTGTTGCCGTCCGGATCCGCGAACGATGCTCGGCTGAAGTACGAGCGGCGCTGCGGGTCGAGGCCTGGGACACGGCCCGTGCCCGGCTCGATGTGCCAGATCTCGCTTACCTCGACGCCGCGGCTGATCAGGTCCTTGCGCGTGGCTTCGATGTCCTCGACGACGAGGAACAGGCCCTGCAGGGGCTCCGACATCGTCGTTGTGCCCTGCCCGAACTGGATCGACGCCTCTGAGCCCGGCGGGGTGAACTGGACGCCACGCGTGTCCGGGCTGGGCTTGAAGTCGATGTCAAGTCGCCAGCCGAGGCTCTGATAGAAGGCCTTGGCGCGGTCGACGTCGGCGACTGGCAACGTCGTGACCTCGAACCTCGTCGGGACGGTCGCGACGTCTGACCCATCCATCTCGGTCTTGCTGTGCACATCTGTGCTGCTCATGGTGACCTCCGTTATCTCGGCTTGACTTGTGTTGGCAGCGTCGCCGCTGACGGCTTCGGTCGCGCCCGTAGGAGTCACTGGTTCTGGCCCCCGGAGCCCTGGCGGCCACCGAACAAGACCAGGGCCGGCAGGAAGACGTTGAAGACGTCGAGGAAGATCCCGGCGGCAATCGGAACGCCAGGCGAGCCGGCCGCCGGTCGTCCAAAGCGATAGGCGGGGCTAACCGCGCGCGGACGCGCTCGCGGGATCGTCGGACCCCTTGCCCGTTTCGCCGTCAGTCGGCGCGGCTGTTGAGCCAGCTGACCATGTCGTGGTCTCGGTGGTCGAAGAACAGCGTCGTGCCGGTGTCCAACGCGGCGATGCGGGCCATCTCGTCGCCGGTGAGCTCGAAGTCGAAGACGTCGATGTTCTCGCGCATCCGCTCGGGCCGGACGGACTTGGGGATGACGACCACGTCTCGCTGGATGAGCCAGCGCAGGATGACCTGGGCGACGGACTTGCCGTGCGCGGTGCCGATCTCGCTCAGGGTGGGGTCGGAGAAGATGTTGTTCCTGCCCGGGCTTCTGGATCCAGAGCTTGGTGGTGACAAACAGTTCGCTGCGCGGGATGCCGCTGCCGGCGATCGCTCGGGCCGACGGCTTCCTCGTTCTGGTAGGACGCGGCGGTATCGAGCGAGCGGTAGCCGGCGACGAGTGCGTCCGTCACGGCCCGCTCCGTCTCCTCGGCCGGGATCTGGTAGACGCCGAAGCCGAGGATCGGCATCTCGACGCCGTTGTTCAGGGTGATGTGGGGGATCTCGTTCGTCATGATCATCGGGTCTCCACCGGTGCGTGCGGTCGGGACGGTGCGTGGCAGGCGAGACCACTATGGCCTCTGATGTTGATGTTGGTGGGGTACTGAGGGGACACCCCCGGAGGCTCCGGACGGCCTTAGCCTTTACCCGCTGGCAACCACGAACGAGCGCTCGCAGTTCCTGGCGAGCCGGCGACCGCGGGTCACGCCGGCTCCTGATCGTCCAACAGTCGCCTTGCCGGGGTCAGGCGAGCGCGACGACTGCCTCGACCTCGACCGGCATGCCGAACGGCAGCTCGCCGGCCCCGATGGCTGAGCGTGCGTGGCGGCCGGCATCGCCCCATAGAGCCAGGATCAAGTCGCTGAAGCCGTTGATGGCGGCCGGCGTCAAGTTGAATCCCTCCGCGCATCTGACGAAGCCAAGCGCCTTGACCCAGCCGGTCACGCGGTCGAGCTCTCCGAGCTCCTGCTTCAGCGAGGCGAGCATGGACAGGCCTGTCGCGCGCGCAGCCTCGTAGCCCTGCTCGACCGAGACCTCGCCTCCGACACGGCCGGTGACGAGCAGCCGGTCGCCGTCGAACGGGCCGTGACCTGAGACGTACGCCAGATCACGGTGGACGCGCACAAGCTCGAACGGCAACTGCACACCAGGCGGCGCGGCCAGCGGAGCTGGAAGCTGGAGCCCGAGCTCACCCAACCGGTTCTCGATCACGCCCATCGCCTGAGCTTGCCAGGGCCGCACCGACCGCGCCAGCGCTTCCATTCTCGAACCCGTTGTTCGAGGGCGATGCCGGAGACCGACCGGGTCCTTCTCGAGCAACCTGCACCGAGCGGTCATATAGGGCAAATGACAACTCGTAGTCCCAGGGCTCCCACGAGTTCCCGGATTTCGCTACGGGGCCGTTGGCGTTGCCGTCGTTCGTGGCCAGCTGAACCCGGACCGGAACCCCGCGTTAGCCGGAGTTTCCTGGCCCCTGCTGGACGTCTGGGACAGACCCGACCGTCCCTACCCCGGTGCCTCGGGCGCCGCTGGCGGCGTCGACGCGCGGCGGTGGCGGATCCTGAGCAGCAACCCCGCCATGAGCGCCGCTAGCACGCCGCCGCCCAGCGCGACGATCCAAACGTTCGAGCCGTCGCTCGCCGGCGCCGGGGTGGCCGCGCTCGGGGGCTCGACGACCTCATCGACGCGGGCGGGCGGGTACTTGGCGTCCTCGCCCACGCCCGGAAGCGTCCTCGCCGGGCGGGGCGTAAGCCCGGCTGTGAGCTTCGCGTAGGCCGCTTCGCTCTCGCTGGGCAGGGTCACCCAGGTAAACCCGTCCTCCCAGCGCATCAGCCCGGCGGAGGGCACCACGGTGACGGAGACGCGGTCGGTGAACACCTCGCCGCCGTCCTCGGCGCGGATCGTGAGCGTGCTCTTGTACCAGGGCAGCCCGCGCTCAGGGGCGTCCGTACCCCGGGGGCGGGGGCCGACCGCGAGCGCCGTCGCCGCCTCCGGATCGGAGACCTCCCTGCACTCCCCCGCCCCACAGACCTTCGCGGAGCTGATCTCCGTGGCCTCCAAACCCGGCGGGTAGGACACCGCACTCGGCGGCACGAGCAGGGGGAGCAGGGCGGCCGCCGCGAGCAGCCAGTTGGTCCTTGGCATCCCAGCCTCCAATCGTCGCTTGACGAGTATATGGGCGATGCGGTCGAGCGGATCGGGTCGGGCAGCTGGCCGGGCGGGTTCGCAATGGGCCACCAGCACCCGGACGGCATCGAGCCGATCCCGCTGCTAGCCCGGGAATCCGAGCCGATCGTGCCGCCGCTCCGGTCGATCACGGCACCCTGCGCGAAATCCGTCTATTCCCGGGAGTTCGCGAATTTCGCTCAGGTGCCGCTGCCGGTGCCGCGGATCACGGTGCCGATCTCAGTGCTCGTTGCCTCGGAGCCGCTCCTGCTTGTCGAGAAGCGCTCGATCTCGCCGATCTCGGCGGCGATCGTGAAGGCGAGCACCCGGCCGACCCCGGGGACGCTCATCAGCAGCGGGACGTAGGGGTGGTCGGCGTGGCCTTCCCGCAGCCGGCGGTTGATCTCTGCGATCTGGCGCTCGAGGACGTCGATCAGCTCGACCGACGCCGTGACGTTGCCTCGCCAGGGCTCCGGAACGTCGAGTTTGGCGAGCAGGCGGCGGCCCTCGGCCCCGAACAGGTCGGTGACCGGGCAGGGCCTGCCGAAGTTGATCAGCGTGGAATGGACCCGGTTCTTGAGCGCCGACTTGTGCTTGACCAGATGCATCCGGAACCTCGCCAGCTCGCGCTCCTCGCGGACCCGCGGATCGGGCAGCCAGATCGCCGGCACCAGGTCGCGCTGGCTCAGCACCGCCAGCACCATCGAGTCGATCTTGTCGGTCTTGCAGGCCAGCGGCGCGAGGCCCTTGACCTTCTGGGCGTCGGCGATCTCGACGCCCCAGCCCTCCTGCTCGAGAGTGTCGTGGACGAGCCGAGCGCCGGTCATCGACTCGACGACGGCGCAGACCGGCTCTGCGTGCACTTCGTCGACTCGTCTCGCGAGCGTTCGCAGCGAGTCGACGTCAGGCGCGACGGCGAGCTGGTCGAGCTGTTCCCCGTGGTCGTTCAAAAGACAGACGTCGAGCTTGCGTCGACTGAGATCCAATCCGGCGTGCAACATTGAAGACGGGCCTCCTTTGAGCTCGCTCCTCGGTGACAGCCGGAGCGTGTCACCAGAGGGGGCCCTCCTTCATGGCAGTCCGTTGCGACAGTCGACTGGAGCGCACCGGCGGCAGTCCCAACCCGGTCGCGGAGGGAACACGACTCGAGCGGCCTCGCCGTCCTGCTGCCGGGACCGCCGGCGCAGCACCCGCGCCGCCCGCGGCGACGCTGTCGAAACGGTCTGACGCCGAGCTCGTCGACGCGGCGGCGCGCCGCGAGCGCCCGCTCACGGGCCGCGCGCACGGGGATCGGTCCGCGGCCGATATCCTCGCGACCCCGGCAGCCCGCGATCAAGGAGTCGTGTGGCCTCAATGGACAGCCAGCGCCCCGGCGTCACCGACTTCGTCCACATCGGGCTTGTCGTCGAGGACCTCGACGAGACGGTCCGGTTTCTTGCGCTGCTCGGCTTCGACTGCGGCGAGCCCGGGGTGTTCAGCGGCGCGTGGATCGATCAGATCATCGCTCTCGACAACGTGACGGTCGAGACCGTGATGGCGCGCGCCCCCGATGGCAGCGACATCTTCGAGCTGGTGCGCTTCCGCTCACCTGCCGCCGGCGCGGGGGAGCCGGCTCCGGCCGCGAACCGTCCTGGGCTCCGGCACGTCGCCTTCAAAGTTGACGACCTGCGCGGCGTCGTCGACCGCGTCCGAGAGGCCGGCTGGGACACCGTCGGGGAGATCGTCGACTACGAGAACACGTTCCTGCTCTGCTACGTCCGCGGACCCGAGGGCCTGATCGTCGAGCTCGCCGAGCGGCTCGACGGCGCGCCCGGCTGACCCGCCAGACTGAACCGCCCGCGAATTTGACGGAGGCGGTGGTTCGAGGGCTGGGCGCGGCCGACCGCATCGCTGCATCGTCACCAACCTGACGGCGCCACATCGGCCAGCACCGAGCGTCGTTTCAGCGAGCCGCCACTCCTCTGGGCGCAAGGCGTAGCGGCCGCAACCGCTTCGCACACGCTGTTGATCCATGCGAAGCGGGGGCGCAACGCCGGGCCTCGCACAAATCCACGGATGGCCGCTGCCGACCCCGCTCGCCCTAGGTAATCGGGAACCTACTTGTGCGATTTGGCCTAAAAACTGTGCAAAATGCGCCGATCTTCGCAGCGGGGGGCGCTTTCCGCAGGGCTTCGCAGTGCAATGTGTGCAGTACCGCGTTCGTGGTAACCGGCCCAGCTGGCGCTACATCCAGTCGGGCTAACACGACGCCGCGGCATCCCGCCCCCGAAAAGGAGCATCTATGCAGTTTTGCGAGCCTCGCTTGACACCTGATCGCCGGATCCTATGGATCTCGGCGTTCGCCGTCGCGCTCTGGCTCTTTCTGGTGAACCCCGGTACTGCCATCGCCGGCGGCGAGCACGAGTCCTCAGGCTGGGACTCATCGTCGGATCACGGAAGCGCTGACTCGCAGAACGGGTCGGAAGGGAGTCCGACCTCTCCGGGTGACGAGCACGGGCAGCCTCCGTCGGAGGGATCCGGACCGGATCAGCCCTGTGAGGAGACGCCGCCGGCGGAGACCCCGCCGCAGGGGTCACCTCCTGTGGGGACGCCTCCGGAGCAGAGCCCGCCGGAGTACAAGCCACCGGCGGAGACACCGCCGGTTGAGAAGCCGCCGGTTGAGAAGCCGCCGGTTGAGACACCGCCGGCCGAGACACCGCCGGCCGAGACACCGCCGGCCGAAACACCGCCGGCCGAAACACCGCCGGCCGAGACACCGCCGGCCGAGACACCGCCGGCCGAAACACCGCCGGCCGAAACACCGCCGGCCGAAACACCGCCGGCCGAAACACCGCCGGCCGAAACACCGCCGGCCGAAACACCGCCCGAGACCCCCGAGAAGCCGAACCGTCAGACCACTCCCCCGGAGACCCCGAACACCCGTGTCGAGCACGGGAGCGGCGGTGTGCTGGGGCAGGGTTCGGGCGGCGTCGTCCAGGCATCTGCGGCGCAGTCCTCGTTGCCGTTCACGGGTAGCGAGACTCCGCTGCTGATCCTGCTGGGAGCCTCACTGCTTGGTATCGGCCTCGTCCTGCACCGGATGAGCGTCGAGCGGGGCTAAGCCCCGAACTCGCCAGACAGCCAACGAATCGGCACAGAGCCACGCCTCGCAAGGGGCGTGGCTCTGAGCTTTTGGGCCCTTGCGTCCTGGACCTGCGCTCCAGCACGTCCTATGGACCTTCGGCGCCCTACCCAAGCCCAATCGGCGCCGACCTCGTCCCTGACGGCGATTCCGCTGGACTCGCCCCGAAGCGCACGGCGTCGCCGTCACCAAGCCCGCCGCCGGCTCGCTACCAGCTCGGCAGTAGGCGAGAGATCGGCCGGCAAGCCGATGACGCGGCCGAGCGGATCCTGGGGATCGGCGCATGGTGTCTATGCCTGCCGTGAGTCTTCGCCCCGTGAGGTATGGGAGAGGCGTTACTCGCCTGGTTCGAGCGTGCTGCGGCTGCGTGAGGCGCATACGAGCGTCGGAAGGCGTCAAGGCTGTGCGTCTTTGACCGAAGTAACCCCTATGGGTGAAGCCGACCCCCGCACACTCCCGACGTGGGTGCGCGTCTGGGACGAGCCGACAGTGAACTACGGCCGTGTGGGCGGGCTGCTTCGCCCGCCGTTCTACGAGCGTGACCGCGAGATAGCCGACCTTGAAGTGTGGCTGATGTTGAGCGAGCTTGAGCACCACGCGAACTGGGGTGTATGAGCGAGGCGGCCACGGCTTCTGCGATCAGTCGCGCCTCCTAGGGACTGCGGAACCTTGCATAGCCCTCTTCTTCGCTTTCGATCCGATTCTCTCGCTGGGAAGTGCGTGGCGCCCGCGCGGCTAGCGCGGATACGCGGCAGACACGCCGCCATCGACGTTCAGAACGTTGCTCGTGCTTTTCCGGAGCGTGCCTCGGAGCAGAAGTGCAGCACCGCCTCGGCCACGTCCTCCGGGAGGACGTCGACTCCCAGCACCGTCCTCTTGCGGTAGTGCTCCTCGAGCTTGTTCGGCTCGATCCCGTACGCCGCCGCGCGCTCCTCGCGCCAGCTCGAATCCCAGATACGGGAGCCCTGGAGGACGGCATCCGGATTGATCGTGTTCACGCGGATCCCGGCCGGTCCCCCCTCCTCCGCGAGACAGCGTGCGAGGTGGAGCTCGGCCGCCTTTTGCAGACGAGTAGGCAGCGGCGTTCTTGCCGGCGACCAGCGCATTCTTTGATGCGACGACAACGATGGATCCCCCGCGACCCTGCGCGCGCAAGATCGAGAACGCTTCCCGGGCGACCAGGAAATAGCCTGTCCCGAGGACCGCGTGGATGCGCTCCCACTCCTCGAGTGTGGTCGCCTCGATTGGTGCACTTGACGCGACCCCGGCGTTCGAGACAACGATGTCCACGCCGCCGAACGCCTCGACGGCGGCGGAGAACGCGTCTCGAACGGCGTCCTCGTGAGTCACGTCCCCACCCACTGAGACTCCGCCGTCTCCGAAGCCGGCGACCGCGTGCGCTGCGCCCTCCTCATCGAGATCGAAGGCCACGACGCACGCACCCCTCCGAGCGAGGCCGTCGACGACCGCACGCCCGATGCCGCCGGCGGCGCCGGTGACCAGCGCCACCCGGCCGTGCAGCTCGCCACGCGGTGGCCGTAACGAAAGCTTGTAGAGCTCGAGCGGCCAGTACTCGACGGCGAAGCTCTCTTCCTCGGTCAGCGACGTGAAGCCGCCGAGGGCCTGAGCCCCTCCCATGACCTCGATCGCTCGGTGGTAGAGGTCACGGGACAACCGCGCCTCCTTCGGCGACGTCCCGACCCCGATCAGCCCGACGTGCTGAATCAAGATGACGCGCGCGTCGGGGTCGGCCGGCTGCGTCCCGCCGGCGCGGTGTCGCTCGACGTAGCCCCGATAGTCGTCCCGGTAGTCCCGGGCGAGCGTCCGAATGCGCTCCTCCAGGGTCGCGACGTCGTCCAGCTCGGGATCGAACGGCACCCACAGTGGCAGCCGCTTGGTGTGGACGAGGTGGTCCGGACAACCTCTCCCCCGTCGCGGTCGACCGTCCGACCAACAAATGAGGGGTCGGGTTCTGGCCGACGACGCAGCGGTTCAGATCAGCACCCGCCGTACACGCACCCCTCGTGTCCGGAGATACTGAGCTTGCGATGTCGCAGGAGAACGTGGAGGTCGTGCGCAGGTTCCTCGTCGTCGACGACCTCGACGAGGCGCTGACGTACGCGGACGCCGGCATCGTTTGGAACCCTGTGGAGGAGTCGTCGGAGCAGGGACATGATGCGGTTCGGGCCAGCACGACGCGTTGGAAGAGCGAATGGGACGACTACGAGTTGATTCCCGAGGAGTTCGCCGACATCGGCGACCGGGTTGTCGTGACTGTCCGCTTCCGAGCGCGCGGCCGGGGAAGCGGGATCGAGGTCGACGCCCGCCTCTACGACGTCTTCACGCTCCGCGACGGCAAGATCGTCCGCATGGATCAGTTCGCGGAACAGCTTGAAGCCTTCAAAGCCGCGGCGGAGCGCGAGTAGTCGCCGAAGCAGCTCCCTCGGCCTCCGACGCGAGCCAATATCTGCTCCGGGCCGAGATGCGGCGGTCGGCGTCCGGAGTTGGAGGCGCGTCGTGCCCCGGGTTGGCTGCGGACGTGTCCGAGCCCGAAGGTCAGCCGCCGACCCTGGCACCGATGGTCGTGACCTCGCCGGTCTCGCGGGCTGTTCCTTTCGCGTGATTGCAGCACCGCGGGTCAGTCTGCGGAGGGTGCTGCTTCGCATGGGAGCGGAAGACATGGCCGGGTGTAGGGTGAGCGGATGTCGCATCCCGATCCGGTTGCCCCACCTGATACCCGTCCGATCGAGCCGGGCGAGGTTTGGGTCAATCCGGTGACGTTGGAGCGCGCCGCGGTCGTCGAAGTGCCGTGGTTGAACGATGAGGGCCGCGCGATCGCCGACCTGACCGCGTTGCCCGGTGCGCGTGTGGCCGCCGAGCACCTGCATCCAGCCCAGCTTGAGAGCTTCAGCGTCCAGGAAGGCGAGCTGACGGTGATGCGCGAGGGTCGAAAGTCGGTTCTGCGTGCCGGTGAGCGGGCCGAGATCGAGCCGGGCGTTTGGCACGACTGGTGGAACGAGGGAGACGTCGACGCGATCGTGCGGGTTGAGATCACGCCGGGTGAGCGCTTCGTCCACATGATCGAGACGTTGTACGGGCTCGCCCGGGAAGGACACCTGAACAAGCGCGGGATGCCGCACCCACTCCAGTTGGCGCTGTTCGCCACCGAGTTCTCCGACGTGATCGTGTTCCGCAAACCGCCGGCCGCGGTTCAGCGCGTTCTGTTCGGCGCGCTCACGCCGATCGCCCGCCGCCGCGGCTACCGCGCGACCTACCCCGCGCTGTCGAGAACGACTCTCGCCCCGCGCGCGTCCCGCGACGCTCAGGCGCGCTGAAGCTGTGTCAACGTAGGCGCCCGAAGCCGACGTCGGCGCGCACCCGAGGCACGGGGCTCAGACCGACGGCGCCGGCTGAAGCGCTGCGCTGGAGGCGGACACAGAGCCGGCGAGCGCCGCGAGGACGATACGACGGCGGCGATCGCCCCGGTCGCGCAGCGAGCGAGCCCGGTGCGGCGCAGCCGGGCTACCGAAGCCACGTCTCGCCCTCCCCGCCGTCGGCGCTCGGCGGTGCCTCTTTCGTGGCGGCGCTGATCACCCTCAACCGGCGGTCCCAGCAGCCCTCCGAAGGCGGCGTGGTCGGCAGCCTAGGTGCCTGAGCTTGCGAGGGCCAGGTGGAGCTCTCCCCGACCGGAGATCCCGAGCTTTGCGTAGACGTGGCCGAGGTGGGTCTCGATCGTCTTGCGCGTAACGAACAGCGTCTGCGCTATCTCGGGATTGCTGAGGCCCTGAGCGGCGAGCTCCGCCACGCGCTGTTCGGACGCGGTCAGCTGCTCGACGCCGGAGCCGTAGCGGTTGGCGGACCGTCCGCCGGCAGCCCGCAGCTCCGTCCGCGCCCGCTCCGCAAGGACGCGCGCGCCGCAGCGCTCCGCGATTTGAAGCCCATCGTGCAGAGCGCGGCGTGCGGCGGACCGACGGTTCGCGCGCCGCAGTGCCGCGCCGAGGTCCGTCAACGCGCGGGCGTGCTCGAGGCGCGCGGGTGAGGACTCCAGGATGTTCGCGGCCTCGGTCAGGCGCTCGACACCGATATCGCCTCCCTCCGCCAGGGCGAGCGCATGGAGCGCAATTCCGATCCCGCTCGCGGCGCCCCACCGCCGCGCGCGGGTCAGGTCCTCGCCTGCGAGCTGGCGGGCGGCGTCGTCGTCGCCGAGGCTCAGATGCGCAAGCGCGGCGCGCGAGCGCCAGCGAGACGCGAGCGGGTTTGCCGCGCCGAAGAGCTCGTCGTTTCTCCCGAACTCGGCGAGATCCCCGAGCGCGTCCTGCGCGCGCCCTTGCGCCAGTCGCAGCATGCCGCGCGCCTCCAGCAGCGAGTTGCTCGCCATCCCCGCTGGGATGGCCCCCTCGTAGCCGCGGGCGCGGAGCGCCAGGTCGGCCTCGGCGAGCTCGCCACGCTCGATCAGCGCCGCGATGAGCCCGCCCAGCGCGAATGGCCTTCCGAGCTCGATGTCGTGCTCAAGGAGGAGCTCGAGCGCCGTGCGCGCATCGGCCTCGGCGCGCGCGACGGAGCCGCGGAGCAATGAGGCCCAGGCGCGGTGGGCGGTGACGAACGCCTCGGCGGGAATTGAGCCGCGGGCGTGTGCGTCTGCGAGCATCGCGTCGAGGTGGCCGTCGGCGAGCTCGAGCGAGTCCGTCGCCATCAGAGCCAGAACGAGCAGGTAGATCGTCCCGGTGACGTCGGTGTCCTGCTCCGCCAGGAGCCGGTCATTCGCCAGCGCCCCCTCGATGAGAGCGGACGCCGAGGCGCCCGTCTCGCCGGCCCGCGATCGCTCGAACGCGAGACTCGCCAGCACGAGTCGCTCAGCGCGGGTGTCGCCGGGGAGGTCGGCGTAGCGCTCCAGCCGCGCCGCGACGGGGCGGCGGGTCTCCAGGCTGCCCTGTTGGGCGTACGCGGCCCGCTCCGCTTCCAGCAGCAGCGCAAGCTCACGATTGCTGTTCTCGAGCTTGTCGATTGCGTGGCCGATGACCGCAACGGCCCGATCGGCATGCCCGGACCACGTCAGCGCGCCGGCGAGCAGCCGGACCGCCGTGACGAGCAACTCGGGCGCCGCGACGAGCTGGGCGGCCGCCTCGAGCTGGTCGACGGCGGCCTCGGGGGCGCCGAGCCGCAGCTCCGCCGAGCTCAGCTCGAGGAGCACCTCCCCCTCGAGCTCCGGCGGCGGGGGCTCAATGAGCGCGCGGCGGAGCCATGCCGCGGCGGCGGCTGGGGCACCCCGCCCCAGCGCGTCCGCGGCCACGCGGCGGAGAAGCTCGATCCGGTGGGCGTCACCGACGGGCTCTGCCTTGGTGATCTGCGCCGCGATCCTCTCCTCCGGCGCTCCGGTGTCTGCGAGTAGCTCGGCCGCCCGAGCATGAGCGATCGCGCGCCTGCCCGCTCCAATGTCGGCGTAGATCGCCTCGCGGACGATCGGGTGGGCGAACTCGAGCCGCTCCGATGGCCGCAGGATCTCGAGCGCGACCAGCCTGTCCGCGGCTCGCGCCGCCTCGGCGACGGAGAGCTCAGCGAGCTCCGCGGCCTCGGTGATGCTCGCCCCGTCCCCGAGTACCGCGAGCGCGCGGACCAGAGCGGTCGCCGTCGGAGGCGTGGTCGTGAGCCGCAACACGATCGCGCGGGCCACTGCGGCCGGACCGATGTCGCTCACGCGGAGCGCGCCCGCAGAGCCTGTAGGGAACTCCTGGTCCGCAGCCTCGACCAACAGCGCCTCGAGCAGAAACGGGTTGCCCCCGGTGGCCTCGCGGCAGGCGGCCGCGAACTCATCCGACACATCCCCGCCGAGCCTCCGTTCGCACAGCCGTGTGGTTGCTTCGGCACTCAGCGGCGCGGGGCGCAGCACTCGTGTCTCCGGAGCGGCCGCCAGGCGATTCACGGCGTCCCCGTCCCGCTCGCCAGGGCGGGCACTCGCCAGGAGCGCCACGGCGAGCCCGTCGAGCCGCGGCGCGAGGAAGTTGAGGAACCGCAGCGACTCGGTGTCCGCCCAGTGCAGGTCGTCCACGCAGAGCGTCACGGGCGCGTCGTCGGCGACGTTGTTCAGCAGCCAATAGAGCCCGTGGAGCATCGCGAACGCGTTGTCGGACGAACCGGGGCTGAGCGGAACGGTTGCGAAGAGGCGACTTGACATTCCCGCGGCGCCGGCGAAGACGCGGTCGTGCTCGGCATCCGAGAGCCGGCCGACCAGCGGGTCGAGCAGCTGCCGTACACAGCCGTAAGCGAAGTCGTGCTCCAGGTCGCTCGCGCGTGCGCGGAGCACGGTCATTCCCGCGTCTGCCGCGTGGATGGTCGCCGCACCGAGCAGAGTCGTTTTCCCGAGCCCCGCCGGTGCCTCGATCAACACGGCCCGCCCGTTGCCCGATTGCGCCTCGTCGAGCAGGCGGCTGAGCTCCGCGAGCTCGCGCTCGCGTTCGAGAAGCATCGCTTCGGACTTGATCGCCACTGTAACTCCGAGTTCCCGCGAGCAGGCTCAGCCTACTCCCGGCGAGGCGGTGAGGGTCCGCCTCTAGCCGTGATCCGGCAGCGGCTGGTAGTCGATTACGACCACCCGATGGTCAAGGACGGTCGTGTCGACCAGTCGCAGGCTGGTCATGTCGTAGCCGTCGAAGATGGCCCTGCCACCCGCGGGGCCGAGCACGATCGGGTGCACCTCCAGTTGCAGCCGATCGAGCAGGCCGAGCGCCATCAGCGAACCCACGAGCTCGATGCTCCCGCTGATGGCGATGTCCCTGCCGGGAGCCCGCCTGAGCGCGGTCACCTCCTCGAACAGGTCGCCGCGGGCGACGCGTGTGTTCTGCCACGTGATGTCGTCGTCCCGCAGCGTGCGCGAGACGACGACCTTTTCCATGTCGTTCATGAGGGGGACGAACTCGCCCTCGCTCGTCCTCGCCCGCCGACGGCCAGTAGCGGGAGAACGCCTCATACGTCACCCGTCCCAGCAGCAGCGTGTCAGCGGCGCGCAGCTGCGCGAGACCGAACGCGGTCATCTCCTCCCCGAACTCGTCGGTGACCCAGCCCATGCGCTCGTCCGGGGACTCGGAGGCGTATCCGTCCACCGATGCGAAGAGCGTTGCCACCACCTGCCTCACCGGATCTCCTTTGCTCAACCGCGACGAACGCGACGCTACGGCCATGGCGCCCCTTGGGCGTCGGGGAGGTGGAGGTTCAGGGACCCTGAGATCCCTCCAGGGGCCAACCGATTCGCGGCCGCTTACTTTCGCGAGACCGTGGCGACGGCGAGGCGCCAGGAGCGCTCGACCGGCTGACCATACTCGCGGAAATCCTCCGCCTTGCCGGCGTTGAACCCGGAGACCTCCCACGGACCGATCCCGTAGTCGTCGACGTACCTGCGCATCGTCGCGGGGCGCGAACTGCATCCGCTGAGAGAGCCGCCGCCCGTCCCGATCTGGGTTGGTCGCCGTTGGTACGTTGGTGAGGTGGCGGAGGCCCCGGATCGCCAGGAGCTCTTGACCGCTTTGACCACCGAGCACTTCACGCTCCAGGGCGCCCGCTCGCAGACCGCGAGCGAGAGCGCCTCGCGCGCCTCGCTCTACATCCTCTCGGTCTCCAGCACCCTGGTCGCGCTGGGGTTCATCGGCCAGGCATCGCAGATCGGCACCGCCTTCGATGTCTTCGCCCTCACCGTACTCCCGACGCTCTATGTCCTCGGTGTGTTCACCTTCGTGCGAGTGGTCGAGTGCGGTGCCGAGGACTTCCGCTACGGCGTCGCAATCAACCGGATCCGCAACTACTACAAGCAGATCGCCGGCGACCAAGCGAAGCTCTTCCTGCTCTCCGGGCACGACGACGGACGGGGGGTGTTCGAGAACGCTGCGGTGCCGCCCGAGGGGCGCAAGCAGTTTTTTACCTTCGCAACGGTGGTCACCGTGATCAACAGCGTGGTCGGTGGCAGCGCGATCGCGATCGCGCTCGGTGCGATCGCCGATGCCTCGCTCGGCGTAGCCGCGGGCGTGGGCGGCGTCGCGGCGCTCGTTTCGCTGGTTGCTCTGGTCCGTTACGCCGACCGGCTGCTCGAGGAGCGCGCGGGCCGGACCGAGTCGATCTTCCCTTCGCCGCAGTAGCGTCCGACGATCGAACCGCGTGGGCGGCCGCCGCGCGTCGCTGGTCGCTCGTCCGACGCGGGACGTCTCACACGCGCCCAATCAGATGACCGCAGGCCAACGCGACGCAGGAGCGTCAGCGCCTTAAGGCGACGCTCGTCGCGATGAGTGTTGCGATCTGCGGCGGTCCCAAAGGTCAGAAAGAAAGCATCACCCACAGGAGGAGTGGAAGCCATGAGCGAAGAGGCGCGGTCGATCGCACAAATGGACAGGCACCTGGACGAACTGCGGCGATCGGTCACGGGCGCGGTGATCGCCCCCGAGGAGGCAGGCTACGACGTGGCACGCCGCTCCTTCAATGCCCTGGTCGACCGTCGCCCGGCGGTGATCGTGCGCTGCCTCGACGCCGAGGATGTAGCGACGGCCTTCGAGTTCGCCCGGGCGAATGCGCTCGAGGTGGCGGTGCGCGGGGGCGGGCACAATCCCGCCGGACATTGCGTCTGTGACGGCGGCCTCGTCATCGATCTCTCGTTGATGCGCAGGGTCGAAGTCGACCGCGACGCGCGGATCGCCCGCGCCGAAGGCGGCGCGACCTGGCTTGACTTCGATACCGCGACTCAGGCCTTCGGTCTTGTCACGCCCGGAGGCGTTGTCGGCTCGACTGGCGTCGCCGGACTCACCTTCGGCGGCGGGATCGGGCATTTGACAGCGCAGCACGGCCTGACGTGCGACAACCTCGTTTCCGCTGAGGTCGTCACACCTGAAGGGACAGTGGTTCGCGCCGCCGCAGATGAGGATGCTGAACTGCTCTGGGGGCTGCGCGGGGGTGGCGGCAACTTTGGTGTGGCGACGCGCCTGGAGTTCCGGCTGCACCGGCTCGACCGGGTCGTCGGCGGTCGCCTCACGTGCGCCGGCGCGGGTGTCGCAGACGCACTTCGCCGCTATCGCGACCTCGCCGCGCGCTCCCCGCGTGACCTCAGCTGCGAGACGGTACTTGCCGTGGACGAGAGGGTCGAGCCGATCCTGGTCGTCGCCGCCTGCTACACGGGCTCGGACGGGAATCCCAGTGACGTGGGCGAACTCCGCTCGCTACCGGGGGTCGTCGACGACGGTGTGCGACCGCGCTCGTTCGTCAGCCAGCAGCACCTGTTCAATCCCCCGTACGGCGAGGACCGCAACTACTGGAAGAGCCACTTCGTGCGCGAGCTTCCGGACGAGCTCATCGACGGGCTGCTGGGGAGAATGGTCGCGCTGGGTCGGTCGCCCGGCCAGATTCTGATCGAGTCGCTGCACGGCGCGCCGAAGGACGCCGACCCTAGGAGCGGCGCGCTCGGGTTTCGCGACGCTGCGTTCAACATCAGCGCAATGGCCGGTTGGCAGGACCCCGCCCTCGACGACCAGTACATCCAGTGGGCACGCGAGACGGCGGCCGCAGTCGAGCCGTGGTCGGTCGGCGGCGGGTACGTCAACTACATGCAAGCGGATGAGCCGCTCGAGCGCGTGCGCGCCGCCTTCGGCGATCAGGCGTTCGGGCGTCTGCAGACGCTGAAGAGCCGCTACGACCCGAACAACGTCCTGCACCGCAATCAGAACATCCCGCCGCCCTAGCCGCGGCCTGTCGCGCGAAGCGGTCAGTCGAGGATCGTCAGGTCGAGCTTGCTGAGGCGCTCCGGGATCGGCGAGGGCGTCCATCTCGACGATCCTTCGGTTTCGGATCGTGAAGCCCGCAATCGCGAACGGCTTGCCGTCTCGAAGCGAGACCGTGCCGGCCGCGCCGTTGACGAGCGCCGGCCGCACCTCGATATCGAGGCGCGAGAAGGCGAGCGCCTGGCGGGCCACGTTGGCCGCCCCGCGAACCACCCTCGAGGCGCCTATCGGAAGGGCCCCTCGATCCGCCCTGAGGACGACGTCCGGGTCGAGCACCTCGAGCAGAGCCTCGAAGTTGCCCCCGCGCGCAGCGGCGACGAAGGCGTTGACGACTTCGCGCTGGGTGTCGAGGTCCGCGTCGGGAATCGTGGTCTCGCCCTGAACGCGGCGGCGAGCGCGGCTGGCGAGCTGGCGGGCAGCCTCAGGTGAACGGTCGACGATCGGCGCGATCTCGTCGAACGGCACGGCGAACATGTCGTGGAGCACGAACGCGAGCCGCTCGGCCGGGCTCAGCGTCTCGAGGACCACCAGCAGCGCCAGGCCCACCGAGTCGGCAAGCAACGCCTCGTGCTCCGGATCCGTGCCGTCGGCGCGGTCGACGATCGGCTCCGGCACATGAACGTCCAAGGGCTGCTCGCGCCGCGATCGGCGCGAGCGGAGCATGTTCAGCGACACGCGCGCGACGACGGTGGTCAGCCACCCGTCGAGGTTCTCGATCTCGCCGGCATCCGAGCGGCTGAGGCGCAGCCATGCCTCCTGGACGGCGTCGTCCGCCTCGCTCAGCGAGCCGAGCATCCGATAGGCCACCGCTCGCAGCCGGGTTCGGCGCTCCTCGAATCGCTCCGCCAGCCAGTCGCTCTCATCCATCTGTCACATCCGTTCGTTGGAGTGGGTCATAGCACTAGACCCCCGAGATCCAGACGATGTGACAGACGAGAAGGAGCTCACGATGCGAGTCTTCGTTGCAGGCGCGAGCGGTGCGATCGGCACCCGGCTCGTTCCCCAGTTGATCGATCGAGGCCACGAGGTGACCGGCACGTTCCGGTCGCCGGGACACGGCGACGGCGTGCGGGCGCTCGGCGCGCAGCCGATCCCCCTCGACCTGCTTGACCCCGGCGCGGTGCGCAAGGCGGTGCTCGAAGCCGAGCCCGAGGCGATCATTCACCAGGCGACGGCGCTGGCAGACCTGAGCGACTTCAAGCACTTTGACCGCAGCTTCCATCAGACGAACAGGCTGCGGACCGAGGGGACCGACGCGCTGCTCGCCGCGGCCCGTGAGGCGGGCGTGCGCCGGTTCCTCGCCCAGAGCAACGCGAACCACCGCTACGCGCGCGAGGGCGGGGCCGTGAAGAGCGAGGACGACCCGCTCGATCCCGCACCGGTTCCGTCGGCGCACGAGTCCAGCGAAGCGATGCGCTACCTCGACCAGGCGGTGAGCGACGCCGGCGGAGTCGCGCTTCGCTACGGGATCTTCTACGGCGCGGCCAACGATGGGCTGATCGAGCCTGTGCGCAAGCGGCAGTTCCCGACAGTCGGTGACGGTGGCGGGGTCTGGTCGTGGATCCACCTGGACGACGCCGCCGCGGCGACCGTGCTCGCGCTCGAAAGCGACCGCGCGGGCTTCTACAACATCGTCGACGACGAGCCCGCCCCGGTACGCGAGTGGCTGCCGGTGCTCGCCGAGGTGCTCGGCGCCAAGCCGCCCCGCCGCTTTCCGCGCTGGCTCGCGCGGCTGTTCGCGGGCGAAGCCGTGGTCGCGATGTCGACCGAGTCCCGTGGCGCGTCGAACGACAAGGCCAAGCACGAGCTCGGCTGGGAGCTGCGCCACCCGAGTTGGCGAGATGGCTTCAGGGCCGCCTACGCGCCGGCTGCGCCGGCGGAGTGGCGCAAGCCTGATCCCGCGGACCAGGTCAGCCCGGTGAAAGGAGATGGCCATGACTCCTGAGCCCCGAGCCCGGGCCGCCGCCCCCGACGGCTTCGTCACGTACGACGAGCTCGCTGGGCCCGACCTGGACGCCGCACGCTGGAGCCCTGCGCGCCTGCCGCTCCCAACCGGTGGCGAGCACATCCCGCTCGACCCCAACACGGAGCTGGCCGTCGGCGACGGCGAGGTGCGAGTGACGATCCCCCGCTTCTCGCTGTCGCACGACAGGTTTCAGGCCGCGGACAGCCCCAAGTACCTCGTCGTCTCGACCCGCGCGTTCGATCTGCCCCCGGATCGGCCCGCCACGTTCGCGGTCGACCTGGCGGTCGAGAACATCGGCGGGGAACCGGGGGACTACCGAACCGGGATGGCCGCCTTCCACGTCTTCGACCTCGACGTGAGCTCGCGCGTGTTCGCCGTCTGCGGCACCTCCACTCGCGTGCTCGCGCTGCACGAGCAGCTGGGCTTGGGCGGTGGCGGAGGAGGCGAGCCGTTCTACCACGTGGTCGAGTCGCCATACGAGGACTTCGACGACGACTTCACCCGGCTTCGCGCGTGCGAGATCACGCTCGACCGGAGTAGATCGACCGCGGCCTGGCGGGTCGACGGCCGCATGGTGTACGAGGCCCACGGCACCCTGATCCCCGAACGTGCTCACATCGGGTTCGGGATCTGGACGATGCTGCCGATCCGGGATGGTCGCAGCCGCTCCCTCAACGGGCAGGGCATCGGCGCGCGGTGGCGCCGGTTCCATGTCCGCGGGGTCGACGCGTGAGCCGCCTGTAGGCCTCTTGACTCGCGAGGCGCGCGGGGATCAGTTGTCGTGGTCAAGCACGTCGCGCAGCTTGCGCGCGAAGGGTTCGGGTTGCCCGGCGTATCCGAACTCGCCGCCGAGGAAGCCGCCGTGATGGCTCGGGAACACGGTCGGCTGCTGACCGAGCAGCTCGGCGGTTGCCACCGCCGCGCGGCCGGTGAACGTGTTCAGCGACTCCTCGCCCACGGCGATCACGACGCGCGTGGGCGCTGCCGCCAGCGCGTCGACGTCGGGGCGATAGCTGCTGACCGCCCAGGACCGGTCGGATAGCAGCGGGTCGTCGCGGGAGCCGTCATCCTCGGTCGGCATCCCGAACTGGGCCGGATCCGCCGCGGGCTGCGCGAAGTACTCGTCGGTGAACTCGCCTCGCCACGACGTCATCGCAATGAAGGCCGCCATACCGGCGCCCGCCCCCTTGGCCTCGTACGCGTCGCGAAAGCCGGCCCGGGCGCGCTCGGCCGCCGCGGCGTCGGGGAGCACGGGGATGAGCGGCGGCTCGTGTGCCACAAGCGTGGTGACGTCGTCGGGATAGGCCGCCACGAGCGCGAGCGCGGTCACCGCGCCCCCACTGCTCGCAAACATCTCGACCGGGCCGGCGCCGAGTGCCTCGATAACGGCGTGCACGTCGTCGGCCTGGACCGCGGGCGCATTGTCGACCCGGCCGTCCTTGCGGGTGCTGCGCCCGAGGCCGCGCGGGTCATAAGTGACCACGGTACGGTCGGGGAAATGGGACGCCAACGTGGCGAAGCCACTCGCGTCCATGGGCTGACCGATCATGAACAGCGGTGGGCGCCCGTCGGCGGTGGGCAGCCGCCCATCGACGTCATAGGCGATGTCGACCTCGGCGGTTTCAAGCACATGCATCGTCGTCATGGCAGTGTTGACCTCTGCCGTACCGAGAACTCATCGGTCCTGGGCCCAAGCGACCGGCGCGACCGCGACGGGGAACAGGCCGCCGCTCCCTATCCTGAGACCCGTGAGCCCGCGAGGGACGGACTGGAGCCTCGCGCTTCTGGTAGCGGTGCTCGCCGCGACGGGCGTCGCGACGTTGTTCGCCGGAGGCGAAGGAGACGCGTGGGTGTTCGCCGTCCACGGAGCAGCCGGCTTCGCGCTGGCAGCGGTACTCGGCTGGAAGTTGCGCCGCGTCGGGAGGCGGCTGCGGCACCCGTCGACCTGGGACCGGCGGTCGCGGGCGGGCGTGCTGGCGGTCCTGCTCGTTGCCGCGACGCTCGTTAGCGGATGGCTGTGGTCCGCGGGGCTCGGCCTGTCCTGGCGCGTGGCGGGCTACAACCTGCTGAGCCTGCACTTCGTTGCCGGGGCGCTGCTCGCGCTCATCGTCCTGGGGCATGCCCTGCTCCGCGCGCGCCCGCCTCGGCGCGCGGACTTCGCGAGTCGCCGCCAGTTCCTGCTCACGGGCGGGGTCGCGGGCGGCGCGCTGCTGGCCTGGTGGCTGCAGGGTCCGCTGTCCGACCTCGCGGGCCTGCGCGGGGCGGCGCGGCGCTTCACGGGCTCTTACGAGGCGGACTCCTTCGAGGGCAATGAGTTCCCCACAACCTCCTGGATAGCCGACTCGCCGCGGCGGCTTCCGGCCGCTGAGCACCGGGTCCGCGTCGACGGCGACGTCGCGAACCCACTCGACCTCAGCGTCGTCGACCTCGACGCCGGCGACGAGCTCACCGCGGTGCTCGACTGCACCGGCGGATTTGTGTCCGAACAGCGCTGGGGCGGTGTGCGGATCCGCGCGCTGCTCGATCGTGCACGTCCCGGACGCGACGCCAGTCACGTCCGCGTGATCTCGCACACCGGGTACCGCTACAGCTTCGAGATCGACGACGCGCGCTCCATGCTGCTCGCGACCCGGGTCGCTGGCGAACCTATCTCACACGGGCACGGCGCGCCGGTCCGACTGGTCGCACCCGGCCACCGCGGCTTTCAGTGGGTCAAGTGGGTCGTCGCCATCGAGATCCACGACGGGCCCGACCTGGGCGCCTTCGCATCGACGATCTGGAGCAGTTACACGCCCGAGGGTCGCGGCGAGGCCTGACCGCCCGGCCTCAGGCGCGGCCTTTCTCGGCAAGCGAACTGGAGCTGAAGGCAGGTTCCAGTCTCATGTCTGGCGCGGCGAGGTCAAGCCGCTCTCGTACGCGAAGATCACGGCATGGACGCGGTCGCGTGCGCCCAGCTTGGCGAGGATCCGCCTGACGTGGGTCTTGACCGTGGACTCCTCGACGACGAGCTCGGCTGCGATCTCGCCGTTCGACAGGCCGCGCGCCACGTGCTCGAGGACCTCGCGCTCGCGCGGCGTGAGCTCGTCGAGGCGGGCGTCGTGGGTCACGTCGGGTGTCGGCTGCCGCGCCATTCGCTCGATCACGCGGCTCGTGACCGGAGGGGATAGGAGCGAGTCGCCGGCGGCGACGGTGTGAACGGCGGCGACGAGCTCCTCCGGCTTGGTCCGCTTGAGCAGGAACCCCGAAGCCCCCGCGCGGAGGGCCCCGAAGATGTAGTCGTCCTGCTCGAACGTGGTGACGATGACGACCCTCACGTCCGGAAACGCGTCGAGCAGGTCGCGGGTGGCGGAGATGCCGTCCACGTCGGCCATCCTCACGTCCATCAGCACGATGTCCGGGCGCAAGAGACGCGTGCGGTAGACGGCGTCGCGCCCGTCGTTCGCCTCGCCGACCACCTCGATCGCCGCGTCGCTGGCGAGCACTCCGCGCAGGCCGGCGCGCATGAGGTCGTCGTCGTCGACGATCAGAACCCGGACGGGCGATGCCGTCATGTTCCACGTCCGAGCAATGGAAGCCGGGCGTGCACCCGAAACTGGCCGTCGCGCATGCCCGCCTCCAGGCTGCCGTCAAGACCGGCCGCGCGCTCGCGCATGCCGATGACCCCATGCCCGCCGCCGACCGGGCGGGCGGCGTCCTCATGGCGCACCGGGTTGGCGACCGTGACGTCGAGCGCGCCAGGCCCGAATGCGACCGCCACCTCGGCGCTGCCCGCGCCGTGACGCGCGGCGTTGGTCAGGGCCTCCTGGAGGATGCGGTAGGCCGCCCTGTCCACGCCCGGAGGGAGCGGGCGGCGCTCACCGCCGACCGTGGCGCTGACGGCCAGTCCCGCGGCCCGGTGTCGCTCGACGAGCCCGTCGAGCGCGGCCATTCCCGGCGGCGGCTCGACCTCAAGGTGCCCGTTCGCCGTGTCCTCGCGCAGGACCCGCACGAGCTGGTCGATCTCACCTACGGTCTCGCGCGCGACCTCCTCGATCGTCTCGAACCCCGCACGCGCCTCGTCGGGGCCGCCCGCCGTGTTGAGCCGGCCGAGGCCGGCGTGGACCAGGATCACGTTGATCGCGTGACCGGCGGAATCGTGGAGGTCGCGGGCGATGCGCGCGCGTTCCTCCGCAGCTGCCAGCCTGCGCTCGCGCTCGGCTTCCTGCTCCGCGCGCAGAGCGCGCTCCTCGAGCTCGGCCATCCGCTCGCGCCGCAGTCGCGCGCGGTCGCCCGCCAGCCAGGTGCCGCCCCAGAGCAGCACGCCGAACACGAGCTCGGCGCCGGGGAAGCGGCCCTCGTCCAGCCCGGTCGCCGTCACGTGGACGGCGAGCATAAGCGCGACGAGGCCAAGGGTGAGCAGGGTGCGGGCACGTGAACCGTCGCCGCCCGAGGCCAGGCCGTAGAGGGCCACGGTCGGCCCCACCGGTGGGCCCGTGATCTCAGTCACTCCGTAGAGCACCGCGCTGGCGAGTGCCGTCAGCACGAATACCGCAAGCGGCGCGGCCCGGCGGGCCACGAGCGGTAGCGAGGCCAGCGCCGCGAGCAGCACGCCGACGACGTCGACCTCGCCGGCGCCGGCTCCCAGCAGCGCGACGGACAGCACGAACGCCCCGGCCGCAATCGCGGCGTCGAGCAGCCGCCCGGTGCGTGTGAGGTCGATCGCCACTGCTCGCGAGCGTAGCGCTGGATCCGCTCCCGGAAACCCGCCTGCAGGCGGATCGCACGTACGCCCCGGGGAGGACCCGAATTTCCGCCCAGGGGTCGTTTTCGAGGCGTGCATGCGCGCCTAGCGTCGGCGGCATGACATCCGACCTCGTCATCGAGACCAGAGCGCTCACCAAGCGCTACGGCGATGCGATCGTCGCCGTCGACGCTCTCGAGTTGCGCGTGCGGCGCGGCGAGGTCTACGGCTTCCTCGGCCCGAACGGCGCCGGCAAGACGACCACGCTGCGCATGCTGCTCGGGCTCGTACGACCGACAGCGGGCGCGGCAACGGTCCTCGGCGCCCCACCCGGGTCTCCCCAGGGACTCGCGCGCATCGGCGCGCTGGTCGAGGCTCCGGCTTTCTACCCCTATCTCTCGGGGCGCGACAACCTGCGCGTGCTCGCTCGTCACGCCCAGGTCGGTGAGGAGCGCGTGGAGGCGGTGCTCGACGAGGTCCGGCTGAGCGACCGTGCGGGCGACCGCGCCGCGACCTATTCGCTGGGGATGAAGCAACGGCTTGGCGTGGCCGCCGCCCTGCTCAAGGACCCCGAGCTGCTGATCCTCGACGAGCCGACCAACGGCCTCGATCCGGCCGGCATGGCCGAGATGCGCGAGTTCATGCGCTCGCTCGGCAAGGGCGACCGCACGCTGATCCTCTCGAGCCACTTGATGGGCGAGGTGGAGCAGGTGAGCGATCGGGTCGGCGTAATCCGCGACGGGTCGCTCGTCGCCGAGGGAACCGTCGAGGAACTACGTGGGCAAGCCGGACTGCGGGTGCGCGCCGAGCCGCTCTCGGAGGCGGTCCGCCTGGTCGGCTCGCTCGCCGGCGTCGAAGCGGTCGCGAGCACCGACGGCCTGGTCGACGTGACGGTCGACACCGCCCAGGCGGCGGCGATCAACCGCGCGCTCGTGGAAGCGGGCATCGCGGTCTCGGAGCTCTACACCCAGAAGGCCTCGCTCGAGGACGTCTTCCTCGAGCTCACCGCGAACGGAGGAGAACCGTCATGACGCGCGACGTGGCCGCGGAGCTGCTGATATTGCGAAAGCGAGCCGCCACCTGGATCCTGCTCGGGATCTGGACGCTGCTCGGGGTGTTCTTCGCCTACATCGTGCCCTACGCGCTCGATCCCGAGGACGCGACCGGTGGGCTCGAGCAGTTCCTGCCCGAGTCGCTGGCCGGCACGTTGATCACCGGCTTCCCGTTCTTCGGCGGGGTGTTCGCGCTGATGCTCGGGGTTTTTGCGTTCGGGAGCGAATACGGGTGGGGCACGCTGAAGACGCTGTTCACCCAGGGCCCCGGCCGGCTGCGTGTATTCGCCGCCAAGCTGGCGGCCCTCGCCATCGTGCTCGTGCCGTTCGTCTTGACGCTGTTCGCGGCGGGCGCCGTGGCGAGCTATGTGATCGCGCAGATCGAGGACGCCCCCGCCAACTGGCCATCCGCATGGCTGTTGATACGAGCAATGGCTGCGGGCTGGTTGATCCTGGCTGCCTGGGCGGCGGTGGGCGTGCTGCTCGGCGTGCTCACGCGCGGCACGTCGCTGGCGATCGGCGTGGGCATCCTCTACGCGTTGGTGATCGAGGGACTCCTGAGCGCGTTCGCCGACACGGTGAGCCTGCTCCAGCCGCTCACCGAGGTCTTCCTGCGCGCGAACGGATACTCGCTCGCCGCGGCGCTCGGCGCCTCCGTCGACTCGATCGAGTCAAGCGGTCCCGGCTCCTACTCCGGGCCGCTCGTGAATGGGCTGCAGGGAGCCGCGGTGCTTGCGGTCCTCATCGCTGCCCTGGTCACGCTAACCGGGCTCCTCCTCCGCCGCAGAGACGTCGTGTAGCGCCGGACCCCGGCAGCACCGCATGCCGTACCGTCGCCGTCATGGATCACCTCGCAATCCCGGTTCGCGATCAGGAGCGCTCACGCCGCTTTTACGAGCGCTACTTCGGCTTTGGCGCGCGGCCGGCGCGGCGGTATGACGATGGCGTGCTGATGCTCTTCAACGCCAGAGGCTTCGCGCTCGCGCTCGGTACCGACGTCGAGCAGATTGCCCGGCCATCCTGGATGCACTTCGGGATTGGACTGCCCGACCGTAACGCCGTCCTGGCCCTGCGCGATCGGCTCGCCGCTGATGGAGTCGAGCTGGTGGAGGAGACGAACGATCCCGAATACGTCAGCGTCAAGTGCCGCGACCCCGACGGTTACATCGTGGAGGCGGCGTGGGAACCGGCGCCCTGACCACCATCGGCGGCGGCCGCGTGTCGACCGGCCTGATCAGCTCGTCAGGTCCTCGACGCAGTGAAGGTCTTCGGCCAGGTCGGACCAGTAGATGTAACCGCTCACGTTTCCGTAGTACTCGGCCTCGGCCATCTTTTGTGCGACGAAGCCGCACTCCCAGCCGGTCGGGATCGGCGGGAGTGCCTGCGCTTGGTCGGTGGCGGGCGACGCGAAGGCGAAGCCCAGGGCGAGGGCGGGGACGGCCAGCAGTGCGAAGAATCGCCGCTTCATGACTCCTCCTGGGTGGAAGGCGGATTGATGTCATGCATTGCGGGGAATCTCAGTGAGTGGATCAGCCCGAGCTGAGAACCCGGCGCCGTGCCCCTCAGCTCGACCTGACACCCTCGAGTGACCCCTCGCCACACCTTCGACCCGCACCGGCGACGACGGTCAGTCGACGAAGCGCGGACCAGGGAGCGCGCCAGGGTGCTCACGGGCGCCAGCTGCGGACTGAACGACGAGGCTCGTGGCGTCAGCCACGCAAGGAGCTACCTTATGTCCGTTACGGCCGAAGCGGCAGCCATCCGTCAGTTCCAGATCGACGTTCCGGAGGAGAAGCTCGATGAGCTGCGCCGCCGGATCGAGGCGACGCGCTTGCCCTCCAGCGAGCTCGTCGCCGATAGGTCGCAGGGCGTGCAGCTGGCGACGATCCAGGCGCTCGCCAGTTTCTGGGCGACGGAGCACGACTGGCGCGCGTGCGAGGCGAAACTGAACGCGCTGCCGCAGTTCATGACCGAGATCGACGGAGTGGACATCCACTTCATCCACGTCAGATCGCGGCATGAGAATGCGTTGCCGCTGATCATGACGCATGGCTGGCCCGGTTCGGTCATCGAGCTGCTGGAGACCGTCGGCCCGCTGACCGACCCGCCCGCTCACGGCGGCACCCCCGAGGACGCATTCCACCTGGTGCTGCCCTCCTTGCCCGGCTACGGGTTCTCCGGCGAGCCGGCCGAGCTGGGCTGGGACGCCAGCCGCATCGCACGCGCGTGGGCGGAGCTGATGAACCGCCTCGGCTACACGCGCTACGTCGCCCAGGGCGGCGACGTGGGTGCCCTCGTCACGGACGCTGATGGGCCGCCAGGCGGTCGAGGGGTTGGTCGGCTACCACCTGAACCTGCTCACGGCGGTGCTCGCAATCGGGGATCAACTTCCCAGCGGAATCCGAACAGGAACGCGCAGCGGCCGACGCGGTCGCGACGTTCAGGGACGGACGGCTTCGCCTACTTCCTCGAGATGGCAACGCGGCCGCAGACGATCGGCTACGCCCTGCTGGATTCACCCGTCGCGTTGGCGGCCTGGTTGCTCGACCACGACACGGACAGCTACTACAAGATCTCCCGCGCGTTCGTCGACGATGAGCCCGTGGGCAATCTCACCCGGGACACCATCGTCGACAACATCACGCTGTACTGGCTGACCGGCACCGGCGCCTCGGCGGCCCGGTCGTACTGGGAGGTCGGACGAGTTCGCTGGCCGCGGCGCTGGCGATGCGGCCAGCCTCCTCCTGCGGTCTCGGTTCCGGTCGGCTTCACGACGTTCCCCGGCGAGATCTGGGCTGCCCCGCGCAGCTGGGTCGAGACGGTCTACCCCGGCCTCGCCTACTTCAACGAGGTCGAC
Organism: uncultured Thermoleophilaceae bacterium; assembly: GCA_963734025.1. Classification (GTDB taxonomy): domain Bacteria; phylum Actinomycetota; class Thermoleophilia; order Solirubrobacterales; family Thermoleophilaceae; genus JACVRW01. The sequence goes on from CAVTFR010000005.1 coordinate 35,710, forward strand.
AGGGGCGGCCACTTCGCCGCCTGGGAGGAGCCCGATGTGTTTGCCGGCGAGGTTCGCGCGGCGTTCCGGCCGCTTCGCTAGCTGACCACGCCCGAGTGTCCGCCCCTGGCGGGGCATCGACCGCCCGGTCGGATTTCGGGTCGTGAATACGCGGTCCGCGACCACCTATTCGCGGTGCTGCGACCCCCGGGCCGACGCCCAGAGCGAGCCGTCGCCCGCAGGCTGGCGGCTGGCGCGTCCCTCGCCGGTCGCCGTAATCAGCGCGGCCTCTACCCCGACCAAGTCAGGTGGCGCGAGGTGTTCGGCCATAACGGCGGCCACCTCAGCCGTGGTCAGTGGATAGGGAAAGGCGCTCAACACTTCGACCGGGTCATCGGCGGGTGCCCGGCGCCGGAGCGTGGGGTCCAGGTTTGCGATAACGACGTCGTACGCCTCGATCGGCTGAAAGCCACCCGCTTCGAGCTTGTGCCCGCCAGGCGCTTCGATGACAAGCGACGGCGCCGTGTAGCGCACGATCCCGTCGGTGTTCGCCGCCCGGCCCTGGAACTCGGTCGCCGATCCGCTTGCCGTGCGGGCACTGGAACGGTCGATCTCGTAGGCGGCGATCACCTCGGGATCGTCGATCCGCTCGACGACGGCGTCGGCATCCAGGCCCTCCACGGTTGCGAGCGCCGAGCGCAAGGTACGGGGATCGTCCAGGGTCCCGGTCGTCGTGAACTGAGCGAACTGCAGCGCCCGCAGCGCGGTGTCCTCCAACGACGGCGCAGCCAGTCGCGTGGCCACGATTGCCCGGCAGGCGGGCGAGGTGGCGCTCAGGCGCGCCTTCGGGGTGATCTGAAACGGCATTCCGAAACGGCGAAAACGCCGGTGGCCGAGAGCCGATCGCGTCGGCGTGTATCCGCGAGCGGCGTACTGACCGGCGTCCTCGGTGAGCCCGATCACCACGAGCGTCCAGCGAAGCTGCTCGCCGTAGCGCCAGCGCAGAGTCGTATGGATCGGCATCGCGGAGTACGCCCACGGGCAACCGGGGTCGGTGAAATGGGTGACGTCGAGCACAGCCCGATGGTCGCAGCCGTTGGCCCCGAAGGCCGCAGGCGGGCCGAAAGTACACTTCCCCGGTGGCTACCCCCGTAAGCGCGGTTCTCTCGGCAGCGCAGCTCGCGATGCTCGCCGAGCTCGGCGAGGAGCGCACGGCCGACGTCGGCGACTACCTGTACCGGGTGGGCGATCAGCGCTATCCCTTCATCGCGGTCCTCGAGGGCGAGGCGGCCATCCAGGACGCGGCGGGGCTCGAGGTCGTGCGTCACGGCGCATCCGGATTCCTGGGAGAGATGAACCTCCTATCGGGGCAGACGGTGTTCCTGAATGCCGTGGTCACGCAACCCATGCGCTACATCGCCGTCGACCGGGATGTCCTGCGTCCGCTGCTCTTCGAGGACGCCTCGCTGGCCGACCTCCTGCTCTCGACGTTCATGAACCGGCGGGAAGCGCTGCAGCAGCGGCAGGGGATCGGCATGGAGATCGTCGGCCCGGCCTCCTCGGCGCCAACGCGCGGGGTGGTGGAATGGGCGAATCGCAACCGCCTGCCGTACACCTGGCGCGATCCCGAGCATTCCGACGATCCAGAGGCCGGCGCTCTCATCGACGCGCTCGCGCCGGGACAGCTGCCCCTGGTGCGCCTGCCGGGCGGCGAGGAAATGCTCAGCCCGACCAACGGGGAGCTGTCACGCGCGCTCGGGATCGGGCTGGAGCTGGGCGAGCGCGAGGAGGTCGACCTGGTCGTCGTCGGGGGCGGGCCGGCCGGCCTTGGCGCGTCGGTCTACGGCGCGTCGGAGGGCCTGGAGACGCTCGTCGTGGAGAGCACCGCGCTGGGCGGCCAGGCCGGCTCCTCGCGACGAATCGAGAACTATCTCGGCTTCCCCGCCGGGATCACGGGCAACGAGCTGACGAGCCGGGCGGTCACGCAGGCGCGCAAGTTCGGCGCGCGCACTGCAACTCCCTATCGCGTGCTGGCGCTCGAGCCCGGTGACGAGCGGCATGTCGTACGCCTGGAGGGGGACCACGAGGTCTCTGCCCGTGCGGTCGTGCTCGCCACGGGCGCCGAGTATCGGCGCCTGCCAGTCGAAGGGCTGGAGGAGTACGAGGGCGTGAGCATCTTCTACGCCGCCGGCCCGCCCGAGGCGCAGCGCTGCGCCGGCACCAGAGTGGGGATCGTGGGCGGCGGCAACTCGGCCGGGCAGGCGGCCGTGTGGCTGGCCAAAGGCGGGGCGCTCGTCACCCTGCTGCATCGTCGCGGCGACCTAGGCGAGACGATGTCCGACTATCTGATCGGGGAGCTCGAGCGCTACGGGGTGGCCGTACGAGATCGCAGCGAGGTGGCCGAGCTGCATGGGGCCGGCGGCCGGCTCGAGGGGGTCACCCTGGTCGACGGCGAACGGTTGCCGTTCTCATTCCTCTTCCTGTTCCTGGGGGCCGCGCCGTGCACCGACTGGCTCGGCGACACGGTCGCGCGCGACGCCAACGGCTTCATCGTCACCGGCCCCGACGCCGGTGCCGAAGGGCTTCTCGAGACCAACGTTCCCGGCATCTACGCGGCGGGCGACGTCCGCTCCGGATCGCTCAAGCGCTGCGCCACCGCGGTCGGCGAAGGCGCAATGGTCGTGCGCTTCGTTCACGACCGGATCGCGGTGCACTCCAAGACGCGCCTCTGACGGGAGCGAAGGCTTGAGCCGGGCCGGCTCGAGCCAGCGTGCCTGTGTCAGGCGGTGGGGATCGCCGCGGCCTCGCCCAGCCCAAGGTGTTCGATCGCCTGCTCGCGCAGCTCGTTCTTTCGGACCTTGCCCGTCACCGTCATCGGGAAGTCGGAGACACAGCGGACATAGCGAGGAATCTTGTAGTGAGCCAGCCGGCCCTCGCAGAACGACCGGACTGCTGCGGCGTCCAGCTCGGGCGCGCCTTCACGGAGCTTGATGCAGACACACAGCTCTTCGCCGTAACGCAAGTCCGGGACGCCCACCACCTGGGCGTCTGTGATGTCCGGATGCGAGTGCAGGAACTCCTCGATCTCCCGCGGGTAGATGTTCTCCCCGCCGCGGATGACCATGTCCTTGGATCGTCCCACGATGTTCAGATAGCCGTCAGCGTCCATCGCGGCGAGATCGCCCGTGTGCATCCAGCCGGCGTCGTCCTTGGCCTCCGCGGTCTTCTCAGGGTCGTTCCAGTATCCGCGCATGACCGAATAGCCCCGCGTGTACAGCTCGCCCGTCTCCCCGCACCGGACCGTCAGACCGGTGTCGGGATCGACGACCTTGATCTCCAGGTGGGGACCGACCCGGCCGATGCTCCCGACGCGCCGCTCGAGCGAGTCGTCCTTGCGCGTCTGCGTGGACACCGGGGACGTCTCGGTCATGCCGTAGCAGATGGACACCTCGCCCATGTGCATCTCGCTGACGACCCGTTTCATGACCTCGGTGGGGCAGGGTGAGCCGGCCATGATCCCGGTCCGAAGCGAGCTGAGGTCGTGCTGGTCGAAGCTGGGGTCCTCGAGCATCGCGATGAACATCGTCGGGACGCCGTACAGCGATGTGCACCGTTCCGCGGAACTCGCGCTCAGCGTCGCCGGCGCGTCGAACCCTGGGGCGGGGATGACGATGCACGAGCCGTGGGTGATCGCGGCGAGGTTTCCCATCACCATGCCGAAGCAGTGGTAGAACGGCACTGGAACGCAGATGCGGTCGTGCTCGGTATACGAGCAGAGCTCACCGACGAAGAACCCGTTGTTGAGGATGTTGTGGTGCGTCAGGGTCGCGCCCTTGGGGAACCCCGTCGTACCGCTCGTGTACTGGATGTTGATGGGGTCGTCTCGATCGAGCGACGCCACCCGGCCGCTGACGGCACAGTCGTCGATCGTCGCCGTGCGCATCGTGTCCCAGGCCTCATCGCCCAGGATGACGACGTCTTCGAGCTCCGTCAGCTCGCCTCTGACGTCGGAGATCATCTGCCGGTAGTCGCTGCTCTTGAACGCCGGCGCGCTGAACAGCGCGCGGACCCCAGACTGACGCGCGACATAGGCCAGCTCGTGCGCCCGATATGCCGGGTTGATGTTGACCAGGATCGCTCCGATCCTGGCCGTGGCGTACTGCACGAGCACCCATTCGACGCAGTTGGGCGCCCAGATGCCGACCCGATCACCCACGCCCATTTCGCGGGCCAGCAGGGCGCTGGCCAGCCGATCGACGGCGGCATCGAGCTCGCCGTAGGTGAGCCGGACGCCCTGGTGGCGAGAGACGACGGCCTCACGGTCGGGATGGGCTTCGGCCGCGCGCCGCAGGCACTCGCCGATCGTCTCGCCCAGCAGCGGCGTGGACGACGGCCCGCTGGCATACGAGAGGGGTGGGAGGCGGGATGGGACGGCGCGGCTCATGTCGAGGGAGCTCCTCGTGCGACCAGGTGGGCTACCGTCGCCGCCGCCGGGCGTGCGACCACCCAGTCACCGTTAGCGGGCGATGCAGGGACGGCCGGCCTTTGACCAACCTGGTAGCGCGCCCAACGCGGTGTCAAGGCGCTTGCCCACGGGTGCCGGGCGGCGTGCCGACGTCGCCTAGGCCGCGCGCACATCGAACTGCGTGAGCGTCACCGGGCCGAACGAGGTCATCAATGCGACGTCGACGGCGTCGCGGCCACGCCCGACGACCACGCGGCCGACGCGGCGGCGGTTGTTGCGGGCGTCGAAGGTGTGCCATGTGCCGTCGAGGTAGACCTCGAACCAGGCGGCGAAGTCCATTGGCTCAGCGGGCAGCGGGGCGTCGATCTCCGGGATGTAGCCGCACACGTAGCGCGCCGGGATGTTCAACGCGCGGCAGAACGTGATCGCCAGGTGGGCGAAGTCGCGGCAGACGCCCTGCCCGGCGCGGTAGGCGTCGACTGCCGTGGTCCACGGGTTCGACGCGCCGGCCACCCAATCGAGATGACCGTGAACGAAGTCGACGATCGCCTGAACGCGCTCCCAGCCCGGCGTGAGATCGCCGAAGCGCTGCCACGCCTCGTGGCCAAGCTCGTCGGGCAGGCAGAACCGGCTCGGCATGACGAACGTTATGTGCTCGTCGGGCAGTGCCATGATCGGCGTCTCCGGCGTTCCGGGGGAGATCCGGTCGCGTGGCGAAGAGAGCACGACCTCGGCCTCGTAGACGATTTGTGACGCGCCCGCGGGGATCGTCACCCGCTCGCAGCGGTTGCCGAACAGGTCGATGTAGCCGTGATGGTCGGCGCCAGTCTCCCAGTGTTCGGCACGAACCTGGAGATCGCGCCCCGACGGAGCGACCTGGAGCACCGCCGAGACCGGCTGCGGCGTCTCGAACCCGAAAGTGCATCCGACGGTGAGGGCCAGCTGCCCATTGCCGTCGACGGGAACGCGGTCCACGCTGTCCCCTCGGCGCCCGTCGGCCCGACCGACGCGGCCGAGATCCGGGCCGCCTCGGGCGAGATTCAGCGGTCGTCTCCGGTCAGCGTGTCGCCGGGCGGGTCCGGATTCTGTGCCGCCGCACGCTTCCGGGCGTCCTTCTTGGCCTTCTTCTCGAGCCGGCGCTCGAGAAGCCTGCGTTCGCGGTTGAGCTTTGCCATCGTGGTCTTTCTCTTCCCGCTTGACGCCATGCTTGTCCTCCCGAGTCGTGGAATTCCGAGCGTGGCGACGCCACGCACGGCCGAGAAGACGGAGGGCCCGCAAATGAGCCCCCCGTCGCTCATCGAACCGGGGCTTAGAGCACCTGGACGTTCGCCGCCGCCGGGCCCTTGGTGCCCTGCTCGGCGTCGTAGCTCACCTTCGCGCCCTCGGCCAGCGACTTGAAGCCGCTGCCCTGAATCGCGTTGTGGTGGACGAACAGGTCCTTGCCGGGGTCATCGGGTGTGATGAATCCGTAGCCCTTGTCGTCGCTGAACCACTTCACGGTTCCTGTAGCCATCGTTGTCCTCCTCCGGGATATGTGCACTGCGGACGCGGAGGTGCTCGAAGGCAACGACTGCGGAACGCGGAACACGCCTGTTGTCGAACCGAATGTCCGACTCGTACGACGAGGGTAGCGCTCCCCGCCGCGGGGCAGGGCCCCGGCCGCGATACTGCTCCAGGATGGCCGAGCGCAATATCGACCTGATTCGCGGCCTCTATGGCTTCAACTGGGCCGACGTAGAAGAGCGAGGACGCGGCCTGGCGGCCGCAGGCGAGGTGATGGCGCCGGAGGTCCAGGCGCGCGTCTCGCCGGAGGTCGGTGATCGCACGCTCCACGGCATCGAAGGCTTCGCGGTGTTCGTCGAGGGACTCGAGGAGGACTTCTCGGAGTTCCGCTACCAAGCCGACGAAGCTCGACGAAGTCGCGCCCGAGCAGATCCTGGTCACCGGACACATCACGGCGCGCGGCCGTAGAAGCAACATGCCGCTCACCGCTCCTTTCGGTCACCTCTGGACACTGCGCGACGGCAGGGCCATCAAGGTCGAGGCGCACGTCCGGACCTGAGGCCCGGCCATGTGCCGGCCTGGCTCGAGAGCGACCCCGACGGCCTTGCGCGGCGCGTGCTCCGGAGTCCCGCGCGCGATGAGATCGACATGCCCGTGGCGGAGCAGCTCGTGATCGAGCCTTACTCGCCACGCTGACGGCGGCAGGCGACCGGCGGACGTGAGAGCCTCGCTCGCATGCGCGACCCCGAACCCTCCGGCGACCAGTTCGCAATCCGTGTCAGCTCGATGGACCAGCTCTTCTGGGAGTTCGACGCGCGTCCGCTGGCCGACCGCACACTCTCCGGTGACGCGCGCTGGCACCTGCTGGACGAGTGGGACCGTCTGCGCGACTCACGGCCGTCCTGCCTGACCGTCTACGCGCCCGCGAGCGAACGCGAGCACACCGACGAGGACGCCGTCCGCACGGCCATCCACCGCAGCCTCAGCAAGGCAGCCGGCCCGCTGCGGCGCGCCGACCCCTTGTCGCGCCAGCAGCAGGTCGCCGCCCGCATCGGAATCGCCTTCCTGTTCCTCTCGATCCTGGTCTCGACCGCCCTCGACCGCGCGAGCGAGGACGTGATCGTCGAGGGCATCTCGCAGGGCATCCTGGTCCTGGGCTGGGTGGCGGTCTGGCGCCCGGCGGAGCGCTTCATCGTAGAGGTGGTCCCGCATGTCTTCAACCGGCGCCGCATCGACGAGTTCGCGGACATCGACGTCCGCTTCGCCTGGGTCTGAGGATCAGACGGGCGGCGAGTTCAGGTCTGCGCTCCAGCTGTCACTCGGGCCGGTGGGAGACCGCCTCGACGTTGTTCCCGTCGGGGTCGAGCACGTAGGCCCCGTAGTAGGCCGGGTGGTAGATCTCCCGCACGCCCGGCGCACCGTTGTCGGTGGCGCCGGCCTCGAGTGCTGCCGCGTGGAACGCGTCGACCGCCGCCCGGGTCTCGGCAGTGAACGCGACGTGGACGCCGCTCTGCGCCGAGCGCCTGCCCGTCACGATCCAGAAGAACGGCCGCTGCCGCTCGCCGAAGCCGCCGATGCCTGGGACCGGCTCCATCACGAGCTCCAGGCCGAGCGGCGCGAGCGCCTTCGAGTAGAAGGCCTTGCTGCGGTCGTAGTCGGCGACGTCCAGTCCCACATGGTCGAGCATGCTCTCTCCTTGGGTCGAATCGGGTCGCTGACGGAAGGCTTTCAGGCTAAGCTCGAGTCAGCTGCCTGCGACCGTCGTCAACCACGAAACCGTGGTCGTGATCCTCGAGGACACCTTGACCAGATGGGAGCAACACCTCGGCAAGCGGTAAGGCCGACATCGTGCTGCGGGCGACACGAGTTCCAGCAGGTCATGCGAGGCGACCTCGTCGAGATGATCGAGCAGGAGACCGGGCGAAAGGTGATCGCGTTCATGGGCGACAACCACATCGACCCGGACATAGCGGCGGAGGTCTTCGTACTCGAGCCGGGCGAGGACGGCGACCCGCTCAGCGAGTCCAACGGCTAGCGCGGAGGAGGCGAGCAGTCGGGAGCCGAGGCATCGCCGGCGTGCCTCGCTGTGCACCACGTGTACCAGGCGGACCGGCGCTGACCCAGCTCGTCGACGAGCCCGGAGTCCCACACCGGGTTGTGATCGCGCATGTGGTAGTAGCTGATCCGGGCGATGCGCGGCTCGGCAGCGAGGGACCCGGTGATGAAGCGCACCTGCGCGTCCTGTTGCTCGGGCGTCTGCGCGACCTTGAGCGCGCCTTTGCTGTCGAGACGCTCGACAAGAGCGCCCACCTCCGTCACCCACACGTCATGGGGCGCGAGCGGAGGGAGCACGTTCCGGATGAGGTCCTCGGTGCTCTCGAGGCTCTGGTGCATCACGCCGTAGTAGGGGTGCCACGCAACGGCGGCGCCGAGCGTTCCGCCCGCCGCGAGGAACTCGCGGACGTACAGCTCGACCGTCGAGTCGCCGCCCGCATCGCGTCTGACCCTGCCGTCGTCCGTGTAGTCGTCGTGGAAGTCGGGCGACAGCAGCTTGTCGGTCGGATACGAGATGGCGAGCAGCGCCGACAGGCCGGCGGAGTACTGCGCGACGACATCGGCGCCGTGGGTGGAGCTCATCCAGCCCGAGCTCGAATGGTTCGGCTCGTTGGCGGGGCTCCACCAGGTCACGCCCGGGCTGAACGCGGCCACGAATCTCGACACCCGGTCGAGCCAGACGGCCGGGCTGACCTCGGCGACGGGCGGCCCGAAGCTGATCGCGATCTCGGCGGCGCCGCCCGTCTGCGCCCAGGCGATCCGGTCCGCGACCTGCGCGTGGATGCCGGGATCGTCGAGTACGTCCCAAGGCACGATGAAGCGAAAGTGCTCGGGCCGCAGCAGCTGGAACGACTGGTCGAGCGACCGGCCGGGGATGTGGTCGGCATCCGAGATCCCGAAGCCGGATCCGTCGGCCGGCAGCGCCGCCGGAGCGCTCGCGGGCGCGGCCAGCAGGCAGAACGCCCAGACGACGCTGATCAAGCCGAGCAGCCTTTGCACAGTCCTCATCCTGGCTAAGCAGTAGCAGGCACCTTCGCGCTCGGCATCTCACGGCGGGCCGGCACGAGCAGGATGAGCGCGAGCCCGATTGCAGCGACCACCAGGCCCGCGCTCACGAGGTACGCGAGGTGACACCGCCCAGGTCGATGCGCCGCGCCGCTAGGCAGGCTCCGCCCGCACGTTGCGGTTCGACCGGAAGAGGTTGTCCGGGTCGTAGCGGCGCTTGACCTCGACGAGGCGCTCGTAGTTGGCGCCGTACGCCTCGCGCACACGCTGCTCGCCCTCGTCCGCGGTCTGGAAGTTGACGTAGCTCCCGCCGGTCGAGAGCGGTGCGATCCGGGCTCCTGCCTCACGTATCCAGTCACGGAACTCGTCCTCGCGACGCTCGCCCGGCTCCCACATGCCGATCACGCCGCTGACGTAGACCGCATCGCGGTTGCCGACCGCGCCGTCGGACCCCGCGCGCTCGTTCAGCGCGCCCCCCACGTGCAGCACCCCCACCTGCGCCCGCGGTATCGGGCAATCGGCCGCGAGCTCGCGCAGGGTCGTGAGCAGCTCGTCCCCGAGCTCGGCGACGAAGTGCGTCCTCCAGTAGTAGTGGTCGCCCTTCGGTTCGGTCGCGTCGAGCATGGACTGCAGCTGGGTGTAGGGCAGCTCGCCGAGCAGATCGAAGACGGGCTCGCCCAGCGCGCGGATCGGCGCCATGACCTCGTCCGCGCGATCGAGCTCGCCGCTGAAGCAGACCGCCATCACGCAGACCCGCTCGCCCTGCCAGTCCTCGGGGACGAACGGTGCCGCCGGGGCGCGCAGGAGGTTCATCCAGACCGCCAGCTCGCGCGGCGCCTCAGCCGTAAGAGCGCGGTAGGCGCGCTGGATCTCGGCGGCGCGCTCGAAGGGCCAGGCGATCAGCCCGCCGTAGACGGTCGGGCCGACATGGTGCAGCCCGAGCTTGAACGAGGTGACCACCCCGAGGTTCGCTCCGGCGCCGCGGACCGCCCAGAAGAGGTCCTCGTTCTCGTCCGCGGCGGCGCGCCGAATCGAGCCGTCCGCGGTCACGATCTCGACCTCGAGCAGGTTGTCGACCGTCCAGCCGAAGCGCCGCGTGAGGTAGCCGAGCCCGCCGCCGAGAGTGAGGCCCGCGACCCCGACCTCCGAGATGAAGCCGAGCGGCGTCGCCAAGCCGTGGCGCTGCGTCTCGCGGTCTACGTCGCCCAGCAGGCATCCGGGCTCGACCGTGGCGGTCCGGGCCGCCGGGTCGACCTCGACCCGCCGCAGCCCCGACATGTCGATCGTCACGCCCCCCTCAGGCACGGCGGTGCCGCCGATATTGTGGCCGCCGCCGCGGACACCCAGCGGGAGGCCGTGGTCGCGCGCGAACTCGACGGCCGCCACGACGTCACCGGTGTCGAGCGGCCGGACCGCGAGGGCCGGGGTCCGATCGATGAGGCCGTTCCAGAGCAGGGTCGCCTCCTCGAAGGCCGCGTCGCGAGGGCGCAGCAGCCGCCCATTCAGCCGTTGCCGGAGCCTGTCGACAGCGGACGGCGGCCCGCCGGCGATCAGCGGGCGCAGGATGGCGAGGAACTCATCCGGCCGTTCGACGGGCGGATCGTCGCCGCAACGCTCGATCACCTCCAGCCGCCAACCGAGCCGGCGGCTCTTCTCCTCGGCGGTCTCGAGAGGCGTCGCAAGGTCCTGGCGTCCCCAGATCAGAGCCGCGGGGACCCGGATCGCCGCGAGCTCATCCTCCGCGATCGCCGGCAAACCGAACTCGCCCATCATGCGGCCGAGCGCCGCCCGGCGGCTCGGCATTCGAGCGCGGTCGACGTTGTAGGCGGTGAACGGCGCCCACAGCTCCCCCATCCGCTCGCGCAGGCCGTCCAGGTCGAGGGCGCAGTGCTGCCAGAGGAGGTCGTGCGTCCGCTCGCTCGGGTCCGCTATGTATTCCTGCAGCGCGGTCCCGAAGTCCGGCGCCGGGTCGAACGCGCCGAGGCCCAGTGCGTCGACCAGCACGAGCCCACGAATGCGATCGCCGTCCGCGGCGGCGAAGCGGGCCGCGATGGCACCGCCGAGAGCGTGTCCGACGAGAACGGGCGGGGACTCACAGGTTCGCTCGATGAGCTGCCCGAGCCAGGCGAAGATCGCCGCGGCGACAGGGCCAGCCTCGGTCGGCTCGGAAGCGCCGTGCCCGGGCAGGTCGGGCGCGATCACCCGATGGGCGTCGACCAGCTCCGGCAGCACGCGCATCCAGTGGGTCGCGTTGCCACTCGGGCCGTGCAACAGGACGACAGGCGGCCCTTCGCCTCCCTCGAGGAGGGCGGTTGGAATGCCGGCAAGCGTCAGGCGCCGTTCGCTCACCGGCAGGTTCGCGGTAAGCCGCTCACGGGCATTGGAACGGATGGTCTGGGTGCTCATCGGCCCACTGTCCCGCCGCCGCGGCGCGTCCGCATCGGCGGAACCACCCAACTTCTCCCCGCGGGGACATGGGTGTTTCCACGGAGGGGCTCAGACGAGCTGGTGCTCGTAGGCGAAGGCCGTTGCCGCGGCGCGCGAGGAGGCGCCGACCTTCACCAGGATGTTGCTCACGTGCCGCTCCACGGTCCGCTCGCTGAGAACGAGCCGTGCGGCGATCGCCTTGTTCGTCTCCCCGGCTGCGACGAGGCGCAGCACCTCGAGCTCGCGCGCGGTCAGCCCGTGGGCGTCGTCACGGGAGGCGGCAGCGGCGAGCGAGTCCACCCTGGCTACGTCCAGCGCCGCGCCCAGCTCCTCGAACGCGTCGCGCGCGGCCTCCAGCTCGAGCAACGCGCCGTCCTCGTCGCCGAGCGAGCGGCAGGCAAGCGCCAGGAGCACCCGCACGCGCGCAATCTCGTACGGGATGCCCAGCTCCTGGAAGGCCTGCAGGGAGCGGCGCAGGGTGACGAGCGCCGAGCGGGCGTTGCCGTCCGCCAGCTCGACCGCACCCTCGGCGTGCTGGACCATCGCGCTCACGAGCTCGCTGTCGAAGCCGGCTGCAACGGCGAGCAGCTCGCGGCCGGCCTCGCGCGCCGCCTCGACCTCGCCTGCCGCGATCATGATCTCGATCTGAGCCGGCAGGAGCGCCAGGCGCTCGACCGGTTCGACGGCCTCGGCGGCGGCGCGCCGGATCGCGGCGACGGCTGCGCCGGTCCTGCCCTGGGCAATCCGGAGCTGCGCCAGGCCGGGCTGTGGCTCGCGCCCGCAGCGGCTCGCCTCGCGGTAGGCCTCCTCGGCGTCGGCGAGCTCGCCGCGCACTCGCCGTACCTCCGCCTCGCGGTAGTGGGCCTCCCCGGCTGCGCTCGAGCTCGCACCGCGGGCGAAGCGCTCACGCGCGCGCACCGCCTCGTCCAGCGCGTCACGCCAGGAGCCGTCCAGCTGCATGATCTCGGCCCGGTGGAGCAGGCAGCGTCCGGTGAACGACACCATCTCCGGCTGCTGCCCGCACCAATGGGACAGCGCCGCGGTCCACTCCCGCGCGCGACCCAGCGCGTGCGCCTCCCGGCAGCCGTCGATGACGCTGCAGTACATGAGGCCGGTCACGATCGGCGAAAGCTCCCCGCCCGTCACGGCCACCATCACCTCGTCGAGCAGGCCCAGCCCCTCTGAGATCCGGCCGAGCCTGACGAGCGCCCTCCCCTGCTCGTGAACCGCCATGGCCTGCAGGTCCTCGTCCCGGTGCCGCTCGGCTATCTCGGCGGCCAGCGTGGCGGTCGAATGGACAGCCTCGAAGTCGCCGAGGTCCTCCTGGTCCATCATCACCCGAATGAGCAGATAGCCGTGCTCGACGCAGCCGGGATCCTCGCGGGCCAGCAGGCGCTGCGCGCGGCCGAACCACCCTGTGGCGCGGCCCGTGTTCCCGCCGAACGCGAGACACAGCCCCGCCCAGAAGGCGCAGCGCACGGCGCGCAGCGTCCGGCCGGCGTCGAGATGGATGTGGTGGGCGCGCTCGAGCGTGCGAACGTAGTCGTCGTCACGGCCCAGCATGTAGGCGGCGATGGCCAGCTGCTCGAGATCGTCCGCTGAGAGCGCCGATTCCGAGTCGGCCCGCGAGAGGCTTTCGAAAGCCTCCAGCCACGCGCGCTCCGCGAAGGCCGAGCGTCCTTGTTCGAGTCGACTCTGATCTGCCACGGCTGGCCCCCGTCAAGGTAGCGCGCCGCTCTTGCCCGGATATTGTGGCGCTCGCTATATGGCGGGCGCAACTACTTGCCCCGGTCCTGGAGGAGTCGAAGTGTTCTGCGTCCGAGTCGTTGTTCGCGTCAAGCCGGCAGGTCGCGAGCGTTTTCTCTCGCAGCTCAAGACGGAGGAGCGGGAGGTGCCCGAGCGCTTCGATGGCTGTGAGCGCTTTGCCGTCTTCAGCGACCCCGCCGACCCGGATAACCTGCTGCTGTACGAGGAGTGGTCGACGAGAGCTGCAGCCGAGCGCTACCTGAACTCCGACTACTTCCAGGAGGCGCGCAAGGTGCTCTTCCCGCTCATCGACGGCGCGCCCGACTCCGCCTACTACCAGGCGGAGCGCACCGGTCCATGAGCCGCCACAGCTCGGCCGACCTCGACGAGGCCCTCGCCTTCAGAATCCACCGCACCAACCGCCTCCTGCGAACCCACCTCGGCCGCTTCCTCGAGCGGCACGAGCACGGGCTTTCGCCCGAGCAATGGTTTCTGCTCTCCCGCATCGCCGAACTCGGCCCGGTGCGCCAGGTCTCGCTCGCCGAGCCCGTGCTCGGCGATCCGCCGAACGTGAGCCGCCTGATTGACGCGCTCGTCGAGCGCGGCTATGTGGAGCGAGCGCCCGACCCCGCCGACCGGCGCAGCTGGCTGGTCTCCCTGACCCCGCTCGGGCGGCGACGCACGGATCGGCTCTTCCGGCACGTCGTTTCCGAGCGGCAGCTGGTCTTCGACGGCTTGACGGAGAGCGAGCTGGCCGCGATGGTCGCTGCTCTGGACCGGATCGACGACAACGTGCGCCGGCTGCTCGGCGCCGAACTGGCGGCGTGACCCCGGGCGGCGACGGCCGCGAGTGGTACGACGCCGTCTACGGCGGGTTCGCGGAAGAGGTCAACGCGGTGATCCGCGCCGAGGCGTTCGGCGAGGAGATCGGCCAGAACTCGTGGCTCACGGCGGATGAGCACCGCGGCTTCTGCGGCCGGCTGGAGCTCGACGGCTCCAGCGAGGTGCTGGAGGTCGCGAGCGGATCGGGCGGGCCTGCGCTGTTCATGGTCCGCGAGACGGGCTGCCGCCTGACGGGCGTCGACCTCCATGACGACGGCGTCGCGGCCGCCAACGCCGCCGCGGCGGAGCAGGGGCTCGCGGACCGCGCGCGCTTCGAGCGCGCCGACGCGCGCGCGCCGCTGCCCTTCGGCGAGGGCAGCTTCGACGCGCTCCTCTGCATCGACTCGATCAACCACATGTACGAGCGCGAGCGCGTCCTGCGCGACTGGCATCGCGTGCTCCGCCCCGAAGGGCGCCTGCTCTTCACCGACCCGATCGTCGTGACGGGCATGCTGCGCCGCGAGGAGATGGAGCTGCGCAGCGGCGGGATGGGCGAGTTCGTGTTCAGCCCGCCGGGCCTCGACGAGGAACTGCTGCGGGCGGCCGGCTTCGCCGAGATTCAGGTGGAGGACAGGACGCCGAACATGGCCGCCGTCTCGGGAGCGTGGCGGGCCGCACGCGCTCGCCACGAATCCCAGCTCGACCAGATGGAGGGCCGCGACACGAACGCCAGGTTCCAGGAGTTCCTCGGCGTGGTCGAGCGGCTCGCGAGCGAACGGCGGCTGTCGCGACTCGCCTTCCTGGCGCACAAGCCGGCGGCGCAGCTATAGGCGGCGGTCTCCGCGGCCCTGCCCGGGACCGCCCCCCGGCGCCGGCTCACGAGCTTGCGACGAGGGCTCTCAGGCCGCCCTGACCATCGAGCACCGGCAGGAGCCCGACGGTCCCCGTGACCACGAGCAGGCGTTTGACCTGATCCGAAGGCCGGGCGAGGAAGAAGGGGCTGCCGAGGTCGCGCGCGCGGGCGCTGCTCCTCAGCAGCAGCCGCAATCCACACGAGTCGATGAAGCTGACATCTGCGAGGTCCACCACTACCGCGGAGCTCTCCTCGAGAGCCGCGTCCACGTGCGACTCGAGCGCCTCGACGGTGCCCATGTCGAGCTCGCCGCGAACGCGGAAGAGTCGCCCCTCTTCGAGGGACTCCACCGAGACCGTCAGCAGCGGGGCCTGCGGTGGCTGGGGTCGACGACCTTCTGAATCGGGCACGCGGAGCCTCGCTTCGGTTGAGGGTTCGCCTAGTCCGTTGGCGAGCCAGCTGGCCCGGCTCGTCCTGTGCGGTCCTTCGAGCTACCCGGCCGCCCCTGCGCGCCGGATCGCTCAGGGCCCCATCATACGGTGTTGCCTCGGTCGCGCCATGCGCGATCCTCCGCGCCATGCCGCTCCAGAATCGAGTGACCCCGCTCGGCGAGCTCGTCGCGAACCCCGCGCGCGGCCTCGTCTACGGAAACCGCGGCTGCCTGCACGATGCCGAGGGCAGGATCCGCCGCCGCTACGACGGCAGGCGCTGGATCGCCTGTCGGCTGCGCTTCCGCGGCTGGCACCGCGCTCCGCTGCTGCAGCCGGGCCGCTTCACCGAGTTGTTCTTCCTCGACGAGGCGACCGCCTTCGCGGCCGGCCACCGCCCGTGCGCGCTCTGCCGCCGTGGCGACTACGACCGCTTCCTGGCGCTCACGGCAGCGCCGGGCGCCGACGCGATCGACGGGCGGCTGCACGCGGAGCGCCTCGACGGCCGCGCCCGGCGCCGCCACGAGGCGGCGCTCGAGGAGCTTCCCGACGGCGCGTTCGTGCTCCGCCACGAGCAGCCGTGGCTCGTGCTCGGCCCGGCCCTGCGGCGCTGGACGCCGGCGGGGTATACGGACTCCGCCCAGCGCCGCCGCGGGCGAGCCACGCTCATCACGCCGCCCACACTGGTGGACGCCCTGCGCGAAGGCTGGAAGGGCGAGGTCCCGCTTCTCCACCCGTCGGCGGGTGTTGAGCGCCGAGTGCCTCAGCGGTAGGTCAGCAGCGAGTGGCCTCGCCGCTCCAGATAGGCGTGCTCATTGAACGAGACAAGCGTCGCACCGGCGGACCCGGTGACGACCTTCGTGACACCCGCGTTCATCGTGACGCGGTTGAGCGCAACGAATCGCTCCGGCGGCAGCCCGAGCAGAGCGACGCCGACCGCGGCGATCGGGCCGCCCGAGGTGGACACGACCGCGGTCTGCCCCGACCCGAGCGAGCGGCTGACCTCGTCGAACGCACCCCGCACACGGTCCCTGAACTCAGGCCAGGAGCCGTTTTCCCCGGTCACCCATGCGACGAGCGCCCCGTCGAGCAGCGCCTGAAAATCGCGCTGCGTGCCCGTGAACCCGCTGGGCGACGTCCCGCCCGCCACGATCTCCTCGGTCTCGTACTCGTTCCAGCGCGCGTCCGTCTCAATGCTCAAGCCGAACCGCTCCGCGACCGGCGCGGCGGTATCGACCTGGCGCGCCAGCGAGCCGGAGACGACCCGGGTCACGTTCACGCCGCGAGCCGCGAGGTCGTCGGCGAGCGCCGCCGCCTGCTCGTGCCCGCGCTCCGAGAGCACGTCGTAATCCTCGCCGCCGAACGACCCCTGGGCGTGGCGCACGAGGAGCAGCGTCGGCACGGCGGGCAGGTTACGGCACTCAGAGGCCCGGCTTGAAGACCATGTCCCAGGTGGCCGCCACGAGCAACAAGACGATCAGCCAGTAGCCCCACGACCAGCGGGCGAGCTCGCGGCGCGCCTCGTCGTGGTCCCCGTCGGCGAGGGCGCGCTCCGCGCCGAGCGCGGCCCGGCTCTGATGGGCCGCCCCGACCAGGAAGGCGGCGGCGAACATCCCCAGCGCCAGCACGACCCAGAGCTGCCCGAAGTCCCATGCCGCGTTGTCGAGCACCATCCACACCCCGAGGCCCAGAACGGCGACGGTCGAGGGCGCCAGCACGGCCGGCCCGATCGCACGCAGGCTGGCGGAGAATCGGGTCATCTCGTCGGGATCGCCCACATGGACCACCCGCAGCGCCAGCACCCCGAGGACGACACCGCCGCCCACCCAGACCATCGCGGCGAGGATGTGCCCGAACAGGAGCCAGTCGTAGAGGCCGGTCCCGATCCGCATGGCGCTCACCCCCGCGCCGGCAACGCGATGCTCGGAGCCCACCGCACGCTGATCGACTACGTGCGCGACCGAGCCCTCGCCGGCGCCGGTGCGGCACAGATCGGCCGCGAGGTGCGCGCCCGGGCGAGACGCGCCTTCGGGTTGCTCGAGCAGGGGCTCGGCGACTACGGGATCAAGGAGGACTGACCGGCGATGCCCGCCCCGGACCCGCTGACCGCTCAGCTCGACGGTCACATCGCGGTAGCGCGGGCAGCCGGCTCGCGCTTCTATGCCGGCTTGCTCGAGCTGATGCGCGACGACGCGGCCGCCGGCGGACCGACGCGCGCCGCCCTGCGGGGGCACGAGCACGACCGGGTCGACGAATGGGATGCGTTCCGGCTGCTCGCGGGCGTGCATCGGATGGTGCTCGCGGGCGATGCGCCGGAGCTGGCGGCGCAGTTCCCGTCGATGGGCGGCGACGGCGACGCGGCGGCCGCGTGGCCGGCCATCCGCGCATTGTTTGCGAGCGGCCGTGCGGAGCTCGTCGATGCCCTCGCCCACCCCCTGCAGACGAACGCGCCCTCCCGCTCGAAGGCGCTCGTCGGCGCCCTCTGCCTCGTGGCCGAGCGGACAGGGCTGCCGCTGCGGATGCTCGAACTCGGGGCGAGCGCCGGGCTCAACCTGCGCCTCGACAGGTTCCGCTACGAGCAGGGCGGCGTCGGCTTCGGCCCGGAGGACTCGCCGATCCGCTTCGTCGACTTCATCGGCGGCGGCATGCCGCCACTGGCACACGGGTTCGAGGTCGCAGAGCGCTCCGGCTGCGACCTGAACCCGATCGACGCCACGACCGAGGAGGGCAGGCTCACGTTGCTCGCCTGCGTGTTCCCGGACGAGTTCGAGCGCTACGGATTGCTCGAGGAGGCGATCGAGGTCGCGCGCGAGATGCCGGCGACGGTCGAGCGCGCCGACCTCGCGAGCTGGGTAGCCGAGCGCCTCGCCGAGCGACGGCCGGGGCTCGCCACGGTCGTCTATCACACAATCGTCTGGCCGTACCTGCCCGATGACGTGCGCGAGTCGGCAGAGGCAACGATCCGCGCCGGCGGAGATCGAGCCACTGTCGAGGCGCCGCTCGCGCTGGTCGCGTTCGAGGGCTCCGCGCACGAGCCGGCGCGAATCGAGACGCACCTCACTCTCTGGCCCGGCGGCGAGCGCACGCTCCTGGCGGTGAGCAGCCACCATCCGACGACGGTGAACTGGCTCGCCTCGACCTGACCGTGCGCCGGCTCGTCGCCGACCTCGGCAACGAGCGGCTGCTCACCTTCCGCGCGACGGGCATGATGCGCTGACGAGCTTCAACCCGTGCATCGTCGGCGCAATGCCCGACTACCTCGAGGATGGCGCGCTGCCGCCGCCCGGCAGCGTCTGCAGGCGCGATCCGCCGTTCTGAGTGCGGGCGTAGGGTCGGTGTGTGGGCGACGAGCTCGTCAGCACGTCGATCGAACTGCCGAGCGGAGCGCTGCGCGTACTGCAGCCGGACTATGCCGCCGAGCTGCCCGACGACGGTCCCGTCGAGTGGGCGCCGGTCGCGCCCTACTGGTCGGTCCTATGGCGCAGCGGCGTGGCGCTGGCGGGCGAGCTCGAGGGCATGCCACTCCGCGGCCGCCGGGTCGTCGAGCTCGGCTGCGGGCTCGCCGTGCCGAGCATCGCGGCCGCGCGGGCGGGCGCCGATGTGCTCGCGACCGACGAATCGCCGGAGGCGCTCGCGCTCGCCGAGCGCAATGCCGAGGCGAACGGCGTGCGGATCGCGACCGCGCTCGCGGGTTGGTCGGAGCCGGATGAGCTGATCGCACGGGCGCCGTTCGACCTCGTGCTCGCCGCCGACGTCCTCTACGAGCGCGCCAGCGTGGCCGCCCTGCTGGCGCTGCTGCCGCAGCTCGCGCCGCTCGGCTGGCTCGCGGACCCCGGCCGGCCGCCGGCAGCGCCCTTCATCGAGCAGGCGAAGCGCCGCTGGGAGGTGGAGACGAGTGTGCGCGGCGTCGTGAGCATCCACCGGCTCCGGTTCGCCGGGCGGCCGTCGGCCGGCTAGTACGCCTTCAGCATCCCCGAGTCGACGAGCAGCTCGGTCCCGATCGTGCTCGCCGATCGGGGGGAGGCAAGGAAGGCGACGGCGTCGGCGATCTCCTGAGCGTCGGCGAGCCGGCCGGTGGTCAGCTGCATCAGCTCGGGCGCGACCGTGGTCAGCACACCGTTGCGGTCCGATCCCACGTGTGCCGCGAAGATGTCGGCGGCGCCGCCCTCATCCGTCCACCACGGCGTCAGCACGGGCCCGGGGCACACGCCGTTGACCCGGATTCCCTGCGGCCCGAACTCCTCGGCGAGAGCCTTCGTCAGGTTGATCAGCGCGGCCTTCGCGGCTCCGTAGTCGACGTTCACTCCCGACGGCTGGCGGCCGTGCACGGACGAGACGTTGACGATCGCACCAGCGCCGCGCTCGACCATCAGCGGGAGCGCGGCGCGACAGGCCCGCACGGCTGAGAGCAGGTTGAACTCGAACATGTCGAGCCAGTCGTCGTCGCCGAGCCCAAGGAAGCCGAAGCGCGGCAGCCGCGCTCCCGGCGGCGGGCCGCCGGCATTGTTGACGAGGATGTCGACGCCGCCGAATGTCTCCACGGCGCGCGCGACCACCTCCGCCGGCGCGTGTGGATCCATCAGGTCCGCCGGTACGTGCAGCAGCTCGCCGCCGAGTCGATCGAGGTCCGAGGTGCGCGTGCGCGACGTCGCCACGACGCGCGCGCCCTCGTCGAGCAAGGTCCGAGCCACCGCAAGGCCGATGCCCTTCGAGGCGCCGGTCACGACCGCGACGCGATTGTTGAGATCGAGGTCCATACCGGAAAGACGACGCGCAGGTCCGAAACGTGAGAGCGGTGAGCCGGCCCGCGGCGGCCGGCTCCGCGACGCGCCGTCCTGCCCTGCATACCGAATGGGTAGGCAATCCAGGACGGGGGGGTCGGGAGGCCTGCCGTGGCGCCGTGCCGGACGGGGGGCGCTCTCCGGCGAGCTCAGCCGCTCCCCTGTCCCCCCTGGCCGCGAATGACGGGCAGCGCCTTCTGCAACGCGACCGCGCGCGCCGCCTCGTCGCGCCGTCCCTGCGCCCTGAACAGGTCGGCCAGCTCATCGAGCACGACGTCTGCGAGCTGGTGCGCGCAGCGTCGCCGCAGGTCCATACGCTCGACCGGCCGGTCGAAACTTGCCGGGGCCACGAGCACGAGCTCGTCGGCGTCCTCGAAGCCGACGAACCAGTTCAGGCCTGACGAGAGCAGCGACAGTGAGACGCCGGCGCGCCGAGCCACCTCCAGGTAGACCGCCGCCAACAGCTCAGGACGGCCGCGACCGCTTTCGAGCACTCGGTCGAGCATCAGGCCGTCGGGGTCGCCGGGCGCCCCTGAGACCAGCCCGCCCACCTCGCCAATCGCTTCGATCAACCGCCGTGCGCCGTCCTCCAAGGAAAGCGTTGCGATTCCGAACGCAGGCCGTGCCAGCTCGTCGAGCCGGTCGAGCGCGCGCGCCTCATCCACCTGCCGGAACTGCCCGGCCAGGGCGAGCAGGAGCCGATCGAATGGCGGGCGGCCTCTGGCAGACCAGCGGGCGAAGGCCGAGCCCGTGACAGTCCTTGCCCCGTTCGCACGATCGAACGCCGAAGCACCCACCAGCACCTGCTCCCTCGGTCGTGGTCGAATTCCGAGTCAACGTATCAGGTTTTGTTAGGGCACCCTAATCCGGTCCCGCGTGGGGGAACGGCGGGCTCCGCCGGGCGGCGCGGCGGGCTCGGCCGGGCGGCGCGGCGGGCTCCGCCCGGGCGGCGTGTTTGCGCGCTGGGCCGGTCCGACGCGATCGCGCTCCGCGCCCGAAGTCCTCCGGCGCTCAGACGCCCCCTTCCCAGCGATCGACCAGCGTCGCTAATCGCACGACCGAGCGCGCCGCGGACCTCGCGTCCGCTGAGCGCGAGCTGTGCGCCCAGGCGCGCGTCGGGCAGCTGCAGCGGAGGGTCACGCGTGGCGGCCGCGTCCGGCGGATCATCTCGGGGGCGGGCGCGGTTCAGGACGACGGTCGGCTCCGGACCGACGCGGGACACGCAGTCGATGGCGACCCGCGCGAGCGCGGGCTCGATCGCTGGTGTCGTGACCACCAGCGTCCGGTCCGCCACGCACGCCGGTGCGCCGCCGAGCGCCGCCGAGCCCGCGTCGATCACTAGTGGCGCGAGCCCGGGCAGCGCATCGGCGAGGGAGCTCGGGTCGGCACCGCGGACGATGCAGAGTCGGCCCAGCGGCCGGGCCCCTCCCGGCAGGTCCTCGAGCGCCCTCGCCAATCGCGTCGCCGCCGCGGTCGCCAGCGGCATGCCCGAGCCCTTCGAGTCGCTGGCCACCACGCAGGTGCCCGTCGGATCACGGGCGGCGAGCTCCACCGCGACCCCTCGGGCCACGACCGTCGCGCCGCAACCAACCGCGAGGCCGAACACGGCGATCACCGGCCGCCGGGCCGCGCCTGCGACCGGGTTCCGGGCATCGGCCTCCGGCGGATCGAGCAGGAATCCCCGCACCGCGCTTGCGACGGCCTGCAGCGTGCCTGTGCGCGCATGCTGCGGCCATGCCGGGCGCCCGCTCATGGCGCCTCCACCGCCGCCTCGCCCGTCACCGTGAGCCGCTCCCCCAGCGCTCTCAGCAGGGCCGGCGGCCGCAGGCGAACATCGACCTCACCGCCCGTGACGTGCACCTCGGCGCGCGCGCGTGACCACCCCGGCAGCGCCTCCCGGACGCCCGCGCGGGCGTCGCCGCCGGCCGCCAGCGCCAGCGCGCCAGCCTCGGCCGCGTTCGCCGCGAGGACGCTCGAGTAACCCACCGACAGCAGCTGGAAAACCGCCAGCGCGAGCGCAACGAGGAGCGGCAGGACGCCCAGCAGCTCCACGCTCGCCTGACCGCGCTCACCGTCGCGAGCCGGAACGACGCCCGAGCGCCGCGAGCGACGGGGCCTCCGGAGAGAGCGCGTCCGGCCTGAGCGCGGGCGACTCCCGGCCGTCACCTCTCCCTCCCGAGCGACGACACCGCCGACATCTCCACGGGCGATCGCCAGCTCCGCAACAGGAGCGGCATCGTCACGTTCACGCGCACCCCGCCTGCGCGGATGCGCTCCACCGACAACCCGCGCTCCATCGAATCCGGCAACGCGCTCCGGGCCGCGCGCTCCGGGCTGGCTCCCACGGTGTCGGCGCGGGCGGCCACCCGGGCCGCGCCCGCGGTGAGCCACAGCGTGTGGCCGGCGAGCGCGATCTGCCACGCGGCCAGGGTGGCCAGGATCAGGAAAGGCACCACCGCCACCAGCTCGACGGAGGCCTGGCCACTTTCGGGGGTGACTCGGGGCATGCCGAGACGATCGCGCGGGCGCTGTGACAGGACAAGACACGCGTGTTACAAGGGGGTCACGGGAGCGGAAAAACCCGCGCGCGCCAGGAGGGCGCAGACAAGCGCTCACCCGCCTGCGGGCAGACAAGCGCTCACCCGCCTGCGGACAGACAAGCGCTCACCCGCCTGCGGGCAGTCAGGCGCTCAGATCGGAATGCGCTTGGCCGCCTCGCGGATCACCGCCAGGCTCGCCTCCCACGCGCGCCGCTCGTCGTCGCTCAGGGCGGGCATGAGCGGCGCTCCGGGCCCGTGGCTTCCAATATGCGCCGGAAGGCTCGCGCATATGCTCTCCTCGACCCGCACGCTGACCGGCACGAGATACCCGGGCTCACGCACCAGGTACCGAATCAAGCGGGCGACGGCGAGTCCGATCGCGTGCGAGGTGGCGCCCTTCAGCCTCCGCACCTCGTAGGCGGCACGCCGCACGTCGCTCTCGATCTCCTTCAGGCGCTCCACGCTCAGCTCCCGGCCTTGTCTCTCAGCGAAGCCGGTGAGCGAGAAAGGCCCGACGCGCGCGCACCCGAACGGGAAGACCGCCGAGTCGCCGTGCTCGCCGATCACCCATGCGTGGACGTTCCCGGGATGAACGCCGAGCTCGAGCGCGAGTCGCTCCCTGAGCCGCCACGAGTCGAGCGAGGTACCGCTTCCGAACACCCGGACGGGGCGCGATTCCCAGCGCCGGGTGAGGTACTCGGTGATCACGTCGACGGGAGTGGAGACGACGATCAGGATCGCCGGGAGTGCTTCGTCGATCGCGTCGGCCACCGTCGCGACCGCCGCCAGGTTCTCGTCGAGCAGGTCGAGCCGCGTCTGACCGGGGCGAGTGTGGGTCCCGGTCGTGAGCACCGCGATATCGGCAGGCCGGGCCTCCTCCAGCGACGCTCCCTCGACGACGCACTCGGGCAGCAGCGCCGATGCATGCGCGAAGTCGAGCGCCTCTCCCCGCGCCCTGTCCCCGGTGCGGTCGTAGAAGGTGAGCCTCGACGCGAGGCCGTACCCGAGCAGCGGTCCGGCGCAGGCCACACCGACCTCGCCGCTGCCGAGGATCGCTACGGACGCCATTTGGAGCCGACCCTAGCCTGAAGAGCTGCGACACGGCCTACGGGCCGCCGGCCAACCCCTACTCGTAGCGCCCGTACCTTCGTCCAGAGTCGCTATTCGTCCAACCCGGCCGCCTGCGTCCCCTCTATACGGTTGTGGCCACCTCGGACGGCACGACCTCCAGGAACTTCGCGGTGTCGGCGAACTGCCGGAAACGGGCGAGCTTGCCGCCGCGCACATCCCAGACGTGCGCAACCTCGAGATCCAGCTCCTTGCCGGTGCTCTTCCCGGTACCGGTGTAGCGCGCGACCACCGCCACCGTGTCGCCAGAGGGGATCAGCTCGATCGGCGTGACCGCGAAGTCGTCGATGTCCGCTATGAGCGGGCCGAAGACGTTTCGCGCCACCGCGTCGCCACCCCGGTAAACGCCGCCGTAGGGCATGCCCTCTGCCTCGTGCCACTCGATGTCGTCAGCCATCGCGGCGAGCACAGCGGGGACATCACCGCGTGCAAACGCCGCATAGGCGCCCTCAACTATCTCGACACTCTGCTCGGTCACGAGTCTCTCCTTCATCCGACTGCGAGGCCGCCGTGAACGTACCACCTAGCTGGCGTGGCGACAGAAGGGGATCTACCGCTAGGTACCGAGATTGCGATACCTCGTCCAGACCCAGAAGATGCCGTACGACGCCGCCGCCAGGAGTGCGAACCAGAGCAGCACCCCCGCGCCCCCGGCGTCGAAGAGGCGGTCGGTGGCCGTGAAGGTCAGAACCGCGAGCGCGAGCGACCCGTAGAGACCGAGCCGCAGCGACGAGTCGAGCGTCTCGAGATCGAAGCGGTACTGGCGGTAGAGCCGGTAGACGAGGAACGCGATCGCCGCGAAGAACGCGATCGTCAGCAGGGTGAGGACGACGTCCAGGGCGTCGCCGCCGCCGGGCAGCACTTCGAGCGCGAGCGCGACCAGCATGACAACGCCGAACTTCCAGGCGAACTGCACGGGAGAAAGGCTATAGATCAGCGGGTGCGGACGATCGACGTCTCGGAGCGACGCGCGCGGCTGGCGACCCGCCAGCGGCTCGCCCCGGCAAGCCGGGCGCCCGACGTAACGGAGGCGACCAGGGGCATCGTGTGCCTGCACGGGACCGATCCCGCGACCGTCTACCTCTCCGCCTGGGCCCGGGTCGACGACATGAAGGTGGAGGACCTCGACCGCGCCCTCTACGACGAGCGCTCGCTCGTGAAGCACCTGTCGATGCGCCGCACCCTCTTCGTTTTCCCGCGCGAGACCCTGCACGTCGCGCAGGCGGGCGCAAGCGAGCGCGTCGCTGACTTCGAGCGCCGCCGGCTCATCAAGGACATCGACGAAGCGGGGCTATATCCGGACGGCGAGCGCTGGCTCGCCGAGGCGAGCGAGCAGGTCCTCGCGGCGCTCGCGGACGGACGCCACGCGACTTCGAGCGAGCTGCGCAACGAGATACCGCTGCTCGAGGGCGGGATCGAGTACGGCATCGGCAAGTCGTGGGGCGGAAAGGTCGCTGTCGGCCCAAGGGTCTTGACGGTGTTGTCGGCACAGGGCAAAGTCGTGCGCGCGACGAACGACGGGGCGTGGACCGCGTCGCGGCCGCGCTGGGCGTCGATGGAGGCCTGGCTGGGCGAGCCGCTCGCGCCGCCGACGGCTGCGGAGGGAGTCGCCGGCCTCGTCGAAGGCTGGCTGCGCGCCTTCGGCCCGGGCACCGAGGCGGACCTCAAGTGGTGGCTCGGCGGGACGCTCAAGGCTGTCAGGCAGGCACTCGGGGAGCTGAAGGCGGTTGAGGTGGAGCTCGATGGCGGCAGCAGCGGCTACGTACTGCCGGACGACCTCGAGCCGACAACCCCGCCGGATCCGTGGGCCGCCCTCCTGCCGCCGCTCGACCCGACGACGATGGGCTGGTACGAGCGCGACTGGTACCTCGGCCCCTACAAGGCCGAGCTCTTCGACACCAGCGGTAACGCCGGCCCAACGGTCTGGTGGGACGGGCGGATCGTCGGCGGCTGGCGTCAGCAGGACGACGGCGAGGTCGACCTGCAGCTGCTCGAGGACCCCGGCGCGGACGCGCTGGAGGCCATCGAGGCCGAGGCCGGCCGGCTGACCGCCTGGTTCGACGGCACGCGCGTCCTGCCCAGG
The DNA here is from genome assembly GCA_963734025.1 of uncultured Thermoleophilaceae bacterium. Classification (GTDB taxonomy): domain Bacteria; phylum Actinomycetota; class Thermoleophilia; order Solirubrobacterales; family Thermoleophilaceae; genus JACVRW01. Next base: position 61,525 of record CAVTFR010000005.1, read on the forward strand.
TTCCCGTCTCCGCTCTCGAAGAGGAGGGCGACTAGCTGATCACGCCGGTGCTGACGAGGATGAGCACCAGCGCACCGAGCGCGACCCGGTAGATCACGAAGATGTCCATCGAGTGGCTCGTGAGCCAGCGCAGCAGGAACGCGATCGACGCGTAGCCGGTCACGAAGGCGAGCAGCGTCGCGACCACGAGCTCGAGCGCCCCGGTGTGCTGCCCCTCCTCCCCGCTCACGATCGACCCCAGCTCGAGCAGCCCGCTCAGCACCACCGCCGGGATCGAGAGCAGGAACGAGAAGCGGGCGGCGGCGGTCCGGTCGAAGCCCAGGAAGAGGCCGGCCGTGATCGTCGAGCCCGAGCGCGACACGCCGGGGATGAGAGCGAGCGCCTGCGCCAGGCCCATGAGAAAGCCGTCGCGGGTGCGTATCTGCTCGATGGAGCGCTCGCGCTTCCCGGTCTGGTCGGCCACGTACAGCACCAGGCCGAGCAGGATCAGCGTGACGCCGATGAGGTAGAGGTCGCGCGCGCCGGTCTCGATCTGGTCCTTGAAAAGGATCCCGAAGATCCCGATCGGGACCGTGCCGAGCAGGATGTACCAGCCAAGCCGGGCATCGAGCTCGCGGCGCGCCTCGCGGTCCGTGACCGACCGCAGCCACGCATGCGCGATGCGAATCAGGTCGTGCCGGAAATAGAGGAGGACCGCGGCCATCGTGCCGAGCTGCGTGACCGCCGTGAACGCCGCGCCAGGATCCTCCCAGCCCGCGAAGGCGGGAATTATCCGCAGGTGCCCGGTACTCGAGATCGGCAGGAACTCGGTCAGTCCCTGCGCGATCCCGAGGACGATTGCCTCCAAGAGCGACACGACCGCGGAAGGCTAGTTCAGCCGGCGGCGACCGGTATCGTTTCGCTCCAGATGCGGCTCTTGGCGCCGATAATCGTGTTCGCGGCCACGCTCGTGCTCGCCGCGCCGGCGTTCGCGACCGACAACGGCGAGGGCCTGTTGGGAGAGACCGACGACCGCATCGTCACCTTCTTCTCGCTCGGAGTGGTGGTCTTCTTCGCGGTCTTCGTGTTCGTCGCCTCGGTGATCTACGGCCGGCTCGAGAGGCGCAAGGAAGAGCGCAAGGCCGTCGAGCTGCGCAAGCGCGTCGGCTGGTAGGGCCCCGGAAAAGCCGTGACCCCGGCGGTCGGCCGGGGCCACGAGCGAGGAGGGATCTGCACTGACGATGCTCGCGGCTTGCGGGTGCCTCGATGTGAAGAGGCTGAGAAATGAGAGGGTTCCCGCCATGGACGCCGTGACCTACGAGCGCCGTGGCGCGGCCGCTGTCGTCACGATCGACCGCCAGGAGCGCCGCAACGCGATCGACGGGCCGACCGCCGAGCTGATCGCCGCCGCCTACGACCGCTTCGAGGCCGAGGACGAGGCGCGCGTGCTGATCGTCACGGGCGCCGGCGGCGTGTCCTTCTGTGCCGGCGCCGACCTCAAGGCGATCGAGAGCTTCGCGCCGCGCATGGACGACCCGCGCGGCCCGCTCGGCATCAGCAGGGTGATCTCCTCCAAGCCGACGATCGCCGCGATCTCGGGCTGGTGCCTCGCCGGCGGCCTCGAGCTGGCGCTGTGGTGCGACCTGCGGATCGCCACCGGCGAGTCGCGGCTCGGCTTCCCGGAGCGCCGCTGGGGCGTGCCGCTCGTCGACGGGGGCACGCAGCGGCTGCCGCGCATCGTCGGGCTGGGCCGGGCCCTCGACCTGATCCTGACGGGACGGATCATCGACGCGGAGGAGGCGCACTCGATCGGGCTGATCACGGAGATCGTGCCCGCCGGGCGCCACCTCGAGCGCGCACTCGAGCTGGCGGAGGCGCTCGCCCGCTTCCCGCAGGACACGATGCTCGCCGACCGGCTCGCGGCGATCGAGGGCGTCGGCCTCACCTTCGCCGAGGGGCTCGAGTTGGAGGCCCGCAGCGCCCTCCCCACACGTGAGAGCGCCTGGCGCGGTGCCGCCCGCTTCGCGGCCGGCGAGGGGCGCGGGGGGAGCGGCGTCTAGGCTCAGGGGTCGGTGCCTCCGCCCGCGATAGAAGTCTCCGACCTGCGCAAGTCCTACGGACCGCTCGAGGCGGTCCGGGGGCTTTCGTTCACGGTCGAGCGCGGCGAGGTCTTCGGGCTGCTCGGCCCGAATGGCGCGGGCAAGACCACGACCGTCGAGATCCTCGAGGGCTATCGCGAGCGGACCGCGGGGACGGTGAGCGTGCTCGGGCACGACCCGCAAACGCGCGACCCCGATCTCCAGCAGCGGGTGGGCATCGTCCTGCAGAGCTGCGGCTTCTACCCGCGCGTGACGGTCCGCGAGGCCGTCGAGCACTTCGCGAAGGCCTACTCGCGGCCGCGCGACCCGGCCGACACGATCGCGCTCGTGGGCCTGGCGGGCAAGGCCGACGCGCGGGCCAAGGACCTCTCGGGGGGCCAGAAGCGGCGGCTGGACCTGGCGCTCGCCCTCGTGGGAGATCCGGAGCTCGTGTTCCTGGACGAGCCCACGACCGGCTTCGACCCGGCCGCCCGGCGGACCGCGTGGGGGGTCGTCAGGACGCTCAAGGAGCTGGGCAAGACCGTCGTCCTCACGACCCACTACCTCGAGGAGGCTCAGGCGCTCTCGGACCGGGTGGCGATCGTCAAGGACGGGCTGTTCGTCGCGGAGGGGCCGCCCGACCGACTCAGCGCGACGAGCTCGGGCTACCACGTCTCGTACCTGTCCGAGGGGCGGCGCGTCGAGCTCCAAACGGACGACCCGACCGAGCTGCTCCACCGCCTCACGCGTGACGCGCTGGCGCGCGGTGAGCGCCTCGAGGGCCTCGAGGTCACCCGCCCGTCGCTCGAGGACGTCTACCTCGAGCTCACGGAGACGCCCGGGGAATGAACTCGCTCAGCCTCGCATGGGAGCAGTTCCGCTTCGAGCGCAAGCTCTTCTGGCGCAACCCGAGCGCGGCCTTCTTCAACTTCCTGTTGCCGCTGCTGCTGCTCGTCCTCGTGGCAAGCGCCTTCGGCAGCGACGACGACGCGCTCGAAGTCCTCGTGCCCGGGGTCGCCGGCATGGGCGTCCTCGCCACAACCTTCACCGCGCTCGCCTTCAACCTCACGCTGCTGCGCGACGAGGGCGTGCTGAAGCGCATTCGCGGAACGCCGATCCCCGCCGGCGCCTACCTGGCCGGGCTGCTCGGCTCCGCCGCGCTCAACGCCTGTCTGCAGGTCGCCCTCATCGTGGCGATCGGCCATCTCGTCTTCGGGGTCGAGTGGCCGCAGGACCCGCTCATGCTCGCCGGCTTCACCGCGCTCGGCGTGATCTGCTTCGCGGGGCTGGGGATCGCCTTCTCCCATCTCATCCCGAACGAGGACGCGGCGCCGGCGTATACCAACGCCGTCTTCCTGCCGGTCATCTTCATCTCCGGCGTCTTCTACTCGGCGGACAGCCTGCCGGGCGTGCTGCGCGGGATTGCGGAGGTGCTGCCGCTGAAGCATCTGATCGACGGGCTCTCACACGCCATGGTCGGAGGTGGCTCCGACATCGGCGGCGCCGCGGCGGTGGTCGCGGTCTGGGCGGTTGCCGGGATCTTCCTGGCGGTCCGCTTCTTCAGATGGGAGTGAGCCTCAGTGCATGCCCGTGCCGGCGCAGCCAGCGCTCGTGCTCGCGCCAGGCCGGGGAGCGTGAGGCGAGCAGGTCCCAGAAGCGCCGCGAGTGGTCGTGCACCTCGAGGTGGGCGACCTCGTGCTCGACGACGTAGTCGAGGATCTCCAGCGGGCCCAGCAGCAGCCGCCAGTTGAAGCTCATCGCGCCGCTCGAGGAGCAGCTCGCCCAGCGCGTCCGCTGGCCGCGGATCTGGAGGCTCCGGTAGGAAGTGCCCGCCCGCGCGACCGCGGCGTCTAGCCGAACGCGGACCTCCTCGCGCGCGCGGCGGCGGTACCAGCCTTCGAGCGCGTCGATGAGCGACCCGCCCGCCGGGAGGCGCACGCTCAGATGTTCGCCGCGGCAGGCCACATGGGGCCGGGAACGCCGAGGCTCCTCGCGCACGGCGAGCGCAAGCCGCTCGCCCAGGTACGGCAGCTCGCCCCCGTCCTCGAGCCGGGCGGGCGGAAACATCTCCTCGGACTCGCGCAGCCGCCGCAGCGTCCGCTCGATCCAGGGGCGCTTCTCCTCCACGAAAGGCTCGACGGCGCGCAGCGGGAAGCGACGCGGCACGACCACCTCGACGCCGTCGCCGCCCACGAGGATCCGTGCGTGGCGGGCGCGATCGGAGCGGCGAATCCGGTAGGGCACCGAGGACACGCGGCGAGGATAGGCGCCGGCCCGGCGGCTTTAGCGGCGGCTCTCAGACCTCCAACACCTGTCGAGTGGCGTCAAAGGCACGCCCAGCATGCCGAAACACCTGCTATTGGCGCCGCCGTGCGAGCACGACGCCGCCGGACCTACACGCCTAAGACAGAGGCACCCCCAACCGGCTCGAAAGGAGCTGTGCAGTGTCCAAGACCAGAAAGGTCCTCCGGACCGTTGTCGTGCTCGGACTGATCGGAGCGCTCGCCGCCGTCGGCGCCTTCTCCGCCTTCTCGAGCCAGACGGAGAACCCGGGCAACCAGATCACCACGGGTACCGTCGACCTCGTCGACAACGACTCGGGTACCGCCCTCTACAACCTCACGAACGCGAAGCCGAGCGATCCTCAGGAGCGCTGCATCGAGGTGAGCTACACCGGCTCGCTGCCCTCCGAGGTGAGGATGTACCGCGTCCCGGGCGCCCCGCTCGGTGCGCTCGCCGCCAACGTGACGGTGACGGTCCAGGCCGGCACGCAGGCTGCGCCGAGCTTCCCCGGCTGCAGCGGCTTCAACGTGGTGGACACGCTTTACAACGGGAAGCTGAGCGCTCTGCCGACCGACTACAGCACCGGGCTCCTCGATGCCCCCGGCAGCGACGGCGACTGGGATCAGAGCGAGAAGCAGGTCTACAGGGTGATCGTCTCGGTCGACGACGTGCCGGCTGCCGAGGGCCAGACCACCGGCGCTCACACCCTGCGCTGGGAGGCGCGCAACCTCTAAGCGAGGGAAGGACCGAGGAGTCCCGATGACCTCCTCGTCGCAGCGCACCGCGAGGGCCGCCGGTCTGGTGACCGGCCTGGCCCTCGCGGCGCTGCTCGTCTTCGCCATGCACGTGCCCGCCTCGGACGAGCCGCTCGGAGCGAGCGTTCGCATGGAGGTGCTGCCGCCGGGCGAGCTCGACGCCGGCGCCGATCCGGTGCTGCTGGCGGCGAACGGGCTGGTCGCGGGCGAGGAGCGCCGTGGAACCGTCGCGCTTACGAACACCACCGTTGGCGCCGTGACGCGTGCGCGTGCGCGTGCGGGCCGGCGGCCACGACCTGGACGACGCCGTTCAGATCGAGCTGCGTGGCGGCGCTCGCCGGCTCGGCTCCGGCCCGCTGGGCGGCCTGCGCAAGCTGCGCAGCTTCCGGCTCGAGCGCGGCGCGACCAAGATCCTGCGGGCGCGCATCCGGATCCCGCGCGGCGCGGAGGGGTACGAGGGGCGCCGCGCGCGCATCTCGCTGGCCCTGCGCACCGAGCTGACCGGAGCGATGCAATGAGCACCGCCGAGGCAACCGCCCGCCCGGCGCACGGGCGGTTGGCGCTCGAGCTGGCGCGCACGGCGCTCCGCTTCCCCCTGTTCGCCATGGCGGGCTTCGTGGCCGGCATCGCGCTGGCACTCGCGCTCCCCCTCCTCTTCGACGCACGCCCGCTCACAGTGCTCTCGGGCAGCATGGAGCCAACCCTGGGGACGGGCGATGTGACCGTCGTCCAGCGGATTGCCCCCCTCGAGGCTCGTCCGGGCGACATCGTGACCTTCCGCGACCCGGCGAATCAGAACCGGCTCGTGACGCACCGCGTGCGCAGCATGCGGGTGCGCGGCGGGAGCGTCGCCTTCGTCACCCGAGGCGACGCCAACAATGTCTCGGAGCGCTGGGCCGTGAGCACCGGCGGCGAGATCAGCCGGGTCCTCTACCGGATTCCGGAGCTCGGCCGCGTGCTCGTCCTCGCACGGACGAGCAGCCTGCCGATGCTGCTCTTCGGCCTGGCCCTCGCCGCCCTGCTCATGCTCGAGCTGATGGCGATCTGGCGCCCGTCCGCGCCCGCGGAGGACAAGTGAGGCGCGCGCTCGCCGTCGCGCTGGTCGGGCTCGCGGCGGCCGCGATCGCCGGCGCCGGCGTCGGGTCGACCTTCGCCGCCTTCAGCGCGCAGGCGACGAACAGCGGCAGCAACGTCACCGCGGCGTCCGACTTCCGGGCCCCGACGCTCACCCCGATCGCGATCGCGAAGACGACCGGCGGCAGCGCCGCCGGCTCGATCCGGCCGGGGGCGACCTACCGTGTGTATGCGACCGTCGCCGACACCGGCTCTCCGCCCAGCGGCGTGACCTCGGTGACGGCGAACGTCTCGACGGTGACCGCCGGCCAGACGGCGGTACCGCTGGCCGCCGGCAGCTTCCCCATCGACGGCGTGACGTACAACCGCCGCTCGAACGTCCTCACCGCCCAGGCCTCCCTGCCGAACGGCCCGCGCGCGTTCAGCGTGACCGGCGTCGACGCCGCCGCCAACAGCGCCACCGCGAACGGGACGGTCATGATCGACAGCAGCGCGCCGACAGCCGTCAGCGTGCAGACGACGAACGCGCCCGGCGGCGTCGCGGGTCAGGCGGGCGAGGGCGACTCGATCACCTGGACCTACAGCGAGCCGATCCAGCCGGCCTCGCTGCTCGGCAGCTGGACCGGCGCGGCTCAGGCCGTGCACGTCAGGCTGCTCAGCGCAAGCGGCGGCGATCGCCTCGAGGTCTACAACACGAGCTTCTCCACCCAGGTCACGCTCGGCGCGCTCAACCTCGGCCGCATCGACTACGTGGCGGGCGGCTCGGTCTGGTTCTTCAACTCGACGATGACGATGAGCGGTTCGTCCGTCACCATCGTGCTTGCCGACGTGTTCGGCACGCCGACAACCGCGGCCGGCAACGGGGTGATGACCTGGACGCCGTCCGACTCGGCGACCGACCACGCCGGCAACCCCGCCTCCGAGACCCCGCTCAGCGAGCCCGGCGGGGCCGACCGCGAGTTCTAGAAGATCGACCCCGTCGCGCCGCCGTCGACCGACCAGGCGGCGCCGACCACGTTGGACGCCCACTCGGAGCACAGGAAGACGATCGCCGCGGCGATCTCGTCCGCACGCCCCATGCGCCCCGTCAGCGACTTCGCGTGCGTCGACGCGATCACCTCTTCACGTGACCGGCCCGTGCGCCGCGCGACCTGATCGGCGAGCCCGCCCTCCGCGAACCACAGCGGCGTTTCGGTGACTCCCGGAAGCACCGCGTTGACGAGCACGCCCTCCGCCGCCCAGCGCTCCGCGAACACGCGCGACAACGACAGCTGCGCTGCCTTCGTGACCGAGTAGGCGGCGTCGAGCGTCTGCGAGGGGCGACGGCCGGACGAGGAGGCCACGTTGACGATACGGCCCCCGCCCGCATCCGCCATGGCCGGAGCCACCGCCCTCATCAGCCGCATCGAGGCCATCACGTGCAGCTCCCACTGCTCGTTCCACTCGTCGTCCGAGAGCTCTTCGATCGTTCGCGTCGCGGCCGTGCCCGCGTTGTTGACGAGCGCCCACGGGGTGCCGGGGCAGGCGGCGAGCAGGCGCTCGGCCGCGTCCGGCGCCGTCAGGTCGAGCTCGATGTCGGCGCCGCTGCGGGCGACGGTCAGCACCCGGGCGCCCTCGGCCGCAAGCATGCGCGCGCTGGCCGCGCCGATTCCGCGCGTGCCGCCCGTGACGACGCAGACCCTGCCCTCGAGACCGAGCTCCATTCAACCGGGAATGATTGCCGAATGAAGTCGAACACCCGCTACATGACCTTCAACACCGAGCGCCGGCGCGAGCTGATCCGGATCACCGAGCAGGTGCAGGAGGCGGTCGACGAGGCCGGGGTTGCCGAGGGCCTCGCGCTCGTCGCCGCGATGCACATCACCGCCGCCGTCTGGATCAACGACGACGAGCCGGGCCTGCACGAGGACACGCTCGAGTGGCTCGACAAGCTGGCGCCCCCGAGCTGGAAGGAGCCGGCCAACGAGGTTGCGCGGCAGCTGCTGCCCGACCCGGGCGACTACCGCCACCACCGCGGCGGCGAGGACAACGGCGACGCGCACCTGAAGAACCTTCTTGTGCATCACCAGGTGATCGTCCCGGTGACCGCCGGCCGGCTCGATCTCGGCCCCTGGCAGCAGGTCTTCTACTGCGAGTTCGACGGCGGGCGCCCGAAGCGGCTCGTGATCAAGGTCATCGGCGAGTAGTGATCCGCGGGCATCCCTGCCCGCGTTCTGACGGGATCGCCGCCATCCAGGCGGCGTGAGCGACGCGGCGCGCTACGCGCGCCGCGTCTCGTACACAGCCGGATTTGCGCAGTGCGGCATCCGCTCGCCGGCCAGCCCGGCGAGCAGGTTGTCGACCGCCATGTCGGCCATGCGCTCGCGGGTCGCGTGCGTGGCCGAGCCGAGGTGCGGGATCACGATCAGATTGGGCGCCTCGAGCAACGCGTGGTCGCTGGGCAGCGGCTCGGGATCGGTTACGTCGAGCGCCGCTCCGGCGATCTCGCCCTCCAGGAGCGCCGACCGCAGCGCGTTGCTGTCGACGATCGGGCCGCGGGCCGTGTTGACGACGTACGCGCTCGGCTTCATGCGGCGCAGCGCCTCCGCCCCGATCAGACCACGCGTCTCGGGCGTCAGCGGGCAATGAAGTGTCAGGAAGTCGGAGCGCTCGAGCAGCTCCTCGAGTCCGACGCCGCCGCTGCGGCTCGTATGAAGGACCTCGCAGCCGAAGCCCTGGACCCGGCGCGCCACCGCCTGCCCGATCCGGCCGAGGCCGACGATGCCCACCGTCGCCTCGTGGAGGTCATGTCCGAGCAGGAGCTCGGGCTCCCACGTGACCCACTCCCCCGCCCGGACGAACGCGTCGCCCTCGACGAGGCGGCGGGAGATACCGAGCATCAGCGCGAGCGCGAGGTCGGCGGTCGACTCGGTCAGGACGCCGGGTGTGTGGCCAACCGGGAGCGAGCGTGCCGTCGCCGCCTCGAGGTCGACGTTGTCGACGCCGACCGCACAGTTGGAGATCGCTCGCAGGTCGCGACAGGCGGCGATCAGCTGCGCGTCGACCGGGTCGGTAAGCATCGAGAGCAGCCCCTCGGCGGGCTCGCTGTGCTCGAGCAGCGCGTCCCGCGGCGGGGGCAGCCGCTCCGGCCACACCTCCGTCTCGTGCGCGGCCGAGAGGCGCTCGAGCGCCCCTCCGGGCAGCCTGCGGGTCACGAACACGCGAGCCATGGGCGGGCAGCATGGCACGGCCCGGCGCGGCCGGTACTCTCGGAGAGGTGGCCAGGGACACCGGTCTTCCGAGCGCCGACGCGCAGTTCGACTTCAATCGCGCGCGGCGCCGGCGCGCGCTCTCACGCCTGTCGGCACGGCTGCGCGGCGAGCGCGGCGACGTCAACCACATCCTCCCCTTCGAGGAGGTCGTGGCGGCCCTCGGGCGCCGCGGCGAGCGCCGGCTCGGCCAGCAGGTGATCCCGCTCGACTCGATCGTCGGGACGGTCGACCGCGGACGCGAGTTCGACCGGCGCTTCCGGCCCACCTCGCAGCGGGTGCGGCCGCGCTGGGAGCGGATCGCCACTGCCCAGCGACGCGGCGAGGGCATGCCGCCGATCGACGTCTACCGGATCGGCGACCTCCACTTCGTCAAGGACGGCCACCACCGCGTGTCGGTTGCGCGCGCCCTCGGCCACCGCGACATCAACGCCTACGTGACCGAGGTCCTGACCCAGGTGGGGGCGTCACGCGAGATCCAGCTCAGCGACCTCCCGCTGAAGAGCCACGAGCGGCTCTTCTACGAGCGCGTTCCGCTGCCCGACGACGCACGCAAACGGATCAAGATCAGCGACGAGTGGCGCTACGCGGCGCTCGCCGAGGCGGTCGAGGCCTGGGGCTTCCGGGTGATCCAGAACCGCGAAGAGCTGATGAGCCGCGCCGAGGTCGCCATGGCGTGGTTCATCGAGGAGTACGAGCCGGTGATCGAGCTGCTGCGCGAGGCCGACCTGATCGGCCGCGGCTCGGAGACCGAGGCCTACATGCGCATCGCGGCCCTGCGCTACCTGGTGTTGCGCACTCACCAGTGGGACGACGCGATCGTCGAAGCGATCCGCCACGACCTCCAGAGCCCCGGGCTCGACGACGACACGATGGTGCGCCGGCTCAGGCGCGAGCTGAAGTAGCCAGCTAGGTCTGGCCCGTAGCTGGCCGGCCTTGGGGCTAGGTCTGCCCGCCGGTCGCTCCCGGCTGGCCGCCGCCCTCGCTACCTGGCTCAGGCTGCGGTACCGCCGTCTCGTCGGTGGCGCTCTCCGCGCCGTCTCCGCCAGCCGCCGCGGCGCCGTCGCCCGTGGTGGCGGGCGGGGCCTTGTGCTCGACCGTGAGATTGATCCCGTTCTCGGGGTCGAAGAGGTGCAGCCGGGTCGCGTCGACGAAGAGCTCGGCCTCCTGCCCGACACTCACCTTGCTGGCGGGATCGAGCCGCGCGACGATGCGCCCCTCCTCGCCCGCCATCGGGACCTCGCCGCCGCCCGCATCCTCGGCGAGCTCGCGCAGCTCCTGGGACTCGATCGTCGCGTCCGAGGCGACCGTGAAGTGCGCATAGAGCTCAGCCCCCATCGCCTCCAGGACCTCGATGTTCGCTGTGAAGGTGATGCCGCGGTCCAGCGCGTCCCCTACCAGTGAGGCGTCCTCGAAGTCCTCCGGCCGAATGCCGGCGATCAGCTGCTTGCCGTGGTAGTCGCGCACCGCGTCGTGAAGCTCGCCGGGCAGCCGCACGTCGCCGAAGGGAAGCTTCACCGTGTCGCCCTCGACCGTTGCCGGCATGAAGTTCATCGCGGGCGACCCCACAAAGCCGGCGACAAACAGGTTGACCGGCTCGTTGTAGAGCTCCATCGGCGAGCCCACCTGCTGGATCAGGCCCGCGCGCATCACCGCGACGCGGTCGCCGAGCGTCATCGCCTCGGTCTGGTCGTGGGTCACGTAGACGGTCGTGGTCCCGAGCTGCTGCTGGATCCGGGACACCTCCGTGCGCATCTGCACACGGAGCTTGGCGTCGAGGTTGGAGAGCGGCTCGTCCATCAGGAAGGCGGCCGGGTCACGCACGATCGCGCGCCCCATCGCCACGCGCTGGCGCTGGCCGCCGGACAGCTGCGAGGGCTTGCGGTCGAGGTGCTGCTCGAGGTCGAGGATTTGGGCCGCCTCGGTCACCTTCTTGTCGATCTCGCCCTTGTCCATGCCACGGAGCTTGAGGGCGAAGCCCATGTTGTCGCGCACGCTCATGTGCGGATAGAGCGCGTAGTTCTGGAACACCATCGCGATGTCGCGATCCTTTGGCGCCTTGTCGTTCACGATGGCGTCGCCTATACGCAGCTCGCCCTCGGTGATGTCCTCGAGCCCGGCGATCATGCGAAGCGCGGTGGACTTGCCGCAGCCGGACGGCCCGACGAGGATCACGAACTCCCCGTCCTTGACCTCCAAGTTCATGTGGCGGACGGCCTCGTAGCCGTCCGGGTAGCGCTTGGTGATGTTGTCCAGCGTGATCTGGGCCATGTGTTCTCTCCTTTATCCCTTCACCGCGCCGGCGGTGAGGCCCGCGACGATACGGCGCTGGAAGATCAAGACCATGATGATGATCGGCACCGTGACCACGACCGAGGCGGCTGAGATCGCGCCGATGGGCTGCTCGAACTGGGACGCTCCGGTGAAGAACGCGAGCGCCGCCGGCACCGTCCGCGCGGCGTCGGTCGAGGTCAGCGTGTTCGCGAAGATGAAGTCGTTCCAGGCGAAGATGAATACGAGGATCGCAGCCGTGAACACGCCGGGCGCGGCAAGCGGCACGATGATCTTCCGGAACGCCTGGAACGGCGTGGCGCCGTCGACCTGGGCCGCCTGTTCGAGCTCCCAGGGGATCTCCCGGAAGAACGCCGAGAGCGTGTAGATCGCCAGCGGCAACGTGAAGGTCATGTACGGGATGATCAGCCCGATCCAGGTGTCGTAGATGCCGAGCGAGCGCCATATCTCGAACAGCGAGCCGACGATCGAGATCGGCGGGAACATGGCGACCGCCAGAGCGCCCGAGAGGATCAGCGTCTTCCCGGTGAAGTCGAGGCGCGAGGTGGCATAGGCGGCCATCGCCGCGAGCACGATCGAGATGAAGGTGGCGATGGAGGCTATGCCGATCGAGTTGATCAGCGCCGCGATGAAGGTGTCGTCGGAGAAGACGACGTCGTAGTTCTCGGTCGAGAAGCCCGACCAGAACTTCTTGTCGCCGACCTCCTCGGGTGACTTGAAGGACAGCGACGTGATCCATGCAACCGGGATCAGCGCGTAAAAGAGCACGACGAGGATCCCGATCGTCCACAGAACACGCTCGCGGGGAGTGTGCTTCTCGCTCATCGGCTCAGGTCTCCCCTCGCTGCTGCGCAGTGCTGGTGCCGAGCCCCTTGACGAAGAGGATGGCGATCAGGATGACGCAGATGAAGATCAGGATCGAGATCGCCGAGCCGAGGCCCAGGTTCACCCGGTTGATCAGGACGTTGTAGCCGAGAATCGAGACGCTTTCGGTGCCCAGGGCGCCGCCCGGCTGGATGATGAAGATGTTGTCGAATATTCGGAACGCGTCCAGCGTGCGGAACAGCAGCGCGACCAGGATCGCCGGCTTCATCAGCGGGATCGTGATGCGGAAGAAGCGCTGCAGCGTGCTCGCGCCGTCGACCTTCGCCGCCTCGTTCAGCTCGTCCGGGACGAGCGCGAGCCCCGCCAGGAGCAGCAGCGCCATGAACGGCGTCGTCTTCCAGACCTCCGCCATGATGATCACGAAGAGCGAGCCCTCCCGCGTGGTCAGCGGCTGCCAGTCGTCCGGTACGAGCGGCAGCCCGAACACGAAGCCGCTGGTCGGGTCGAAGGCGTACTTCCAGCCGAACGCTGCGACCACCGTGACGATGCCGTACGGGATCAGGATGGCCGCTCGAACCGGGCCGCGGCCGAAGATCGCACGGTGCATGACGAGCGCGATCAGCATGCCCAACACGAGCTCGATGGCCACCGACACGATCGTGATGAACAGCGTCGTGGCGACGTCCGACCACCACGTGCTCGAGCTGAGCACGTCGCCATAGTTCGCGAGCCCCACGAACTCCTTGTCGTCCGGGAAGCGCAGGTCGAACTTCTGCAGCGACAGGTAGAACGCGTACACGATCGGATAGCCGGTCACGAGCAGCATCACGATCACGGCGGGCGCGCACAGCAGCCAGGCGAGCTTGCGCTCGGCCTTCGCGCGATCGGTCATGCGCTGCTTCCTGGGCGGCGTGCCGGCGGGAGCCTGGGTCGTGGCGGCTTCCATCAGAAGATCTTCCCGTCGACGGCCTTCTCGATCCGGTCGCGCAGCTGCTCCACGACCGTGTCCGGGTCCACCGAGTCCGGCGGGTGGTAGGTCTTCTGGATTGCCAGCGAGATGTCGCTGTAGGCGGGCGTGACCGGCCGCGGCCCGGCGTTGTCGATCGACTCACGCAGCTCATCGGCGAAGGGGTAGTTCTTCTGTATCTTCGGATCGTCGTAGACCGACTCGCTCGTCGGCGGCAGGCCGCCCAGCTCGGCGCTGAGCGCCTGGTTCTCCGGGCTGGCGAGGCACTCGGCCGCCTCGAAGGCGAGGTCGGGCTTGTTCGAGAACGCGGAGACCGCGATGTTGAAGCCGCCGAGCGGCGGCGCGCTCGGCCGGCCCGCCACGCTGCGCGGGTAACGGGCCCAGCCGATGTTCTTCTGGAAGTCCTCACCCACCTCGGCGGCGGCAGGGTAGATGTACGGGTAGTTGACCTGGTAGTCGGAACGCCCCGACTCGAAGCCCAGGCGGGCGGCGTCCTCGTTGGCGGTCGCCATGCCCGGCGGCGCCGCGGGCGAGTTGGCGAGCTTGCTCTCGATCTCGGCCGCCGTCTTGGCGGTGTCGTTCACGACCACGTCGCCCTGCTCGTTCACGATCTGGCCGCCGGCGCTCGTGATCAGCGCGTTGATCCAGACCACGAGCCCCTCGTACTGGGCGCTCTGAACCTCGACCGCGGTGCCCTTGTCGACCGCGTCGTCGATCATCTGGTCCCAGGTGAAGTCGTCGGGCGGGGCGTCCACGCGGTCCTTGCGGTACCAGAGCAGCTGCGTGTTGCTCGTGTGCGGGATCGCCCAGACCTTGCCCTGATAGTCGACGGTCTCGAGCGGGCCGTCGAGCTTGCCCTCGGTGGCGGCCTTGCGGCGCTCGCCCTCCCAGGGCAGGATCCACTCGGCCCCGGCGAACTCGGCCGTCCAGATCACGTCGAGCGACGCCAGGTCGATGCTGTCGTCCTCGGCGGCAAGACGGCGGACGAGCAGCTCGCGCTGCTGGTCGGCGATATTCGGCAGCTTGACGTAGTTGATCGTGTACTTGCCGTTCGCCTCCTTGTTGCAGTTGACGACGGCCTGGTCATAGGAGCCGCCGGGCTCGTTGAAGGCGTACCAGTTGATCGCGCGGGCGCCGCTGCCGCCCTCATCGCCGCCCACGCCGCAGCCGACCCCGATGGCAGCCGCGGCGACCGCGAGCAGTGCTCCGAGGCGCGACATCCATGCCCACTCCCCCCTCACGGTCAGGTATGTACCCCTCCTGCGACGCCTGTAATCCATTCGCACCCGGGCTGCAATCAATCGCCCGTTATCGCGGCGCCGTGCGCGGCGAGCAGCTCTCCCTCGAGGACGCCGCCCACGGTCTCGAGCACCAGCTCTCGTCCACGCGGAACCGGCACCGGCTCATTCGTCGTGTTGATCGCGACCACGTGCTCGCCGCGCGCATACGCCACCACGCCTGCGGCGGCGTCGAGCAGGCGGAAGTCGCGCGGCAGCGAGCGCCGCAGCCGGATCAGCTCGCGTACGAGGGCGAGTGTGGAGGCGGGATCGTCGCGCTGGGCCTCCACGCTCACATGCCGCTGGTCGACGAGCGGCAGCCACGGCTCGCCGCTCGTGAAGCCGCCGCCGCGCGAGCCGTCCCACTGCATCGGGTGACGGAAGCGGTCGCGACCGGCTCGGTCGTAGCGGCGCTCCCCTCCGGGCCCGTCGGCCTGGCCGATCTCGTCGCCCTGGTAGAGGAAGGCGGTGCCCGGCAAGGTGAGCAGCAGCAGCGCGGCGGCGCGGGCGTTCTCGGCGCCGAAGCGCGTCGCGAGCCGGCCGAAGTCGTGGTTCGAGAGCACCCACGCCGCGCCGCGCCGGCGCGTGGTCGCCGCGATCGCGATGCGCAGCTGCTCGGCATCCCAGGGGGCGTGCAGCAACTCGAAGGCGAAGACGGCGTCGAACGCGTCGAGGTAGGGCTGCCAGCGCCTAGCAGGCAGGTAGACCTCGCCCACCATGAAATTGTCGCCCACGGCCGTGCGGATCTTCGCGAGCGCCTCGCCGGTATCGGGCGCGTTGCGCGAGTGTGAGAGCGACAGCTTCGCCTCCTCCGTCGAGAGCGGCAGTCCGAACGGCTCGAACGCGGGCGGGTCGTCGCGGAGCTGCGGGTCCTTCAGAAGCCGGTCGATCG
Source organism: uncultured Thermoleophilaceae bacterium (assembly GCA_963734025.1). Classification (GTDB taxonomy): domain Bacteria; phylum Actinomycetota; class Thermoleophilia; order Solirubrobacterales; family Thermoleophilaceae; genus JACVRW01. The sequence continues at coordinate 77,195 of CAVTFR010000005.1, forward strand.
CGTCGACGCGGTAGCCGGCCGCGCCACGCTCGAGCCAGAAGCGGAGGACGTCCTGCATCGCGGCCACGACCTCCGGGTTGCGCCAATCGAGGTCCGCCTGCTCGGGATAGAACGAGTGCAGGTACCAGCGGCCGTCGAGCGGGCTCCACGCCGAGCCGCCGAACGCCGACGGCCAGTTGTTGGGCTCGTCTCGCCAGATGTACCAGTCGCGGTGCTGGCGGAACCAGGGATGCTCGATCGACGTGTGGCACGGGACGAGGTCGAGCAGCACGTCGAGCCCGTGCCCCCGGGCCGCCGCCACCAGCGAGTCGAAGTCGTCGAGCGAGCCGAAGATCGGGTCGACGTCCTTGTAGTCGGCGACGTCGTAGCCGAAGTCGTGCAGCGGCGACGGGAAGATCGGCGACATCCAGAGCGCGTCCACGCCGAGCCAGGCGAGGTGGTCGAGCCGCGCCTCGATGCCGCGCAGGTCCCCGACGCCGTCTCCATCGGAGTCCTGGAACGAGCGCGGATAGACCTGGTAGACGACGCCGTCCTCGAGCAGAGGCGCGACCCTATCCCTTGACGGCGCCGGCGGTCGGCCCGGGGACGCTGCCGAAACGACGCCGAGGCGCCCCCGAAGGGACGCCTCGACGCGGGTCGGGGGGTGCGGGTCCGGCGCGAGCTACTGCCGGGCGCCGGCTCCCGCGGTCTGCTGGGCCTGCTCATCGTGCCGGCCCTCGCAGATCTCTTCGACGACCTTGTCGCAGAAGGCCGGGAGATCGTCGGGGTTCCGGCTCGACACGAGCCCGGAGTCGACGTGGACCTCCTCGTCCACCCACGTGCCGCCGGCGTTGCTGATGTCGGTCCTGATGCTCGGCCACGAGGTGAGCGTGCGTCCCCTGACCACGTCGGCCTCGACGAGCGTCCAGGGGCCGTGGCAGATCGCGGCCACCGGCTTCCCCGCCTCGAAGAAGGAGCGCGTGAACGAGACGGCGTTCTCATCGACGCGCAGGAAGTCCGGGTTCGCGACACCCCCGGGCAGAACCAGCCCGTCGTAATCGCTCTCATCGGCCTCCGCCACGGTCCTGTCGACCTTGAAGGTGTCGCCCTTGTCGAGGTGATTGAAGCCCTGGATCTCGCCCTTCTCGAGCGAGATCAACTCGGGGGTTCCGCCCTCGGCCTGGACGGCCTGCCAGGGCTCTGTCAGCTCGACCTGCTCGACCCCGTCGGTGGCCAGGAAGGCCACCCTCTTTCCGTTCAGCTTGTCAGCCATGTCGTCGCTCCTTCGAAGATTGCATCGGGTCTACCTGACCGGTACCGGGGCGGATTGGGGCTAAACGGGGTGAACCGGGGTAGCGGGCGCAGATGGCGATCGTCAGGAAGCCGGGTCCATTCAGCACCAAGTCGCTGGACGCGCTGCGGGAGACCGCCGAGGGAACGCGTTTGAACAGGACCGTCGGTGCGCTTGACCTGACCGCGCTCGGCATCGGCGCGATCATCGGCACCGGCATCTTCGTGATCGTCGGGGAGGCGATCAGCCAGTCCGGCCCGGCGCTTGTGATCTCCTTCCTGCTGGCCGGGATCACCTGCGTCTTCTCGGCCCTTGCCTACGCGGAGCTGGCCTCGGCGATTCCGGTATGCGGTTCCGCCTACACGTACGCCTACGCAACGATGGGCGAGCTGCTCGCGTGGATCATCGGCTGGGACCTGATCCTCGAGTACGGCGTCTCGGTGGCCGCAGTGGCGGTGGGCTGGGGGGCGTACCTGACCTCCCTGCTCGACTCGCTCTTCGGCGTAACGCTCAGTGAGTCGATCAGCCTTCCGCCGGGCGAGGGCGGCGACGTGAACGTGCCGGCGGCCGTCCTCGTGCTCGCGGTCGCGGGAGTGCTGATCGCGGGCATCAGGGAGTCTGCGCGCTCGAACACCGTCATGGTGATCACGAAGCTCGTCGTACTGCTCTTCTTCATCGTCGTGGCGCTGTCGGCGTTCAACGGCGACCACTTCTCCGACTTCGCGCCAAACGGCTTCAGCGGCATCGAGTCGGCCGCGGCGCTGATCTTCTTCGCGTACATCGGCTTCGACGCCGTGTCGACGGCCAGCGAGGAGACCAGGAAGCCCGGGCGCGACCTGCCGATCGCGATCGTCGGCTCGCTCGTGATCGCCACGGTCATCTACATCCTCGTCGCGGTGGCAGCCGTCGGCGCACTCCCCGCCGATCAGCTCGCAGGCCAGGACGCACCGCTCGCGGTCGCCCTCTCCGAGGGGGCCGGCATCGGCTGGGGCGCCGACATCGTCTCCTTCGGGGCGCTCGTGGCGATCACGAGCGTGGTGCTGACCATCCTCTACGGGCAGACGCGCGTGGCCTTCTCGATGAGCCGCGACGGGCTCATCCCGGAGCGCCTCGCGACGGTCTGGGAGCGCACGCGCACTCCGGTGCTGCTCACGCTCGTGTTCGCGATCCCGATCGCGCTGATCGCGGCGTTCGTGCCGCTCAAGGAGATCGCCGAGCTCGTCAACATCGGGACGCTGTTCGCGTTCATGATCGTGAACGTCGCGGTCATCTGGCTGCGGCGCTCGAAGCCCGACATGGAGCGCGGCTTCCGCGTGCCGTTCGTGCCGGTGTTCCCGCTGATCGGCGCGGCGCTGTGCATCTACCTGATGACGAAGCTGCCGGCGGAGACGTGGCTGCGCTTCGTCGTCTGGCTCGTCCTCGGCCTCGTGATCTACGCCGCCTACGGCTACCGCCACTCACGGCTCCGTCGCGGCGCATAGCGTTCCGGGCGTGCCAGCCGAGATCACGACGGTCGACTACCACACGGCCGGCGAGCCGTTCCGGATCGTGCTCGACGGCCTGCCCGAGATCCCGGGCGCGTCGGTCGCGGAGCGGCGCGAGCGGGCCGCGGCGGACGAGGAGATCGACTTCCTGCGGCGGCTGCTCTGCCACGAGCCGCGCGGGCACGCCGACATGTACGGCTGCTTCCTCGTTCCGCCGGACGACGACGGCGCCGACCTGGGCGTTCTCTTCTGGCACAAGGACGGCTACTCGACCGCTTGCGGGCACGGCAGCATCGCGCTGGGCGCTTGGGCGGTCGAGAGCGGGCAGGTGATCGCGGCGCCCGACGGCGATACGGAGGTGACGATCGACGTCCCCTCGGGGCGGGTGCTCGCGCGCGTGCGCATGCGCGACGCGAAGGTCGAGTCCGTGACGTTCCGCAACGTGCCTTCCTACGTGCTCGCGCGCGGGGTCGAGCTGGAGACTTCGCGCGGCACGCTCGCGGTCGACGTCGCCTACGGCGGCGCCATCTACGCGTCGCTCGAGGCTGCCGCGGCCGGCCTCAGCGTCGTCCCCGAGCGCCTCGGCGAGCTGATCGCGCTGGGCCGCGAGGTCAAGCACGCGCTCGACGCCGGCGAGCACGCCCGGCACCCGGCCGACGCGCGCATGTCGGGCGTCTACGGGACGATCATCTTCGACGATCTCGGCGACGGCCCGGAGGGCCCGGGCCAGCGCAACGTCACGATCTTCGCCGATGGCGAGGTCGACCGCTCGCCCTGCGGCTCGGGGACCTCGGCGCGGCTCGCGCTGCTGGCGGCCGAGGGCCGCATGGACGGCTCGGCTGTGCTCCGCCACGGATCGATCGTGGGCACCGAGTTCCTCGGACGCGTGACCGAGGCGGTCGAGGCCGACGGCCGCGAGGCGCTCGTCACCGAGGTGGAGGGAACCGCATTCCGGACGGGCGAGCACCGATTTTCACTCGATCCGCGCGACCCGCTCGCGGGCGGTTTCGTGCTGCGATGAGCGGGCCGCCCTTCCTCGGGCCGGACGACGTGCCCCGGCTGCTGCCCTTCGCGGACGCCGTCGACGCCCTCGAGCGCGCGCTGCTCGACGGGCTCGATCCCGAGGACGACCCCCCGCGGTCGGCGTTCGCGGCCGGCGCAGGCGAGATCCTGCTGATGCCGTCGGGCTGGGCCGGCGCTGCGGGCGTGAAGCTCGCGACCGTCGCGCCCGGCCAACCCGGAGCGCGGTCTGCCGCGCATCCAGGGCATGTACGTGCTGTTCGACGGCGCCACGCTCGCACCGGCGGCGCTCGTCGACGGGATCGCGCTGACATCGCTGCGCACCGCGGCAGTGTCCGCGCTGGCCGTGCGCCGGCTCGCGCGCCCGGACGCGCGCCGGCTGCTCGTGTTCGGCAGCGGGCCGCAGGCCCTCGGCCACGTCCAGGCGCTGCGCGAGGTGCGGCCGCTCGAGCACGTGCAGCTGTTCGCGCGCGACCGCGCGCGAGTCGAGGCGCTCGCCGAGCGCGTGCGCGCGGCCGGCCTGAGCGCGGAAGCACCGGACGGCCCGCCGGACGAGCACCTCGCGAGCGCCGACATCGTCTGCTGCTGCACCACGGCCCGCGAGCCGCTCTTCGACGGGGATCTCGTGGCGGCTGGCGCGACGGTGGTGGCCGTCGGCTCACACGAGCCCGGAGCGCGCGAGGTCGACGAGCGGCTCGCCGGGCGGGCGCGCGTCGTGGTCGAGGCGCGCTCGGCCGCGCTGCGGGAGGCGGGCGATGTGATCCAGGCGATCGAGCGCGGCATGCTCGACGAGGAGTCGCTCACGACGCTCGCCGAGCTGGTCGCGGGCGGGCGCGCTCCGATTCCGGCCGAGCGCCCGTGTCTCTTCAAGAGCACGGGCATGGCCTGGGAGGACGTGGTCGTGGCGACCGAGCTCGCGCGGCGGGCGGGCGCGCTCTAGAGCGCCGCGAGCGCTTCAGCCGCGCTCGCCTCGCCGGAGCGAACGGCGCCGTCCATGTAGCCGTTCCAGACGGTCGCGTACTCGGCTCCCGCCCAGTGCAGCGGGCCGATCGGCGGGCGCAGTGCCCGCCCGTAGCTCGTCCAAGCGCCGGGCGGCATGTGGCAGCCGTAGCAGCCGCGTGTGAACTCCTCCTCCGCCCAGAGCTTCTCGATGTAGGCGTCCGGCTTCGCGGCGCGCGGGCCGAACAGGCGGGCGAAGGAGTCGAGCACCGCTGCGCGGCGCTCGTCGCCGGCGGCGCGGCCGAGCTCGCGCGCATGCCGGCCCTCGAGGAAGCCGAGCAGCACGCCGGGCGAGCCGTCGGGCGGTGAGTTGTCGCTCGTGACCTTGACCGGGCCCGTGTCGCTCGCGCCCTGGCCGGAGAGCCCCTCGCCGCGCCAGAAGGGCTCGTCGTAGACGGCCATGCACTTGACGACGGTACCCATCGGCACGCGCTGGGTGAGCTGATCGCGGAAGCCGGGCAGCGGCGGGTCGTATGCGATGCGGCCGGCGAGCGTCGGCGCGATCGCGAGGATCGCCCGCCGTCCGCGCGCGAGCGCCCCGTCAGCGTGCACCGTCACGTCGTCCGCACCGTGCTCGATGCGGCGGACCGGCGCGCCGAGGATCACCCGCTCGCCGAGCTCAGCCGCCATCCGCAGCGCGATCAGCTGCGAGCCCCCGGCGAAGCGGTCCTGCTGCGCCCCGCCTTCGGTGTCGAAGAGCATCTCGAGACTCCCCGCCGAGTGGATGTAGAAGAGCACGTGCATGAGGGAGAGGTCCTCGGGCTGCGCCGCCCAGACCGCCTCGATGCCGAGCTCGAGCAGCATTCGGCCGGTGCCGGTCGCGAGGTTGCGGCGCATCCAGCTCGCGGCCGTCTGGCCGTCGAGGCGCTCCGCGTCCGGGGCCTCCCAGGGCGCCTCGAGCGGCACCCGTCTGGAGAGCCGGTTGAGGCGCCGTTGGGCGCGCTCGACGTCGAGGAGCACGAGCGGGTTGATGCGCGGGATGGTCCCCTCGTACCGCCGCAGGCGGCCGCGGTACTCGAGCACGTTGTCTCCCTCGGCGTGCGTGGGGAATGTCTCGATCCCGAGCTCGCGGGCAAGCGCGGCCAGCCGGTCCTGCGTCGGACCGACCCACTGACCCCCCACCTCGACCACCTTGCCGTCGCCGATCTCGTGGTTGAGGATGCGCCCGCCGACGCGGTCGCGCGCCTCCAGAACGAGGACCGACGACCCCTGCCCAACGAGCTCCCGGGCGGCCGTCAGCCCGGCGAGCCCCGCCCCGATCACCACCACGTCGGCGTCGTATGTGCTCAGCTCGCTCAAGCCCGCCGGACCCTACCGGCCCGTCCGTCTGCCACCCTGCCGGAGATGCAGCGACCTGGACGACCCCTGAAGACCTTGGCGAGCGGTGCCGCGCTAGCGGCGTTCCTCTCGGTCCCGTTGGCGGCGCCCGCTTCCGCCGCGGCGAAGACCTACGTGCCGTGCAGCGAAGGCGGCGGCGTGAGCGTCACGCTGAAGGCGAAGCCGCGCAGGTGCGACTTCACCTACGTCCACAACCCGCTGGCGCTCGCCGGGCGCGCCATCGGGCTCGACTGGAAGGGGTGGGGGCGGCGAGTGACCAAGGCTCGCGGCACCGGGGTCGCGCTGCACGGAAATCCGGACGGCACCTTCGACCGCTTCCCCGTCCAAGTGCGACTGTCGCGGCGCGTGTCCTGCGGGGGCCGCAGGATCTACACGCGCGTCACGATGGTCGATCCGGACGACCGCCGCACCTGGTCGGTCCCGGCGCGCAGCTGCTGAGCCAGCGCGCTCGCTAGGGTCGGAGGCCGATGGCTTCGTCCCCGCGCAACGAGCGCGAGGAGGAGCGCCGCCACAACATCCGGACGCTCGTAATAGCAAGCGCGGCGTCCGCAACGGCGGCGGCCGTTACCTCGCAACTCTGGATCGCCGGCACCTGGATCGCCGCGGCGACCACCCCTGTCCTGGTCGCGCTTGTGAGCGAGCTCCTGAACCGGCCGGCGGAGCGGATCTCCCGCGCCTGGACCGCCGAGCGGCCCGCCCTGCCGGACGACCCGCAGGCGCCGCCGGCCGAGCGCCCGGGCTCGCCGCCGCGCACGGCGCCCACTCCCGCCGAGGGCGAGGCCCCGGTGCGGATCTACCGTCAGCCCCCGTCGCGGCCGCCGCGCCGCAAGCTGGCAATCGGCGCGATCCTCGCCACGGGCGGCCTCGCCTTCGTGATCGCCGTCGTCGTGCTCACCGCCGGCGAGCTGCTCGCGGGCGAGTCGATCGGGAAGGGCGACAGGCGGACGACCTTCGGGGGCGGCCAGGCGCAGCAGCAGCCGGACAAGAAGGAGCCCGCCGACGAGCGCGGCGGGGAGACCACCGAGGAGCGCCCTACCGAGACCCAGCAGGAGAGGACTCGCGAACAGCCGACGGAGACCGAGACGACGCCCACGGAGACCACCGAGACGACGCCGGCGCCGCAGACCGCCCCGGCACCCGCGCCACAAGTGGAGACCGCGCCGGCTCCCTAGCCGCTTACCCCTCGCCTGCGACCATGCGGGTGGATGCACAGCCACGCAGGGCACAGTCACGCCCAGACCGACGACTCGCGACGTCTCATGGTCGCGCTGGTCCTGCTGCTGGCCTTCATGGCCGCCGAGGTCGTGGTGGGGATCCTGGCGTCCTCGCTGGCCCTGCTCGCGGACGCCGCGCACATGCTCACCGACGCCGGCGCCATCGCGCTGGCGCTCTTCGCGGCGCGGCTGGCCCGCCGCCCGCCGGAGGGCGGGTTCACGTTCGGCTACCGCCGTGCCGAGATCCTCTCGGCACAGCTGAACGGCGCGACGCTGGTCGGGCTTGGAGCGCTGATCGGCATCGAGGGCATCCGCCGTCTCGTCGATCCGCCCGAGGTCGAGGGCGCGGCGGTGCTGATCGTCGCCGTCGTCGGGATCGGCGTGAACCTCGTAGCCACCTTCGTCCTGTCGGGCGCGAACCGCCGCAGCCTGAACGTCGAGGGCGCCTTCCAGCACGTGCTCAACGACCTGTTCGCCTTCGTCGCGACGGCGGTCGCCGGCGCGATCATCCTGCTGACCGACTTCGGCCGCGCGGACGGCATCGCCGCGCTGCTCGTCGCGGCGCTGATGCTCTACTCGGGCGTGGGTCTCCTGCGCGAGTCGGGGCGTGTGCTGCTCGAGGCCGCGCCGCGCGACCTCGACCCGGAGGAGATCGGTAACGCGCTCGCCGCGGAGCGCCACGTCGTCGAGGTGCACGACCTGCACGTGTGGGAGGTCACCTCGGGCTTCCCCGCGCTGTCCGCCCACGTGACGGTGCGCTCCGGCTGCGACACCCAGGCACACCGGCGCCAACTCGCCGAACTGCTGCGCGAGCGCTTCGGCATCACGCATTCGACGCTCCAGGTCGAGACGCTCCACGAGGGCCCGCTCACGATCGCCCCGCTACAGCGCGAGGGAAAGGCCTGACGTGCCCCGCTTCGTGATCCAGCAGCACGATGCCCGCGCGATGCACTGGGACTTCAGGCTCGAGGCCGAAGGGGTGCTCAAGTCCTGGGCCGTGCCGCGCGGGCCCTCGACCGACCCGCGCGACAAGCGGCTCGCGATGGAGGTCGACGACCATCCGCTCGACTGGGGCGACTTCGAGGGCGTGATCCCCGAGGCCCGCTACGGCGCCGGCACCGTCATCGTCTGGGACCGCGGCAGCTACCGGCCGCTCGGCGACAAGCCGGTCGAGCAGGCAATCGAGGACGGCCACCTGTCGTTCTGGCTCGAGGGCGAGAAGCTGCGCGGCGGCTGGACCCTGCAGCGCGCGGAGGGCAGCCGCTGGCTGCTCGTCAAGCGCCGCGACGAGGAGGCCGACGCCCGCCGCAACCCGGTCTCCACGCAGCCGGAATCGGTCGTGAGCGGGCGCCGCATCGACGAGGTCGAGTCGTGAAGGTCGAGATCAGCCACCCCGACAAGCTGCTGTTCCCCGCGGACGGGATCACGAAGGCCGACCTCGCCGCCTACTACGAGCACGTCGCCGGTTGGATGCTGCCGCATGTCCGCGACCGCCCGATCAGCATGCAGCGCTTCCCCGACGGCATCGCCGGCAAGGGGTTCTTCCACAAGGACGCGCCGGACTACTTCCCGGACTGGATTGCGCGCGCCGAGCTGCCGAAGGCGGGCGGGACGGTCACCCACGTGCTGATCCAGAACGCGGACACGCTGCGCTACCTCGCGAACCAGAACACGATCACGCCGCACGTCTTCCTCTCACGCGCCGACCGTCCCCACCAGCCCGACCGGCTCGTGTTCGACCTCGACCCGCCCGAGGGGAGCGACTTCGGCATGGTCCGGCGCGCGGCCCGCTGGACGGCCGAGCTGCTCGCCGAGCTGGAGCTCGTTCCGTTCGCGCAGGTCACGGGGTCGAAGGGCATCCACATCTGGACCCCGCTGCGCCGGCGGGCCGAGACGGACGACGTGAGGGCGTTCGCGCACGACGCCGCCGAGCTGCTCGCCGGGCGCCACCCCGACGAGCTCACGACCGAGTTCCGCAAGGCCAAGCGCGAGGGACGCATCCTGGTCGATGTCGCTCGTAACGGGTACGCCCAGACCGCCGTGCCGCCGTACGCCGTGCGCCCCCGGAAGGGTGCCCCGGTTGCCACCCCGATCACGCTGCAGGAGCTTTCCGATGCGCGCCTGCGGCCGGATCGCTGGACGCTTCGGAACGTGCTGCGCCGGCTGCACAGCAAGGGCGACCCGTGGGCGGAGATCCAGTCGCACGCGCGCGGCCTCTCCGCTCCCCGCAAGCGGCTCGCCAAGCTGCTCCGCTAGAGCGGTTGCCCCGTTTCCGGTTTCGCTCGTCGGGTACCACACAGGTATGACGACGTCCACGATCGACGCGCTCGTCGAGCGCGGCGACGAGCAGGGGTGCGTCAACCTTTCCGAGCTCGCGGAGCTGGTCCAAGAGCTCGAGCTCTCCGACGACGACGCCCAGGCGCTCGCCGACCGCATCGTGGGCCGCGGGATCGAGCTCTCGGACGACTGCGGGCGCAACCAGCCCGAGCCGGTCCGCTACGACAACACCGAGCTGGCCATGATCACCGGCGACACGCTGCAGCTGTTCCTGCGCGACGTCCGCCGCCACCCCTTGCTGACCGCGGCCGAGGAGATCGAGCTCGCCAAGCGCATCGAGCAGGGTGACCTCGCGGCCAAGGAGCGCATGATCAACTCGAACCTGCGTCTCGTCGTCTCGCTGGCAAAGCGCTATCAGGGCCAGGAGCTGTCGCTGCTCGACCTGATCCAGGAGGGCATCCTCGGACTGATCCGCGCCTCCGAGAAGTTCGACTGGCGGCGCGGCTACAAGTTCTCGACCTACGCGACCTTCTGGATCCGCCAAGCGATCCAGCGCGGCCTCGCGAACCAGGGCCGCACGATCCGGATCCCGGTCCACATCGGCCAGCGCGAGCGCAAGATCGCACGCGCCGAGCGCGAGCTTGCGCTGCGCCTGGGGCGCACCCCCAGCGACCCGGAGGTGGCGTCGGCCGCCGACCTGACGCTCGCCGAGGTCGAGGAGACCCGCGAAGTCACGCGCACCGTCACGAGCCTCGACCGGCCGGTCGGCGCCGAGGGGGACACGGGCCTCGGCGACCTGCTCCCGAGCGAGGAGCGCGGGCCCGTCGAGGAGGTCGAGATCGGGCTGCGGCAGGAGGCGGTCCGCGCGGCGCTCGCGCGCCTGCCGGAGCAGGAGCGCGAGGTCATCGAGCTGCGCTTTGGCGTCGGCGGGGACGCCCCGACGCCGCTGCGCGAGGCGGGCCGCCGGCTCGGGCTCTCACCCGAGCGCGTCCGCCGTATCGAGCACAAGGCGCTCGAGCGGCTGGCCGGCACGCGCGAGGTCGCCGGGCTCGCCGAAGCGGCCTAGCCGCAAGCTGAGTACGTCGCACCGGGCCGGGTAGTGGGCCGGCATGAACATGGCCCGCACGTCCCGCAACGGCGATCCCCCTGACACACCGACCGACCTCAGCGGGCGCTCGTGGCTCGGGGTGCTCAAGCGCTCGGTAACGGAGTTCCGGGAGGACAACCTCACCGACTGGGCGGCCGCGCTCACCTACTACGCCATCCTCTCGATCTTCCCGGCGCTGCTGGTGCTCGTGTCGGTGCTGGGCCTCATCGGCAAGTCGGCCACGCAGCCGCTGATCGACAACCTGGGCGAGGTCGCCCCCGGCCCCGCGCAGGAGATCCTCACGAATGCCCTCGAGAACCTCCAGGGCAGCGGGGGTGCGGCCGGCTTCGCGTTCATCGTCGGCCTCCTGCTTGCGATCTGGTCGGCATCCGGCTACGTCGCCGCGTTCATGCGTGCCTCGAACGCGATCTACGACGTCGAGGAGGGGCGGCCGATCTGGAAGACGCTGCCGCTGCGGGTCGTGTTGACCGTGGCGCTGCTCGTGCTCGTCGCCATCAGCGCCGCCGGCGTCGTAATCACCGGCGGCATCGCGAAGGAGCTCGGCGACGTGATCGGCGTCGGCAGCACCGCGGTGACCGTCTGGAACATCGCGAAGTGGCCCGTGCTGCTGCTGGTCGTGAGCTTCATGTTCGCGCTCCTCTACTGGGCGGCGCCGAACGTCAAGCAGCCCGGCTTCCGCTGGCTCAGCCCGGGCGGCATCCTCGCGGTGATCGGCTGGATCATCGCTTCGGTGGCGTTCGCGTTCTACGTATCGAGCTTCGGTTCCTACAACAAGACCTACGGGGCGCTCGCGGGCCCGATCGTGTTCCTGCTCTGGCTCTGGATCTCGAACATCGTGATCCTGCTCGGCGCCGAGTTCAACGCCGAGCTCGAACGGGGACGCGCGATCGAGTCGGGGATGCGCCCGCAGGACAAGGAGCCCTTCGTGGAGCCGCGCGACGCGCCCGAGGAGAAGCAGACCGCGGGCTGACGACCGGCTCCGGCCCGGGCCCTCGCGCGCTACCGGTCTTCCAGCAAGAAGAACTCGAAGCCGATGTCCGGGTCCAAGGTCAACTGGCTGTGATAGGTCAGCACGCGCCGGCCGGTGGCCTCCTCGACCACCCTGATGAACGAGTCGGCCATCGCCTCCTGGAATCTGAGCCGCACCCGCCGGACCAGGTCGGGGTCCTTCGGCGCGAGCGTCCGCTCGACCGTCGTCATCGTTTCCTTCAGCACACACACCACATAGCGATCGCCGAGCAGGTAGGACTTGGCGCGATTGGGTCCACGGCCGTAGTAGTCCGCGAACAGGCCGACAATGCCGTTCGTGACAGCGGCCATCTCCTCCCCTGCGCCCGTGCCGACCGCGGACTCCTGGACAGGATCCACGGAACTATCTTCGCATCCGCGGCTGAGCGGGCTTCCCGGACTCCTTGTCGAGCAGTCGCGGCGGCAGCGCCGAGCGGAACAGCCTGCTCACCTTTCCCAGCTTCGCGCGGCAGCGCGGACACTCCTCGCTGGTGAACGCAGGCCCCGGGCTGTAGACCGTCAGCCGGCAACTCGGGCAGTTCAGGTACACCGTTGACCTCCTCCTCGCAGTCGCAATCGCGCCCGCGAGGTCCGTCCTCCCGCCAGTCTCCTGGCGAGCGAGCGTCCCGCTTCGTTCGGGCCCGGCGGAGGGTACCCACCCGGGCATACGGCGTCAACGTACGGGTTACGCGAAAGCCATAACCTGTCACCCTCGCCGTCGCGGCGCCGGCCGGTCGAACGGCGCGTAGCGGTGGTGGAGCATGAGCGCGTTGCCCTCCGGATCACTGAAGTTCGCGATGTGGCAGACGCCGCTGTCGATCGTCTCGCCGTGGAAGGTGACGCCGCGCGACTCGAGCTCCGCCCGCGCCACGGCGACGTCCGCGACCTGCAGGGCCACCGGCACCGCGTTCGGGCTGAACTCGATCCCGAGCGCCTCCGTCCCGATCACCGCGATGGTCATGTTGGCCGTCTCGAACTCGGCGCCCGCCGGCGGCTCGTCGCCGCGCTGCCAGAGGCTCGAGCGCTCGAGCCCGAGCGCCTCGCCGTAGAAGTCGAGCGCGCGCTCGAAGTCCGCGCTGGGCACGCACACGAAGTCCACCCCGGTCACGATCGTCGCACCGCTGCTCATCGCGAGCCTCCCTCGACGAGCCCTGCGAGCCGGCCGACCGATGCCTCGACCCCGCCCTCGGCCTGCCGGGCCATCTCGGCGCTCGTTTGGATGCTGCTCCGCAGCACCAGCTCGGTGCGGCCGTCGCCCAAGTCGCTGAGGAGGACCTCGGTGACGGCTCCGTCGTGCCAGTTGCCCTGTGAGGGCTCGTCCATCACGAGCCGCTCCGGCGGGACGATCTCCCGGTATACGGCGACGACCGGCATCCGCTCCCCGTCGACGGAGACAGAGGTCAGGCTGAACTCGCCCCCCGGCCTGACATCCATCGTGACGCCGGCGGGATCGGTGGACCAGCCGGGCGGCCCCCACCAGCGAACGAGCCGGTCGGGCTCGGTGAAAGCCCTCCACACGAGCTCCCGCGGAGCCTCCAGCACTCGTGTGACGGTGATCTCCTGCGCCACTACGGCGTCACTCATCTCCTGATCCCTTCTGGATCTCCCGCAGGTGGTCCGCGAGCCGGTCGATGCTGCCCTCCCAGAAGGCGCGGTAGCCGGCCAGCCAGTCGGACGCCTCCTTGAGCGCGTCGCCCTGGAGGCGCGACGGGCGCAGCTGGGCGCTCCGGCCACGGCTGATGAGGCCGGCGCGCTCGAGCACCTTGAGGTGCTTGGAGACCGCCTGCACCGTGATCGGGAACGGCTCGGCGAGCTCGCCCACGGTGGCCTCGCCCTCGGACAGCCGGGCCAGGATGGCCCTGCGTGTGGGGTCCGCGAGCGCCGAGAAGGTGCTGCTGAGCTGATCGACGGGCACGCTGTTTTCACCTGCTTGGTTGCTAAACCGACTAGTTGAAGATATCAGGGTTCGCCTCCGGCTCCCGCCGACTGAGTGGGTTTAGCGACAACCGCCGATGGAAACACTCCTTCTAGGTCAGGCGTGGGTTGTAGGGGGCTCTCGCAGGGCCAACAGGGTCAGAAGGGGGACGACGCGCGAACGTCGCAAGCGGTTGCGCTCCGGACCTCACGTCAATCGAGACGGAGGTTCCGAGTCATGACCGCAGTTGCGCTCGCGCCAGCGAGACCAGTACCCATCCCTCCACGGCGACGCTCGTGCAACAAGGCACAGGAGCGCGAGACCGAGCGACAGCTGCTCGTGCGCTATCACCTCGAGGGCGACCTCGCAGCACGCGAGGATCTCGTCGAGCGCTTCCTGCCGCTCGCGCGCGACCTCGCGATGCGCTACTCGTACACCGACGAGCCGCTCGACGACCTGCTCCAGGTCGCCTCGCTCGGCTTGATCAAGGCGATCGACCGCTTCGAGCCGGGCCGCGGCACGAAGTTCACGAGCTACGCCGCCCCGACGATCCTCGGGGAGCTCAAGCGCCATTTCCGTGACAAGGGCTGGTCGCTGCACGTTCCGCGCGACCTGCAGGAGCGCACGCTCGCGGTGAGCCGCGAGACGGAGTCCCTGTCGAAGAAGCTCGGCCGCTCGCCGAAGGTCCGCGAGGTGGCAGACGCGCTCGGCTGCAGCGCCGAGGCCGTGTTGGAGGCGCAGGAGGCGGCGGCGAGCTACGAGGCGGCGTCGCTCGACGCGCCTGCAGCCCGCGACGATGACGAGTCGGCCTCGCTCGTCGACATGCTCGGTGACGAGGACGGGGCATATGACCTCGTCGAGGACCGTCAGGCGATCGCCAGCACCTGGAGGGCGCTACCCGAGGTGGAGCGCCGGGTGCTCGAGCTGCGCTTCCTGCACGACCTGACGCAGCGGGAGATCGGCGACCGCATCGGCTACTCCCAGATGCACGTGTCGCGCCTGCTGAGGCGCGCGCTCACGCGTCTCGAGACGGCCGCAGCCGCCGCTTGAGCGAGCGGGCGTTCTCGACGGCGAAGCCCTCCCAGTCGTTGTTGAAGTAGACGAAGACCTCGGCTCGGCGGCGCCACTGGGCGATCCGCCGGGCCCATTCGTCCAGCTCGGTCTCCGAGTAGTTGCCGCGTCGCCCGCGGCGGCCGTGGTGGAGGCGCACGAGCGTCCAGTCCGTGGTGAGCTCGCGCGCCTGGAAGCGCCACTTGGGATGGTCGCCGATCACGAGCGCCGCGCCCGCCGAGCGCAGCAGCTCGTACACCCGCGGCGTGAACCAGCTCTCGTGGCGGAACTCGAAGCAGTGCCTGCCCTCTGGCAGGATCCAGAGCAGCTGCTCGAGGACGTCGTCGTCCCGGCGAAACGTGGCCGGCAGCTGCCAGACGACGGGGCCGAGTTTCCCCGGCTCGACGAGCGGCTGGATGCGCTCGTAGTAGCGGGCGATGCCCTCCCCCACGTCACGCAGGCGCCGGACGTGCGTCAGGTAGCGGCTCGCCTTGACGGCGAACAGGAAATCCGGCGGCGTGTCCCGCACCCAGCGAGCCACGGCGTCGCGTGACGCGAGCCTGTAGAAGGTCGAGTTGACCTCGACCGTGTCGAAGATCTCCGCGTAGCGCGCAAGCCAGCGCTGCTTCCCGAGCCCCTCCGGGTACAGGCGGCCGCGCCAGTCGTCGTAGTTCCAACCCGAGCAGCCGATCCGAACCGGCCGCATTGCGCTAGGGGCGGGGCAAGCGGCTCGAGTCGACCACCTCGAATGCCCTGCCCGGGACGCGGTGCAGCGCGTGCAGGTCGTCGTTGTCCCAGCCGCTGTTGGGCGCGCCGCTCACGAACCACGGCGAGCCGTTGTCGGCGAGGATCATGCCGTAGCGCTTCAGTGCCCTGAGGACGATGCGCGACTGGCGCGGGAAACCGGAGATGTCGAAGCCGCGCCGGAGCCGCAGGCGCTGCCCCATCGCCGGCAGGTTCGGGTCGGTCAGGTCCGAGGCGAAGTGACGAGCCGGGTAGACGAAAGCCCGCCGGGTGCGCGAGGCCGTGAAGCGCAGAGCGTGGTCGATGCGCCCGCGGCGCACCTCGTCATATCGGGCGAGCCCCGGCAGGATCGGCAAGCCGGCGGCGTCGGCCGAGGTCCAGCCGCGCGGGCGCATCCGGTTCGAGCGCAGGTTCCAGATCGCACCCGAGCCGGCGCGCCAGGCGCCGTCCTGCGGATAGGCGGCAAACAGCTCGAACAGGCGGCAGCGCGAGCGGTCGACGACGATCACGTGGCGGTCGCCGTCCGCGCCGGGGCCCCCTTCGATCGGCACCTGCCGCGGCAGCGGGTAGCGGCGGCCGTCCGACTCCGAGGCGTACTCGAACCGGACCGGCACGCTGCGCTGGCCGCGGCCGACGGTCGCGAAGGGGATGCCGATCGGCCCGCCGTCCCAGACGCCGGAGCCGAAATCGGCGTGGACGTGGTCGTCCAGCCCTATCGAGCGAACGATGGCGTCGGAATTCGGGTGCCGAGGCAGGCGGTCGACCCGGAGGTTCCAGTGGTTGTCGGCCGGGAAGATGGGACAGTTCGGTGCTGTGGGCAGGGGGCGGGCGTTGGATCCCCCGGGGCTGATCAGCACCGCAACGCAAACGACGGCGGTCAGGGCAAGCACGACCGCGGCCGCGCGGATCATCCGCGCTACGTTGCCGTTAATAGTCAACGGAAACGTAGATCGGATGGCTCAAGTGGACGCGCTGAAGCGGCTCGTCTCGCCCTCCGGCAGCTTGCCGTCGCGGCCGACGTAGCCGCCCTTGCCGCCGGCGATGAGGTAGAGCGCCGGCTGGTCGCCGATCGACTTGATCTTCCGGATCGTCGCCGCGTCGACCCGTGCCAGGCCGCCCGGGCCGAGCTCGTGGACGTCGTCGTCGCCGAAGGTCATCTCGATGCGGCCGCGGTGCACGAAGTAGAGCTCCTCCTGCACCTCGTGGTAGTGGCGGCCCGTCTCGTGGCCGGCGGGCAGCTCGATCGCGTTGACGCCGAAGGCCGTCACCCCGAGCGCGCGCCGCACCTTCCGAAAGCCGGGGCCGTCGGCCAGCGCGTCGACGTTCGCGACCGCGTAGCCGTCGCCCTCCACCACCTCGTGCACCGGTTCGGTCATGGCGCGGAGCGTATCCGCGCCGGTTTCGTCAGGCAACTTGCTCCGCGCTGCGCACGCCGCCGCGCGCCCAGACGACCGTCACGCAGACGAGCAGCAGCATGACGAGGAAGGCCGGCAGCACCTCGGTGGGGTCGCCGGTCAGGAAGCCGCGGATCGACTCCATCACGAGCGTGATCGGGTTGACCGTGGCGGCCGCCTTGACCCAGCCGGTCAACAGGTCGAAGGGAACCCAGACCGGGGCCAGGAAGAGGATCAGGAAGGCAGGCATCTGGATGAGCGGCCCCGCCTGCATCGTCCGCAGCCGCATGGCCACACCCGTGCCGAACAACATCGCCGCCGCGTTCACGAGCAGGGCGAGCGTGAGGAGGCCCAGGATGTCGACGACTCCGCCGCTGATCTCGAGCCCGCTGAGCAGCGCAACCACCGTGATGAGCGCGATCGTGAACAGGGCGCGAACGAGCGCGGCGAGCCAGTAGCCGGCCACGATGCCGTTGCGGTTCGAGGCCGCGAGCATCACCCGGCGCGCGAAGCCCGACTCGAAGTCGCGCGCCACGGCGAAGCCGGTGAAGACGCCGCCGAAGGTCGACGCCTGAAGCAGGACGAAGCCGTACACGAAGGTCGTGTAGCCGGCTGCGAAGTCGAAGCCGGGGATCGATTGCACGCGCGAGAGCCCGCCCGCGAAGGCGGTGAAGAAAAACAGCGGGAACAGCAGCGCCGGCACGATGAGCACGGGGTTCGTGAAGAAGTTGTGCGCGTTGCGCCAGGCGACTGCGCGGGCGACGGACCAGAAGCTGCTGTTGCTCACGTGCGCACCATCCGCGTCCGCAGCGCCGAGGAGGCCGCCGCGAGCGCGATCACGGCGATGCCGCCGGCGCAGGCGAAGCCGAGCGCCAGCGCCTCGGGGTCCCATCCCTCGATCATGATCGAGCGGATGCACTCGAGCATGTAGGAGACGGGGTTCCAGTCGGCGACCGTCCGGAACCAGTCGGTCTCGATCAGGTTGCGCGGGAGCGACATCGAGGACAGGAAGAGAGCGGCGAAGAAGAGCGGGAAGACGCCCTGGACCGCCTCGCCGTTGCCCGAGCGCAGCGCGACGAAGGCGCCGATGCAGCCGAAGCCCAGGGAGATGAGCAGCGAGAAGGCGACGATCACGAGCGCGCCGGCCACGCCCGCCGCGATGCCCGCGCCGAAGACGACTCCGACGATCAGGAAGGTGACCGCCTGGATCGTCCCCAGTCCGACGATTCCGGCGAGCTGGCCGAGCATCAGGGCGACCCGCCGCAGCGGCGTGAGGGCGAGCCGGTTCATGAAGCCGGACTCGATGTCGCTGGCGACGTTGGTGCCCGCGCTCATCGCGGAGAAGAGCGCGCCCTGGACGAAGGTGATCGCCAGCGCGAACTGGAGGTAGGAGTCGGTCGGGAAGCCGGGCAGGCGCGTGGCGGACTCGAGCCCGCTCGAGTTGATCGAGAGCAGGATCAGCGGGAACAGGACCGACGGGAACACCATCGCCGGCTGGCGCAGCGTGCGGACCACCGAGCGGCGGGCGAGGGCGCCGACCTGGGCGAGCAGGCTCACGCCGCGACGGGCTCCTGCTCCTCGCCGGCCTCCTCGGCGGCGCCCTCGAGGGAGCGCCCCGTCTTGGCGAGGAAGACGTCGTCGAGCGTCGGGGCGTGGAGCTGGAGGTCCTGGATCTTGATCTGGTCGCGGTCGAGCGCGCGCACGATGTCCGCGAGCTGGGCGTCGCCGCCCGCGAGCCGCACCGAGGCACCCTTGGTCGAGCCGGCGACGGACTCGCCGAAGCGGGCGAGCACCGCCTTCATGTGCTCGAGCTGCTCGGGCTCGGCCGGGATCGCCTCGACGCTCGGCCTCCCGATCTCGGCCTTCAGGGCCTCGGGAGTGCCCTCGGCGACGATCCGCCCGTTGTCGATGATGCCGACGCGGTCCGCCAGCACGTCGGCCTCTTCGAGGTACTGCGTGGTGAGGAAGACGGTCACGCCGCGATCTGCCGCGAGCCGCTGCACCTCCGCCCACAGTGCCGTGCGGCTCTGCGGGTCGAGCCCCGTCGTGGGCTCGTCGAGGAACAGGATGCGGGGCCGGTGGACGAGCGCGAGGGCCAGATCGAGGCGCCGCTTCATGCCGCCGGAGTACCCGCCCACGCGACGGTCGGCGGCCTCCGTCAACCCGACGCGCGCGAGCAGCGTCTGCGAGCGCTTGCGTGCATCCTCGCCGCCCATGCCGTGCATCGCCGTCTGCAGCTTCATGTGCTCGCGGCCCGTCAGGAACGGGTCCAGTGCGGCCTCCTGAAGCGCCGCGCCGATCGCGGCGCGGACGGCGGGGCCCTCGTGCTCCACGTCGTGCCCGCCCACGCGCGCCGTGCCCGCGGTCGGCGGCAGCAGCGTGGTGAGCATGTGCACCGTCGTCGATTTCCCCGCGCCGTTCGGGCCCAGGAATCCGTAGACCTCGCCCGTCTCCACCCGCAGGTCGATGCCGTCGACCGCGCGCGGGCCCTTCTTGAACTCCCGTACGAGGCCGTGCGCCTCGATCGCACCTTCGGTCATCCGCCGCAAGCTAGCGACAATAGTTGAGGGTGTCAATTATCGATTACATCAACTATGATCGCGCCACTCATGGCGCAGACCCCCGCAGAGGAGGCATGGGCGCTCCTGTGGCGCATCATGCAGGCGAACAAGCCGCGCATGATGGAGATGGCGCGCGAACTCGACTTCTCCCCGGTGCAGCTGCACTCGCTGCGGCTGCTCGAGCCGGGCGTCGAGACGCCGATGCGCGCGCTCGCGCAGCAGCTCTTCTGCGACCCGTCGAACGTCACGGGGATCGTCGACCGGCTCGAGGCACGCGGGATGATCGAGCGGCGCAGCTCGGACACCGACCGGCGCGTGAAGATCATCCGGCTGACGCCCGAGGGCCAGCAGCTGCGCGCGCAGGTCGTCGAGCGCATGTCTGCGCCGCCGGAGGAGATCGCGGCGCTGCCCGTCGAGTCTCAGCGCGCGCTGCGCGACGCCCTGCGCGAGGCCGTCGACAGGCTCGAGGCGCAGCGCCCGCTGGCAGGCGTCAGGACTGCTTGAAGGCCTCCGCGCCGGGGACGCCGGCGGAGCCCGTCTCGGCGATCGGGTCACCGGCGGTCGCCGACGCGTAGGAGTCACCGCCGTTGCCGGCGGGGCCGTCCGAGGAGACCTTGTTCTTGACCTGCCCGGCGACCCCGGCCGCCTGCTCCTTGCCCTTGCCGGCCGCGCTGCCGGCCTTGTCCTTCACCATGGCGCGACGCTGCGCACCCTCCTTCGAGTCCATGAACCAGGCGGCTGCGTAACCGATGGCGGCGCCCAACAGCAGCTTGAACATTCGATCTTCCCTTCGGGTCGTTTGCAATGACCACGCGTATTCCCGGCTCCGTGCCGGTCAACCGCGCGCATCAGAAGCGCAGCACCGCCGCGGCCCCGCCGAAACGGTCGAGCGTCTCGCGCTCGTGGTGCACGGCGAGCACCTCGGCGGACTGCTGCACCGCCAGCTCGATCGCCGCGTCGGTCAGCTCCTCGAGCTGGATCATCTCGGAGCCGTCCGCCGGGCAGGTCGTGCCCTCGGTGGCGAGCAGGCCGCAGTCCGGGCACTGCGCGCCCGCGACGCCGGAGAACTGCTCGTCGAGCAGCAGCACCTCGACGCGGCGCTCGTTCAAGGCGGCGACGACGTCCTCGATCCCGGTCACGCCGCGCTCTCCCACCCGCTCGAGCAGGCGCGCCTCGTGCGCGCGCTCCACCTCGTCGAAGACAGGGCGCGCCGCCTGGAGCACGCTCTCCGGCGTCGCGCCGTCCAGGTCCACGCCGATGCGCCCCGCCACGCGGTCGCGAAGGTAGCCGTGCAGCTTGCCCTCGAAGTCCTTGACGACCTCTTTCGGCCCCCCGAGCAGCAGCCGCTGGAACGGACGCAGCTTGAAGTGGCGCAGCAGCGCCTCGCCCGTGTTCTTGAGGTGATCGTCCTTCTCCTTCTCGATCCCGCGCGCGAAGCGCGCCTGCGAGAGGCCACCCTGGTCGTGCTGGCCGAAGACGGTGTCGTGGATCTGCTCGATCTCGCGCACGCCGTCGGGCGAGCCGCGGAAGATGCGCGCGTCGCGGCGGCTGACGAGCGCGATGCACCAGCGCTCGCGGCGCTCGAAGCGGGCCAGCGGCCCCACCAGCGGCGAGCGCCCGATCGCCACCCTGTTACTGACCGAGCGCGGCAGCTTGATCGCCTCGAACAGCTCCGCCGGCTCGCTCGCGAACACGGCGACGCCGTGCGCGCCCTCCGTCGGCAGGCTGCGCTCGAGGAAGGCCGACACGCGCTTCAGCGTCGCCTGCAGGCCGACGCGGTCCTCGTGCGGCAGTTCGTCGTGCTCCCGGACGCGCCGCTCCGCCTCGTCGAGGAGCGAGCGAACCGCAGTGGCGCGGGCCGGCGGCGTTGCGAACTCGGACGGATCGAGGTCGAGGTAGAGGCTGAGCACCACGGGCCGGTCGAGTCTCAGCTCCGCCAGCCGGCGCAACTGGTCGCGTTCGGGAGCGCTCACCTGCATGCCCTGCCTCCTTCGCCGGGGGATTGCGTGGCGACTAATTACCCCAGAAGGCTACGCGGCCTGCAAAACCCATCTGTAGGGGCCTGGAGGCCGGAGAACTGCGCCTTCTGATAAAATCTGTTGCACGCGCAAGCATTTGGTACACCCGGTTGGACGTTCAGTCCAAACGGGGCTTGGGAAAGCCCTCTCTTTGGGGGGTTTTCTGCTTGCCGAGGGTAACCCGCGAAGACCGTTTGTGTAATATTTTCGACGGACTTCGAACTATCAAAACGAGAAGCTTATGACGACTGACACGCTGATTCGCCCTGCGGAGACTCCTGAGACCCGCCATGTCGCGCCGGTGGAGCTCGAGGATTCCCTGCAGCTGTTCTTCAACGAGGCGCGACGCCATCCGCTGCTCACGGCGGAGGACGAGATCGAGCTCGCCAAGCGGATCGAGCGCGGAGATCTCGCCGCCAAGGAGCGCATGATCAACGCGAACCTCAGGCTCGTGATCTCGGTCGCGCGCAAGTACCAGGGGCAGGGCCTGCCGCTCTCCGACCTGATCCAGGAGGGCATGCTCGGCCTGATCCGCGCTGTCGAGAAGTTCGACTGGCGCAAGGGCTTCAAGTTCTCCACCTACGGCACGCTCTGGATCCGTCAGGCCATCGGCCGCGGCCTCGCCAACTCCGGCCGCACCGTCCGCTTGCCGGTGCACATCGTCGCGCGGGCGCGCAAGATCTCGGACGCCGAGCGCAAGCTCGCCGTCCAGCTCGGGCGCCAGCCGACGGAAGAGGAGATCGCCGAGTTCGTGGACCTGCCGATCGACGAGGTGGCCGACATCCGTCGCGCAGACCGCGGGCCGACGAGCCTCGACCAGGGCGTCGGTGAGGACGGCGAGACCGCCCTCGGCGACCTGATCGCCGGCGAGGGCCCGACCGTCGAGGAGGAGGTCGTCTCCAACCTCGAGGACGACCGCCTGCGCGAGGCGGTCGAGACGCTGCCCGAGGTCGAGCGCGACATCATCACCCTGCGGTTCGGCCTGGACCGGGAGGAGCCGCACGCCCTGCGTGAGACCGGCCGCCGGCTCGGTCTCTCGAGCGAGCGCGTCCGCCAGCTCGAGGACCGTGCGCTGCGCCGGCTCGCTCAGGACGACGCCGTAGCGGCGCTCCGCGAGGCCGCCTGACGTCGAACCTCCGTCGCCGGCCGAGCCGGCGACCTCGGCCAAACGCGTCGAACCTCCGTCGCCGGCCGAGCCGGCGACCTCGGCCAGACGTCGAACCTCCGTCGCCGGCCGAGCCGGCGACCTCGGCCAGACGCGGCCTCCCCGCCCGGCGCCCCAGGGCGCCTGGCGGAACAGCTTCAAGAGTTCGATCCCGCCGCCGACTCAGGCGGCGGCGGGGTTAGCTCGAACCTCCGTCGCCGGCCGAGCCGGCGACCTGGGTAGGGCCGCCCAGTGGGCGGGCGGTCTCCGCTGCGAGGTGCTCGAGCAGCGCCCGCATTCCCCCGCGTGCGAAGGCGGCCCGCTGCCGGTCCGCCCCGTTTCCCTCTCTGAGGATCTTCTCGACACCCTCGAGCGCCGGGTCCTGTCTGCGGAGTGAGGCGAGCGTCTCACCCGCAACCTCGCGCAGCGGCACGAGCTCGCCCCCATGCGCGATCTCCGCGTCGAGGCCGTCGCGCGCGGCGCGGAACCACGACCACGCGATCGTCTGTTCCTTCGCGGGCCGGTCGACCGGTGCCTCGGCGGACCGCAGCGCCAGCGCTCGCACCAGCGCGGCCATCCCGGCAGCCTCGTCGAGGCCGGCCTGCACATCGAGCTCGCGCAGCTCGATCGTGCCCAGCCGCGGCTGCAGGCGCACGTCCCACCAGACCATGGTGTGGTCCTGCGGGCCGCCGCCCGCGGCGATGGCCTCGAGCTCCTCCAGGTAGTCATCCCAGCTGCGAAGTGGCGGCGGCGCGCCCCGCCCGGGGTAACCCCGCACCATCGCGGAGCGGGCGCTCGCAAGGCCGGAGTCGAGGCCGAACCAAAAGGCCGAGCCGGCGCCGAGCCCCTGAATCAGGGGCAGCGCCTCGCGCAGTCCCGTGCTCGCGGCGACCGCCGCCTCGGGGTCGGGCATCCCGACGTGCACGTGGAGGGCGCACTCCGGCGTGCGCTTGATGAGGCCGCGCATCTCGCCCTCGACGCGCCGGTAGCGCTCCGAGTCGACGAGCTCGACGTCGCCGTAGCGGGCGTCCGGGTGCAGCCCGACGCCCATCAGCGTCGCGCCCGCCGCGCGGGCCGCGGCGCGGTTCTCCTGGAGGTCGCGGACCGCCGCCGTCGTGTCCGCTCGCGGGCTCGAGCGCAGCTCGATCTCCGCGAGGAATGCCTCGTGGTCCGCGCGGCCCTCCGGCAACTCGACCCCTGGCAGGATGCGATCGGCCACGTGCGCGAGCTGAAGCGTGTCGGCGTCCACCAGCAGGAGCTCTTCCTCGATGCCGACGCTGAAGGGCTCGCCGCTGCCGAAGCGATGCTGGCCGTGGCGGAGCTCGGCGGGCGGCGCGTGAACCTGCGCCTCGCTCACGGGGTCTCACCGAGCGCGGCGCGGGCCGCGATGCGGCCGAAGACGAGCGCCGCCGCCAGCCCGCTCGCGTAGCCGCCGGTGGCGATGCCGCCGGCGTCGGCCCCGCAGCAGAAGACGCGCGGGGCGGCCTCGGCGTGGCCGTCGATTCGCAGCCCGCCGAGCGTCGTCGTGATCCCGGCGACGGTCTCCACGGTCACATGGTCGCCGTCGCGGCGGACGGGCGCCCCGGCCTCCTCCGCGGCGTCGACCATCTCCGCGACGCTGCGCTCGCGCACCCTCTCCCCCAGCGCGGCGCGCTCGACAGTGAGCCAGGCCCGCGCGCGCGGCTGGCGGGCGGCCCACGCCGCCACGTCGGTCTCCGACCAGGTCCGAACGCTGAAGCGCTCGCCGTTCGCGTTCGTCACCGTGGCGTGCGCTGCGTAGAGCTGCGAGAGCCGCACGAGGTCGCGGGGATCGATGCGTGCCGGGGGCGCGGGCATCAGCCGCGCGTAGACCTGGTCAAGGCCGCGGCCCGGCTCGCCGCCGGCACCGAGCCCTAGGCGCAGGCCGTCGCCGCTGCTACCGGGCGCGGCGCGCAGGAAGACGTGGTCGGCCTCAGCCGTCACGTGCTCGCGCAATAGCTCGCGGCTCGAGCCGAAGCCGCCCGTGGCGAGCACGACGGGCGCATCGTCGGGCAACTCGGTCAGGCCGGCGCCGCACTTGATCGCTGAGCGTGACCCCTGGGCGGCGGCCACGAGCGCCGCCGTCAGCCGCTCCGGATCGAAGCGCGCCCCGGTTGTCAGCGGGTTTCTCGTGTCGCGCTCGCTGACCGGCGCCCCGAGCGTCTCGAGCCAGCGGATGTCGCCGTCGAGTCGCTCGAAGAGGCGCGCCTGCAGCCGCTCGTCGCCCTGCGGGCACTCGGCCCGGAAGCGCGCGAACTCGCGGTGGCGCCAGATGACGCCGCTCGAGAGCTGCATGGAGCCGCCGGGCTTGTCGCACTTCTCCAGCACGAGCGGGTCGGCGCCGAGCCGGCGCGCCTCCGCCGCGGCGACGAGCCCGGCCATCCCGGCACCCGCGACGACGAGGTCGGGCACGGCTCAGACGAGCGCGAACCCGGGCTTGTGCTCGACGTACTCGATCCGCACGCCCTCCGGACCGCGCACGAACACCGCGAAGGTGTTGGCGGCGTCCTTCACATCGTCGATCTCGAGGCCGCCGCGCTCAGCCTCGTCCTGGACGCGATGGGCGTCGTCGACGAGCAGCGCGAGGTGGTTGAGGAGCGGCCGGCCGCCGTCGTCCGCTGAGCCTCGCTCGAGCCGGACGGTCCGGTCGCCGACCGAGAGCATGCCGTTACGGCGCTCGAAGCCGAGCCGCACGAGCTCGGCGGCCGCCGTGTCGGGATCGGCGAGCGAGAGCACGACGTGATCGAGGTCGAAGTCGCGGCCGTGGCCCTCGACGAGTCCGAGCCGGACAGCGCCCGGCGCGTCCAGCTCCAGCACGCCGTCGTCGCCGCGGCTCGTCTCCACCGGCAGCCCGGCGGCTACTGCGTCGGGATCGGCCACGCGCAAGGCGATCCGCTGCAGCGGGCCGGACTCGCGCGGGCCCGCAGCGTCGAACAGCGTGACCTTGCCGAGCTTCGCGTCCACGCCGACGAGCGTGAAGCTGTCCGTCTCCTCGATCACGTGCATGCCGAGGTGGTCGCAGAGGAACATCGCAATCGCGGCGCGCTCGCTCACCCAGAGCGCCACATGGTCGAGGCTGGTGGGCCGGAATGTCATCGCCGTCGTCTACCCCACCGCCGCCCGGGCAATCGAATCGCGTTCCTCGTCGCTCAGCGTGATCTCCTCCGCGGCCATGTTCTCCTCCAGGTGCTCGATCGATGACGTCCCGGGGATAGGCAGCATGACGCGCGAACGCGCGAGCAGCCAGGCGAGCGCAACCTGCCCGGGTGTGGCGTCGTGGGCGTGGGCGACCTCGTCGAGCGCGCCACCGGGCTCTGCGAGCGACCCCATGGCGAGCGGGAACCACGGGATGAAGCCGATGCCCGCCTGCTCGCAGGCCTCGAGAACGTCCTCCGAGGAGCGGTCGGTCAGGTTGTAGCGGTTCTGTGCGGTCACGACCTCGACCAGTCCACGCGCCTGCTCGAGCTGCTCGGCCGAGACGTTCGACACGCCGATGTGGCGGATCTTGCCCTCGTCCTGAAGCTCCTTGAGCGCACCCACCGAGTCCTCGTAGGGCACTCGAGGGTCCGGCGTGTGCAGCTGGTAGAGGTCGATCCGCTCGAGCCTCAGCCGGCGCAGGCTGCCCTCGCAGGTCTCGCGCAACCACTCGGGCCGGCCGTCGCGCGGCCACTGCCCTGGTCCGGTCCGGCGCATGCCGCCCTTGGTGGCGATCACGAGCCCGTCCGGATAGGGATGAAGCGCCTCGGCGATCAGGTTCTCGCTCACCTCCGGGCCGTACGAGTCGGCGGTGTCGATCAGGTTCACGCCGATCTCGACCACACGCCGAAGCAGGTGCCGGGCGGCCTCCGGATCGTCGGGCGGTCCCCAGATCCCGTCGCCCGTGATGCGCATCGCACCGAAGCCGAGGCGGCGCACCTCGAGGTCGCGGCCGATCATGAACGTGTTCATGTGCCCTAAGACTACGAAGGGCCCGGTGGCGAACCACCGGGCCCTTCGAGAGCGCGTCGTGTTCAGGCGCTGCGTGCTACCAGCCGCTCCTGCGCCCGATGAGGGTGTGGAAGAGGTCGGTCTGGTCGCGGATGCCCATCACGTTCGAGGCCTGAGGCCCGATCGCGGCCACCGGCACGCGGGCGCCGGTGTGGGTCTGGCCAGGCGGGGTCTTACCGGTTCCGTACGACACGCGCATCGGCTCGCCGTCCGCCGTCTGCACCGTGGCGTAGAAGCCCGGCGTGTCGGTGGTGTCACCGACGATCTGGCTCGTGTGCGAGTGGTCCGCGGTCACGATGACCAGCGTGTCCTTGTGGTAGCGCTGGTAGGCGAGCGCTTCCTTGACGGCGTCGTCGAGCTGCTTGGTCTCGCCGATCTGGCCGCAGAGGTCGGACGCATGGTCGCGCTTGTCGATCGAGGCCGACTCGACCTGCAGGAAGAAGCCGTCCTTGTCCTTCGCGAGGAGCTGGATGGCCTTGTCCGTCATCGCGCCGAGGCTCGGCTCGTTGGCCGGGCGGTTCGACTCGTTGCAGCGGAAGTCGGCGGCGCCGGCGCCGGGCGTCGGGGCCGCGATCAGCGGTGCGAACTGCGTGGTCATGTTGATCGGGGCGAACAGGCCGAGCAGCGGCTTGTTCTTGACGCTGCCCACCGCCGCGAGCTCCGCCGCGTTCGTGACGTAGCGGAAGCCCTTGTCCTGGGCGTAGTCGATGACGTTGCCCGAAGCGTCGTCGAGCTCCTGCTCGAAGCGGGCGCTGCCGCCGCCGAGGTTGACGTCGTACTCGCCGTCGACGAGCTGCTCGGTGATCGAGCCGAGCCCCCCGGCCTGCTTGGTCTCATCCGGGCAGAGCGTGCGGGCGTCTGCCGGACCCTGGCAGGCACGTCGGGAGATGTGCGAAGACGGCGCCGCTGGAGTGGCGTCGGTCAGCTCGGACGTCGTGACGTTCCCAATCGCCTTGCCGCGCGCCTTCATGAGCTCGAAGGTCGTGTCGAAGCCCTCGTTCGAGCCGGGCACGGTCTCGGCCTCGCTCGGTCCCTGGGAGAGCCGGGCATCGGTCGTCTTCTTGCCGGTCGACCACGCTGTGGCCGTCGGAGCAGAATCCGGAACGTAGTTCGGCGCGTAGTCCGGACCCGGGCCGTACTTCAGGTTCCAGGTGTGATACGAGCCGGCGAAAGGCAGCGTCTCGTAGGCCATCGGCGGGCCCTCGGCCCCGTTCAGGTAGTAGCGGCCGATGGTCAGCTCGCTGTCACCGGTGCCGTCGCCGATGATCAGGATCACGTGCTTGGGCTTCTTGGGGTCGATCTGCTTGATGATTTCGCGCGAGTTGTCTCGGCCGCCCGAGCCACCGGCGACCACGGCGGAGGCCGTGCCGGCGACGGTGAGGGCGGCAACGGAGACGATCGCGAGCGACTTCTTGGAGAACAAACTCAGCTCCTAGCACTCAGGGTTTGGCGGACGTTTGGCAGCCTCCCCGGCCGGGAGCGCCTGGGGGTGACGGAGCTGTGAAACGGGTATTGACCTCGATGCCGCTCCCTTCGAAGAGGAGAACCCGTGAACAGATCAGCTCGTTCGGCCGACCGGAGCGACGCCGCCGACACATCACTGCACGGCAAGCTCACGTCACCCACCCGCCGGGACTTCATCCGCGGCATCGCGGCCGCCGGTGCCTCCACCGCCGGTGCGGTGGCGATGCAGCGCTCCGGACTCGACCTCTTCTCCGAAACGGCCGTGGCCCGCGGCCGTCGCAACCGCTTCAGCGACTTCACGGCGATCGCAGCGTCGAGCAACGACGCCTTCGAGGTGCCGCAGGGGTTCCGCGCCGACGTCCTGATCTCGTGGGGGGAGGTCTTCCGCGACGGCCGGCGGCGGCCGCTCCGCTACGGCTTCAACAACGACTTCCTCGCCTTCTTCCCGCTTAAGGGCAGCCGCGAGGGGCTTCTCTTCGTCAACCACGAATACCCCGACCCCTTCTTCCTCCATGGCTACAAGCCGACCGCGGCACCCAAGACCCCCGCCCAGGTCCAGGAGGAGCAGGACAGCGTCGGCAACTCGATCCTGCACATCCGCCGGCGCCGCAACGGCCGCTGGAAGGTGGTCTCCCCCTCCCCCTACAACCGCCGGATCTACGGGGACCGGCCGGACCTCGAGTTCACTGGGCCGCTCGTTGGAGCGGCGGGCATCGGCACGAGCGCTCACGGGTCGGTGGGCAACTGCTCCGGCGGCGTCACGCCCTGGGGCACCGCGATCTCCTGTGAGGAGAACTTCGACGGCTACGGGACAAACGTCGCTCTGAACCTCGACTTCGGCTACGGCTGGCATCAGTTCGGTGGCCAGCCCGAGGACGCCGAGTACGAGTTCAGGACCTTCCAGAAGTACGGCTGGGTCTGCGAGCACGACCCCTACGACCCCGACGGCGTCGGGCGGAAGCACACGGCGCTCGGGCGCTTCCGGCACGAGAACGCGGCCTTCCGCCACGAGCCCGGCAAGCGCTTCGTGCTCTATATGGGCGACGACAAGGCCAACGAGGGCGTCTACAAGTTCGTCTCCGACCGCCGCCTCCGGCGCGGCGACCACTCGAACAACCGCCGCATCCTCGAGGACGGCCGGCTCTACATCGCGCGCTGGGAGCCCGAGGGCCGCCGCCGCTTCGACGCCGCCGGCGACACCGATCCGATCAGCGCAACCGAGGGAGAGGGGCGCTGGATCCCGGTGCGCGAGGACGAGCTCGACGACACCGCCACCAAGCTGCGTGCCAGGTTCGGGACCGAGTTCGACGCCCACTTCGCCACCAACCGCCCGGAGGACCTGGAGGTGGCCGAGGACGGCAGCGTCTTCATCGCGCTCACGAACAACACGACGCTCACGGTCCTCGACTCGCACGGCTCCGTCCGGCGGCTGCGCGAGGAGGGCAATGACCCGGAGGCGCTCGAGTTCAGCTGGCGTGACTACGCGGCCGGCGGTCCGACGGGCGCCAGCGACCCCGGCGAGCAGGGCTTCTCGAGCCCCGACAACCTGGTCTTCGACAAGGCCGGGAACCTCTGGGTCGTGACCGACATCTCGTCGAGCCGGCTGAATCAGGCGAACGAGTACTCGTACCACAAGAACAACGCGATGTTCATGGTGCCGACGTCGGGCCCGAACAAGGGGATCGGCTTCCGCTTCGCCAATGGGCCCGTCGAGTGCGAGATCACGGGGCCGTACTTCACCCCGGACGAGGAGACCCTGTTCGTCAACGTCCAGCACCCGGGCGAGCTGACGGGCCTGACCGCGACGGCGCCGGGGATCTTCGGCCAGGAGACGACCTACACGAGCTGGTGGCCGGAGGGCAACCGCGTGGCGGGCGACATGCCGTCGACGCCCAAGCCGTCGACGGTCGCGATCAGCCGTGGCGACCCAGATGTGGGCGAGGACGACTAGATCTGCGCGGGCTCACGGCGCCACGTCGATCGCCGTGACCGTGCCGCTCAGCTCGTTCGTCACGAGTAGCAGCGCCCGCCCCGTCGGGCTGTCGGCGCTCGGCACGAACTTCACGCCCTCGGGCCCGAGGTCGCCAGGGCGCGCGTTCAGGTAGTCCTCGAAGGACGCCGAGGGTCCCCGCAGCCGGTAGGCGTAGATCCCGCCCTGGCGCTCGGAAGCCACGAACGCGTAGGTGCGGAAGCCGACCGTGCCGACGTCCACGCCCTCGGGCTCGGGGCCCTTGCTGTCGCTGCGCTCGTCGAGCTCGCCCGGCTCCTCGTTCGAGAAGTTGAAGCGCTCGGGCTCCTCCGCCGCCGCGATCCGCTCGAGCTGCGAGCCGGAATCCCACAGGATGCCGCCGAGCGGGCCGAGGATGGAGAAGGAGCGAGCTCCGAAGGAGAGGAGGCGGTC
This sequence comes from uncultured Thermoleophilaceae bacterium, assembly GCA_963734025.1. Taxonomy (GTDB): domain Bacteria; phylum Actinomycetota; class Thermoleophilia; order Solirubrobacterales; family Thermoleophilaceae; genus JACVRW01. The sequence continues at coordinate 107,609 of CAVTFR010000005.1, forward strand.
GAGGTCGCCGTCGGCATCGGGGTCGCCCGTCGTCGTCGAGACGTTCAGGCGGCCGAGCGCAGCGGCGTCCTCGAGCTCGGCCGCGTTCGGGAAGGCGGTCGGGTCGAGCCCGTAGTTGCCGACGCGGGCCTCCTCCTCACAGCCCTCGCGCTCACGGGCGTCGCCCTCGTTGGCGGTCACGTAGTAGGGCAGGCCGAAGTAGGTGTACGACGCGATCGCGTCCGGCTGGTACATGCCCTCGAGGCCGTTCCAGGGATTGATGTTGACGCCGCCGTCCTCGTCGCTGGGATCGAGCGCGTTGCGCCCGAGGCCGTGGTCCTTGTAGCCAAGCCCGCGCACGTACAGGAAGCGCCCACGCTCGATGTCGAGGACGCCCACGGCGTTGACCTCCTGCAGCGTCACGAGCGCGCCGCCGAAGCCGCCCTCGGCGATGTACTCGGGCTCGGCGTCCTGCGGGAAGGGCGTCCCCGGGCAGGCGATCCGATACTCGCCCACGCGCGGCACGCCGGCGAAGCTCGCCGTCTTGACGGTCGACTTCGCGAGCTTCCTGCTCAGCTTGATGACGGTCACACTGCCCTCGGGGTCGTCCGCTGTTCGAGAGCGCCTCGCCCTCGTTCGCGACGAGCAGGTATCTGTCGCGCTGGGCGAAGGTGAGCATGTCGGGCAGCGACCCCGCCGGGAACGAATGCAGGTGGTTCCCCTCCGTATCGAACAGCTCGACGCTGCCCGCGGCGGTGATCGGGTCGGCCTCCACCGCCACGGCCACGAGCCCGTCACGGCTCACGTCCACGCTGTTGGGGCCCGCACCGTAGGGCGACAGATCGATCGCGACCGGCTCGCCGACCGCCGTCGGATCGGAGAAGTCGTAGATGTCGAGCGTGTTGTCCTCGGCGTTCGTGACGAAGGCCTGCTCGCTCCCCGGGTGGTAGGCGGCGATCTCGGCCTGCGCCTCCCCCTGTTCCGGCGTGCTGCCGAGCTTGGTCAGGGTGACCGCGCCGGCGGCGGGCGCGGCGGCGAGCAGCGATGCGAAGGTGAGCAGGGCGAGGACCAGTCGCTTCGTCATGCGGCGACCCTACGGGCGCCGCCGGCGCGGAGATGTGACTGAGCTGTTACCGCCCGCGCCGGTAGCTGACGAGCTCCTCGCGGTCCGCTCCCCCGGAGACGCCGATCGCGAGCACCGGGCCGACGCCGCGCGCGAAGAACTTGAACTCGAGGACGTCTGGCTCGAGGCGGTTGGTGTCCTTTGTCATCAGAACCCGCTTGAAGTGGCCGAACGGCACCTCGGCCTGCAGACCCAGCGCGAAGATCTCGCCCGCGTCCTCGGCCTTGTCCGCGTAGTACTCCTGGCGGTACTTCATCCCCTCGCGCGGCCTGGCGGGCATGATCACTCCAGCCTGAGCGCCGTCCACCCCCGCCTCGAACGAGCCCGCGGTAGATACGGGCTTGCCGTTCTCGAACTCCTGGGTGAACTCGCCGAGGTACCAGATGTTCCCGGCCTCGTCCTGGGCGTACCAGTCATCGGTTTTCTCAACCGGCTTGCCGGCTTCGGTGACCACATCGCGGACCACCCGCGCTCGCACGCCGTTCGCGATCAGCTTCGTCCTGTTCGTGACCGTCACCACCACCCGCTGGCGGGTGCCGTCGGGATCGGTCTCGCGATAGATCCAGCGGCTTCCCGGCCGCATCGGCCACCAGGGATTGTCGATCCGGGTCGTGAACTCCGACGGGTCGAGAGTCACGGGCTCGCTTCCCCTCGGCAGGCCTGCCTCAGCAGCCTGCGGCGTGGCGCCGAGTGCCGCGACGGCCGCACCCGCAAGGACGATTCTCGTTTTGGCCTTGGCGTTCATGCATCACAGCAAACACTCGTTGGCTGAGGTGCGGCTGAGCCGGGGGTGAGAGCGCTAGGGAGCGATGACCGTGGGCGCGGGCTTGCCCGCCCGCAGGCGCTTCGTGATGCCCTCGGCGCGCTTGCGGTAGAGCACGACGTTGCGGAGCTTGATCTCCTCGTAGCCCCGGATGATGTCCGGCAGTTCGAACAGCTCGAGCGCCGTGGCGTGCGTGTCCGGCGTGAGCAGCGGCAGCGTGTCCGCGATCGTGGCCTCGTACTCGGCGATCAGCTCGCGCTCGACCCTGCGCACCTTCGCCTTCCCGAACGGGTCGAGGCGCGTCCCGCGCAGGCGCCGCATCGCGTACAGGCGGCGGAACACCGGCACGAACCAGGCGCCCAGCTTCAGCTTGCGCTCGAGTCCGAGCGCGCGCAGCAGCGGCGGATGCAGCATGAAGTAGACCTTCGCCCCCTCGCCGAACTCGGCCTCGAGCTTCGCCTGCTCGACCGCATCGAGGTGAAGGCGCGCGACCTCGTACTCGTCCTTGTAGGCCATCAGCTTGAAGAGCTGGCGCGCGACCGCCTCTGTCAACTCCGTATGCCCCGGCGTGCGCTCCTGCTCGGTCACGTGCACGCGCCGCACGAGCTCGGCGTAGCGCTCCGCGTAGGCGGCGTCCTGGTAGGCGACGAGCTCAGGCAGGCGCGTCTCGACGAGGCGGCGCAGCTCGCCCTGGTCGCCATCGACCGCGAGGGTGACGAGCTCGCGCTCGCGCTCTGACGGCTCGCGCAGCGGCACAACGGCCTCCGGGTCGCGCGTTGCCGCCTCGACCGCGTCCGGCGCCGCGACGACGGCGCGGCCCCATGCGAAGGCGGCGAGGTTGTTCTCGACCGCGGCTCCGTTCAGGCGGATCGCCTCCTCGAGCGCCTCGCCCGACACGGGCAGCATGCCCCGCTGGAAGGCCGCGCCGAGCGCGAGCGTGTTGGTCATCATGTGGTCGCCGAAAAGGCGCTCCGAGAGCCGCTGCGCGTCCAGATAGAGGTTGTGCTCGCCGACGTGTGGCCGCGTCGATCCTGTCGAGCTGGCCGGCGAGCTCGGGGAAGCGCTCGTTCACGTCGACCACCATGCGCCCGGTCGGCACCGCGCTCGTCGACACGACGGCTACCGTGCGCTCGCGGTCGGCGGTCACGAGGTTCGTCTCGCTGGCGGCCCCGAGGAGGTCGAAGCCGAGGTACAGGTCGACCGAGCCGGCGGGCGTCTTGCTGGCCGACGCGAGCGGCTCGCTCGTGATGCGCAGGTCCGAGGTGACCGGGCCGCCCTTCTGCGAGAGGCCGGTCTGGTCGAGCCCGGACACGTGCAGGCCGTCGATCAGCGCAGCCATGCCGAGCACCTGGTTGACGGTCACGACGCCCGTGCCGCCGATCCCCATCATGCGCACGCCGAAGTCGTCCGCGCTGACGCGGCGCTCCGGCTCGGGCAGCTCGACGCTCAGCTCGGGGGTGCGGTGCTTCGCCTTCGCAGCGGGCACGACGGTGAGGAACGAGGGGCAGTCCCCCTCGAGGCAGGAGAAGTCCTTGTTGCAGGAGGCCTGGTGGATGTGCGTCTTGCGGCCGAACTCGGTCTCGACCGGCAGCACCGACAGGCAGTTCGACTTCTCGCCGCAGTCGCCGCAGCCCTCGCAGACGCGCTCGTTGATCCACACGCGCTCGGCCGGCTCGGGCGCGTTGCCGCGCTTGCGCGAGCGGCGCAGCTCGGCGGCGCACTCCTGGTCGTGGATCAGAACCGTCACGCCCTCGACTTCGGCGAGCTCCAGCTGACTCTGAAGCAGCTCCTTGCGGTCGCGCAGCTCGGCGATGCCGGCGAGCTCGACGCCCCTGTAGCGGCTGGTGTCCTCGGCCGTGACGATGATCCGCCTGACGCCCTCGAGCTCGAGCCAGCGGGTGAGGTCGGGAACGCTCAGCTGGCCCTCGATCGCCTGGCCGCCCGTCATCGCGACGTGCTCGTTGTAGAGCAGCTTGTAGGTGATGTTCACGCCGGCCGCGACTGCAGCCCGCACTGCCAGCGACCCGGAGTGGTGGAACGTCCCGTCGCCCAGGTTCTGGACCAGGTGGCGGTCGTCGGTGAAGGGCGCCTGGCCGATCCACTGCGCGCCCTCGCCGCCCATCTGCGTGATGCCGGTGATCTCACCCTTGCCCTCGGGGTTGAGCAGCACCATCGTGTGGCAGCCGATCCCGCCGCCGACGAGCGTGCCGTCGGGCGCCTTGAGGGACGAGTTGTGCGGGCAGCCCGAGCAGAAGAACGGGGTGCGCTGCGCCATCGGCAGCTCGGGCCGGCGGGCGTGGATCTCGGCGAGCTTGCGCAGCCGCGCCTCGACCGAGTCGATGGCGAGCCCGCGGCGCTCGAGGCGCGCGGCGACGGCGCGGGCGATCAGGTCGGCGTCGAGGTCGAGCTCGGCGGGCAGCAGCGGCGCGCCCTGCTCGTCGCGCTTGCCGACGATGCGCGGGGCGTTCGCCGTCCCGTAGAGAGCCTCCTTCAGGAGCGTCTCGACGAACGGCCCCTTCTCCTCGGCGACGAGGATCTCCTCGAGCCCTGCCGCGAACTCGCGGGCGATCTCCGGCTCGAGCGGCGAGACCATCCCGAGCTTCAGGATGCGGATGCCCGCCCGCTCGAGCGCGTGGCCATCGAGGCCGAGGCCGCGCAGCGCGTGCGCGACGTCGTAGTAGGCCTTGCCCGGCGCAACGACGCCGAGCCAGGCGTCGTGGGCGCCCTCGATGCGGTTGACGCCGTTCTCGCGGGCGTAGGCGAGCGCGAGCTCTGTGCGCGGGCCGAGCAGCGTGCGCTCCATGTCGAGCGAGGTGGGCGCGAGCAGATTCGCGTTGGGCACGTGCTCGTAGGGCTTTCCCTGCCACATCACGGTCGGCGTGACGGGTTCGATCCGCTCCGGCGCCACGACCGCCGTGCTCAGTGCGTCGGCCACGTTCGTCACGACCTTGAAGCCGACCCACAGGCCGGAGGCGCGCGAGCATGCGAGCGCGTGCATGCCGAGGTCGAGGACCTCCTGCACGCTGCCCGGGAAGAACACCGGCATGTGCAGGCTCGCGAGCATCGGCTCCGAGGCGCTCGGGATCGTCGAGGACTTGCAGCTCGGGTCGTCGCCGACGACGGCGAGCGCGCCGCCGGTCCGGGAGACGCCCACGAAGTTGCCGTGCCGGAGCGAGTCGGCGGCGCGGTCCAGCCCGGGCGCCTTGCCGTACCACATGGCCAGCACGCCGTCGTAGCGAGCGCCGGGAAGATCCGAGGCGAGCTGACTGCCCCACGCGGACGTGGCCCCGAGCTCCTCGTTCAGCCCGGGTACGTGATGGACATGGTGCTCCCGGGCAAGCTTCTCGTTGCGGGCGAGCTCGCGGTCGAGGCCGCCGAGCGGCGAGCCTTGATAGCCGGAGATCATCGTGGCCGTGCTGAGGCCGCGGCGGCGGTCGGCGCGATGCTGGTCGAGCGGCAGGCGGACGAGGCCCTGCACTCCGGTGAGGAGGATGCGGCCGTCCTCGAGGGCGTACTTGTCGTCGAGGCTGACGTCGAGGCGGGCGACTTGACCGCGGCCCATGCCGGACCGGCGGCCCTCGCGACGGGTCCCGTCGCGGGCCGGTCTTGCGCGCTGGCGCACTGTTGTCGTCACGCGGCTCTCCATCTTCCTGTCCCGCCCGTAGCTCCCGCTGTGTTTGGGAAAACCACCTTACCAATAGCGGTACACGGAAAGCAACGAATTTCTCGCCGCAATCCGTCCGTTTGCAGCACTACGCTTGGATCCTTCCCAGGTTGAAGGAAACCTGCACCCGGTATAAGGTCAATCTAGATGACCATTGCTACCCAGCCCGTGCAGCGCCGGAACATCGCGCTCGCCGAGGACGACCACGAGCAGATAGTCATCCGCCAGGACGCCGAAACGGGGCTGCGGCTCATCGTCGCCGTCCACTCGACGGTGCTCGGCCCGTCGCTCGGCGGGATGCGCCTCAAGCGCTACGCGGGCGGGCTGCGAGAGGCCCTCGACGACGTGATGGGCCTGTCGCGCACAATGACGCTGAAGGCGTCCGCGGCCGGCCTCGATCTCGGCGGCGGCAAGGCGGTCATGATCGACGACGGGAACGTGGAGATGCGCCGGGCGCGGCTCGAGGGGGCCGCGCATGTGATCGACGGGCTGAAGGGCGCCTACGTCACCGCCGAGGACATCGGCACCACATGTGCCGACATGGACTTCATGTCGCGCTTCACGCGCTTCGCGGTCGGGCGCTCGGTCGAGAACGCCGGCGGAGGAGACCCGTCCCCCGTCACCGCGGAGACCGTCTTCCAGGCACTGCTGCGCGGGCTCTCGTCAGCGACGGGCTCGACGGAGCTCGATGGCCGCCGGATCGGCGTGATCGGGCTCGGCAAGGTCGGTTCGGTGCTTGCCGCGAAGCTGACCGCAGGCGGGGCGCGGATCCTCGCCTACGACCTCGACCCTCTGTGCGGCGAGCGCTTTCGCGCCGAGCACGGCGGTGAGGTCGCGCTGTCGGCCGAGGCGGTCATGACGGCGCCGCTCGACGTCCTCGCGCCGTGCGCCGGCGGCCAGATGATCGACGAGCGGATCGCCCGCGTGCTCGACTGCCGCGTCGTGGCAGGGGCCGCCAACAACCCGCTGACGGGCCGCGCCGTCGCGGAGGTGCTGAACGAGCGGGGCATCCTGTACGTGCCCGATTTCCTCGCGAACTGCGGCGGCCTGATCCACGTGTCGCGCGAGTGGTACGGCGAGCACGGGCCCGGCGAGGAGGAGCTGATCGCAGGAGCGATGGACCGGCTCGAGCTCGCGATCGAGACCGCGCGCGCCGAGGGCTCCACGCCGAGCGAGGTCGCCGAGCGCCAGGCGCTCGAGCGGATCGCAGCCGCCAGGGCATGAACAGCTCGCTTCTGAGCGACCCGCCTGCCTATACTCGCGCCGGTTTGGAGCGCTCGTTCGAGCCTGTCTCCTCGCGGCGGACCTTCGAGGAAGCCGTCGATCAGATCGCCGAGAAGATCAAGTCGGGCGACCTGCACATCGGCGACCGCCTTCCCTCCGAGCGCGAGCTCGCCGCCCAGATGCGGATCAGCCGCCCGACCCTGCGCGAGGCCGTCAGGACACTGGCCGAGGCCGGCGTGCTCGAGGTGCGCCGCGGCCAGTCCGGCGGCATCTTCGTCAGCTCCGAGCTGATCCCGCGCGAGCTCGTGCAGTCGCGCCAGGCGATCCGCGTCAGCGAGGTGGCGGGCGTGCTCGAGGCGCGACGGCTGCTGGAGCCGCGCGTCGCCCAGCTCGCCGCCGTGCACGCGAGCGAGGACGACTTCGCCGCGCTCGCTGCGCTGATCGAGCGCAAGCGCGAGCTCGCTGCCGCGGACGACTTCCTGCGCAACGAGGACCTCTTCCTGCAGCTCGACCTGAAGTTCCACCTGGCGATGGCGCGGGCGACCCGCAACTCCACCGTCGTGCAGCTGATGCGCAGCGTGCTGCGCCGGCTCGAGATCGCGCGCGACATGGCCGTACACGCCCCGCTCGTCCCCGACTGGGTGATCTCGATCCACGAGCGCACGCTCGCCGCGATCCGCTCGGCCGATTTCGAGCTGATCGACCAGGTCATGGACGAGCACCTCGCCCAGCTCGAGCAGATCTGGGAGCGGGAGACCGGCCGCGGCCTCGTCCGCCCGCTCCCCGACTTCCTGCAGCCGGTCGCCGAACGCTCGCGCGCCCTGCGCTCCGGCTAATCGACCAGCGCTCCGGCGCTGACGTTCACGGTGGCCGCCGTCATGATCCGGCCGCGGTCCGAGGCGGCGAAGGCGGCGGCGTTGCCTATGTCCTCGTAGCTGGCGGCCCGGCCGAGCATCGTCTCGCTGACGATCCCCTCGACGATCGCGTCGCGTCCCTCGTAGTCCGACAGCGTGTCGGGCACGCCCCCGGTCCGCAGCGTCACGGCGCGGATGCCGTCCCTGCCGAGTTCCGCGGCGAGCTGGCGCCGCATCGACTCGAGCGCCTCGAAGGCCACCTGGGTGCCGCCGATGTAGTAGTCGCGCATCGGGTCGCCGTGGCCGCCGAAGAACAGGATCACCCCGTCGCCCTGCTCCCTCATGTGGCGCGCGGCGGCGGCGGTCGTCAGGAAGTTGCTGCGCACGGCCTGCTCGACCGGCTGGAAGTACTCCTCGACGTCCATCTCGACCATAGGCGTGCCGTGCTTCGTCGGGTGCGCGATCAGGTTGAACGAGATGTGGAGACCGCCCTGGGCGGCGACCGCGTCCGCGTGCCCGTCGACGGCCCGCTTGTCGAGCGCGTCGAACTCCGCCACATCGGCCATGCCGCCGGCCGAGCGGATCTCCTGCGCCAGCCGGTCGAGCTTCTCGCGGGTGCGACCTGTGAGGAAGACGCTCGCTCCCTCGGCCGCGAAGGCGCGCGCCATGGCGCCGCCGATCCCTCCGCCGGCCCCGTAGATGACCGCGTTCTTGTCCTGCAGCAGCATTGTCGGTCCTCCCGCTGTCTGGTTGTCTCGATCATCAGACCGCCCGGGGGCGCCTGGCTCATCGCCGCCACCGGAGCGCCTCCGCGACCACGCGCAGGTCGGCCGCGAGCGCCTCGCGCTGCGCCTCGCGATCCTCCGGCGGCCCACGCAGGATCGCCGACGGATGGATGGTCGCCGCGACGATGTCCGCGAGGCCGGAGTCGAGCAGCTCGCCGCGGTGCCTCGTCAGGCGAAACGCGCTGCCGAGCAGGGCCTTCGAAGCCGTGGCGCCGAGCAGCACGAGCGCCGTCGGGCGCACGACCGCCAACTCCTCCTCAAACCATGGGCGGCAGGCCTCCGCCTCGAAGCGCTTCGGAGTCTGGTGGATGCGACGGCCCCCGCGCTCCTCGAACTTGAAGTGCTTGACGATGTTCGTGAGATACGCCTCGCTGCGTTCTATGCCCGCTGCCACGAGCGCGCGGTCGAGCTCCCGGCTGGCAGGGCCGACGAACGGCCGGCCTGCGCGGTCCTCCTTGTCGCCCGGCTGCTCGCCGACGAGCATGAGGCGCGAGCGCTTCCGACCCTCGCCGAAGACGGTCTGCGTGGCGTTCCGCCAGAGGTGGCAGCCGCGACAGCCGGCGGCCGCCTCGCGCAGCGCCTTCAGCGACCTGCGCGGGGGCAGGAACGGCGTCGCATCGTTCGCCTCCTCCACCACTCCCTTCGGCTACCCGGCTAGCCTGCGCGCCATGCCCGGACCACTGCTCGTCGTCGACGCCCCCTCGATGCTCTTCCGCGCCTTCTACGCGCTGCCCGACTCGATCAAGGGCAAGGACGGCCGGCCCGTGAACGCACTGCTCGGCACGGCCAACCTGATTCTGCGCGAGGTCGAGGAGCACTCGCCACGCGCCGTCGTCCTCTGCTTCGGCCCCGACGCGGCCGACTACCGGCTCGAGCTCTTCGACGGCTACCACGCCGAGCGGCCCGAGGTGCCCGACACGCTGGCGCCCCAGTTCGCCGACTCGCCGGACTTCTTCGGGGCCTTCGGCTGGACCGTAGCCGTCAGCGACAACCTCGAGGCGGACGACCTGCTCGGCTCGTACGCGAGCCGCGAGGCCGACGCGGGCGGCACGGTCCTCGTCATGACCGGCGACCGCGACATGTTCCAGTGCGCCACCGACCGCGTGACGATCCTCTACGTGCGCACGGGCGGCCGCGGGGCCGAGCCGATCGATCCGGATGAGGTCCGGAGGCGCTACGGCGTGGCTCCCGAGCTCGTCCCGGATTTCATCGCCCTGCGCGGGGACCCCTCGGACGGCATCCCCGGCGCCAAGGGGATCGGCGAGAAGGGAGCGGCGGACCTGCTGAAGCGCCACGGATCGCTCGAGGCCGCGCTGGAGGGGGCGTTGCGGGAGACGAAGCCGCGCGTGCGCACCGCCCTGACCTCCCAGCGCGATGAGCTGCTGCGCTTCAAGGAGATCGCGACGCTGCGCGACGTGGACGTGGAGCTGCCCGAGGACCGCGAGCTGGACCGACCGGGAGCGGCGGCGGCGGCACGGGAGCGCGGGATGGATCGGCTGGCGGCGCGGCTCGAGCCGGAGGAGTGAGCGCGCGGCGGAAACCGGCGAGCTGCGATTCCCGCTCAGTCATCGACAAGAGACGGCGGCGGCCCCAGAGCGCTCCGCCGCTCTGCGACGGGGCCCTTTATGCGGTGGCTTCTGTCCGAGCTTCGGCTGCCACCGCTCCAGCATCCCTGAGGAATTGATGCACGAAGGCGATGGCCATGCTGCCCTCTCCGACCGCCGCGGCGACCCGCTTCACCGGACTGAAGCGCACGTCGCCACAGGCGAATATGCCCGGGACGCTCGTCTCCAGGAGGTACGGGTCGCGCTCGAGCCCCCAGCGGCCCGCGGCGCGCATGTCGGAGCCTGTGAGCACGTAACCGTGGTGGTCGAGCGCGATCTCGGGCGGAAGCCATGCGGTCTCGGCATCCGCGCCAATGAAGATGAACAGCCCGCCTGAGTCGAGACGGGTCGTGGCGCCCGTCGCGGAGTCGCGCAGGTCGATCGCCTCGAGCGAGTCCTCGCCGTGGACGGCCACCACCCCGGCCCCGAAGACGACGTCGATGTTCGAGTGGGTCGCGAGCTGGTCGATGAGGTAGCGCGACATGCTCTTCTCGAGCCGGTCGCTGCGGCTGATGATCGTCACGCTGCGCGCGTGGGTCGAGAAGAACAGCGCCGCCTGGCCTGCCGAGTTGCCGGCACCGATGATGTGAACGTCGAGGCCATGGGTGTTGGACGCCTCGCTGCGCGCCGCGCCGTAGGAGATGCCCTTGCCGGCGAGGCGGTCGAAGCCGTCGATCGACAGGCGCCTCCACGCGACTCCGCAGGCGAGCACAATGGTTCGCGCCCGTAGGACGTCCCCACCGTCCAGATGCAGCTGACGGGTCGCGGCGTCTATTCGTGAGATCGACCGCGTTACGAGGATCTCCGCGCCGAGCCGGCGCCCCTGCTGCAGGGCGCGGCTCGCGAGCTCGTCCCCCGACACCCCCCGGGGGAAGCCCAGATAGTTCTCGATCCGCGCCGACGTGCCCGCCTGGCCACCGGGCGCCTCGCGCTCGACGACGACGGTCCGCAGGCCCTCGGATGCTCCATACACCGCCGCGGCGAGACCTGCGGGGCCGGCGCCGACGATCACCGTGTCGTACTCGGCGGCGTCGGGCTCCGTGCCCAGGCCGAGCAGCTCGGCCACCCTGCGCAGCGGCGGCCGTACGACGGTCTTCCCGTCCACCACCCGGATCACCGGCCAGTCAGCCTCCGGCGGCAGGGCGCCGCCCCACTGGTCCTCCGCGTCCCCCGTGTCGGGCGTTAGCCACTCGAAGGTGATCTGGTTGCGGTCGAGGAAGCGCCGCAGCTCCGCGCAGGACGCATCCCAGCGGTGCCCGACCACGATCGCGCGTGGTGGCGGCGGCTCTGCCGCGATCCCCTGCAACCCGCGCGATCCGCCCATGCGGTGCGCCGCGAGCGCGCCCACTTCGGTTGCAAGCTCGGGCACAACGGCCGCCACGGCGTGGTAGTCGTGCGGCTCGATGCGCATGACGCGTGACGGCTCGGCTGCGCGAAAGCCCACCGGGAACACCGTGCCAAGGACAATCGGCACCTCCCCGAAGACGTCGCCCGGCTGACGCTCGCCGAGGACGCGCTCGATCCCGTCGATGAGCCTCACCGGCTCGATGCGACCCTCGAGCACAGCGAAGAGCGCGCGCTCATCGCCCTCGTGAGCCGCATACTCGCCCGCGACCAGGGTCACGTCAGCGGCAACCCGCGAGAGCCGTTCACGCTGGGCCTCGTCGAGACCCGCGAACAGCGTGACGCCGCCGATTTCCTCGGGCGTCACCACGTTCGGCCCCCGCGCGAGTCTCTCCTCATCGCCACCTAACCATCGAGTCCTTGTCGTCGGCGCCCGCGAGTCTCGGCTCGGCGCCGCGTGCCGCAGGCAACGCTACCGGCTTCACGCGTCGTCGCCGCCGGGGCGTGCCGAGAACGCATCAGCTCCCCTTTCGGAGAGCTGACGCAAACTCGACAGAAAGTGTCCTGGTCGTTTAGTGGAGGCGGCCGGCACTGCCCCGGCGTCCGCGGAACACACTCCCGATGCTTGCTACGAGCGTTCCCGTCGGAGTCGAATCTCGGCAACCGGTTCGGTCAATCCGCGGGGCACGTCCCCGGCGCCACACCCTCTGAGATGTCCCCGTGCGACTGAGGGTCAGGCCGCTTGGGTAAGCCCGCTGTCTGAAGCCGCGTGCCCGGACCGCGGGCTGTCCGGCGCGACTCCCTCACCTACTTAAGAGGCGAGGGCGAACTCGTGATCGGAGTCCGCAGTTATTGGTTTCCGGGATTTTTTTACGAGGCCAACCCGGGTCCTCGACTCGCCACACCGGAAACGTCAGCCCCACGTCGAAGCTGGTTCGCCCCCTTGTTGCCTTCACAAGTCTAGCGGCGGCGGACCGGTCCCGCCCGTGTCCGGAAGCGCCCTTAGGGATCATTCCCAATAGGCGGATCACCCGCCCGGCGGCAGTCTCGATGGCACCGAAGGCAAGCCATCGGAGGACACCATGGAAGAGCGGAACGACCACACCCACGACGAGAACGAGCCGGAGCGCGGCGACGAGCCGACCGGCGAGGGCTCGGCGGACGAGACCCGCGCGGACGGAATCGACGAGCCGGCCGGCGAAACGCCGGCCGAGGACGTGCCGACCGACGGCGGGGCGGTCGAGGACGAGCCGACCGCCGAGGCCCCGACCGACGAGCAACCCACCGAGGACGAGCCGGCTTCGGACCAGCCGGCCGCCGAGCAGCCCACCGAGGACGAGCCGGCTTCGGACCAGCCGGCCGCCGAGCAGCCCACGGAGGACGAGGCCGCAAAGGAGGAGCCGGCCGTTGCGCAGGCTGAGGCGGCCACCCGCCCCGAGGACCCGCGCGACCCTCAGGCGCCCGCGTACGAGCCCCCGACACAACCGCTCGGCGCCGGAGCGGGGCCGGGCGGGACGGGCGGCGGAGGCGGCGCGGGCGGGCCCACGGGGGCCGGTCCGGCGGGCCCCCCACCCCCTCGGCGCCTGACCCGCACGAGCGACAACCGAGTGCTCGGCGGCGTCTGCGCGGGCCTCGGCCGCTACTTCAACACCGACCCGGTCTTCTTCCGGATCGGCGCGCTCGTGCTGACGCTGGTCGGCGGGGCGGGCGTCCTGCTCTACCTGGCCGCGCTGCTCCTGATCCCGAAGGACGACTCGGTCGCCGCGACGGCCGTCGACGGAAGCTCCGTCGACGGCCGTAATCGCGGCCTCGTGATCGCGGGCGTCGTGCTGTTGCTGCTCGTCGCCTGGCCCTTTCTTCTTGGTGTTGGGTTCGTCGCCTGGGGGGTCCTCATCCCACTCGCCGTTCTGGTCGCGATCGGTGTCCTTGTCTGGTGGCTCGTCTCCGGCGAAGGACCCAGTGGAGACGCGAAAGACGTCGCCCGGCGCGCCGCCCTCGGAATCGGGCTCCTCCTCCTCTGCGGCCTCGTCGCCTTCGGCGGCGCCTGGGCGGCAGCAGCTGGAGGGGAGGCGATCGTCGCCGCACTGGTGATCGCCGCAGGTGTGGCCATCGTCGCGGGCGCCTTCCTCAAGCCCGTCCGCTGGCTGATCCTGCCGGCGCTCGCGCTGGCGCTGTCGGCCGGCGCCGTGTCTGCCGCCGGGATCGATCTCGACGGTGGCGTAGGCGACCGCGAGTATCGGCCTGCCTCCACGGTCGACCTGCGCGAGCGCTACGAGCTCGGCCTCGGCCAGCTGACGGTCGACCTGCGCAACACCGAGCTGCCGCCGGGAGACACTCCGCTCGAGCTCGACCTCGGCGTCGGCTCGGCGCGCTTGATCGTGCCTGACGACGTCTGCGTGGCCACGACCGCCGACATCGGAGTGGGCTACGCCGGCGTCTTCGACACCGACAACGAGGGCATCGACGTCGACTACAACGAGTTCCGCACGCCCCCCGAAGGAACGAGCCGCCTGGTGGTGGACGCGGAGATCGGCGTCGGCGAGCTATTGATCGGTCGCTCGACGAGCGCGCTGGCGCAGGAGGCCGGTTTCGGCGGTGACTTCGACGAGTGGGAAAGCAACCCCGACCGCGGCACCAATGCCGCCTGCGCGAGGGCCGGTGCGCTCGAGCGCGGCTGACACCGACGTCCCTTCCCTGGTCGCGGGCATCGCGGTGCTCGCGCTGGGGGTCGTCCTGCTCCTTGACGCGACGGGCGCCCTGGCGCTCAGCTTCGCAGTCTTCGCCCCTGCCGCTTGCGCCGCGGCGGGGGCGATCCTGCTCGCGCGGGGGTTGAGCCGCGACCGATGAGCACCGCCGCGCCCAAGGTGCTGCGCCGTGACCGCGAGGGCGGCTGGCTCGGCGGCGTCTGTGCGGGGGTCTCGCGCCGCTACGGCGTCGATCTGTGGCTGGTCCGGTTCGCCTTCGTGGCCGCGACGGCGGCGGGCGGGATCGGAATCCTCATCTACGCGCTCGCCTGGCTCCTGATCCCGGCGGGCGATGCGCCCGCGGCCGCCCCGAAGCGGGCGCCGAGCGGGCGGGCGGCGGTCGAGGTCGCGCTGGGCACCGGGCTCCTGCTGGTGAGCGCTCTGCTGACGTTCCGGGCGCTCGGGATCTGGTTCTCGGACGCGATCGTCTGGCCGCTCATTCTGATCGCAAGCGGAGGGGCGCTGATCTGGCGCCAGTCGCTCGGCTCCCGCGATGCGGAGCGGCCCACCGCCCCCGCGAAGCCTCCGCCGCGGCCCGCGCCGACCGCCCCGGTGCGGACCGTCCCGCGCGACGGCGGCATCGGCGACCGTCTCGCCGGCGCACTCGAGGAGCTGCGACACGAGGAGGGCCGGCGCGCCGCGCTGGCCGTGTCGCGCACCGGAATCGGCATCGCGCTGGTCATCGCGGCCGGCGTCGTCTTCCTCCAGACCACCGGCGCCCTCAGCGCCGCGCGCGACGTGCTGCTGTCGGTCCTCGTGGCGGTCGTCGTCCTGGGAGTGATCTTCGCGCCCTGGATCGTTCGGCTGGTCCGCTCGCTCACCAGCGAGCGCGCGGAGCGGATCCGGTCGCAGGAGCGCGCCGAGGTGGCCGCGCACCTGCACGACTCCGTGCTGCAGACGCTCGCGATGGTTCAGCGGCGCGCCGGCGACCCCCAGGAGGTGGCCGCGATCGCGCGCCGCCAGGAGCGCGAGTTGCGGGCCTGGCTCGCCGGCCGGCCGGCGCCGGGGGCGGCGGCGCGGCTCGCGCCCGCCCTCGAGGCCGCCGCCACCGAGGTCGAGGAGCGCTACGGCGTGCCGGTCGAGGTCGTGGTGGTCGGCGACCGCGACCTCGATCCCGCCGTCGAGGCGATCGTCGCCGCCGCGCGAGAGGCGATGACGAACGCGGCCAAGTTCGGGGGCCGCTCGCCCGTCGACGTCTACGCGGAGAGCACGGACGGCCGCACCCAGGTGTTCGTGCGCGACCGCGGTCCGGGCTTCGACCCCGAGCGCCTGCCGGCGGACCGCCGCGGGGTCCGCGAATCTATCGTCGGTCGGATGAAGCGCCACGGCGGACGCGCGTCGATCACGAGCTCGGCCGGCGCCGGCACCGAGGTCGAGCTGCTCCTGGAGGAACGGGGATGAGCGAGCCGCGCGTCCTGATCGTCGACGACCATCAGCTCTTCCGCGCAGGAGTTCGCGCCGAGCTCGATCCGCTGCTCGAGGTCCTCGGCGAGGCCGGCGGGGTGGCAGAGGCGGTCGAGGCGATCCGCGTGCTCGAGCCGGAGGTCGTGCTGCTGGACGTGCACATGCCCGACGGCGGCGGCGTCGAGGTGATCCGCCGCACCGCGGCGGAGATCGAGCGCCCGCCGCGCTTCCTCGCGCTGTCCGTTTCCGACGCTGCAGAGGACGTGATCGCGGTGATCCGCGCCGGCGCGCGCGGGTACGTGACGAAGAACATCTCCGGCGAGGAGCTCGCCGACGCGGTCCGGCGCGTTGAGGGTGGCGACGCCGTCTTCTCGCCGCGGCTCGCGGGCTTCGTGCTCGATGCCTTCGCCGGCCCGGGACCGCAGCCCGAGTCCGAGCTCGACGCGCTCACTCCGCGCGAGCGCGAGGTGCTCCAGCACATCGCGCGCGGCTACATGTACAAGGAGATCGCGCTGCGGCTCGACATCTCGCCGAAGACCGTCGAGGCGCACGTATCGTCGGTGCTGCGCAAGCTGCAGCTCTCGAGCAGGCACGAGCTGTCGCGCTGGGCCGCCGAGCGCGGGTTCGGCCTGTGAGGCTCGGCGTCCGGGCGGCGCTGGCCGGCGGCGCCGAGCTCGTCGGCGACGTGGATGTCGAGGACGGGCGCGTCGCGGCGATCGGGCTGTCGCCCGCCGCTGCGGGCGGACTCGCCGTGCCGGGCTTCGTCGACCTGCAGGTCAACGGCTACGCGGGCGTCGACTTCCTGACGGCCGAACCCGCCGGCTACGCCGCCGCCGGTGCCGCGCTCGCCGCCGCCGGCGTGACCGCCTTCCAGCCGACCGTGATCAGCGCCCCGCCCGCGACGCTGCGCCTCGCGCTCGAGCGCGCTGCCGCCGCAGCCGATGCGTGCCCGATCCGGCTGCTGGGCTTCCACCTCGAGGGCCCGTTCCTGTCGCCGGGCCGGCGCGGCGCGCATCCGCCCGAATACCTGCGCGAGCCCGACCCGCGGCTGGCCGAGGAGCTGATGGCCGCGGGACCGGTCGCCGCCGTGACGCTGGCGCCGGAGCTGCCGGCCGCGCTCGAGCTGATCGAGCGCCTCGTCGGCCGCGGCGTCGCCGTGCGCATTGGCCACACCGACGCCGACGCGGCGACGGCGCACGCCGCCTTCGATCGCGGCGCGAGCGCGATCACCCATGTCTTCAACGCCCACCGCCCCTTCTCGGCGCGCGACCCCGGGCCTGCCGGCGCCGCCCTGACGCGCGACGAAGTCACCGTGACCGCCATCGCCGACGGTGTGCACCTCGCCCCGGAGACGCTCGCCCTTGTCCGGCGAGCCGCCGGACCGCGGCTCTGCCTCGTGAGCGATGCGATCGCGGCGGCGGGCCTCGGCGACGGCCGCTCCACGCTCGGGGAGCAGGACGATCGAGGTTCGCGAGGGCCGCTCGACGCTCGCCGACGGCACGCTCGCGGGCAGCGTGGGCGCGCTCGACCAGGCCGTACGGCTGCTGGTCGGGAACGGCGCGACGCTCGCCGACGCCGTCCACGCGGCGAGCCGCAGGCCGGCCCTGCTCGCCGGGCATCCCGAGCTCGGCACGCTCGAGACGGGCGCTCCCGCGGACATCGCGGTGCTCGACGACGACCTGCGCGTTACGCGCACCCTTGTCGGTGGCGTGGAAATCTTCCGCGGCTAGTACTGCGAACGCTGCGCAGCCGGCCGAGCCGGCTGCTTGCGCACTACCGCTCCGACAACGCCCGCTCGATCTCGCGCTTCGTGTCGCGCTCCTTGATCGCCCGGCGCTTGTCGTACATGTCCTTGCCCTTGGCCAGCGCGAGCTCCACCTTCGCGCGCGAGCCGCTGAAGTAGATGCGCGTCGGCACCAGCGTCTGGCCCTTCTCCGCGGTCTGGCCGATCAGGCGCTCGATCTCGCGCTTGTGCAGCAGCAGCTTGCGCGGGCGTTCGGGGTCGTGATTGTCGCGCGCGGGGCCGTAGGGGGCGATGTGCATGTTGTGCAGCCAGACCTCGCCGTCGCGTACCTCCGCGTAGGCGTCCTTCATCTGAACCCCGCCCTGGCGCATCGACTTGACCTCGGATCCCTGCAGCACGATGCCGGCCTCGATCCGCTCGAGCAGGTTGTAACGGAAGCCCGCCTGCCGGTTGGTCGCGACGTCGCCGGGCGCCGCCTTTCGCTTTCCCTTCTTCGCCATTCCGTCTACGAGTATGCACCGGCCGGCGAGAGATCAACGCGTCCGCGCGCGGTCTCGACCCGGTCGACCACCACGCTCACCGACTCGCCGAGCCGCAGCTGCCGCCCGCTTCCCTCGACCTCGAGCGCGGTCCCCAGCTCATTCAGGGTCCACCAGCCGCGCAGGCGCCGGCTCGGCAGAAAGCCCTCGAAGCCCTGCTCGCCGAAGCGCACGAAGGCGCCCTTCTCGATCAGCCCCATCACCTCGCCCTCGAACGCGGGGGGCTCGGCCGGATCGGCCTCCGAGAGCACGCGCTCCAGCAGGAAGGCGAGGCAGACGTCGTCGGCGGACCTCTCGACCTCCATCGCCGCGCGCTCGGCCGCCGAGGTCGCGACGCCGGCCTCGGGGAGGTCGTGCGCGGGCGCGGCGCTGTGGTCGATGCCGAGGCCCTGCAGCAGCGCGCGGTGCGCGATCACGTCCGGGAAGCGGCGGATCGGCGAGGTGAAGTGGCAGTAGCGGGCGCTCCCGAGCCCCGCGTGGCCGAGGTTGCGCGGCGAGTAGAACGCCTGCTTCAGCGAGCGCAGGACGAGGATGCCGAGCGCGCGCCGCCCACGCGACTCGCGCGCGACGATCCGCGAGATCTCCGCCGACAGGTCGGCGGCCTGCTGGGGCGTCATGTTCCGTGGCACCGGCGGGGTAGGCACGTCGAGGCTCGCGAGCTGCTCGGCGAGGAAGCCGACGGCGGTGGGCTCGGGGCGCTCGTGCACGCGGTACAGGGTCGGCAGGCGGTGGTCGGCGAGATAGCCGGCCACCTGCTCGTTGGCGAGGATCATCAGCTGCTCGATCAGCGAGTGTGATTCCGTCTGATCCTCGTAGCGGATCCCCGTGACGTGACCCTCGGAGTCGAACTCGAAGACGGGCTCGGGCGAGCCGAGCTCGAGCGAGTCGCGCCGGGCACGGAGTGCCGCCGCCACCTCGCGGGCGGCGGCGAGCGGCTCCGCCCAGGGCTCCTCGGCCCGGGCGCGGCCAGTGAGGATGTCGTCCACCTGGCGGTAGGTGAGCCGGGCATCGGAGCGCACGCGCGAGCGGTGGAAGACGACGCTGCGGACCTCCGCGCCGTCCATCTCCATCTCGACGGTCACCGCGAGCTTCTCCTCGCCCGGCCGCAGCGAGCAGGCCTGGTTCGAGAGCACCTCCGGGAGCATCGGCTCAACCGCGCCGGGCACGTACACGCTCGTACCGCGCCGGTAGGCCTCCCCCTCGAGCGGACCGCCGGCGCGCAGGTAGGCGGTCACGTCCGCGATGTGGACCCACACGCGGACCCGGCCGTCTTCCTCGCGGGTGGCCGAAATGGCGTCGTCGAAGTCCCTGGCGTCGTCCGGGTCGATCGTGAAGGTCGGCAGAGCGGTCAGGTCGACGCGATCCTCGGCCGCGTAGGGCTCGCCCACGGCGTGCTCCGCCTCGGCGGCGGCCGAGCGCGCGTAGTTGCGATGGAGGCCGCGGTCGAGCATCAGGCCCTCGAGCACGTCGCGTGCGCGGTCCGGGCGCCCGAGCTTGCGGATCACGCGGGCCCCGCGCTTGCTCGAGCCGACGAGGACGAGGTCGCCGACCCCGGCTCCGCGCGGCTCCACGGCCGGCCGCGGCCCCCGCCCGAAGAGCGGCTCGGCAACGAGGAAGCGCCCGCGCTTCTCGAGCACGGCCACGAGCGGCTGGTCGAGCCGCCTGGGGCGCGGCGTCATCGAGCTTGGTCTAGCAGCGTGTCGAGCGCCGTCGGCAGCGCCTCGTCGCGCTCCGTGTCGGGGTCGTCCTCGGCCCGTACCTCGGGCTTGATGCCGGCGGTCGAGATCGTCTTGCCGCCCGGCAGGTAGTAGTTGGCGACTGTGATGTCGAGGACGCCGCCGTTCGAGAGCGGCTTGACCTCCTGGACGAGCCCCTTGCCGAACGTCCGCGTGCCGACCACGGTGGCGCGCTTGGTGTCGCGGAGCGCGCCCGTGACGATCTCGGAGGCGCTCGCGCTGCCGCCGTCCACGAGCACGACCACCGGGATGTCCTCGTCGATGGCGTCGCCCTCCGCCTCGAGTACGCGCTCGGGCCGGGAGCGGCCACGCGTCGAGACGATCTCGCCGTCCTCGATGAAGATGCTCGAGACGAGCTGGGCCTCCGTCAGGAGCCCGCCCCCGTTCCCGCGCAGGTCCAGGACGATGCCCTCGGCGCCCTTCTTCAGCTGCTCGTCGATCTCCTGGCGCAGGATCCCGTGGGCGCCCGAGCTGAAGCTGACGAGCTCGACCACGGCGATCTTCTTGCCATCGCGCTCGACGATCCGGCCGGTCGCGACCGGCACCTCGATGCGCTCGCGCTCGACCTTCAGATCGCGCGGGGCGTCGTCGCCGGGCGTGACGACGCTGAGCTCGACGGTCGTCCCGGCCTCGCCCTTGATGCGGCTCGTGGCCACGTCGCTGTTGACGCCCGCGATCGAGCGCCCGTTGACGGAGAGGATGAAGTCGCCGCGCTTGATGCCGGCGTCCTCGGCCGGTGAGCCCTCGAACACGCGCAGGACCTTCAGCCCGCGGCGGTCCTGCTCGACGTTCATGCCGATGCCCTCGAACTCGCCGCTCACCGACTCGTTGAACTGCGAGGCCTCCCGCGGCGTGAGGTAGTGCGAGAACGGGTCCTCGAGCGAGTCGACGATCCCCTTGAGCGACGCGTCGTCGAGCCGCTGCTCGTCCACCTTCTTGTAGAAGTTGTCCTCGATCGTGTCGATGACCTCGGCGCGCAGCGCCCGGTCCTCGTCGACGAACGCGTCCTGGAGCGCGCCCGGCAGGTTCTCGGGGTGCCCGCCGAGCCAGATGCCGACGAACAGCGCGAACACCGCGCACAGGAAGGCGACGATGGCAGAGCGGACCGAATTCATGCGACCGATGAGGTTAGACGCGGGCGCGAAAGCGACGCTAAAAGGTGCTACGCCACGGCGGCTGCCGCCGCGGGCTGCGGCTGGGGAAAGAGCCCGAGGAGGCGGTCCACTGCGCGCCGGTCGCCCTTGATCGTGATATCGCCGGCGCGCAGGGCGTCGTCCAGCGCCCGGCCGCCCCAAAGCAGCTCACGCAGGGTGCCGAGCTCGGTGTCGATGACCGCGTCCGGGTCCTCCGGCTCGCCGCGGGCGAGCTCGATGCGGCCGTCGGAGATCCGGATCCGGAAGCGGCTCTCGCCCAGGCCCAGCTCGTAGCGCGCGTCCAGGCCCTCGGCGGCTTCCGGGTCGAAGAAAGTCCTCAGTGCCAGCAACACGGAGTCCATGCCGACCGGGGCATCTCCGGCGAAGGAGGGCGAGCGGACCCCCCACACCCCGAGCGCGATCAGGATCGGCTCGAGCTCGCGGCCCCAGTCGGTCAGCTCGTAGACCGCCGAGCCCGCGGGAGGCGGCAGCCGGCGGCGGCGCACGATCCCCGCCTGCTCGAGCTCACGCAGACGCTGGGCGAGAACGTTGGGGCTCGCGCCGCGGAGGCCGGTGCGCAGGTCCGTGAAGCGCTTGGGCCCGAGCAGCAGATCGCGTACGACAAGCAGCGCCCAGCGCTCCCCGACGAGGTCGAGAGCGTGCGCGACACCACAGCCGTCGCCATACGTCCGCATTGACGCCATGGCGGTCAGTCTAGACGACTTGGTCCTGACATCGTCACACGTGCTTGTTTTCTAGGACTATCTGCTATCCTGCTGCAACTCCCGACCCCAGGTGAATATGACCACCGCCCCCAACGCCGCCGCCGACCTGACCGACTCGCAGCCAGATCCACACCGGTGGAAAGCGCTCGCCCTGCTGTGCGTCGCGTTCTTCATGGTCATCCTCGACTCGGCGATCGTGGTCGTGGCGCTGCCGTCGATCGACTCGGACCTCGGCTTCTCGACGGGCGACCTGCAGTGGGTGTTGAGCGCCTACCTGCTCAGCTTCGGCGGGCTGCTGCTGCTCGGCGGCCGCGCGGCCGACCTGCTCGGACGGCGGCGTCTCTTCATGGCCGGGACGGTGCTCTTCGCACTCGCCTCCCTCGGCTGCGGGCTGGCGGGCTCCGAGGCGGCCCTGATCACGGCCCGCGTGATTCAGGGCGTGGCCGCGGCGATCATGACCCCCACCGCGCTGTCGATCCTGACCACGACCTTCGAGGAGGGACCAGAGCGCAACAAGGCGCTCGGCGTCTGGGCGGCGATCGGCGGCGTCGGCGCCACGGCGGCCTGGCTGGTCGGCGGCCCGATCACAGACGGGCTCGGCTGGGAATGGATCTTCTTCATCAACGTGCCCGTGGCGCTCGCCGTCGTCGCGCTCAGCCCGGTGCTGCTGCGCGAGAGCCGCGCGCCCGCGCACAAGCGGCGCTTCGATGTGGCCGGAGCGCTCACCATCACCGCCGCCCTGGTGGCGCTCGTCTACGCGGTCGTCGAGGCGCCGGAGGCGGGCTGGGCGGGCAGCCAGACCCTTGGCCTGCTCGCCCTGTCGGCAGCCTTGATCGCGGGCTTCGTGGCAATCGAGGCGCGCTCGGCGGCCCCGCTTGCTCCGCTGCGGATGTTCCGCTCGCGCGCGCTGGTCGGAGGCAACCTGGTGCTGCTCACGCTCGGCATGCTCGCGTTCGGCATGCCGTTCATCCTCACCCAGTACGCGCAGCAGGTGCTCGGCTGGTCGCCGGTCGAGTTCGGGGTCGGCTCGGTCGTGATGCCGGTCACGGCAGCGATTGGATCGGTCACCGGCCAGGCGCTCGCCACCAGGGGAGGCTTGCGCCCGGTCGTCGTGGTCAGCATGCTGCTGACCGGGCTGGGCTGCCTGCTCCTCACACAGGTGTCCGTCGGCGGCACCTACCTGGGCGACGTCTTCTTCGGCCTGCTCGTCTTCGGCCCCGGACTGGGCGCCGGCTACGTGGCCGGCTCGATCGGCTCGCTCGCCGGCGTGCGCGAGGGGGAGGCGGGCCTGGCCTCGGGTCTCAACAACACCTCCTTCCAGATCGGAGGCGCGATCGGGGTCGCGATCCTCTCGAGCGTGGCCGTGTCCGAGGCGCAGGGCGCGGACCCGCTCGCCGCGCTCACGAACGGCTACCAGGCCGCCTTCGCGACGGCGATCGCGTTCGCCGCGCTGGGGCTGCTCGTGGCGATCGCGCTGCTCGGGAAGCTCGCCGCCCCCGCGCCGGCTCTGGCCGAAGCGGCCGCGGCGCCTGGCGATTAGCGGCGCTAGACCCGCAGGAAGCGGCGCAGCGTGATGCCGCTGCCGACCGCGGAGACGGCGATGCAGGCGACCATCAGCACGATCACGAGCAGCGGGAAGTCGATCGTCTCGGGCGCGGCGAGCAGCTCGAAGCGCTCCGACAGCGGGTCGATGAAGGTCTCCTTCGCGATCGTCAGCAGGAGCACCGCGAGCAGGCCCGCGAAGAAGCCCACGATCACGCCCTCGATCACGAACGGCCAGCGGATGAACCAGTTCGTCGCGCCGACCAGCTTCATGACCTCGACCTCACGCCGGCGGGCGAAGATCGACAGCCGGATCGTGTTCGCGATCAGCGCGATCGACGCGAGCACCAGCAGCACGGCCAGCCCGGCAGTGAGCGCCTTCACGAGCCCGGTGGCCGACAGGATCTTCTCGGTGTCCTCCTCGCGGTCGCGCACCTCGTCGATGGCGGCGAGCTGCGGCTGTCCGTTCGGCTGCAGCGCCTGCACGATCTCCTCGATGCCGTCGGGATCCTCGGGCCGGACGCGGAAGGAGGCGGGAAGCGGGTTCGAGCCGAGCAGCTCGGCGCCCTCCTTGAAGGCCCTCGGGTTCTTGTCCTGCGCGCGGGCGAGGGCCTCGCCCTTGGAGATGAACTCGACCGACTTGACATTGGCGGTGGCCTCCAGCGCGCCGCGCAGCTCCTCCTGATCGCGCTGTGTGGCGGACTCCTCGACGTAGACGTCGACCGCAACACGGCTGCGCACCTCGTTCGCCGTGCCGGTCGTGGCCTGCACGATCGGGATGAAGACCCCGAGCACGAGCGCGGTGAGCAGCACCGTCAGCAGCGCGGCCAGCGCGGGCGCGGAGCTGCGCCTGAGCCCGCGCAGCGCCTCCCTTGCGAAGAACCCCCAGCGCATCAGTTGGGGTGGCCCTCGACCCCCACGCCCAGCTCGCCGCGCAGGCGGATCGCGAACTCGGTCGTCGATTCGTCGGGCCGGTAGAGGCCGGACTTCTCGTCACGCACGATGCGGCCCTCGCGCAGCTCGATGACGCGCCGGCGCATCTTGTCGACCATCTCCTTGTCGTGGGTGGCCACCACGACGGTCGTGCCGGTCCGGTTGATCCGGTAGATCAGCTGCATGATCCCGATCGAGGTCTCGGGGTCGAGGTTGCCGGTGGGCTCGTCGGCCAGGAGGAGCGGCGGATGGTTGACGAAGGAGCGGGCGATCGAGACGCGCTGCTGCTCGCCTCCGGACAGCTCGTCCGGGAAGTTGTGGAGCTTCGTCGAGAGGCCGACGAGACGCAGGATGTCCGGCACCTTGCGGCGGATCTGCTGCCGGCCCTCGCCGATCACCTGCAACGAGTAGGCGACGTTGTCGTAAACGGTGCGGTTCGGCAGCAGCTTGTAGTCCTGGAAGACGACGCCGATGTTGCGGCGCAGGTAGGGCACGCGCCCGCGCGGGATCTCACCGAGCGTGCGCCCCGCGATCGCGATCTCGCCCTTGCTCGGCTCGAGCTCCTTCTGCAGCAGGCGAATGCAGGTCGACTTGCCGCAGCCGGTCGGCCCGACGAGAAAGACGAACTCGCCGCGCCCGATTCGCATCGAGACCTGATCGACGGCGACCGAGCCGGCGTCATAGACCTTTGTCACGTTGCGGAACTCGACAACCGGCACCTCGGCCTCGGAGGCGCGCCGGCGCTCTTCGCCCGCCGCGGCGGGACGTGCTTTCACAGTCGCCATGAGGACGACCATTAGTAGCGACGGGGCCACAAAACAGCGACGCCTGCAAGGGTTTCTGCAGGCTCAGCCCGAGCGGCGCAGGCGCCAGCGCGTGAAGAGGTCGCCGTCGCCCTCGGCCACGGATACGAGCTCGAGCTCGGCCGGCTCGACGAGCTCGCGCCCGGCCACGATCGTCAGCGCCGCAGCGCCGCCGGCGACCTTCGGGTTGAGCGTGAGGAAGAGCTCGTCCACGAGCCCGGCGGCGAACAGGTACGAGTTGAGCGTCGGTCCTCCCTCGCAGAGCACCGAGCGGACGCCGTGCGTCTCCTGGAGGTAGGCCATCAGCCGCGGCAGGTCGTCGGCCACGCGGGCGTACTCGACCTGTGCGCCGAGGCCGGGCAGGGTCGCGTCGGAGCCGGTGCCTATCACGACGCGCTGCTCGGGCTCGTTGAGGATCGGCAGGTCGGCGTGAAGGTCGAGCCGCGCGCTCACGATCACGGCCAGGGGGTCGGGGGCGAGCCCCTCCGCGATGCGCTTCTGGCGCAGCTCCTCGGACTTCGTCATACGCCCGTAGCGCTCGGCGCGCACGGTCCCCGCCCCCACCATCACCGCGTCGGCCTGCGTGCGCAGATGATGGAAGAGGCGCCGGTCGAGCTCGGTAGACAGCCCCTTGGTACGCCAGTCGATGGTCGCCTTGCCGTCGAGGCTCGAGACCATGTTGAGCCCGAGCCAGGGCCTTCCGGGCGGCGCCAGCTCGGCGAGCCGCATGCCGCTCGCCATCTCCTCGGGCGAGGTGAGCCGGCGCTCCGGATGGATCAGCTGCACGCCGGGGAGCGTAGCGATGTAAAGTTGACTTGACATCATGCCGATGTCAAGCTAGCTTTACACCGATGGACAACGACGTGCGCGAGCGGCGAGCCGAGCAGGGGCTCTCACAGGCCACACTCGCCCAGGCGATGGGGGTGTCGCGGCAGACGATCAACGCGATCGAGACCGGCCGCTACCTCCCCTCTCTGCCGCTCGCGATCGCGCTCGCCCGCCACTTCGGGACGAGCGTCGAGGAGATGTTTTCGGACAACGGGGATTCGAGATGAACGACACGATGAACAACTGGAGCGTGCAGGTGGCCGGCATGGCCCTGATCAGCGCGGCGGCGACAGCCGTGTTCTGGGTCACCGAGGGCTTCGAGGCGGCCTGGCCGTTCGCCCTCATCATGAGCGGGTTCATCGCAGTGGTGCACTTCGGCCGGCGGCGCTCGAACGTGCTCGAGGTCATGAGTGGCACCGGCGACGAGCGGATCCGCTCTCTCTACGTCCGCGCGGTCGCGGTTGCCGGCGGGGTGATGGCCTGGGTGCTCCCAGGCTGGTGGCTGGTGACCGTCGCCCAGGGCGAGCCGAACTCAACGCTGAGCGTGCTATGCGCCGTGTTCGCGTTCTGCTTCATCACCGCGGTGATCTGGCTGGCCCGGCGTAACTAGTTCGTCCCAAGGACGCAGTACCCCGGGAACTCGAAGTTCTTCGAGTGGAGGCCGCGGCCGGCGCGGTAGATCCCGCCGTCGCTCGGCTGCTCCATCACGAACGCGTTCTCGGCACCGCAGCACTCGCCCGACTGGTCGACCCGCAGGCGTCTCGATACGACCTGCAGGAGGCCGGCGGGCGAGCGACTGCCATAGGGGTCCGTTCGGAAGCGGCTGCGGCCGCGGTTCTCGACCACCCAGCGCGGGTGGAGGACCGCCCGCTTGTCGCCCTTGCAGTACGACTCCCAGCCGCCGGGGTCGTGCGGCCCGCAGGCAAAGCGCTTGTTGAAGATCACCTGGTCGGGCGCGGCGGCATCGAACTGGGTGATCGCGTTGTCGATGCCGAAGCCGGGCGCGCCGCGGAAGACGCCGCCGACGTCGAAGGCGGTGTCCCACTCCTCGTAGACCGACTCGCACCCCGGGGTAGGGAGGAGACGCATGCTCGCCCGTAGCGTCGTCCCGGGGCAGTTCGGCAGCACCTCGCCGAAGTCGGCCATGTGCCGCGTGTGCGCGACCAGGCGCCCGCCCTTGCGCTTGAACAGCCAGATCTCGAGCGAGTGGAAGCGCACGACGCCGCGTCGCGGGGATCCCGATCCCTGGTGCAGGACGACCATCCACGCGAGCCCCTTGCGGTCACGGTTGGCGACGAAGACCTTGAAGCCGGCGTGCGCCTCGTCGCTGCCGGCGAAGGCGCCGATGTGGCCGAGGGCCGGCATCCCGGTGCGCTCGAACTGGGCGAAGGCGCGCGGGTTCGAGCCGTGCTCGTGCCCGAACGCGCAGCGGTAGCGCGGGTCACGCGGCGGGTGCCAGGTGGGCCAGAGGCGGCCGCCGCCCTCGACCGTGTAGCGCGCGTGGACCCAGTCGGCGCACATCGGCGTGCCGTCGGGAGCAACCGGCTTCGAGTGATCGACCGGGTCCGGTTCAGCGGCCCAGGCGGGGCCGGCGGCGCCGAGCGCGGCGAGGCATGCCAGGGTGGCGCCGAGGGCACGGAGCATGGCCCCCAGGGTGGCAGGCTCAGCCGTCTGACCCGGAGGCTGCCCGGCCGAGCAGCCCGCTGTCGCCGGTCTGCCAGCGGGTGTCGAGCGTGAGCGCGACGATGCGCCAGCGCTCGCCGTCGCGGCGCAGCCGGAAGCGGTACGTGCCGCCGACCACCCAGGGGCTGCCCGAATCGCCGTCGAGCACGTGTGTCCCGACGACGTGGGCGGCCGCGCGCGCCTCGTCGCCCTCGACCTCGATGACGGGCGGCCCGAGCAGGTGCTGGTGGCTATCGAGCCCGCTGATCGTGCTTCTCCACTCGGCGGCGAGGGCCGCGACCCGGCAGCTCGTCGGGCTCGCCCCCGAACAGCGAGCTGTAGTCGCGCCGCACGGTCTCTCCCAGGCACTGCTGTGACGCTGTCCCAGTCGTGGTCGTCGAGGGCCAGGAAGCAGAAGGCGAGGGTTTCGGCGACGGACCTCATGGCAGCACCCGGCCCAGCCAGCCAAGCACGTGTTCCACGGCCTCGCTCACGTACGGATCCTGGTCGTACAGCTCGATGTGGTTGTGCGTCTCGATCCAATGGAGCTCCTTCGGTCCGGTCGCGACGTCGTAGGCCGCCTGCGCGAGCTCTGGCAGGAGGGCCGCGTCGGTCGTGCCGTGCACGATCAGCAGCGGCGTCGGCGCAACCAGCGGCGCCTGGGCGATCGCATTGAAGGTCAGGTACGGCTCGAGCGAGGCCGCGGTCGTCTGCCAGGACCAGGTCGGCGCGTGGTCGCGCGAGGTGCGCGCGTAGTAGCTGTACGCCTCGGGGGTCGGCATCACCACGACCGGCACGTCCTCGCTCAGCTCCCGTGCGATCGTCGGCACGTACTGCGTCTCGCCGGTGCGCCGCTCGCGATCGCGCAGCTCGTTCACCGCTCGCAGGTACGCGGCGAGCCCCGCGGCGCCGATGCTCTTCTGGAAGGTGCCGCCGATGTCGTAGCCGCCGGCCACGCTGGCGCAGGCGGCGAGCCGCCGCTCGCGCGCGGCCGTGGCGAGGGCGAAGCCGCCGCCCATGCAGACCCCGACCGCCGCGACGCGCCCGGCGTCGACGTCGTCGCGGCCCATCAGGTAGGCGGCCGCATTGACGTAGTCGTCCACGATCCGCCACGGGTCGTAGTGGAAGCGCGGCTCGCCCTGGCTCTCGCCGAAGCCGCGCGAGTCGAATGCGAGCACCGTGTGGCCGGCGGCCGCGAAGCGCTCCGCATAGTGGGGAAGCGTCTGCTCCTTGACGCTCGAGACCGGGCCGGCCATGACGATGCCCGGCGTGGGCTTCGCCCGCTTGTCCTCGGGTGGCCGGTAGAGGTGGGCGGCGAGCCGGTGGCGGTCGCTGTCGAACGAGACGGGCTCGCGCTTCGCGGGGTCGGCGACGAGCAGCTTGCTGGAGTCCTGCGGAAGCCAGGGATCGCGGTCGGGCATGGACACCATGCTGCCCGGCAGCGTGGCGCTCAACCAGTGACGGCCCTTCCTGGGATCGGGCCTACCAGGATGCGGGCGGGCGCAATAATCATCACGTGGAGCGCTCCGATCAGCTCGGCGAGTTCGTACGGACGCGCCGGGCACGCGTCTCGCCCGAGCTCGTCGGGCTCGACGCGGGCGCGCGGCGGCGCGTCCCCGGCCTGCGCCGCGAGGAGCTCGCTCGGCTGGCGCACGTGAGCGTCGACTACGTGGTGCGGCTCGAGCAGGGACGCATCGGGCGGCCCTCGCCCGACATCCTGGAGGCGCTCGCTCAGGGCCTGCTGCTGGACGAGGTGGAGCGTCGCCACCTGTTCCGGCTCGCGGCGACGAGCGACCCCGCGAGTGGTGCCGACGCCGGGACGTTCGTCCGTCCCGGGCTCGAGCTCGTCGTCCAGGAGCTCGAGCCGACGCCCGCCGTCCTCCTGAGCCGGCGCCTCGACCTGCTCGTCTGGAACCCGACGGCCGAGGCGCTGCTGGGCCCGTTCGGCACGGAGCGCAACTACGCGCGGCTCGTCTTCGGCGACGCAGCGACGCGCGCCCTGCACGCCGACTGGGACGAGGCGGCGAGGGAGACGATCGCGCTCCTGCGCTTCGCGTCGACCCGCTATCCAGACGACGACGCCCTCGGAGTGCTGATCGCCGAGCTGCGCGCGCGCAGCGACGCGGCCGCGGCCTGGTGGGAGTCCCACGACGTCGCCGAGAAGCGGCACGGCAGCAAGCGCTACATCCACCCCACCGTCGGCCCGCTGACCCTCCACTACGAGGCCATGCCGCTGGCCGGCGACGGCGATCAGCTTCTGACGCTGTACGCCGCCCAGCCCGGCACGCGGGACGCCGAGCGTCTCGCGCAGCTCTCGGCGCCGAGCACGGTTGCGGCCTGACGCGGTCTAGCCGATCGCGACCATGCGGTCGATCGGCACCCGGGCGCGCTCGGCGAGCACGGGATCGACCTTCACCACCGGGCGGAGATCGCGCAGCGCGTCGCGCAGCTTCGGCAGCGTGATCATCTTCATGTACTTGCAGGCCGCCGCACGGTTCGCCGGGATGAACTCCTTGCCCGGGTTCTCCTTCGTGAGCGGGTGCAGCATGCCGGTCTCCGTGGCCACGATGAACTCGCTCGCGTCCGACTCACGAGCGAAGTCCAGCATCCCGCCGGTGGAGAGCATGTGAGTCCGCTCGGGGTCGACGTCGCCCGACGCCACGTACTCCATGACCTGGGTGGTGCAGCCGCACTCGGGGTGGATCATGAACTCGGCGTTCGGGTGCGCGGCGCGCACGTCGGCGATGTCGCCGGGGCGGATGCCGGCGTGAACGTGGCACTCGCCGTCCCACACCTGCATGCGGCGCCCGATCGTCTTCTCGACGAAGGCGCCGAGCCACATGTCCGGCCCGAAGAGGATCTCCGTGTCGTCACCGTGCTCGGCGTAGATATGGCGGACCACGTCAACCGCGTTGGCCGACGTGCAGCAGTAGTCGGTCTCGGCCTTGACCTCGGCAGTCGTGTTCACGTACATGACGACCACGGCGCCCGGATGCTTGGCCTTCCAGGCGCGCAGCTGCGGCGCGGTTATCGAGTCGGCGAGCGAGCAGCCGGCGTCGAGGTCGGGCAACAGGACCGTCTTGCCGGGCGACAGGATCGAGGCTGTCTCGGCCATGAAGTGGACGCCGCAGAAGGCGATCACGTCGGCGTCGGTGTCGGCCGCCTTACGCGACAGGCCGAGCGAGTCCCCGACGAAGTGCGCGACGTCCTGCACCTCGGGCACCTGGTAGTTGTGCGCGAGGATCACGGCGTTGCGCTCCTCCGCGAGCGCGCGCACCTCGGCCTGCATGCGCGTCAGGTCGGCGGAGTTCAGGGCCGGGGCGGCGGCGGGGCCGAGTGTCGGGAGCTCGATGGGCTTCATGAAGGTTTTTGCCTTATGATCGAAAACCGTTAACGCGCAGTATACAACGATCGAGCGCCCATCCCCCACGCATGTCACGTTGGCGGTGGTCCTGCAGGTGCGGGGCGAATCGCTCTCCGTGCTCCTGTGGCAGCGGGCCCGTGAGCCCTTCTCCGGCGCGTGGTCGCTTCCGGGCGGCTACCTCGAGCCGGGACTCGCGCTCGACGACTCGATCCGCAGCCAGCTTGCCGGCAAGGTCGACGTCGCCGAGTTGTCCTGGCTCGAACAGCTCGAGACGGTCGGCGACCCGCGCCGCCACCCAGGCGAGTGGCAGCTGGCGACCGCGTATCTGGGGCTCGTGCCGCTCGGGCTCGACCCGGCGCTGCCGGCCGACACTGCCTGGCACCCGGTGGACCGCCTGCCGGAGCCGATGGCCTTCGACCACGAGGCGATCGTGCTCGCCGGCCGCGAGCGGCTGCGCGCGAAGCTCTCGTACACGAACATCGGCTTCGCGCTGGCGCCTCGCTCGTTCTCGATCTCGGAGCTCTCTTCGATCTACACGGCGGCGCTCGGCTACCCCGTCGACCCCACCAACCTGCGGCGCGTGCTCGAGCGCCGCGGTCTGCTGGAGGCCACCGGCGAGCGCCGTTCGCCCGGGCGGGGCGGCGGGCGGCCGGCGGCGGTGTACCGGTTCGGCTCGCGCTCGCTCGCGGTGACCGACCCCTTCGCCGTGCTGCGCCCGCCCGGGCCGCGGCCGGTCAGCGGGGATCGAGCAGCAGGCTGAAGTCGAGCGCCGGGGCCGAATGCGTGAGCGCGCCCACGCTGATGAAGTCGACGCCCGTCTCGGCGACCATGCGGATCGTGTTCAGCGTGATCCCGCCGCTCGCCTCGAGCTCGGCGCGCCCGGCAACGAGCTCGACGGCGCCGCGCAGCTCGGCATGCGCCATGTTGTCGAGCAGGATCCGAGGCACGCCCGCGTCCACCGCCGCCGCGACCTCGTCGAGCGTCGCGCACTCGACCTCGACCGTCACCCCGTCCGGGGCGCCCCTCAGCGCGCTCGCGGCCGCCTGCGCGACGCCACCCGCGAGTGCGGCGTGGTTCTCCTTCACGAGAATCGCGTCGTAGAGGCCGCTGCGATGGCTCATGCCACCGCCCGCGCGGACGGCCTCCTTCTCGAGCGCCCGCATGCCCGGCGTGGTCTTGCGCGTGTCGAGGATCCTGACGCCGGTTCCCTCGACCGCGCGGACGTAGGCCTCCGTCAGGGTTGCGACGCCCGACAGCCGGCCGAGAAAGTTGAGCGCCACCCGCTCGGCGGCGAGGATCGACGCTGCCGCGCCCTCGATCTCGGCCACCGGACCGCCCTCGCGCCACTCGCCCTCCACGCAACGTCCGTCCCAGCGCAGGTCGGCGTCGACGCGCTCGAATACCGTTCGCGCCACGGCCAGGCCGGCCGGCACGCCGGGCTGCTTCTGCTCGATGCGGGCGAGCGCCCGGGCATCGGCCGGCACGACGGCTTTCGTAGTGATGTCACCACCGCCGAGGTCCTCGGCGAGCGCTGCGTCGATCAGGTCCAGCACGGATAGACGTAGGGCTTTCGGTTTCGGACCATTGGATGCAGGCTATGGGAGAGGCAGAGCACGAACGAGCACCGGGGGGTCTCATGAAGCCGCCAGGACGAGCGGTTCAGTTCGTGAGGGAGATGTTCGAGCGCCGCGCGGACCCGTACGAGGGTGCCGACCGGAACTCGACTCGCCGCGTGGCGGCGGCGATACTCGCGCTGAGCGCGCTGCTCTCGCTCGCCTTCCTGCCGCTCGAGCCGGTCGATGAGGAGATCGGCGCCGCCGGCTGGGCCGTGGCGGGCGCGCTGATCCTGGCCGGCCTCGCCGGCGCCGTCGCCATGGCGAGGCGCAGCCCCTCGTTCGACGACCTGCTCGTGATCGCCTACCTGGGCGTGGCCGGCATCGCGACGCTCAACTGGCTCGCCGGCGGCGGCTCGTCCGCCTACGAGGACCTGTTCGTCCTGTGGATGGCCGCCGGCGCCCTGCACCCGCCGCGACGCGCGCTCGCCCATCTCGGCGTCCTGCTCGCCGCGCTGGCTCTGCCGCTCATCTACCAGGGCACAAGCGGAATGGTCGTCGGCGACATGGTCGCCGAGGCGCTGATCCTGATCGCCCTCGGCGCGATCATGATCAGCTACCTCTTCTACGCGCGCCGTGAGCGGCTCGGCCTGCAGAGCGGCGTCGAGGTGGCGCGCCGGCTCGCCCGAGTCGACACCCAAACGGGCCTGGGCAACCGGCGCGCGTTCGACGAGGCGCTCACGGTCGAAGTGGCGCGCACGGCGCGCGATGGCCTGCCGCTGAGCGTCGGGCTCGTCGACATCGACGGCCTGCGGCGCGTGAACGACGGCTGGGGCCACCTCGAGGGCGACCGCTGCCTGCGCGAGGTGGCGCTCGCCATGGAGCGCACACTGCGGACGACGGACCGCTGCTTCCGCTGGGGCGGCGACGAGTTCGTCGTCGTCCTGCCGGGCAGCGAGCTCGACGCCGCCGACGACGTGCTGCGCCGGATGGCGGCCAACGTCGGCGAGACCTGTGCGGCGCCCGACGGCCGCGCGATCGCGTTGACGTGGGGAGCCGCCGCCATACCGGTCGGCTCGAGCGCTGAGGATGGGCTCGCCAAGGCTGACGTGGCGCTGATGGAGAGAAAGACCGAGAAACGGCGCTAGCGGGCGGGGGCCGCCGGACGGCCCCCGCCCGAGCGTTCAGGCCTGGACCTCGAGTGCCTTGCCCGTCTCGAGCAGCGACTTGAGGTCGCTGAGCACGTAGGCCCAGCCGCCGCCGGCGCCCTCGATCTCGCCGGCGAGCATCTCGGCGGTCTGAGGCGCGTTCTCGAGCTCGTGCGTCACGGTCAGGCTGCAAACGCCGTTGCCGAGCTCCTTGATGTCGAAGGCGACCTGGGTCGGGCCCTCGGCCGCGATCTCCTCGCTCCACAGGAAGCGCCAGGTGTGGACGAGCCTCCGGGGCGGGTCGGCCTCGATGACCTGGCCATCCACCACCTCCTCGGGCATTCCCACGGCCAGGAGCTCCGGCGACGCCTTCGCGATGAACCTGCCGCCCGGACGCAGCTCGTACTGGTTCATGCCGCCGTAGCCGTAGCGGGCGCTCCATTCGGGATTGGTGATCGCCTCCCAGATCGCCTCGGGCGTCGCCTTGATGAACACGCGGTACATCTGGGTCGTCTTGGTCTCGCTCAACATGATCATGCGGAATTCTCCAATTCTGCCTTTAGGTCGGTGAGCGCCGATACGTGGCGCTCGGTGTACTTGTCGATCCAGCGGTCGTGGATCAGGCGGATCGGCACCGGATTGAGGAAGTGCAGCTTCTCCCGGCCCGACCTCTGCGTGACCACGATGCCGGCGTCCTCCAGCACCCGCAGGTGCTTCATGACGCCGAAGCGCGTCATCTCGAGCTCGGACTCGAGCTCCGTCAGCGTGCGGCCGTCACGCGCGAAGAGCCGATCGAGCAGGAAGCGCCGGGTGGGGTCCGCCAGCGCTTTGAAGACACGGTCGTCGTCGGCCACGCGGTTGATAATAGGTGACCATTTAGTCACATGTCAAGGCCGAGGTTGGCCCACGGGCCCGACTTGAGGTCGTGTGACGACACCAAGTCGGGTCGGTGGCTCTGTCGAGGTGTCCTCGGTGGCGGCGGCGCCGCTAGACCGGCGCCGGCGCGCCGCGGCGGTCGATGCCCGCCACGGCGTAGGCGTCGATCTCGTCGAGCGTCTCGCGCTCGAGCAGCGCCTCGGCGAGGTGGTCGAGCCGATCGCGGTTGTCGCTCACGACCGTCGCCGTCGCTTCGTGCTCCTCGTCGACGATGCGGCGCACCTCGGCGTCGATCAGCTCCTGGGTCGCTTGTGAGACGGGCTCCGCACCGGGCAGGAGCGGGCTGCGGCCGTTCTGCGGGGCGACGGTCAGGAAGCCGACCTTGTCACTCATCCCCCAGCGCTCGACCATTCCCCGGGCGATCGCGGTCACCTGCTGGATGTCCGACTCCGCGCCGGTCGTGATGTCGCCGAACACGACCTCCTCCGCCACCCGCCCGCCGAGCGCCACGCGGATCTTCGCGCGCAGCTCCGCCTCGGAGAGGTTGAAGCGGTCGTCGTCGGGTGTCGAAAGCGTCACGCCGAGCGCCTGGCCGCGCGGGATGATCGACACCTTGCGCACCGGGTCGGCGCCCGGGGTCAGCATGCCGACGATCGCGTGGCCGCCCTCGTGGTAGGCGATCCTGCGCCGGTCGTCCGGCCCAAGCACGATCTTTCGCTCGGCGCCGAGCACGATCTTCTCGAGCGCGTCCGTGAAGTCGGAGCTGTTCACCTTGTCATGGCCGCGGCGGGCGGCCAGCAGCGCGGCCTCGTTTGCGAGGTTGGCGAGGTCGGCGCCCACCATGCCGGGGGTGGTCGAGGCGAGCCGCTCGAGGTCGACGTCGTCGTCGAGCGGCACCGAGCGGGTGTGCACGCGCAGGATCAGCTCACGCCCCTTCGAGTCCGGCGGCTGCACCGCGACGCGCCGGTCGAAGCGGCCCGGCCGCAGCAGCGCCGGGTCGAGCACGTCAGGCCGGTTCGTCGCGCCGAGGACGATCACGCTGTCGCTCGTGTCGAAGCCGTCCATCTCGGTGAGGATCTGGTTGAGCGTCTGCTCGCGCTCGTCGTGGCCGCCGAGCGAGCCGCTGCTGCCGCCGCGCGAGCGGCCGATCGCGTCGAGCTCGTCGACGAAGATGATCGCCGGGGCGGCCTCCTTCGCCTGCTGGAAGAGGTCGCGCACGCGCGACGCGCCGATGCCGACGATCGCCTCGATGAACTCGGACGCCGAGGCCGAGAAGAAGGGTACCCCCGCCTCGCCGGCGACGGCCCGCGCGAGCAGCGTCTTGCCGGTGCCGGGGGGACCGGACAGCAGCACTCCGCGCGGAATGCGCGCCCCGAGCTTCTGGTACTTCTCGGGATGGCGCAGGAAGTCGACCACCTCGACGAGCTCGTTCTCCGCCTCGTCGATGCCCGCGACGTCCTCGAAGGTGACCGTCTGGGTCTCCGCCTCCACGCGCTTCGCGCGCGAGCGGCCGAACTGACCGAGCACGCCGCCGCCACCGCCTGCCGCGGCGGCGCGGCGGAACAGGAATATGAAGAGCGCGACGAGCAGGATCGTCGGGCCGAAGCTGAACAGGATCGTCTCGAGCAGGGAGCGCTCGCCGGGCGGCTTCGCGTTGACGACGACGTCCTGTTCCTCGAGCAGGTTGGCGAGCTGGTCCTCGTCGGCGAAGGTGGGGATCTCGGTCTCGAATCTCTTCGCCTTCTCGCCCCCATACGAGACGTCCTTCTTGAAGTCGCCCTGTAGCGTCTCCCCCGTTGACGAGATCTCCTTGACGTTGCTGTCGCGCACCTGGTTGAGGAAGGTCGGCGTGTACGGCACGCGGATCTTCTTCTCGGCCGGCGCGAACAACTGGACCAGCGCCCAGTTGAGCACGAACAGCCCGATCAGGATGACGATGAAGCGGCGCGGACTCCAAGGGATCATCGGCTGCCGCTCCGGCTTGGCCCCGCGGCCGTCGGGCGCCGGGGCCACGCGCCAACCCGGCTTGTCCTTGCTCGCCTGGGGCGGCGGCGGGGTGCGCGGGTCGGGCGAACGCTCGGCCATCCCTCAATCCTAGGGACGGATCCGTTCTATCGTTTGGCTCCGTGAAGCAGCAGCTGCGCCCGCTCTTCGACCAGGTCGTGATCAAGGAGCTCGAGCCCGACCGCGTGCGGCGCTCGGGCCTCGTGCTGCCTCCCGGCGAGCACCAGCCGCCGCCTCAGCACGGCATCGTGCTGGCGGTCGGGCCGGGCCTCGACTGGTGGGGGTCCGTCGGCGTCAAGATGCCAGTGCGGCCCGGCGATCACGTGGTGTTCCCCGCCGCCGCGGGGGTGTGGGTGGAGGTCGAGGAGGAGCGCCTGCTGGTGTGCCGCGTCGGCCAGCTCCTGGGCGTCCTCGAAGAGGTCGAGCAGCCGAGCGAGGGCCGGCTGCGGGCGGTCGAGGAAGAGGACTCCTAGCGCCGTCCATCACCGCCTCGACGGTGCGCCCGTCGTGATGTCGGACATCGCGATCAGGGCCTTGCCGGAGGCGGCGATCCGCTCGAGGTCGAGCAGCGGCAGCAGCTGACCCGAGCCGTTGCCGCCGCGCAGGCACATCACGGCGCCCAGGCCCGGATCGGCGAACGCGGCCTCGAGCTCGGCCGCCCGCTCCTCCGCACTCCCGGCGAGGGGCCGTCGCGGCCGTCGGCCTGGATGACCGGGCGATACCCGTGCGCCGGCACCGGCCGACTACCCCGCAGCGCCGTTACCCGCCCGCCGCAGCAGCTCAGCCCGCACGAACTCGTCGAGGTCGCCGTCGAGCACGCCCTGGGCGTTGCCGGCCTCCACGTTCGTGCGGTGGTCCTTGACCATCGTGTACGGATGCAGGACGTAGCTGCGGATCTGCGAGCCCCAGCCGACGTCCTGGGCCTCGCCCCGCTCCTTCGCGATCTCCTCCTGGCGGCGGCGCTCCTCCTGCTCGATCAGCTTCGCCCTCAGCATCTTCATCGCCGTGTCGCGGTTCGAGGACTGCGAGCGCTCGTTCTGGCACTGGACCACGATCCCGCTCGGCCGGTGCGTGATGCGAACCGCGGAGTCGGTCTTGTTCACATGCTGGCCGCCGGCCCCCGAGGCCCGGTAGGTGTCGATCTGGATGTCGTCCGGCTCGATCTCGATCTCCACCGCATCCTCCACGAGCGGCGCGACCTCGACGCCGGCGAAGGCCGTGTGGCGGCGCGACTGGGCGTCGAAGGGTGAGATCCGCACGAGCCGGTGAACGCCCTTCTCGGCGCTGAAGAGCCCGTAGGCGTTCTCGCCGCGAGCGATGAAGGTGGCCGACTTGATGCCGGCTTCGTCCCCCTCCGAGACCTCCTTCAGCTCGACCTTCATGCCGCGCCGCTCGGCCCAGCGCATCTCCATCCGGAGCAGCATCTCCGCCCAGTCCTGGGAGTCGGTGCCGCCCGCGCCGGCGTTGACCGTCACCACGGCGTCGCCGGAGTCGTACTCGCCGCTGAACAGGCGCGCCTCCTCGAGCTCGGCGAGCCGCGCGACGATCGAGGCGCGCTGCTCCTCGAGCTCGGCGGCGATCGACTCGTCCTCGGCGGCCATCTCCTCGAGCGCCTCGAGGTCGTCGATGTCACGCTCGAGCGAGCGAAAGGTCTCGAGCCGTCGCGAGCGCGCCGCATGCTCGGCCGACACCGAGCTCGCCCGCTCCTGGTCGTCCCAGAAGCCGGGCGCGCCCATCTCCGCTTCGAGCTCGCCGAGGCGGGCCTCTAGAGCAGGCGGGTCAAAGGTAGTCCGCGAGCAGCTTCAGCTGGTCGCGGAGGCCACTGGCGTCGCTAGGCGCCATGGCACTTCTTGAACTTCTTGCCGGAACCGCACCAGCACGGGTCGTTGCGGCCGATCTTCTCGTGCTCGTCGAGGCGGCGCGTCTCCACGATCGGGATCGACCCGGCCACCTCGTCGGCGGCCATGTCGGCCGCCTCCGATACGCCGGCCGGGACGGCGGTTCCCGCCGCGGCGGCAATCGCGTCGCGGCCCGCCGCCGAGTGACCTCCGGAGGTCGTGAGCCCACTCGTCTGCGAGCTGTTCCCGCCGAAGCCCCAGTTCGGGCCTTGCTGGACGGGCTGCTGCTGCTGGGGCTGCTCGACCTCGATCTCCACGTTGAAGACGTAGCGGGCGAACTCGTCCCAGATGCTGTTCATGAGCGCCGTGAACATCTCGAAGCCCTCGTTCTTGTAGGCCACGAGCGGATCGATCTGGGCGAACCCGCGCAAGTGGATGCCCTCGCGCAGGTAATCCATGTCGTGCAGGTGCTCGCGCCAGCGCTCGTCGATGATCTGGAGCAGCATGAAGCGCTCGAGCGCTCGCATCAGCTCGTCGCCGAGGTCCTCCTCGCGCTCGTCGTAGGCGTCCACGACGTCCTTGCGCAGGTCCTCGACGAGCGCCTCGCGGTCGGCGCCCTCCTTGACGTCGTCGAGCTCGTAGGAGACCGGGTAGATCTGCTCGAGCTG
Organism: uncultured Thermoleophilaceae bacterium; assembly: GCA_963734025.1. Taxonomy (GTDB): domain Bacteria; phylum Actinomycetota; class Thermoleophilia; order Solirubrobacterales; family Thermoleophilaceae; genus JACVRW01. The sequence continues at coordinate 146,193 of CAVTFR010000005.1, forward strand.
CGTGAAGAGGGCCTCGAGCTCCCAGTCCTCCTGGTAGTCGCCGTCGGTGTACTCGCGCACGATCCGCTCGATGGCGTCGGCGATCTGAGTGCGGGCGACGTCCGACATGTCCTCGCCCTCGAGGATCCGGTCGCGGTACTCGTAGATGATCTCGCGCTGCTGGTTCATCACGTCGTCGTACTCGAGGACGCGCTTGCGGATCAGGAAGTTCTGCTCCTCGACCTTCTTCTGGGCGCCCTCGATCTGCTTCGAGAGCATCTTGTGCTCGATCGGCATCTCGTTGCCCTCCTCGTCCGCTTGGGCGAGGAACTTGTTGTCGAGGATCTTGTAGATGCGGTCGCCGGCGAACAGGCGGACGAGGTCGTCCTCGGCCGACATGTAGAAGCGCGACTCGCCGGGGTCGCCCTGGCGGCCCGAGCGGCCGCGCAGCTGGTTGTCGATCCGGCGCGACTCGTGGCGCTCGGTCCCGCAGATGAACAGGCCGCCCGCCTCGTGCACCTTCTGGCGGTCCTCGGCGACCTGCGCCTCCATCTTCGGGTAGTGGTCGTCCCAGGCCTTGTCCCACTCCTCCGAGCCCGGCTGCAGGCCGCGCTTGGTCAACTCGACCTGGGTGAGGTGCTCCTCGTTGCCGCCCAGCTTGATGTCGACGCCGCGGCCCGCCATGTTGGTGGCGATCGTTACCGCGAACGGCCGGCCCGCCTCGGCGATCGTCTCGCCCTCGCGCTCCGCGTGCTCCGGCTTCGCGTTCAGAACGGAGTGCTTGATGCCGCGCTTCTGGAGCTCGCCCGAGAGGAGCTCCGAGACCTCGACCGAGATCGTCCCCACCAGGATCGGCTGGCCGGTCCGGTTGCGCTCCTCGATCTCACTGGCGACGGCCGCCCACTTGCCGTCCTTCGTCTTGTAGATCTGGTCGTTCTGGTCGTCGCGGACCATCGGCCGGTTCGTGGGGATCTCGACCACCTGGAGGTCGTAGATCTTCATGAACTCGGTGGCCTCGGTGAGCGCCGTGCCGGTCATGCCCGCCAGCTTGTCGTAGCGGCGGAAGTAGTTCTGGTAGGTGATCGTGGCGACGGTCTGCGACTCCTCCTGGATCGCCACATCCTCCTTGGCCTCGACCGCCTGGTGCAGGCCCTCCGACCAGCGCCGCCCCTCGAGGATGCGGCCGGTGAACTCGTCGATGATCTTGACCTCGCCGTCGATCACGGCGTAGTCGACGTCCTTCTTGTAGAGCTCCTCCGCCTTCAGCGCCTGCTGCAGGTGGTTGACGAGGTTGCCGGTGTCGGCCCGGTAGAGGTTGTCGATGCCGAGGAACTTCTCGGCCTTCTCGACTCCGCGCTCGGTCACGGCGACCGTCTTGTGCTTCTCGTCGGGCTCGAAGTCGAAGTCGGCTGTCCAGTCCCTCGACTTGGCCTCGAGCGTCTCGGGCTTCTTGCCCGGCTCCATGATGCGCGCGAGCTTCGCGAACTTGTAGTAGAGGTCGGCGGCCTGCTCGGGCTGGCCCGAGATGATCAGCGGCGTGCGTGCCTCGTCGATCAGGATGTTGTCGACCTCGTCGACGATCCCGAAGCCATGGCCGCGCTGGACCTTGGCCCGCATCTCGACCGCGAGGTTGTCGCGCAGGTAGTCGAACCCGAACTCGGAGTTCGTGCCGTAGACGACGTCGCGCGAGTAGGCCTCCTGCTTGTCGATCTCGTTCATCCCCGACTGGATCGCTCCGACCGTCACGCCCAGCAGGTCGTAGATCGGCTTCATCCAGTTCGCGTCGCGGCGGGCCAGGTAGTCGTTGACCGTGACGAGGTGGATGCCCTTGCCCTTCGCCGCGTGGCCGTTCTCGTCGCGCGAGGCGAGCCCGTTCAGCACGATCGGCAGCGTCGCCGTGAGGGTCTTGCCCTCACCGGTCTTCATCTCGGCGATCGAGCCGTCGTGCAGCACCATCCCGCCGATCAGCTGGACATCGAAATGGCGCTGCCCGAGGGCGCGCTTGCCGGCCTCGCGCGTGAGCGCGAACGACTCGTACAGCAGGTCCTCGAGCGGCTCCCCGGCCAGGTGTCGCTCCCGCAGCGCCTGGTAACGCTGGCGCAGCTCCTCGTCGGATTCGAGCTCCACCTCCGGCTCGAAATTGTTGATGCGCGCGACGTTGCGCTCGAAGAGCTTGAACTTCTTCGATTCGCCTACGCGCAGTGCACGGTCGAGGATGGACATTCGAGCTACGGTAGCAAGGCTCCCAGGGGCTCCGATCCCGCTCGGGAAGCCGCGCCGAGGCGGATCAGGCGGGGTGCGGCTGCTGGCCCGGCTTCTGCGCCTCGCGGCGCCCGCGGCGCTTGTCGCGGTGCTTCTTGACCTGTCGCGCCAGGTCGTCCGCCATGAGGTTGATCGAATGGCCCATATCGGTCGTGCTCTTGCTCGCCCGCAGCGTGGCTCCCTTGAGGTGGAGGGTGGCCTCGGCGACCTGCGAGTCCCGGATGGCGGGATTGCGCTCCTCGCTCAGCTCGACGTCCAGGACGGCGAGGGGTGAGACCTGGCGACCGACCTTCGCGAGCTTCTTCTCCAAACGGGAAATGAGCTCCTCGTCGACGTTGGCGCCGTTGCGGCCCTTCACCTGGATGCGCATCTGCCCTCCTGGGGTGGTCGGAATGCCGATGGTAGAGAGCGCGTACCCCGCTTTCCAGGGGGCGACCCGGAAGCTCGCGCGGCAAGGCCTCACCGCCCCAGCGTGCGCGCGAAGGCCACGCCCACGATCTCCCTGCAACCGGCCACTCGCAGGGCCTCCGCGCACGCACCCAGCGTGCCTCCGGTGGTGACGACGTCGTCGACCAGCACTGCCCGCCGCGGCACCGGTCCCGCCCGGGTGCGCACGCCGCCGGCCGGCCCGGCGCGGCGCTCCCGGCGCCCGCGCCCCACCTGCGTGGACGCCGGTCCCGCCCGCTCGAGGCAGTCTTCCAGCGACAGCCCCGTCCGTCTCGAAAGCGCTCCGGCGAGCTCGTGCGCCTGGTTGAACCCTCGTCGCCGCTGCCGGCCGGGGTGGAGCGGGACCGGCACCAGCGCCGCCTCCTCCCCGATCAGGCCCGGTGGCGCGTTCGCGGCGATCTGCGCTGCCATCGCGTCGGCGAGCGCCACCGCGCCGCGGAACTTGAGCGCGCGCACGAGCGCCCGCGCCGGGCCCTCGTACCCGACCGGCGCCCAGATGCTGACGCCCCCGACCCGCACGGGGGCGGCCGACAGGCGCCGCAGCAGCCGCCGGCAACCAAGGCAGAGCGGCTCGCGCCGGCGGGCGGGGCCGCTGCAGGCCCAACACAGGGGTGGTACGAGCACGCCCCGGACCATTGCGCGATCCGTGTTACGCGTGGGCACCCCACTGCGACAATCTCGCGACAAGTGGATCACCCCCAGCTGTACTGGCTGCCCGACCCCGCCGTGCTGGCGCCGCTCGCGCTGTTCGCGGGCATCTACATATGGCGCTTTCGCGCGGCGCGCGGCGAGGCCGGCGGGCGCGGCGCGGGCCTCAAGGAGGCGCTCGCGTTCACGGGCGCGGCCATAGCGATCCTGATCGCGCTCGTCTCCCCAATCGACAGGCTCGGCGAGGACTATCTCTTCTCCGCGCACATGCTCCAGCACGTGCTGCTCGGGGACATCGCCCCGCTGCTGCTGCTGCTCGCGCTCTCGCGCGTGATCATGCGCCCGGCCACGCGCCGCCTCATGGGCGTGGAGCAGGCGCTCGGCCCGCTCGCCAATCCGGTGACCGGGCTGGTCCTCTGGCTCGCGCTCATGTACCTCTGGCACGTCCCGGCGCTCTACGACGCCGCCGTGAAGAGCGCGCCCCTCCACGTGCTCGAACACCTCTGCTTCTTCGGGGCCGGCCTGGCGCTCTGGTGGGCACTGATCCAGCCCGTTCCGATGCGGCGCCGCCTCACTGGGATGCAGCCGGTCGCGTACATAGCGGCGGCGAAGGGCGGCCTCGCGGCGCTCGGGCTCTACCTGGCCTGGGCCTCCACTCCCCTCTACCCCTACTACGAGACGCTCCCGCGCATCTGGGGGCTCAGCCCTACCGAGGACCAGAACATCGGCGGCGTCATCATGATGGTCGAGCAGTCGATGACGCTCGTGCTCGTCCTCGTCGTCCTGTTCGTGCGCATGCTGAGCCAGTCCGAGGAAGAGGAGCGCCGTCGCGAGCGGCTCGAGGCCGCGAGGGCCCCGGGACCGGGCTAGCTTCGACGAACGCTGCCTCCGCCCGAGCGTCAGCCGGCGTACCGGCGTTTGAACCAGTCGACCGTCAGACTCACCGCCGTCCGGTGCGGCGTCGGCTCGAACGGCCCGAAGGCGGCCTGGAACTTCGACGCGTCCGACACGAAGGGCTGCTCGAACTGGTACAGCGTCTCGGTCAGCTCTCGGAGGAGAGGATTGAAGACGCCCCCGATCCTGATCAGCGATCGCGAGGCCACTCCGATCTTCGGGGGCTGCCCGAGCTCCTCGAACACCATCTCGAGGAACTGCCGGCCCGTGAGGGGCTCCGCGGCCGGCAGGTGCCAGACCTGGCCGTCTGCCTGGTCGCGCTCGCCCAAGGTCACGAGAGCGCGGGCCATGTCTGCCAGGTAATTCAGCGTATGCGGCTCGTCGAGCGAGCCCAGCCAACGTGTCCGTTTGCCGCGCACCGCCGGCTTCATGAGGCTCTCGCCGACGGTCGAGGTGGTGCCACCTGGTCCGTAGTAGTCGGACGAGCGGCCGATCGTGACTCGCAGCCTCCCCTCGGCGTCTGCGGCGAGGAGCGTGTCGGCCATCTCGATGCGCGTGCGGCCCTTCTTGCCCTGCGCCCGCTGCGGCGTCCCCTCGTTCATGGGCCCGTCAGGCGGCCCGTACACGTAGAGGTTGTCCGCGAACACGAGCTTCGCGCCGGCCGCGGCCGCGCCGTCGAGCACGGCCCGGGTCATCGGCGGGAACAGCTCCGGCCACTTCGTGTAGGGAGGCTGTGCGCAGTGGTAGACGACGGCCGCGCCATCGCAGGCCTGCCGGGCGCCCTCCTCGGTCCCGATGTCCGCCGCGACTTGCTCGACACCCTCCGGGGCATCCCCCTTGCCCGAGCGCGTGACGGCGCGCACCGGCCGACCGCGGCCCGCGAGTTCCCTGACAACCGCTGAACCCGTCCCGCCCCCGGCTCCGACGACGACGTGATCGCCGACCATCTGACGACGCAGCCTACGGCGCGCGGCGCTTCGGCGCCCCTCCGGCGACCGGCAGCCGGCCTAGCCCTCGAGCACCGTCCCGCCCTCGATCTGCGCCGGGCCCTCCACCCGCACGTTCCCCCGCACGACGACGTCGCGCCCGAAGCTGACGTCGTTCACCACCTCGAGCCGGCGGCAGGCCGCGAGCGACGGCGGCCCCTGCGCAAAGCGCTCCTCGAAGTCGCGGATGAGCTTGTAGTAGCCCGAGTCCAGCTCGACATGGGGTGCCCGCCCCTCGAGCTCGGGGACGAGCCGGACGGTCCAGTCGTCGTGGAGGACGTAGGCGTCCGAGCGGACGACCAGCAGGTCGTTCGTCTTCTTGACCGGCACGAAGCGGTCGCGCGGCACGTGCACGGCGGCGGCGCCCTCGAAGACCCCGATCGCGGCCCCCATCGCCGTCTCGAGCTGAACGACCTCGGGCGAGGACGGGTCGGCCGGGTCGACCGTCTTGCGGTTGACGATCATCGGCAGCTCGAGCACGCCGCCGCCCTCGCGGAGCTTCTCATCCAGCGCGCGCAGGCTCACCCAGATGTTGTTGGCGTTGAAGTAGCGGTGGACGCGGATGTCCTCGAACGCGTCCTGGTCCTCGTCCGGCACCTGAGCCACCTCGCGCAGCAGCAGGCCGCCGTCGGAGCGCCGGCGCGCCAGGTGGCCGCCCTTGCGGTCGCTCTCGGTCCGGTCGACCACCTCGGACACGAACGGCAGGCCCTCGGCCGCGAGCCAGCCGAGGATCCGCGGCTCGAGCGTGGCGCCGAGGTTGTCCGAGTTCGAGAGGAAGACGTACTCGTATCCGCGCTCGAGCAGCTCCGCGAGCAGGCCGGTCGCGGCCAGCGAGCCGAACACGTCCCCGTGGCCCGGCGGCGCCCACTCGCGCGCCGGATCGTCCGGCCATGCCGCCGGCTCGAAGCCGTCGGCGAGCAGCTTCGGCACCTTGCCCTGGAGGAAGTCGAGCGGCAGGCCCTCGACCTCGAGCTCCGGATGGCGCTCGAGCGCCGCCAGCGTGTCGTCACGGGTCGCGAAGCTGTTCATGAGGAGCAGCGGGATGCGCGCGCCGTGGCGCTCGCGCAGGTGCAGGATCTGGCGGGCGATCACGTCGAGGAAGGTGTGCCCACCCTTCACGTCGAGCAGCGACTTGGCCTTCGTCATCCCCATGCTGGTGCCCAGCCCGCCGTTCAGCTTCAGCACCACCACCCGTTCGATGGCCGAGCGGTCGCCCTCGCCGAGCTCGGACAGGGAGGGGACGTGGTCGAGCGCCTCGATATCGCTCTCGGGAATCAGACCCTGCTCGCCGGCGCGCAGCCGCTCCTCGTAGCGAGCGAAGGTCTCGATCGCGATCTCCGGGAGCCCCTCGGCGCGCATCTTGTCGGTCGCCCCGCTCACGGCCGTGATCCTAAAGCGACTCGGGCTCGCCGGGCAGTACCGTCCACGCCGTGATCACGACCGTCACCGAGGCCGACCTACCCGAGCTGCTGCCGCTCATGCGCGCCTACTGCGATTTCTACGAGGTGAACCCCTCGGACGCCGAGCTGCTCGCCCTCTCGCGCGAGCTGATCGCGAGCCCTGAGCGCGACGGTACGCAGCTGATCGCTCGCGACGAGGAGGGGCGCGCGCTCGGCTTCGCCACGATCTTCTGGACCTGGTCGACGTTGAGCGGCTCCCGGATCGCCGTGATGAACGACCTGTTCGTGAGCCCGGACGCGCGCGGCGGCGGCATTGCCGACGCCCTGATCGCAGCCTGTGCCGACCAGGCTCGCGAGCGCGGCGCCACATCGCTCGACTGGCAGACCGCGCGCGACAACGAGCGCGCGCGCAAGGTGTACGACCGCGTCGGCGGGCACGCCGACGACCGCTGGGTCGACTACGCGCTCGAGCTCTCCCGGAGCTGACTCGCTCCGCGGCGGCTCGCGGTCGCGCCGGCCGTGACGTGGCTCACACACCGGGATGTGCCCCGGGTGCATGCTGTCGGGTCGTCCATGAGGTTCCTGTTCGCGACAACGAGCGGCACCGGCCACCTGAGCCCGATGCTTCCGTTCGCCCATGCCCTCGAGCGGGAGGGTCATGCGGTGCTCGTGGCGGGATCCGGCTCGGCCGGGCTCGTCGCGCGCCGCGAGGGCCTCGCCTACCGGGCATTGGGCGAACCGGTGCCTTCGGAGCTCGACGCCGTCCACGAACGGCTCAGGTCGCTGCCGAACGACGAGGCCGCCGAGCCCGCGATCCAGGACCTCTTCGTACGCACCCACGCGGCCGCTGCCCTGCGCGACATGCTCCCGCTCGTGAAGCGCTGGCGGCCCGATGTCGTGCTCCGCGAATCCACCGAGTTCGCCTCCTGCCTCGCCGCCGAACGCTGCGGCGTGCCGCAGATCCGGATCGGATTCGCGTTGTCCTCGGCCAACGAGGACTGGATCCTCGCCCTCGCGGCGCCGGCCCTCGACGAGCTTCGCGAGCACCTCGACATGCCGTCCGACCCGCACGCGGCCCGCGCGAGGTCGACGCTGTGCCTGACCCAGTCGCCGGCGCTGATGGACCTTCCCGGCGCACACGAGCTCGCGCCGGTGCGCCGCTATCACGCCCAGCCCGAGAAGACCCCGGCGACGCTGCCCGACTGGTGGGGCGGCTCGGACGACCCGCTCGTATACCTGTCCTTCGGGACGGTGGTGCCGCAGAGCCGCTACCCGGACATGTACCGGGCGGCCATAGACGCCCTTGACGGCCTGCCGATTCGGCTGCTCGTAACGATCGGCCGCGGGCAGGATCCCGCCGAGCTCGGCGCGCTGCCGCCCTCGGTGCACGTCGAGCAGTGGGTCTCGCAATCGACCGTCATGCCGCACGCCCAGGCCATGATCGGGCACGGCGGTGCCGGCAGCACGCTGGCCGCGCTCGCCGCTGGAGTCCCTTCGGTGTTCCTGCCCGTGTTCGCCGACCAGCCGATCAACGCGTCGCGGGTCGCCGAATTCGGGGCCGGCCTGGCGCTCGAGCCGACGCCCGACGGGCTGTGGCGCCTCCGCGCTGCGGTGCACGAGCTGCTCGAAGACTCGCGCTACCGCCGCGCGGCGCAGGAGGTGGCGGACGAGATCGCCTCGCTCCCGCAGGTCGATCAGTCGGTCGGGCTGATCGAAGCCGCCGCCGCCTCGGAAGCCGGCGCTCGACTAAGGGGCGCGGACGACCGTATTGATGCGGTCGCGTAGCCCGGACGACTACGCCCTGACCTTTTCCCAGACCTGGTTCAGGTTGCTCTGCATGACGGGGAACACCGCCAGGTTCACGAGCGGGATGAAGATCAGGATGAAGAGCAGGATGACCCCGATGTTGTTCGACCCGAGCGCGTGGTTCTGCGCCCGCTCGATCCGCCTGAGCGTACGCCAGAGCGATACGAACGGCGGGATGATGATGAGCGCGCCGAGCGTGACGGCGAGTACCGAGAGGACCGGGTTGTCGCCGAGGTCCACGCCGTTTGCCTGACCGTAGTCGGCCATCTCCCGGTTGACGAAGTACCACCAGAAGAGGTGGTAGATGCCGAGCGTGATCAGGCCGAGCCCGAGCACGCCGAGGGGGTTGCGGATCTTCGCGCGCGATCCCGCGTTCGGGATCTGGATCTCTTGGGCCATCCGCGCTTCCTATCAGGTCGCGCCCGGGAGCACGAGGGAGCCCGGCAGTGTGACCAGTACCTCACACAAGCCCCCACGCAGGCGGTTGTATGTGCTCCGTGAACGGCGATGAGCAACTGGACCGCCACAACAACCACCAGCGCGACCCCCGAGCAGCTGCTCGAGGTGCTGACGCATCCCGACCGGATTCAGGACTGGGCGCCGGTCGCTTTCGACGTCGATGACTGGCGCCGGCTGTCCGCCGGCACCCGCACGCGCGTGACCGGCCGCCTGGCGGGCGTGCCGGTCGAGTTCGACGTCGAGGTTCACGCCGCGGACGAGGCCGGGCTGCAGCTGAGCGCCGACGGCCCGATCGGCCTGGACGTCCACTACGAGCTCGCCCGCGCCAACAGCGGCTCCGCGCTGAACGCCTCGGTCTCGCTGCGCAGCGGCGGCGGGCTCACAGGCCGCCTCGTCGCGAACGCGACCAAGGCGCTGCTCTCCGCCGGCGCGCTCGAGGGCGCCACCGGGCGCATCGCCCGCGCCGCCGAGGCGCCGGCGCTCGCGGTCTGAGCGCTCAGGCAGGAGCCCGGCGCCTCCGGGTCCGCGCACGCGCGGCGACCGCGGCGGCCGCAGCGACCAACAGCGTCGGCACGACGACCAGCAGCCAGGGCACACCCGCCTCCTCGGCCGCCCGCGGCGGAACTGCCGCCCTCGCTCGCTGCCGGACCGGGCTCGAGACACGGAGCGTCCGAGTGTCGATGCTCGCGACAGGCCTGTTGCCTAGGACCACCGCGAGGGTCCCGCCGCCGGCGCCGCCTAGCTCGAGCGTCGCGCCCCCGAGCCCGGCGCGCGGCCTTCCGAGGCCCTCCAGATCGATGCAGAACGCCTCCCTGCGATCGGTGTCGAGCGCATGTACGAAGGGGTACTCGTCGCCGTCGTAGAGCGTGTACTCCCAGCGGCCGTCGGCGCTGGTGGCACGTGTGAGGGGCAGACCGCTCATCTGCTCGTCGGGCTCGCGCGGGTCGACGATCGGGTGCGGCAGCAGCCGGTTCGCGTGTAGGTCGTACGCGCGCACCTCATAGCGCCGGAAGTTCCTGCTGGAGGGGTAGCGGATCAGATACATCAGGCGGCCGTCGGGCGAGATGGCGTCGAAGCTGAAGTCGCCCCTCAACCGCAGCGTGCGGCGGATCCGGAGGCGCCGGGTGTCGACGATCGCGAAGCTTGTCTCGGTGCGCGGGAAGGCGCGCCGCGGCTTGATCAGGACGAGGGTTCGGCCGTCCGGAGTGATCCCGCTCGGGGTGGCGTCGTAGGCGATCGCCGGCACTGTGAGGCGCCCGGGCAGCAACACCCGCCTCAGCCTCCGCTCGCTCTCGCTGTCGATCACCTCGAGCGACGTGGCGCGGCCCGCGCGCCGGGTCAGGTAGGCAAGGTCGCCGTGCCGCGGGGACACGGGCCGCGCGTCGATCCCCACGACGGGCAGGCCGTCTGCGGCGGCCCCCGGCGGCGCCGAGAGCAGCGCCCCCAGGGCTGCGCCGAGCAACAGGGCCGTGCTTGCGAGGCGATCGCGGGCGCTCATGCCTCCACTACGGGGAGGGGCCCGCGAGCGGTCCCTCAGGCCGCGAGCGGCATCCCCGACGGCAACTCGAAGCGGCCGGCCACCTCGCTGAGGATGTCGAGCATCGCCTCGGTGGCGGGCGAGCGGTAGCGCCCGTCGACCACCGCCGAGGCGATCCTGCGCGTGGGCGCCTTCGGGCCGAGCGAGCGGACGACGATGTCCTCGCGCACGTTCGTCAGCGCCAGCGCGGGCAGCAGCGAGATCCCGACGCCGGCCGCGATCAGGCCCTGCACCACGTTGTAGTCGTCAGACTCGTAGGCGATCTTCGGCTCGAAGCCCGCGCCGACGCAGGCAGCCAGGTGCAGGCGCCCGCAGGGGCCGCGCGTGTCGTTCTGGATCCAGGTGTCGTCGGCGAAGTCCTCGAGCCGCACCCGCGGCTTGCGCGCAGCGGGGTGATCGTGCGGCACCGCGATGTACATCGGGTCGTCGATCAGGTGGCGCAGCTCGACGCCCTCGTAGAGCCGGTCGAACTCCGGCTGCGAGAGGTCCTTGTACTCGAACGCGATCGCGACCTCGAGCTCGGCGGCGCGCAGCATCTGTACCGCTTCCTCGGGCTCCTCCTCGACGAAGCTGAGCTCGACGTCCGGGTAGCGCCGGGTGAAGAGCGCCACCGCGGGCGGCAGGAGCGAGGCGCCGGCGGTCGGGAACGAGGACAGCCGCACGCGGCCGCCGCGGACGCCGCGGATCGCCTCGAGCTCGGCCTCGGCGGCGGCGAGCCGGGCGATCACGACCTCGGCATGCTCGACGAGCGCGCGGCCGGCGTCCGTGAGCCGCACCCCGCGGCTGCCGCGGTCGACGAGCGTTGCGCCCGACTGCTTCTCGAGGGCGGCGATCTGCTGGGAGATGGCGGGCTGGGTGTAGGAGAGCGCCTCGGCGGCGGCGGAGAACGAGCCGTGCTCGGCGACCGTCTTGAGGACCCTCAGCTGCTTGACATCGAGCATAACGAGAGCTTATCGCAGCTCACAGTTTTCCGAATTTGAACTTATGGGCAACCATCGCCACAATCATTCGAGAGCCATCGAACGATCAACAGGGGGACACCACCATGACCGACTCCACACTCACCATCCGCAGGGCCTCGGACTCCGACGGCGTCGCGCTGCACGAGCTGGCGGCGCTGGACAGCTCATCCGCGCCGCGCGGCGACGTGCTCGTCGCCGAGGTCGGCGCCGAGCTGTGGGCGGCGGTCGAGGTGGAGAGCGGCGCCGCGGTCGCGGATCCGTTCCGGCCGAGCGGCGACCTGGTCGAGCTCCTGCGCTTCCGCGCCGAGGCGATTCGCGGCGACCGCCGCGTCGAGCGGCGTCGCTTCGGCGGCCTGCTGCCGCGCCTCGCCTGATAGCCGGGGAACGTCCCTCCCCCTGAGCGGCCCGTCGCGCAAGCGGCGGGCCGTTTGCGTTTTCGGGCCGGCCTCAGCCGCGCCGCATCAGGCGCCCGACCGCGGCCATCAGCTCGTCGGTGAGCTCCTCGGGCGAACCGCTCGCGTGCCCGTCCACCACGCAGTGGCGGGCGTGGCCGTCGAGCAGGCCGAGCGCAACCTTGTCGAGGGCCGCCTGGACCGCGGAGATCTGCGTGATCACGTCGATGCAGTAGCGGTCGTCCTCGACCATCCCCTCGATGCCGCGCACCTGGCCCTCGATGCGCTTCAGGCGGGTGAGCAGCTGGTCCTTGCTCGCCGTATAGCCCCGGGTCTGCCCACTCGTGCTGGTAGCCATGTCGCCGAGTATACCCCGAGGGGGTGTCGGCCGAGCCCGCTCTCCTACGCCGGCTGGGCCGGCCCCCAGGAGCTCAGATAGGCCTGCTGGTCCTCCGTCAGCGAGTCGATCTCGACGCCGAGCGACTCGAGCTTGAGGCGCGCGATCTCCTCGTCGATCGCCTTCGGCACGTCCAGCACGCGGTGCTCGAGCCGGTCGCCGTCGAGAACGAGATGCTCGACCGCGAGCGCCAGATTGGCGAAGCTCATGTCCATCACGGCGGCCGGGTGGCCCTCGCCGGCGGCGAGGTTGACGACGCGCCCGCTCGCGAGCAGGTGCAGGCGCCGGCCCTCGATCTCGTACTCATCGACGAGCGGCAGTACCCGCCGCACGCGGCCGTCCGCGAGGTCGTTCAGGGCGGGCAGGTCGATCTCGACGTCGAAGTGGCCGGCGTTGGCGAGCACAGCGCCGTCCTTCATGCGCTCGAAGTGCTCGCGCCGCAGGACGGAGCGCGATCCGGTCACGGTCACGAAGAGGTCGCCGCGCTCCGCGGCCTCGAGCCCCGTCATCACCTCGAAGCCGTCCATGCGCGCCTCGAGCGCCTTCAGCGGGTCGACCTCGCAGACGATGATGGCGGCGCCGGCGCCGCGAGCGCGCTGCGCGATGCCGCGGCCGGTGGCGCCGTAGCCGAACAGCACCAGCGTGCGGCCCGCGAGCAGCAGGTTGGTGGCGCGCAGGATGCCGTCGAGCGCGGACTGGCCCGTGCCATAGCGGTCGTTGAAGGTGCGCTCTGTGCGCGACTCGTTGACCGCGATCACCGGGCATGCGAGCCGCCCCTCGGCTTCGAGGCGGCGCAGGCGCAGGAGGCCCGTGGTCGTCTCCTCGGCGCCGCCGCGCACCGCCCCCGCCTTGTCCTGCTCGTGGAGCAGAACGAGCAGGTCGGCGCCGTCGTCGAGCGTGATGTCGGGCGCCCAGGCCGCGAGCGCGTGCACGTGCTGCACGTAGGCGTCGACGTCCTCGCCGCGCGCCGCCAGCACCGGGATGCCGTCCTCGACGAGCGCGGCGCCGACCTCATCCTGCGTCGTCAGCGGGTTCGCGGAGCAGAGCGCGGGCTCCGCCCCGCCGGCCGCGAGCGCCTTCATCAGGTTGGCCGTCTCTGCGGTCACGTGCAGGCAGGCCGCAACCTTCGTGCCCGCCAGCGGCCGCGACTCCGCGAAGCGCTCGCGGATCGAGCGGAGCACCGGCATCTGGCCCTCCGCCCAGTCGACCCGGGCCCGCCCCTGGGGGGCGAGCCCTGGATCGGCTATGTCGGCTCGAAGCGCTTGCAACCGGCCAGTCATCTGCGGGGGGCCGGGGGCGTGAGCCCCCGGATCAGTATCTGTAGTGGTCGGACTTGTACGGCCCCGCGACCGAGACGCCGATGTAGGCCGCCTGCTCGGGGCTCAGCTGGGTGAGCTTGGCGCCGAGCGCGTCGAGGTGCAGGCGGGCGACCTTCTCGTCGAGGTGCTTGGGGAGCACGTAGACGCGCTTCTCGTACTCGTCGTTCTTCGTGAACAGCTCGACCTGGGCGATCGTCTGGTTCGTGAACGAGTTCGACATCACGAAGCTCGGGTGGCCGGTCGCGTTGCCGAGGTTCAGCAGCCGGCCCTCGGAGAGCACGAGGATCGAGTGACCGTCCGCGAAGCGCCACTCATCGACCTGCGGCTTGATGTTGATGCGCTCGACGCCGTCGACGCGAGCGAGCCCGGCCATGTCGATCTCGTTGTCGAAGTGGCCGATGTTGCCGACGATCGCCTGGTGCTTCATCCGCCGCATGTCGTCGGCGCTGATCACGTCCTTGTTGCCGGTGGCGGTGATGAAGATGTCGCCGCTGTCGACGACGTCCTCGAGACGCACCACCTGGTAGCCGTCCATCGCGGCCTGCAGCGCGCAGATCGGGTCGATCTCGGTGACCAGCACTCGGGCGCCCTGGCCGCGCAGCGACTGCGCGCAGCCCTTGCCGACGTCGCCGTAGCCGCAGATCACGGCGGTCTTGCCGGCGATCATCACGTCTGTCGCGCGGTTGATGCCGTCGATCAGCGAGTGGCGGCAGCCGTATAGGTTGTCGAACTTCGACTTGGTGACGGAGTCGTTGACGTTGATCGCCGGGAACAGCAGGGTGCCCGCCTGCTGCATCTCGTAGAGCCGGTGGACGCCGGTCGTGGTCTCCTCCGTCACGCCCTGGAGCTCGGCGGCGGCGCGGGTCCACTTCTGCGGGTCCTCGGCGAGGTTCCGCTGCAGCAGGCGGAGCACGACCTGGAACTCCTCGGACTCGGCCGAGTCGGGATCCGGCACGGCGCCGGCCTTCTCGAACTCGACGCCCTTGTGGACGAGCAGCGTGGCGTCGCCGCCGTCGTCGAGGATCATGTTCGGGCCGTCGTGGCCGGGCCAGTCGAGCGCCTGCTCGGTGCACCACCAGTACTCCTCGAGCGTCTCGCCCTTCCAGGCGAACACCGGGATGCCCGCGGCCGCGATCGCGGCGGCGGCGTGGTCCTGGGTCGAGAAGATGTTGCACGAGACCCAGCGCACCTCGGCGCCGAGCGCCACGAGCGTCTCGATCAGCACCGCGGTCTGCACGGTCATGTGGAGCGAGCCCATGATGCGCGCGCCCTTGAGCGGCTGCTCCGCGCCGAACTCCTCGCGCATGGCCATCAGGCCGGGCATCTCATGCTCTGCAAGCCTGATCTCCTTGCGGCCGAAGTCGGCCAGCGAGATATCGGCGACCTTGTAATCCGGGGTGGTCGTGGTGGCGTCCGTGACTGTCATGCGACGGTTGTCTCCAGGGGTTGCGGGGTCGGTGATGTCGCGAGAAGGCGCTCGTGCTTGCGCTGCTCCCAGGAGAGCCACTCGCCGCTTGCCACCTCGGCCGGCTTCTCGGGGCGCTCGGCGAACCAGCGGTCGACGGCGTCCCTCAGCTCGAGATCCGATGCGAGCCGCTTGGCGAAGGCGACGTCGGAGAGCGCGCAGTCGAACCGGGTGAGCAGCTCGCGCAGCGTTCGCAGGCGCTGCAGCTCGCCCGGCCCGAAGATGCGGTAGCCCTTCGGCGTGCGCGGGAGCTCGATCAGGCCGGCGCTCTCGATGTAGCGCAGCATTCGAGGCGACCAGCCGGTCGTCTCCGCGGCCTCGTTGATCGTGAGTCCATCCATCGCGACACCGCAAACCTTACCACGATCGTGTCAAGGTTTGCCGTGCGCGCGACGGTGCCGAGGCAAGGTGGATCAGTCGAGCTCGGCCTTCAGGCGGTCGATCGCCCGCACGGGCGTGGGGTCGACGCCCTCGAGCGCCGCGAGGTAGACGCTCACGAGGTCGCCGAGCAGCACGTGCGAGAGCACGCGCTCGAGCCGGCTCTCCCCGCGCGCCTTGACACGTATCGCGGGCGCCCCCGCGCGCTCAACCTCTCGGCAGGTCAGCTCGATGCGGCGCCCGATGCGCGGGTGCAGGTCGGGATCCTCGAGGAAGACCGCAGCGAGCGGCGCCGTCTTCGTGCCGCGCTCCCAGCCGCAGATCTCGTTGTGGTTCGCCTCCGGCAGCTCGGACCAGAAGGCGGCGCCCTTCGCGTTCTCGTTCAGCTGGCTGTGCCAGCGCCGCGCCACCGCAACGGTCGGGCCGCTGCCGTGGATCACCGGCAGCTTGTCCTGCAGCTCCCGCGCGAGCCGCTTCGGCAGCGATTCTTCGGGCGACTCCGGCCCCCACTCCTCGACGAGCCGCTCGAGCAGCGCCGTCGCCGTGTCGATCTCGGAATTGAGCGAGGGCGCCGCCCCGCATGCCGCCGCGCACTCGAGCGTCCCGACGGTCCCGTAGAGGACCGCCGCCCGCGGCTGCATGCCGGACGGCACGCCGATGACGGCCACGCCCTCGGCACGCGCCGCCTCGGCCAGGCTGCCGCCGGTGGTGAGTACGACGCGGCGCGCGCCGGCCGCCCCGGCTGCCTCGAAGCAGGCGAGCACCTCCTCCGTCTCGCCGGAGTAGCTCGAGCAGAGGACGAGCGTCTCGGGCGGCGTCCAGGGCTCGATCCCGTAGCCGCGCACGACGTAGACCGGCCTCGTCGCACGGTCGCCGAGCGCCGCCAGCGCGAGGTCGCCGCCGATCGCCGAGCCGCCCATGCCGCACACCACGAGACCGGCGGGGCTGTCCCCGCGGCGGATGTCCGCCGACTGGGCGCGCCAGAGCGCGTCGCCGAGCTGGAGCGGCATGGCGAGGACGTCGCCGAGCATGCCGGCGCTGTCGACCGCCTCGATCGTCGCCCGGTCGAGGGTCACGACACGCGCTCCGCGGCCTGAACGGTCACGCCGGGGTCTATTCTCGCGCCCGCGCCGATGACGGCATCCTCCCCGATCACCGCACCTGCGCCCACCATGGCGCCGGTCTCGACCCGCGCCCGCTCGCCCACGCGCACGCGCGCCGCGAGCACGGCCTCGATGATCGCCGCGTCGGCGCCAACGTGCACGCGCTCATGGAGGACGGAGCGCTCGACACGCGCGTCGGTGCCAACCGAGCAGTGGCGCCCGAGCACGCTCTGGGGCCCGATGTGGGCGCCTGCGAGCAGGCAGTTCTCGTAGACGAGCGAGCCGGTCTCGTCGCGCTCGGGGAGCTGCGAGGCGACGCGCCCGGCGAGCAGGTCCCAGGTCGCCTCGAGGTAGCGCTCGGGCGTCCCGATGTCGACCCAGTAGCCCGCGGCCACATGCCCGTACAGCCCCCTGCCGACGAGCTCCGGGAATACCTCACGCTCGAGCGACACCGCGCGCCCGGACGGGATGAGCTCGTCGACCACGTCGCGCTCGACCACGTAAGCGCCCGCGTTCACGAGGTTCGTCGGCGGCGCCTCCGTCTTCTCGAGGAAAGCCTCGACCTGGCCGTCGGCGGCGAGCGGCACGACGCCGTAGCTCGAGGTGTCCTCGACCGGATGCAGGGCGAGCGTCACGCGCGCGCCCGTGCGCCCGTGGGCCTCCAGCTCCGCGGTCAGGTCCATGTCGCTGAGGACGTCGCCGTTCAGGACGAGCAGCCGTTGGTCGAGCACGCCCTGGTCGAACGCGAGCCGGACCGGCCCTCCGGTGCCGAGCGGCTCCTCCTCGACCACGTAGCGCAGGCGCATGCCGTTGTAGATGTCGCCGAGCACCTGGCGCACCTCGCCCGACATGAACCCGCAGGACAGGATCACCTCCTCGACGCCGTGGCGGTTCAGCCAGTCGAGCATGAACGACAGGAAGGGCCGCCCGGCGAGCGGCATGACCGGCTTGGGCGTCGTGTACGTGAGCGGCCGCAGCCGGGTCCCCTCCCCGCCCGCGAGCACGAGTGCCTGCATCGCCGGCCTACCGCCCGATTCCCTCGTATGTGAACCCCGCGGCGCGCAGGGCATCACGGTCGAGGAAGTTGCGGCCGTCGATCACGACCGGCGTCCGCATCCTCTGCTTCACCTCGGCCCAGTCGAGCTCGGCGAACTCCGGCCACTCGGTCACGAGCACGACGGCATCCGCGCCGTCCACCGCGTCGAGCGCGGAGCCGGCCACCTTGGCACCGGCGAGGAGGCCGTCTGCCTTGGAGGCCGCCACCGGGTCGTAGACGCGCACGTGCGCGCCCTCGCCGGCGAGCCGCCCGGAGAGCACGAGGCTGGTCGCCTCGCGGATGTCGTCGGTATGGGGTTTGAAGGCGACGCCGAGCAGCGCGATCTCCTTGCCGACCAGCGAACCCAGGTGCTTCTGGAGCTTGCCGATGGTGCGGCGCTTCTGGAGCTCGTTGACGTCGATGACGGCCGTCAGCAGCTGGAAGTGGTAGCCGCTGTTGCCGGCGAGCTGCTTGAGGGCCTGGACGTCCTTCGGGAAGCAGGAGCCGCCCCAGCCGATCCCCGCGCGCAGGAACTTCGGCCCGATGCGTTCGTCGAGGCCCATCCCCTCGGCCACCGTCTCGACGTCGGCGCCGAGCTCCTCGGAGACGTTCGCGATCTCATTGATGAAGGAGATCTTCGTGGCGAGGAAGGCGTTCGAGGCGAGCTTGATCATCTCGGCGCTCGCCACGTCGGCGCGCAGGACCTTCGCCTCCAGCGGCGCGTACAGGCCCTCGACACGGTCCGCGAACTCCTCCGAGCCCTCGTCCGCGCCGACCACGACGCGGTCGGGCTCCATGAAGTCCTTGACCGCGGTGCCCTCCTTCAGGAACTCGGGGTTCGCGACATAGCCGGTGCCCGAGCGGCGACGCTGGATCGAGCGCCCCGTGCCGACCGGCACGGTGCTCTTCATAACGAGCGCGTGGTGGCTCGAGTCGCCGAGCTCATCGAGCACCGCCTCGACGCGCGAGAGGTCGGCGTCGCCCGAATAGGTGGGCGGGGTGTCGACGCACACGAACAGGAGCCGGGTGTTCGCGAGCACCGGCTCCATGTCGGTCGTGAAGTGGAGCCGCTCGGCGTTCTTCGCCACCAGCTCCGGCAGACCGGGCTCGTGGATCGGCACCTCCCCGCGGCTCAGCGACTCGACCTTCTCCGGCACGATGTCGCGCGCCCAGACCTCGTGTCCGAGCTCGGCGAAGCAGGCAGCCGTGACCAGGCCGACCCAGCCGACGCCGATGACGCCGATCGGTTCGCGCGGGGAGCTCATCGGGCGAGCAGGCTAGTGGAGCCGCTCAGCAGCAGCGGCGCACCGAGCGCGCGATGCCCATCATCTGCTTCTCGGTGAGCGTCTGGAGCAGCGTGTTCGAGATCCAGTACGCCGCCCTGGGGGTGCGCCAGGCCACCAGGCGGAGCCGGTCGCCTGCGAAGTGGAGCTCATACTCGCGGCCGCCGACGGTGCGCGTCTCCGTTGGGTCGTCGAGGATCGGGGGGTCCTGCCAGGTGGTGCCCTGGAGCCCGTAGTACTCGCCGTTCGCGTTGTACTTGCGCATCACCATCCGATAGGCGCCGTAGCGCTTGCCGTCGGTGCCGCGGAACTTGTAGACACGCGGGGCGTCCGCGAACTCGGAGGAGCCCAAGAGCAGCGTCGGGTAGAAGACGGGCAGCGAGCCGCCGGCGCCGGCCTGCACCGCCTGGAGGCCCTGATCCTCGCCGAGCGCGGTCGCGTCGAAGAGCCCGATCGAGGCGGCGTTCGCCGGTTGGCGGCGCTTCTTGCGCTGGCGGCGGGGCGGCTCGCCGTCCGCCTCGGCCTCGCCACGAGGGCCCGGTGTGTCCTCGACGTTCAGGAACTGCTGGACGAGCTTCTGGACCTGCTCGTTGGTCGCCTCGACGAAGCTCGGGCCGATCGTGCCCTCGAAATGGATCTCCTGGATCGGCTGCTGCGCCGACGCCGCCGCCAGCTTGACCAGGCGGAGCACCTCAGCGGTGGAGTTGAGGCTGGCGGAGGTCGCGGTGTTGCGGCCGAAGATCTTCATCAGCCGATTGCGCTCGTCGATCAGCTTCGTCGCGGTGATCTGCTGCTTCGCCTGGCGCAGGAAGTCCTGCTGGCGGGCGGAGCGGACCAGATCGGTATCGGTGTGGCGGTAGCGCACGTACTGCAGGGCCTTGCGCGCGCACAACCTCTGGTAGCCCGCGTCGACGTCGATATACGTGTACTCCGCGCTGTCGTTGAAGTAGTCACGGTCGACGTCCGTGTAAATGCAGCCGAGCGCGTTCACCGCGCGCCAGAAGCCCTTGAAGCTCACGTCGATCACGTGGTTGATGGACAGGCCGGTGAGCTGCTTGACCGTATCGACCGTCTTCTGCGGACCGCCGATCGTGTAGGCCTCGTTGATCTTCGCGACGCCGTAGCCCGGGATCTCGACCTTGAGGTCGCGCGGGAGCGACATCACCGCTGTCGCCTCCTTGTCCGGGTTGAGACGGACGAGCATGATCGTGTCAGAGCGCGCGTCCCCCGCCGCCCCCTCGACGTTGTTCTTCGGCCGCCGGTCCGAGCCGAGGATCATGAGAGTCTGGGGCTTGCCCGGGTCCGTCGTGGCGAGCGACTTCTCGCTCACGCGCAGCGCCGGCCCCTGGTTGATCGCGTCGACCACCTTGTCGACCTCGTTGAACGCGGCCACCGCCGTCGCGCCCGCGGCCGCGAAGACCACGAGGAAGGCGCCGAGCAGCAGGCGCTTCCAGAGGCCGGGGCGGGGGATGTCGTCGAACGGCATCGGTCAGGCGATGCGAAGCCGGCGATCGTCCTGGCCGGCTTCGAGTCGGGCGGGTAGCAGTGTGACGAACTCGACCAGGGCCCTCCGATATTCGCTCAGGGACCGGATCGAAACCCACTCTTCGGGGCCGTGGTGCCCGTCTCCTGCCGGACCGCACTCCACCGCCGGCACGCCCGCCTCGATGAAGGAGATGGCGTCCGAGGCGCCGTCGCGCCCCACGCCGAGCCGCTCGCTCGAGGGCGGCGCCACACGCGAGATCGCCTCGCCGAGCGCCTGCACGAAACGGTTCTCGCGCTCGACCATGACCGGATGCCGGTGAAACATCCGCACCAGCGTGGTGTCCGGAATCGCCTGGACCTCGGCCAGGATGGCCTCGTGATCCTGCCCCGGCAGATACCGGACGTCGACGTCGATGACGCACAGGTCGGGCACCTTGTTGAGCGCATCGCCGCCGAGGATGCGGCCGAGGTTGATCGAGGGCCGGTCGAAGAGCTCCGAGGACTCGCGCGCGAACGGCAGGCTCTCGATCGCGCGGAACACGTCGAGCGCCTTCAGCACCGCGTTGTCGCCGAGCCAGGGCGTGGAGCCGTGCGCCGCCTTGCCGCCGACCTCGAGGCGCATCGCGAGCACGCCCTTGGCCTGGATGCCGATGTGCATGTTCGTCGGCTCGCCGGTGATCGCGAAGTCGCCGACGTAGCCCTGCTCGACGAGATGGTCCGAGCCGCGCTGCTCGAGCTCCTCTGACTCCTCGTCGGCCACGCAGACGAAGTGGACCTTGATCGCATTCTGCGCACGCAGGTCGTGGAGCGCGCACATCATCGCCGCGAGCCCGCCCTTCATGTCATAGGCGCCGCGGCCATAGAGGCGGTCACCCTCGATGCGCGGGGTGAACTGCTCCGGGCGGGCCGGGACGACGTCGAGATGCCCGTGCAGCACGATCGTCGGCCCGGCCTGCGGGCCGACGGTGGCCGCCAGCACGGGGCGTCCGTTGTGCATCGTGCCCGTCACCTCGACGTCCCGCGCCTCGAGCCAGCCCTTCACGAAGCCGGCTGCGGCCTGCATGCCCTCGAGGGTGGAGGTGTCGTAGGTGATCAGGCGCTCGCTGAGAGCGCGCTCATCCATCCGCCGACCGAGGATACCCGCGCTCCTTCAGCTCGCGCGCAACCTCGGCACGAACGAAGCATCCGGACAGGTGGTCATTCACCACTCCGCAGGCCTGCATCGTCGCGTACGCGGTGGTCGGGCCGACGAAGCGGAAGCCGCGCTTCTTCAGCTCCTTGGCAAGTGCGGTCGACTCGGGTGTCGTCGCAGGAAGGTCCTCGAACGAGCGCGGCGCGCGGCGGCGGCCCCTGGGCGCGTGCGACCAGATCAGCTCCGCGAGCGACTCGCCGTCCTCATGCATGCTTAACGCTGCTTTGGCGTTTGCGATCGCCGCTTCGATCTTGCCGCGGTGGCGGACGATCCCGGCGTCATTCAGGAGGCGTGTGACGTCGCGCTTGCCGAAGGCGGCCACCGTCTCGATGTCGAAGCCCCCGAAGGCGGCGCGGAAGTTCTCGCGCTTGCGGAGGATCGTCAGCCAGGAGAGCCCGGACTGGAAGCCCTCCAGCACCATCCGCTCGTAGAGGCCGCGATCGTCGGTGACGGGCCTGCCCCACTCCTCGTCGTGGTAGCTGACGTACTCGGGCGAGCTGGCGCCCCAGCGGCAGCGGCGCCGGCCGTCGGGGCCGCGGGCGAGGGCCTGGCTCACTCGACCGGCTCCACGATCCGACGTCGCGATTCGGGGTGCATTCGCCGGGGCAATGTACCCTCCCGGCCGGTGCACATCCTCGTCCTGACGGATCGAGACTGGACGCACCCCCAGGGAGGCGGAACCGGCACGAACCTGCACGGCCAGGTGTCGTGCTGGCTCGCGTGGGGACACCGCGTCTCAGTCATCGCCTGCGGCTATCCCGGCGCCGCGAGCTTCGAGCAGCTCGGCGACCTCACCATCCACCGCTTGGGCGGTCGCTCGACCGTCTTTCCGCGCGCGATCTGGCGGCAGTGGCGCGGACTCGTCCCGGACGCGGACGTCGTGCTCGAGGTGGTCAACGGGATCACTTTCCTGACACCGCTGTGGCTGCGGACCCCGCGCGTGACGCTCGTGCATCACGTGCACCGCGACCATTACGTGCGCGAGATGGGGCGCACCGGCGCGGTCGCGGCGTTCCTGCTCGAGACCGCCCCGCTCAAGCTGCTCTACCGCGGCTCCCAGTTCCTGACGATCTCGGAGGCAGCCGCATTCGGCCTCGAGCACCTCGGCATCCCTCGGGAGCAGATCGAGATCAACTACATCGGCGTCGACCTCGACCACTACACCCCCGCCGGCGAGAAAGCCGAGCAGCCGACGCTGCTGTACCTGGGACGGCTCAAGCGCTACAAGCGCATAGAGGTGCTGCTCGACGTGCTCGAGGAGCTACCCGACGCCACCCTCGAGCTGGCCGGAGAGGGGGACCACCACCCCGAGATCGAGGGGGAGATCGAGCGGCGCGGCCTCGGCGAGCGGGTGCGCATGCACGGCCACGTCTCCGAGGAGCGCAAGCTCGAGCTGCTGCGGTCGTCATGGGCAAACCTCACGGCTTCCTCTGCCGAGGGCTGGTGCCTGACCGTCATGGAAGCGGCGGCCTGCGGAACGCCGAGCACCGCACTCGCGGTCGGCGGGCTCCCCGAGTCGATCGTCGATGGCGAAACCGGCCTGCTTGCGCTGGAGCCGCACGAGCTCGCCGGGTGCACGCGCGAGCTCATCGACGACGACGAGCTGCGCGCGCGTCTCGGCCGCCAGGCGCTCGAGCGTGCTCAGGAGTTCACCTGGGAGCGGACAGCGCGTCAAAACCTGGAGCTGCTCGAACGCGAGCGCAGCGGCGCGGCCGAACGGCCGGGCCTCCTAAAGGGCCTCGGCGGCACCGACACGGGCCGCGCGGCCGGACTCGCCGCGGCGGTGATCGCCAGCAACGTGGTCGCGCTCGCCTCTACGATCGCGTTCGCGCGCGTGCTCGGGGCCAGCGGTTACGGGTCCCTTGCCGCGCTCGTGTCGGCCTTCATCATCCTGATGGTCCCCGGGTCGGCGCTCCAGATCGCCGCCGCGCGCGAGGTGAGCCGAGCGGTCGCGGCCGGTGACCAGCGGGCCGGCGCTGGAGTACGCCGCTGGCTCCAGCGGCTCGCGGCCGCCACGCTTGTCGTGAGCCTGGCCGCCATCCCGCTGCGCGAGCTGCTCGGGGCGACGATCAACGTCGACGAGGTCTGGGCCGCGGCCGCCGTCCCCCTCACGGCGATGCTCTGGATGATCCTGTCGGTCGAGCGCGGCGCGCTCCAGGGCTTCGAGCGCTACCGGCTTGTCGGCTTCTCGATCATCGGCGAGGCCGCCATGCGGCTGCTATTCGGCCTTGCGCTGGTGGCAGCGGGGCTGGACGTGACCGGCGCCTTCCTCGGCTCCGCGCTGTCGGTGGGCACGATGGCGTTGGTGCTGGCGCCGGCCCTGGCGCGCCGGCTGCCGGCACGCGACCCGGCGGGCGACGAGCCACGCCTGCGCGACCTGCTCGGCGACGCCTGGGTGCCCGTGCTCGGCCTCACGTTCCTGTTCGCCCTGCAAGAGGTTCACGTGATCGTGGTGAAGCACGAGGCGAGCGCAGATGCCGCCGGCTCCTACGCCGTTGCGGCGGTGGCGGCCAAGGCGATCATCTGGGTCGCGGTCGGCCTGGGGCTATATCTACTGCCGGAGGCCGCACGGCGGGCAAAGGCGGGCGGGGACGGCCGCCCCGTCCTCGTCCGCACCCTTGCGCTGATCGCGGTCGCGGCGGCGCCCATGGTGCTGATCTACGCCTTCGCCGCCGAGCCGCTCCTCGCTACGGTGTTCGGCGACGACCTCACGGAGGCGGCGGGCGCCCTGCCGTGGCTCGGTCTGGCGATGGCGCTGCTCGCGTGCGCGTATCTCTCGGTGCAGTACCTGCTCGCGATCGGGCGGTCGAGCTTCGTCCCCGTGCTCGCTGCTGCGGCGGCATTGGAGGTGGCGCTCCTCCTGATGGTCGGCGCCAACCTCACCGGCGTCGCGCTCGCGCTGTTCGTCCTTCAGCTCGCGTGCGCAGCCACGGTGCTCGTTCTGTCCTTCCGCGGCGCCGTCCCGCAGCCGGTGCGCTCCGCGGCCCCGGTGTGAGCACCTCCGCCCTGGAGCGCCCGCGCGGGCTGCGCCGGTTCGCGATGCTGTTTCGACTCTGGCGGCGAGAGGAGGCGGACCCCGAGCCCTTCTACTCGCTGCTCGCCGCGGAGGCGGCCGACGATTTCGAGCGGCGCTACGGCCCGCTTGCCGGCCAGCGCGTGGTGGACCTCGGCTCGGGACCGGGCTACTACACCCGCGCGCTGCGCGAGCATGGCGCGGACGTGATCCCGGTCGACAACGACCTCGGCGAGCTCGAGCTCGCGGGCGAGGCGCCCGAGGGCTTCGTGCTCGCGGATGCCACTGCGCTCCCGTTCGAGGACGGATCGGTCGACGGCGTGCTCTGCTCGAACATGCTCGAGCACACACCGGACCCCGAGGCGGTGGTCGCCGAGATCGCCCGCGTGCTGCGCCCAGGCGGCTGGGGCTACGTGTCGTGGACCAACTGGTACTCGCCTTGGGGCGGTCACCTGATCGCGCCGTACCACTACCTGGGCACGCGCCTCGGGCCGCACGTCCACGAACGCCTGCACGGAAGGCCGCGCAAGCACGCCTACGGGGAAACGCTCTGGGCCGTTCACATTGGCCCGATGCTGCGCTTCGTGCGCGGGCTGCCGGGGGTCGAGATCGAACGGGCCGAGCCACGCTATTGGCCGCGCCTGGCGTTCATCGTGAAGCTCCCGATCGTGCGCGAGGTGGTGACCTGGAACTGCGTGATCCGGATGCGAAAGCGGTGACCACCAAGAAGCCCGAGCCCGTCGTCGCACCGCCCCCGGGCAATCCGCGCTTCCCGCTGATGGATTCGATGCGCGCGATCGCGGCGCTGAGCGTTCTGCTCACGCACGTGGGCTTCGTGTCGGATGCGAACACGAGCGCCGCCTACGGGCCCTACCTCGCGCGTCTCGGCGTGGGAGTCACGATCTTCTTTCTGCTCTCGGGCTTTCTGCTCTACCGGCCGTTCGTGTCGGCGCGGCTCGGAGAGCGAGATCGCCCGCGCATTCCCGACTACGCGCGCCGGCGGGTATTGCGCATCATCCCGGCGTACTGGCTCGCTCTGACGCTGCTCGCGATCTGGCCGGGCCTGCCGCAGATGTGGGAGGCACATTCATGGGTCTACTACGGGTTCGTCCAGATCTACTCCCCCACGTGGTTTGCCGGCGGACTTCTGCCCGCCTGGAGCCTCGCAGTCGAGGTCTCGTTCTACGCTGCGCTGCCGCTGATCGTCCTCCTGATGGAGCGGCCCTTCATGGGTCGCACCCGGCGCGCGCGTATCCGATCCGAGCTCGCGATGCTCGTGCTGCTCCTCGCCGGCGCGCTCGCGTTCCGGGTCGTCGTCCGCTCGGTCGACGGCGAGGCGCAGGACTCGGAGCTCTACTTCAACCTGCTCGGCAACTTCGACTGGTTCGCACTCGGCATGTTCCTGGCGCTCGCCAGCGTGCTCGTGGACGGGATGGAGCGCAAGCCGGCCGCGGTACGGCTGATCGAGCGCCGCCCGTCCCTCGCCTGGCTGGTCGCCGCAGTCCTGTTCTGGGCGGTCGCCACGCAAATGGGGATCGGCCCGGAGTTCCCCCAGGTGTACACGGCCAGTGAGTGGCTCCTCGAGCACGTGGTCTACGGAGCGATCGCCTTCTTCCTGCTGCTTCCGGCCGTGTTCGGCGACTCGCTCGGGGGCGCTCCGCGAGCCGTCCTCCGCAACCGGGTGCTCGCCTGGCTGGGCCTGATCTCGTACGGCATCTTCCTCTGGAACAACCCGCTCGCCAGCGAGCTCGCCACCCTGGACTGGGGCGAATGGGGCTTCCTCGGCATCGCGCTCAGCACGCTCGCGCTCTCGGTGCTGGCCGCGAGCGCCAGCTACTACCTCGTGGAGCGGCCGATCCTGCGTTTCAAGGAACCGCGCTCACGTCGCAGGGGGACGCGCGCGGCAACGGTTCGCGCATGAGCCGGAACGGGCTCGAGGCTGCCCTCGCGGCGGTGGAGGATGTAGAGGGCTGGTTGACTGACGCCCAGGCGCGCCGGCTCTGGGAGCGCTCGCGCGCGCTGCGGGCGCCCGCGCAGATCGTCGAGATCGGCAGCTTCCGCGGCCGCTCGGCGATCGTGATGGCGAAGGCGGCGCCTCCCGGGGTCGCGCTCACCGCCATCGACCCCCATGGTGGAGGCGACCGTGGTCCGCAGGAGATCGCCCCCGACGCTGCGCGCGGCGAGGAGGACAACGCAGCTTTCCACCGCAACCTGCGGCGCGCTGGCGTGGAGCAGCAGGTGCGGCTTGTGCGGCTGCCATCGAGCGACGCGCTCGACAAGCTGCCTGGGACGGTCGAGCTGGTCTACATCGACGGCGCGCACCGCTACGCCCCTGCGCGTGACGACATCGCCGGCTGGGGCGCGCGCGTGCCGGCGGGCGGCACCCTGCTCGTGCACGACGCGTTCTCCGCGATCGGTGTGACGCTCGCGCTGCTGCGGCTGCTTCTGCTCTCGCAGAGCTTCCGCTACTGCGGGCGGACCGGCTCGCTGGCCGAGTACCGGCGGGAACAGCTGGGTAGGCCTGAGCGCGCCCGCAACGCCCTCCGTCAGCTCGCGGAATTGCCCTGGTTTGCCCGAAACATGCTCGTCAAGGTCGCCCTGCTCCTGCGGTTGCGCCCACTCGCCGCTCTGCTTGGGCACCGCTCGGGGAGCTGGCCCTACTGAGCGGGCCCGCCCTCCACGAAGCGAGCGTGCGCCACAGCGCCAGCGCGAGCAGGAGGAGCGCGGCCAGCGTCACCCAGTGCGCTCCGCTCAGGTCGAGCGAGTAGCGGCTGTTGAAGCCGCCGCGATCGTCGGGCAGGAAGAGCACATAGACGAGCGGGACGGCCAGCCCGAGCAGTCCGCCGGCCCACAGGGCAAGCGTGCGCGCTGGGACGCCGCGCCACAAGAGGATTGCGAGCGCCGGGCCGATGACGACTCCCGCGCGAAGGGCGAAGAGGAAGGCGCAGATGAGCCCCACCGCCGCGCCCACCGCGAGCGCCCGCCCAGGCGGGAACGGCGCGGGCTCGAGCCCCACCTCCGGATCCAGCGCCCCGGCGCCGGCGCCGGTCTCGCTACGCATGCGCGGCCACAGAAGCAGCGCGAGCAGCGCCACGACGGCGAGCGCGGACAGGGCGTATGAGAACTTCAGGGCGCTCCCGGGCGCGAACCAGAAGCGGACCTCGCGGCAGCCGGGACGGGCGAGCCAGCCGTTCGCGAAGGCGTCCACCACCTGGGGCGATCCGAGTGACTGCCCGTCGCAGGAGGCGCGCCATCCCTCGCTGAAGCTCTCGCCCAGTATCAGCCAGGACGGGGACGCAATCTCCACACGCACCCCGTCGCGCTCACCCAGCCCTCCCCCACCGGGGTCGAGCACGCGCCCGCCGAGCGGAACCGGCTGGGGATCGGGCGCGGGCGAGCGTAGGCGCAGAACGTACGGCAGCCAGTCGCCGACCGGCGACTGAACGATCAGCTCGCCCGCGGGGAGCAGGACGGCGCCGCCACACGGGCGTGCTCGCAGCGGCAGGCCGGCCTCGAAGTCAGCGCGTGCGCCGGTGGGGCGCATGCGAAGCCTGCGCCCCGCGGCGCGCACCTTGATCTCGCAGCGCCCCGGCAGGCGTCCGTTGACGAGCGCCTCGTGTTCCGGCGCCCCGGGCGCCCGTAGCTCCGCGATAGCCGCGGACGCGCCTCGATGCGGCGGGCCCGGCCGCAGCTCGAGCCGGAAACTCTGCCCGCGCAGCGGTGCCGTCAGGCTCACCACCCCGTCAGCCGAGACGGGCACGAGCGGGCTGCGGCGGCCGTCGGCGCTGAGCCGCGCCGCGCGCGGCACGGGCGCACCGGGCGCGAGATCGAGCTCGATCCGCCCCACCGTCGCCGGCCCGCGGCTGCGCCAGGCGATCCAGGGTGCCTGCCCGCGGCGAGCGTCCGCGCGCCAGGCGCTGCTCGGGTCGCCGTCGAAGGCCCGTGAGGCACGGTGGCGCGGCAGGCCGAGGAGGCGCCCGGAGGAGTCGAGCCGCCCACTCGCGTCCTCGCCCGCGAGGCGGTCGAGCACGTGGTCGGGCGCCGCGGCATCGGCCGTGACCCACCCATCTGCCGAGTAGAGGCGCGCCGCCGGCGGCGCGATGCGCCGCCGGAAGCCGCGCTCGGGGTCACCCGGCTCGGCCACCAGCGGCGCCTCCTGGCTCTTGCCACGCGGCACCGAGCCGCGCTGCGGATCGAGCCGGGGCACGCGCCTGAAGGGCTCGTCACCGGTCTGGCGGGTGAAGACGTACGAGAGCGACGAGCGCGCGAGGTCGGTCCCCGCCAGTGCGTTCTCGAGCCGGCGCGGTGGGCGCAGCCGCTCGCGTGCCGCGACGCCCGGGATGGACAACTCGGCGATCGCGCCCGGCCCGTTGTCGCGCCCGGCGGGCCCGCGCACCCTCGTGATCGCAAGGCGCAGCCTGCGCGCGTTGCGCAGCCCGAGATCTATGCGCTGGCGCCCCGGCCGCACGGCAAAGCGGCGCCCCGCTATCTCCACCTCCGTCACGTCCGACTCGGATTCGCGCTGCGGGACCAGCCCCACATAGGGCACGTCGCGCGGCTCCTCGAACTCGACCTCGAGCCAGTGACGCTCCTCGTCGAGGTTACGGTCCGCCGTCCACCATGTGCCCGGGTCGCCGTCGACGGCCGCAAACGGCCTGTGCTCGGGGAAGCTGGGGAAATTCGGCGACGCGGGCGAGCGCAGCGCCCGGATCCCCTCGTACTCGACCACTGTCTGGGCGTCCGGCCCATCCCCGAACGGGTCGAGCCGGGCTGCGTCGCGCGAGAGCGACTCGGCTGCGGCCTGCACCCGGCCGAAGCTCTGGCGAGCGCGGGAGGAGAGGTACGAGCGGCGGCGGTTCGAGTCCGTGACCACGAGCTCCGCCCCCCGTCGCGCAGCATGCCGGATCGCGGGCGGCTCCAGGTCGGCCGCGTAGAGCGTCGCCCGGCCGGGGCGAACGCCGCCGAGCGAGGCCACCGAGGCGAGGCCCTCCGCGGAGCCGTCCACGAGAGTCTCCCCGCGCGCGGGCTTGACGCGCACGATGCCGCTCGCGCCGGCGAGGTCGTGCCGGCGCACCTGCGGCAGCGTCACGGGCCCCCCCGGCTCACCGGCCGGCGGCTCGAAGGCGCGCAGTGGGCCGTAGGAACGTGTCGGCGACGGCAGGCCGCCGGCGCGCAGCGCCGCCGCGGCCTCGTAGGGGGCGACTGCGCCGCTGCGTACGGGGTCGTCGTCGCTACCGGTCACGACCGCGCCCACGCCGAGCAGGTCGAGCAACGGCGGCAACTGGTCGGGCAGGACGCGGCCCTGCTGCACGAGCGTGTCGACGCTCGACAGCAGGTCGACCGCGTGCAGGTCCGAGTAGGGGACGATGTTGCGAACCGCCACCGGCCGCTCGGCCAGCGCCGGCAGGATCGGGTCCTGCGGCGATCCCCAGCGGTAGTAGGGGAACACCTGGCCCGGCAGCACGAGCGCACGGGTGCCCACGGTCAGCTCGCGGTCGAGGTCGCGGGCGGCCGCCCGCCAGGCTTCGGGCACCTCGCCGTAGGCGACCTGCGAGTCGATGGCGCGCCCGCTCACGAGCGGCCACGCCGAGAGGGCCGCAAGCGCCAGCGCGGCCGCCGCCGCCAGCGGGCGGGCCAGGCGGGTCCGCGCGGCGCCGAGCCGTCGCCACGCCTCCCCCGCCGCCGCGCCGGCAAGGCAGGCCACGCCGATAGAGATGAGCGGCGTCGCCTTGTAGGTGGTGCGCAGGAACTGGACCGGCTCA
This sequence comes from uncultured Thermoleophilaceae bacterium, assembly GCA_963734025.1. Lineage (GTDB taxonomy): Bacteria > Actinomycetota > Thermoleophilia > Solirubrobacterales > Thermoleophilaceae > JACVRW01. The sequence continues at coordinate 176,398 of CAVTFR010000005.1, forward strand.
AGGCGGTAGTAGACGCCCTCGAGCGCCCGGTTGAAGGGCGTGCCCGGAGGGAAGCCCGCCATCACGATCAGCATCCCCACCAGTACCAGCAGGAGGAAGAACGGCCCATAGCGGCGGCGGCGGGTCCACGCGAAGCCGCCGAGCGCAAGTGCCGGGACAAGCAGCGAGGCCAGCACGACCGGGATCGCGAACAGCATCGTGTCCGCGGTGTCGAAGTACGGCACAAGCCGGTCGCCGAAGCCGATGCCCAGGTAGCTCACCCAGTAGCCGCCCTGACGCAGCACTTCGCTCGCGCTTGTCGTCGCCCAGATCGCACCGGCGGACTCTGTGAAGGGCAGGAAGTTGAGGCCGTAGCCCGCGTGCAGCGCCACCGGCACGATCCACCACAACGAGGCGGCCACGCTGAGCGGCGCCGCGCGCACGAGCACCGCGCCGGCGTCGCGCCACAGCCCGCCCCGGAGCCAGGCCTCGTAGCCGAGCAGCAACAACGGGCCCACCAGGAGAAAGGCCGTGACCGCGGTGTTCACCCCTCCCCCCGTGCAGGCGAGCACCAATGCAAAGGCGGCCGGCATCCGCCAGCTCCGCGGCTCCGACATGGCGCGGTGGACGATGAGGAGCAGCCAGGGCAGCGCCGCGTAGCCGAGCAGCGTGACGCTCGTGCGGTTGGCGAACATGACCACGTACGGGTTGAGCAGTACAAGCGCGCCCGCCACGATATGCGCGGCGCCGCGCTCGCGCGTGAGGAGCGCGTCGACGAGCCGCACCGCCCCCCAGGCAGCAAGTGCGAGGAGCGAGCCTAGCCAGAGCCGTTGCACGAGCCAGTCCGGCAGCCCGAGCGCATGGCCAAGCGCAAAGAACGGTCCCATCGGAAACAGGTAGCCCGCGTACTGGCCGGCCTGCACCTGGCCGAGGCCCCCGGAGGCGCTCCAGAGCGCTGCGACCTCCGACAGGAAGCCTGCCGGGTCAACATGCAGGTCGATCTTCGTGTCGGCCGCCGCTACGCCTGGTCGCTGCGCGAGCGCGAGCGCGAAGGCGGCGGCGCCGAGCCCGAGCGGGACAAGCGCGCCTGCGGAAGGCCGCCTCATCGGGGGTCTCCGTGGCCCCGGCTACGCTTCGCCCGCATGCCCGGCGCCACCCGCATCGCGCTGCGCGTCGCGCTCGCAGCGCTCGCCGTGTCGCTCGCGGCACTTGTCCTCTCGTGGCGGGCCGACGACCGTACGTGCGACGACGCCGGGCGCGCGGTCTTTTTGAGCGCCCGTGACGGCGGCGCGCCGCTCGAGGCGGCACTCGGAGACGTCCGCGCGCGCTGTCGCGGCGGCGACAGACTCGTGGCCGCTGCCGCCGCCCTGAAGCAGGCCGGGCGCCTGCGCGAGGCGAGCGCGGCGGCCCGCGAGGCCGTGGAGCGCGCGCCCGAGGACTTCAGGGCCTGGGTCGCCCTGTCGGCCACTCTGGCGGACGCCGATCCGGCCGGGGCGGCCTCGGCGAGGCGGCGCGCCCTCGAGCTGAATCCGCTCGCGGCGCCGGACCGGCGGGCCGCGCAGTAGCGAGCGGCCCGCTTCTCGAAGATGCTCTCCTTCACGGGCTCGCGAGCCTACGCTGGTCGGCGGCGCCGGCGAGCAGGCCCGCGAGCACGAGCGCGGGCAGGGTCACGCTCGGCATCTCCCAGTCCCAGTCGAGCGTGGCGTGGAGCAGCCAGACGACGAGGGCAGCACACGGACCGGCAGCGAGCGCCGGAGCAAGCTCGTATGCGGACCGCGCGCAGAGAGCCGTCCCGGCCAGGAACAGGCCGAGCATGATCAGCCCCACGAGACCCAGCTCCGCTGCGGTCTCGAGCTCGAGCGAGTGGGCGTCGCGAGCCACGTCCTCGAGCTCGCGCTCGCGGAACCAGCTCACCTCGAAGCCGCCGCTCCCCACGCCGCCGAGCGGGTGGGCGGCAAACTCGGACAGCGCCACGTCCCAGTAGTCGTAGCGGGCGCTCCCGAGGTCGCCGAAGCGCGCAGCCGTTGCCCCCCCACGCGGCTCCTCGCGGCCTCCCTGATCGAGCGCGGCGGCAACGCCGACCAATGCGACCGCGAGCAGCACGACCGCGGCCGCGACCACGGCGCGAGGTACGCGCAGGTCCACGCGATCCGTGCCGAGTCGCCCGGCACTTTCGGCGCTCGCCAGCCGCGCCTGCACTGTGGCGGCGAGCGCGCCCAGCACAGTGAGGATGGCCAGCATGAGCGCCCCGTCGCGCTCGGGATGGTCGCCTTCGAGCGACTCCACGCCCGGGAACCGGCTAGCCGCCACCGACGCCAACGCACCGAGCCCGAGACACAGCCCCAGCGCGCGCAGCTGCGAGCGCTCGGGCGCGAGCACGACCAGCATCACGAGTCCGCCCGCCAAGGCGCCGAGCGCCCCGCGCGAGAAGCTCAGGTATACCCCGGTCGCAAGCGGGAGCGCGCTCGCGGCCGCCGCCGCCCGCAGCCAGACCGCGCGAGTCCCGTCTCCCGCAACCCGGGCCGTGAGCACGAAGCCGAAGGCCGCGAGCGCGCCCATCGCGTTCCAGTACGTGAGCGGCTGCTCGAGGCGCCCGTTCGCGCTCAGAGAGGCTTCGAGCTCGATGATCCCCGGCAGGAGCCGCCCCGCCAGCCCGTAACCGATCACGATGAGCACGCCCGCCGCGAGCAGGGGTTCGACCGCGCGGCGGAGCCGCTCGGTCGTGAAGGCAGCGCTCGCCAGCGCCAGCGCCGCCGTGTAGAGGAGCAGGCGGACGAGATCGTCGTGAGCGCGGTCCGAATCGGGCGCCCAGGCCGCCGAGATCGCCGTCCAGGCGGTGAGCCCTGCGAGCCCGCCGAGCATGGCGATGCCGGCGCCAGTGGACGGAAGTGGCGGCTGCGACCAGGTAAGCGCCGCGGACGCCACGAGCGCGAGCGCGACCGCAGCCGCGATGCTGCGGGGATCATCGAAGAAACCGCCCGTCGCGAAAGCGAGCGCGAAGGGCCCGGCGAGCAGGGCCACGACCACGGCGCCCCTCGTCACGCGCTCGCCGACCCGCGAGGCGGGCAGTGTCGAGGTAGTCGGCGGCAAGTCTGCAATATTGCCAAGGGGTGTCGACGCGGGCAGAGGCAGCGGCCGCTCCGAGTGACGGCGGCGCGGCCGGACGCGCGGGCCGCGACGTCACGCCGCTCGCCTGGCTCGGGCTGCTGGCGGGCGCCGCGCTCATCTCCGGCTTCACGATCCTGCGCGGTGGCGCGGAGTTCGACGAGGGCGTGGTGCTCACGGCTGCGGCCCGGGTGGCCGCCGGGGAGCTGCCCTACCGGGACTTCCTGTGGCCGTACGGACCGGCCCAGCCGTACGTGCTGGGGGGTTGGTTCGAGCTGTTCGGGCCCTCGCTGCTCTCGTGGCGCCTGCTGCGCGTGGCGTGCGACGCGGCGCTGGCCGTGACCGCCTTCGCGATCGTCCGGCGCGAGGCGCCCCTGCCGCTCGCCCTCGTCGCGTGGCTCGTGACCGCCTGCGTGATGGCGCAGCCCACCAGCGCCACGCCGTTTCCGTTCGCGCTGCTCGCCGTGCTGCTCGCGTTCTACATCGCCACGGGCGACGGCTCCGGCGCCGGCCGGCTCGTCTTCGCGGGAGTACTCGTGGCGCTCGCCGCGGCCTGGCGCCTCGACTTCGCCCTCTACGGGAGCCTGGCGGTCGGCGCCGCACTCGCCCTGCGGCCGGGCCCGGGCGGGTTGCGCTCACTCGCCATCTTTGGGGGCGTCGCGGGTGGGCTGTCCTTGCTCGTCTATCTGCCCTTCCTTATCGCGCTCGGGCCCGCCGACCTCTATGACGAGCTGGTGGGGACCTCGCTGCGCGAGAAAGAGTGGTGGACGCTGCCCTTCCCCTGGTCGTACGACGGCGAGCTGCGCGCCTGGCCTCCCGGCACGCTGGCCGCGGACCTCAAGGACGCAACGGGCTACTACCTGCCGCTCATCGGGCTGATCGGGCTCGCCCTCGCCCTCCTCGCATGGCTCCCCCGTGCGCGCGAGCGCTGGCGGCTCGGCGGGCTGCTCGTGCTCGCACTCTGCTGCGTGGCGTACCTCCTCTCACGCCCGGACGAGTTCCACACCACCCCGCTCCTGGTGGCTCTCGCGCTCACGCTGCCACTGTGCCTCGCGCTCGGCGCGCCGCGCGGAATCGGTTTCGCGGTCCTGCTCGTGCTGAGCCTCATCGGGCTCCACGGTCTCGCCAACCGGGGGTCGGCCCTCGCCGACCCGCCGCGGCTCGCCGTGATCGACCTTCCGGTCGCGGACGGGGCCAAGGCGCCGCCCGCCGAGGCTCGGGCGCTCGAGCGTGCGGTGTCGGATGTCCAGCGGCTGGTCCCCCCCGCGGAGCCGATCTACGTCACGACGCGGCGCTCCGACCTCGTCCGCTTCAACGATCCGCGCTTCTACGTGCTCGCCGAGCGCCCGAACGCCGCTGCCGCGGACTTCGGTCTGCTCGCGCGCGCCGACGAGCAGCGAGAGATCGTGAAGGCGCTTGAGCGCGAGCGGCCTCAGGCGGTCGTGCGCTGGCTCGACCCGATCTCGACGGTGCGCGAGCCGAACCTGCGCGGAGAGCCCACCGGCGTGCGCCTCGTAGACGAGTTCCTGCGGCGCGAGTACCGCGAGACCGCCCGCTACGGCGACTACGCCGTCCTCGAGCCGCGCTGAGCGGCGGCCGCGCTTTGTTTCACCTGCCCCTTGTTAGGGCGCTCTGCGCTCAGTGCGGTGCGTGCTTGTTAGGGCCGGACTGCCGCCGACTGCAGCTGGGGAGGGGCGGCACGGGGAGCGATCTTCCTGCCCGAAACCGCGATTTTTCCCCCACGATGCCGACTTGGTGTCGTCCCACGACATTAAGTCGGCAACGTTCAGCGATAAATCCCCTTCCCCAGCCCCAGCCCCACCACGGCCAACGCCAACCTGGGAGCGAAGGTCAGGCCGGCGGGATCGCCTGCCGGAAGCGGAAGCGGAACTCGGGGTCGAGCTGTTTCTTGATCTCGCGCAGGCGCGGGAGGTTGCCCGCGTAGTAGGCCCGCTGCCAGCCAGGCAGCTGGGGGTCGATGTAGTTCTGGTAGGCCTGGCCGGACGCGGACGGCCGCAGCGCGCGCCAGACGCCGTTGATCCACGCGTTGGCCGCGCCGGAGCCGCTTCGCTGGCGGCGCTCGATCCAGCTCACCATCGTCGCGCGGGCCGAGGTTCCACTACCAGGCCGCCGAGCCGCGCCGGTACAGCGAGCCGGGGCGGCGCGCCGGCAGGGGCCGGCGCAGCTGCTGGCGGGCCTCCACGCGCTCCTCCGGCGCAGCGCGGAACGTCTCGTATACCTCGCGCGGCAACTGCTCCCGGAACACCCTGGCGTCGAAGCGCTGGGCGTTCTCCACGCACACTCGTGGATCGATGGCCGCGGGATCGAACCTCGCGACCGCCTCCACCAGCTCGTCGGGCCCGCCCTCCCAGAAGCAGCCCGTCACTCCATCGATCACGGTTTCGAGCAGCCCGCCGCCGGCCCGCGCCACCACGGGACGCCCAGCCGCCTGGGCCTCAACCGCCGCGATCCCGAACTCCTCGACGCTCGTGACCACCAGAGCCCGGGCGCTCGACATCAGGCGCTCGGCCTCGGTGTCGCTGACCCTGCCCACGAAGCGCACCGTGGGGCCGGCGATCCGCCGGAGGCGGCGCCTGTGGGGCCCGTCGCCCGCGATCACCAGCGGGAGCCGCAACCGGTTGAAGGCCTCGACGGCGACGTCGATCCGCTTGTGCGACACGAGCTCCGAGACGACCAGGTAGTGGTCGGCCACCGGACCCGTCGTGAAACGTCGGGTGGCCACCGGTGGATACACGATGCGCGAGTCACGCCCGAAGTAGGAGTGGATGCGTCCCTGGGTCACGCGCGAGTTGGTCACGTAGCTATCGACCCGCTGTGCGGCAATCCAGTCCCACTCCCGCCAGCGCCGCAGGAAGCTCCGCAGGGCGGCCCGTGAGACCGGATCGCCTCGCTCGGCGAGCGTCCGGTGGCGCTCGTTCCAGGCATAGCGGAAAGGGTTGTGGCAGTAGCAGACGTGCACCGCCTGCTCATCGCATATGACCGCATGCGCCCAGGCGCTGGAGCTCGATATCACGAGCTCGTATTCGGACAGATCGAACGACTCGATCGCCGCCGGATATAGGGGTAGAAGCCCGCGAAAGGTCCGCGCCGTCGGCCGCGTGCGCTGGAGGAACGAGGTGTGGATGTTGCGGTGGGCGAAGCGGCCCTCTGTGCCGCGCTCGTCGTATACGGGCGTGAAGATGTCGGCCTCCGGCCAAAGCTCGCACATCTCGAGGAACACACGGTCCGCGCCCCGCACGCTGACGAGGAAGTCATGAACGAGCGCCGTCCGCGGAGTCCTCGTCTGGGGCAGGGGGTTCACATCCACCCGCGCCAGTCTATGTTCGGCGGCGCCTCGCACGCCAGCAGCGTGCCGCTAGGCTCCCGCCCCCGATGAGCCGTCGCCCCGCCGCAATTCTGCTCATGCTGCTGATGCTCATCCTCCCGTCAGGGGCGCTCGCACAAAGCGCCGGGGACGAGCAGTACTCCGACCCGTTCGGCGAGGCGCCCGCCGACGAGAATCAGGGAACAGCAACCGGCCCCGACACGCCGGCCGCCCCGGAGCCGCCTCCAGACCCGGTCGTGCAAGACACCGACGTGGCAGGCGCCGAGGACTCGGGCTCGACCGGGTCAGTCAGCCCAACCGAGCCGGCGGGCTCGACCGGGTCCGGCATCGCGCTCCCGCGTACCGGGCTGCCGCTGGGGGTGCTCGCCGGCGCCGGTGCCCTGCTTTCAGCGGGCGGCTTCATCCTGCGCAGACGCGCCTGACTACCAGCGCCGGCGAAGTCCAATCACGGTGCCCTCGACAAGTCCTCGCGCCTTGGCCAGGGCGAGCTTCAGGCGTAGCCGCGAGCGATGCCGGAGCGCGCTTCCGGCCATGTGGACTACGTCGATCGCCCCCCAGGACCAGAGCCATGCGCCGGCAAGTGGGTGACCGGTCCTGAGCTGCTTCATGGAGAAGCCCGCCCACGCCCGAACGTATCCGCGTTGGAGCGGAGCGAGGTCGGCGGGGCTGCGCCACTGGTCGTGGCGGAGCCTCACGGCGGGCGAGAGCCATGCCACGGCCCCGCTGCGAAGCAGACGGTGGTTGAAGTCCATGTCGTCGGCGGCTGGGAAGGCGGGAACTCCCGGCCCGAGCCGCTCGTCCCAGCCGCCGAGCCGCTCGGCGACGGAACGGCGCACGGCGAAGAAAACACCGAAGCCGATCGCGCCCGGAATGGTCCAGCGTCCGCGGCGGGACACGGGCCGACCGACCGGAAAGAGCGTGACCGGGAGGTAGTCGCCGTGCGGCGGGCTTCCACCACTCACATCGCCGCTCACCCAGTCGGCCTCCGGGTGTGCCGCGATCTCGGCTTTCAGCGCGGCCACGCAGCCCTCCTCAGCGATGCAATCGTCGTCGAGAAAGGCGATCCAGTCGCCGCTCGCCGTGGCGAGCGCGAGATTCCGGGACCGCGAGAGGCCGGCGCCGTCGTCCCGAATCACCACTGTGCGCGGCCGGACGCGGGCCAGCTGGTCCAACGCGGAATCCGGACGCAGGCTCTGGTCGACGACCACAAGCTCGAAGTCGGTATCGCTCTGGCAGGTGAGTGCCCCGAGCGTCTCCGCCAGCAGGCTGGGCCGGTCCTTGGTGCACACGGCGACGGTCAGGTCCATGGCGGCGCGATGCTAGCCCGTGCCCCGAGCGGGAGCCCGAACTCAGCCGGGCACGCGCTGGTAGCGTCGCGTGCTTGCCGCGGTCGGGTGTTCTCTTCGTGTCGTATTCATCCGCCCTTGGCGGCGCCGAGCGGATCCTGCTCGATGTTGCCCGCGGTCTCGAGCCCGGTCCGACGATCGCGTGCCCACCGGGACCGCTGGCCGAGGCCGCGCGCGCGATCGTCCCGGAGCTGCTTGCGCTGAAGCCGCGCCCGCTCGCGCTTCGCGACGGGCTGCGTGGGCGGACCGCGGCGGCGGCCGCGATCGCGGGGCTCGCTCTGGAGGTCCGAAGCGCGGTCCAAAGAGCCCAACCCGCGATCCTGGTTGCGTGGAACATGCGCGCGCTGCTCGCCTGCGCACCGGCGCTGACCCGGTTGCGCGACCGGCCGCGGCTCGTGTTTGCGCATAACGACCTGCTGCCGGGGCCCGCCATCGGACGTATGGTCCGTGCCGCGGCGCAGCGGGCCGAGCTCATCGTGTGCCTCTCGGAGGCGATCGCGCGGGACCTCGGGGAGTCTGGCCGGGTGGAGGTGGTCCGGGCCGGCGTGGACCTCGCCCGCTTCTCGCCCCGAGTCGAGCCGGCGCCCGACGCGCCTGTCCTCGTGCTCGGCGCCATCGAACCGTGGAAGCGCCCCGAGCTGGCCCTCGCGATCGCCGCCCGCCTTCCCGGGCTGCGGCTGCGTGTGGCCGGGGAGCCCATCAGCTCCCGCGGGGCGGAGCTGCTTGCTCGGATGGAGCGCCGGGCGTACGAGCCCGACCTCCGAGGGAGGGCGGAGCTCTGCGGGCGCATCCAGGATCCCGCCGCCGCACTGAGAGACGCGGCGGCCCTGCTCCACTGCGCCGACCGCGAGCCTTACGGGCTGGCCCTGGTCGAGGCGCTTGCCTGCGGGCTGCCGGTGGTTGCCCCCGCTGCCGGCGGACCCGTCGAGATCGTGGGGGCGGCCGGCCGGCTCTTTCCGCCCGGTGACGCGGCGGCCGGGGCGACCGCCCTCCTTGACGTCATGGACCCGTCCAACAGGCCGAAGCTCAGCGCAGCGGCTCGCCGGCGTGCGGAGGAGCACTTCGACGTCGCGCTGACTCGCGAGCGCTGGCGCGAGCTGCTGAGCGAACTGTGAGCGCCCCGGTCGCCATCGACGCGCGCGCCGCTGTGCGCCAGGAGACCGGCGGCGTCGAGCGGGTCGCCCGCGAGATGGCCCGACGCCTTCCCGCCCTCCGGCCCTGCCGCTACGAGCTGATCGCACCGCGTCCGCGGCTCGCGCACCGTGCAGGCCATGCGTGGGAGCAGCTCGCGCTGCCGTTTGCCGCCCGGCGCGCCGAGCTCGTCTACTGCCCCGCGAACCTGGGGCCGCTCGCGTCGCGCCGGAACGTCGTCGTGATCCACGACATGGCCGCCCTCGCCCATCCCGAGTGGTACGGACGCGCCTACGTGGCCTGGCAGCGGCTCGTGCTCCCGCGCATCGCCCGGCGGGCGCGGCTTGTGATCACCGTCTCGGAGTTCTCGAAGGAGGAGATAGCCGAGCGGCTCAGCGTCCCCGGCGAGTGCATCGCCGTCGTGCCGAACGGCGTCTCGGAGATCTTCTCCCCGACCGCTGACCCGCAACCTGCCAAGGGTGCCCTCGGCCTCGAGCGCCCTTACGTCCTGGCGGTCTCCACCCGGATCGCGCGCAAGAACCTGGCCGTGCTGGCCTGCGCCGCCGGCGCACTGAAGGAACAGGGCATCGAGCTCGTCAACGCCGGCTCGGCGCGCGCCTACATGAGGGCCGGCGCGCCCGCGCCCGGCCGCGCGCTCGGCTACGTGCCGGAGGCGCTTCTGCCCGGTCTCTACGCCGGGGCCGAGGCGCTCGCGATGCCGTCGGTGTACGAGGGTTTCGGCATGCCCGTGATCGAGGCGATGGCGAGCGGTACGCCGGTGGTGGCCGCCGACCGCGCGGCACTTCCGGAGGTGTGCGGCGGCGCGGCGATCCTTGCCGAGCCGGACGATCCCGGCGCCTTTGCCGACGCGCTGCGGCGGGCCATCGGCCCCGAGCGCGAGCGGCTCATAGCCGCCGGGCTCGAGCGCGCCGCGAGGTTCGACTGGGACGAGAGCGCGCGGCTCACCGACGATGCGATCGGCGAGTTGCTGGAGCGCGGCTGATCAGCCGGGAACGCCGCAGCCACGGCAATTGAAAGGGAGCGGGTCAGTGCAGTGTTGGGGCCCTTCTATCCGATACGGCAGACTTGGGACGAATGCTCGCCGCTGGCTCCACCCACGACGTCACGAACCAGGCCCCGCCGATCGCGCCCTACAACGTCGTCGAAGCCGATCTGCCGCTGCGCGAGGCGCTCGAGCGTGACGGCGGAGGCTGGGGCATCGACCGGCTGCGTGACACGGGCGAGCTGGCGGGCAGCACGGAGGCGATCGAGCACTCCGAGCGCGCCGAGCGCAACGAACCGCGCCTACGGACCCACGATCGCTACGGCCACCGCATCGACGAGGTCGAGCTCGACCCGTCCTGGCACTGGTGCCTGCGCCAGGCGGTCGAGCGCGAGATCCACTCGCTGCCGTGGAGAGATCCGCAGCCGGGCGCGCACGTCGTGCGCGCGGCGCTCATGTACACGTGGAGCCAGGTCAACTCGGGCGTCATGTGCCCGGTCTCGATGACCTACTCGGTGGTCCCCGCACTGCGCGAGGAGCCCGAGCTGGCCGCCGAGTGGGAGCCGCTTCTGACGAAGCCCTCCTACGGCGACGGCGCCCTGGCCGGGATGGCGATGACCGAGAAGCAGGGCGGCTCGGACGTGCGCGCGAACACGACCCGGGCGGAGCCGCTCGGGGACGGCAGCTACGAGCTGACCGGGCACAAGTGGTTCTGCTCCTACCCCTCCTGCGACGTCTTCCTGACGCTGGCCCAGACGCCGGCCGGCCTGACCTGCTTCCTGTTCGAGTCGAGCGATCCCGGCTTCCGCATCCAGCGCCTCAAGGACAAGCTCGGCACGCGCTCGCTGCCCTCCAGCGAGGTCGAGTTCGAGCGCGTGCGCGCGCGGCTCGTCGGCGACGAGGGGCGCGGCGTCGCGACGATCATCCGCATGGTCAACCACACCCGGCTCGACTGCCTGATCGGCTCGGCGACGTCGATGCGCTGGGGTGTGGTCCAGGCCGTTCACCACGCACGCCACCGGGCCGCCTTCGGCCGACAGCTGGCCGATCAGCCCCTCATGCAGAATGTGCTCGCCGACCTCGCGATCGAGTCCGAGGCGGCGACGGCCGCCGCCATGCGCGTGGCGCGCGCCTACGACGAGGGCGACTCGGCCTTCCGCCGGCTGGCGACGGCGGTGATGAAGCACTGGGTCTGCAAGCGCGCGCCCTGGCACGCCACCGAGGCGCTCGAGTGCCTCGGCGGCAACGGCTACGTCGAGGAGTCGGGAATGCCGCGTCTCCTGCGCGACTCGCCGCTCAACTCGATCTGGGAGGGCTCCGGCAACGTGTCCGCACTCGACGTCCTGCGCGCGCTCGCGAGGGAGCCCGAGACGCTGCCCGCCTTCCTGGCGGAATGCGAGCTGGCGCGCGGCGGCAACGCAGCGCTCGACGCGCACCTCGACCGCCTGCGCGAGAGCGTGCCCGCGGACCCCGAGTTCGAGGCGCGCCGTGTCGTGGGCGACCTGGCGCTTGCGCTCCAGGGCAGCCTGCTCGTGCGCCACGCGCCGCCCGAGGTCTCGGACGCATTCTGCGCCGGCCGGCTCGAAGGCCCCGGCGGCCGGGTGTTCGGCACGCTGCCGGCGCAGGTGGATGCCGCGGCGATCGTCGCGCGGGTGCTGCCCGCCTGACGCCCCCTACGACGGCTGAGGGCCGGTATCCAGGCGGCCCAGCGCGCGCCACAGCTCCTGCGTGTCGCCGACGATCCACGCAGTTGCCCGTCGCGGCCACACCGGCCAGGGCGCCGAGATGGGTTCCGGTCCAGGTCAGCCGTGCTACGACGCGGTCGCCGGCCGCGAAGAGCTCGTCGACCTGGTTGTGCCAGTCCGGGAAGGCGGCCCGCACGCGCCCGACATAGCGCTTGAACCCCTCCCGGCCGTGCTCGACGGAGCCCAGCGAGCCGCGGAAATCGATGTCCTCGGAGAGGATCTCGTCGGCGACGTCGAGCCGCCATTCGTTCCAGAGCTCGTCGTAGAAGCGGCGAACCAGTCGTTCGCCCACCGGCATCTTGGCCGCGCTACTCGTCGAACCGACCGGCGAACACGCCGAACACCGCCCCCTGCGGGTCCTGAGCGACGATGATCTCGCCGCCCGGCACCGACAGCTTCGGCACGAGCAGCGTGCCGCCGGCCGCGGCGATCTTCTCAGCCGCGGCGTCGACGTCGTCGATGCCGAAGTAGACGAGCCAGTGCGGCGGCGTGCCCTGGTCGGCCGGGAGCAGCATCATGCCCGCGTTAAGGTCATCGCCGAGATAGATGCCCCAGTAGGGGATCTCCGTGCCCTCTGTGCGCTCGATGCGATAGCCGAACAACCCTGAGTAGAACTCGGTCGCCCGATCCGGATCGGTGGTGTTGAGCTGGGTGAGCGAGAGCAGGCCGTGGCCGTTCACGAGCTCGGCGCCGATCGAGGTGCCGGCCTGCCAGACGGCGAATATCGCGCCCGTCGGATCCGCGATCACGGCCATCCGGCCCGCGTCAAGGACGTCGAACGGCTCGGCGATCACGGTCCCACCGAGCTCCGCGGCCTTCGACGCCGCCGCATCCGCGTCGTCGACGGTCACGTAGGTGGTCCAGGCGGGCGGCTGACCCTCGGCCTGAACGGTGCTGAGCCCCGCAACCGACAGGCCGTCCACCTTCGCCATCGTGTAGGTGCCCCCGCCGGGTATCGGTTGGTCCTCGTAGCCCCACCCGAAGAGGTCGGCGTAGAGGGCCTTCGCGGCGTCGATGTCGGTGGTGGCGAGATCGGTCCAGGAGAAGACTCCCACGTCGTAGCTCTCTCGTCGTCCCATGGCCGCGACAGTACCGCTCAGCCGGGTGCGGCGCGGTCCCGGCGCACGAGCACGTCCAGGCCGTGGAGGCGGCCGGGAAGCGGGCCCTCATGCGGAGCGGGGCGGGCGGCCGGCGGCCGCCCGCCGCATCGCTGGGCCTCGGTCGGATCGGGCTCAGGCCTCGGAGGCGTCCTCCGGGGTCGGCGCCCCCGCCACGCGGTCCTGGAAGCGCTGGTAGCGGGCCGTATGGCGCGCATAGCGCCGCTCTGACTTGATCCGCTTGGGGCTGTCCTCCGGATAGCGGCGCCGCGCCCAGGCCGAGTCGGGCTTGGCCAGCCGGATCGCGCCGATCACCGCCACGGGCACGAAGAGCATGCCGGCGACCCCCATGAAGACCTTGCCCTTCAGCACCGCCACGGCCGCGATCGCCAGCGTGACCAGCACCGAGAGGATGATCGCGGGCGCGCCGCTGTCCGTCGAGAAGGGCAGGAAGCCCATCAGGAGGAGGCCACCGACGATGGCGGCGACGATCACCGCGTCAACGGAACGCCGTCCCTCCTCCGCCCAGTAGACGTCCTCGAGCTGGAGCCAGAGCGCGTACTCGTCGAGCGTCAGCCCGGCGCCGATGCCGAAGGCGGCGGCGGAGAGCTCGAAGAAGGGGCTGCCCAGCTGCAAGGCGAGCAGGAAGCCTGAGAAGAGCATCAGCACGATCCCGAACACGAGGTGGTGGACATGCAGGCCGCCCTCCGTCTTGATGCTGCCCGGCCACCAGGTGACCTTCGGGCTGCGCATGAGCCGGGTGCTCACACGGATGAGCAGGAACGACACGAGCATGGAGCCGAGCAGGATCAGCCCGGCGCGCTCGCCCTCGCCGCTGAGAACCGTCTCGTTGTCGAACTCGAGAACGATCTCGGCGATATGCACGGAGGACCTCCTAGCGCCGGGTTGCCGCGAGCAGCGTGAGACGAGTCCGTCCCATCGGCCGACCGACCGTACAGGAGATACATTCCCCAACGCAATACCCGACTCGCAAATGGGTTCGACTCTCTCCCGCTCCCGGGGCACGGCCAGCGTCGTGATGCTCGTCATCGGCGCCGTACTGCTCATCGCCGGAACGGTCGCCTTCTACGCCCGCGAGCAGATCGTGGACCGCGAGGCCTTCGCGAACCGGGCCGTGGACGCCCTCGACGACGACGGCGTGCGCACGGTCGTCGGGCGCGAGATCGTCGTCTACATCGCGGAGCGCGGCTCGGCCGACCTCGCCGCGGCGCGGCCGCTGCTCGAATCGGTCGTCGGCACCCTGATCGAGACCGAGCCGTTCCAACGCGTCTTCCGCGCCGCCGCGCTCGAGACGAACCGCGTCTTCTTCGTCCGCGACAAGGAGAACGTCCTGCTCGACCTTGGGGACGCGGCCCAGATCGTGCAGTTCGGGCTGAGGTCGGTCTCGCCCAACCTCGCGAGACAGCTGCCCGACGATCTCAAGCCGGACCTGCTGGCACTGCGCGACCGGGAGTTCGCGGGCACCACGCTGCGAATCGCCGACCAGGTGCGCACGCTGGGCATCGTCCTTCCGCTGGTCGCCGTCCTGCTGCTGGCCGGCGCCGTGGCGGTGGCCCCGGACCGGCGCATCGCAGTCCTCCGTGCCGGGGTGGCTGTCGGCGCTGCCGGAGCGCTCCTGCTCGTCGCCCTGCTGGTGCTCAAGGCACGCACGCTGGCGGGCGTCTACGGGGAGGACGAGCTGACCGACGAGGAGGTCCGCACGGCTGTGTCGGGCCTGTTCGACGCTTTCCTGGGCGACCTCCTCACCTGGGCCCTGCTGCTGGCGCTGCTCGGCGTGGCGGTGGCGGCCGCGGCGGCGGCGCTCGACCCGGAGGACGTCGAGGCCCCCGCGCAGCGCCTGAGGCGGCTCGCTCAGCGCCCGAGCTCGGGCTGGGCCCGCGCGCTGCGCGGCGTCGCGGCGCTCGCCGCGGGCATCCTCGCGGTCCTCGACCCCACGCTCGCGCTGCAGATCGCGGCAATCGTGGTGGGCGCGTTCCTCGTCTTCTTCGGCATGTCCGAGCTGCTCCTCCTGCTCGCACGCCCGGGGCAGACGAGGGCCGAGGCGGAGCACACGCGCGGCCGCGCGCTCGTCGGAGCCGGCGCAGCGGGCGTGCTGGTGGTGGGCGCGCTCGTCGCGCTCATCATCGTGGTCACGACCAGCGCGCCGGAGCCGAGCATCGCTCAGCCGGGGGCCCGCTCAGGCAAATGCAACGGCTCCTTCGCGCTCTGCGACCTGCGCCTGAACGAGGCGGTCTGGGGCGGCACGCACAACTCGTTCTCGGCCGCCGACAGCCCCAACTGGTTCATCGCGAACCAGCGCCACGACATCAAGCGCCAGCTCCGAGACGGCATCCGCCTGCTCCTCATCGATCCGCACTGGGGCGTCGAGACCGGCAACGGCCGGGTCCGCACCGACTTCGCCGCGGAGAAGCGCGATCGGAACCGTGTGGCCAAGAGCCTCCCACCGGCCGTGCTGGCGTCAGCGGAGCGCCTGGCCGGGCGCCTCGGGGCCGGCAAGGCAGCCGGCGAGCGCCAGGTCTGGCTCTGCCACAGCGTGTGCGAGCTCGGCGCGACCAAGATGGCCGACTCGCTCGTGGAGATCAGGAAGTTCCTCGACGCGAACCGCGGCGAGATCGTGATCCTCTTCATCGAGCCGTACGTGACGCCGCAGGACATCGAGAAGGTGTTCGCGGAGGCGGGCCTCGAGCGATACGCCCTGACCCTCGACCGGGACACCCCGATGCCGACCCTCGGCGACGTCGTGCGCCGCAACAAGCGCGTGATCGTCTTCACCGAGAAGGACGCCGATGGCACCGTGCCGTGGTACCTGGACGGCTTCTCGTTCGTACAGGACACGCCGCTCGGCGCGACGAAGGTGAAGCAGCTGAGCTGCGAGCTCGAGCGCGGCGACACCGACAGCCCGTTCCTGATGCTGAACCACTGGGCCGACCTGTTCCCGCCGCGCCGCACGCCCAACGAGCCCTTCCAGACCGAGCGGGAGATCGTCTCGCGCGCACACGCGTGCGCTCGCAAGCGTGGGCTGCCGGTTAGCCTGATCGCGGTCGATCACTACGACGTGGGCTCCCTGCTGCCCGCGGTGGACACCCTCAACGCCGAGCGCATCCAGGCGCTGCGGCGCGCACAGGCCCAAGCCCGCGGCGGCTAGCCCGCCTGCAGGCGCTCGGCGTCGAGACCCTCCTCCGGCGGCCCGTCGACGAGCCTGTTGACGAGCCATAGCGCCGCCCCCACGGCCAGCAGGATCGCCGCCCGCAGGAACACCGCGGCGTCGTCGAGCGCCGTATCCACGAGCAGCGCCAGCGAGATCAGCGCGCCGAGCACCGGAAACACCGAGGGCGCGTGGAAGTGCTCGTGCTCGACGTCCTCGCGGCGCAGCACGAGCACGGCGATGTTGACGATCGTGAAGACCGTCAGGAGCAGCACGACGGTGGTGTCGGCGAGCGTGGACAGGTCGCCCGTCGAGATCAGCACGATCGCGATCGCGGTGGTGAAGATGATGGCCGCCACCGGCGTGCGCCGACCCGGCAGCGTGCGAGAGAAGAAACGCGCGACGATGCCCTGGTCGGCCATGCCGTAGACGATCCGCGACGCCATGATCATGTTGATCAGCGCGCTGTTCGCCACGGCCATCAGCGCGATGAAGGCGAACAGCCGCGTGGAGATCCCGAGCGGCCCGAGCTCCACGACCTCGAGGAGCGGCGCGTCCGAGCCCGACAGCTGGTCGGTCGGGACGACGTACGAGGCGGTAAGCGTGACGAGCAGATACAGCACACCGGCGATCGCGAGCCCGGTGAAGAGCGCGCGCGGGAACGTGCGCGAGGGCCGCTTCGTCTCCTCGGCCACGTTGACCGAGTCCTCGAAGCCGATCATCGCGTAGAAGGCGAGCGCCGTGCCGCCGACGATCGCCGCGACGACTCCCTCGCCTTCCTTGAACTCGAAGTTGCGCGAGAAGTCACCCGAGCCTTCGCCGAGCGCGGCCACGCCGATGACCACGATCAGGATCAGTCCGAAGACCTCGATCGCGGTCAGGACGAGGTTCACGCTGACCGACTCGGCGATCCCGCGCAGGTTGATCGCCGCGACGATCAGGATCATCGCGATCGCCGCCAGCACGAGCGGCAGGTCGACGAACTCCGAGAGGTAGTCGCCCGCGAAGGCCCGCGCGAGCGTGCTCGCCGACGCGATCCCGGAGGACATCACGGCGAAGGCGACCATGAACGTGAAGAAGGGAGTCCGGAAGGCGCGCTGCGTGTAGAGGGCGGCGCCGGCTGCGCGCGGGTACTTCGATACGAGCTCCGCGTAGGCGAAGGCCGTGAACAGCGCCAGGACGAAGGCCGCCAGGAAGGCGGTCCAGATGGCGCCGCCCACCTCCGCGCCCACCTCGCCGACGAGGGCGTAGATACCCGCGCCGAGGATGTCGCCGATGATGAAGACCGTCAGGAGCCTCGGCCCGATCACCCTCCGGAGGTCGCTCTGCTGCTCGCCCTTATCCCGTTCGAGCCCGGGCTCTGCGGTGGTGGCTTCCATTCAAGCCGGTTATCCGGAGCGGCTTGCCCGAAACTGAGTCCGGCCGGCTCGCTGCGCCTCGCCCGTTGCAGTCGGGTGCGAGTATCCGCCGCCTTCCTGTGAGCTCGAATGAACGTTGACGTCCTGGTGCTGGCTCTGGCAAGCGCCACTCGCCCGGCCGGTATCGCCGCTCTCTACGCGCTGTTGAGCGCGTCCGCCCCCCGCCGTGTGGTCGTGGCGTACATCGCCGCCGGTTTTGCGTTCAGCGCGGCCGTCGGGGTTCTGGTCGTGGCGATCTTTCACGGGGCCGGAATCGACTACCGAGGGACAGACGTCTACGCCGCGATCGAACTGCTCGGGGGATTGGCGGCGGTCGGGTTTGCCATCGCCGTGGGGTCCGGGCGACGTGAGCTGCCCTCACGCGATAGCGGCACCCGCGGGGAGTCGACGGTCATCCGAAGGCTGCGCAACCCGACGGTGACCACGGCCGCGGTAGGGGGTGTGGCGACTCACGTCCCCGGCCTCTTCTACATCCTTGCCCTGAACGCCATCATCGCTGAAGGACCTGGCTTCGTCGCGGGCGCCCTGCAGGTTCTGGTGTTCAACGCCATCTGGTTCGCTTCCGCCATCGCCGCGGTCGTGATGTTTCTGATCCGTCCGGGCGTTGCGTCGAGAGCTCTGGCACGCGTCGACAACTGGGCACGCCGTCACGCCCGCGTGACCACCGTGCTCGTGTTCGGCCTGGTCGGCTCCTACCTGGCGATCAGGGGTCTGACCGCCCTCCTCGAGTAGCAGCGAGCAGCTGGCAACGGCGATGATTGCGTGATGGCGGTTCCCGCTGCGCGCATCGGCGCGCTTCCCGGCCTGACCGAGGCGAACCGCCGCTGGTGGACCCTCGCCGGCACCTGCATGGGCCTGTTCGTGCTCATGCTCGACTCGACGGTGATCAACGTCGCGCTTCCGGACATCGCGCGTGACCTGGACGCCACGACCGCCGGCCTGCAGTGGGTGATGAACGCGTATCTGCTGGTGCTCGCGGCGTTCGTGGTGAGCGCGGGGCGCGTGGGCGACATCCTCGGCCGACGGCGGGTGTTCGTGAGTCGGCATGGCCGCGTTCGCGGGCGGCTCGGTCCTGGCGGCGACCTCGGACGCGGAGGAGATGCTGGTCGCCGCGCGCGTCCTGCAGGGCCTGGGCGGCGCGGCCCTGCTGGGGCTGTCGCTGGCGATCGTCTCGACCGTCTTTCCGCCCGGCGAGCGCGCACGCGCCCTCGGCATCTGGGCCGGTGTGTCCGCGCTCGCCTTGGGCCTGGGACCCCTCGTCGGCGGCGCGCTGGTCGAGGCCGTCAGCTGGCGCTGGCTGTTTTGGCTGAACCTGCCCTTTTGCCTGCTCGGTGTGGTGCTCGTGCTCGCCTCGACCGCGGAGCAGCGCGACGAAACCGCGGCGCGCCGGATCGATGTTGCCGGCGTGGTCACGCTGGGTCTCGGGCTGGCCGCGATCGTGATCGCCCTCGTGGAGGGCAAGGCGTGGGGTTGGACCTCGGTGGCCACCCTCGGCGTCTTCGCGGCCGGCGTCGCTCTGCTCGTGGCGTTCTGGTTCATCGAGCACCGCGTTCGGTGGCCGATCGTGGAGTTCGACCTGTTCCGCAACGGGCCGTACTTCGGCGCCAGCGCGGCCGGGTTCAGCCTGGTCGGCTGTTACTGGGCGCTGATGTTCCTGCAGCCGCAATACCTGCAGACGGACCTCGGCCACGGCGCGCTGGAGGCGGGCGTGCTGATCCTGCCGGTGACGGCGCCGATGATTGCGATCTCCCCACTGGGCGGACGGCTCATCGCGCTCTTTGGAGTCCGCCCGCTCATGACCGTCGGCATGGCGCTCGGCACCGCCGGCCTGGTCGTACTCGCACAGGTCGACGCGTCGAGCGGCTACGGGCTGGTGTTCGCCGGCTATCTGCTGTTCGGGATCTCGCTCGGCTGCGTCTATGCGCCGATGTCGACGGCGGCGATGACGGCCATGCCGCAGGCGAAGGCGGGCATCGCGGCCGGCGTGCTCGCGATGAACCGAGTGCTGGCGGGTGCGATCACGCTCGCGGCGGCCGGCGCGGTCTTCCAGGCCACGCTCGACGACGACCTGCACGCGGGCCAGGCCGATCCGGCGGCGTTCGCCTCCGCTCTTTCGGGCTCGATGTGGCTGCTCGCGGGCTTGTGCGCGGTCGGCACGGTACTGACGTGGGCGTTCGTGCGCGCGAGCGACGACACAGCGGTCGCCCCCGAGCACCAGGCGCACCGCCACTTCCACCTGCCATGGATCGGCGGGCTCAGCGCGCGCGGCACTAGACTCGGCCGGCATCGCCGACGGGCGACTCGCTCGCCGACTTCGGAAGAGGTCTCGCGCTGAACGAGTGGTTGCGCGGTGGCGTCACCCGCGAGCAGGCCGCCGAAAGACTGCGGCCGCTAGTCGATCTGCCGGTCGAGGTCGTGTGCCCGGCGCACCGAGCACCCAGAGACCGCGCGGCGCTCTAACGCGCGCTGTCCCTCTAACGCTGGGCCTGCGCCGTCCTAGCCCGAGCCCACCTCGAGGAACGCCTCGTAACGCTTGACCTCGCGCTCGGCGCGGGCGCGCTCCTCGGAGTCCTCGTCGGCGCTCTCGACGGCCTCGCGCGCCTCCTGCAGCCTCGACTCGAAGGCGCCGCGGTCGATGTCGTCCGGGGCGATCGCGTCCTCGACGAGCACGAGCGCGCGGTTGTCGACCACCTGGAGGTAGCCCTCGCCCTGGGCGAAGCGCACGACGTCGGACTCCGACTTGTACAGCCGCAGCTCGGTGGGCTCGAGGATCGCCATCAGCGGCGCGTGGTGCGCGAGGATGCCGATCGAGCCCGTCGTCGTGCGGGTGGAGACCATCTCCACCTCGTCGGCGAAGACCTGGCCCTCGGGGGTGAGGACCTCGACGGGGAAGCTATTCCTCGCCATCGCCCTCGCGCTCGCCGTTCTCGGAGCCGCCCTCGTCCTCGGAGGTCTCCTCCTCAGCCTGCTCCTCCGCGTCGGCGCCGCGGGTCGCCTCCACGACCTCGTCGATCGTGCCCTTCATCAGGAAGGCGCGCTCGGGGATGTCGTCGTGCTTGCCGTCGATGATCTCCCTGAAGGAGCGCACGGTCTCCTCGACCGGCACGTACGTGCCCTCGAGGCCGGTGAAGGCCGTGGCCACGAAGAACGGCTGCGACAGGAAGCGCTCCACCTTGCGCGCGCGCTGCACCGTCAGCCGGTCCTCGTCCGAGAGCTCGTCGATGCCGAGGATGGCGATGATGTCCTGCAGCTCCTTGTAGCGCTGCAGGATCTCGCGCACGGCGTTCGCGACCTGGAAGTGCTCGTCGCCGACGATGTCGGCCTTGAGAATCGTCGAGGTCGAGTCGAGTGGGTCGACGGCCGGGTAGATGCCCTTCTCGGAGATCGAGCGCGACAGCGTCGTCGTCGAGTTGAGGTGGGCGAACACCGACGCCGGCGCCGGGTCGGTGAGGTCGTCGGCCGGCACGTAGATCGCCTGCACTGACGTGACCGAGCCCTGGCGGGTCGAGGTGATGCGCTCCTGGAGCTGGCCCATCTCGGTCTCGAGCGTGGGCTGGTAGCCGACCTGCGAGGGCATCCGGCCGAGCAGCGCCGACACCTCCGAGCCCGCCTGCACGAAGCGGAAGATGTTGTCGATGAAGAGCAGCACGTCCTGGCCGCCCTGCTCGCGGAAGTACTCCGCCATCGTCAGCCCGGACAGCGCGACGCGCATGCGCGCGCCGGGCGGCTCGTTCATCTGGCCGAACACGAGCATGGTCTTGTCGATCACGCCCGACTCGGTCATCTCGAGCCAAAGGTCGTTGCCCTCACGCGAGCGCTCGCCGACGCCGCAGAAGGCCGAGAGGCCGCCGTGCTCCTGGGCGATGTTGTGGATCAGCTCCTGGATCAGGACCGTCTTGCCGACGCCGGCGCCGCCGAACAGCCCGACCTTGCCTCCCTTGGCGTAGGGGGCGAGCAGGTCGACGACCTTGATGCCGGTCTCGAGGATCTCGCGGGTCGGCGTCAGGTCCTCGACGCTCGGCGCGGGGCGGTGGATCGGCCAGCGCTCGTCCGCGTCCACGGGACCGCCCCCGTCGATCGGGTCGCCGAGGAGGTTGAAGATGCGGCCGAGCACGACATCGCCCACAGGCACGGTGATCGGGCCGCCTGTGTCGACCACATCGGTGCCGCGCGCGAGCCCGTCGGTGGCATCCATCGCGACCGCGCGCACGCGGTCGTCGCCCAGGTGCTGCTGCACCTCGAGCACGAGCCGGGTGGCGTTGCCCTCCTCGCCGCCCGCCTCGAGCTCGATCTCGAGCGCGTTGTAGATCTCGGGGAGCTCGCCGTCGGAGAAGGCCACCTCGACGACGACGCCCTGCACCTCCTCGACGGTCCCGACGTTGCCCTTGGTCCTGCGCTGCTGCTCGGTGGCCTGCGTTGCGGCTTCCATTCAGTCTCCTGGGTTGATCCCTATCGAAGTCCCTCGGCCCCGGCGACGACCTCCATGATCTCCTGGGTGATCTCGGCCTGGCGCTGCCGGTTGGCCGCCAGGGTGAGGTCGTCGATGAGCTCTCCGGCGTTGTCTGATGCGTTGCGCATGGCGCTCATGCGGGCGCCGTGCTCGGACGCCGTCGACTCGAGCAGCGCCCTGTAGATCGAAATCTCCACATAGTCGGGCACGAGCCGCGCGAGGATCTCCTCGGGGTCGGGCTCGTAGATCCAGAGCGCGCGGGACTCGGGCTCGTCGTCGGCGTGCTCCCCTTCCTCGTCCACATCGATCACGTCGGCCTGCTGGAGCGGCAGGAGCGTCTCCTCCCGCACCTCCTGGTTCACCGGCGAGATATAGCCGTTGTAGATGATCTCGACGCGGTCGACCTTGCCGTCGACGTAGGCCGCGGCCATGCCGTCGCCGATCGTCCGCGCGTCGGCGAAGGCGGGCCGGTCGGTGAAACCCGTCCACGAGGCGCCAAGCTCGAGCTGGCGGAACTCGAGCGAGGAGACGCCGCGCCGGCCCACGGCGTACCAGAGGACGTCCTTGCCGTCGCGCCGGATCTCGGCGGCGCGCCGGTTGCCGGCGCGCACGATCTGCGAGTTGAACGGGCCGGCGAGGCCGCGGTCGGCCGTGATCAGGAGGATGCCGACGGTCTCGACGTTCTCCCGGTCCTGCAGGATCGGCAGGTTCGGGATGTTGTCGGCGGCGTGCGACGCGCGCGCGGTCATCCGGCGCAGGGCGTCGGCGTACGGCCTCAGGTGCTCGATCCGCTGCTCCGCTCTCCGCAGGCGCGCGGCGGAGATCATCTCCATCGCGCGCGTGATCTTGCGAACGTTCTGGACGGAGCCGATGCGGCTGCGGATGTCCTTCAGGTTCGCCATCGCCTAGGCGGGTGCCGCCTCCTGCTCGGGCGCCGCCTGGGCGCTCTCGTCCGACTCGGCGGCCTCGCCGCCCTGCTCGTCGCCGGCCTCGTCGCTCTCGCTCCGATCCTCACGCTCGCGACGGATGCGGTCGGACTCGCCCTCCTCGATCGGGTTGCCCTCGGCGTCGAAGTCCGGCCCGAAGTCGTCGATCGCCTCGGCGATCGCGTCCCTCAGCTCGGACTCGATCGAATCGTCCCATTGGCCGTCGCGCAGCTTGTCCATCAGCTCCTGGTGCTCGGAGTGCAGGCGCTGCAGCATCGACTCGTGGAAGTCCTTCACGCGCTCGACCTTGATGCGGTCGAGGAAGCCGCCGGTGCCGGAGTAGATCGCCGCGACCTGGTCCTCGATCGCCCAGGGGCTGCGCTCGTCCTGGTTCAGCGCCTCGACGAGCCGCGCGCCGCGGCTGAGCGTCGCCTGCGTGTCGGCGTCGAGGTCCGAGCCGAACTGGGCGAACGCCTCGAGCTCGCGGTACTGGGAGAGCTCGAGCCGGAGCCGGCCGGCCACCTTGCGCATCGGCGTGGTCTGGGCCGAGCCGCCGACGCGCGACACCGAGATGCCCACGTTGATGGCCGGGCGCACGCCCGAGCGGAACAGGTCGGCCTCGAGGAATATCTGGCCGTCCGTGATCGAGATGACGTTCGTCGGGATGTAGGCCGACACGTCGCCGGCCTGCGTCTCGATGATCGGCAGCGCCGTGAAGGAACCGCCGCCGAGCTCGTCGTTCAGCTTGACCGAGCGCTCGAGCAGGCGTGAGTGCAGATAGAAGACGTCACCCGGGTAGGCCTCGCGGCCGGGCGGGCGCCGCAGCAACAGCGACATCTGCCGGTACGCGTAGGCGTGCTTCGTCAGGTCGTCGTAGATCGCGAGGGCGTGCTGGCCGTTGTAGAGGAAGTGCTCGGCCATGGCGGCGCCGGCGTAGGGGGCGAGGTACTTGATCGGGGCGGCCTCGTCGGCGGGAGCAGCGACGATGATCGTGTGCTCGAGCGCGCCGGCATCCTCGAGCTGCTGCGCCACCTCCACGACCGTCGACATGCGCTGGCCGATCGCGACGTAGATGCAGACGAGGTCCTGGCCCTTGTTGTTGATGATCGTGTCGATGCAGATCGACGTCTTGCCGGTCTGGCGGTCCCCGATGATCAGCTCGCGCTGGCCGCGGCCGACGTTCGTCATCGCGTCGATCGGCTTGATGCCGGTCAGCATCGGCTCCTTCACCGGCTGGCGCTGGACCACCCCCGGGGCCTTGAACTCGACCGGCCGAGTGTCCTCAGTGTTGATGTCGCCCTTGCCGTCGAGCGGGTTGCCGAGCGGGTCGACGATGCGCCCGAGCAGCGCGTCGCCCACGGGCACCTCCAGCAGGCGGCCGGTGCGCTTGACCTGGTCGCCCTCCTCGATCTTGTCCCACTCACCGAACAGCACGGCGCCGACGTTGTCGGACTCGAGGTTGAGCGCGAGCCCGGTCACGTCGTGCGGAAGCTCCAGCAGCTCGCTGGACATGCAGTTGTCGAGCCCATGCACACGCGAGATGCCGTCGGCAATCGACAGGACCGTGCCCACCTCGGACAGGTCCGCGCCGCCGTCCTCTAGCCCCTCGATGCGCTGCTTGAGGATGCTGGTGATCTCGTCTGGCTTGATCTGCACTTCGAAGTCTCCTTACTTGTCCGCGCGCACCCGGCCGAGCCGGGTGCTTTGCGGCTAGGCCGCCCGGGCCACTTGCTTGCGTAGCTGTTCGAGTCTGTTGCGCACGGTTGCGTCGAGGACAAGATTGCCAACACTCACCCTGAGCCCGCCGAGCACGTCGGGATCGACGCTGCTTGACAGCTCGACGCGCCGTCCGGTCTGCTTCTCGATCTCGCGGCCGATGTCCTCGACGATGCCCTGGTCGAGCTCGACCGCGCTCGTGACACTCACCGGCAGCAGCTTGTTCTCCTCGGCCCACATCGAATCGAACTCGCGCCGGATCCGGAACAGGGCCGGCATCCGATGGCGCTCGGCGAGCAGCTCGAGGAAGTTGAAGAGCCGCGGGTCCGCGTCGTCGACGATCTGCCCGATCCCCTTCTTCTTCTCCTCCGAGGAGAAGTAGGGCGAGAACAGGAAGACCTGCAGGTTGCGGTCCTCGTCGAGCGCGTCGGCGAACTGGCCGAGCTCCTCGTGCACGCGATCGAGCGCGTCGTTCTCCTTCGCCGCCTCGAACAGCGCACGCGAGTAGACCTCGGCGATTTCCTCCACTAGTTCCTCCGCGAGCCTTCCTCGCCCGCGAGCGTCGAGAAGTCGACCTCCTTGAGGGCGTCCTCGATCAGGCGCCGGTGATCGTCAGGCGTCAGCGACTTGCGCGTGACCTTCTCGGTCGCGATCACCGTGAGGTTCGCGACCTCCTTGCGGATCTCGTCGAGCGCGCGGCGGGTCTCCGCCTCGATGTCGCGCCGGGTGGCCGCGAGCAGCTCCTCGCGCTGCTTGCTCGCGTCCGCCTTGGCGCTGTCGGCAAGTGAGTCGGCTGCCTTGCGCGCGCGCATGGTGATCTCCTCCGCCTGCTCGCGAGCCTCCTTGAGGCGGGCGCGGTATTCCTCGAGCAGCGCGTCCGCGTCCTGCTTCGTCCGCGCCGCGTCGTCGAGCGACTTCTCGATCGTCAGCCGGCGCCTGTCGAGCGCCTCCGCGATCCGCGGAAAGGCGAGCTTGTTGAGGAGGTACAGGGTCGTCCCGAACGCGAGCAGCGTCCAGATCATCAGCCCGACGTTCGGGCTGACGAGGAAGCTGCCGCCCTCCTCCTCGCCGCCCTCGGTGCTCTCCTGGGCGATCAGGAGAAAGCTCGCGATGTCCCCGATGAAGTCCATGTGCGGCCTAGAGGAAGAACGCGATCAGGCCGAAGATGAACGCGTAGAAGACGATCGCCTCGGTCAGGGCGAACCCGAGCCACTGGATGCTCGTGATCTCCTCGCGCATCTCGGGCTGGCGCGTGACCGACTCGATCACCTTGCCGAAGATGTATCCGACGCCGATGCCCGGTCCGATCGTCCCGAGCCCCGCGCCCACTCCGAGCGCGATCGCCTTCAGGCCGTCCGTGGGGTCGGCCGCCTGGGCGATTGGGAGCAGCACTGCAGGGTCCATGGATCCTCCTTAGTGACCTCCGGCGCTTGCCTCGCCGAAGTAGATAGACGTGAGCGTGGCGAAGATGAAGGCCTGCAGCGTGGCGATCAGCCCCACCTCGAGCGTGAAGAACGCGACGGCCACGGGCAGGGTGATCCAGCCGAGCGCGGTGATGCCGAGCAGCACTGCAAGCCCGCCACCCATGAAAAGGATCAGCAGGTGGCCCGCCAGGATGTTCGCGAACAGTCGGACCGACAGCGAGATGATCCGCATGAACTGGGAGATCACCTCGATGAAGAAGATGGGGACGGCGGCCGCGCCGGACACGCCGGCCGGGAGCCAGCCCTTCAGGTACTTGACCAGGCCGTGCCTGCGGATGCCCTCTGCCTGGTAGAGGATGAAGACCGAGAGCGTGAGCACGAGCGGGATCGAGAGGTTCGCGGTCGCGGCGTAGAGCGCGAAGGCCGGGAAGGCGAAGCCGAAGATGTCGATCGTCTCGTGGTCGTTCACCGGCAGCGGGATGTAGCCGAGCATGTTCGAGAACCAGATGAAGAAGAACAGCGTGGCCACGAGCGGGAACCACTTCGCAGCGGCCTCGGCCGACATGTTGTTCCGGGCTATCTGCGAGTAGGTCAGGTCGTAGGCGCCCTCGACGATCACCTGGGTGCGGTTCGGCTTCTGCTGCATCCGCTTGGCGATCGTGACCATCGTCCCGATCGTGAGAATGCAGGCGAGCAGCAGGTATAGGACCGCCTTGTTGAACGAGAGGTCGAGGCCCCCGATCTTGAACTCGATCCAGGGATCGAGCTTGAACTCGTCCTGCGGCTTGAACTCCTCGTTCTTGCCGTCCGAGCCGAAGATGACGTACAGCAGGATCGCCACGGCCAGATAGATGGCGAGCCCGATCAGGACCTTGGCCCTCGTGCTCAGGCCGCCCTTCTCTGGTGGGGCCGTCGCGGCGGACGTCGTCAAGGCCGCTCCTGCTCGAAGGGTCGAGTCATCAGCTGTGAGGTGAAGTAGAAGGTGAAGAGGGTGATCGACAGGATCGCGGCCGACAGTCCGGCCTCGCGCTCACTGAGCCCGACCACGAAGATCGAGCCGGCGACGATCCAGCCGCGCGCGATCATAGACCCGGTCATCAGGCCCGCCACGGTACGCGGGTCGCCCGACTCCTGTGCCCGCCGCGTGATGCCTGCGGCGATGAGCCGCTGAACGATCCATCCGACCGCCGCCCCGGCCCAGCCGAGCAGCGGCAGGCCCGCGGCGATGAAGATCGGCAGCGCGAGCGCGAGCACGTACAGATCGAGGTACCGCAACATGCGCAGCGGCATGGGGTCGGATGCTTTCAAAGCGTGACTCGTCAAAGGGGTGTGCCCGGGGGAGCGATGGGGCGGGCGGCGTGCGGTGCTCCCTACCGGGGTCAGGAAAGCTACATGAGCCGTCGACTTTGTGACTACTTTGTGACAGTTGGCTCACCGGGGTGAGCCACCGGGCGCCTAGCCCACTTTGCGGCGCTCGCGCGCCGCGCGTGCGGGCCCTTCGCGCGTCGACGGCTCGGCCGACTCGACGCGCCTGTTGAACTGGGTGAAGGACCGCTCGTCGCGCTCGTTGAGCTCCTGCCCGTAGCTCACCGCGTGGCGTCGGCGAGCTGCCACGAGCAGCGGCCTGTGCGCAGCCGCGACGAGCAGCGCAAGCGCAGCCGCCAGGATGGCTGCGGCGAGCGTCGCGTTGACCGGGCCGCCGCCGTCCAACAGGCTCGGCAGGCCGAGGAGGCCGTTGAGGAAGCCGTCGTCATCAGCCTGCTCGTCCGAGCCGCCGGAAGCATTCTTCGCGAGCACGGCGACGTCGGCGTGCTGCGACGCGCCGGCCGGGTCGCCCGGCAAGGGCGCGGCTGTGGCAGCCGCGGCAGCGCCCGCTGCCGGTGAGCCCGTCCCGCCGGCACCGGCGCCGTCGGCCGCGCAGCCGCCGGCTCGTGCCGCGCGGACGAGGCCGCGGAACGCACGCCGCCGCACCTGCGTGTACTGGCCGGCGGACAGGTCAAGTCTGTTTGCCACCCTGCCGGCGGGGAGCGGGGCCTTTCCGCCGACCCCGTAGCGCAGCGTGAGGAGCTGCTCTTGCTGTGCGGGCAGGCCGCTGACGCACCCGCTCAGAGCGCGCACGAGCTTGCGGCCGGAGTGAAAACGCGTGCCGAGCACGCCGGTGCCGCCGCGAAGGAGCGCCATCCTGAGGGCGCGAGCGTTTCTGGCGCCCCGTCCGCTTGTGCCGGCTACCGCCCCCGGCACGCCGGCGGCACCAGCGGAGCCCGCTGCGGACGCGCTGCCGGCGCCGGTGGCCCCGCTGGAGGCGCCTGCGCCCGGCTCGGCCTTTCCGCCGGTGACCAAGTTCGGTAGCCCCACCGACGGCCTCGATGCCGAAGGGACCCGCGGGGCGGAGACGCCCGGCGCTCGCACCTCGGGAGCGCTCGGCGTGGAGACGCTCGGTGCCCGCACCTCTGGGGTGCTGACGCTCGGCGCGTTGACGCTGGGTGTGTTCACCTGCGGGACACTCACGCTCGGCACGTCGGCCTGCGGCGTCACCGGTGTCTGTGGCACCTGGACCGAAGGAGTCTCGACCGACGGGGTCTGCACGGACGGAACCTGGACCTGGGGCGTCTGCATGGACGGCACCTGGACCTGCGGCGTCTGCACCTGAGGCAGGTTGACGCCCGGAACCTGCGCTGACGACGAGCCGGCGAGACCCGCTGCGAGATAGTACGGCTGTTGCGACCACGGCCTCGCACCCTGCATGCGGGCCCCCTCCAAGTTCAGGTAAGTGCGCCTACCCACACAACGCTGCGACGATGCAGATCGCCGGTCCGAAATTCGGACATGCGCGCGCGAACACGATGCACCGGGTATAGGTCAGGCACCGTGGAGGCCAAGGTCACCCTCGACGAAGTGCGCACCTTCGAGACGAGCCGGGGCAACACCCGCTACGTCGTGCGCGACACAGACGGGAACGAATACACGACCTTCCGCGAGGCGATCGGCGAGCGCGCCGGGCAGCTGCAGAGACAGCGAGTCCGCATCGAGTTCCACGAGAACCAGCGCGGGCAGTACACCAACGTTTACCTGGACAAGGTGGAGCCCGCACCCGCCGAGGATCGGGACGGCGACGACACCGATGCCGACGAGGCAGCCTGGCGAACGGCGGTCGAGGCGGCGCCCTGGCTCGTCGGGGAATCGGAGCCTCAGGAGGAGGTTCCCCCGGATCAGCTCTACGAGAAGCTGAAGCCGTTCAAGGAGCGGGTGGCCGAGGACATTCGCGAAGCCGAGGCCGACGAGCGCGACTGAGATCGCGCTGCGACGACGAAACGCGTGCCGCCAGCGCGCGTTGGTCCGTCATGAGACTGCGCACCGCACTCGGCCTGCTCTTCCTCCTGCTCGCCATGCCGGCGTCCGCGGGCGCCGACCCCTTCACCGCGCCCGGCACCAAGATCCTCTGGGGCGGCCAGGGGGGCTACAGCGCCGGGTCGATCGCCGACTTCACGAGGCAGTCGGGCAAGCATCCGGCGGTGTTCAACTACTTCATCTCCTGGCGGGCGTCGCGCTCCGACATGCACTGGCTCTCGTTCCGGCTCGCCGATGCGGAGCGCATGCGCTCGCGCGCGATGCTGTCGGTGTCGACCGACGAGACCGGGCCTCTCGCCGCGCGATCTCGCCCGCGGCGGCGGCGACGGCTTCCTGATCGCGCTCGGGCGGCTACTCGCCGAGCAAGGCGGCATCACCTACCTGCGGCCGCTGTCCGAGATGAACAACGGCAACAACTCCTACTCGCCCTACGACCTCTCGGGACGCCCGCGCGGCCCCGCCTTCTCGACCTCCCAGCTCAAGCGGGCGTGGCGTCGCCTCGCGCTCGTCGTGCGCGGCGGCGAGGTCGCCGAGATCGACGCGGGGCTGCAGCGGCTCGGCCTGCCGCCTGTGCGCACCGGGCGCTGCCGAGCTGCCCACGCCGCAGGTGGCGCTGATGTGGGTGCCGCTCTCGTTCGGTAACCCCGAGGTCGCGAAGAACCACCCGCAAGCACTTCTGGCCCGGAGGCGCTTACGTCGACTGGGTGGGGACGACCTGGTACTCGCCCTATCGCAATTCAGGGGCGATGCACAGCCTGTACAGCTATCCGAAGTGGCGCCGCAAGCCGTTCGCCTTCGCCGAATGGGGCGTCTGGGGCGCGGACCGGCCCGACTTCGTGAGCCAGTTCTTCGGCTTCCTGAGAAGCCATCCACGCGTGCGCATGGCCGTCTACTACCAGTCGGCCTCCCTCAAGCCCGAATTCCGGCTGTCGACGCACCCGGCGTCGCGCGCGGCGCTGCGGCGGGCCGTCAGCTGGCCGCGGCTCGCGGCGTTCGGCCCGGAGCTCGCTCCGTAGGCGCGTCCCGGTCGAGGCCGCGCAGGAAGGCGTCCACCACATCGGCATCGAACTGCGTGCCGCCGCCCGACTCGAGCTCGGCTCGCGCGGCCGCGTGGCCGATGGCGGGCTTATAGACGCGGTCCGCGGTCATCGCCTCGAACGCGTCGGCCACGGCGAGGATGCTCGCCTCCAGCGGGATCTGATCGCGCCCGAGGCCGAATGGATAGCCGCTTCCGTCGGGCCGCTCGTGGTGAGCGAGGATCCAGCCGCGCACGTCGTCGAACTCCCGTCCCGACAGCAGGCGGGCGGCGATCTCCGGATGGGTCTTCACCTCGACCCACTCGTCCGCGCTGAGCGGCCCCGGCTTGGACAGGACCGCGTCCGATACGCCGATCTTGCCCACGTCGTGCAGCACGCCGGCGAGGCGCACGCGCTCCACGTGCGCCTGCTCGAGCCCCAGCTCGATGGCCATCAGCTCGGCATAGCGACCGACCATGTGTGAGTGCTTCGCCGTGCCGGTGTCGCGGATGTCGAGCGCCTCGGCGAGTGCGATCACGCTGGCGAGCTGGAGATCGCCCGGCGCGCCCGCGGCGCCGAGCGTCCCCACAACCTCGGGGCTGTAGACGACCGAGCGGTCGCGGCCGAGCCCCTTGGCGGCGAGCATGGCGCGCTCGGCAGATCTCAGCAGCGTCGCCGCGTCGCCGCCGTGGTGGGGATGGCTCGCCACCCCGAAGCAGATCGTGATCGACACCGGGGCGTCGCCGAACCTCCGATGTGTCGCCCTCCGCAGACGCTCCGCGAGGATGTGCGCGCCGCGCTCGTCGGTGTCGGGGAGCAGCAGGGCGAACTCGTCGCCGCCGACGCGCGCCGCCAGGTCGGTGCGCCGCTTCCACTTGCCGAGGTCGGAAGCAACGAGCTCCAGGGTGGCGTCGCCGCTCGCCTGCCCCTGCTCCTCGTTCACGGCCGCCAAGTGGTCGAGGTCGCCGAGCAGCACCGACACGGGCCGGCCGCTGGAGCGCGAGCGCTCCAGCTCTTGCTCGAGCAGCTCGTCGAAGGAGCGCCGGTTGAGCAGTCCGGTCAGCGGGTCGGAACGCGCCGCGTCCGCGATGCGCCTTCTGAGCAAGCGGATCCTGCCGAGCTGGAGCACGGCGACGCCGGCCAGGGCGAGTGCACAGGCGCCGGGTAGGAAGAGGGTGAGGATCTGGGCAATCCCCATCTGATGCTTTATCGGAGCGAGCTGGGCGGTCCTTGAAGAACCCGCGCCGAGCCGCTCCGTCGCCTAAGCCACAATTTGGGGCGTGCGGCTCTCACGCCTCGTCTGCCTGACCCTCGTCACAGCCGTTGCCCTCGGCGTGGGCGGACGGGTGCTGGTGCGGATTGGCTGGGAGCTGCCCAGCGGCGACGGCTTCGCCCTTGCCGGTGCACAGGCCAAGGCGCTGGGAGCACCGTGGCTCGCCGCGGCGTGGGGCCTCGGGGCCCTGGCCGGCTCGCCTCGCCGCGGTGCCCTCGCCGGAGCGGCTGCGCTCGTGCTGGGCACGTTCGCCTGGTACTTCGTGAGCCTCGCACTCAGCGGGCCCGGCGTCGTCGACTACGTCGTGCCTGTCTCGGCCGCCTGGTCGCTGGCGGCGGGGGCGGCGGGCGGCGCCTTCGGGTTGGCCGGCGCGTTGTGGCGTGACGGCAATCCCGCGCTCCGTGCCACGAGCATCGCCCTGCTGGCGGGCGCGTTGGCCGGCGAGGCCTGGCTGCTCGCAGGGGAGTGGACCGGCCGAGCCGCCCGGCTCGTGCTCGCGCTCGAGCTTGGCGCCGCCCTGACGGCCCTGCTGCTCGCGCGCCGCCGCACGCCCGTCGTGCTCACGCTGGCTCTGTTCCTCGTCGCCGCGGTCGCAATCGCAGGCATCGAGGAGGCGGCCCGCGACACCATCCGGATGGTGGGCTGGAACGGCCCCTGACAACGCCGGCCTTCACGATCAGCCGCCAGAATCCCCGGCTGTGTGGATCCAAGCTCGGATCGAACTTCGCCCTCGTCCGCGCGGCTTCCACCTCGTGACCGACGAGGTCGTCGCCGGGGTGCCGGACCTGCGCTCGATGTCGGTTGGGATCGCGACGGTGTTCATGCAGCACACGTCCGCCTCGCTGACGCTGAACGAGAACGCGTCGCCGGACGTGCGCCGCGACTTCGCCGCCTGGTTCGACCGCGCCGTCCCGGACGGCGTCGACTACTTCTCGCACACACTCGAGGGGCCGGACGACATGCCCGCGCACATCAAGGCGTCGCTCACCGGCAGCTCACTCGTGCTCCCGGTTTCGCGCGGACGCCTTGCGCTCGGCACCTGGCAGGGCATCTACCTGTGCGAGCACCGCGACAACGGGGGCTCGCGCAGCGTGGTGGTTACGGCTGCCGGCGAATGAGGCGGGCCGTCAGGCGGGCGCCTTGGCCTTGGCCCACTCGGCCTTGTGCTCGCGCTTCAAGGCCTCGTACCGGTCGAGCGCCTCGGGCGAGTCGACGTCGCCGAGCGTCGGGTGCCAGGGGACGAGCTCCTGGGCGGACTCGACGCCGAAGTGCTTCGCGAGCACGGCGCCCAGCACCTTGATCTTCATCTCGCCGAAGCCGGGCAGCGCGGCCAGGTTCGCACGCAGCTCCGCCGCGTCCGCCGCGTCCGTCCAGACGCGCGCGGCATCACCGTCGTAGCGGTCGCGCACGTGGACCGCGAGCTCGTGTACGCGCTGCGCCATCGAGCGCGGGTAGCGGTGGATCACCGGGCGCTCGCGGAAGACCGGCTCGAGATCCGCCGAAGCGAGCGTCTCGGCGTCGACCGAGCCGAGCCGCTCCTTGAGCGCGAGCGGGCCGGCGAATGCCTTGCGAACGGTCACCTGCTGGTCGAGCTCGAAGCCGACGAGCAACGCCATCGGGTCCTGTGCAATCAGCGCGCAGGCTTCGTCTGAGTCCGTGAAGTAGAGGCGATCGGGCACGGCCCGATCGTACCGGGCGCGGGGTCGCGTCCGGTACGGGGGCGTGCTCGCGATCGCCGACCGCTCGATATGCGAACATGCGTTCGTGCGATGGGACAACCTGAGCGTCGACGCAGAGGAGAGCCGAACCCTCCCCGGCTATCGCGAGCCGGCAACGGTCCGGACCTTCGACGCGCCCGAGGCACTCGACACGCGTTTCTACGAAGTCCGCTCGAAGTCGGCGCTGAACCGGGTGCCGAAGGCGTCGCGGATGCCGTTCCGCTGGACGATCAATCCGTACAGGGGTTGCAGCCATGGATGCCGGTACTGCTTTGCCCGCCCCACCCACATCTATCTGGACTTCGACGCCGACCGCGACTTCGACAAGGAGATCGTCGTCAAGGTCAACGTCCCGGAGGTAGCGCGCGCGGAGCTGTTGCGCACGTCCTGGAAGCGCGAGCACGTCGCGCTCGGCACGAACACCGACCCGTATCAGTGGGTCGAGGGCCGCTACAAGCTGATGCCGGGCATCTGGGAGGCGATGCGCGACTCGCGCACGCCGTCGTCGGTGCTCACGAAGTCACCGCTGCTGCTGCGCGACGTCGTGCTGATGAAGGAGATCCACGCCGTCGCCGGCTTCGCTGCCAACCTCTCGATCCCGACGCTCGACGAGCGAGCATGGCGTTCGAGCGAACCGCACACCCCACATCCGCGCAAGCGGATCGAGGCGGTGGCCGAGCTGAACCGCCAGGGCATCCCCTGCGGCGTGCTGATCGCGCCGCTCATGCCCGGGATCAACGACGCGCCCGAGCAGGTCGAGGAGATCCTCGAGCTCTGCGGCGAGGCGGGCGCCGTGAACATCGGCGGCATCTGCCTTCACCTGCGCGGCGAGGTGCGCCAGATCTTCATGGACTGGCTCGCCTCCTACCGGCCGGACCTGATCCCGCGCTACGAGGCGCTGTATGCGCGCGGCGCGTATGCACCCAAGGCCGAGCGCGACCGGATCGCCGCGCTGGCGCGACCGGGTGGCCGGACTGGCCCGGGGTTCCGCGACGCCGCCTCGGA
The DNA here is from genome assembly GCA_963734025.1 of uncultured Thermoleophilaceae bacterium. Taxonomy (GTDB): domain Bacteria; phylum Actinomycetota; class Thermoleophilia; order Solirubrobacterales; family Thermoleophilaceae; genus JACVRW01. Next base: position 210,610 of record CAVTFR010000005.1, read on the forward strand.
CTCGACCCGGCCCGACCCGGGCGGCGAGTCGGACGCTCTCCTCACCCCGCCCGAGCGGCAGCGAGGCGAGGGCGTTCAGGAGAGCCTGTTCTGAGGCATCCCGCTCCCAGAGCCAAAAGCGCCCGCTGCGGGCAAAGGCTGCGGGCGAACCGGGCCACTCAGCCCGCCGCGGCGCCGCCCAGATGGGCGTCTTCAGACTTCGGCTCGCACCTATCCGTGATCGACTCTCACTGTGTGCCGCACCGATGTCACGTGGCGTACTGTGGGCGCCCGGCGGGTCGGTAGACCTGGATCGTGACGCCCTTCGAGTCCGTTCGCGAGTCGACCAAGTCAAGCGCGATGTCCGGGCCGGCGTCGGGGAACAGCCGCGTGCCCTGGCCGAGGACCACGGGGACGATGATGAGCTGGATCTCGTCGACGAGGTCGTGGTCGAGCAGCGACCGGATCAGGGCACCGCTGCCGTGCACCTGCAGCTCACCCCCCGGCTTGGCTTTCAGCTCGCCGATGGCCGCCGCGAGGTCACTGGAGAGGACGGTGGTGTCCGCCCAGTGCGGGTCGGTGATCGTGGTCGATGCGACGTACTTGGGCGTTGTGTTCAAGGCGTCGGCGATCGGATGGCTGCCCCGATCCTTGGCGCCCCAGTAGAAAGCGAAGAGGTCGTAGGTCCGTCGGCCGAACAGGAACGCGGCGGCGCGCTGGTAGGTCTCGGTGATGAACCTCCTGGTCTCGGCGTCGCCTGCGCCGAAGGCCCAGCCGCCGCGCTCGAACCCGTTCCTGCGGTCCTCATCCGTCGCGCCGCCGTTTCCCTGCATCACGCCATCGACGGTGACTTGCGTCTGGGTCGTCAGCTTCATGGTCGCGGTGTCCTTCCCGTTGGTTTGATCACTGTGTCGGTAGGACCCGACCCCGGCACCGAACTCATCGCCCGTCGCGACGGCTCCGAGAAGTGGCAGCGGACACGACGCCCATGCGACGGTCCCGTCGTCCGTGATCGCGATCCGAAGAAGGACCGCCGCGCCCCATCGACAGCCGCGCGGCCGGGCTGTCGCCATGGACGAGAACCGGCAGTCGTGCCAAACGGCCGGTCGGCACCCGTGCGGCACCACCGGGCGGTCGGGACGCAGTTCTCTCTCAGCCGGCTATGTCGCCGCACCGGATGACCGCTCCACCGCGCTCCCGATGCTCCATCTCCATCGACCCCAGCGTCCTCTCCATCGCCGTCGGTTTGATGCTGCCGCTCTTGTCCTCATACGGCTTGTCGAGAAATCGCACCAGGACCAGCCCCGAGACGACGATGATCGCGATCGCGGCGGCCAGTGCTGCCTGCGTAACTGCGGCCTCCTCACGATCCGCGAAAAGCGCGACCGAGGCGATCACCACCACCGCGCCGATGATCAGGATCAACCAGACAACCGGGGGCACCAACCCTTCTGCTTCGCCGATCCGGCCCTGCCGTCCATGTCGCCGCTCCTCGTTCAACGCGAACCAGTGTTCAAACGCGGCGGCCTGTTTAGCGTCGTTGACCGGGATCTGTTCGGCGGACTCCTCCATCGCCGAGACCCTCGCGTCCACTACCGAACTCCCTCCGCCTTCCCGCATCGCGGGCCAGCCGTCCGAGATGACCTCGCGCGCGTAGCAGATCATCTGCCCCTGCAGCTCCGCGCGGGTCGCCGGGCCGAAGGCGCCGGCGGCGTGGAACATCGCGAGCGTGGCGGTCGCCTCCTCCTCGGCGTCGGCCTTGGCGCCGCCGTAGCTCTCGAATGCGATGAAGAAGACGAATGCGAGGATCACCATGTAGGCGGTGCCCGCCACCGTGTACACGGCACCACCCGGAATCGGATCGTTGAAGAACGTTCCCGCCGGCGCGCGCCGGCGGACGAGGAGCATGCCGGCCGCGCTCAGCGCGGCGACACCAAGGATGATCAACGCGGCAAGCCAGGGTTCCATGGCGGCCTACTCCGAAACGGGTGCACCCTATCTCAGCCGCGGCCGACGCGCTAGGAGTCGCATGCGCGACCTGGCCGGAGAGCGGGGTTTACGCGTGGACGAAACGCGAGCGTCGTCAGCGACCGTCGGCGCGCTGGTCCGCGTGAGAGCAGCACCCGCGCTCCCCCGCGGGCGGCCGAGCCGAAAGGACTATCTCGGTCAAGGCGATCGCTTCGGCGCCGACGCGACTGTCGTTGAGCTTGTCGGCGGCGCGGCCGCCGCCAGTCGCGCCTGATACTCCTCCTCCGTGGCGCCACCGATCGCGTCGCGCAGCCGCTCCTTGCAGCGATCGGTCAGGCGGCCGGCCCGGAACCGGCGCTCGGCGCGCGCCTGCTTGGCGGGGCGGCGCTCCCCGTAGAAGCGCTTCGCCCAGACGGAGCGCGGCTTGGCGAGCCGCAGCCCGGCGTAGACCGCGAGCCCGGGTAGGAAGATGCCGAACAGCGCGTGCACGAGCCGGAATTTGGCAGCGGCGACTAGCACCCAGCCGAAGTGCCACGTGGCCGCGATGACGGTGATCGCCAAGACGGCGGGCGAATCGTCGTCGAGCCGCGCGGGCACAAACGCGAGCAGTACGAAGCCGATCAAGCCCAGGGCGACGAGCGTCGCGTCGATTGAGCTGCGGCCCTCGCGGGACCAGTAGACATCGTCGAGGTGGAGCCACAGGGCGTACTCGTCGATGGCGAGGCCGAGGCCGATGCCGAACAGCACGGCGTAGATCGCGTACCAGGGGCCATCGGTCTCTCCTGCCGCGAAGCTAAGGCCACCGGCCACCATCATGAGCACGATCCCGAAGAAGAGGTGGTGCACATGCACGCCGCTCTCGGACACGACGCTGCCCGGCCACCACGGCACGCGCGGACTGCGCATCAGGCGGGTGGAAAGGCGGATGAACCCGAACGCACACACGAACCCGATCAACGTCAGAAATAGGAAGCGGCGTTCGTCCAGGCTGCCCCACGCTTCGCCGATGACGGAAGCAAACGTGGGGTGCATGGACCCAGCCTCTCCGATCCGCGCGGGCGCGGCAAGCCCGCGGTCTGCCGCCGAACACTGCGTCGCGCGTTCGACCGGGCGCTTTCCAAGAGGGCTTCAGCTCGCTAGCTCGGCAGACCCTGCGCTACCGCATCGAGGCAGAAGCAGTAGCGCTGGTGACCACATCTGCCGCCCCAATCAGGGCCGATCCGGAAGAGCCTGTTCTGACGCGCGAGGCGCGGAGCTACTCGCGCGCGACCGCCTCGAACTCGCCCGTCTCCGGCGGGGGCACGGCCTCGAACTCGCCGGTCTCGACCTCGCGGCCGATCTCAGCGTCGATCTCGGCTTCGCTGAGCGCCGGCAGCTCGCCGGTCTCGACCTGGCGGCGGATCTCACGCTCGCGGAAGCGGCGGAACTTGAGGATCTCGAGCACCACGACGAGGTAGATGCTCGCGGCGGCTGCGACCGCGGCGAAGGCCAGGATCACGAGCGTCCAGCCGACGTGCAGCGTGCCGTCGTCGTCCGAGTAGGGGACGAAGCGCATCGCGAGCGCGAGCGCCGCCAGCGACAACGTCCAGCCGTAGAGGTACAGCACGGTGCGCCGCTGCGAGAAGCCGATGTTCGCGAAGCGATGGTGGAAGTGCCAGCGGTCCGCGGAGTAGACGGGCCGGCCGTACTTGATCCTCTTCGCCACCACGAAGGTCGCGTCGAGCGCCGGCACGGCGAGAATCACGAGCGGGAAGAAGAGCGCGACGACCGCGGCGGTCTTGAGCACACCCTGGATCGCAACGCAGGCGAGCAACAACCCGAGCAGGTTCGAGCCGGCGTCCCCCATGAAGATCGACGCCGGGTGGAAGTTGTGCCAGAGGAAGCCGATCGCCGCGCCGGCGGTGAGGGCCGCGAGGATCCCGGCGGCATCGCGGTCGAGCGAAAGCGCGATGATCGCGAAGGTGGCCGCGGCGATCGTGCATACGCCCGCGGCCAGCCCATCGGCGCCGTCCGTGAAGTTGACGACGTTGATCACCGCGACGATCCCCACGAGAGTCAGCGGGTAGCCCCAGTTGCCGAGGTCGATCGGCTCGATGAACGGCAGCGTCATGTTCTCGACCCGCACCTCGGAGAACACGGGAATGGCCGCCGCAGCGAGCTGGCCGGCGAGCTTCAGGGCCGGGTTGAGCCCGCCCGGCCGGACGTCGTCGATGGCGCCGACCAGCGTGATCGCGATCGCGCCCGCGATGATCCCGCGCGTCTCCTGCCCGGCGGGCATGAAGAAGAGCGCAGCGACGAGGACCGCGGCGAGGATCGCGAGGCCGCCCAGGCCCGGGACCGGGCGCTCGTGCAGATCGCGCTCGCGCGGCTGATGCACCACGCCCATCCGCGTTGCGAGCCGCGCCACGGGAGGCGTGACGGCGAACGCGACCACGGCGGCGACGAGAAACGCCCATAGGGCATCGAGCTCGTCCATGTGACCTGAGCCTAATGGCGCTCCGGCGGAAACCCGTGAGGAACGTGTTGCGGGGGCGTCAGCCGGCGGCCGGCAGCACGTAGAACGCGACCACCGCGTACTGCAGCGCGGCCGCCGCGATCACGAGCGCGTGGAAGACCTCGTGGTAGCCGAACACGGTCGGCACCGGGTCGGGCCGCTTCAGCCCGTAGACGAGCGCCCCGGCCGTATAGAGCACACCGCCCGCCACCACCAGCGCAGCTCCCGTCACGCCCAGCTCCTCGAACAGGTCGGGGAACGCCGCCACGGCGACCCAGCCGAGCGCCACGTAGACGATGGCGGCCAGCAGCTTGGGCGCGTCGATCCAGACCAGCTTCAACAGGATGCCGCCGAGCGCTCCCGCCCACACGACCACGAGGATCACCGTCGCGAGCGCGCCGTCCAGCACGAGCAGCGCGAAGGGGGTGTAGGTCCCGGCGATCAGCACGAAGATCGCCGAGTGGTCGAGCCTGCGCATCCAGCGGCGCGCGGGTACGGACGACCAGTTGACGCGGTGATAGAGGGCGCTCACCCCGAACAGCGCCGTCACGCTGACGGCGTAGATCGCGGCGGCCAGCCGCGGCGTGCCCGCCGGAGCAGCGATCACGAGCGCGGCCCCGATCACGCAGGAGACGAAGAACGCCCACTGGTGTGAAACGCCGCGCAGGCGCGGCTTCGCGACCCTGGGAGCACCCGATAGCAGCGGCTGAGGAGCGGCCTCCGTCACTGCCGCCAGGGTACAACTGCCGAAAGGCTCAGGCGACGGCCGGCTCGGCCAGCTGCGGATACAGCGGGTGACGCTCGGCGAGCGCCGCGGTGCGCTCGCTCAGCTCGGCCTTCTTCGCATCGCTGAAGTCGCCTCCGAGCGCCTCGCCGATGACGCGGCCGACCTCGCGAAACTCCTCGGCCTGGAAGCCGCGCGTCGCGAGCGCCGGGGTTCCGATCCGGAGGCCGGACGAGACCGCCGGCGGGCGCGGGTCGAACGGGACGGCGTTACGGTTGACCGTGATCCCGACCTCGTGCAGCCGGTCCTCGGCCTGCTGGCCGTCGAGCTCCGAATCGCGCAGGTCGGCGAGCACCAGGTGGACATCGGTGCCGCCGGTCAGCACGTTGACCCCGGCGGCGAGCATCTCCTCACCGAGAATCGCGGCGCCCTCGCGCGTGCGCCGCTGGCGCTCGCGGAAGAGGTCCGAGTCGGCCACCTTGAGCGCGACCGCCTTGCCCGCGATCGCGTGCATGAGCGGGCCGCCCTGGTGGCCGGGGAACACGCGCGAGTTGATCTTCTTCGCGTGCTCCTCCTTGCAGAGGATCATGCCGCCGCGTGGTCCGCCGAGCGTCTTGTGCGTGGTGGTGGTGACAACGTCGCAGTACGGCACCGGGCTCGGGTGCTCCTCAGCCGCGACGAGCCCCGCGAAGTGAGCCATGTCGGCCATCAGGAGCGCGCCCACCGAGTCGGCGATCTCGCGGAAGCGCTGGAAGTCGAGCCGGCGCGGATACGCGGACCAGCCGGCGATGATGAGCTTCGGCCGCGCGTCCTCGGCGATCTGCGCGACCTCGTCCATGTCGAGCCGCGAGTCCTCCTCGCGAACGCCGTAGCCGACGATGTCGAAGTAGAGCCCCGAGAAGTTGATCCGCATGCCGTGCGTGAGGTGGCCGCCGTGGTCGAGCTTCATGCCGAGGATGCGGTCGCCCGGCTCGAGCAGCGCCATGTAGACCGCCGAGTTGGCCTGCGCGCCCGAGTGCGGCTGAACGTTCGCGTGCTCGGCGCCGAAGAGCTCCTTGGCCCGGTCGATCGCGAGCTGCTCGGCGACGTCGACGTACTCGCAGCCGCCGTAGTAGCGCTTGCCCGGGTAACCCTCGGCGTACTTGTTGGTGAGCACAGAGCCCTGGCAGTCGAGGATGGACTGCGGAACGAAGTTCTCCGACGCGATCATCTCGAGCGTCCGCTCCTGGCGGGCCACCTCGTCCTTGAGCACTCCGGCGATCTCGGGATCGACGTCGGCAACGTGCTTGGTGAAGAAGTCGGGGCTGAGATCGCTCATCTGCCGGACGCTAGCAGCGCCACCTCACGCCAGAGCGCGTTCGACCTCCGCGGCGGGCACGGCCCCCTCGCGGCCGATCGTGAAGCTCCCGTCGGCTTCGTAAGAGCCCAGATCGACGACCGTCGAGGGCGTGCCGGGCAACTCGCCGCCGTCGAGGACCATGTCCACGCCTGCGCGAATCGCAGCGTCGACGGCCTCGAGGCTGCGGGCGTCGGCGCCGCCCGAGGCATTGGCGCTCGACTGCAGCACGGGCCAGCTCGCCGCCGACAGCGGCTCGAGCGCGCCGGACAGCAGCGGGACCCGTACGCCGAGCCGCTCGGGGACCGGGCCGCAGGCGAGCGGGTAGCGGCGCGCCGGGTTGGGCAGCACGAGCGTCACACCCCCGGGAAGCAGCCGCTCGAGCGCGCCGCGCGTGCGCTCGCCGAGCTCGGGCAGGGCTTCGAGGGCCAGCTCGAGCTGGAAGAACATCACCGCCGCGGGCCGGTCTGGGCGGCGCCCCTTGAGCCGGTAGAGGCGCTCGACGCCCTCGCGCGAGCCGGGGTCGGCCGCGAGGCCGTACACGGTGTCGGCCGGGAACAGGGCGACACCGCCGACGGCGATGCAGCGCTCGAAGGTGGCGACGTCCTCCGGGGTCACCCGCGCTGGGGCACGCGCCCGACCGTGATCCGCTCCCAGTTCGCCAGGTCAGGGAACGAACGGGTGTCGTCGAGCAGCTCGCGCACGGCGGCACCCTGCTCGTTGCCGTGCTCGAGCGCCACGGCCGTGCCCGACGGCGCGGCGGCGACGAGCGCACGGATCGCGTCGAGGCCGTCCTCGCCGGACACGAAGGCCTCGCGTGGCTCGTAGCCGCGGATCTCCGGCTGCATGTGCTCCCAGTCGCCGTCCGGGACATAGGGCAGGTTCGCCACGATCAGGTCGAAGTCGCCCTCGGGCAGCCCGAACTCACCTGTGACCTCGAGCGGCAATCCGAGCCGCGCCGCGTTCTCGCGCGCCACCGCGGCCGCCGGCTCGTAGGGCTCGTTCGCGGTCACCCGCAGGTCGGGGCGCTCGTCGATGAGAGCGAGCGCAATCGCTCCCGCGCCCGTGCCGACGTCGTGCACACGCGCGCCGGACGGCTGCTCCGAGGCGAGGTCGACTAGCAGCTCCGTCTCCGGCCGCGGGATGATCGCGCGCCGGTCGATCGCGAGCTCGATATGACGGAAGCCCTTGCGGCCCAGGATGTACGCCACGGGCTCGCGCGCCACGCGCCTGCGCACGCTTTCGCCGAGCACGCGCGCCGCGGCCGGCGGGATCGCCATGTCCGGATCCATGAACAAACGTGCGCGGTCGACTCCGAGCGCATCGGCGGTCAGGAGCTCCGCGTCGAGCCGCGGCGTCGAGCAGCCCGCGGCCTCGATCGCGGTGACCGCGGCGTCGAGGGCGTCCCGTACTGCGAGAGCACGCCGTGCGTGCGAACGATCGGAATGAGTCATCCGCCCACCGGCTCGGCGGCCTCGAGCATGCGCCGCTTCTCCTCGGCCTCGAGCGCTGCGGTGAAATCGTCGAGCTCGCCGGCCAGGATGGCGGGCAGGTTGCCCTTGGTGAGGCCGACCCGGTGGTCTGTGACCCTGTCCTGTGGGAAGTTGTAGGTGCGGATCTTCTCCGCTCGCTCGCCGGTGCCGACCTGGGCTAGCCGTGCGGCCGCGAGCTCCGCCTGCTGGGCCTGCAGCTCGCGCTCGAGCATGCGCGCGCGCAGGACCCGCATCGCCTTCTCGCGGTTCTGCAGCTGCGACTTCTCGTCCTGCATCGACACGACTAGCCCGGTGGGCTTGTGGGTGATGCGCACCGCCGAGTCGGTCGTGTTGACCGACTGCCCGCCCGGCCCCGACGAGCGGTAGACGTCGATCTGCAGATCGTTCGGGTCGATCTGCACGTCGACGTCCTCGGCCTCCGGCAGCACGGCGACGGTGGCGGTCGAGGTGTGGATGCGCCCCTGCGACTCGGTCTCCGGCACGCGCTGGACGCGGTGGGTGCCGCCCTCGTACTTGAACACGCTGTAGGCGCCGCGGCCCTTGACGGCGAAGGTGAAGTGGCCCTCCCCCACCTCGATCGGCTCCTGCTTGAAGCCGCGCCGCTCGGCGTAGCGGCCGAGCATCCGGTACAGGTCGGCCGCGAACAGGCCGGCCTCCTCGCCGCCCGCGCCCGGCCGGATCTCGACGATCACGTCCTTATCGTCGTTCGGGTCGGGCTCGACCATGGCGAGCCGGATCTCCTCCTCGAGCTCGCCGAGCCGCTCCTCGGAGCTGCGCAGCAGCTCGCGCAGCTCCGGGTCGTCGCCGTCCTCGGCAATCAGCTCGCGAGCGCCGGCCGCGTCATCGGTGGCGCGCCGCCACTCGGTGGCGAGCGCGTGCGCCGGCTGTAGCTGCCGGTAGGCGCGGCCCACCTCGGCGTAGCGGCGCTGGTCGGCGATCACCTCGGGATCGGCCATCTGCTCCGAGAGCTCGGAGAAGCGATCCTCGATCTGCTCGACGAGCCGCTCGATCACATGCCAGAGGGTACGCGCCCCCAGCCGGCCCGCTGCGCGAACTCCACCAGCCTGTGGAAGTAGCTCTCGACCGGCGGCCCTGGGCCGAGGCCGCGGTCGTCGAAGCGCACGCGCATCGAGAAGTAGGGGAAGTACACCTCGAGCTTCCGCAGCCCCGAGTTCTTCCTGCGCAGCCACGGGTGGACGACGCCGCCGTACAGCTTCGGCGGCAGCACGGCCGGGGACGGCTGGCTCAGCTGCCCGGCGGCCAGCTCGAGCAGGCGTCCGACCGTCGTCGCGTTGCGGCCCGCCACGACGTGAAAGGTCCCGTCGGGCCCGCCCGTAACCAGCTCGTAGGTGCGGTCGGCCACGTAGTTGACCGGCACGATGTCGACCGGCGAGGAGCGCCGCGCCGGAATCGCCGGGATGCGCCCGCCCGCGAGCGCCTTGAGCGGGCCGTAGAGGACGTTGAACGATGACGTGCGGCCGGTGCGGCTGTCGCCGACGATGATGCTGGGACGCAGGACCTGCAGCGGCAGCGCCGCCCCGCGCTCGCGGATCATCTGCTCGGCCTCGAACTTCGAGCGCTCGTAGGAGTTGCGGAAGCTCTGGCCGACGTCGAGCTGGTCCTCCCGGAACAGGCCGCGCGGCTCGCCCGCGACGTAAGCAGTGGAGACATAGGTGAGCCGCTCGAGCCGGCGGCAGCGCTCGGCGAACTCGACGACGTTGCGCGTGCCCTCGACGTTCACGAGCCGCGACTTCTCGAGCGACAGGTCGAAGGACACCGAGGCGGCGCAGTGGACGACGGTCGAGACGTCCTGCGCGAGCCGGTCGCGCGTCGCCTCGGACAGGCCGAGGCCGGGCTGCTCGATGTCGCCCGCGACCGCGTTCAGGCGCGCGTGCGCGGGCAGCCGCTCGGCCGCCGCCTCGTCGTCGGAGGCGCGCACGAGCGCGTGTATGCGGCGATCACCACGCTCGATGAAGCGGCGCAGCAACTCCATCCCCACGAACCCGGTGGCGCCGGTCAGAAGCACCGCGCCCATCAGCTAGGGCTTTCCCCCGGGCACCCGAACCAACCTAGGCGACGACCTCCATGCCGATCTTGTCTTCGTCCGACGCCGCGCGCGGGTTCTCCACCGCGAGCACCGCCTGGAGAGCCGCGATCGCGACCGCCAGCTGGGACAGGTCCGGCTCGCGCGTCGTCAGCCGCTGGAGCTGGATGCCAGGCCACATGAGGACGCGCGCCCAGCGCTTTGTGCGGTTCTTCCCGAACCACTTGATCAGCTCGAATGCGAGCCCGGCGACGATCGGGATGCCGAGGATGCGCGACACGAACAGCCATTGCCAGTCGAGCTTGCCGAGCGGAGCGAAGACGAAGATCGCGACGATCATCACCAGCAGCAGGAAGCTCGTGCCGCAGCGGGGATGAAAGCGCGAGTAGCGCTGAGCGTTCTCGGGCGTCAGCTCCTCGCCGGCCTCGTAGCAGGAGATCGTCTTGTGCTCGGCGCCGTGGTACTCGAACACGCGCTGCAGGTCCCGCATGCGCGAGATCAGCACGAGGTACGCGAGGAAGATCGTGATCCGGACCAGCTTCTCGATCACGACGAACAGGACCGAGTTGGGGATCTGGTCCTGGAAGATGTTCGTGAGGCCGGCGGGCAGCAGGAAGAAGAGCCCGACCGCGAACAGCAGCGCGAAGACGATCGTGCCCACCCAGGCGCCGCCGCCGATCTCGGACTTCTCACCCTCCTCGCCCGGCGGCATCTGCGCGTTGGCGGAGATGCCGAGCGCCCGGAACCCGATCTTGAGCGACTCGACGAGCGCGGCCACCCCGCGGATCACCGGCACGCGCAGAATGCGGTGGCGCTTCGACCAGGAGACGAGCGGCTCCGAGACGACCTCGATCTCGCCTTTCGCGCCCTCCTTCGAGTCGGCGCCGCCGGCGGCCAGCTGCTCGGCCGAGGGCTTGCGCACCGCGACCGCCCACGTCGAGATGCCGCGCATCATGACGCCCTCGAGGACGGCCTGGCCGCCGATCGGGGCATCCTTCGTGGCCTCGCGCAGGTGATCCGGCGCGCTGCCGTTAGTGGACGGGGGGGCGCTCACCGTCCTCATCGTATCGGCGGCTCAGCCGCTTCTCTGAACGGACTGGTCGCGGCGCGCCGTCTTCGGGCAGCCGACCTCATGGACGTTGTCGGTCTCTGAGCTCTCCACGATCGTCCCGTCGGGATCCGCCGCGGCGGCCACGGACGACGTGCAGGCCGGCCCGCGGAAGTAGAGCTCGCGCGCCTCGCCGGGCACCAGGATCACGCTCGCGGTGTCGACCTCCGCGCCGTCGACGGACAGCTGCACGGGCGCCGTGACCTCGGCGCGCCCCGAGTTCGTCACGAGCACCCGGTAGCGGACGACCCCCTCGACCTTCGTGGCAGCCGCGCCGACCACCTCGACCTCCAGGTTCGGGAGCGCGGAGAACTGCCGGCAGGGCGGCGAGTTGCGCTGGACCTGCGCCAGGAGGCTGCCGTCGGCGGCGAACCAGCGGAAGTCGACGCGCATCTTGTAGACGGCGTTCTCGGGCAGGGCCTTCACGACCTGCCGGTATCCGAAGCTGACGACCCCCGGCTGCGCGCGCCGCCAGCGGCCCAGCCCCGGCGCCCTGAGCGGCTTGAAGCCGTCCGCGCCCGTGCGCTCGAGCAACGTGAAGCGCATCGCCATGCGAGCGCTGCCCTCGATGCCGCGCATGCCGCCGCGGAAGATCGCCTGGTGCTGATCGAACGAGCAGTCGACGACGCGGACCGACGTCCGCAGCTGCTGCGCCGACGCGACCGCGGGCAGCGCCGCAAGAGCGGCGGCTGCCAACGCGGTCATCAGGAGTGCGCGACGCATGCCCCGAATGAACAGGCGCCGCGCGTCAGAGTTGCGGCCGTGGCTAGCGCCGCGAACGTGCGGCGCGGCGGCGGAAGCGCTCGACGCGGCCTCCGGTGTCGACGAGCTTCTGACGGCCCGTGTAGAACGGGTGACAATTCGAGCAGATCTCGACGTGCAGCTCGGGCTTCGTGGAGCGGGTCCAGAACTCGTTGCCGCAGGTGCAGCGGACGTGCGACGGCCCGTACTGGGGATGGATATCCGGCTTCATTCGACCTTCGAGTCTAGCGGTGGCGACGCACGCCTCCAGCACGGCCGGCCAGGCGCCGCGGGGGCCCGAGCCCCCGGATGGTTACGTCACCTGGTAGTTGGGACCGTCGCCGCCCTCGGGCGGCGTCAGGCGGCCGCCCTTCGCGGTGATCGCCCCGCACTGCACGCAGTTGGAGGGCGTGATCTGGAGCCCCACCTCGTGCTTGCCGTCGAGCTTGCCGTTGCCGTCGGCGCGGGCCGCCTCGAGCTCCTCCTCGGGCACCTCGTACACGGCCGCCGGGCACATGTTCTGCCACATCAGCGCGACCTCGAGGGGGACGCGCTCCTGGATGCGGATGTGGTTGGGGGCATCGTCGCGGGTGGCGTTGCCGCTCGCGAACACCGACGACAGCTTGTCGAAGGTCGTCTTGCCGTCGGGCTTGGGGTAGTGCTTCCCGCGGTCGCCGATGAAGACGTCGACGGTGGCGTCGTCGTGTGTCTTCCAGCGCCCGCCCGGGATGCGCCCGCCCGAGATCTCCATCATGTTCGCGATCGCGCCGCCGACGAAGAAGCCCTTCGCGAACGGCTGGCGCATGTTGCGCGAGCGACGGATGTCCGTCTCGATCTCGGAGCCTTCGACCTTCGCCTGGTAGGCCGAGAGGTCGGCGGTGCCCTCGCCTCCCGCCTTGAGCCGTTCGACGATCGCCTCGGCCGCGAACATGCCGGCCTGCATCGCGTAGTGGACTCCCTTGAGCGTGGGGATGTTGACCATCCCGGCGCCGTCGCCCGCGATCGCCATGCCCGGCGCCCACAGCCTGCGCGGCTGGGCCCAGTAGCCGCCCGAGGGGATCGTCTTGGCGCCCCAGCCGATGCGCTTGCCGCCCTCGATGATCTCCGCGACGAGCGGGTGGCGCTTCAGCTGCTGGAGCGCGTCGTGCACGCTGAAGGTGGCGTCCCTGTAGTCGAGTCCGCATACGAGGCCCATCGAGACGCGGTCCTCGCCCATCGGGTAGATGAACGAGCCGCCGAACTCCTTGTACTTGGCGCCGAAGCGGAGCGGCCAGGCCATCGTGTGGATCACCCGGTCGAGCGGCTTCTCGACCTCCCAGACCTCCTTGACGCCGAGCTCCCACTGCTGCGGGTCCTCCGAGCCGAGGTCGAAGTGGCGGATGGCGGCGCCCGTGAGGTGCCCCTGCGTGCCCTCCGCCAGCACGGTCGCCGTGGCGATCAGGTCGGCCCCCGGCTCGAAGTTCGAGAGCTCCTCTCCGTCGCGGCCGCGGCCCTTGTCGCCCGAGCGCACGCCCACGACCCTGTCGTCCTCGACGAGCAGCTTGGCGGCGGCGGTCTCGCCGAGGATGTAGACGCCCGCCTCCTCCGCCTGGTCGGAGAGCCAGCGGCCGAGCTGCGCCACGGAGGTGACGTGGTTGCCGTGGTTGCGGAAGGGCGGCGGCGTCGGCTTGAGCGGGATGGCGCGCTTCGAGTTCGGCAGCAGGTAGACCGCGTCCTTCTCGACCGTCCCGTAGGTCGGCCAGTCGCTCTCGTCGAGGTCCGGGAACAGCCTGCGCATCGCCGACGGGTTCATCATCGCCCCCGACAGCAGGTGCGAGCCCGGCCCCTTGCCCTTCTCGACGACGGCCACCGGGACCTCGCCGAGCGACTCCATCAGCGCCTCGTCCTCGGCGAGCAGCTGAGTGAGCCGGATCGCGCAGGCGAGCCCGGCCGGGCCGCCGCCCACGATCACTACGCCGACCTCGATCCGCTCTTCCTCGGGGTCGGTCGGCGTGCCGACGAACTCCCGGGCGGAGTCGACCGGCGGGGGGAACTCGATCGGCGCGGTCATCAGCCCCTCTTGGCCTTTACCGCCTCGGTCAGCTTGGGCAGGATCTTGTTCAGGTCGCCCACCACGCCGAGGTCGGAGAACTCGAAGATCGGCGCGTTCGGATCCTTGTTGATCGCGAGGATGTTCTCCGAGGACTGCATGCCGACCTTGTGCTGGATCGCGCCGGAGATGCCGGCCGCCAGGTAGAGCTTCGGCGCGACCGTCTTGCCGGTCTGGCCGATCTGAGCCGCGTACGGGTACCAGCCCGCGTCCACCACGGCGCGCGTGGCCGCCACGGCGCCGCCGAGGGCGTCGGCGAGCGACTCGCACAGCTCGAAGCCCTCCGCGTTGCCGAGCCCGCGGCCGCCGGCCACGAGCACGTTCGCGTCCTCGATGTTGACGTCGGCGCCGCGCTGCTCGCCGCGCTCGACCATCGTCGCCTTCGTCGAGTGGTCCTCGAAGGTGACCTCCACGTCCTCGACGGCGGCCGCGCCGTCAGCGGACTCGACGGTGTCGAAGGCGTTGAGGCGGCCGATGATGATGCCGGGCTCGCCGGCGTAGCCGACGTCCACGACCTGGGAGTCCTGCAGGATCGGCCGCTCGGCCACGAGCTTGCCGTCCTCGACGCGCACGGCCGTGACCTCCATGGTCACGCCGGCATCGAGGCGCGCGGTGAGGCCGGCGCCGATCTCGAAGCCGAGCAGGCCGCCTCCGAAGAGCGCGTACTTGAAGCCGTTGTCCGCGATCACCTTGGCCATCGCGTCGACCACGGGCTGGGCGAGCCCCTCCGGGCCCTTGACGCGGTAGACCTTCGAGACGCCGTACTTGCCGAGCGAGCCGCAGAGCTCGTCGGTCAGGTCGTCGCCCCCGAGGACGATCGCGGCGGCCTCGCCGCCGAGCTCCTTGGCCAGCTTCGCGCCCTCGGAGACCGCGCCGAGCGAGTTCTTGTTGAAGTCGCCCTCGTAGTGGAGTGCGTATACGAGGATGCTCATGCGAGGAGCTTCCTTTCCTCGAGCCAGGCGACGATGCGCTCGACCGTCTCGTTCGTGTCGTCGTCCTCGATGATCTCGCCGGCGGCCTTCTCGGCGGGCGGGTTGACGGCGAGGACCTCGGTGCGCGAGCCCTCCTGGCCCACCTTGCCGGCCTCGATGCCAACGTCGCCGGCGGACCTGACGTCGCGCGGTTTCTTCTTCGCACCCATGATCGCCTTGAGGGAGGGGTAGCGCGGCTCGTTGATGGCGTCGCCGACGGAGATGACGGCGGGCAGCTCGACCGAGACGGTGTCGTAGCCGTACTCGGCCTGGCGCTCGCAGCGCAGCTTGCCGTCCTCGATGTCGAGCTTGATGACCTGGGTGAGCGAGGGCATCTTCAGGTGGTCCGCGACGACGGCGCCGATGGTGTAGCACTCGCCGTCGGCCGACTGCTGGCCGAGCAGGACGAGGTCGGGCGACTCGGACTCCAGCGCCTTGGCGAGCGCGTAGCCGGTGGCGCAGACGTCGGAGCCGGCGAGCACCTCGTCGGTGAGGTGCACCGAGCGGTCGGCGCCGAGGGCAACGGCCTTGTTGAGCGTGCGGCCCGCCTCGGAAGGCGCCATCGTCACGGCGACGATCTCCTCGACGTCCACCGCGCCGCCCTCACGGATCTGCATGGCGGCCTCGATGGCATGGGTGTCGAACTGGTTCAGCGTGGTCTCGCCCGAGCGGTCGAGACGCTTGGAACCCGGGTCCATGCGCTTCTCGACTGCGGCGTCGGGGACCTCTTTGACGAGGACGCAGATCTTCACGGAAGCTTCTCCTTGACTGGATACGTGGGGCGCGGAGAGGCGGATGGAAGGGCCTCCACCTCCCACGGCGCTGCGCATCTTACTTCATTGACTGACGAGTCAATCGCATACCCGGGCTCGCCTCCGGCACACCCGGGAAGCGCGGCTCAGGCGGGTACGGCGCCTTCGATGAAGTCGATGATGCCCTGCACCGGGGCGCCGGGCGTGAACACCTCCGCCACGCCGAGCTCCTTCAACTCCGGAATGTCATCGCTCGGGATCGTCCCACCCACCACCAGCACCACGTCCTCCGCGCCCTCCTCCTTCAACAGCGACGCGATCCGCGGCACCAGCGTCATGTGCGCACCCGACAGGATCGACAACCCGACAGCGTCCGCGTCCTCCTGCAACACCGTCTCGACGATCTGCTCGGGCGTCTGATGCAGACCCGTGTAGATCACCTCCATACCCGCGTCACGCAACGCACGCGCGATGATCTTCGCCCCCCGGTCATGACCATCGAGGCCCGGCTTCGCCACCACCACGCGGATCTTGCGGCTGAACACGGCCGCCAGATTACCCCGTGCGAGGGCTCGGGCTACCAGCCGATGCGTCCGGCCGAGCCGCTCTGCGGAGCGTCCGAACGGCGCTGGAGCGCGAATCCCAGGGCCAGCATGAACAGGCCGAGCAGCGCGAGCACGAGGACATCGGCGCCGGTGGCGGGCAGGCTCGAGCCGGAGCTGGAGGAGCCCGTGCCGCTGTCCGTCGAGCCGGTGTCCGTCGAGCCGGTGTCCGTCGAGCCGCTGTCGCCCGAACCCGAGCCGCTGCCGCTGCCGCCGCTGCTCGAGGCCTCGACCACGATCGTGCCGGTCATGTTCGGGTGTGGCGTGCAGATGTACGAGAACGTGCCGGCCTCGTCGAAGGTCTCGGAGCGGCTGCCGCCGGCGGAGAAGATGCCGGTGTCGAAGCCTCCGTCGGAGGCGGTTGCCGAATGGGCGGTCGGGCCGTCGTTGGTCCAGGTGACCGTGTCCCCCTCCTGGACCGTGATCGAGGCCGGCGTGAACTGAAAGTCGGCGATCGTCACGTTCTTGGTCGCGGCGGCGACGGCGGCCGGCTTTTTCTTGGCGCGCCGCTTGCGGGACGGCTCAGCGGGATCGGCTGGCGCGGCGGACACCTGCTCGGCCGGCGCCGGTGCCGGCTCGGCGGGGGCCGGAGCCGGCTCAGCCGGCGCGGGCTCGGCGGGGGCCGGAGCCGCCTCAGCGGGCTCGGCGGGCGCGGGAGCGGGCTCCGTGGGAGCAGGCTCGACGGGAACCGGCTCGGCGGGCGCCGGCTCGGCCGGGACGGTCTCGCCCGGCGCGGTCGTGCCGTCCGCCGCCTCCTCCTGGGCGCCCAACGGGCCGGGGACGATCAGCGCGGCGACGAGCGCGTACACCGCGGCGAGCACGAGCCAGTGCCTCAAGAGCCGCCGCCCCTCACTTTTGTCGCATCCTGCATGCGGTTACCTTCTCACGACGGAGCGCATCGGCGTCTGAGGTTGGCGCGGCAGCACTCAGTCGTCCCAGCGCGGCCAGAGGTCCCACCAGCTGCGCATGAACTTGAACTCTGCGCGGTGGACGGAGCCGTCCTTCAGCTGGATGAGGAACTGGCGGCACCCGCGGGTCCAGTCGCGGTCGGTGCGCCACATGAACATGTAGCTGCGGTGCTTGTAGCGGAGGCCCTTCTGCCACCAGGCGCTGCGGGCCGGCCGGCCGCTCGTGGGCTCCTCGCCGGCCGCGCACTCGACCTCGGCGACCTGCGGGTAGCCGGGCGCGAGCACGTCGAGTCCCTTGAAGCCTCCGAGCGAGAAGCGCACCGGCACCGTCTCGCCGGCGATCCAGCGGTTGATGGCGGGGAAGTCCTCGACGGGCCGGCGGAAGCCCATGAAGTCGTCCTCCAGCGGCCCGACCTCGTAGGCGACGGTCAGCGACGCGCTGTTGCCCGCGACGTCGGTCGCCGTTACGGTGAAGGTCCGGGCGCCCGCGGTCGAGGTGTCGAGCGCCGCGCCGTCGGCGACGTCGCCCACGCAGGAGGCGATTCCCGAGCCGTTCGGCTCGTCGCTGCAGTCAAACTCCGCCAGCAGCTCCTCACCCACCGCGTAGATCTCGTCCTCGGCAGGCGTGCGCAGGTTGACGTCGGGGGCACCGCCGTCCACGACGTCGACCGTCGCGGAGGCCGTGGTCTCGTTTCCGGCCCCGTCGCGCGCGGTCACCGTGACTGTCTTGGGGCCGAGCGTCGAGGTGTCGAGCGCCGCGCCGTCGGCGACGCTCCCTTCACAGGAGACGAGCTCCGAGCCGCCCAGGTCGCTGCATGAGAAGTCGACGATCACCCGGGCGCCGAGTCGCACGCTGCCGCCGTTCAGGGGGCTGCGCAGGTCGATTACCGGTGCGGTCTCGTCGCTCGAGCACGTGCCGGTGAGCGCGATCGTGTAGTCGCCCGAGTCGCGTGGGTTGCCGGTCCAACTGTCGACCGGGGCTTCCGCGCCGCGGCCGTTGGCCGGCGTCACATACGCGTAGTTCTCGAAGATCGGACCGGCGGCGCTCCACGGGTCCCTGTCGTATGGGCTGATGCCGAGGATGTACTCGCCGGACGCCTGGGGCGTGAGCCAATGACCGGCGGGCAGGGTGGACTGCTTCGTCGTGCCGTCGTCGTGCGCGTAGATCCCGCGACCAGTGGCGTCGAACAGGAACAGCTGGGTGTCGACGTCACTCAGCCCGACGGTGGTCGCCGAGAACGTCTGCCCGCCGCTCAGGCAGATGCGGTACAGGTCGGCGTCATACCCGTCGGCCACCTGGCCGCTGATCGTCGTGAATTGCTCCTGTGTCAGGTTCTGGGCCGTGGCCGGCACGCCGCCGGCGTCGCCCTGCTCGTCTGCCGCGAAGGCGCTTGGCGCAAGGGCCAATGCGATTAGTGAGATGGCGAACCAGATACTGCGCTTCAAGTGTTCTCCCGTGCCGCTGGGGACATCATCGGCTTCCCCGCCCTTTTTCCTTAGCGGTCCCGCAGCAGCCGGACCTTCTACGTTCTCCGGGAGAACGCCCGACGGGTCAGAAAACTGGCGTCTCGGTGTAGGTGCCGAAGACGCGTTGGAGGGACTGCACGATTTCGCCCTCGGTCGCATGCGCGCGGGTTGCCTCGAGGAGGGGCTCCATGAGGTTGCGGTCCGTCGCTGCGGCGTCGCGCAGCGCACCGAGCGTCTGCTCGACCCGGGCAGTGTCCCTGGCGGCCCGGACGGCCTGCAGGCGGCCGATCTGTTTGCGCTCGAGCTCGGCGGGGATCTTGAGGGTGTCGGTCTGCTGGTCGTCGACTTGCTGGTGGCGGTTGACGCCGACGATCACGCGCTCGCCGCGCTCGATCTCTTGCTGGAGTTGGAAGCTGGCGTCGGCGATCTCCCTTTGCGGGTAGTTCTGCTTGATCGCGGCGACCATCCCGCCGAGCTCGTCGATGCGGCGGAAGTAGTCGTAGGCGCCGCGCTCGAGGCGGTCGGTGAGCGCCTCGACGAAGTAGGAGCCGCCCAACGGGTCGATCGTGCTCGCGACGCCGGTCTCGTGGGCGATGATCTGCTGGGTCCTGAGCGCGACCCGGACGGCCTCCTCGGTCGGCAGCGCCAAGGCCTCGTCGAAGCTGTTCGTGTGCAGCGACTGGGTGCCGCCCAGCACCGCCGAGAGCGCCTCGGTCGCCGTCCTGACGATGTTGTTCAAGGGCTGCTGCGCGGTCAGCGAGACGCCCGCCGTCTGCGTGTGGAAACGCATCAACAGGCTGCGCTCGTCGCGCGCGCCGTAGCTGTCCCTGAGCTCCCTGGCCCAGATCCTGCGGGCCGCCCGGTACTTCGCGATCTCCTCGAAGAAATCGATATGCGCGTTGAAGAAGAAGCTGAGCCGGGGCGCGAACGCGTCCACGTCGAGGCCGCGCGCGATCCCCTCCTCCACATACGTGAAGCCGTCCTTGAGGGTGAACGCGAGCTCCTGCACCGCCGTCGAGCCCGCCTCGCGGATGTGGTACCCCGAGATCGACACCGGATGCCAGCGCGGCATCCGCACAGCGCAGAACTCGATCATGTCCGTGACCAGCCGCATCGCCGGGTCGATCGGGAAACACCACTCCTTCTGCGCGATGTACTCCTTCAGGATGTCCGTCTGGATCGTGCCCGCCAAACGCTCCGGCGGCACACCCTGCCGCTCCGCCGCCACCACGTAGAACGCCAACATCACCGCCGCCGGCGCGTTGATCGTCATCGACGTCGACACCTCACCCAACGGGATCCCGCGGAACAACAACTCCATGTCATCGAGCGTGTCGAGCGCCACCCCCTCGCGGCCGACCTCCCCCTCGCTGCGCGGATGATCCGAGTCATGCCCCATCAACGACGGCATGTCGAACGCCGTCGACAGCCCCGTCTGTCCATGCTCGAGCAGATAACGGAAACGCTCGTTCGTCTCCTCCGCGGTCCCGAACCCCGCGAACTGCCGCATCGTCCACAAGCGCCCCCTGTACATGGACGGATACACCCCACGCGTAAACGGAAACTCGCCCGGCAAGCCAATCTGCCCCGGATCGGGCAGATCCGCCTCCGTATACAACGGCGCCAGCGGCTCACCGCTCAACGTCGTGAACAACGCATCACGCTCAGGCAGCCGCGAATAACGCTCGCGGAACCAGCGCTCGGCGTCGGTCATTGCGCGCGGCTCGACTGCCATGGGCGAGATTCTAGGTCGCCTACGCGGCGGCTCGCCGGGCGGCAGCTTTGGCACGAGCTCGCGCCGTGCGCAGGCCGAGAGCGGCCGTCCACGAGAAGCTCTGCGTACCTAGCCCGCGGCCGGAGTCGGGCACGAAGTACTCGCGCATGCCGCCGCCCTCGATCGCGTCGAGCATCCGCGCTCGCAGCGTCGCGGCCGCCGGGCGCTCGCCGTGCTCGTCGAGCCCGCGGGCGCAGAGCCAGGTGACGTTGGCCCATACGGGGCCGCGCCAGTAGTTGCGCGGCGAGCGCTCGGGGTCGTCGCGGGCGAGCGTCCGGACCCCGTAGGGACATGCGAGCCGGCCGTCCACCACCTCCGCCGCCAGCGCGCGCGCCTGAGCGCTCGAGAGCCCCGGCGTCAGAGCCGCCAGGGCACTGCCCGCGCCGGTGGTGTCAAGCGGCGAGCCGTCGATCAGGTCGACCGCGCGGATCAGGCCGTCCGCGCCCGCCCGCGCTCGCAGCGACGCGGCGACGCGCTCAGAGCCTGCGTGGCTCTCCTCCGCAATCCGGCCCTCGCCGAGCTCCGTGGCGAGCTCGGCCAGATCGAAGCAGGCGCGCGCGAGGATCGCGGAGAAGCCGGGGTCGAGCACGCGGAACTGGCCGGCGCGGGCGAGCCGCTCCTGGTCCCAGCCGATCGCCGTGCCACGGCGCACGAGCGTGAGGAAGCGGCGGTAGTGCTCGTCGCTCGGCCGCTCAGCGGCGTCGACCGAATCGGTGTCGCGGCGGTGGAGCACGGCGACCTCGGGCACGACGCGCCAGAGCGGCCCGTCCCACTCGACGGCGTTGTCGCGCCCCGACTCCCACGGGTGGACGAGCACCGGCTCGCCGACACCGCGCGGGTCGCGCTCCTCGAGCAGGAAGCGGTGCCACGCGAGCAGCGGGCCCAGGAGCGCGCGGGCGCGCCGCTCCTCCGGGTGCCGCTCGAACACGAGCCGCGCGCACGTGGCCGCGAGCGGCGGTTGGGTGATGCCGGAGATGCGGCGGCCGTCGAGCGCGAGGCGCCGGCCCCACCAGCGCGGCCCCGGCAGGTAGCGCGCATAGGGACGGGCAACAGCCGTGAGCACGCCGCGCAGCCGGCCGTTCAGCCGGTCAGGCACGCGCGTGTGGAAGGCGATGTGCGGGATCATCCCGCGGGCATCGCGGGCGCAGGCGAGCGTCTCGAGCTCGGTCCAGGCGCGGTCGCCGTCGATCTCGGCCCAGCCGAGCGCGGCGAGCGCGGAGTCCCAGTTCCACTGATGCGGGTAGGTCGAGCGCGACGGGACGGTGTAGCTGCCGTTGTCGTTCAGGCGCAGAACCCGCTCGCCCGCGGCGGGCACGCTCGTTTCGAGCATCGGTATCACGTTGGAGGCCATTGTCTGTCGAGGATCGGCCGCGCGCCAGTCGCCCATGAGCGACCGCGTGCCGGCTGCGGCAGGGAGCTAGGAGCCGTTGACCTCGACGATCATGGCATCGCCCTGGCCGCCGCCCGAGCAGATCGCCGCGACGCCGAGACCGCCGCCGCGCCGGCGCAGCTCGCTCACCAGCGTCATCAGGATGCGCGCGCCGCTTGCGCCGATCGGGTGGCCGAGCGCGATCGCGCCGCCGTTCACGTTGACCTTCGACTCGTCCACGTCGAGCATGCGCACGGAGTTGAGCGCCACCGAGGCAAAGGCCTCGTTGATCTCGAACAGGTCGATGTCGTCCACCGACAGCCCGGCCTGCCCGAGGGCCTTCTTGGCGGCGTTGGCGGGCGTTCGGGCCAGGTAGGGGAAGTCGTCCGCCACAGCGGCCTGGGCGACGATCGTCGCGAGCGGGGTGCGCCCGTTGGCGCTCGCCCACTCGTCGGACGAGAGCACGAGCGCGCCCGCCCCGTCGTTCACGCCCGGCGCGTTGCCGGCCGTGTGGGCGCCGTCCTTGTGGAACGCGCCGCGCAGCTTCGCGAGCGACTCGAGCGTGCTGTCGCGCCGGGGCGCCTCGTCGACCTCGACGGTCGTGTCGCCCTTCCGTGAGCTGATCGTCACCGGCACGATCTCCTCCGGGAGACGTCCCTCGTCGGTCGCCTCGACGGCGAGCTCGTGGGAGCGCAGCGCGAAGCGGTCCATGTCGGCGCGCGTGATCTCGAGCTCCTCGCCGACCTCGTCCGCCTCCTCGCCCATGTGCTTGCCGCTGAACGGGTTGGTGAGGCCGTCATGGACCATCGCATCGAGCGCCTTGGCGTCGCCCATGCGGTAGCCGAAGCGCGCCTGCGCCAGCATGTAGGGCGCGTTCGACATCGACTCCATGCCCCCGGCCACGGCCACGTCGAGGTCTCCGGCACGCACGGCCTGGTCGACGATCCCCGCCGAGCGCAGCCCGGACGCGCAGACCTTGTTGACGGTCTCCGAGGAGACCTCCTTCGGGATCCCGCCCTTGATCTGGGCCTGACGGCTCGGGATCTGGCCCTGCCCGGCCTGCAGCACCTGGCCGAAGACGACGTGTTCGATCTGCTCGGGCTCAACCTCCGCGCGCTCGAGCGCCGACGCGATGGCGGTCCCGCCGAGCTCGGTGGCGTCGAGCGAGGCGAGGCCGCCTCCCATCTTTCCGAACGGCGTGCGGGCGACGCCGAGGATCACGGTCTTGGGCATCTGTGGCTGGGTCTCCTTGCGAGTTGCGGGGGGCCGGAACGATATCGCCGGGCTATGCTCCCGCGCCCATGTCTGGACCAAGCGTAAGCGCCCGCACCGGGCCCCCCGAGGAGACCGCCGCCGACACCCGTGTGATCGGCCTGTTCGAAGGCGACACGCTCGCCGACCCCGTGCTGCAGCGGCTCGTCGAGCTGGGCGAGGCGAAGGCCGGCCTCAAGAAGGTCGCCGTGGCGCACGAGGACGCGCCCGGCGGCGGCCAGCGGCGCGTGCTGATCGCGGGCCTCGGGAAACGCGAAGAGTTCGACGCGGAGCGCGCCCGCGTGGCCGCGGCCGCGGCGGCCGGCCGAGCGCAGGAGCTCGGCGCCGTGTCGCTCTCCTGGGCCGCGCCGGCGGGCGACGGCGTGCCGGCGGCCCTCGTCGAGGGGACGCTCCTCAAGCTCTACAGCTTCGACCGCTTCAAGTCCTCGAAGGAGGACCAGGACGGCGTCGAGTCGCTCGAGATCTCGGGCGACCCGGTCGACGCCGGCGAGGTGGAGCGCGCACGGGTGGCGGCCGCGGCCGCGAACGCCGCGCGCGACCTGCAGAACCTGCCGGCGAACGTCGCCACGCCCATCTACCTGGCAGAGCGGGCGTCGGAGATCGCCGACGCCTACGACGCGCTCGAGATCGAGCTGCTCGACGGCGAGGCGATCGTCGCCAACGACATGGGCGCGTTCGCGGCGGTGGCGCAGGGCAGCCACGTCGACGCCCGGCTGATCGTCCTGCGCTGGCGCCCGCCGTCGGCGCGCGGTCCGCATCTCGGCTTCGTCGGCAAGGCGGTGACCTTCGACACCGGCGGGATCTCGATCAAGCCCTCGGCGAAAATGCAGGAGATGAAGTTCGACATGTCGGGCGGCGCCGCGGTGATCGAGGCGATGGCGGGCATAGCCGAGCTCGGCATCCCGGCGACGATCACGGCCGTTGTGCCCGCGACCGAGAACATGCCGAGCGGCCACGCCGTAAAGCCGGGCGACATCGTGACCGCGAAGAACGGCACGACGATCGAGGTCAACAACACCGACGCCGAGGGCCGGCTCATCCTCGCCGACGCGCTCTGTTACGCGGTCGAGCAGGGCGCCGAGCGGATCGTGGACCTCGCGACACTGACGGGCGCCGTCCTCGTCGCGCTCGGGCACACCTACTGCGGCCTGTTCTCGAATGACGACGACTGGTGCGGCCAGGTCGAGGCGGCCTGCGCCGCAAGCGGCGAGATCGGCTGGCGGCTGCCGCTTCACCCCGAGTTCTTCGAGATGACGAAGGGCCAATACGCGGACCTCACGAACGCGGCGGAGCAGCGCGTCGCGATGTCGAGCTACGCCGCCGAGTTCCTGCGCCAGTTCGTCGACGAGCGGCCGTGGGTGCACATGGACATCGCCGGCACCGCCTGGGGCATGAGCCGCAACTACGTCGGCAAGGGCGCGAGCGGCTTCGGGACGCGTGCGCTGATCGAGCTGGCACGCGCCTCTGCGACTTAGTTTCACGCGGTTTCACGTTGTGTGACATCGGTCACACTTCCGTTTGACTCGTGAATCGGGTGGCTACGGTGACCGCGTAAGCCGAACTCGGCCCTGTCCGCGTGCGGGAGAGATCTCGCGGACACGGCAAGCCCTGGCGGGCGTCACGCGGTTCCATCGGACAACCGGCTAAGCCGGCCGTCCCCGGGCGCGGGCGTCAGTGCCGGGCAGGCAACACCCGGAGGTAGCTCCGCGATGAAGCAGGCAACGATCCTGCTGCTGTGCGCGTGCGCGTGCGCGCTCGTGCCCGCGCTGGCAGCCGGAATTCCGGCCCTGGCACAGACGAGCCAGGCCGGCACTGAAACCACGTCCACCACGACCGGCGGCATCGGGCCCGCCGTCTTCCCGCAGGCCGGCAGATCGTCGGCGGAAGCGGCGACCCGGCCACGGCATCACGCCACGAGCAGACCTGGCGCGCCTGGCTGCTGCTGAACAGGCACGGCGCAGGCCACTGGCCGCTCTGCGGCTAGCGGCACCGGGGGCGGCGGGTCCACGACCTGCCGCCCCCGCGCCGCCGGATCTAGCGGTACTCGGTCCGCCGCTCTTCCTCGCGCACGACCTCGGGGTCGGCGTCGGCGTCAGTCGTCGTCCGCTCCTCATGCGTCTCGTGCACGGTGCGTTCGGCGTCCGCGTCCGTCGCGTCCGCGTCCGTCGCGCCCGTGCCCCCGGCGCCCGCCGTCGAGCGGTCTCGCTCGGGGACGAAATCGCCCTTCGTGTCGGGGTCGAGGTCATGCGCGCGCTCGTGGTGCGCGTCCGCCTCGCGACGCTGTTCCTCGGCCCGCGCCGCCTGCTGACGCGCCTGCGCCTCCTCGCGGCGGGCCCGGGCCGCGCGCTCGTCCGCCTCGGCGCTCAGCTCGTCTGCTTCGGCGGTACGAACCTCGGCCTCACGGCGAATCTCACGCGACTCATGGCGGCGTGACTCGAGCTTGGCGGTGCGGCTTCTGCCGGCCAGCCACATCACTAGTGCCAGCACGATCAGAACACCGATCACGATCGCGATGATCGCTCCAGCGGACATTCTCGGCTCCTTCGTCGGTTGCCTGGACCGGCTACCCCGGAAGGACGGGCGTTATGCCTCTTTCGCGTCGCTCGTGGCTGCGGTCTCGGGCTCGTCGAGGGTGTGCAGCTCGCGCTTCAGCACCTTGCCCGTCGCATTGCGCGGCAGCTCGTCGAGGAACCAGATCTCGCGCGGCACCTTGTAGCGCGCCAGGTTCTGCTTGACGTACGCCTTCAGCTCGTCCTCGCTCGCCTCGCGGCCCTGCTCGAGCACGACGAACGCGCGCAGGCGCTGGCCGAAGTCCGCGTCCTCGACACCGATGGCCGCCGCCTCGGATACCGCCTCGTGGCGGGCCAGGGTGTCCTCGACCTCCTTGGGGAACACGTTCTCTCCCCCCGACACGATCATCTCGTCGTCGCGGCCCTCCACGAACAGGCGCCCGTCCGCGTCGAAGCGGCCGACGTCGCCGGTCGCCATGAACGCGCCGATCACATCCTTCGTACCACCGCCCGTGTAGCCCTCGAAGAGCATCTCGTTCGTGACGAAGATGCGGCCCGGCTGGCCCTGCGGCACCTCCGCGCCGGCCTCGTCGTAGAGCTTCACGAGCGTCCCGCGCGGTGGGCGGCCCGCCGTGCCCGGCGCGGCGCGCATGTCCTCCGGCGTTGCGATCGAGGCCCACGCGACCTCGGTCGAGCCGTACAGGTTGTAGAGCGTGTCGCCGACCGCATCCATCCATTCGCCGGCGAGGTCGCCCGGGAGCGCCGAGCCGCTCGCCGCGACCACCTTGAGCGAGGAGAGGTCGTACTTGGCGCGCGTCTCCTCGGGGAGCTCGAGGATCCGCTGCATCATCACCGGAACCACCACGAGCGAATCGCACCGATAACGCGCGACCGTGGCGAGGCATTCCTCGGGATCGAACTTCCTGCGCAGGACGTAGGTCGTGCCGAGGATCAGGCCGAGCGTGAAGTGGGCAATGCCCCAGGAGTGGAAGAGCGGCGCCGCGATGTGTGAGATCTGACGCGTCCTCAGCGGGATCTTCGAGAGCAGCGACACGGCCGGCTCGAGAGACTGCGGGTTGCCGCGTGACGCGCCCTTGGGCGTGCCGGTCGTGCCGCTCGTGAGAATGACGACGCGCCCCTCGCGCGCCGGCGGCACGACGTCGTCGGGGTCGCCCGCCCGGATCAGCTCGTCGAGGGTCGGATCGGAGCAGCTCTCGGAGTCATGCCAGGCGACGAAGCGCTTGCGCCGTTTCCCGGCCTCCTCCAGGAGGCCCGCGAACTCCTCGTCATAGATCAGCGCACGCGGCTTCTCGCGCTGGGCGACCTCGGCGAGCTGCGGCGCGGCAAAGGCCGTGTTGAGGTAGAGCGCGTGCGCGCCGAGCTTGGAGACGGCGATCGTCGCCTCGATGAAGCCGCGGTGGTTGCGGCACATGATCCCGACGCCGTCGCCCTCGCGCACACCCGCGTCGGACAACGAGTGAGCGAGTGCGTTCGTGCGCACGTTTACCTCGGAGTAGCTGAGCGTCCCGAGCTCGTCGACGATCATCGGGTCGTCCGGATAGCGCGCGGCGAGCGAGATCGCGCCGGCGGCCGGGCTGCGGCCCCAGTGCTGCAGCGTGCGCACGACGTGCCAGAGCCGGTCGGGCCGCATTGGCCGGACGACGCCGGCGTCCACGAGGACCTTGACGTTGCCGAGCTGGTGCGACACCTGCCCGGGCAGCCTCCTGACGAACTCGCTCAACTGATCGCTCACCTCATCCGCTCGTGATCTCCGGCCTGGATTGTGAAGGCTCGGCGCCGCGAGCGCCGCAGACTCGCATGGGCGGGCGTCACGACTCGCCGCTCTCTGGGTCGTGGTACGCCCGCTTGCGCCACGGCGGCGCGACCTCCTCGTCGAGGCGGCGGTAGCTGCGCGTCGGGTGGGTCTCGAGCGGGATCAGGCGCAGGCCTTCGGCGGTCGTCGTGCGCTCGCCGAGCTCCGGGCCGGGGTAGGCGGGACGGCGCTCGCCCTCGGCGCCGTGCATCGGGATGTGGCCGGCGTGGCTCCCGTACGACACGCGCGACCAGCCCGTCTCGGCGGCCCAGCGGTTGCGGCAGTCGCCTTGCTTGCAGCCCTGGTAGTGACCGTGCGAGCTCGCGCGCACCCACGCGCCCCCGTCCGGGTCGAGCCGCACCTGCACCGACTCCCAGTCATCGCGGTGGTAGCCGGGCCAGTCGTCGCTGCCGCTCACGAGCTCGCGGACGCGCGGCAGCAGCCAGCTCGCCTCCCAGGCCCGGTCGGCGCCGGCGAAGGTGGTGTTTGAGTCCGGGAAGTAGAGCCAGTACTGGAGGTAGGTGCGGCCGCCGCGCCGTAGGAGCCGGGTGAACACGGTCGCCCGGGCGCCCCGGTCGCTGCGGTGGACGTCGAGGTCGGGCTCGTCGGGAGCGGTCGCGCACTCGCGCACCCGGCAGCGCCGCCAGTCCACCGGGAGCTGGCGCTCGCCGCGCTCGTAGACGAGGTTCGGCGCGTGCGCCCGTACGAGCGCCGCATCGCGCTCACCGTACGCGCGGGCGAGGGCACCCGCGCCGTCGTCGCAGCCGCTGCTCACCGCGCACGCCAGGCGATGCGCCACCCAGCCGCCGAAGGAGCGCCCGTCGACAGACGGTCCGAACGCAGCCAATGCTCCGAGCGCGAGCGCACAGGCGAGGACGAGCGCCGTCCACTCGACCGTCGCCTGGCCGAGCTCCGAGCGACGGCTCGCCGTAGTCGGGCGCCGGCGTTCGGAGCCGGCGCGTGCGCGAGCCGTTCCGCGCATGCGAGCGCCGCGCATGCGAGCGAGCGCCGGAGTCGCGGCGAGCGCCGCGCCCGCGACCCACGCGAGCGCGACGAGTGGACGCCCGGCGTGGAGCAGATCGCGGGCAACGAATCCGAGCCCCGCAGCGCCGATCAGGGCGAGCCAGATCGCGGTGGCCCAGGCGTGGACGCGCTCGAGCGCAGCGCCTCGCCCCCGGCTCATCCGTCCTCCACCAGGAAGGCGTACGGGTTGAGGCAGCCGTTCGCGATGTCGAGCGCCTCCTCGAGCGGCATCGCCTCGTTCGGCGCGCGCGGGTGAGCGAGCTCGTAGCGGAAGCGGCGGTAGCCGATGCACACGATCCAGGCGCGCTTGACGAGCGTCGCGCCTACGGCTCGCAGCCGCCGCAGCGCTTCGATCGCGCGCGCCCGCGAGGGCACGCGGGGAACGGTCGGAGCGGCGGGAAGGGCGGGCGGAACGGACGGGCCGGCGGGCGGAACGGACGGGCCGGCGGAAGGAACGGACGGGCCGGCGGGAGGTCGGCGCGAGGCGGGTGGAGCGGCGGACGGGGCGGCCGGAAGGGCAAGCGCCTGAGGCGTCCGCGATCCGGCCGGACGGGCGCGCGATTCCGCCGCGCGCCCGCCGCCGGCCGCGCACGATCCCCGCGCCGCGCAGACGAGCCGCTTCGCCACCAGCGTCCCCACGTCGCGATCGGACGCCGGCGCCCCGCCCGCGCGCGCCGCGGCCAGGACGCCGAGCGCGCCGAGCGCGAGCGCCGCGGCCAGCACGATCCCCACCCACTCGACGCTCGCCTGGCCCGTCTCGCCGCCGCTGCCCGTCCGTCCTCCTCCCATGGCCGCCGACCGTACGGAGGCGCGGCGCACACGTGGGTGACGTACGCAAAAACTCTGCTCAATTAGTGCTTAACCCGAACTTAATGACACTCGTAACACGGTCTTTATGTCCGAGGCTTGACAGAACTGCCTGCGGCGTGGGAGTGTCCGCCTCGTGGCCCCTGGCTCCGGCTCGTTGAGCTCCCTCCGGGAGCTCAACCGCCTCCGTATCGTGGACTTTCTGCGCATCAACGGCACCGCCAGCCGGGCGGAGCTCGCCCGAAGGACCGGGCTCTCCCGCTCGACCGTGTCGACGCTCGTATCCGACCTGCAACGGCGCGGGATCGTCGTCGAGCAGCCGGGGCAGTTCGCGGGTGAGGGCCAGCCGGGCCGGCCGGCCGCGCTGCTTCAGCTCGACCCCTCGGCGGGCGCGGCCATAGGCGTCGACTTCGATCACGACCGGCTGCGTGTCGCGGTGTCAGATCTGTCGCGCATCGTCCTGGCCGAGGCCAGCGTGCGCTTCGACGTCGACCACGATGCCTTCGGCGCGCTGGACCTCGCCGCCGAGCTCGTCGAGCAGCTGCTGGACGAGGTCGACATCGGGCGCGACCGGGTGCTCGGCACGGGCATGGCGCTCGCGGGCCCGATCGACCACGACCGCGCCGCGCTCCACAACTCGACCGTCCTGCCCGGCTGGGCCGACGTCGACGCGGGCGCCGAGATGGAACAGCGCCTCGGCACAACCGTCTACGTCGACAACGACGCGAACCTGGGCGCGCTGGCGGAGGTCACGCTCGGCGCAGGGCGCCGAGCCCGCTTCGCGGCATACGTCCAGGTCGGCTCGGGCGTCGGCGCCGGGATGGTGGTCGACGGCAGCCCCTACCGCGGCGCGCGCGGCACTGCGGGTGAGATCGGCCATGTGGTCGTGGACCCGCAGGGCCCGCTGTGCCGCTGCGGCAACCGCGGCTGCCTCGAGACCGTCGCCTCGACGGGCGCGCTGCTGGCGCTCGTCAGCGCGAGCCGCGGGCATGAGCTGACTGTGCAGGAGATGATCGCCGAGGCGCTCGCCGGCGACGCCGGCTGCAGGCGGGCGATCACGGACGCGGGCCGCGTCGTGGGAGGAGCGGTCGCGGGACTGGTGAATCTGTTCTCACCCGAGATGGTCGTGGTGGGTGGCGACCTCGGGGAGGCGGGCGAGCTGCTGCTCGAGCCGCTTCGGGAAGCCGTCCTGCGTGACGCTCTTCCCGAGGCGGCCGTCGGGCTGGAGATCGTTGCGGGAGAACTGGGTGAGCGGGCGAATCTGCTCGGAGCACTCGCCCTTGTGCTCATGCAATCCGAGCACGAAGTGGCCGCGCGTGTGGCGGGAGGCGCGGCGGCATGAAAGCGAGAGGGTTCAAAGGCCCTAAGGAGGAGAGGCACGTGTTGAAGAGGAGCAGGCTCCTGGCGCTGGCCGCGGCCGGCGCCCTCGCCGTGGGCGGACTTGCCGCCTGCGGTGACGACGACGATGACGGAGGAGGAAACGGCGGAGGCGGAGGCGGCGGAGGTGACACACCGAGGGTCGGCGTGCTGCTGCCGGACTCGAAGTCCTCGGTGCGCTGGGAGACGGTCGACCGTCCGGCGCTCAAGGAGGCCTTCGAGGTCGGGGGTGTCGAGTCCGACATCCAGAACGCCGAGAACAGCAAGTCCACGCAGCAGCAGCAGGCGGAGCAGATGATCACCAACGGCGCCAAGGTGCTGCTGCTGGTGAACCTGGACTCCGGCTCTGGTGCTGCGATCGCCGCCAACGCCCAGTCGCAGGGCGTGAAGGTGATCGACTACGACCGCCTGACGCTCGACACGGACGCGACGGACTACTACGTGTCGTTCGACAACGAGAAGGTCGGAGAGCTGCAGGGACAGGGACTCGTCGACTGCATCGGCAACAAGCAGGGCGCTCGTATCGCCGTCCTGAACGGCTCGCCGACGGATAACAACGCGACGCTGTTCAAGAACGGCTACGACTCGGTTATCAACCCGAAGTTCGATTCGGGTGACTGGACCGAGGTCGACGATCAGTCCGTGCCCGAGTGGGACAACCAGCAGGCACTGACGATCTTCGAGCAGATGCTGCAGGCCGCCGACAACAAGATCGACGGCGTGCTGGCCGCCAATGACGGCCTCGGCAACGCCGCCATCTCGGCGCTCAAGCAGCGCAAGCTGCCGCAGATCCCGGTGACGGGTCAGGACGCGACCCTGGAGGGCATCCAGAACATCGTCAACGGCGATCAGTGCATGACCGTCTACAAGGCGATCCAGAAGGAGGCCGACGCGGCCGCCGAGCTGGCGATAGCGCTCGCGAAGGGTGAGGAGCCGACCGCCGACACCACGCCGATCGACAACGGCACCGAGGAAGTCCCGAGCATCCTGCTCGAGCCGGTGCCGGTGACGAAGGACAACATCGACCAGTACTTCGGCAACCCCGACTACCCGACGAAGGAGGACATCTGCGCCGGGAAGGTCGCGGCGAATTGCGAGAAGCTCGGCCTCTGAGCTGAGAAACACGCGTGTCCAAAGCCCCGGAGCGCACGAGCGCTCCGGGGCAGGGCCGCGTAGAGTGCCGGGCGCAATCCAGGGGAGAGAGCTGAATGAGCGATACACCGTTGCTCGAGCTGCGCGGGGTGAGCAAGCACTTCGGTGCCGTGATGGCGTTGCACGAGGTCGACTTCCGGGTACCGACCGGGTGCGTCACAGCCCTGGTCGGTGACAACGGCGCCGGCAAGTCAACTCTCATCAAGTGCGTCGCCGGCATCTATCGCATCGACGGCGGGCAGATCCTCTACGACGGCAAGCCCGTCAATATCACGGGCCCGCGCGAGGCGGCCGACCTTGGAATCGAGGTCGTCTACCAGGACCTCGCGCTCGCGGACAACCTCGACGTCGTCCAGAACATGTTCCTTGGCCGCGAGGAGCTCGAACCGACCCACACGCTCGACGAGATCAAGATGGAGGCGAGGGCGCGTGACACGCTGAAGAGCCTGTCGGTTACGACAATCCGCAGCGTCCGCCAGACGGTCGCCGGGCTCTCAGGCGGCCAGCGTCAGTCCGTGGCGGTCGCCAAGGCCGTGATGTGGAACTCGCGGCTCGTGGTCCTCGACGAGCCGACGGCCGCGCTCGGCGTTGCCCAGACCCGCCAGGTCCTCGACCTCGTCAAGCGGCTCGCCGAGCAGGGTCTCGGCGTGATCATCGTCTCCCACAACCTGCACGACATCTTCGAGGTGGCGGACAACATCACCGTCCTGCGGCTCGGCCAGAACGTGGCCGAGTTCAAGCGCACCGAGACGACTCAGCAGGAGGTCGTCGAGGCGATCACCGCAGGGAAGCTCACGAAGGTGCCCGGAGTCGTCGACGAGGAGGCGGTGGCGTGAGCACAGCAGCGCCTCCCGCACCCACCGGCGCCTCCGCCGGCCTCGCCGGTGCCTTCCGCGAATGGTGGACCGACGTCCGCGAGGGCCAGCTCGGCTCGCTGCCGATCATCGTCGGCCTGATCGTCATCGCGATTGTTTTCCAGACGCAGAACGATCGCTTCCTCACCGCCGGCAACTTCGTCAACCTGATCGTCCAGTCGGCGGCCTTCACGACCATCGCCATGGGCATCGTCTTCGTGCTGCTGCTGGGCGAAATCGACCTGTCCGTGGGGTACGTCTCCGGCGTCGCGGCGGTCATCGCTGCCGTGTTGCTGATCCCCGACGGCAACGAGGTGAGCACCCCGGTCGCGGTCGCGCTGGCGCTGGGCTCGGGAATCGCAATCGGCACCTTCCACGGCCTCATCATCACGAAGATCGGCATCCCGTCGTTCGTCGTGACGCTGGCCGGGCTGATTGCCTGGAATGGCGTCGTACTCCTCTTGATCGGCGCGCGCGGGACCGTTGTGCTCCAGGACGACTTCCTGATCGGCCTGGCCAATGACTTCCTGCCCGAGTCGACCTCGTGGATCCTGTGGCTGGTCGCCGTCCTCATCTTCGCCGGCATCCAACTGAACGAACTGCGCGTCCGCCGCAAGGCGAGCCTGGAACACGACCCGATCAGCCTGATCGCGCTGCGGGTCGGCGGCCTCGCCCTCGCCCTGGGCGTGGTCGTGTGGGTCGCCAACGAGGATCGCGGGATTCCCTACGTGTTCCTGCTGGTCGGCTTCTTCCTGCTGTTCTGGGGCTTCATCCTCAACCGCACCCGCTTCGGCCGCTACATCTATGCCGTCGGCGGCAATACCGAGGCCGCGCGCAGGGCCGGGATCAACGTCGACCGGATCAAGATCATGTGCTTCGCGATCTGCTCGTTCATGGCCGCCGTCGGCGGCCTGATCCTCGCCTCACGGCTGCGTTCGGTGGACACCGCCGCGGGCGGCGGCGAGATCCTGCTCTACTCGATCGCCGCCGCCGTGATCGGCGGCACCTCGCTGTTCGGCGGCATCGGCCACATCAGGAGCGCGCTCCTCGGGGCGCTTGTCATCGCCTCGATTGACAACGGGCTCGGCCTGCTCGGGCTCGGCTCGGGCGAGAAGTTCGTGATCACGGGCGGCGTGCTGCTGCTCGCCGTGACCGTCGACTCGCTGTCGCGGCGCAGGCAGGCGCAGACCGGGAGAGCCTGACGCTGCGCCTCGCGCTTCTCTCGACGGCGGGGATCAACCGCAAGCTCGTCGCCGGTGCACGCGACGTCGACGAGGTCGAGCTCGTGGCCATCGGCTCGCGCGACCGCGCGCGCGCGGAGGCGCAGGCCGCCGAGTTCGGGATCGAGCGCGCGCACGGCTCGTACGAAGCCGTGCTCGAGGACCCGGACGTGGACGCGGTGTACATCCCGCTGCCCAACGCGCTTCATGTCGAGTGGTCCGTGCGCGCGCTCGAGGCCGGCAAGCACGTGCTCTGCGAGAAGCCGCTGTCGCGCCACCCTGAGGAGGTCGAGCGCGCCTTCGACGCCGCCGAGCGGGCCGGGCGGGTGCTCACCGAGGCGTTCATGTGGCGCCACCACCCGCAGGCCCGGCGCCTCGTCGGGCTGCTCCCGCGGGTCGGCGAGCTGAAGCTGGTGCGCGCCTCGTTCTCGTTCCCGCTCGCCGATCCCGGTGACGTGCGCCTCTCTCGCGAGCTCGAGGGCGGGGCCCTGATGGACGTGGGCTGTTACTGCGTGAGCGGCTCGCGGCTCGTGGCGGGCGAGCCGGTGGAGGTGTGCGCGATCGAGGTCGGGGGCGGCGACGGCGTCGACGCCCGCCTCGCCGCCGTGCTGAGCTTCGAGCACGACGTTGTAGGCCACTTCGACTGCGCGCTCGACTGCGCGGGCCGCCACGACCTCGAGGTGGTCGGCTGGGACGGCACGCTCCTCCTTCACGACCCGTGGCACTCGCTCGAGCCGGTCATCGAGGTGCGCGCCGCGGACGGCTCGGTCGAGCGCGTCGAGGCGGAGCGCGAGAACCCGTACGCCTGCGAGCTGCGCGACCTGGCCGCGGCCGTCGCCGGCGAGCGCGAGCCGCTTCTGGGGCGTGAGGACGCCCTCGGACAGGCGCGGACGATCTCCGCGCTCTACGAGAGCGCCGCGACGGGTCGACCCGTCGCCCTCTCCGCGTAGCCTGGCGGCGTACATGCCCGCGGGACGTCAGACGACCGATACCGCTCCCGCGGGCATAACGGTGCTCGCCGGGCGCTGGGACCCGGACGTGATCGACCTGCCGGGCGGGCGCGCGCTCATCCGCCTCGAGGTCGCGGGCGAGACGGCCTGGGACGCGCGCGTGCATGAGCTCGAGCTCGAGCTCGAGCCTG
Organism: uncultured Thermoleophilaceae bacterium; assembly: GCA_963734025.1. Taxonomy (GTDB): domain Bacteria; phylum Actinomycetota; class Thermoleophilia; order Solirubrobacterales; family Thermoleophilaceae; genus JACVRW01. The sequence goes on from CAVTFR010000005.1 coordinate 245,598, forward strand.
CGAACGAGGAGCGTGAGCCCGACGCCGTCATCGCCGCCGACCCGGACACGTGGCGCCGCATCGCGGAGGACCCGCGCGGGGCGATGGGAGCATTCCGGCAGAGGCGCCTGCGGATGCGCGGCAGCCTGCACGTCGGGGTCGGCTTTCTTGCCGCCACCGCCGGCTCGCGCGACCCGGGGCGGCTCGCGTTCGACCGGATCGCGACGAGCGTCGGCCCGCTCTCGCTCGTATCCGCCGGCACGAGCCCCGAGACGCTCCTCTGCCTGCACGGCCTCGGCGGGACGAAGGCCTCGTTCCTGCCCACGCTCGCGGCGCTCGCCGGCACGGACTACCGCGTGATCGCGCTCGACCTGCCGGGCTTCGGCGAGTCGGCCAAGCCGATCGGCGCCCCTTACGACGCGCCCTGGTTCGCGCGCGTCACCTTCGAGGCGATGGACGCGCTCGGGCTCGAGTCGGTCCACCTCGCCGGCAACAGCATGGGCGGCCGCGTGGCTGTCGAGGCCGGGCTCGGCGACCGCGCTCGCGTGAAGTCGCTGACGCTGCTGTGTCCCGCGCTCGCCTGGCTGCGCGACCGCCGCTGGGCCCCGATCGTCCGGCTGCTGCGGCCGGAGCTCGGCCTGCTCCAGATGGCGCCGCGACGGGTCGTCGAGCAGATGACCCGCCGGCTCGTCCCCACCGCGAGCGACGGCTGGGCCGCCGCCGGGGTCGACGAGTTCCTGCGCGCCTACCTCACGCCCCGCGGGCGCGCCGCCTTCTATGCCGCGGCCCGCAACATCTACCTGGACGAGCCACACGGTGAGGAGGGGTTCTGGACCCGGCTCGAGGCGCTCGCCCCCGACGCGCTGTTCATCTGGGGGAAGCGCGACGCGCTAGTCCCGATCGCGTTCATGCGCCACGTCGAGCGCGCCCTGCCGGCGGCTCGCCACCTCGAGCTCGATTGCGGGCACGTGCCCCAGCTCGAGCGCCCCCGGGAGACCCACCGGGCGATGCTGGAGTTCCTGCGCGCGCGGTCCGCTACAACTGCCGGATGAGCTTTCCACCCGGCCCGCGCCTGCCGCGTCTCGTTCAGGCGGCCAGGCTGACGGCGGAGCCGTACGCGTGGATGACGGGGCGGCGCGAGCGTTACGGCGACATCTTCAGCTCGCGCTTCCCGTTCTTCGGCCGCGTCGTCTACGTGACCGACCCGGAGCTCGTCAAGCAGGTCTTCACTGGCTCGCCGGCCGTCTTCCACGCCGGCGAGGCGAACGCGACGGCGCTCGGCGACGCGCTTGGCGAGAACTCGCTGCTCACGCTCGACGAGGGTCGCCACCTCTCGCAGCGCAAGCTGCTCCTGCCGCCGTTCCACGGCGAGTCCGTGCGCCGGTACACGGAGGTGATGGCGGACGCCGCCGCCCGGGAGATCTCGTCCTGGCCGGTGGGAGAGCCGTTCGCGCTGCGCCCGCGGATGCAGGCGATCACGCTCGACGTCATCCTGCGCGCCGTCTTCGGCGTGCGCGACGGCGAGCGCATGGATCGGTTCCGGGAGCGCATCCCGCCGCTCGGCGAGCTCAGCAACCCGCTCGACTGGCTGCCGTTCATGCAGCGCGACCTCGGCGGGCTCTCGACGGCCGCCCGCTTCCGCAAGGCGCTCGGAAAGGTCGACGAGCTGATCTACGCCGAGATCGCGGACCGGCGCGCGGCGCTCACGGCGGACGCCGCCGGCGAGCGCGACGACGTGCTCTCGCTGCTCCTGGCGGCCCGGCACGAGGACGGATCCGCGATGACCGACGTCGAGCTGCGCGACCAGCTGATGACGCTGCTCACGGCCGGCCACGAGACAACCGCCACCGGCCTCTCGTGGGCATTCGAGCGGCTGCTGCGCACGCCGCGCGTGCTGCAGGCCCTGCGCGGCGGGCTGGACGACGACGACTACCTCGACGCGGTCGTCAAGGAGACGCTGCGCGTGCGGCCGGTGATCGCAGACGTGGCGCGCGTCATCAAGGAGCCGATCGTGCTCGGCGGCTATGCGCTGCCGGCGGGCATGCTCGTCCTGCCGGGCATCGCGGCCGTGCACATGCGTCCCGACCTCTACCCCGAGCCGCACGAGTTCCGCCCCGAGCGCTTCACGGGCGGCGGCGCCGAGTCGTACGCCTGGATCCCGTTCGGGGGCGGGGTGCGGCGCTGCATCGGGGCCTCGTTCGCGCAGGTGGAGATGCGCGTCGTCATGCGCGAAGTGCTGAAGCGGGTGACGCTGCGCGCCGCCTCGCCTCGGCCCGAGCGCGCCAAGGTCAGGCACGTGACGGTGGTCCCGGCGCGCGGCTGCCGCGTGATCGTCGCGGAGCGGCTTGCGCCCGGGCGGAGCTCAGAGCCCGGCCAGCGCGAGCAGCTCGCCGGCCGGGCGGCCGAGGTCGTCTAGCGCGCCCGCAAGCTCGGCGCCGCCGAGCCGCTCGGCCTTGAGCCGCAGGGCATCCGCGTCCATCGGGTTGCCCGGCGAGCCGAGCGCCGCCTTCACGCGGGCGATCTCCCCGCCGCCGTCGTCGCGGAGGACGAACTCGGACTCGAGCAGCGCATCGTCGGTCAACACCTCGATGAGGCGCGCCCGCTCGACGACGGCGGGGTCGACCGCCTGGAAGCTCTCGACGCGCGGCGGGCCTTGCAGCAGCGTGTAGGCCGTCAGGTAGGGGATCGAGAACTTGGCCTGGAGCCCGTCCGCCGGCTCGGGCCCGTGCGCCGCGGCCTGCAGCGAGACCGGATGCACCATCACGCTCATGCGCTCCGGCCCGCGCTCACGGATCCCCGCGGCTGCCTCGATCGCGCCGTGCGTCTGCAGGCAGCAGGGCCAGGCCTTGATCCAGTTCTCCTCGACGGCGAGCCGGGCCGGATCGGGCTCGTCGAAAGTGCCGCCGGTGGCCTGCTCCCAGCCGCGCGCAGCCGGCTCCAGCGGGACGCGTGCCCCCGCGGCCGCGAGCCGGGCCGCCTCGACGCCCGACGACGCGGCGAGGCCCACCTGCAGCGACTTGCCGTGTGAGCCGAACGCCGCTCGCAGCCCGCTCGCGCGGAGCAGCGAGATGGCGACCGCGTCCTCGCGCGGCGCGCCAAGGAGCCCCGCGGCGGCGACGGCGGCGCCGACCCCGCCGCAGAGGGCCGTCGGGTGCCAATGCCGGTCGTAGAGGGCGGGGTGACCGGCGCGGGCGAGCGCGCCCATCGCCTCGAAGCCGGCCGCGTAGGCGTCCAGCGCCGCAGCGGCGTCGAGCCCGAGCTCGGCGGCGACAACGAGCGCGGCGGGCGCCGTCGGGGCGCTCAGGTGCGCGATGCCGGGCAGGTAGGTGTCGTCGAAGTCGAGGACGTGGCCGGCGGTGCCGGCCGAGACCACGCGGTCGCCGATCGCGCCCGCCGCCCGCGCCGCGGGCTCGTCGCGCCCTCCGGCTGCGCATGCGAGCCAGTCGAGCAGCGCGGTGCGGTAGCGCTCCTCGCTCACCCGTCGAGCCTCCTGCGGAACTCGGCGGCGCCGACGACCGCCGCGCCCGCATCGCGGACGCGCCCGGCCAGCGTGCGATCGGAGGTCACGACGGTCAGCTCACCGGGCTCCGGGTCACGCTCCACCAGGGCGGCGATGTCGTCGTCCGCGGCGTTCGGGCCGCGCCTCCTGGCGAACTCGACGGTCACACCGGTGGGCGCCTCGAGCTCAAAGGGGCGGCCGTCGAAGACGACGGTCAGCTCGTCCCCGCTCGCGCGCGCGAACTGCCCGAGCTCCTCGCTCAGCGCCCGCATGGCGCCGGGACGGTCACGCCACCAGCCGGTCGGGCGTGAGCCGATCACGTTCATGCCGTCGACCAGCCAGCGCGCCATGAGCGGCTCAGCCCCGGCGGCGGATGTACAGGACGATCACGGCCACCAGCAGCAGGCCGGCGACGATCTGTGCGGCCAGCGTCGTCCCGGTGCTCGAGTCCTCCGTGGCGTTGCGGATGTAACCGAACATGACCGATGCGCCGAAGAAGACGACCAGCGTCCAGAGCACTGTGTTGCGCGACACGCCGGCGGACGATATCCACCGGGGGGCTCGCGCCCCCCGGGCCCCCGGCGGCACCTGGCCGGCCGAGGCGATCCGGGGGCGCGCGCCCCGGGCCCCGGCGGCACCTGGCAGGCCGGGGCGATCCGGCTGGGTAGTCTCGGTCGCCGTGAGCGATCGACCGGTCCTCGCCGGCGCCCTCGGCGCGCTGGTCATCGCCTTCTCCGCGATTCTCGTGAAGCTGGCCGAGGTATCGCCCTCGACCGCCGCCTTCTTCCGCTGCTTCTACGCGCTGCCGCTGCTTGCCCTCCTCGCCTGGCGCGAGCACGAGCGCTACGGCGGGCGTTCGCGGCGTGACCACCTGCTCGGCTTCGTCGCCGGCGCGCTGTTCGCCGCGAACCTGATCTTCTGGCATCACGCAATCGAGGCGGTGGGCGCCGGGCTCTCGACCGTGCTCGGCAACGTCCAGGTGGTCTTCGTGGCGCTGCTCGCCTGGGCCGCGCTCGGCGAGCGGCCCGACAACCGCTCGCTCGTGGCGGTTCCCGTCGTGTTCGGCGGCGTGGTGCTGATCTCGGGCGTGATCGGCTCGGGCGCCTACGGCGACGACCCGCAGCTGGGCGTCGCCTTCGGACTAGCCAACGCGGTCATGTACGCGCTCTTCCTGCTGATCCTGCGCAACATAAACGCCGACATCCGCCGCCCTGCGGGGCCGCTCTTCGACGCCACGCTCAGCTCGGCGCTGTTTGCGGCGCTCGGCGGCCTCGCCGTCGGGGACATCGACTTCCTGCCCGGCGTCGAGTCGCAGCTCTGGCTGCTGCTGCTGGCGCTGTCCTCACAGGTGCTCGGCTGGTTGCTGATCTCGACCTCACTGCCGCGCCTGCCGGCAGTGCTCACCTCGATCGTGCTGATGCTGCAGCCGGTCGGGACGATGCTGCTCGGGATGCTGATCTTCTCCGAGTCGCCCTCGGCGCTGCAGCTGGCCGGCGTGGTCGTCGTGCTCGCCGGCGTCGGCTTCGCGGCGACGGCGCCCGCTCAGCTCACCTCGCGAAGGCGCCCCGTCTCGACCTCGTAGACGAAGCCCCGCACGCTCTCCGTGCGCGGCACGAACGGGCTCTCCCGGATGCGCTCGATCGAGTCGCGCACGTCCACGTCGAGGTCCTCGAAGGCCTGCGCGTTCCAAGGCGGCCGGCTGCCGGTCTCGCTCTCGAGCCGTGCGGCGAACTCCTCGTCGCTGAAGGTGAGCATCCCGCAGTCGGTGTGATGGATGATCACGATCTCCTCGGTGCCGAGCAGGTTCTGGGAGATCGCGAGCGAGCGGAGCGCGTCGTCGGTTACGACGCCGCCCGCGTTGCGGATCACGTGCGCGTCGCCCTCCTCGAGCCCGAGCACGCGGGCCGGGTCGAGGCGCGCGTCCATGCAGGCGAGGACAGCCACCTTGCGGCCGGGCGGCAGCGGCAGGTCGCCCTTCTCGAATGAGGCCGCGTAGCCCTCGTTGTTCTGAAGGAAGGTGTCGGTCTCGCTCATCTCGTCCCTTTCGTCGTCAGGCAGCGGTCCAGCGGCGTCTTCGGACGGCCGCGGGTGGCGCAGGCAGCGCGCCGTTCTCCGCGACCTCGTACATACCCACGCGCCGCAGGGCAGGAGAGTACGCGTCCAGCTCACGGCCGGCGTCGCGCCCGCATGGCCCACGCGGTGGATCGGGATCAGCCCGCCGGCGGCGCCATGGGCGGCGGCAACAGCGCCCCGCTGAAGCAGAAGTCGCGCCCGATCGGCAGCTCGGCATCGAGCGCCCTACGGTACGAGCGCGCGCTCGTCATGTCCGCGTGATCGCGCTCCCAACGGTCGGGCACGATGCGGGCCACCCAGCCACCGCCGTAGGGCTGCGCGAGCAGCGCGTGCGGCGCTCGCTCGAGCAGGCCGTTCAGCGCCACAACCGTTCCCGCGACCGGCGAGCCGACCACGACCGTCCGGCCGGAGCGGCCCTGAACGGTGGCGAGCGTCTGACCCTGGTCGACGCGCTCGACCGCCCAGAACCTCACCTCGGGTGTGAACCAGAGCATCTCGCCGAGCGGCGCAGTCACACCCACCGTCGCCAGGCCGTCCTGCATCAGCGCCCACACGTGACGGGCCGTGAGGTAATGCCGGTCCGAGGGCAGCGCGTAGCGCGCCGAGGCCCCCGCCCGCGTGATCGAGATCTCGGTCACGTATGCGTGCGAGACTGCACCGGGCGCCGGACGGAAGCCCGGCAGCCGGACTTGTCAGAAACGAGGCAGTCCCTCCGACTCTCCTTTCATTGGCCACGTTCCGAGAGCTTCCCGAGCACGGTCTGAGCGGGCTCAGCGATGACGAGCTCATCGACTACCTGCGCTCCGCGCGCGAGGCCGGGCGCCACGAGGCGATGAAGGCGGCCATCGCGGTGCTCGTGCACGGCTACCACCCCACGCTCATCAACCGCGCGCGGCTGAAGCTGCCCGACGCGGATGTCGAGGACGTCGTGTCCGAAACGCTGCTGAGCGCGATCGCATCCGCCTTCGACGGCAAGTCGGTCGGCGAGTTCAGGAGCTGGATGCACACGATCCTCTCGCGCCGGATCGCCGACTACCACGACGACAGGAGCCGCAAGCCGAAGACGGCGCCCCTGCCGAACGAGCACCAGGGCGAGGAGGCGATCTGGGGGAGGGAGCCGAGCGAGCCCCCGGAGGGCGACGCCCTGCACGCGCGCGACTGCCTCGGGCTGGCCTATGGGGAGCTCGAGAACGGCGCCCACCGGAATGTGATCGACCTGTATGTGCTCGGCCCGCACAGCGCCGCCGAGACGGCGGGGCTCGTCGGCAACGGCATGACGGAGGCCAACGTGCACCAGATCTCGTCGCGCTTCCAGAGGCGCGTCCTGAAGCTCCTCGAAGAGGGCAGCGATACTGCGGGTGAGCCATGACGAACGTCGAGCGACTGCTCTCGGAGTACAAGCAGGCGGACCGCGAGGACCCCGCCGGCGCCGACCCTCGGCCCTATCTGGAGCGCGTGGCGGGAAGCGAGCGTGAGCTGCTCGCCGGGCTGATCGACGCGTACCTCGAGCGCGCGCCGCGGCGCGAGTTCGACGCCGGCGCGTTCCAGGCCTCGCCCGCCGCCGCGATCGCCGAGGGGGTGCAGCGCTCGCTCGCCGGCGAGAGCGGTATCTGGCCGGCCCTGCTGCCACGGCTGCGCCACCGCTCCGAGCTCCGGCGCGCCGAGCTCGTCGACCAGCTCGCCGCCAGGCTCGGCGCGCAGTCGCAGGAGCCCAAGGTCGGCGAGTACTACCACCGCATGGAGCAGGGCCTGCTGCCCGCGGCGGGCGTCTCCGACACCGTGCTCGAGGCGCTCGGCAGGATCGTCGGCTGGAGCGCCGAGGCGCTCCGCAAGGCGGGCGAGATGCCGGCCCCCGGCCCGCCCAGGAGCGACGCGGGCGCCGTGTTCGCGCGCACCAACCGCGGAGCCGCCACGGCTCCCGGGCCCGAGGCGCCGGACCGGGCGCCCGCCGCCGAGGAATGGGACGAGGTCGATCGGCTCTTCCGCGGCGCGCCGCCGTCAGCTTGACGCGAGCGCGGCGACCACATCCCCATGCACGAACTGCTCGCCCTGTACAGGGCCGCCCTGCGCTCCGGGGACCGGCGGCTCGCGGCGGCGCTGACCCGCGTCCTGCGAGCCGACCGCCAGCTCCGCGAGCGGGCCGACGTCGATCTGCAGGAGCTGCCGCGCTCGCCCCCACGCCCGTCCGCGGCGGGCGAGCGCGTCGTGCGAGCGGTGCTGCGCCGCCTCCGGCCGTAGCCGCGCCGGCTCTCGCCTACGATCGAGGGCCTCATGCAGTCTGAGATCGAGCAGCGGGCGGAGGACGTGCTGGCCGCCGTCCCCGACTGGCTCTGGAACGGGCAGACGCTGCCCGTGCCCGTCGACGACATCGCCGATTCGTGCTTCGGGCTCTGGGTGCGCGAGGTAGAGGACCTGCGCAGCGCGCCCGGCGTGCCGGAGATCGAGGAGACGCGCGGCCTGTCCGGGCTACTGCTCCCCTCGATCGGCGAGATCTGGGTGAGCGCGCCGGAGGCCCGCGAGTGGCCCGGCCGCCGCCGCTTCACGATCTCGCATGAGCTCGGCCACTGGTGCCTGCACCGAACCGATGGCGCCGTCTGGTGCCGCAAGCACGCCGTCGACCCGCCCGACGGCGACGCGTCCACTCCGCGCCGCCCGCGCGCCGAGGCGGAGGCGGACGAGTTCGCCGCCGCCCTGCTCATGCCCGCCAGGCTGATCCGCCGGCAGTACGAGCGCATCGGCGCGCGCCCGGACCGCTTCGAGAAGCTCTGCAACGCCTTCGGCGCATCGGGCGCGGCCATGAGCCGGCGGCTCCGGCGCGTGATCTGAGCCGCAGGGCGCCGGTTGCGACGCTCGCTCCTCCTCTGGCTGCTGGTGTTCGGCGCCTACACCGCGACCATCGGGTTGAACGCGTTTGGCGCCTCCGAGTACGCGGGCGCCGAGCCGCACCACCTGCTCACGGCCGAATCGATCGCGCGTGACGGCGACTTCGACCTCCGCAACCAGTACGCGGCGCGCGCGTACGAGGACTTCTATCCGTACGAGCTGCGCGCCGAGGGGCGCGCAACCGAGGGGCGCCTGCACGAGCCCTTCGGAATCGGCTTCGGCGTATTCATCACGCCGGCGTACGCGCTCGGCGGCGCGAAGGCAGTCGAGCTCTTCCTGGCTGCGGTGGCGGCGCTTGCGGTGGCGCTGGCCTACCGGCTCGCTCTGCGCGTGGCGCCGGACCCATGGGCGCTCGGGGCCGCGGCGGCCGTCGGACTGTCGCCGCCGCTGCTCGCCTACGGCAGCGCCGTGTATCCCGAGCCGGCCGCGGCGGCCGCCCTGGCGGGAGCGACGCTGCTCGCGGTGCGGCTGGACGGCCGCGCGGGCAGGCGCGACGCGATCACCTGCTTCGCGCTGCTCGGCGCGCTGCCGTGGCTCGGGCTCAGGTTCACGGCCGCCGGCGTGCTCGTCGGCTACGTGGCGGCGCGCGCGGTCTGGCGCGCGCGCCGGCGCACGCTCGCCGTCGGCAGCGTCGAGGTCGCGCTGTTCAGCCTCGCGCTCTACGTCGGGTTGAACGAGGCGCTGTTCGGGGGCCCCACCCCCTACGCCGCCCTCGATCCCGGCGACAGCGCCACCGGGACCTCGTCGCCCGGCGGCTACCTCGAGCGCAGCTACCGGCTCGTCGCCCTGTTCCTCGATCGCGACTTCGGGCTGCTGCGCTGGGCGCCCGTCCTCCTGCTCGCCTTCGCCGGCCTGTGGTGGCTATGGCGCGCGCACCGCGACCGGCTCGCCAAGGCAGTCCCGCAGCTGCGCGAGGTCGAGCTCACGGCGGGGCTGTGCGCGGGGGTCGTCGGCGTCCAGCTGCTCGTGGCCGCGTTCCTCGCTCCCACGATGTTCGGCTTCTGGTTTCCGTCCCGTCAGCTCGTCGCCGCGCTGCCGCTCGCGATCCCGCTCGTCGCCTGGGGGCTCCGCCACGCGCCGCGCGTGGGCAGCGCGCTCGCGGCTCTCACGCTGGCCGCGTCCGTTTGGCTCTACGTCGACGTGCGCTGGGGCGGCGGCTCGCTGGTGGACGACCCTCCCGATACGCCCTTTGGCCCACTCACCGGCGCGCTGCCGCGCTTCGGCGCGGGCGACGACTGGCCGTACTGGCTCGCGGGCGCGCTCGGTGCGGCGCTCGCGGCGCTCGTCCTGATCGAGCTGATGTCGTCGCGCTGGCAGACTGTGCGCCATGGCGGACGCTGACACGGCACGCAGGCTCGCCGAGGGTCTCCCCGGCGTGGAGGAGGGCGCCTCGTACGGGACGCCCTCCTGGAAGGTGCGCGGAAAGTTCTTCGCGCGCCTGCGCGACGACGACACCGTGCTCGTCGCCAAGGTCGAGAAGGGCGAGAAGCGGCTGCTCATGGAGGCCGAGCCGGAGATCTTCTTCGAGACGCCGCACTACCAGGGCTACGGGTACATGCTGGTGCGGCTCGCGAACATCGACGAGGACGAGCTGGCCGAGGTGGTCGAGGACGCCTGGCGGCTCGCCGCGCCCAAGACGCTCGTCAAGGAGCGCGACCAGGCGGCGTAGCTGTCGCCGGCGGGGAATATTCTGGCCTCCGATCCGTCCATGCTTGCGATGTACCGCCACGAGCAGGCGAACTGGCCGCGGCGCGTCATGCGCCTCTCGGGAACCGTGCCGCCGATCACCTGGTTCTACGCCCGCGCCCTGCACCACATCGACGGGCTGGTCTACCGGGCGAGCCGCGGCCGGGCGACCTTCACCTCCCTGGTCGCGGGGCTGCCGATCATGATGCTGACCACCACCGGCGCGAGGAGCGGCCGCCGGCGAACGCTGCCGGTGGTCGGGGTGCCGCACAACGGGAGCGTCGTGGTGATCGCCTCCAACTACGGGCAGGAGCACAACCCGGCCTGGTACTACAACCTGCGGGCGCACCCTCGCGCCAGCATCCTCTTCGAGGGCGAGCGGCGCGAGGTGGTCGCAAGCGAGCTGAGCGGCGCCGAGCGTGAGCACTGGTACGCGCGCGGTGTCGACATCTACCCGGGCTGGGCGGAGTACCGCAAGCGCGCCGCGCACCGGGAGATCCCGGTGATCGAGCTCCGGCCGGCGCCCTAGACCGCGGCCGGCTCGCGCGAGGCCTCGTAGAGGCGCTCGAGCCGGCGGATGAAGACCTGCGGCCTGTCTGCGTAGAGGCGGGCGCCCAGCTCGAAGGCCTCCGCCTGGAGCTCACGGCGACGCTGCTCGACGGCCTCTACCAGCTCCGGGGCGGGCTCGGCGTGGTCGCGTGCCCACTGGAGCAGGACCGCCAGGTCGTGGTCGTCACCGAGCTTGTCGGAGAGCTCGTGGGCCTCGTCGCCGACCGCCTTCATCACCGGCTTCCAGAGCGAACGGAGCAGCTCGTGGTCGTACCAGAGCTCCTTGACGCGCTTGCGCCACTCGTGGAGGCCCTCGACGCTCGGGCTCTTCTGCATCGCCCGCCACTCACGCCGTCCGCGCCCGTACATGCGCCGCAGGCCCGGCTCGAGCGCGCCGAAGCTGTCGTCCTCGAGCGGCCAGTCGACGATGCGCGCGCGAGCCTCGCTGAGGATCTCGATCGCCTCGCCGGCGGCCTCCTCGCGGCCGCCCCCGCCGGTGCGCACGCGGTGTGCCTCGAGCGCCTGGCGCAGCGGCCCGCTCACCGCCTCGTCGAGCTCCAGCTGCTCCAGGGTCACCAGCATCACGTCGGCGTCGCGCAGCCCGGCCAGGGCGGCCGCCGCGTCCCGGAAGCAGGCGTTCTCGCGCCGGTAGACGCTCGCGCCGAGCTCGCCGCGCACGAGCCGCAGCAGCGCGCGCAGCTTCTTCATGTCCTTGCGGGCGTTGTGGACGGCGTCCTCCGGGCCGCTGCCCGCCGCACCGCTCAGCTCGTCGATCGCGTGGTCGATGCGCCCGCGCGCCACCCGTGCGATGCCCTCGGGGAGCGGCTCACCGTGCTCCAGCCGGTATTCGCGCGCGTCGCTCACGGGCTCAACCTACCCAGTCCCAAGCTCATTGCTCACGCTCGAGCAGCTTGGCGGCCGCGCTGGCGGGGTCGAGCCGGCGGGCGACAACCTCGTCGAGCAGCTCCTGGACCGACTCGTCGTCCTCCACCTGGGCCTCGAGCCGGCGCCGCAGCCGCGCAGCCGCCAGCGCGACGACCTCGTTCAACAGGTTGCGACGCCGCCGCTCGGCCAGCGTCCCGTGCTCCTCGATGAACTCGCGATGCTCCGTGATCTGCTCGCCGAGCTCCTCGATCCCCTCGCCCCTGCTGGCCTCGGCCTTGATGATCGGGACGCGCCAGCCCTCCTGCGGGCCGAGCGAGAGCACGCCGCGGATCTCGCGCACCATCGTGTCGGTGAGCGGGTGATCCGACTTGTTGACGACGATCACGTCGGGGATCTCCATCACCCCGGCCTTCAGTGCCTGAATCGAGTCGCCCGAGCCGGGCATCAGCGCGAGCACCACCGTGTCGGCGTGGTCGATGATGTCGACCTCGGCTTGGCCCACGCCGACCGTCTCGAGGAAGACGTCGTCCTTGCCGGACGCGTCCATCAGCAGCGCCGCCTGCAGGGTCGCCTCTGAGAGGCCGCCGAGCGAGCCGCGCGTCGCCATCGAGCGGATGTAGACGCCCGGGTCGAGGAAATGGTCGCTGAGCCGGATGCGGTCGCCGAGCAGCGCGCCGCGGGTGAACGGCGAGCTCGGGTCGATCGAGAGCACCGCCACCTCGCGCTCGGCCGCGCGGGCGCGCTCCACGAGCCGGCCGATGATCGTCGACTTGCCGACCCCCGGCGGGCCGGTGAAGCCGACTATCGCCGCACGGCCCGTGCTCGGGTAGACCTCGCGGACGAGCGCCCAGCCCTCGGGATCGTCGTTCTCGACCAGGGAGATCGCGCGCGCGAGCGCGCGCTTGTCGCCTGCGAGCAGGCGCTCTGCGAGGTCGGCGGCGGTGCGTCCTGGAGCGGGCACGGGCGCGGAATCCTAGGGGGATCCCTCACCCTGCGCAGCCGGCCGAGCCGGCTGCTTCGGGCCCCCGCGAAGGTGCTCGGCGACGTCCCAGGTCCATAGCTCGACCACGTTGCCATCGGGATCGTCGACGTAGGCCGCGCGCCCGGCGCCGGGGAACTCGAGCAACTCGACGTCCTGGCCGCGCTCGCGCAGCAGCGCCACCGCCCTGTCGAAGTCATCGTCGGCGATCTGCATCGCGTAGTGGACGTGCAGCCCGCCGCGGCCGCCCATCAGGCCCACCTGAGGACGCCAGAGCCCGATGCGCGTGCGCTCGCCGGCCATCACCCAGATGGCCTCGCGGTGGGGCCAGCGCTCCACGACAGGAAGGCCGAGCACGCCCGCGTAGAACTCCTCCGCGGCCTCCAGGTCGACCACCTCGAGCACCAGCTCCGACACGCCCGTCACGGGGATGCCGCTCATGCGGCCGACCCTACTCGTACGCGAGCGCGCGCAGCACGTCGATCCGCGAAGCCCGGCGGGCCGGGCCGATGGCAGCCACGACGCCCGCCAGCGCGGCCAGCGCCAGCAACAGGATCAGCGTGGCGATCGGGTAGGAGAGCGTGAAGCCCTCGTCGGCGAGCGGGCGCGATACGAGCGCGGCCATCAGCACGCCCAACACCATCCCCAGGATCGCTCCGATCAGCGCCGTGATCACCGCCTCGTAGCGAACCATCGTGCGCACCTGGCGGCGCGACATCCCCACGGCACGCAGCATCCCGAGCTCCCGGGTGCGCTCGTGGATCGAGAGCGCCAGCGTGTTGACGATGCCGAACAGGGACACGATCACGGCCAGCGACAGCAGGGCGTATACGAGCAGCAGCAGCGCGTTCACCTGCGACTCCTGGTTGTCCTTCAGCTGCTCCTGGTTCTGCACCTCGACGGTGGGATACCTGCGCCCGAGCGCCGCCTCCAGGTCGCTCTGGACCGTGGCGGCGGACGCTCCGTGCTCGAGCCGCACGAAGGCGAGGCTCGGCTGGTCGGCGCCGAACAGCGGCTCGAGCGTCGCGTCGCGGACGAGCATCCGGCCGAACAGGTCGAGGCCCCCCTCGACCTCACCGCGAATCGTGTAGATCGCCGTTTTCTCGAGCGGCGTACGGACCCTGACGGTGTCGCCCACCGCGAGCCCCTTCGAGTCGGCCCACGCCTCGTCGGCAACCGCCTCGCGGTCCGTGAGCCTGCGCAGGACCGCGGGCGAGCCCTCCACGAAGTCGAGCGACAGGACTCCGTTGATCGTCTCCGGGTCGATCCCGGCGACACGGATCTGCTCGCCCTGGTACTCGCCCGATCCGTAGGTGAGAGCGGAAACGCTGGCGACGCCGTCCACCTCGCGTGCGGCAGCCACGGCATCACCCGGGATCGGCGAGAAGCCGTCCGTGTTCTGCAGGATCACGTCGCTCTTGAAGTTCTCGTCGATCGTCTTCGCGATCGACGACTTGAGGCCGGCGGCGAATACGGTCACGAAGGTCACGAGCGCCAGCCCGATCATCAGCGCGGCCGCCGTCGTGGCCGTGCGGCCCGGCTTGCGCATCGCGTTCTCGCGCGCGAGCCTGCCGGTCAGCCCGCGGACGCGCTCCATCGGCTTGCCCGCGAGCGACGCCAGCGGGCGGACGAGACGCGGCGAGAAGAGCGAGGTGGCGAACAGGATCAGTGCCGCCCCGCCGCCGAGCAAGCCGGCCGCGGTGCCGGATTCCTCGATGCCGCCGAACAGGCCGATGAGCATGAGTGCCAGCCCGAGACCGCCGAGCAGGAGCGCAGCTATGAGCGTCAGGCGCCCGCGCGGCTTCGAGTCCTGCAGCTCGGACTCGCGCAGGGCCGCCATCGGCGTGATGCGCGTGGCGCGCAGGGCGGGCGTGAGCGCTGCCACCAGCGTGACCACGACCCCGATCAGCAGCGAGACGATCACCGTGCGGGCGAGCACGACGGTGCCCGTGTTGGGCAGGTCCGCGCCGATCGCCTTGAAGAGCGCATTGATGCCGGCGGCGAACAGGATCCCGGCCGCAAGCCCGCCGACGGCGCCGAGCAGACCCAGCACGAGCGCCTCGATTCCCACGGACGAGAGGATCTGCCCGCGCGAGGCGCCGAGCGTGCGCAGCATCCCGAACTCGCGAGTGCGCTGGGCCACCGTGATCGAGAACGTGTTGAAGATCTGGAAGGCCCCCACGAACAGCGAGATCCCGGCGAACACGAGCAGCGCTATGCGAAGGAACCCCAGGTCGCTGGCGATGTCGTCCGACTGGCGCTGCGCCGCCTGTTCCCCGGTCTCGGCGATCAGGTTGGGAGGCAGGATCTGGCCGATGCGGTCGCGCAGCTCCGCGGCCGAGACCCCCTCGGCGGCGGCGACGGAGATCTGGTCGAACTTGCCGACCCGGTCGGTCACGCGCTGCGCCTCGGGCAGCGTCATCTGGGCGATGCCCGCCCCACCGAAGTTGCTGTCGCCGAGCTGCGTCAGCCCGACCACGTCGTAGGCCTTGACCTCCCTGGCGCCCGCCACCCGCAGCTGGTCGCCGATCCCGATGCCGCCGTTGTCCGCGGTCTGGGTGTCGATCGAGGCCTCGGATGCCGTGCGTGGCTTGCGACCCTCGACGTAGTCGAGCGTCTCGAAGCGCGGCGGCAGGAGCGACGAGATGAAATTGGGGGCGAAGCTCTCCGTGAGAGCGTCGCCGTCCGCCTTGACGAACTTGCCGATCGAGAAGACCGAGCCCGCCGCCGCCTCGACGCCCTCGACCTCGCGCACCCGCGGCAGCAGCGAGGCGGCGAAGGGAGGCGGGCCGGTGTCGTCGCTCGCGATGTCGGTCTTCGCGGTGATCGCAACGTCGGTGCCCTTGAGGGACTCGCTGAAGATCTCCCCGAACGACTCGTTGATCGTGTCGGTGAGGATGTAGGTCCCGGAGACGAGCGCGACGCCGAGGAAGATCGCCAGCCAGGTGGTGAAGGCGCGCAGCTTGCGCGCCGCGATGCCGCGCAGGGCGACCTTGGTCACGCGACTTCCTTCATCAGCTCGATCACTTCGTCCGCGGAGCCGGCCTCGGCGTCGTGCACGACGAGGCCGTCGCGCAGCACGATCAGGCGGTCCGCGTGCGAGGCCGCCTCCGGGTCGTGGGTCACCATCACGACCGACTGGCCGAGCTCGTCGACGGAGCGTCGCAGCAGCTGCAGCACCTCCTCGCTCGACTTCGAGTCGAGGTTGCCGGTGGGCTCGTCCGCGAAGATCACCGCGGGCTTCGAGGCGAGCGCGCGCGCCACGGCGACGCGCTGCTGCTGCCCGCCCGAGAGCTCCGCCGGCCGGTGGGTGCGCCGGTCGTCGAGGCCGACCGTCCCGATCAGCCGATCGATCCACTCGGAGTCCGGCTTGACGCCTGCGATCGACAGCGGCAGCACCACGTTCTCCTCGGCCGTCAGGACCGGGATCAGGTTGAAGAACTGGAAGATGAAGCCGAGCTTGTCGCGCCGCAGCCGCGTGAGCGCGGCGTCGTCGAGGTCGGTGAGGTCGACCCCGTCGATCGTGACGGTCCCCGAGGTGGGGCGGTCGAGGCCGGCGAGGATGTGCATAAGGGTCGACTTGCCCGAGCCCGACGGCCCCATGATCGCGCTGAAACGGCCCCGCTCGAAGCCGACACTCACGCCGGCCAGCGCGTTTACCGCGGCGTCACCCTCGCCGAAGCGACGCCGCACATCGGTTGCCGTGACGATTGCGTCCATGCCCGGGAGGTTGGCAAAGCCGGGGCTTGACCGCGGTACGGATAACCGGACATAGTCACCTGCCATGGATCCGAAGACGATGTGGGGAGCCGGGAACTACGCGGCCGTCGCCGAGAAGATCGGCGCGGTCGGCGAGCACATCGTCGAGGCGGCGGGCCTGGAGCCGGGCGAGACCGTCCTCGACGTCGCCTGCGGCAGCGGCAACGCAACGCTGCCGGCCGCCCGCGTCGGGGCGCGCGTGACCGGGGTCGATTTCTCCCCTGCGCTGCTCGCGATAGCGCGCGAGCGCGCGGCGGACGCGATGGTCGAGGTCGACTGGGTGGAGGCCGACGTGCAGGACCTGCCCTTCGAGGACGAGAGCTTCGACCGCGTGATCTCGACCTTCGGGCACATGTTCGCCCCCGATCACGAGGCCACGGCCGCCGAGATGAAGCGCGTCTGCCGCGCCGGCGGCACGATCGGCGTCTGCTGCTGGACCCCAAGCGGGTCGATCGGCCGGATGTTCCAGATGGTGGGCGCCCTCCTGCCGGCCCCCCCGCCCGGCGGCTCGCCCCCGGTCCTGTGGGGCAAGGAGGAACACGTGCGCGAGCTGCTCGGCGACGGCGAGATGAGCCGCCGGACCGTCGAGTGGCGCGACTCGTCCGTCGAGGACTACGCGGACTTCATGCTCGAGAGCTTCGGCCCGCTGCTCAACGCTCGCGAGGTGCTCGGCGAGCGGGGCGGCGAGTTGCGCACGGCCTACCTCGCCTTCCTCGAAGAGGAGAATCTCGCCACCGACGGGACCCTGCGCTTCGACGGCGAGTACCTGAGCGCGGTGATACCTAGGCCCTGAGGAACGCGAGCACTGCGAGCACCCGGCGGTGGTCCTCCGCCGCCGGCGTCAGTCCCAGCTTCGAGAAGATGCTCGTCACGTGCTTCTCGACGGCCCGCTCGGTCACGACCATGTGCTCGGCGATCGCCTGGTTCGAGCGCCCCTCGGCCATCAGCTCGAGCACCTCGCGCTCGCGGGGGGTGAGCGCTGCGAGCGGGTCGTCGCGACGCGCCCGGCCGACGAGCTGGGCGACGACCTCGGGGTCGAGCGCCGAGCCGCCCTCGGCGACCCGCTTGACCGACTCGACGAAGCGCTCGACGTCGGCGACCCGGTCCTTCAGGAGGTAGCCCACACCGCCCGCGCTGTCGCTCACGAGCTCGAGGGCGTAGCCCTCCTCGACGTACTGCGAGAGCACGAGCACGCCGGTCTCGGGGTGGCTTGCCCTTATCTCGAGCGCCGCGCGCAGCCCGTCGTCCGTGTTGGTCGGCGGCATGCGGATGTCGACGACGGCGACGTCGGGCTTGTGCGCGCCGACCTTGCGGATCAGGTCCTCTGCGTCGCCCGCCTGCGCGACCACCTCGAAGCCCGACTCCTCGAGCAGCCGGACCACGCCCTCGCGCAGGAGGACCGAATCGTCGGCCACGACTACGCGCATGGGATGCTCGCCTTCACGGTCGTTCCTCTCCCCGGCTCCGATTCCACGTCGAGCCGGCCCTCGAGCACCGCGATCCGGTCGGCGAGGCCGCGCAGGCCGCTGCCCCGTCCGGGATCGGCGCCGCCGACTCCGTCGTCGGCGACCGCCACGACTACGCGCCCATTGTGACGCTCGACGCTCACGGTCGCCCGGTTCGCGGCAGCGTACTTCGCGACGTTCGTGAGGGCCTCGGAGACTACGAAGTAGGCGGCCAGCTCGACCGCCTCCGGCAACCGCTCGGACGGCAGTGCGCCGAGCTCCACCGGGACCGGTGCGCGCAGGGCGAGCGTCTCGATCGCGGTGCGCAGGCCGCGCTCGGAGAGCACCGCCGGGTGCAGCCCGCGAGCGAGCTCGCGCAGCTCCTCGAGCGCCGAGTTGAGCTCCTGGCCGGCATCGGCGAGCAGCGTCTCGGCGCCGCCGGGGTCCTGGCGCAGCTTCGAACGCGCCACCCTCAGGTTGAGCGCGAGCGAGACGAGCCGCTGCTGGGCCCCGTCGTGGAGGTTGCGCTCGAGCCGGCGGCGCTCCTCGAGCCCCGCCCGCAGCATCCGCTCGCGTGACCCGCGCAGCTCCTCCAGCTTGGCGCGCAGCTCGGCGTCGAGCCGCTCGTTCTCGAGCGCTAGCGCCGCGGCGGCGCCCACAGCGCGGACATGGTCGCGCGCACCGGTGAGCGAAGCGTCGTAGACGATGGCCGCGATCGTCTCGCCGTCGCGCTCGACGGGCGCCACGGCGCGCCCCGAGCCCTGCTTCGGCAGCGCGTACGCGCGCCCGGCCACGTCGACGAAGCGGGTACTCTCGGGCAGCCAGTAGACGAGCTCGAGCGACGGGTCGGACAGGGCCTCCGCGAGCGCGTCGCGCAGCTCACCGGGTCGCGGCGCCTCGCCGAGCCGGGAGACCAGCTCGCCGACGGCGCCGCCCTGCAGCATGCGCGCCCGGATGAAGGTCGCGAGGAAGATGAACGGCATCAGCGCGAGCGGCACCATCGCGGATATCCAGGCGAAGTCGGTGGCGTCGCTGTCGCGCGCGGCGGCACCCACGGCGAGTGTCGCCAGGAGCGCGATCATGAGCGCGATGCCCGCCAGGTAGAGCGGGCCGTAGAGGCGCCGCTCGGGCCCCACGGCGCCGCGGTAGCGGCGGATCAGGACGATCAGGACGAGTGCGACGAGCACGAGCCCGGTCGCGTCGATCGCGGCGCCGAGCACGTCGACGACGGTCTCGCTCGAACTGATCAGCAGGAGGTTCTCGGGGCAGTTGTCGCAGTCGAAGGACTGCTGCGGGTCGGTGAACAGGAAGAGCGGCAACACGAGCAGCGTCACCGTGTAGATGGCGGCGACGAGGCGGCGCTCGAAGCTGGAGTGGAGCCGGCCGTCGGGCGCGGCGAGCAGCATGTGCGCGGCGGTTGCGAAGTAGAGCGACCCGATCACCTGGCCGAAGGTGAACAGCAGCGGGATGTCGGAGGTGCCGACGAGGCTGAGCAGCCAGGCGAAGCCCGTGGCCGCCATCAGCATGCCGACGCGGTTCCCGGGGTCGCGCGACCAGGCGAACAGGCCCGTGCCGACGAAGCCCCAGCCGACGACCAGCCCGAGCACGGCGAGCACGCCGCGCAGGGGCAGGAAGTCGCTCGTCAGGATCAGCGCGAGGTCGATCAGCCCCAGCGCGAATCCCGCGCCCGCCAGCCCCCAGAGGGCACGGCGCAGAGAGGTCAGAGGAGCGCCTCCAGGGCAGCGCCGGACAGCTCCGACTTCGGGATGAAGCCGCGCACGTTCGTCCGCTCGCCGAGCGGCCCGAGGTCGTCGACGTCGCGGCTCGAGGTGAGCACGACCGCCGGCGCCGAGCCGTTGGCGGTGATGCGCGCGGCGACCTCGAACCCGTCGATGTCGGGCAGCTGCACGTCCAGCAACACCATCTGCGGCCGCAGCTTCCCCACCACCTCGAGCGCCGTCCGGCCGTCCGGCGCCTCGCCGACGACCTCGAAGCCCTCAGCCTCGAGCAGCATCCGCGCACTCGCCCGGAAGCTCGGGTGGTCGTCGACAATGAGGACGGTGATCGCCATCTCAGCGCGGATTGTGTACCCGGCCCGGCGTTTCGCCAATACGGATAGCCACACCTCCGGGCCCGCCTATCATCCGCCCTCCTCATGGAGGGCGCCACAGAGCCGATAGCAGCGCCGCCGTCCGAGCTGCCGCCCGAGATCCGCGGCGAGCCGCCGCCACGCCGCGGCGGGCCGCTCGCCTTGATCCGCTTCCTGCGCCGCAAGGGCATGCTGAACGCCAAGTACGGGCGCCTGATCGCGCGACTCGGGTGGTGGAAGCTGCGTCTGCGCCGGCGCCTGCTGCTCGACGGTCTCGCCTTCATCGGCCCCGGCTGCTCTTTGGAGGTCGGCCCGCGCGCGACGCTCGAGCTCGGGCGCTGGTCCTGGGTCGGCCACGGCTGCAAGATCCGCTCCCACGAGGGTGCGGTGTCGATCGGGGCGAAGACGGTGCTTGGCCAGGAGTGCACGATCTCGTCGTTTCAGCACGTCTCTATCGGTCGCGAGTGCGTGATCGCCGACCGCGTGATGCTGATCGACTTCGACCACGGGATGGTCGAGGTCGAGCGCCCGATCCGCCTGCAGGGGATCTACAAGCGCGACGTCCGCGTCGGCAACAACGTCTGGATCGGCTACGGCGCCTGCGTCCTGCGCGGCGTGACGGTGGGCGACAACGCCGTGATCGGCACCAACGCCGTGGTGACCCGCGACGTCCCGGCCAACGCGGTCGTCGGCGGCGTGCCGGCGCGCGTGATCCGCATGCGCGAGGCGCCGCGGCGGATGCGCTACTCGTAACGCTCGCGTCGCGCACCCGTCGCCGAGTTGTCACCTGCGGGTGCTGAAGCGTGACGTGGTTGGCGACACGATCCACCCCATGACCGGCGAGATCACGATTCCGGCAACTCTGGTGCCGCAATCGTGCTCTCGGTCGATCGACCGCGCCATCGCGCATCTCGCGGGCAGCCAGCACGGCGTCGTCGCGCTGCGGCAGCTCGTGGACATCGGTCTCGGCGCGCGGGCGGTGCGGGCCCGGGTCGCGGCGGGCCGGCTGCACCGGATCCACCGCGGCGTCTACTCCGTCGGCCACGCCTCGCTCGGCCCGCGCGCGGGTTGGATCGCTGGGGTTCTCGCTTGCGGGCCCGGCGCGGTCCTCTCGCATCGCTCGGCAGCAGCCCTTCATGACCTGCGTGCGAGCGCCTCCATGCGGGTGGAGGTGCTCGTCCCGCGCCGGAGGTCGAGCTCTCCGAGAGGAGTCGTCGTGCGCACCAGCTCGCGCCTGGCCGCCGCGGACGTGGTCGTGGTGGACGGCATCCGATGTACGTCGGTCGCACGGACGCTGCTCGACCTGGCCGCTGTCCTGGATGACGACGCCGTCGAGCACGCCTGCGATCGTGCCGAGCAACTGCGGCTCTTCGACCTCCGAGCGATCGAGGAGGTGCTCGCCCGCAATCCGGGCGCTCGCGGGTCGGTGACGCTGCGACGCGTCGTCGCAAGGCTTCGTCCCGGAGGCCCGCGGACGCGCTCGGAGCTCGAGCGACGCTTCCTCGCGATCTGCCGAACTCACCGCCTTCCCCAGCCGGTCGTAAACGCCTGGATCGAGTTCGACGACGCCGGCGTCTCGCCCGACTTCCTATGGCGAAGCGAGCGTCTGGTCGTCGAGACCGACGGTGGCGAGACCCACGACACGAGGCATGCCTTCGAGGCCGACCGCCGCCGCGATCAGCTGCTCGCGGCGGCCGGCTACACGACCCTTCGCTTCACCTGGCGGCAGGTCACAAGCGAGCCGGAGCGGGTCGCACGGACCGTCGCCGCCGTCCTCGAGCGTTCGGTTACCCCCACCTCCCTTAGGGGGGATTCCGCATTGGAACCAGGCTCGCCGAAGCGCACGATCTGCGCATGAGCCGATCCAAGCCGAACAATCTCGCGGCGCGCGCCGGAAGGTGGAGCGCCCATAACCGGAAGAAGGCCATCGTCGGGTGGCTTCTCTTCGTGATCTTGGCCGTCTTCATCGGCGGCTCCGTGGGCACCAAGACGCTCGACGACGTCGATGACAACGGCATCGGCGAGTCGGGCCGGGCTGACACCGCGGTCTCGCAGAACTTCCCGGACAAGGTCTCCGAGAGCGTGATGGTGCAGAACAAGAAGGCGTCAGTGAACGACCCCGGCTTCAAGGCCGTCGTCGCCGACGTGGAGGCCTCGCTGCGCGACCTCAAGGGCGTGCGGAACATCAGCAGCCCGTACGGGGAGGGCAACGGCGGCCAGCTCTCCGATGACCGCCACTCGGCGCTCATCACGTTCGAGCTGCCCGACAAGGACGGCCAGGCGGAGGACCTCGTCGAGGCTCCGCTCGCCACCGTCGCCAAGCTGGACAAGCAGCACGCCGGCTACAGCGTCGAGGAGTTCGGCGAGGCGAGCGCCGACCGCGCGCTGTCAAAGGCGTTCTCGGATGACTTCCAGCGGGCCGAGATCACCTCTCTGCCGATCACGCTGATCATCCTCATCCTCGCTTTTGGTGCGCTGCTCGCCGCGTTCGTCCCCCTGCTCCTCGCCGTGACCGCCGTGGCGGCGGCCATCGGCTTGATCGGCCCGATCTCCCAGATCTGGCCGGTGGACGAGTCGATCAACTCGGTCGTGCTGCTGATCGGCCTGGCCGTGGGCGTCGACTACGCCCTCTTCTACATCCGCCGTGAGCGCGAGGAGCGCGCACGCGGGCGTAGCGAGGAGGCGGCACTCGAGGCAGCGGCCGCGACCTCGGGACGCGCAGTGCTCGTGTCCGGTTTCACCGTGATCGCGGCGATGGCCGGCATGTACTTTGGCGGCGCTCCGACGTTCATCTCGTTCGCCACGGGCACGATCCTCGTGGTGGCGATCGCGGTACTGGGCTCGCTGACCGTGTTGCCCGCTGTGCTCTCGAAGCTCGGCGACCGCGTCAACAAGGGCCGGATCCCGTTCCTCAAGCCGGAGCGCCGCACCGGCGAGCCGCGCGTGTGGTCGTGGATCCTGAACCGCGTGCTCGCGCGCCCGCTGACTTCCGTGATCGCGGCGGCGGCCGTGCTGGTCGTGCTGGCGGTGCCGGTGCTGCACATCCACACGGCGGACTCGGGCGTCGACGGGCTGCCGCGCTCGCTCGAGGTCATGCAGACCTACGACCGGATGCAGGCCGCCTTCCCGGGTGAGCAGTTCACGGCGGACATCGTCGTCGAGGGCAAGAACCTCGACAAGGCTCAGATCCAGGGCTACGCCCAGGAGCTGCGCCAGCTCGCGGCCAACTCGAACGAGTTCCACGAGCCGGTGACCGTCGACACGAGCCCCAACGGCAACGTCGCCGTGTTCGAGGTTCCGGTGGCCGGCACTGGCACCGACGAGACCTCGATGGACGCGGTCACAACGCTCCGCGAGGACGTCGTGCCGGACGTGTTCGGGAACGTCCAGGGCGGCGAGCTCGTCGGCGTGACCGGATTCACCGCCGGGTCGATGGACTTCAACGACCTGATGGCGGAGCGCATCTGGTACGTGTTTGCGTTCGTCTTCGCGATGGCGTTCCTGCTGCTGCTGGTGACGTTCCGGTCGATCGTCATCCCGATCAAGGCGATCGTCCTGAACATCATGTCGGTGGCTGCCGCGCTCGGAGTCGTGACCTGGGTCTTCCAGGACGGACATCTGGAGGACTTCCTCAACTTCGACTCCACCGGCGCGATCACGGCCTGGTTCCCGCTGATGCTGTTCGTGATCCTGTTCGGCCTCTCGATGGACTACCACGTGTTCATCCTGAGCCGGATCAAGGAGGCGTTCGATCGGGGCGAGAGCACTGACGAGGCCGTCGCGCACGGCATCAAGTCGACGGCCGGGGTGGTGACCGCGGCGGCGCTCGTGATGGTCGGCGTGTTCTCCATCTTCGCCACGCTGTCGTTCATCGACATGAAGCAGTTCGGCGTGGGCCTGGCCGTGGCGGTCTTGCTCGACGCCACGCTCGTCCGCGGCGTCCTGCTGCCGGCGACGATGAAGCTGCTCGGCGACTGGAACTGGTACCTGCCGAAGTGGCTCGAGTGGCTGCCCAAGGGCCCCGCGCTCGAGGGCTCCGCCGAGCCGGTCGAGGAGCGGCGCGTCCAGCCCCGCCACGACCCGCAGCCTGCCGAGGCGTAGGCCGCAGAGACAAACCCCGCACGACCCGCGGCGCCCGCCATCCGGCGGGCGCCGCGGCTTTCCGGGCGCCCGCCGCGCCGCGGCCCCCTTGCTCCGCGTCCCACGTTGAGGTAGGTTGCTCGTGTTGTTGACTTTGTGGTCAGTCGCACAAGGAGCAGGTAGGCCGCGCCGGGGGGCGCGAACACTGCCCGCCCTGCTGGCCACATTGGCACTGGCGGGACTCGCACCCCTGCTGGGCGGCGCGGCCGCTGAGGCCGCGCCGCCGGCAGCGGCTGCCCAGACGGAGCGCCCGCTCACCGTCATGACCTTCAACATCTGGTACGGCGGCGTGCAGGTCGACTTCGACCAGGTGGCGCGCGCGGTGCGCAGGACGGGCGCCGACATCGTCGGCGTCCAAGAGCCGGAGGGCAATCTGCGCAGGCTCGCGACCGCGGCGGGCATGCCGTACGTCGACGACAGCCTGCACCTGATCTCGCGCTACCCGCTCTTCGCCGTAGGCAACGGCGCGGAGCGGTTCGCGTACGCGGCGCTCGGCCTCGACCAGGTCGTGGCGGTCGGGAACGTCCACCTCACCTGCTGTCCGTACGGGCCAGAGGAGGCAGCGGCAGGCAAGGGGCCGCGGCGGGTGCTCGCCCTCGAACGCTCGCTCCGCCTGCCGGAAATCCGCCCCTACGTGCGCACGCTGCGGCCGCTCGCGGGGCGCGGGACACCGAGCTTCATCACCGGTGACTTCAACTCGCCCTCGCACCTCGACTGGACCGAGGCGGTCGCCCTGGCGCGGCCGGAGCGCGTCCCGTTCGCGCTCGACTGGCCGGTGTCGCGGGCGCTCGCGCGGGCGGGCTTCCGCGACTCCTACCGGGAGGCGCACCCGGACCCGGTCACGACCCCCGGCTACACCTGGACGCCCGGGACCCCGGCGCCGCGCATCCGGAAACAGGAGACGCTCGACCGCATCGACTGGGTGATCGCGGGCGGCCCGGCGCGCACGCTCGCGAGCCGGCTCGTCGGAGAGGCGGGCGGGCCGGACGTCGAGGTCGGACTCGACCCCTACGGGTCGGACCACCGCGCGGTCGCCTCTACCTTCGCCGTCACGCCCGGGCGGGCGCCGGCGCTCGTGAGCGCCGAGCCGCGCGTCGTTACGCGCGGCGAGCGCGTCAGCGTCCGCTACACGCGCACGAGTGGCGGGGCGGGCAGGAAGATCGCGATCCTGCGCGGCAAGAAGGCGCTCATGTCGATCCCGATCTACGACGCCTCCGACCACCTCGCGTCCTACTTCGGCACGCGCACGCTGCGCCCGGGCGCCTATCGCGCGGCGCTCCTGAACGGTGACGGCAGCGTCGCCGCGGGCTACCGCTTCTGGATCGAGGCTCCCGGCACGCGCCCGAGCATCCACACCTCGCAGGCGAGCTACGGCCGCGGCGACGCGATCCGGCTGCGCTTCGGCGGCGCTCCCGCCAACAAGCTGGACTGGGTCGGCGTCTACCCCGCGGGCGAGGACGATCTCTACAACTACTTCGGTTTCAAGTACACGGGCGCGCGCCCGGCCGGCCGCGTGAGCTTCACCAAGGCCGACCTCGGGACGCTTTCCCCCGGCCGCTACCGTGCCACACTCATGCTCGACGACGGCTACAGCGTGCTCGCCGAGACGAGCTTCCGGGTCCGCTAGGCGATGGCCGCCGTCCGGACCGACGTGCGCGGCGGCGTCCTCGAGATCGTGCTCGACCGCCCGAAGGCGAACGCGATCGACCGAGCCACAAGCATCGAGCTCTACGAGGCGTTCTCCAGGCTGCGCGACGACGACGAGCTGCGCGTGGCGATCCTCACCGGCGCGGGTGAGCGCTTCTTCTCCGCGGGCTGGGACCTGAAGGCGGCGGCGGCCGGCGATGAGGACACCTCGAGCGACTTCGGCCCGGGCGGCTTCGCCGGCCTCACCGAGATGTTCGATCTCGACAAGCCTGTGATCGCGGCGGTCAACGGGCTCGCCGCCGGCGGCGGCTTCGAGCTGGTGCTCGCCTGCGACCTGATCGTCGCGGCCGACCACGCCGAGCTGTTCCTGCCCGAACTGAGCCTCGGCATCGTCCCGGACGCCGGTGGCGCACAGCGACTGCCGCGCCGGCTCCCCTGGTTCCTCGCCATGGAGCTGCTCCTGACGAGCAGGCGCCTCGGCGCGGCGGAGGCCGAGCGGCGCGGCCTCGTCTGCTCGGTCGTGGCGGCGGCGGAGCTGATGGACGAGGCGCGCCGGATCGCCGGGCACATCGCGGCCTGCCCGCCGCTCGCCGTCCAGGCGACGAAGGAGATCGCACGCCGGGGTGAGGGGCTGTCCGTCGAGGAGACGTTCGCGGCGATGGCCGCCGGCAGCCTTCCCGCCTACTCGCGCGCGATGGCGGCGCCCGAGTTCCTCGAGGGCGCGAAGGCGTTCGCGGAGGGCCGCGGCTCCGAGTAGTCGCGCGGGCCGCGGCCCAGCGCCTGCGAGGCCGCGTCGCGCCCGCTGCGCACTGCGCCCTCCATGTAGCCCGCCACCCACTGGTCCGACCCGCAGACGTAGAACGGCTGCTCGTGCGTGCCGTGCAGCGGCCCGACCGCCATCACGTCGCCCGGGCGCCAGGCTGTGACGTAGCCCTGCGTGAAGGGGTCGACCCCCCACGCGCGCGTGCCGTACAGGATCGGCTCGCGCGCCTCATCGCCCATCAGGCCCGCCAGCATGTCGAGGAAGTCTCGCCGCCGCTGCGGCTCGGGCGTGGCGAGGAAGGGGCCGAGCCGGTCGGGGGGCGTGAGCGACGAGAGGACGCCGTCGCGCTGGATCCAGACCGAGCTCCAGATCCCGTCGGAAGTGGCGCCGCTCACGTCCCAGAACGAGCTCGGGTAGGCCACGACTGTCTTGGCGGCGAGCGCGCTGCGCTGGCGGTGGAGCGAATCGAGCCGCGCCTCCGACACGCCGGTAACCATCACGTCCCGCAGCGGGCCGACCGGCAGGGCACAAACGACCGCTTCGGCCTCGATGCGGTCGCCGTCTCGCAGGAAGGCCGTACAGCGGGCCGAGGTCACGCCGAGCGCCACGACGACGCTTTCGAACCGGATGCGCCCGCGGAGCCCTTCAGCCATCCGCAGGGCCACCGTGGCCGAGCCCTCCGCCACGCGCAGGTGCTCCCAGCGGCGCTCGTCGTAGAACCCGCGGGCGCCGGCCACGGCCTCCTTGCGGAGCTGGGCCAGCAGCGAAGTGCGCTCTATCGAGTCGATCGAGAGCGAGAGCTGCATGTGGTCGAGGTAGCGGATCACCCCGGGGCGGGCGTGTTGGGAACGCAGCCAGGCGCCCATGCTGAGACGGTCGAGTCGCTCGGCCTCCGGGTGGCTCCACGGGTCGGCCGGGTCCACGCTCGCGGTGAGCCGCGCGAACCCCGACTCGACGCGAGCCAGGTCGGTGCTGTCTGCATCGTCCATCCAGGGCGCGCGCTCGCCGACCGAGACGCCCTCGGCGACGCCCCAGGCGGGCGGCAGCTCGATGGCGGTGTAGCTCGGCTCCAGCGTCAACCCCAGCTCATTGACCAGCTCGAGGTACGCGTGCATCCAATCCGCGACCACCTCGCCGCCCCACTGGACCGGCCGCCCGTCCGCCAGCAGCTCCTGCTCGACGCGGCCGCCGGGGCGCTCGCGCGCCTCCAGCACGACGACGTCGGCGCCGGCCGCGGCCAGGTCGCGCGCGGCCGACAGGCCGGCGAGTCCGGCGCCCAGCACCATCGCGTCATGCACGCGGCCAGTCTAGCCCGCATTTTTGACTTTGTAGTCAGTCGCACGATATGATCGCTCGCGCATGGGTTCCAACGGCCATGCGGACAGCCTGTCCCGCGACGCCCTCCGCCATCTCTGGCTCCACTTCACCGGCATGGGGGATCTCGATCCGGACGAGCTCCAGATCATCGTGCGCGGGGACGGCTGCTACCTCGAGGACGCGCACGGCCGGCGTTACCTCGACGCGCTCGCCGGCCTCTTCTGCGTGAACGCCGGCTACAGCTTCGGCGCCGAGATGGGCGAGGCGGCCGCGCAGCAGATGCGCGAGCTCCCGTTCGCGATCAACTGGACCTTCGCCCACCCGCGCTCGATCGAGCTGGCAGCCGAGCTGGCCCGGCTCGCTCCCGGCGACATCAACCGCGCCTTCTTCGTGAGCGGCGGCTCCGAGGCCGTCGAGGCCGCCTGGAAGCTGGCGCGCCAGTACCACAGCGCGCGCGGCGAGCGGCGCTGGAAGGCGATCGCCCGCCGCGTCGCCTACCACGGCACCACGATGGGCGCCCTCTCGATCAACGGCTGCACCGAGCTGCGCACGCCCTTCGAGCCGCTCGTCCCCGACGTGCTGCACGTCTCGAACACGAACCGCTACCGGCGCCCCGAGGACGAGAGCGAGGAGGAGTTCACGCGCCTCCTGCTCGACGAGCTCGAGGGGACGATCCGCCAGGCCGGCCCGGAGACGGTCGCGATGGTGATCATGGAGCCCGTGCAGAACGCGGGCGGGTCGTTCATGCCGCCGGCCGGCTACTGGGCGGGCGTGCGCGAGCTCTGCGACCGCTTTGGCATCCTGCTCTGCGCGGACGAGGTCATCACTAGCTTCGGCCGCCTCGGCCACTGGTTCGCGTCCGAGCGATTCGACATCCGTCCCGACATGATCACGACGGCGAAAGGGCCTGTCCTCCGCCTACGCGGCGATCGGCGCTCTGCTCGTGAGTGACCGCGTGATGGAGCCCTTCAAGCAGCCGGGCTCGATGTTCACCCACGGCATGACGTTCGGCGGGCACCCGGTGCAGACGGCCGTGGCCCTCAAGAACATCGAGATCATGCGCCGCGAGGGCATCGTCGCGAACGTCGCCGCACGCCAGGACGAGTTCCACGCCGCCCTCAGCCGGCTGCTCGAGCTTCCGATCGTCGGCGACGTGCGCGGCAGCGGCTACTTCTACGCGCTCGAGCTCGTCAAGGACAGCGACAGCCGTGAGAGCTTCTCGGACGAGGAGTGCGACGAGCTCCTGCGCGGCTTCCTCTCCCCCGAGCTGTTCCGGCGCGGGCTGATCTGCCGCGCCGACGACCGCGGCGACCCGGTGATTCAGATCTCACCGCCGCTCGTGGCGGGGCCGGAAGAGTTCGAGGAGATCGTCCGGATCCTCGGCGGGGCGCTGGACGAGGCGTGCGACCGGATGGCGGTCGCACGATGAGCTCTTCGAACGGAGCGAGCACATACGACGCCATCGTCGTCGGCGGCGGTCACAACGGGCTCACGGCAGCCGCGTACCTCTCGCGCGCCGGCCTGCGCGTATGCGTGCTCGAGCGCCGCGACATCCTCGGCGGCGCGTGCGTGACCGAGGAGGTCTGGCCGGGCCAGCGCGTCTCGCGCGCCTCCTACGTGGTCTCGATGCTGCAGCCCAAGGTCGTCGAGGAGCTGCGGCTGCGCGACTTCGGCTACGAGCCGATCCCGCTCGACCCCGCCTTCGGCACGATCACGCCGGATGGCCTCCCCGTGTTCTTCTTCAACGACGCGGAGCGAACGCGCACGTCGGTCGCGCGGCTCTCGAAGCGCGACGCGCTGCGCTACCCGGACTTCGAGGAGATGCTGGCGCGGATGGCGGGCTTCCTGCGCCCGCTGATGCTGCGCCCGCCGCCCGCGCTCGGCTCGAAGCGCCCCGGCGACCTGCTCTCGCTCCTGCGCGAGGCGGGGCGCGCGGCCGGCCTCGCGCGCCGCGACGTGCTCGAGCTGTTCCGCGTGATGACGATGTCGGTGGGCGACCTGCTCGACGAGTGGTTCGAGTCGGATGTGCTGAAGGGCGCCTGGGCCTCGACCGGCGTGGTCGGCGTCTGGGCGGGCCCGCGAACGCCAGGGACGGCCTACAACCTGCTCCACCATGCGCTCGGCGAGCTCGACGGCGTGAGCGGCCTTTGGGGGCATGTGCGCGGCGGCATGGGCGCCATCTCGATGGCGATCGCGCGCAGCGCCGAGGCGTCCGGGGCGACGGTCCGGACCGGCGCGGCGGTCGAGTCGATCGACGTGGAGAGCGGGCGCGTGACCGGCGTGACGCTCGAGAGCGGCGAGCAGATCCGCGCGCCGCTCGTCGTGTCCGGCGCACACCCGCGCACCACGATCCTCGAGCTGGCGGGAGGGCGTCACTTCCCCGAGGAGGTCGTGCGCGACATGGAGCGCTTCCGCTCGCGCGGCGGCTCCGTGAAGGTCAACTGCATCCTCTCCGAGCCGCCCCGCTACGAGGGCGTCTCAGCCGAAGAGGGGGAGCTCCTCTTGAGCACCGGCATCGCGCTCTGCCCGTCCGTCGACTACCTGGAGCGCGCCTGGCAGGACGCCACCCGGGGCGAGCCGGCCGAGGGCCCCTACGTCGAGATCGAGCAGCCGAGCGCCGTGGACGACAGCCTCACGGACGACGGCACCTTCGTGATGACGCTCTTCACGCAGTACGGCCCGCACGACGAGACCGGCTGGCCCGAGGGCGCGCGCGAGGCGTACGGAGAGCGCTGCCTCGACATCGTCGCGCGCAACGCGCCGAACGTGAAGGACGCACTCGTCCACCACGAGGTGCTCGCGCCGCCGGATCTCGAGCGCATCTTCGGTCTCCAGGGCGGCTCGATCTTCCAGGGCGAACAGGGACTCGACCAGATGGCGTTCATGCGCCCGTCGCCGCTGCTCGCCCAGTACGCCACGCCGGTCGACGGCCTTTACCTGTGCGGCGCCGGCACGCATCCCGGCGGCGGCGTCATGGCCGCCTGCGGCCACAACGCCGCGATGCGCATCCTCAAGGACCAGCGCGGCGGCCTGCGCCGGCGGATGCGCCTGGGCGCGGGCGCGTAAGCAGGTCGATCGCGGCCCGCTCGTAGGCGCCCCGCTCGCGCGCTGAGGGCTGCCGCCCGCCCGCGGCGGGCAGCTGCGCGAACCAGCCGAGGTAGACGCTGTAGGCGAGGCGCGCACGGTCGCGCGCGGCCGCCGGAGGCAGGCCGAGCTCGCGGAAGCAGCGCTCGAGAAATGCGAGCCGCTTGCGCTGGACGCGGTCGATCACGGGCGCCACGAGCGGGTCGGCGCCCGAGGCCAGCAGGGCCGCGTCGGCCGGGCCGGGTCCCTCCGCCTCGTCGTCCATGGCCTCGGCGAGCAGCCTGCGCAGGCGCTCCACCGGGTCGGTGACCGGTGCGAGGCGCTCGATGAACGCATCGGTCCCCTCCCGCTCCCACAGAGCGAGCGCCTCCTCGATCAGCTCGTCGCGATTCCTGAAGTGCCAGTAGAAGCTGCCCTTGGTCGCGCCCAGCCGCTCCGCCAGTGGCTCGACCGCCACGGCGGCGGTGCCGCCGTCCGCGATCGCGAACAGCGCAGCCCGAATCCAGCTCTCCCTGCTCAGTGCCATACGCTAGAGTATGGACCCATACGCAACCGTATGGAAGGGAAGGCAGCATGAGGATCCGCAGCATCCATTCCCGCGACCTCGACGCCCGCCCGGCCGCGGTCGGCGACCTGCTCGCCACGCTCGGCAGCGAGCCCGACGAGCTCTGGCCGAGTGAGCGCTGGCCTGGCATTCCGGTCCGCTTCGACCGGCCGCTCGCCGTCGGCGCCGGCGGAGGCCACGGGCTGATCCGGTACTCCGTGGAGGGCTACGAGCCGGGCCGCTCACTCCGGCTCCGGTTCGAGCCCGGCCAGGGCCTCGACGGCTCCCACCGCTTCGACGTCGAGGAGCTCGAGGAGGGCCGCTCCCGGCTCGTGCCCACGCTCGACGTGGACACGAGCGGCACCACTGGATGCGCGCGCTGAACGCCGGGGAGGCGGGCGTCGCACGCCGTTCCGGCGAGCCGGCGAGGGTCGCGGGCACGGCCGTGCCTGCCGCTCTCGCCGGCCTCGGCGTACTGCATGCCGCCTGGGCGCTCGGCTGGCGCCGGCCCGGCGGCGACGACGAGGCATTCGCCGCGACGATCTACTCGCCGCTCAGCCTCGCGCTCGGAGCGGGCGCGCTGCTGGTCGCGCGGGACCCGCGCGTCAGCCGCTGAGGTGCTCGATCACGTCCTTCGAGTGCGTGATCGGGAGGCGATTCCCCTCCAGCTCGATCCGCGAGCCGCTCGCCGAGTCGATCAGCTCGAGCACGCGCACGTTCACGCGCTGGTGCACCTCGACGTCGAGCCCGCCGCGCGGGACGCCGGAAGGCGAGCGCCCCCGGGTGTCGGCGGCTGCTCGCCGCGAACCCGTAGACGGTCGTCTCCGAGACGCCGACGAGCATCTGCTCCGGAAGGCCGCTCGCGGCGTCGTGGGCATGGGTGCCGGCGACGTAGCCGCCGGCGGCGCCGATGCCCCCTGCGGGCGAGCCGAGCGCGTCGCCCGCGTCACCGCCGATCAGCCCTCCTGCGAAGCCGGCGCCGGTGTGGCCGCGCGGGTAGAACTCGCCCACGGCGATCACGGTGTCCTCGATGCCCTGGGCGGCGAGCGCGTCGTTGACCACATCGACCATCTGCTCCTCGGACATGCCGGCTACAGCGTCTGCAACAGGCAGAGCCCCGCCGTTCCAGGATCGATCCGGTACAGGCTCGCCTGCTGCGCCAAGAACTGGCGCTGGCGCGCCGACGGCGCCGGTGCCGACACCTCGCGACCGCGCCGCCGGGCGGCCTTCGCCCCGCCGGTCAGCTTCAGGACGTCCACGCCGCGCGAGCGATCCGCGGTGTAGATGTAGCCCTCGTGCATGTACGAGGCCCAGACGATCCCGTCGTCGGGCCGCCAGTACGCGAACTGAGTCGGCTTCTCCGGGTCGGAGATGTCGAGGAAGCGCGTCCCCTCGCCGTACCAGGCGTAGCTGACCGTGTTGCCGTCCACGTCGAAGTAGTGGGCGGAGCAGAAGTTGGCATTCGGGTCGTACGGTCCGCCTTTCGGGCGTGAGCCCTCCTTCTTGAACGGGTTCCAGCTGCCCACGACCTCGAGCCGGAACGGGTTGCCGGGGCGCGAGCGCCAGGCCTGGCCGTCGTAGCTGCCCTTCAGCGAGGAGATCGTGAACTGGCCGCGGTTCTTGCACCCCTCTTCAGCCGGCCCGAAGTCCTCCTCCGTGGCGAGCAGGAGCTCGCCGCGCCGGTAGCGCGAATCACCGTCCGGAGCCTTTCGCCCGACCGGCCGCCAGGCGTTGTGCTCGAAGCCGCCGGTCGTGTCTCCGACGTACTTCTCGGGCAGCCCGCCGCCTCCATACGGGATCGGGTCGAGCGGCGTGGCACGGCGAATGCGCTGGTCGAAGGAATCCCAGTGCACGCCGGAGGTGTGGTAGCCGCGGGTGCCGCCGTCGCCGGAGACCCAGGCGATGCCGGCGTCGTCCACCTGCACGTCGTGCGAGTAGGCCGTGAAGCCGTCGCGCCTGAAGAGGTCGACCGGGTCCGTCGGGTACGCAACCGGGCTGGCGGGATTGCGCAGGTCGGTGACGATGATCGGCCGGCCGAAGGTCCAGCCGGCCGCCACGTCGGCGGTCGTGCTCGCCGGGCCCCCGGTCCAGAGCCACTGGCAGTCGTTCACGCAGGTGGTGGTGTGGCCGGTCGGCAGCTGCTGGAAGGAGAGGATCGACAGTGCATGCGGGTTCTTCGCGTCGACGACGTAGACGCCGGCGATGTTCGTCGCGTTGTTCGGGTCTGTGTCACCCGGCTCGCGCGAGGTCGAGCCGGCGTAGGCGCGCGGGTCGCGCGACAGCAGCGCCAGCTTGCGGTTCTGGTCGAGGTCCATGTCCTCGTTCTGCCAGAAGGTCGAGATCGCCGGGTCAGCCGGCGTAGGGGGCGGAACGGTGTTGACGGGCGGGTCACCCGGGAGGCGCAGCTCCTCGGCGGTGATCTCGTCGAGCAGCTTCGGATGGGCGGGATCCTGGAGCGAGTACGACTTGAGGCCGAAGCGCCCGGTCACGAGCATCACGCTGTGCCTGCGCCAGCCGTCGCCGTAGCTCATGAAGTTGATCGCCGTGGCGTCCTTGACCTCCTGCAGGTTGTCCAGGAGCTCGACGTTCTTCGACGCCGATGCCCCCGACGCCGGCGCCGCGAACGCGAGCAGCGTCGCAGCCACCGCTCCGCATGCCGCCAGTGCACCTCTCCCCATGGTCCCTCCAGTCAGGTGACGGTCCGTCTGAGGACCACCTACCCAAACGGGGGAGTCACATCACCTCAGCGAAGCACGAGGGCATGCTCGGGTCGCCAGCCGAGCTTGACCCGCTGGCCGATCTCCCAGCGGTCGTCGGAGCGGGCGCGGACCCAGTTCTGCTCGAGCGCCATCAGCCGCATGCCTGGGGCGAGCTCGACGATGATCTGCGTGCTCGTGCCGACGTAGACGCGCTCCACGACGGTCCCCTCGACCGTGACCATGCCCTGCTCGATCTCGTCGTCGATCGCGATCTTCTCGGGGCGCACGGAGAGCTGTACCTCCGAGCCGGCGGCGCAGTCGACAGGCACCTGCGCGTCGCAGAGGATGCCCTCGGCCAGCCGGACGGAGCCGTTCTCGCACACGCCCGGCAGCAGGTTCGAGACCCCGATGAAGCCCGCCACGAAGGGCCCGACCGGGTGCTCGTAGATGTCCTCCGGGCGTGCCGCACTGCTGGACCAACCCGCCGTCCATCACGGCTATCCGGTCCGACATCGCGAGCGCCTCCTCCTGGTCGTGGGTCACGTAGAGGAACGTGATCCCGACCTCGCGCTGGATGCCCTTCAGCTCGACCTGCATCTGCTTGCGCAGCTTGAGGTCGAGCGCGCCGAGCGGCTCGTCGAGCAGCAGCACCGACGGGCGGTTGACGAGCGCGCGCGCAAGCGCGACGCGCTGCTTCTGACCGCCGGAGAGCTCGCCCGGCCGGGCGTCGCCGCGCTCGTGCAGCTCGACCAGCTCGAGCGCCTCGGCCACGCGCCGGCGGATCTCGTCCTTCTCGACCTTGCGCCGCTTGAGGCCGAAGGCGACGTTGTCCTCGATCGACAGGTGCTCGAAGAGCGCGTAGCTCTGGAAGACCGTGTTGACGTTGCGCTCGTACGGGGGCACGGTCTCGACGGGCTCGCCCTCGAGAAAGATGCGGCCCTGGCTCGGCTGCTCGAAGCCTCCGACCATCCGCAGAGTCGTGGTCTTACCGCAGCCCGACGGGCCGAGCAGCGAGAAGAACTCGCCGCGCTCGATCTCGAGGTTGAGGTCGTCGACCGCCACGGCCTCGCCGAAGCGCTTCGTCACCCCCTCGAAGCGGATTGCGGATCGGCCGTTTTCGCTCATGTGCCTTCCCTCCCGAGCAGCACCTTGAGACCGCTCTCCTTGCGACCGAACAGGCGCGGGATGAGGAGCGCCAGCCCGATCGACACCACAGAGATAACGAGCATGAAGGTCCCGATCGCGTTGATCGTCGGCCTCACGCCGAACCTGATTTGCGTCCAGATGCGCACCGGCAGCGGCTGGGGCGACTCCCCGGTGGTGAAGAACGAGAGCACGAAGTCGTCAAACGACAGCGCGAATACGAGCAGGCCCGCCGCGAGCACCGCCGGCCAGAGCGCGGGCAGCGTCACCAGCCGGAATGTCTGCCAGCGCGTCGCGCCCAGGTCCATGGCCGCCGCTTCCACCTCACGCCCCAGCGCCGCCAGCCGGGCACGTACCACGACCGTCACGTACGAGATCGAGAACGTGATGTGGGCGAGGATGATCGTGGTTATCGAGAGCTCGAGCCCGATCTGCGTGAACAGCAGCAGTGCCGACGCGCCCGCCACGATCTCCGGCGTGACGAGCGGGATGAGCATCAGGATGTTGGCCGCGTTCGACCAGCGCGTGCGGGTGCGCACGAGGCCATACGCCAACAGCGTGCCGAGCACCGTCGCGATCACCATCGTGATGAGCGCGATCTCGATGCTCGCTATCAGCGAGTCGCGCAGGGATTCGGTCTCGAAGAACGTCTCGTACCAGCGCGTGCTGAAGCCCTCGAAGTTCTGCAGCGATCGGCTCGAGTTGAACGAGAACAGGATCACGAGCACGATCGGCACGAACAGGACCAGCGAAGAAAGAGCCAGAGGTAGAGCTTGAGGAAGCGCGGGCGGTCGAAGTCCTTCGGCGGCTTCGTGGGGGCGGGGCGCGGTGCGGCGGGCGCGGAAGGGGTCTGGGCGACCTCGGTGCTCACGCCTCCTGCTCCCTCGCCTCACGCGCTGCGCTGCGCAGGTACAGCGACATCCAGATCAGCAGGAAGGCCATCATCACGATCGTCAGCGCGGCGCCGAAGGGCCAGTTGTCGGAGGCCTGGAACTGCTGCTGGATGAGGTTGCCGATCATCACGTCCTCGGGGCCGCCGAGGAGCGACGCCGACACGAAGTCACCGACCGCGGGAAGGAAGACGAGCACCGCACCGGCCAGGATCCCCTGATAGCTGTGCGGCAGGGTCACGTGCCGGAAGGTCTGCCACGGACCGCCGTACAGGTCCTTGCCTGCCTCGATCAGCGAGCGGTCCATGTTGTCGAGCGAGGCGAAGACCGGCAGGATCATGAAGGCGAGGAAGCCGTAGACGAGCCCGCCGATGACCGCGTAGGGCGTGTTGATGAAGCGGATGCTCGTATCGAACAACCCGTTGACGAGGCCATCGTCGCCGAGCATCGCGATCCACGCATAGGTGCGGATCAGGTAGTTGACGAAGAACGGCAGCACGACGAGCGCGAGCAGCACGTTCTTCCAGCGCCCGCCGTAGATCGCGATGTAGTAGGCGACCGGGTAGCCGATCAGCAGGCAGATCACGACGGTGGCAAGCGCGAAGCCGACCGAGCGGAGCAGCACCGGGACGAGATCGGGGTCGAATACGCGCTCGTAGTTCGAGAACTCGAAGCCGTAGATCGCCTCGCCGAGGTCATCCGTGTGGCCGAACGAAAGGGCCAGGACCAGCAGGACTGGAACGACGAACAGCGCCAGCAGCCAGAGCCCGCCGGGGATGAGGAACGTCGACGCGAAGCGGTTCTCGTTCATGTCCCCGCTAGGAGACCCTGAACTCGGTCCAGACCTTGTCCCACGCCAGCCGGCCCTCCCCCTTCAGGTTCTCGTACTGCTGGCCGTTTTCTAGGTCCTCGACCGTCAGGTTGATCTCGGGGTCGTCCTTGACGAGCCCCTGGAAGGCCTCGGTCGGTGCCCCGTTGTAAGGCATCGGGTAGCCGATCCATTCGACGTTCTGGGCGGCGTGCTCGGGCTGGAGCATCCACTCGATGAACAGCAGCGCCGTGCCCGGATGGTTGGAGTTGACGGGGATGCAGAAGTTGTCGCTGCCGACTGGGATCCCCTCCTTGCACTTCTGGAACTTGAAGTCCTCAGGGTTGTCGACGCCGTAACGGATGTTCACGATGTCGCCGTTCCAGAGGTGCTGGATGTAGGCGTTGCCGCTCGTCATGTTCGTGATCGTGTCCGTCGAGATGCCGCGCAGCTTCGGCTTCAGGTCAACCAGGTAGTCGAGTGACTTCTCGAGCTTCGCCTCGTCGACCTCGTTGAGCGGGTAGCCGTTGACCAGGTTGGCCATGCCGATGCCCTCTTGGTAGTCGTCGAGCATGAAGCTCTTGTCATCCGACTCGACGTCGCCGAGGTCGAGCCACGAGCCGGTCATCCCCGTCACCTTGTCGGCGCGGTAGCCGAGACCGGTCGCGTACATCCCGTAGGGCGTGCTGTGCTCGGAGTCCTTGTCGTACCAGGGATTGGCGAAGTAGTCGTAGACGGTGTCGACGTTCTTGATCTTGTCCCGGTCGATGCGGCGCAGCAGGTTGCCCGAGATCAGGCGCTGCACGTACTCGCCGCTCGGGAAGATCAGGTCGTAGGCGATCCCGGCGCGCAGCTTGGCGGTCATCGCCGACATCGAGTCGAAGTACGACTCGCGCACCTTCACCCCGTACTTCTTCTCGAAGCCCTTGACGAGCTTGGGGTCGACGTACTCGGAGTAGTTGAAGTAGAGGAGGTCGCCGTCGACCTTCTTCGCGATCGGCTTCTCCGTGTCTTCCTTGCTGCCGCTGCTCGCGTTGCCGGCGCCGCAGCCCGCCAGCCCGGCGATCAGCGCCATCGCGGCGCCGTTCTGCAGCAGATCCCTGCGGCCGATGCGCCGCTCGAGGGCGCGCCTCAGGCGTTGCTCGTCGTACTCCCTCACCTCAAAGCCTCCCTCACTCGCGCTTTCATGCGGACGCCTCCGCGGCCGTCCGGCAACCTGCAGCCGAGCTCGCGCTCCGCCAGCGTCACGGCGAGCTCACGCACGCGGCTAGGAGTGACCTCCGCGTCCCGTAGCGCAATCTGCACAGACAAACCGTCGAGTAGCGAGCCCATCAGGACGGCGAACCGCTCCGGGTCAGCTGGACCGAACTCGCCGCGCTCCTGACCGTAGCTGACGACGTCGGCAATGGTTCGCCGCCAGCGCGCGTCGAGCTCCGCGCGCGTCTCGGCGAGCTGCTCGTCGCGCAGCGCCTGTGCCCACAGCTCCATCCACAGCGCCGCGTCGTAGTCCCCTCCGGCGGCGCCCCACTCGACGATCACGGCGAGCCGCTCCACGCGCGCTCTCGATGCCGTCGATGCGCGCGGCAAGGTCCTCGTAGAAGCGCTCCTCGGCGGAGGTCAGCGCCTCGTTGAGCAGCTCCGCCTTCGACGAGAAGTAGTAGAGGACCGACGGCGCGCTCGTCCCGGCCTCCTCGGCCACGTCGGTCAACACGCGCGCCGGTGAGCCCGCGACGCCGAATCACGGCCGCGGCTGCCTGCAAAAGCTCTGGCCGGCGCACGTGATCGAGGCGCGGCCTCGGGCTCATCCGCCGTCACCCTCCCCCGAGTAACTTGAACGACGATTCAGGAAACCTACCGGCGCTCGCCGGAGCCGTCAAGGGTGCGTTGCGGCACTGGCGCGGGCGCGCTGGCCACCGAGCGGCGGCGGCGGCTCCTCCGGAAGTCCGAGCTCGTCGGCGAGCCCGGCCCAGACCTCGCGTCGGGCCTGCTCGATGTCGAGGTCTCCGATCAAGCACACGCACGCCGTAGCCGTCGGCGAGCGCGATGAGCCGATCGGCCACGCGAACGGGGTCCGCGTCGGCCTTGAACGATCCATCGCTGATGCCCGCCGCGATCCCCTCCGCGACCCATTCGCGCATGCGCCCGTACAGGCGCACGCCGGTCGGGCGCAGCTCGGGATGGCGCACCGCGCGCAGCCACAGCTCGACGTACAGGATCCAGTCCTTCTGCAGGTGGCCCGGGTAGGGCAGGAACTGGTCGATCACGCCCGCGAGCTGCTCGAAGTGGTCGGATGCCTCGCCCTCACCCTCGCCGATGCGCACGTCCCCGGTGAGCTCGTACGAGTATTCGAGCGCCTCGGCCAGCAGCGCCTCGCGCGTCTCGAAGTGGTAGTGGACGAGCGAAGTCGAGACGCCCGCCTGGGTGGCCACGCGCGCGATGCGCATGTCGTCTATGCCGTCCGTCGCGATCCGGTCGACCGCCGCGGCGAGGATCCGCTCCCGTGCGCCGCGTTCGGGAGGGTCGTTCACACTGCCTCGCCGAGGTCGGCGCGGATCCGGTCGGCGAACCAGCCGACCGCCGCCTCACGGCGCGAGAGCGGGCCGGGCTCGAAGCCATGTGTCGCGATGCCGGCCTGCTGGTTGGCCACCAGGTCGGCGTCCTCGTCGCTCACGAGCTCGTTGATCTTGCGGTTCGCGAGCCGCACTGCGCGCGTCTTCGCGCTCCCGCCCCGGGGCACCAGCGTCATGGCGACGTCCTGGGTCGCGCTGGTGCCATTCGGCAGGATCTGCCAGATCCCGATCTGGTCCGGATAGAGGTCGATGGTCGTGTTCGGATAGATCAGGATGAAGTGCCAGGTGCGCGCGTCCTCGGGACGCAGCCCCGGCATCGGCTCGACGAGCCGCTGGTACGTCCGCTCGAGGAAGTTGCCCGATGGCTTGTCGCGCAGCGGCGCGTCGAACCACACCCAGTTGTCGAACAGCTCGACGTCGTAGTTCTTGTAGTCGAGCAGCCGCATCAGGCCGGGGTGGCCGACGGGCACGTGGTAGCCCTCGAGGTAGTTGTCGATGACGATCTTCCAGTTGGCGGGCTGGCTCGTCCCCTTCTCGGCGACGGGCTTGAGCTTCTCGAAGCCGTAGCGGGCAAGCCGTTCCGGGAGGCCGGCGACCTGCTCGGCGAGCGGCGTGGCGTGGATGTCGAGGTTGACGAACACGAGCCCTTGCAGGACCTCGACGCGCGCCGGGAACAGCCCGAGCGCCGACTTGTCGAGGCTGGGGATCTGGCGCCCCTCGGGCACGCCGATCAGCTCGCCGTCCATGCGGTAGGTCCAGCCGTGGTAGCGGCAGCGGATCGCCTTCTTGCACTCGCCAGAGCCACTCAGGAGCCGCGAGCCGCGATGCCGGCAGACATTGCGGAAGGCGCGCAGCTCGCCCTCGTCGTCGCGGACGACGAGCACGGGCTGAGTGCCCGCGTTGGCGGTCAGATAGGTGCCGGGGTCCGGCACCTGCGAGACGTGGCCGGCGAACTGCCAGGTGCGTGAGAAGATGCGCTCGTCCTCGAGCTGCAGGACCTCGGGATCGAGGTAGAGATGCGGCGAGAGCGCGGGCGCGACGGGCGCTGGAGCGGTCTTCGAAGAGGCCATTAGCGATCCTGACTTTGTGATCAGTCGCATGATATCATGGCCCCGTGGGTCCGCTGGGAGCGCGCCACGCATGGCTGTCACTGACACCTGAGCCCGAGCGCGAGCTCCCCGTAGCCATTGCCACGCTACGCGCGGGCGGCCCGCCCCCCGCGGAACTGGTGGAGCGAGAGATCGCGCGTGTCGAGCGCCTGGTCACCCATGGCAGTCGCCGGCAGTGGCGGGCCTACATGACCGAGACGGCGAGTCTGGCCGAGGCCGCTGAGGGCAATGAGGCGCTGGCGGAGGCGTGCGCCGTAATCGACGACATCCTCGAGAACCACGACAATCTGGCCCTCGGCCTCGCCAAGCGGCGCAGGCGAGGTACGCCGAAGCGACACACCGGAGAAAGCCCATGACCGTGACACCTGCCGCGCCCCCGTCCGCGGACGGCCTCAGCCCCGAGCAGCTCGACCTGCAGCAGCGCGCGCGCCGCTTCGTCGACGAGGTCCTGATCCCGAACGAGGAGCTCGCCGAGCGTAGCGGCGGCCGGCTCCCGGAGGAGCTCATCGAGCGCATCAGGCGCGAGGCGATCGCGGCCGGCCTGTCGGGGGGCCTGCACGCGCGCGAGCACGGCGGCCAGGGCTGGTCGATCACCGACTGGTTCCTCGTCGAGGAGCAGCTCGGCCGCTCCACCAACGCGCTCTCCTGGTACATGCCGAACGCCTACAACGTGCTCGCGAGCGGCACCCCCGAGCAGATCGAGCGCTACCTGCGCCCGGCCCTGCGCGGCGAGCTCCACGACGCCTACGCGGTCACCGAGGCCGAGGCGGGCTCGGACCCGTCGGGGATCGCGACCACCGCCACGCGGACCGAGGGCGGCTGGGTCATCGACGGCGAGAAGTGGTTCGTCACCACGGGCGACATCGCGTCCGTTTACATCGTGATGGCGAACGCGCTCGTCGAAGGGGAGCGGCTCGGCACGCTGTTCCTCGTCGACCGCCAGCTCGACGGCATCGAGGTCGTCGACGACCCGCCCTTCACGCACACCTATCCGCACGGCCATCCCACGATTCGCTTCAACTCGGTCGAGGTGCCGGACGACGCGGTCATCGGCGGGCTCGGCGGCGGCGACGACCTGCAGCGCCACTGGTTCACCGAGGAGCGGCTCGGGATCGCCGCGCGCGGCGTCGGCTCGATGTGGCGGCTGCTCGAGGAGACGACCGCCTGGGCGCTCCAGCGAGAGCAGGGCGGCAGCCGCATCATCGACTACCAAGGCGTCTCCTTCCCGCTCGCCGACTCGGCCGCGGACGCCGCCGCGGGGCGGCTGCTGACGCTCGAGGTCGCGCGGCTCGCGGACGCCGGCGCCGACCCGAAGCTCGTGCACGCCAAGGCCTCTATGGCGAAGCTGTTCGTCAGCGAGGCCGCCTGCCGCTGCGCGGACCGATGCGTGCAGATCTTCGGCGGGCGCGGCTACATGCGCACGAACGTCGCGGAGCGCTTCCTGCGCGAGCTGCGCGTCGACCGCATCTGGGAGGGCACCAGCGAGATCCAGCGGCTGATCATCGCCCGCGCGCTCGAGCGCCGCGGCGTGGAGCGTACGCTGCACTGACCCACGTGGACGTCTCGCGGCTACTGCATCCGCGCTCCATCGCGGTCGTCGGCGCGACCGAGCGCCCCGGGTCCTACGGCGGCCAGACGCTGCTGAACCTGGAGATGGCCGGGTACCGCGGCGAGGTCTGGGGAGTCAACCCGCGCCGGAGCTCGGTCTATGGCCTGCCCTGCTTCCCATCGCTGTCCGACTGCCCCTCGCCGCCGGATGCCGTGGTGGTGGCCATCCCCGCCGAGGGCGTCGTCGCGGTCGTCGAGGAGGCGGGCGCTCTCGGCTGCGGCGGCGCGGTGGTCTTCGGGGCGGGCTTCGGCGAGATCGAGGGGGGCGCGGCACGCGAGGCCGAGCTGGCGGCGGTGGCGGCCGCCCATGAGCTGCCGGTCTGCGGCCCGAACGGGAACGGCATCGTGGCCCTGCACGAGCGCGCGCCGCTCTGGGGGGACGCCATGCGGCCGTTCGAGGCCGGCCGCGTGGCGCTCGTCTCGCAGAGCGGCAACTTCGCCGTCAACGCGCTCACGGCGAACCGCGGACTGCGCCTCCACACCGTGATCTCCTGCGGGAACTCCGTGGCGCTCGACCCCGCCGCCTGGGTGTCCGAGCTCGCCGTGGACGAGGGGGTCGGCTCGGTCGCGCTCTACGTGGAGGGGGATGGAGACGGCGCCCACCTCTGCGAGGCGCTCGCCCGCTGTGCCGAGCATGGCGTCGGCGTGGCGGTCCTCAAGGTGGGCAGCTCCGCCGCGGGCTCGGCGGCGGCGGCCGCTCACACCGGCGCGCTCGCGGGCGACCAGCGCATCTTCCGGGCGCTGGTCGAAGAGGCGGGCGGCGCCTGGGCGACGGACTTCCACGAGCTGCTCGAGCTCGCCAAGGGCCTTGCCGTTCCCGGTGCTCGGCGCGCGACCAGCGGCCTGGCCGTGCTCACCTGCTCCGGCGGCGACTCCGCGATGGCGGCGGACGAGTGCGAGCGGATCGGCATCCCGCTCCCCGCTCCGGCTCCCGCGACCCGCGAGCGCCTGCACGAGCTGCTGCCGGATGCAGCCACGATCGCGAATCCGCTCGACTACACGGCGCTCCTCTGGGGCGACAGGGAGCGGTTGCGCGACCTGGTAGTGACGGCCGGCGACGATCCTCAGGTCGGGCGCGTGCTCGTCCTCTATGACCAGCCCGCCGGCCTCGAGGGCGCGATCGAGGAGTCTTGGGCCGCGGTACGGGAGGCGATCCGCGACGGCGCCCTCGCCGGCTCGGTGCCCGTGATGGTCGCATCGACGCTGCCGGAGCTGCTCGATGACGAAGCCGCCGCCCGCTTCGCCGAGGCCGGCATCCCGGCGATCTCAGGCCTGCGCAGCGGGCTCGCAGTGGTGGCCGCCCTGCGGCGGCCCCCCGGCGCTCCCGCGCGCCTGCGGGAGATCGGCGCCGCCGCTCTCCGCGGCGGCGCGAACGGCGCCGGCTGGCTCTCGGAGCACGACACCAAGCAGCTGCTGCGGGAGCGCGGCCTGCCGGTCGTGGAGGGCCGGCTCGTGGCTGATGAGGACGACGCCGTGGCGGCGCTCGCCGAGCTCGGCGGGCACGCGGCTGCGAAGCTCGCGTCCACCTCGCTCCAGCACAAATCGGACATTGGCGCGCTGGCGCTCGACATCCGTGACGACACGGCCATGCGCGCGGCGCACGCTCACCTGATGGCGCTGGCCGTCCCCGGCGCCGCCGTGCTCGTCGAGCGTATGGCAGAGCCGGGCGCCGAGCTCTTGGTCTCGGCGCGCGCGGACGGCGTCGTGCCGTCGCTCGTGATCGCGGCCGGGGGGCTCTGGACGGAGCTGCTCGATGACGCCGTCGTGGTGCCGCTGCCCGCCACCCCCGAGCGCGTCGAGCGGGCGATCGCCGGACTGCGCTCGGCGCCGCTGTTCACGGGCGGCCGCGGTCGCCCCCCGCTGGACGTGGCGGCGGCAGCCCGGCTTGCCGCCGCGACCGGTGAGCTGCTGCTCGACAGGGGGCTTGCGCTCGTCGAGCTGAACCCCGTCTTCGTGCACGAGCACGGAGCGACGGTGGTGGACGCGGCCGCCGTGGGAGCCGCTTGAGGGTCGCAGTCGCCGGCGCCGGGCTGGCCGGGCTGAGCGCGGCGCACGAGCTGAGAAGCGCCGGCGCCGACGTCACCGTGTTCGAGGCACGCGAGCGCGTCGGCGGGCGCGTCTGGTCGCGCCGGCTCGACAACGGGGCGGTCGTCGAGATGGGCGCCGAGTACATCCTGCCCGGCAACACTGCGGTACTCGACCTGGCAGCCCGCCTCGGGCTGGAGCTGTGGGACAAGGGGATGGCCTACGGCCGCCGCGAGCCGCGCGGCGGGGCGGACACGAGCCACGAGCAGATGGCGGCGGCCGCGGCCGCCGTCGAGCGCGCGCTCGAGGATGCGCCACCCGGGCTGAGCGCGCAGGCGCTGCTCGCCGGGCTCGACATCGAGCCGGGCGTGCGCGAGGCGCTGCTCGCCCGCGTCGAGATCTCGAGCGTGAGCCCGGCCGCAGAGGTCGCGGCCCGCGACCTGAGCGGGATCGCGCACGTCGACGAGCAGCCCGCCCCCAGCGTCGGCGGCGGCAACCAGGGGCTCGCGC
This sequence comes from uncultured Thermoleophilaceae bacterium, assembly GCA_963734025.1. GTDB lineage: Bacteria > Actinomycetota > Thermoleophilia > Solirubrobacterales > Thermoleophilaceae > JACVRW01. Next base: position 290,281 of record CAVTFR010000005.1, read on the forward strand.
TCGGACTGGCGGCTGAGCTCGGGGACTCGGTACGGCTCCGCTCAGCGGTCGAGCGGATCGAGTGGCACGCGGGCGGCGTGCGCATCGCCGCGGCCGGCGCGGAGCTCGATGCGGACGCCTGCGTCGTCGCCGTGCCGGCGAGCGTGCTCGGGCGAGTTCGCTTCGAGCCGGCGCTGCCGGACGCCGTCGCAGGCGCTTTCGCAGCGGTCCGCTACGGGCACGCCGCCAAGCTGTTCGTCCCGCTCGCAGCGCCCGCCGTGCCGAGCGCCGTGATGTCGGTGCCCGAGCGCTACTGGACCTGGACGGCTCGCGGCGACGGCGGACATGTTCAGCCGGTCGTCAGCGCGTTTGCCGGCTCCGCCCCCGCGCTCGAGCGGCTCGGCGTGGCCGCGGGTCCGGAGCGCTGGCTCGCCTCGCTCACGCGCCTGCGCGGGGACCTCGTCCTGGACCCGGACGGCGCCGTGCTCTCCACCTGGGCGGATGACCCGTGGGTCGAGGCCGCCTACTCGATCTCGCCGCCGCCGGAGCTCGCCGAGCTCGCGGCCGAGCCGCTCGGCCCGCTCGCCTTCGCCGGCGAGCATCTGGGTGGCGTCCACGCGGCGCTGATGGAGGGCGCGATCCGCAGCGGCGCGCATGCGGCACGCGGCCTGGTCGCTCGCGCCTGACCGCCGCTCCATCCGGCGGGACGGCTTTGCTCTCCGGTGTGCAGCACCATGACCTGTCTCGCGTCGGGGCGTTCTCGGACGGAGTCATGGCGGTCGCGATCACGTTGCTCGTGCTCAACATCGAGACGCCGGACGTCGCGCAGGACGACCTCGCCGACGCGCTCGTCGACCTGCTGCCCTCGCTCGGTGCCTACGTGCTGTCGTTCGCGCTCATCGGCCGCTACTGGTTCCTCCACCACCGCCTGTTCGCCACGTTCGCGCGCGTCGACTCGCAGCTGATCTTGCTGAACCTCGTCTACCTGATGCTGATCGCGCTCGTCCCGTTCGCGACCGACCTGACGGACCGATACTCGACAGCACCGGTCGCGGCGGCCACGTTCGGGGTCACACTCGGGCTGGCGGCGCTCGTCAGTTGGGCGATGGCCGCCCACGCGCGGCGGGCCGGCCTGCTGAAGGAGAGCGCCATGGAGCCCGACGAGCCGATCGACAAGATGGTCGGGCTCGGCATTGCGCTGATCTTCTTCCTCAGCGTCCCCGTGGCGTTCCTCAGCCCGACCCTCGCCTGGCTCATGTGGGCGTCCGTGGTGCTGGTTCGCTACCCGCTGCGCAGGATGGCGCGCTGGGTCTCGCGGTAGACCCCGGCCACCTGCCGCGCCACGTCGCCCCAGTCGAAGGTGAGCACGTGCTCGGACGCCTCGGCGACCAGCCGGTCGCGCAGCGAGTCGTCGGTGAGCAAGCGCTCGGCCATCGTGGCGAGCGAGTCGGGGTCGCGCGAGCGGAAGCGCAGCCCCACGTCCTCGTTCGGCACCACCTCCCGCAGCCCGCCGGTGTCGGCCACGAGACACGGGCAGCCCGACGCCATCGCCTCGAGCGCGACGAGCCCGAAGGGCTCATAGATCGAGGGGACGACCGTGAGGTCGGCGATCCGGTACAGCGAATGCAGGACGTCGTCGCCGATCCAGCCGACGAAGGTGCCGTGGTCGTCGAGGCCCAGGTCGTGCGCCTGATTGCGCAGCTCGGCCTCGGCCGTCCCGGAGCCGGCCACGATGAAGCGCACGTTGCCGACGCGCTCGATCAGCCCGGGCAGCGCCTCGAGCGCGAGCTGGAAGCCCTTCTCGTAGACGAGCCTGCCCACCAGCAGCACGAGCATCTCGTCGCGGTCCGCGAAGCCGGCGCGCAGCGAGTCGAGGTCGCCGACCGGCACGAGCTCGGACGGGTCGATCCCATTGGGGATGACCGCTACCCGGCGCTCCTCGAGCCCGTAGATGTCGGAGACGTGCTCGCGCATGTACGCGGAGCAGGTGATCACGCGCTCGGCACGGTTGGCCATCCAGCGCTCGACGCCGTGGATGTACGACTGCGGGTGCTTGTCGACCCAGCCCTGATGGCGGCCGTACTCGGTGGCATGGATCGTGACGACGAGCGGCGCGCGAAAGCGGTTGGCGAGGTGGTCGCCGGCGGACGCCACGAGCCAGTCGTGGCCGTGCACGACGTCGAAGTCGAAGCGGTCGCCGACCTCGACGCCCGCGGCGAGCATGTCCGAGTTCATGTGCTCGATCCAGGCGACGAACTCACCGAGGTCGCGCGGGCGCTTGGGCTCGCGCACGCGGTGAATCGTCACGCCGCCGCGCTCCTCCTCGAGCGGGTCCTCCTCGCGCCCGCGCGCGAGCACGTGCACGTCGATGCCGCGCTCGGGCAGGTTCTCGGCCAGCTTGCGCACGTGGCGCGCGAGCCCACCCTCGATCAGCGGCGGGTATTCCCAGGACAGGATCAGAGCGCGCATCAGGGTGTGGTGAGTGAGGCCAAGTCCAGGTGAGGAGCCAGATCCCGCACCCGCGGGTCCGGCGCGGCACGGGAGTGTCGCAGAGCGGCAAGCGCGGTGTCGAAGGCACGGCGGTGCCCTTCGAGACGTTGCTGCGGGTAGTCGCCGGCGAGCTCGCGGGAGACCATGAACGGCCAGTCGCTCGCCTGCAGCGCAAGCAGCTCCCGGGCTGCGCGGGCGAGCGCATCTCCGTGGCCGGCGCCGCCGGCGGCGGCGGCCACGGTGCCGAGCTCCGCTGCGCGCGCGGCGAAGGCGAACTCCGCGACGGGCGGCGCGTCCCAGGTCGACAGGTCCTTGCCCTGCCCCCAGCTCGAGGCCGCGAGCGGCCGCTCGACGGGCTCGGCGAGCTCGAGGCCCTCGGAGGCTGTCACGAGCCGCAGGCCGTGGCGCGGCGCCTCCTCGAGGACGGCGGCGAGCCAGGCCGGCCCCTCATACCACCAGTGGCCGAGCAGCTCCGTGTCGAGCGCGCAGCAGAGCAGGCCGCCGGCCTCAACGCGCGCAGCGGCACGCTCCACGAAGTCGCGCGCGTGGGCGCGCGCGAGCTCGCGGGCCGCCTCCGCGTCGTAGGGCCCGCCGGCGTTGTTCCACGGCTTGAGGTCATGGACGGTGCGGCGGTGGTAGTCGCGATAGGTCCCGTCGACGGGGTAGCCACGCTCGCCGTGCCAGACGAGCTCGACCGTCTCCCAGTCGATCGGGAGTGCGACCGGCCCCGCCTCGGTGGCGACCGGCAGGAGATGGTCGAAGCCCGGCGCGCGCGTCTGGTCGACGCAGAACGCCCGCACGCCGTGGTCGGCGAGCTCGCGCTCGAGGCCGGGGGCGTAGGCGCACTCGGGCAGCCACAGGCCGCCCCGCCACGCCCCGAAGCGAGCGACGTGCGAGGCGACCCCGGTGCCGAGCTGCAGCCGCAGCCCGGCCTCGGTGGCGAGCATCGGAAGCACGGCGTGGGTGGCCGACGACGTCCACAGCTCGACGCCGCCAAGGGCGCGAAAGGCTCCGACGAGGTCGCGCCCGCGCGCCTCGAACGCGCGCTCGGCCGAGGTGTAGTCGGCGGCCGCGCGCCTGACCTCGGTGGCCAGCAGCGAGTCGCCGCCGCGCTCGAGCGCCGGCGGCGTCCTCCTCGTGGATGGGAGCCCGCACCTCGCGCAGGAAGCGCAGGTAGCGCTCGCCGGCCTCGCCCCGCATCGCCTCGAGCTGGTCGCACAGCACCGGAGTCAGGCCGATGGTCACGGGAGCGCCGTCGAGCAGCTCCAGCAGCGGCAGGTACACGCACGCGACGGCCTCCCACAGCCACTCCTCGCCGAAGGGCCAGGTGCCGAAGCCCTCCACATAGGGCATGTGCGAGTGCAGCACGAGCGCCAGCGCGCCCGGGCGCCGGTCGCGGCTCACGGTCGCAGCACCGCGACGAAGTCGAGCGCGCGCGCGAGCGGGCCGGGCCGCAGCGCGAAGTCGCGTGCCGAGAGGGCGGGCGTGAAACGGTCGTAGAAGGCCTGCGTGATGCCGAGGGCGGAGTGCAGGCGGTCCCAGCCCGCCTGCAGCGCCAGCTCGTGCGCGCGCAGCACGCGCGCGTGGAAGAGCCCGAGCAGCTCGACGTGCCCGAACGCTCCCGCGCACAGCGCGCGGAACTCCTCGGCGCGGTACTCGCGCACGTGCCAGGGGTTGTCGGACTTGGCCGCCCCGGGCGGAGCCAGCGTCAGCAGGTTCGGGGTCGAGACGTAGGCAGTCCCGCCCGGCCGCAGCATGTCGCGGAAGTGGGCAAGCACGGCGGCGGGATCCGGCACGTGTTCGATCGTCTGCAGGAACACGACGGCGTCGCAGGGCTCAGACCAGCTCTCGACGAGGTCGCGGACGAAGCGCACGCCGGGGCGCGTGTACTTGAGGCGAGCGTGCTCGTGGGCCTCCTGGTTGGCGTCGACCCCCGTCACATGCCGCGCCCTCCGGGCGAGCACCTCCACGCCGTAGCCCTCGCCGCATGCCATGTCGACGACCTCGAGCCCGGCACAGCGCTCGGCCACCCACCGGTAGACCGCGAGGTGGCGCCTGAACCAGTAGTTCTCCGCCGGCACGTCCGGCAGCGTGCGCTCGCCGGTCAGCTCGAGCGGCGGGACGCCGTCCGGCTGGCCGCTCTGAACGGTCTCGTGCATCGGCGGGCTGAGGCTAGCTACTACTCTCCCGCGCCCATGCCGCCGAAGGAGACGGACATCCTCGACGCCAACGCGCGCTACCACGACCTTGCGGCGGCCCACTACGACTCGAAGTGGGGCATCAAGTACGACGAGGTCGGCCGGGCACAGGTCATCGGCAAGCTCCGCAAGGCGCTTGGGCACCCGCCGGGTCACTACGCCCGCGCGCTCGAGATCGGCGCGGGCACCGGCTACTTCACGCTAAACCTGCTGCGCGCCGGCATCATCGGCGAGGCGGTGGCGACCGACATCTCGCCCGGGATGCTGAGGGCACTCGAGGCCTCGGCGGACGAGCTCGGCGAGCATGTCGAGACGGCCGCCGGTGAGGCATCCGAGCTGCCCTTCGACGACGGCTCCTTCGACCTCGTGTTCGGGCACGCGGTGCTTCATCACCTGCCCGACCTCGACGCCGCCTTCCGCGAGTTCCGGCGGGTCCTGCGGCCCGGCGGAGTGGTCGCCTTCTGCGGCGAGCCGTCCCTTTACGGCGACCGCATCGCAGCGGTGCCGAAGCGCGGCGCCCGCGCGATCTCGCCGCTGTGGCGCGCGCTCCTGGGCGCCTCGGCGCGGCACAACGGCAACGGCGCGTCCGGCTGGACCGAGGAGGAGCGGCTGGAGCAGGTCGTCGACGTCCACGCGTTCACGCCGGCGGCGCTGCAGAGGCACGCGGAACACGCCGGGCTCGAGCGCGTGCGCGTCGGCGGCGAGGAGCTGGCGGCCTCGCTGTTCGGCTGGGCGAACAGGACCTTGGAGGCGAGCGCCGAGCCCGATGACATCCCCTGGGCGTGGCGTGTCTACGCCTATCGTGGGTACCTCCTGCTTCAGACGCTGGACCGCTCGCTGCTCGAGCCCCGCCTGCCCGCCGCGCTCTTCTACAACCTGCTGATCTCGGCGCGCTCACCCGCATAAGGAGAAACCGTGCAGTCCTCCACACCCCGCCCCGCCCTGCTGAGCCGGCTTGCCGTCCTCGCCTCCCTGCTGGCGCTGGTGGCGCTGCTCGCCTCATGCGGCGGCGATGACGACGACGACGGCGGTGGGGGCGGCGGCTCCGACACGGCCTCCTTCTGCGATGAGGTCAAGTCGATCCTCACGAGCGACACCGAAGGCGGCAACCCCGAGCAGCAGGCCCGCCAGTTCCAGGATGCGATCGAGCGGCTGCAGAAGGTCGAGCCGCCGGAGGACATCTCCGAGGACTGGAACATGGTCATGGATGCCTGGAACGCGGAGGAGGCCGGAGACGTCGACCTGGAGGCCACCCAGAAGGCCGGCCAGCGGGTTCAGAGCTACCTCGGCAAGGAATGCGGCCTGACCGAGCAGAACACGGGCTGAGCCGCTAGCCGAGGGCAAGCGCCGCGAGCGACGCCGCGACCGGCACCGCCAACACCAGGTCGGCCGGCCTGACGGCGAGCCTTGCCGGCGCGGCCGGCGGCTCGGGCCGGAACGAGCGCGCCTCGTTCACGACCCAGGCGAGGACCGCGTCGCAGAAGGGGATTGGCCGCAGGCTCACGTCGCGAAGCTGATCGGCGAGCGAGCGGCCCGCTGCGGCGAGCCTGCCCTCGGCGGCGATCCAGTCGAGGACCGCCGCCGCCTCGGGCAGCGACGGGAGCGCCCGCAGCTTCCCGAGGACGCGCCTGAAGACCTCGCGCAGGCCCTCGGCCCCCGCGGCCGCTCGCAGCCACGTCGCGACCATCACGATCAGCGCTGCACGCAGGGCCCGCCGGAGCGCCACGTCGATCCCGAGCCCGCCGCCGAGGGCGAAGATGAAGGCGCCCAGCGCGAGGATGGCGGCGAAGAGGAGGCCCGTGGGAAGTGGCTCGCGGTCGGGGCGCGAGATCAGCCACGCCGCGGCCAGGACCAGCGCCACGGTGCCCAGCACGATCCACTGCGTGCTCGCCAGCAGGACCACGAAGAGAACGACGGCGGTGAGGGTGATGACCCGAGGATCGAAGCGTCCCCGGTGCTCCGCCGGGGGCTGCTCGCTACGTTGACGGCGCCAATCGCCGCCAACGGGGATCGCATCGTCCGCATCCGGCCATTGGGCGAGGCCGCGGCGGTAGACGAACACCTGCACGACGCTCGCGAACACGCCCCAGATGAGCAACCCGACTGCCGTCAGCACCAGCGCGTCGGCGGTACCGACGTCTAGGCCGACGCGGCGGCCGATCGCGTCGTAGGTCCCGGCGTAGGCATCGAGGCCGCCCGTGATCACCCAGATGAAGAAGGCCGTCGTCGCGCCGTTGTGGAGGATGCGGATGAGCGTGCAGACGAGGATCTGCGGGAGCGGGGGCCAGCCGCGCGCCTCGAGGCGGCCGAGGAGCGGCGCTGTCGCGGCCTGGGTGAGCGGGATGCCGAAGCGAGCCGGGCCGATGATCGCCACCGTCTCGAGCATCGCGGCGATGCTCGCGCCGAAGCCGGGCCGGGCGCCGCGGCGCTGCGCGACGCGTGCCAGAGCGACGCCGCCGGCGAGCGCGATCCAAAAGCCGCCACTCGGAGCTGCGCGCGCGGCGAGGAAGGAGACCACCGCCACGTGCGCGGGCCCCGCCGTGCCGGCCGAGGCATCGGTCCCGCGGCCCTTCGAAGCGGCTGTCGCCATCAGGCGACGGTAGCGGGCAGGGAACGACTCCGGGCAGTGCGGCCCGGCGGATGCCGCGCCGTGCGCGAGGGCGCGGGCTCGGCCCGCGCCGGAGCGCTGCCGTCCCGCACCCGCGCCGGGTCGTGGTCAGGTTGTGGGGGGGGCTAGCTTCCGGAGAAGCGTCGAATCGGGGACTCGGCGATCCGCCGGCCGAGATCGGCGACTTGCTCGTCGCTCATGCTCTCGGTGGCGAAACCGGACTGCTCCAGCTCGTCGCGGACCTGCTGAACGCCCTGGATGAAATCCAGCTTGGCGCCCAGCTTCACCATCACCGACTTCGCGTTCTCGTCGTCGATGGCGGCGCTGCCGTCCGCCGACGGCTTGAGCAGCCAGAACTTGACCGCCTCGGCCTCGGCCAGCGTGAGCTCGAGAGTCACGCCGTTGTCGGCGCTCACCGGGAGACCGTTGGTCACCTCGATGGACATGTCAGTCCTATCGGCGCGAGGCGGCAGCGGTTGACCCCGCGCACCCGTGGCTGGACGCCTATCCGTACCGCTCGAAGGCGGCGCGCCTGGCCTCGGCGTGGTCGACGATCGGCTCCGGGTAGTCGCGGCCGATCACGCAGCCGCACTCCTCCTGTACCTCCTCCGGCATCGTCCAGGGCTCGGCGAGGTACTGGTCCGGCACCTCGCGCAGCTCCTCGACGTGGCGGCGGACGTAGCGCCCCTCCGGGTCGTGCCGCTGCATCTGCAAGGTGGGGTTGTAGATGCGCCGGAAGAAGGGCTGGGGGTCGACCCCCACCGACGCGATCCACTGCCAGTTGCCGTTGTTGTTCGCCTCGTCGCCGTCGACCAGCATGCGCATGAACCAGCGCTCGCCCCAGCGCCAGTCGATGCCGAGGTGCTTGGTGAGGAAGGAGCCGACGACGAGCCGGCCGCGGTTGTGCATCCAGCCCTCCGAGCGGAGCTGGCGCATCGCGGCGTCCACGAGCGGGTAGCCGGTGCGCCCCTCGCGCCAGGCGTCGAAGCTCTGCTCCGAGCGGCTCCACGAGATCGAGCCGCGGTAGCGCTCCTGGAACTCGGAGCGCGCGTTGCGCGGGTGGTGGAGCAGCACGTGCGCGTAGAAGTCGCGCCAGCAGAGCTGGCGCCGGAACGCGTCCGGCCCGGCGCCGCGCGGCAGGCGCGCCTCGATGTCGCGCGGCGAGATGCAGCCGAAGTGGAGGTATGGCGACAGTCGCGAGGTGGCGTCGTCGCCGAGCGCGTCGTGCCGGTCCTCGTAGGCGCGCACGTCGCCCTTCACGAAGTCCGAGAGCGCCTTGCGCGCCGCACGCTCGCCGCCGCGCGGCGGCCGCTCGACCCCACCGTCGAAGCCAAGCGAGCCAAGCGACGGCAGGCTCCCCTTGCGCAGCCGCGTGGGAAGGCCCGGCAGCGAGCGCGGGGCGCCGATCAGCTCGCGTCGCGGCTCGGCGAGCCAAGAGCGGTGGAACGGGCTGAACACCGTGTACGGCCTGCCGGCGTTGGTGCGGATCGCGTCGAGGTCGTCGACCGCCGCCACCCCCGGGTGCAGCACGAGCGTGCAGCCGAGTGCGCGGCTCACGGCGTTGATGCGCCGGCGCGCGAACGGCCCGACGTCGGCGCTCGCGTGAACCGCCTCGGCGCCGAGCTCGGCAGCCAGCGCGGGCAACTCGCGTTCCGGGGGCCCTTCCCTGAACGCGATCCCGCCGAGCCGCTCGTCGAGCTCCTCGAGGCACTCGAGCATGAAGCGCGTGCGCGTGGCGGATGCGTGCCGGCCGCCCAAGAGCCGCGAGTCGAAGCAGAAGACCGGCACGACGTCCTCGTTCTCGTCGAGCGCCGCGCGCAGCGCCGGGTGGTCGTGCGCGCGCAGGTCTCTCGTGAGCCACACGATGGCCGTCATCGGGCCTGACGGTAGCCTGATGAGCATGGCGCAAACGATCGAGCGCTTCCCGCTCTTCCCGCTCGGTCTCGTCCTGCTGCCGCAGGAGCTGGTCCCGCTGCACATCTTCGAAGACCGCTACAAGCAGATGATCGGCGAGTGCCTCGACGAGGAGACCGAGTTCGGCATCATCTGGCTCTCGGACGACGGGCTCAAGGAGACCGGCTGCTCCGCCCGCATCGCGCGGGTCCTCGAGCGCTTCGAGGACGGCCGCCTCAACATCCTCGTGCAGGGCACCGAGCCGTTCCGGCTGCTGCGCAAGATCGAGGACCTCCCCTACCCCGCCGGCGACATCGAGGTCCTGCCGGACGACGGCGAAGCGGACGACGCGGCCGCCGACAAGGCCCGCCGCAGCTACGCCGACCTGGTCGAGGAGCTCACGGAGTCACGGCCCGAGGACGAGGCGCTCGCGGAGCTCGACGCATACGGAATGGCCGCCACGCTCGACGTCGAGCCCGCGGCCAAGCAGCAGCTCCTGGAGCTGCGCTCCGAGCGCGGCCGCCTCGAGCAGCTCGACGGCCTGTTTGCGGAGGCGCTGGAGCGCATTCGCCTGGCGGAATTCGCCGCCGAACGGGCGCGCGGGAACGGCCATTTGCCGACCTGACCGCTACACCGCCAAGGCGGCAGAAGCGGAGGGCCGTCGACAGTGCGTCGAGGGGTGTCCTACGTAACGGTCTCCGCGGCGCCGCCGCGGCGGGGGTCCCCACCGCCGGTCAGCTCACCCGTATCCGGGTTTCGCGCAACGGCCTGGACGCCGCCGAAGTAGAGGTTCTGCTCGCTCCAGCGGCGCACCCGCCAGCCGCCCTCCGCGAGCCGGTCGAGCGGCTTCGAGGCCACCCCCGGCTCGGCCTCGATCTCGCGCCCCTCCACGTGGAGACGCGGGCTCGAAACGGCCTCCTGCGCCGCCAGGCCGCGGTCGACGACGCCGATGATCGTCTGGATGATCGCCGAGCGGATCCGGTTGGAGCCGGCGCTGCCCAGGGCCATCTCGGGCTGGTCGTCCGCGGTGAGGACGACCGTCGGCGCCATCATGCTCGGCACTCGCGCGCCGGGCGCGTGGCGATGGAAGCCGAGCGGGTTGAGGTCCTGCTCGCCCAGCATGTTGTTCAGGTGCATGCCCGTGCCGGGCACCACGACGCCCGAGCACGAGCCGTTCGAGCAGGTGACCGAGACGCAGGCCCCCTCGGCATCCATGACTGAGATGTGGGTCGTGTTGCCGAGACGCGATCGCACCTCGGTCGCCACCGAGTCGAGGGCCTCCTTCGCGAGGAACTGCTCGAGGTAGCCCTCGGTGGCGAGGCCCTGCAGGAACTCCTCGTCGCGCGCGCGGTTCGTCGACGCGATCACCTCGGCGATGACGGCGGAATCGGTGGGCTCGTCGAGGCGCTCGAGGATGCCGAGCGCATCCGCGATCAGGATGCCGCCCGACGACGGCGGCGGGTTGGTGAGCACCTCACGGCCGCGGTAGGTCACCCGAGCGGGCGGCCGCTCGAGCACCTCGTAGGAGGCGAGGTCCTCGCGCGTTAGCAGTCCGCCGCGCTCGAGCACCCAGTCGCTGACGCGCGCGGCCGTGTCGCCCGTATAGACAAAGCCGGGCCCCTCGGCGCCGAGCCGGTCGAGCAGGTCGCCGAGCTCCGGGAGCCGGATCGTGTCGCCCTCGCGCAGGAGGCGCCCACCCGGCGCGTAGATCGCTTCGCACTCCGGCGAGGAGCGCAGGATCGGCTCGAGCACCGTGAACAGGAAGGCCTGCATCGGCACGACCTCAACGCCCTCGCGTGCGGCCCGGGCCGCCGGGGCGGTGAGGTCGGCGAGCGACGCGCCGCCGAAGCGCTCGAGCGCGTGCGCCAGGCCCAGTGTCGTGCCGTACGCGCCACACGACGATGGTCCGACGTTGAAGCGCTGGATCGCGTCCCTCGAGAAGCTGACGTCGATCGGCATCAGCGCGGCGGGCTCCGGATCGTCGATCCCCTTGCCGGGCGCCGCCACGAAGAAGTCGAGGAGGTGCGTGCCGCCGTCCGGGACGTGCACCAGCATGAAGCCGCCCGCACCCGGTCCGGTGAGCGGCGACTCGGCGACGAACGACATCAGGACGCAGGCGACGGCCGCATCGACGGCATTGCCGCCCGCGCACAGCACATCCGCTCCTGTTCTCGCCGTCAGCGGATGGCCGGCAGCGACGACCCCTCTCATGGTCGCGCGAGCCTAGCGAGGCGCGGCCTCGGGCCGCGGGGGGCTAGCCGCGTGGGATGAACTCGGGCACGTCGACGTCGCTCAGCATCCCGGCGCCGCTGCGCTCACGGGTCCGCCGCACACGCGGCTCGGCGTCCGCGGGGATGGTCCCCTCACGGCGCTGGGCACGCGGCAGCGGGCGGTCGCCGTAGCCGGTGGCGACGACGGTCACCCACACCTGGTCCTCGACCTTGTCGTCGACCATGGCGCCGAAGATGATGTTCGCCTCGGGATGGGCCGCCTCGGCCACCGCCTTGGCCGCCTCGTTGACCTCCCAGAGCGACAGGTCGCGTCCGCCGGTGACGGAGAGCAGAATCGAGCGGGCGCCTTCGAGCGAGGTCTCGAGGAGCGGCGACTCGATCGCGTGCTCGACGGCGTCCATCGCCCTGCGGTCGCCGCTGCCCATGCCGATGCCGAGCAGCGCCTGGCCGGCGGCCGCCATGATCGTGCGGACGTCGGCGAAGTCGAGGTTGATCAGGCCGGGCAACGTGATCAGGTCGGAGATGCCCTGCACGCCCTGGCGCAGCACGTCGTCGGCCACGCGGAAGGCCTCGACCATCGAGGTCGACTTGTCGAGCACCGACAGCAGCCGCGAGTTCGGGATCACGATGAGCGTGTCCACCTCGCGCGCCAGCTCGTCGACGCCCTGGTCGGCCTGCGCGCCGCGGCGCGCGCCCTCGAACGAGAACGGCTTCGTCACGATGCCGACCGTCAGCGCGCCGACTTCGCGCGAGATGCGCGCCACGATCGGCGCCGCGCCGGTGCCGGTGCCACCGCCCGAGCCGGCAGTGATGAACACCATGTCCGAGCCCTTGAGGTAGCCCTTCAGCTCGTCATAGCTCTCGAGCGCGGCGGCCTGGCCGAGCTCGGGGTTCGATCCCGAGCCGAGCCCGCGCGTGAGGTCGCTCCCGATGTGCACGCGCATGTGTGCGGCGGAGCCCTCGAGTGACTGCATGTCGGTGTTGACGGCGATGAACTCGACGCCCTCGACCTCGGCCTCGATCATGCGGTTGACGGCGTTGACGCCGGCGCCGCCGACGCCGACCACGCGGAGCTTCGGCTCGGTGACCCCCGCCGACATCGAGCTGACCATCGGCTCCTGTTCCGTGCCCGCAGGCTCGTGAGGCTCCGGCGCGTGGTCGAGGATGTTCTCCGGGATGTCCGAGGAGAAGACCGAGCGCAGCCGGTCCTCCGGGCTCGGCACGCCCTCGTAGCGGCTCCAGCGCTGCTCGCGCTCGCGCCGGCGCTCCTCGCGCTCGTCCGCGCGCCGGGCCGCCTCGGTCATCCGCTGCGTGGGGATGGGACGGAGCTCGTCCTTCAATTCCGGCTCGTCGGGCGCGAGAGGCCGGGCTTGGCCCGGACCGGAGCGATGCTGTTCTTGCTGTGCCTGGGGCTCCGGCACCTGACGGGTGGACTGTGGGGCGGGGCCGTCCTTGGGCAGCGGGCGGCCGGCCTTCGGCTCCTGCTCGGGCTTGCGGTTCTCGGCGCCCTTCGCGGCGTCATCTTCCGTCTTGCGGAAGAGCTGCGCCAAAGGACCCTCGCGCATGCTCGCCCTGTTACCGCTTGCCATTCGCAAGGACCTCCTCAGCTAGCTGGCGGTAGGCGTAGGCCGCCTTCCCGTCCGGGTCGTACTTCAGCACCGACATGCCCTTGACCGGCGCCTCGGCGAACCGCACGGTCTTGTTGATCCGCGACGCGAACACGCGATCGCCGAAGTTCTCCTCCAGGATCTCGACCGCCTCTTTCGCGTGCACGGTCCGGTTGTCCACGAGCGTGGGCAGGATGCCCTCGATCTCGATGTCGGGGTTGAGCTCCTCACGCACCATCGACAGCGTGTTCTGGAGCTGGATCAGCCCGCGCATGGACAGATACTCGCACTGGACGGGGACGATCACCTTGTCGGACGCCGTGAGCGCGTTGATCGTCAGCAGACCGAGGCTGGGCGGGGTGTCGATGAAGATGAAGTCGTAGTCCTCGAGGACGGGCGCGAGCGCCTTCTTCAGCGCGCGCTCGCGGCCGATCATCATGGACATGGCGATCTCCGCGCCGGCAAGGTCGATCGACGCGCACGCGACGTCCACCTCACGCTTGCGGATCACCTCACGAATGGAGAGCCGATGGACGAGGACGTCGTACATCGACGCCTCGAGCGAATCCGGGTCGATGCCCTGGCTCATGGTGAGGTTGCCCTGCGGGTCGAGGTCGACGCAGAGCACGCGATGCCCCCGCTCCACGAACGCCGCGGCGAGGTTGAGGGTGGTGGTCGTCTTGGCGACGCCGCCCTTCTGGTTGGTGAAGGCGATGACCTTGGCCTTGGGCGTCATTACGAGAGCCGTATTCGCACGCAGCGGGTTTATTCCTCCTGCGCGAGTAGAGGAAGCCTCTCCGTCAACATGGCAGCAGGCGCTGATGGAGAACATCCTCGACAGGCGGCTCGTGCTCGTCATGGGCAAGGGCGGCACCGGCAAGACGACGATCGCGGCCGCGCTCGGGCTGGCGGCCGCGCGCCGCGGGCGGCGCACCGTGGTGGTCGAAGTGGCCGAGCAGCAGCGCCTGCTTGGCCTGTTCGGCAAGGGCGCCCGCGACCACGACGAGGTGCAGCTCGACCGCAACCTGTTCGGCCTGTCCATCGACCCGCAGCGGGCGATGGAGGAATGGCTTCGCCATCAGCTGCACTCGGGCGCGCTCGCGGGCCTGCTCGGCGGGAGCCGCATCTTCCAGCTTCTGACCGCCGCGGCGCCCGGGGTGACGGAGCTCGTGACCATGGGCAAGATCTGGGATCTCGCGCAGCTCGAGCGACGCACCGGCGGCTCCGTCTTCGACATCGCGATCGTCGACGCGCCCGCGACCGGGCACGGCCTCGGGCTGCTCAAGGCGCCGGGCACCTACGCGCGCATCGCCCGAGCCGGGCCGGTCGCACGCCAGGCCTCGCGCATCGACCAGTTCACCCGAGATCCGGCGACCACCGGGATCATCGCCGCGGCGCTGCCGGAGGAGATGCCCGTGTCCGAGACGCTCGAGCTCGAGGACCGGCTCGCGGCGGATGAAATGGCGCTCGACGCGATTGTCGTCAACGGCGTGCTGCCGGAGCGCTACGCGGCCACCGAGATCCGGCGATTGGAGAGCATGAACGGTCGCGGCGGGCCGGCCGCCCGTGCCGCACTCGAAACCGCCCTGCTCGAGCACCGGCGGGCGGGGGGCCAGCGTGAGCAGCTCAGCCGTCTCCGGGAGGAGGCGGGAGCGGGCGTCGGCACCCTCCCCTTCCTGTTCGCCCCGGCGCTCGGCCGCCGGGAGCTCGAGGAGCTCTCCCGGCTGCTGGAGGGGCAGCTTTGATCGAGAGCTGGCTCGAGCGCAAGACCATCTGCATCTGCGCGGGCTCGGGCGGAGTCGGCAAGACGACCACCTCGGCGGCCATCGCCCTCGGGATGGCCGCACGCGGCAAGAAGGTGGCGGTGCTCACGATCGACCCGGCCAAGCGACTCGCCGGCGCGCTCGGCCTGCGCGAGCTGGGCAACGAGGAGCGTCGCGTCGAGGCCGACGTCGACGGCGAGTTGTGGGCGATGATGCTCGACGCCAAGCGGACCTTCGACGACCTGATCGAATGGCACGCGCCGGACCAGAGGACGCGCGACGCGGTGCTCTCCAACCGGATCTATCAGGAGCTCTCGAGCGCCTTGGCGGGCTCGCAGGAGTACATGGCCATGGAGAAGCTTCACGAGCTGCACCAACAGGGCCGCTACGACCTGCTTGTCCTCGACACCCCGCCCACCCGCAATGCACTCGACTTCATCGACGCGCCGAAGAAGCTCGCCGCCTTCATCGACTCTCGCTCGCTGCATTTCTTCACCGCCCCGGGCTTTCTCGGCCTCAAGGTCTTCGGCCGCGGCACGGGGATGGTGTTCTCGGTGATGAAGCGCGCCACCGGGATCGACCTGCTGGAGGACCTGTCCGGGTTCTTCCGGAGCTTCGGGGACATGGCGGCGGGCTTCCGCGAGCGCGCCGAGGGCGTCAACCGGCTTCTCTCCGACAACCGCACCGCGTTCGTGCTCGTGACCTCGCCGAGCTCGGACGCCGTGGACGAGGCCGCCTTCTTCCACCACCGGCTGCTCGACGCGGGGCTGCCCTTCGCGGGGATCGTGGCCAACCGGGTGCGCCCGGAGCTGCCCGTGGAGAACGGCGCGGGAGCCGAGCTCGAGGAGATGGTGGGCGCCGAGCTGGCCGCGAAGGTGCTCGCCAGCTTCGACGACGAGCGCCGCCTCGCCGCCCGCGACCAGGCGAATCTCGATCGGTTGCGCAGGCGCCTGCGGCGCAGCCCGATGATCGAGGTTCCGCAGTTGGACGCCGACGTCCACGACCTGCCCGGGCTGCGGCTGATGGACGAGTATCTGTTCGGGTAGGCGCGCCGGCTCGGCAGCCCCGGTTCATCCCTTACGTTGTCTCGAGGTGGGTAGTCATCCGTAGGACTGTTATGGCGGCACGAATCGACCCCGGGCTTCACGACTGCTACGAGAGCTGTCGCAGGCTGCATCGCCGGCGCGACCCGACCTACTACTGGGCCACGCGCCGGCTGCCGGCCGAGGTACGGCCCGCCGTCCACGCCCTCTATGCGCTCGTGCGCGAGGTCGACGACGTCGTCGACGCACCCGGCCGCGTCCCGGTCACGGCGCGCCGCCGCGCCGTGCTGCTCTGGGAGGAGCGGCTGCATCGCGCGCGGGCAGGCCGGCCGGGCGGGCACCCCGTCGTCGCGGCGCTTGTCGACGCCGGCCAGCGCCACGACCTCCCGCTCGAAGAGCTCGACCTGTACTTCGACTCGATGCGGGTCGACTGCGCACCGGTGCGCGTGCAGACCTGGGGCGAGCTCGAGCGCTACATGCGCGGCAGCGCCGGCTCGGTCGGCCGCATCCTGGGCGCGCTGCTCGGTGCGCCGGAGAACGCGCGCGAGCCCTTCGAGCGCCTGGCGCTCGCCTTCCAGCTGACCAACTTCGTGCGCGACGTGCGCGAGGACTGGGAGCTCGACCGGGTCTACATGCCCGCCGAGGACCTCGAGCGCTTCGGCGTGTCCACCGCCCACATCGCGAGCCGCGAGCCGACGCCCGGCTTCCGGCACCTGCTCGCCCTCGAGGTCGAGCGGGCGCGCGGCCTGTTCCGCGAGGGCGCGGCTGCCGCCGAGCTGGTCTCCCCAAGCGTCCGGCGCGGCATGTGGATGGCTCGCTCGGTGTACGAGGGAGTGCTCGACCGCACCGAGCGGCTCGGCTTCGACGTCCTGCGCCATCGTGCCGCGCTGCCGCCGTGGGAGCTCGCGGGCGCCGTGGCGGCCGGGCTGCGTGCGAGCGCATGACGCGCCGCGCAACGCTCCGCGGGCGAGAGCGGACCTCGCTCGACGGAGCGAGCGCCGACGTGCTGGTGTGCGGTGCGAGCTTTGCCGGTCTGGCGGTCGCTCGCGAGCTCGCGGGCAGCGGCGCCGACATCCTCGTCGTCGACCGCTACGAGCTCGGCGAGCGAGCTACCTCGGCGTGCGCGGCGCCGCGGCCCTGGCTCGAGGCGATGGGCGTGGCGGGGGCGATTCGCCAGGAGATCCCGCACATGAGCTTCCACACCCCGCATGGCTCTGCGCGCTACCGGCTGCCCTGGAGCTGGGCCGCATTCGACTACCGCGCGCTCTGCCGGCTCCTCTACGCGCAGAGCGACGCGCGCTTCGAGATCGCCACGGTGCGCGGACGCCACGACCGCGGCGTCTCGACCGACCGCGGCAGCCTGAGCGCGCCGCTCGTGGTGGACGCCCTGGGCTGGCGCCGAGTGCTCGCGGGTAGTCCCAACCAGCCTCCCGAGGCGCCGCTGTCGCGTGGGCTCGAGGTCCATCCGGACGGCGGCGGGAGCGACCTCGACGTGTGGATCGACCGCTCGCTCGTGCGACACGGCTACGGGTGGAGCGTCCCGGCGGGCGGCGAGCAGCGGGTCGGCGTCGGGTCCTATGAGCCGGGCGACCACGTTCGCGGTCCGACGGTCGCGCTGGCCGGCCGCCTCGGGCGCGATGCGGTGCGCTACCAGGGCAACTGGTTCCCGCACCGCCTGCGCCGCGCAGCGGAGGGCGGGGTCTTCTTCGTGGGCGACTCGGCCGGACACTGCTTCCCGCTCTCGGGTGAGGGCATCCGCACGGCGTTCTACTTCGGGATCGCCTGCGGCCGCGAGCTTCGCGGCGTCGTGGCGGGAGAGCGCAGCCCCGACGAGGCGCTGCGCCGCTATGCCGCCTTCAGCGCGTCACACCGCAGGGCGTTCGGCATAGCCCTGCGGCTGCAGTGGCTGATCCCGCGCCTGCCCCCGCGCGCGCTCACGCTGATGCTGCGCGGGCTCGGCCGGCGGCGGCTCGTGGACAGGGCCTTCGGCTGGTACCTCGACCAGGCCCACCCCACCTTCGCCTCCCAGCCGCGGATTCAGACCGGCGCGCTGTAGTCCTCGGGGTCGTCGTACGCCCAGTCGTCCGACGGCGTGACTCCCTCGAGGTGCGGCTGCACCGCCGCGTCCTCGGCCAGGCGCTCCATCTCCGAGGTGTCGATCTCCTCCTCCTCGAGCAACAGCGGGGCGGCGACGGCAGCGGGCTCGGGCTCCGGCTCGTAGACGGGTTCCGGCTCGTCCTCGGGCTCCGGCTCGTCCTCGGGCTCGGGCTCGTACTCGAGCTCCGGCTCCGGCTCGAGCTCCGGCTCCGGCTCGACCTCGGGTTCCGGCTCGACCTCCGGCTCGGCCTCGCGCTGGAAACGCTCCCCGCGCGTGTCGCGCGCGTGGATCTCGGGGAAGGGCTCCTCGTTCGACTCGATCAGGATGTCGTCGGCGACGGTCTTCAGGTCGGGGTCGAGGTAGCCGCACAGGACGTCGCGCAGGAGGGCGCGCACATAGTCCTCGAGCTGCGCGACGATCTCGCGCGGCGAGCCCTCGGGTACGCGGCCGCCGCCACCCATCAGCATCCGCTCGAGCGAGATGGCGGCCTCGATGTGGGCCTGCACTTCGCGGCGCCTGCCCTCCTCGGCGCAGAGCGCCGCCACCCGCAGCGCAAGGCTCGCCTGGCCGGCCTCACTGGTCGCGTCGAGCAGGCCACGGAGCGCCAGCAGCAGGTCCGACAGCGCCTCCGAGTCGCGCGGGCGCTCGCATGCCATCTCGAAGCGTGCGAGCGCCCAGGCGACCGTGCCACCGGGCCGGGTTCCCTCGATCACAGCCACGAACTCGCGCAGGGTGCCCTCCTCGCCCGCGGCCAGCTGCCAGCCGGAACCGCGGCCGGCGCCCGTGCCACCCAGCGGCAGCGCCGACCAGCGCCCGTGGTCGGTGCGCCGCCAGCCGGGCGCGCCCAGGCTGACCGCGCCCGCGCGCCAAAGCCGCAGGGCCGTCACGAGCCGGCGCATTCGCGCGTCGGCGTCATCCGCGCCGAGGCGCTCGTCGGCCGCCATGTCGCTGTCGAGCGTGCACAGGAGTGCCGGCGCGCCGTCGCCTCCCTCCGGGTACACCGCCTCCGTCGGGGCGTCCGCGTGGTCGCCGCGCACGATCGAGAGCCCGCCGCCGAAGTCGATCCGCTCGGCCTCCATCCAGGCCCCGTCGAGCGGCGCGACGACGCGGTCGCGCACGGCGTCGCGGAACAGCGTCGTCTCCACCTCGCGGTAGACGCGATCGAAGCGCTCCTCCGGGAAGCCGAAGCTGGTGGCGTCCTCGTAGAGCCGCTCGAGCATCGCCTGCAGGGCCGGCTCGGCCTGCTCGCCGCGCAGGCCGTTGACCCGCAACCAGCTCGCCGCGCCCGCGCCGAGCTCGAGGCAGGCGCCATGGCAGGACGGCAACTCGCGCAGGCGCTCCCAGCGCCCGCCGATGAAGGCGCCGGTGCGCGGCTGGTAGCGGTAGAGGACGGCGCCGCGGCGGTCGCCCTCGTCGACTACGTCGAACTCGACCTCCGCTCCCGCCTTGAGGTCATCGCTGAGGAGCGCCGCGGCCTCGAGCGCGAAGTTCCGCAGCGCGTCATGAAGAGCACGATTGCGCATGAGGCGCGTTTCGATGAACGCGCCCGGTGTCCTGCCTCAGAGCCGCGCTCAGGCGGCCGCGACCGCGGGCCGGCTGCCCGTCGTGGCGCACGAGCCGTCCTCGACGCCGAGCCACTCGCGCCCGTAAACGCGCATGTCCTCGATCAGCGGCACGAGCGCCTCGCCCTTCGCCGTCAGCGAGTACTCGACCCGCGGCGGGACCTCGGGGTAGGTGTGGCGCTCGACGATGCCCTGCTCCTCCAGTCCCCGCAGCCGCAGCGACAGCGTCCGCGGGCTGATCCCGGCGAGCGACCGCTCGAGCTCGCAGAAGCGGCTCGTGCCCTCGGCGAGGTCACGGATGACGAGGATCGTCCACTTGCCGCAGATGATGTCGGCGGTGGCACAGACGGGGCAGCTGGGATCGCCCATAGAGGCCATGGTACCGCAAGACTTCACGAACTGAAGTAAAGGAAAGAGGTCGCGGTCAGCCGCCCAGGCCGCCCAGTATGCCTCCCCCGCCACCGCCACCGCCGCCGGCGCCGTAGACGCGTCCCTCGCTGGGCTGGACGAGGACCCAGCCGGCGCCTGCGAACGACATCTGAATCGACTCGCCCGAGCCGCGCCCGACAAGGTTCTTCAACTTGATGTCGGTCTTGAGGCCGGTCTTGACGCTCGACGCCCAGGTGATCGCGGCATTGGGGTCGGCGAACGTCGGCGCGTCGCCGGTGTTGAGCAGCACGGGCGGGCCGTCGGACACGACCGCGACCCAGCCGCTCCCCTGCAGCGCCGTGTTGTAGAGGCCGCCGGAGACCATCCCGCTGGCGCCCTCGACGCGCTTGATGTCCCAATCGATGCCTGCGTCGAACGCGAGCAGATTCGAGCCGTTGACTGTGATCGCATCGTTCTCGAGGTAGAGCAGGTGGACGTCCTGGGCGGTGTCGGCCAGGAAGACCTCGCCCGTACCGGACATCTTCATCAGGCGGGTGCCTTCGCCCGTCACCGCCTTCTTGAGCATCCTGCTCATGCCGCCCGAGCCCGCGTACTCGAACGCCACGGCGCCCTGATAGGCGACCATCGCGCCCGACTTGGCCTGGATCGTGACCTGATCGAGGCTCACCTTCAGCAGCTTCGAGTTTTGGAGGGCGAACGCCTGCCCGGACTGCGTCTCCTGGAACTCACCCAGTGTGCTCTGCACCTGTACTCCTTGTCGTTTTCAGTTCCCTGGCTCCGGCACCCCTTCACGCTACCCTGCGCTCCCTTGGCTCGCCGGGCCCTCCTCCTCGCCGCGATGATCCTGGCTGCCGCACCCGCGGCACGCGCCGCCGACCCGATCATGCCGCTCGCCGAGCTGCGCCCCGGCATGAGCTGCACGGGCCTGTCGGTGATCCGGGGGACGGAGGTCTCGTCCTTCGGCGTCGAGATCCTCGACGTGATCGCAGGAGAAGCGGGCCTGACCGGCCCGCGCATCCTCGTGAGGGTCTCGGGCCCGGCGGTGGATGCGAGTGGCGTCGGCCCCGGCTTCTCCGGCTCGCCCGTCGTCTGCGGCGGGCGCAACGCCGGCGCCATCTCCGAGAGCATCGGCGAGTACGGGAACCACGTGGTGCTTGCGACGCCGATCGAGGAGATGCTGCGCGAGCAGCCGCGCGCCCCCCTCGCCGCGCGCCGCGATCCCCAGCTGCTGCGCTCCGCGCGCCCGCTCGCCGCGCCGCTCACCGTCTCAGGCCTGTCCGGCCGCAGCCTGCGCCTGCTGCAGGGCGCGGCGCGCCGCGCGGGCCGCCTGCTGCTTGCCGCTCCCTCCGGGCCGCTGGGCGGGTTCGCCCCGGCGCCGCTCGTCCCGGGCGCGGCGGTGGCGGCCGCCATCTCCACCGGCGACCTGGCGCTCAGCGCGGTCGGGACGGTCAGCTACCGGGACGGCGATGGGCTGTGGGCCTTCGGGCATCAGCTCGACGGGCTCGGACGGCGCTCGCTGTTCCTCACCGACGCCTATGTCTACGGGGTCATCCAGAACCCCCTGGGACTGCCCGACCTGGGGGCCACTTACAAGCTCGCGTCGTCGGGCGGCCACGTGCAGGGCAGCGTGACCGGGGACGGCTTCGCGTCGATCGCCGGCACGGTGGGCGCGCCGCCGGCCTCGATTCCCCTGAGGATCCGGGCGCGCAACCGCGCCGGAGGCGCCGTGACGCTCGACTCGGAGCTCGCCGACGAGCGCGCGCTCGGGTACGGGGCCGGGGTCTCGCTGGTCGCCCCGCTCGGGATGAGCCAGGCCGTCGACGGCCTTCTGCGCTCGCGCGGGCCGGCCACGCTCTCCGCGTGCACGCGCTTCGTAGTCCGCCAACGGCGGCAGCCGATCGGCTTCTGCAACACCTACTTCGGGATCGACCCCGCGCTGTTCGACCTGACCGAGGCGGCCCGGCTCGTCGAGGGCTACGACCTGAGCCCGCTGGGCCTGAGGCGCGTCGAGGTGAGCGTGCGCGCACGGCGCGGGGTCACGAGCGACGTGATCGTGAGCGGCCGCGCGCCCCACCGGGTCCGCCCCGGCCGGCGCGTCCGCGTGCGGCTCCGCCTGCAGCGGCGGCACGACGGCGAGCGCTCGCTCAGCGTGCCGGTCAAGCTGCCGAGCGGTCTCCGCCCGGGCGTTCGGACGCTCGTACTGCAGGGCAACGGCGATGCCCCGTCGTTCGAGGACGAGCTCTTCGAGCAGTTCGGGACGATCATCGAGTTCGTCGAAGTGGGCGACGAGGGCGACGAGCCGAAGAGCGTGCGCGAGCTCGCCGCGGCCGTGCAGGCCCGCGAGCAGCCGCGTGGCATCGAGGCGCGCATCAAGGGCCACGAGCCGCGGCTCGTGCACCGCTCCGACGAGATCAGCTTCGAAGGCCGCGTCCGGCTCAGACTGCGGGTGGCGCGGCGCTGACGGCCGCCGCGACCTCGTCGCCGTCGTCCTCGAGCTCGTTGCCGAACACCGACTCGACCGACGTGTGGCGCTGGCCGTCCGACGAGACGAGCAGTTTGAAGTCGTGCGGATGGGTGGCCGCCTTGAGTGCGTCGTCCATCGAGACGCGCCCCGCCTGGACGTGGTGGAGGAGCGCCTGGTCGAAGGTCTGCATCCCGTAGTAGGCGCCCTCGGCGACGACCTCCGGCAGTTTGCCGGTCTCGCTCGGGTCCATGATCATGTCGCGCACCCGGCCAGTCATGCGCAGGATCTCGCAGGTCGCGACGCGCCCGTTGCGGTCGGGCGTGCGCACGAGCCGCTGCGAGATCACGGCCTTGAGCGTGCCGGCGAGCATGGCACGCGCCTGGCGCTGCTCGGCCTGGGGGAAGAAGTCGATGATTCGGTTGACGGACTCGGTGGCGTCGACCGTGTGGATGGTCGAGAGCACGAGGTGGCCGGTCTCGGCGGCGGACAGCGCCGTGCGGACCGTCTCCTCGTCGCGCATCTCGCCGACGAGGATCACGTCCGGGTCTTGGCGCAGGACGCGGCGCAGGGCGCGCGCGAACGAGGCGGTGTCCTCGCCGACCTCGCGCTGGTTGATGATCGACAACTTGTCACGGTGCAGGAACTCGACCGGGTCCTCGATCGTGACGATGTGCTTCGCGTACGTGTCGTTGATGTGGTCGATCATCGACGCGAGGGTCGTCGACTTACCCGACCCGGTCGTGCCGGTGAGCAGGATGAGCCCGCGCTCCTCGTCGGCGATCTCGGAGATCACCGGCGGCAGCAGCAGCTCGGCCACCGACTTGACCTGGAACGGGATCGCGCGCGACACGAGCGACACGGACCCACGCTGGACGAACGCGTTCACGCGGAAGCGCGCCACGCCGGGAATGGAGTAGGAGAAGTCGACCTCGCGCTCGGCCCTGAACGCCTCGAGCTTGGACTCGTCTGTGAGCATGTGGAAGAGGGTGCGCTCGGTGTCGTCGGGACGCAGCGGCTCCGAGCCCTCGATCGGCTCGAGCTTGCCGTGGCGGCGGATGACGGGGCGCGCGGGGACCTTGAGGTGGAGGTCGGAGCCGTCCACCTCGATCACGCGCATCAGGGCGGCGTCGATGTCGAACATGTAGTTCGCATCGGCACGGCCGCGCTCCGCTTGAGGCTCAGCCGCGGCCGTCTGGACGCACGAGAGCGCCGGCGACCGTCTGCACGAGCCGCGCCGTGGTCGTGTCATCGCCGTGGTGCGGGTTGAACTCGGTGACGGTCAGGGCACGCGTGCGGGGATCGACGAACAGCTCCTCGAGAATGGTCGCCGCGGCGGAGAGCGGCAGACCGGGCGCGCGGTCGGTGTTCTCGGCGAACGGCGCGTCGAGGAAGTCGAGCACGTCGACATCGAAGTGGACGACGATCTCCGCGCAGTCGGCGAGTGTCTCGAGCGCCTCGCGCGCCGCCCCGGCCGGGTCGGCGATGGTCCGGTCGAGCGGCACGACCGCCAGCCCGAGCTCGTCGATGACCGCCTGCTCGGGCGGCGTCACCGGCGCGAGGCCGAGGAAGGCGATGCGCTCCGGGGCGAGCAGCGGCGAGGCGCCGGCGATGCCGGTTAGCTCCGCCTCGGCGCCCTCGACCCCGAGCATGTGCGCCACGCCCATCCAGTCGAGCGCCCCGTCGATCGTCGAGGTGGGAACGTTGAGGTCGGCGTGGCGGTCGAGGTATACGAGGCCCGCGTCGCGCCCGGCGAAGCCCGCGACCGTGCCGACTCCTGTCGTGCAGTCGCCGCCCAGAACAAGGACGCGGCCGTCGTCGTCCAGGGCCTCTGCCACCTTGGCGGCAACCTGGCGCGCCCGTTCGGCGACGCCGCTCAGGTTGGCTGCGCGCGGGCGCTCCGGGTCGGGCCGCCAGCGGAAGCGCTCGACGTCGCCGGCGTCGCGGGTGTCGGGCCCGAGCGCCTCGAGCAGGCCGGCGGCACGCAGCGCCCCGGGCCCGTCCTCCTGCCCGGGCGCATACGCCCCGGCGCTGGTCGGCGCGCCGACGACCGTGAGCACGGGCTCAGGCGACGGCGAGCCTAGGCACGGCTCACGCGACGTCGCGGAGCTTCTGCGCCTCGGCGAGCGACTGAAGCTTCTTGAGCGACTGGTTCTCGATCTGGCGGATGCGCTCGCGCGTGACGTTGAAGGTGCGGCCGACCTCGTCCAGCGTGCGCGGATGCTCGCCGCCGAGCCCGTAGCGCAGCTCGAGCACGCGGCGTTCGCGGTACGAGAGGTTCTCGAGGGCCTCGCGCAGCGCCTCCTTCGTGAGGATCTCCGCGGCGCGCTCGTATGGCGACTCGGCCCGCTCGTCTGCGATGAACTGGCCGAACTCGGACTCCTCCTCGTCGCCGACCGGCTTCTCGAGCGAGACGGGCGCCTGCGCGGAGCGCTTGATCGACTCGACCTCCTCCGGCTCGATGCCGGTGTGGTCGGCGATCTCCTCGGGGGTCGGCTCGCGGCCCAGCTCGGTCACGAGCTTGCGCTCGGCGCGGCCGATCTTGTTCAGCTTCTCGACCACGTGCACCGGGATGCGGATCGTGCGCGCCTTGTCGGCCAGCGCGCGGGCGATCGCCTGGCGGATCCACCAGGTCGCGTAGGTGGAGAACTTGAAGCCCTTGCGGTAGTCGAACTTCTCGGCGGCGCGGACGAGCCCGAGCGTTCCCTCCTGGATCAGATCGAGGAACGGCAGGCCCTGGTTCCTGTAGTTCTTCGCGATCGAGACGACGAGCCGGAGGTTCGACTCGACCATCTTCTGCTTCGCGTCGAGGTCGCCGCGCTCAATGCGCTTTGCGAGGTCGACCTCCTCCTGCGCGGTCAGCAGCCTGACCTTGCCGATGTCCTTCAGGAAGAGCTGAAGGGAGTCGGTCGTCATGTCGGGCTTCAGGTCGATGGTCGCCTTCTTACGGCGCGAACGGCGGTCGACCGCCCGCTCGACCTGGGGCTCCGAGTGCGTCGGGTCGTCCTCGACCAGCTCGATCTCGGACTTCTCGAAGTAGCCGTGCAGCTCCTCGATGTCGCCCTCGTCGAGCTCGACCTCGGCGAGCGCCACCGCAACCTCGGCGTAGGTCAGCACTCCTGTCGCGGTTCCCTTTGCGACGAGGAGCTTGACCTCCTCGAGTTCTTGCAGTTCAGCTACAGACATTCTCTTCCTTACTGCGCGCAGGACCCAGCGCGAGGGCGCCGGGCCCAGTCAAACAGACTGTGCACACACTAACGCTGCAAATAGTGAAGTCAAGCGTTCTGATGGGGAAACTCCGCCGATTAGCCGGCCGGCCAACGCCTCAAATGTAGCCCGTCGCCGCCGGTTTGACGCGCGACCGGTTTTTAGGCCCTTCGTCGCTGCACGGGGCCGCCCTCGAACCTGCAGAGCGCTTCCCCCGAAGGGTCTACCCGAGACCGGCCCGCACTAGACTGGCCGCGCATGGCTGACGACCCGTCGCGGACCCCGGATGGAGGCGTGCTGGGGAACCTGCCGCACTCGCGGCCCGGGCGCCGGAGCGACAAGCGCGGAGCGGGCCGCCCCGCCGGGGCCGCCGGAGCGGCGGCGGAGAAGGCGGAGGCGGGAGACGCCGCGGCGGCGAAGACGCCCGGGGCCAAGCGGCCGAGCCGCCCCGGCAAGCCGGCCTCCGCGGGTGCCGCCCGCGCGAAGAGCCCACCGGAGCCGCCGCCCGAGCCCCGAAGCCGAGGCGCGGTCGAGGGTGCCGTCCACACCGCGAGCCGGATCGCGGGGACCGGGGTGCGCGTGGCGGAGGGCGTCACCAGGGAGATCCTGCGCCGCCTGCCGCGTCCCTGAGCCTGTCACCGCGCCGCCGGTACGGCCTCCTCCGGGCAGGGGATACGGCCTAAGCCAAACGAGGTATGCTGGCCTACGATGGCGAACAACTCCAAGCGGGCCCCCCACTGTCTCATCGTCGATGACCATCCGGTCGTCAGGGCCGGCGTCCGCGCCGTGCTCGAGCAGGCCTTCAGCGGGGCCGAGATCGACGACGCGGAGTCGGTCGAGGAGCTCGGCGACGCCGGTCGCGGCGAGGCCCCGGACGTCGTGATCGTCGACCCCTGGCGCGCGGGCGTCGACGTCGGCGACGTGGTCCGGCGCCTGCAGGCCGAGCTCGACGCGCCGATCGTCGTCTTCACCTCCGACGGCGGGGCGCGGCTCCTGAGCGAGGCGCTCAAGGCGGGCGTCAAGGGCTACGTGCGCAAGGACTCGCCCTCCGAGGACCTGATCCGCGCGATCGACGCCGCCCGGGCAGGCGAATTCTACGTCGACCCCGGGCTGTCGTCGACGATCGTCCTCGACGAGGGCGACCGGACGCTGAGCGCCCGGCAGCGCGAGATCCTGCAGATGCTCGCCGACGGGATGCAGACCGACGCCGTCGCGGAGAAGCTCGGGCTCTCGACCGAGACCGTGCGGACCCACACGAAGCGCATACTCGCGAAGCTTGAAGCCTCCACGCGCACGCAGGCCGTGGCGATCGGAATACGGCACGGCCTGATCGAGTGACGGCTCGGGGCGAGCCGGCGCGGCTGGCTCGCCTGTCGACCGTCGACGCGCTCGCCGAGGCGCTCCGCAACCGCATCCTCGAGGGCGACCTGCCGCCGGGCACGCCGCTCCGCGAGGAGGCGCTCGCCGGCGAGTACGACGTGGCGCGCCACACGCTGCGCTCGGCCCTGCGCGCGCTGCAGGGCGAGGGGATCGTCCAGATCCTCCCCAACCGCGGGGCGCGCGTGACGAGCCTGTCGCAGGAGGACGTACAGGGCCTGTCCGACCTGCGCGTGGCGCTGGAGGTCGAGGCGGCGCGCCGGGTGCTCGAGCGCGGCGCGGGGAGGCTGCCCGGCAGCGTGCGCGAGTCCGCCGTGCGGCTTGCCGCGCTCTGCCGGCGCCGGCGCCCGTCCTGGGGCGCCGTGGCCGAGGCCCACGAGGCGTTCCATCACGAGATCGTGCGCGCGGCCGACAGCCCGCGCATCGAGGCCGTGCATCGTCAGGCCGGAGCCGAGCTGCGCCTGTTCGTGCTGCAGCTCCCTCCCTCCTGGACCTTCGAGCGCATCGCCGCGGACCATCTCGAGCTGGTGCGCCGGCTCGAGGCGGACGGTCCCGACGCGCTGCGCCCCCACATCGAGGAGTCGACGCGCGCGCTGCTGGCCGTCGGCGGCTAGCTCTTCGCCTGCTCGGCGCGCGGGTCGCCGTTCGGCTCCAACCCGAGCGCGACCATCTCGCCGGCCGCCTTCGCCACGTACATGGCCCGATCGGCCGTCTCGATCAGGACATCGCCCTCCTCGCCGTGCGCGGGGCAGGCGGCGACGCCCACTGAGATGCTGACCGGCGGCTCGTCGGGGGGGAAAACCTCGCCCGTCACGGCCGCCGCGAGCCGCTCGGCGAGCACGGCGGCCCCATTCACGTCCTGCTCGGGCGCGAGCACACAGAACTCGTCGCCGCCGAGCCGCGCGGCTCTGTCCACCGAGCGGATCGCGCGCTGCATCGAGATCGCGACCTGCATGAGGACGCGATCCCCCGCCGGGTGGCCGTGCGCGTCGTTGATCCGCTTGAGCCCGTCTATGTCGAGCAGCAGCAGCGCGAACGGCTGCCGGTAGCGCTTGTAGCGCTCGACCAGCCGCCCGAGCTCCCGCTGCAGCGAGCGCAGATTGCCGAGCCCGGTCAGCGGGTCGGTGTTCGCCTGCGACTCGAGCTCGCGCGCCTTGCCCCTGACGAGCGCCTCGACGGCCGCCGCCTGAACGGCGCCGGTGGCGTCCACGAGCTGCTCGACCGTTTCGGCGAAGGCGTCGGGGTCGGTGTCGGCGAGCTCCTCGCGGAGCGCGCGGACGAGCACGCGCTGCAGCGAAGCGACGTCACGGGCGACGTCGGCGGCGGCGCCGTCACGCGTGCCGCCGCGCAGCCCGGCGAGCGCCGCGGCGCGGCCGGCCTGCTCGTCCGAGAGCACATAGGGATCATGGCCGTTACCCCCCTTGGAGGCGGACCGCACGATGTCCGTGATCAGCTCCGGCAGCTCGCGCGCGATCCGCTCGGTCGGCAGCTCGCGGATCTCGTCGAGCGATGCCCGCTCGATGCGGCGGACCAGCCAGGCTTTCGCAAGCTCGTCGCGCGAACGGTCGAGGCGCGCGAGCGGGCCCCGGAGGGTTGTCATGTAGCGACCTTCAAGCTATGCACCGGGAGTCCCTGGTGGCTCGGGGATCCTACCCCCGCTGGGAGCCACGTACAGGGCGGACAGCACGTGCGGCAATGCAAAGATCTTCGCCGTGCTGATTTCTATCAACGAGGGCCGCGACCGTGTACTCGCGGCCGTGCGCCCACTCGGCTCAGAGCGGGTGGCGCTCGTGGACGCGCGCGGGAGGGTGCTCGCGGAGGACCTGACGAGCGCCGTCGACGTGCCTCCGTTCGACTCCTCCGCCATGGACGGCTTCGCGCTCGAGGCGGGTCCGGCGCGGGCGCTCGAGGTGAGCGGCGAGGCCCGCGCCGGCCATCCGCACGAGGGCGCGCTCGCGCCGGGCACGGCCGTGCGCATCTCGACGGGTGCCGCGGTGCCGGCCGGTGCCACCGCCGTCATCCCGGTCGAGCGCACGAACGAGAACGGGGCGCGGGTCGAGGTCGAGGAGACCGCCGAGGGCGTCAACATCCGCCGCGCCGGCGAGGACCTGCGCGCCGGTGAGGTCGTTCTCGCAGGCGGCACGGCGCTCGGCCCTGCCGAGCTCGGCGTCGCCGCATCCGTCGGGCGCGCGGAGCTCGCCTGCGCCCGGCGCCCGCGGGTGGCTCTGCTCGTGACGGGCGACGAGCTCGTGCAGCCGGGCGAGCCACTGCGGCCGGGCCAGATCTACTCCTCCAACGCGTTCGCGCTCGCGGCCCAGATCGCCGAGGCGGGCGCGGAGCTGGTGCTGCGCGAGAGCGTCCCCGACAGCGCCGAGGGCACCAACGCCGCGCTCGAGCGAGCCCTCGGGGTCGCCGACGTCGTGATCGCGTCCGGCGGCGTGTCGGTGGGACCGCACGACCACGTCAAGGGAGCGCTGCGGGAGCTGGGCGTGAAGGAGCGCTTCTGGGGAGTGGCGCTGCGACCCGGCAAGCCGACCTGGTTCGGCACGCGCGCGGACACGCTCGTCTTCGGCCTGCCAGGTAACCCGGTCTCGGCGATGGTGACCTTCCAGCTCTTCGTGGCGCCGGCGCTCGCCGCGCTCCAGGGCGCCGATCCCGCGGCACGCCGCGCCCCCGCGACGCTCGACGAGCCCGTCGCGCGCAACCCACGCCGCGAACAGGCGGTGCGCGTGCGGCTGCGCCACGCGGACGACGGCCTGCATGCGCTCACCACCGGCGAGCAGGGCTCGCACATGCTCAGCTCGATGCTCGGCGCGGACGGCTTCGCGCTCGTGGCAGCCGGAGTGGGGGAGCTTGCCGCGGGCGAGCGCGTCGAGGTGCTGCTGCTGTGAGGCCACGCGACCCCCGCCGGCTGCTCGAGCGCCGCCGGCGCGCGCGCGAGCGCGTGAGGATCCTGCACGGTCCGGTGGGCGAGTACGCCGAGGACGGGGCGATCGGCTCGAAGCAGGCAGCCGAGATCACGCTGCCGCGAGCGGAGCTCGAGCGCGTCTGGTCGCCCGAGAACCTGGAGCGCCTTGCCCGTACCTATTGGAGCTTCCTGACCCGCTTCTCGCTCGGCGTGCTGCGCGTCGTGTACAGCGAGAGCTCACGCGAGGTCGTCGTGCTGACGAAGCCCTTCGTGCTGCTCCGCTTCCGCAAGCCTGAGTATGAGACGAACGCCGAGGGTGGCGCCGTCAGCTGGCCGATCGAGAAGGGCCTGCTCGTGGCTCCCGCCGGGCGCGGGCGCGGCTTCCTGCGCCTGGCGGTCAGCCGCGATCCCGACGCGCAGGGCGAGGACGCGGTCGCGACGGTCAGCTCCGAGGTCGTCAACTTCTACCCGCTGATCGCCGGCTGGGGCTGGTTCTCGCGCATCGGGCGGCTCATCTACAACCAGACCCAGCTGCGCATCCACGTGCTCGTGACACATGCGTTCATGCGCTCGCTCGCGAACCTCGAGCTCGAGCCGTCGCGGGTGGGCTCGCTCAGCCCAGCCGCTCGCCCGTTATCTCGCGCAGCTTCGCCCGGTCGTGACGAGCTGTGATGGTGCGGACCGTCCCGGAACGCGAGCGCATCGAGACCGATTCGGTGGTGGCGCCCTGCGGGCCGCTGTAGTGCACGCCGTCGAGCATCTCGCCGTCGGTCACGCCCGTCGCCGCGAAGAACACGTCGTTGCCTGAGACGAGCCGGTCGCGGTCGAGCACCTCCTCGAGGTCATAGCCGGCCTCGAGCGCGGCGCTGCGCTCCTCCTCCGAGCGCGGCCACAGGCGGCCGAGGATCTGGCCGCCGGTGCACTTGATCGCGGCGGCGGCGAGCACCCCCTCGGGCGTGCCGCCGATGCCGTACAGCAGGTCGACCGCCGAGCCCTCGGTAACGGCCGCGAGCGCGGCCGAAACGTCGCCGTGCGGGATCAGCCGGATGCGTGCTCCGACCTCGCGGATCTCCGCCATGTACTCGTCGTGACGAGGGCGGTCGAGCATGATCACGACGAGGTCGCCCACCTGGACGCCCTTCTCCTTGGCCATCAGCGGGAGCGTCTCGCCGATCGGGCGATCGAGGTCGAGCACGTGCGCCATGTCGCGCGAGGTGGCCATCTTCAGCATGTACACGCACGGGCCCGGATCGAACATCGTGCCGCGCTCGGCCAGGGCGATCGTCGCGATCGCGTTCGGCAGGCCCTTGGCGCACAGATCGGTGCCCTCGAGCGGGTCCACCGCGATGTCCACCTCGGGGGGCGAGCCGTCCCCGATGTGCTCGCCGTTGTAGAGCATCGGCGCCTCGTCCTTCTCGCCCTCGCCGATCACGACCACGCCGTCCATGGACACCGTGTCGAGCAGCAGGCGCATGGCGTCCACCGCCGCGCCGTCGGCGCCCTCCTTGTCGCCGCGCCCGATCCAGCGGGCGCAGGCGAGAGCCGCGTACTCGGTCGTGCGCACGAGCTCCATGGCGAGGTTGCGACCCGGACGAGCCTCAATCGCGGCTTCCATGGGGGCGGAGGATGCCATCAGATGACTCCCGGGGGCTTCTTGGGGTCGCCGTAGATCGCCTGGCGCAGGTAGCCCGCCACGAGCAGGCCCGCCGAGGCGACCAGCGCGACGAAGTAGCCGAGGCCGAGCCCGATGTCGACGCTCTCGCCGGGCCGGCCGAGGATGATGCCGTTGCAGAGGATCAGCATGAAGGCGACGATCCCCACGATCATCGTCACCTCGCCGGGCTTCCACGTCAGCCGGTGGCCGCGGGCGATGATCCACGAGAGGATGAAGGGGGCGGTGCAGGCGAGGGCGAGCAGCCAGTCGAGCGTCCCGAAGACCTGCCAGGCGTTGGCGCCGTCGCCGCCGCTGGCGCCGGCGAGAACCGAGTTCGGGTTGTCCTCGCTGGTCGTGAACCAGGGCAGCCAGAGCGACCCGAACAGAACCAGCGCGCAGCCCATCCCGAAGAACTCGCCCGGCGTCAGTCGCGAGAAATCGAGGTAGCCGCCCCTCCCCTCGGCCCTGGAGGCTTCCATCACGGCGGAGGCTACAACGGCTACGCTGCGGCCGCGAACGACGAGAGGAGAGGCGGATGGCGGTCACGAAGATCATCGAGGTGGTGGGCAGCTCACCCGAGAGCTCGGACGGCGCGGTCAAGGCGGCGCTCGAGGAGGCCCGCCAGTCGCTCCGCAACATCAAGGCCGTCGACGTCGTGTCGACTGGCCTGCGCGGCGAGAACCTCGACGAGTGGCGCGCGCTCGTGCGCATCTCCTTCCTCGTGGAGCGGGTCGGCGAATAGGTCGCGGCGAGCCCGGCCTCGACGGGTTCGCCACGGAGGGCGCCGGCCTGTTCGGGCCGGCGTTTGCGTCACCGCCTCAGCTACGCCTCGAGCGGCACCGCGCGCCGCGGGACCGGCGACGACTGCACGATCGAGGTCGTCGTCTGACCGTAGGGCGCGAACCGGTCGATCACCTCCTCGAGGTGGGTCACGTCCCGGACCCAGAGGCGCATGAGATAGCAGTCGTCGCCCGTGATCCGGTGGCACTCGACGACCTCGCGGGTGCGCTGGGCGAGCTCGGCGACCTTCTTCAGCTCGCGGGGCGCCGGGCGGATGCGCAGCACCACGCTCAGGGCGTATCCGAGCGCCCGCGGGTCGAGCTCGGCCCGGTAGCCCGTGATCGCGCCGGCGTCCTCGAGCCGCGCGAGCCGCTCCCCCACGGCGGGCGCCGATAGCCCCACGCGGCGGCCGAGCTCGGCGTTGGAAACGCGAGCGTCGGCCTGGACCTCCTCGAGCAGGGCGATGTTGGTGCTGTCGAGGGCGATCTCCCTTCGATTCGTAGCCATACCGTGCAATCTAGCTTCGGAGCGGCCTGGCAGGCCCGCCGGTCGCGAGCGAAGCTGTGTGCGTGTCCGGCGACAGGGTCCCGCCCCATCTCTACTTCGTCGTCAGCGCGGTCTTCCACTACCTCGGGCCGGCGTTCGCGGTGCTGCTGTTCGCGCGCGTGCCAGTGCTCGGCGTGGCCTGGCTGCGGATAGCGGCCGCGGCGCTCGTGTTCGTGGCCTGGCGGCGGCCCTGGCGCGCGCTCGCATCGCTCGACCGGCACGGTCGCGCCCTGCTCGTTGCCTGGGGCGCCGTGCTCGCCGTCATGAACTGCTGCTTCTACCTCGCCGTCGACCGGTTGCCCCTCGGCACGGTCGCCGCCATCGAGTTCCTGCCCGTCATCCTGCTGGCCGCGCTCGGCGCGCGCACGCCGCGCAACGCTCTCGCGTTGCTGCTCGCGGTGCCCGGCGTGTACCTGCTCACCGGCATCCAGATCGGGGGCGAGGCGCTGGGGGTCGCGCTGGCGTTCGTGAACGCCGGCCTGTTTGCCGCCTACATCGTGCTCGCGCACCGCGTCGCCCGCCTCGGTGCGCTCAGCGGCATCGACGGGCTCGCCCTGTCGATGCTGGTGGCGCTCGTGGTGGTGACGCCACTGGCGGGCTGGGCGGCCTTGCCCGCCCTCACCGACCCGCTGGCACTGCTGGCCGGCGCGGGCGTCGGCATCTCGTCCTCCGTGATCCCGTACGTCAGCGACCAGCTGGCCATGCGCCGGCTCGCGCGCTCGACCTACGCGCTGCTGGTGTCGCTGCTGCCCGCCACCGCAACGGTGATCGGAGTCGTCGTGCTCGCGCAGGTGCCGACCTGGACGGAGGTGGCCGGGGTGGCGCTCGTGATAGCCGGAGTGGCCGTGCACCGCGAGCCACAGCCGGCGGATAGCCTGCCCTCCCCCGATGAATCTGAACGGCACTGGCACGCTGGTGGCAGGAGGCGCCTCCGGACTGGGTGAGGCGACCGCCCGCGAGCTCGCGGCTCGCGGCGCTCGGGTTGCGATCGTCGACCTGAACGAGGAGCGCGGCCCACAGCTCGCCGAGCAGCTCGGCGGCCTCTTCACGGCCGCCGACGTGACCGACGAGGAGCGGGTCGGCGCTGCGGTCGACGAGGCGGTCGAGGCGTTCGGCGGGCTGCGCTTCGCCGTGTCGTGCGCAGGGATCGGCCTGGCGGAGCGCACCGTCGGCAGGGACGGCCCCGCCCCGCTCGCCCCCTTCGAGACCGTGGTGCGCGTGAACCTGATCGGGACCTTCAACGTGCTGCGCCTGTGCGCCGCCGCCATGGCGGCGAACGATCCCGGTGACGACGGCGAGCGCGGCGCCGTCGTCATGACCGCCTCGATCGCCGCCTTCGAGGGCCAGATCGGGCAGGCGGCCTACTCGGCCTCGAAGGGCGGCGTAGTCGGCCTCACGCTGCCGGCCGCGCGCGACCTCGCCCGCCTCGGGATCCGCGTCTGCACGATCGCGCCGGGCCTCTTCGACACGCCGCTGCTCGCGGGCCTGCCCGACGAGGCCCGCGAGGCGCTCGGCGAGCAGATCCCCTTCCCGTCGAGGCTCGGGCGCCCCGAGGAGTACGCGCGGCTCGCCTGCCAGATCGCCGAGAACGAGATGCTGAACGGCGAGGTCGTCCGGCTCGACGGCGCGCTCCGCATGCCGCCCCGCTAGCCGGCCCTGGGTAGCCTTCGGGCCCCCCCGCCTGCCGAAAAGGAGCCTCTGAAAATGCCCGAAGCCGTGATCGTCGACGCCGTCCGCACGCCCATCGGGCGCGCCTTCAAGGGCTCGCTCGCCCAGCTGCGCCCGGACGAGATGGGCGCCTTCGTCGTGGACGCGCTGCTCGAGCGCAACGCCGAGGTCGACCCGGAGCTCGTCGAGGAGATCTACTGCGGCGTCGGGCTCCCGCAGGGGCTGCAGGGCTTCAACATCGCCCGCATCATCGCGCTGCTCTCCGAGCGCCTCCCGCTGGGCACGAACGGGACGACGGTCTCGCGCTACTGCGCGTCCTCGCTCGAGTCGATCCGCCAGGCGGGCAACGCCATCGCCGCGGGCCAGGGCGACGTCTACATCGCCGCCGGCGTCGAGTGGGTCTCGCGCTACAACGAGGCCGTCGAGGGCGCTCGCCCGCAGGACCAGAACGAGCGCCTCCAGGGGAAGAACGGCGACATCGACGCCTACATCACGATGGGCCTCACGGCCGAGAACGTGGCCGAGCGCTACGAGGTCTCGCGGGCGGACATGGACAAGTACGCCCAGCGCTCACAGGAGCTCGCGGTCGAATCGCAGGAGAACGGCTACTTCGACCGCGAGATCGTGCCGGTGACGCTCCCGGACGGCAGCGTCGTCGCCAAGGACGACGGCCCGCGCGCCTCCTCGACGCTCGAGAAGCTCGCCGAGCTCGATCCTGTGTTCAAGGAGGACGGCAAGGTCACGGCCGGCAACTCGTGCCCGCTGAACGACGGCGCGGCAGCGGTGCTCGTTATGTCGGACTCGAAGGCCGCCGCGCTCGGCGTCAGGCCGCGCGCACGCATCATCACCTCGGCCACGGCCGCGAACGAGCCCGAGTACATGGGCGTGGCTCCGATCTGGGCAGTCAGGAAGGTGCTCGAGCGCGCCGGGATGACGATCGACGACGTCGACACGGTCGAGCTGAACGAAGCCTTCGCCGCGCAGGTGATCCCGATCATGGCCGAGACCGGCATCCCGCTCGAGAAGCTGAACCCCCACGGTGGGGCGATCGCGCTCGGGCACCCGTTCGGGATGACCGGCGCGCGGATCATGACGACGCTCCTGAACGGCCTCGAGACCGACGACAAGACCATCGGGCTCGAGACGATGTGCGTGGCGGGCGGGCAGGGCCAGGCAATGCTCGTCGAGCGCGTGAACTAGAAGGCGGCGATCAGGGACGCCAGCCGCTCCGGGGCGTCCTCGGCGCTGAACGTGCGTGCGCCCTCGATCCACTCGAGGCGCGCGTCCGGGATCAGGCGGGCGAGCCGCTCCGCGTGCGCGGGCGGGAAGAAGCGGTCGTCCGCCGACCAGGCGATCAGGACGGGCTTGTCGAAGGCGGTGAGCTTCGCCGCCGCGTCGAGCGTGTGGCGCGGGTCGAGCCCTGCCAGCAGCTTGCGCAGGTCCCTGCGGATGTCGCCGCGCGTGAGCGCCGGCAGGACGTAGGAGTCCTCCACCTCGGGCTCGGGCGCCTCGTTCGAGAGCCAGCCGAAGGCGATCGGCAGCCGGCGCAGCGGCCGCAGGCGGAGGGCGCCGAAGGCAACGGGGATGGCGCCCGGCACGCGCGCGGGTGCGAGGACGTAGCGGAACAGCTTCGGCGGGAAGTTCTCGAAGGCGTCGCAGGAGGTGAGGACGACCCGCCCGAGCCGCTCCGGGCGGCGCGTGGCGAGGATCTGGGTGAGGCCGCCGCCGGTGTCGTTGCCCACGATCGTGACCTCCTCGAGCTCGAGCGCGGCGAGCGCGTCGGCGATCAGGTCGGCGAGCGCCGGTGGGCTCAGGTCGGCGTCGCGCGGCATCGCATCGATGTGCGAGCCGAGCGGCAGGTCGAGCGCAACGCTCGTGCGCCCCTCGAGCAGCGGCACGACTCTGCGCCACAGGTTGGCGTTGACGAGAGCGCCGTGGACGAAGACGACAGTCGGCCCCTCGCCGCTCACGTGCGCGCGGATCCGCCGTCCGTCGCCGAGCTCGAGCGTCCGCGCCGGGCCGAGCGCGGGCGATCTCCAGCTCACGCGCTCGTCGGTCACGGCAGGAGCACGATCTTGCCGAGCTTGCCGCCGGACGTGAAGCGCTCGTAGGCCTGCTCGGCCTCGTCGAGCGCGAAGGTGGCGGCCACCGGCACGGTCAGAGCGGCGCTCTCGAAGTGCGGCAGCAGCTCACGCTCGACGAGCCGCGCGGCAAGTGCCTTCTCCTCGAGCGGCCGGGCGCGCAGCGTCGAGCCGTGGATGCGCGCGTGCTTCTGCATCAGCGCCAGCAGGTTGATCTCGGCTGTGGGGCCGCTGCCCCCGACGCCGATCACCGCGATGCGCCCGCGACGCGCGAGCGCGGCCAGGTTCTCCTCGAGGTTGCCGGCCCCGACGAGCTCGAGGATCACATCGTAGGGCCCGTGCTCGCCGAAGCCATCGGGCGCGATCGCCCGGGCGCCGAGCGCCTCGACCCCAGCCCGGAGCTCCTCCCGCCGAACGGTGGCGGTCACGCGTGCACCCGCGGCTCGGCCGATCTGCACCGCCGCGGTGCCCACTCCCCCGGCCGCGCCGTGCACGAGCAGGTGCTCCCCTGGGCGCAGCCCGGCCTGGGTGAAGAGCGCGTCGTGGGCGGTCGTGAACACCTCCGGGAGGCCGCCTGCCTGGGGCCAGTCGAGCGCCTCCGGCACGGGCATCGCCGCGCGCTCGTGCACCACGGCGAGCTCTGCCTGGCCGCCGCCCCCGACGACCGCCATCACGCGGTCCCCTTCGGAGAAGCGGCGCGCGCCCGGCCCCACGGCGACCACCTCGCCCGCGAGCTCCAGGCCCGGGATGTCGGCGGGCTCGCCGGGCGGCGCGGGATAGGCGCCGCGGCGCTGCAGCATGTCCGCTCCGTTCAGGCCGGCGCCGCGCACGCGCACCAGGACTTGGCCCCAACCCGGCTCAGGATCGGAACGCTCCTCGACGAGGAGGCTCCCGTCCTTGATCGTCAGCGCCCGCATGGGGCGGGAAATCTAACCGCTGGCGGACGTTTCTGAAGGAGGGGTGCCTTACGAATCGAATGTGTCCATGCCGGTTACTAGGTTGACGGCGCGCGCGTGAAGCCACCAGCGTTCATCACCGCGGGATTCGGGCCCCCGCTCTGGCGGGAGGCTCGCTTCGGCCTGGAGACGGCGGCGCTGCTGCGCGACCCGATCCTGCGCGGTGACGGCGTGCCCGAGGGCCACGGCCGCCCGGTGCTGCTGATCCCGGGCTTCCTCGCGGGCGACGGCTCGCTCGCCATGATGGCCGGCTGGCTGAAGCGAGCCGGCTACCGGCCCAGCCGGGCCGGCATGCGCCTGAACGTCGACTGCTCGGGCACGATCGTCACGCGGCTCGAGGAGCTGCTCGAGCGGCTGGTGGCGGAGCAGGGACGAAGAGCCGTCATCGTCGGGCAGAGTCGCGGCGGGACGATCGCTCGGGTGCTCGGCCACAGGCGGGCCGATCTCGTCTGCGGTGTGGTCGCGCTCGGCTCGCCGCAGCTCGACCCGCTCGCCGTCCACGCGCTCGTGCGGCTGCAGGTCGAGGCGGTTGCGCGGCTCGGCTCGCTCGGCGCTCCCGGGCTCTTCAAGCGCACTTGCCTGGAGGACGCGTGCTGCGCGTCCTTCTGGGCCGGCCTGCCCGAGCCGATGCCGAGCGATGTCGGCCTGGTCAGCGTCTACTCGAAGTCCGACGGGATCGTGGACTGGCGCGCGTGCCTCGACCCCTACGGAGAGCAGGTCGAGATCGACAGCTCGCACTGCGGGATGTCCGTCTCGCCCGCCGCGTGGCGGGCGATCGCCGCCGCGCTGGGCTCCTTCACGCGCTGCGACGCGCGCCGCGGCCCGCCGCCCGCGCGGCACTACTCGCGCGCTGCCTGACTGCCGGGCGGGACCACGACGGCGGCGCCGCGGACGTCACCCGCGCGCAGGTGCTCGAGCGCCTCGTTCGCCCGCTCGAGCTCGAACGTCGTCACGCGCGTGCGCACGGGGACCTGCGGGGCGAGCGCGAGGAACTCCCGGGCGTCGGCACGCGTGAGGTTCGCGACCGAGCGCAGGACGCGCTCGCCCCAGAGCAGCTCGTACGGGAACGAGGGGATGTCGCTCATGTGGATGCCGCCGCAGACGACGCTGCCTCCCTTGGCGACGGCTCGCAGTGCGGCGGGCACGAGCTCGCCCGCCGGCGCGAAGATGAGCGCGGCGTCGAGCTCCTCGGGCGGCGGGCCCAGCGCGTCGCCCGCCCACTCCGCCCCCAGCTCGAGCGCGAACTCCTGCGCGGCGCGGTCGTCAGCGCGCGTGAACGCGAACACGCGCCTGCCCTCGTGCAGCGCCACCTGGCAGATGATGTGGGCGGCGGCGCCGAAGCCGTAGATGCCGAGTCGCTCCGCGTCGCCCGCCATCCGCAGCGTGCGAAAGCCGATCAGCCCGGCGCA
This sequence comes from uncultured Thermoleophilaceae bacterium, assembly GCA_963734025.1. Lineage (GTDB taxonomy): Bacteria > Actinomycetota > Thermoleophilia > Solirubrobacterales > Thermoleophilaceae > JACVRW01. The sequence continues at coordinate 329,190 of CAVTFR010000005.1, forward strand.
GAGGAGCGGCGCGGCCTGCAGGTCCGGGTAACCCTCCGGGATCGGGAAGCAGAAGCGCTCGTCGGCCACCGTCAGCTGGGCGAAGCCGCCGTCGCGCCCGTAGCCGGTGAAGATCGCCCGGTCGCAGAGGTTCTCGCGCCCGCTCAGGCAGTAGCGGCACTTCCCGTCGGTCCAGCCGAGCCACGGCACGCCGACGCGCGCGCCCGGCTCGTGGCGCTCGCCGCCGCGCAGCACGCGCGCCACGATCTGGTGGCCCTGCACGAGGGGCAGCTTCGGCTCGCTCAGCTCGCCGTCGAGGATGTGCAGGTCGGTGCGGCAGACCCCGCAGGCAGACACCTCGAGCAGCAGCTCGCCGGGGCCCGGCTCCGGGTCGGGGAGCTCGGCCGCCCGCAGCGGCCCGCCGGCCGATTCGAGAACCATCGCCCGCACCGCAGCAAGGCTACGCTCCCCGCATGGGACCACTGGTCGAGCCGGGCTGGCTGCGCGAGCGGCTCGGTGAGCCGGCGCTGCGCGTCGTCGACTGCCGCTTCAAGCTCGGCGAGCCCGGAGCCGGCGAACGGCTCTGGCGCGAGGGCCACATCCCCGGCGCCGCCTTCCTCGACCTCGACCGCGACCTGTCGTCCGAGCCCGGCGAGCGCGGACGCCACCCGCTGCCCGAGCCCGCCGCCTTCGAAGCCGCCGCGAGCCGGGCCGGGATCTCCGCGGACACCCGGGTCGTCGCCTACGACGAGGCGGCCGAGGGCGGCGCGGCACGGCTGTGGTGGCTCCTGCGCCACTTCGGCCACGACGAGGCGGCGGTGCTGAACGGCGGCCTCGCCGGCTGGCGCGCGGAGGGCGGCCCGCTCGAACAGGGCGCCGAGGAGATCACTCCCGGAGACCTCAGTGCCGGCGCGACCCTCGGGCGCCCGATCGAGCTCGAGGAGATCGCGGGCGGCGGCGGCCCGCTCCTCCTCGACGCGCGCGTGCCCGAGCGCTACCGGGGCGAGACCGAGCCGATCGACGCGGTCGCGGGCCACATCCCCGGCGCCCAGAACCTGCCCGCCGGCGAGCTTGCGCCCGGCGGCCGCTTCCTGGCGCCCGACGAGCTGCGCGCGCGCTTCGAGGCGGCCGGGGCGTCGAGCGCCGCGGAGCTCGGCGCCTACTGCGGCTCCGGCGTGGCCGCCTGCGTCGTCGTGCTCGCGTCCGAGCTCGCCGGGATCGGCCAGGCGCGGCTCTACCCGGGCTCGTGGAGCGAGTGGTCGCGGCGCGGGTTGCCGGTCGCGCGCCAGGAGTAGGCGCGCTCGACACCGAGCCGCATCAGCGGCCCCGGCGGCGTGCGCTCGGCGTAGGGCTCGTACTTGGCCGCGAGCGCCGCCATCCCCTCCCCGCCCTGGTCGACGGCGAGCCACTCGACGCGGCCGAGCAGCTGCACCCAGGCGAGCTTCGACCAGTCGTCCGAGTAGACGTCCACGAGGAGCGCCGCCTCGGGGCGCCGCCGCAGCCGCCGCACGCGCGCCGGCTCGGGCGTGCGCTTTGGCTTCTCGTCGATCGCGCTCCACACGGAGCCGCCCGCGAGCGCGAATGTCACCGGCAGCACGCGCGGCCTGTCGTCCTCGTCGACGAAGGCGAGCCGCGCCACGCGCTCGACGCGGAGCAGGTCGAGGCCCCACTCGGGTAGCTCCTCTAGCGTCACGGGGTGAGCCTACGAGAAGGAGAGCCGCATGGAGATCGGCATTGGCCTGCCAACCACGATTCCGGGAGTTCAGCGGCACGAGCTGCTCGACTGGGCGAGACGAGCGGACAGCGCCGGCTTCTCCACGCTCGGAACCCTCGATCGGATCACCTATCCCAACTACGAGCCGCTGATCTCGCTCGCCGCCGCGGCCGCCGTGACCGAGCGGATCAGGCTGACCACAGCGATCCTGATCGTCCCCTACCGCCAGAGCGCCGCGATCCTCGCGAAGCAGACCGCCACGATCCAGCAGCTCTCCGAAGGGCGGTTCGTGCTCGGCGCGGCCGTCGGCGGCCGACCCGACGACTACGAGCCGTTCGGCGTGCCGATGGCGGGCCGGGGGCAGCGCTTCGAGGCGATGATCGAGGAGGTCAAGCGGCTCTGGGCCGGCGACGAGCGCGGGAGCGCGGGCGGCGTCGGGCCCGATGTGAGCGCGAACCCGCCCCAGGTGATCATCGGCGGCCAGGCGGACGTCGCCTTCCGGCGCGCCGCGCGGCTCGGCGACGGCTACATCATGGGCGCCGGCCCGCCCGAGTATTTCCCGAGCTTGGTCGAGAAGCTGGAGGCGGCCTGGCGCGAGCAGGGCCGCGAGGGCAGCCCGCGCAAGCTGTCGCTGACCTACTACGCCCTCGGCGACAATGCCGAGGACGACACCGTCGCCTCGATTGGCCACTACTACGAGTTCGCGGGCGAGTACCGCGACATGGTCGTGTCGGGCACCGCCAAGGGCCCGGACGAGATCCGCGAGCGCGTGCGCGCGTTCGAGGACGCCGGCTGCGACGAGCTGATCATGTGCCCGGCGTCGGCCGACCCCACGCAGGTCGACGAGCTGGCACAGATCGTGCTCTGAGCGCCCTTCTGTCCACCGAGCGCGCCAGCATGAGCCGGACGATGCCACCGTCCAGGCTCCGAATCGTGGGCGTCCGCGTCGCACGCTCGCTGTACGGGCGCTGGCGCCAGCTGCCCCGGGCCGAGCGCGAGCGAACCGCCGGCGTGGCCGAGGACGCCAAGGAGAAGGCGTTCGCCGTGCGCGGGACGCCGGAACCGCAGCGCGCCCAGGCCGAGGCGGAGCTGCGGGTCGCCAACGAGTCGCTCGCTGCGGCTCTCGTCGAGACCGCCGAGGCCGATCCCGAGATCGCGGCGGAGGACGTCGAGGACCTGCGAGAGGACCTGCGCCGCGAGCTCGAGCGACTCGCGAGCGCCGACATTAAGGCTTCGAGAACAGCCCGCGGGCCGGCTAATCCAGCTGGGTAGGATTCACCCCTCCTCCGGGACCCCCCACCCGTGAATTCACCAGAATCCGCCCATACCAAGGGGCCGTCGCCATTGTCGGACGCCGCGACGCTCGAATTCCGCTCGGCTACGAAGCGCTATCCCGGTCAAAGCGAGCCGGCGGTCGAGAAACTGTCGCTGACCGTCCCGGCCGGCGAGATCTGCGTGCTCGTCGGGCCGTCCGGCTGCGGCAAGACGACCGCCATGCGGATGGTCAACCGCATGATCGACATCACCGACGGCGACATCCTGCTCGACGGCAGGAGCGTCAAGGAGCGCCGCCCTGCCGAGCTGCGCCGGGAGATCGGCTACGCGATCCAGCAGATCGGGCTGTTCCCGCACCTCACGGTCAGCGACAACATCGCGACCGTCCCACGCCTGCTCGGCTGGGACAAGGAGCGCATCCGCGCCCGAGGCGACCAGCTGCTCGAGCTCGTGAGCCTCGACCCGCACGAGACGCGCGACCGCTACCCCGCGCAGCTCTCCGGCGGTCAGCGGCAGCGGGTGGGCGTGGCGCGTGCGCTCGCCGTCGACCCGCCGCTGATGCTGATGGACGAGCCCTTCGGCGCCATCGACCCGATCAACCGCGAGCGGCTCCAGAACGAGTTCCTGCGGCTCCAGCGCGAGATCCGCAAGACCGTCGTGTTCGTGACCCACGACATCGACGAGGCGATCAAGATGGGCGACCGCATCGCGGTGCTGAAGAAGGGCGGCAAGCTCGCCCAGTACGCCTCGCCCGCCGAGCTGCTCATGTACCCGGCCGACTCGTTCGTCGAGGACTTCGTCGGCGCCGACCGCGCGCTCAAGCGGCTCGCGCTTCAGCGCGTGCGCGATGTCGACCTGTGGCGGGCCCCGCTCGTCCGCGTGGGCGAGCCGGTGACAGAGGCGCGCACGAAGCTGGGCGACGCCGACGTCCCCTACCCGCTGCTCGTCGACGACGAGGGCAAGCCGCTCGGCTGGCTGTCGGAGAAGGCCCTCGCGGGTGAGCGCGTCCAGGACGAGCTGCGCTCGAACCCGAAGCCGATCCTGGACCTTGACGACGTGCTGCGCGATGCGCTCGCCGACCTGCTCTACGAGGAGGCTCAATACGGCCCGGTGGTCGACGCCCGCGGCGGCGTCACGGGTGTGCTGTCGATCGAGATCCTGAGCCACGCGCTTCGCACCGATCCCGAGGAGGTCCCGAGCGGGGCGGACGCGCTGTGACCGTGCCGATCGCCCAGGTCCAGATCCGCGAGCGCGAGGACACCTGCGTCGCGGACAACGGCTTCTGCCCCGACTGGATCGTGGACAACTTCGACCGCTACGTGGACCCCTTCTTCCAGCACGTGCTCCTCACGGTCGTCGCGATGGCGATCGGGTTCGGGATCTCGTTCTCGCTCGCGCTGCTCGCCTACCGCCGGCGCTGGCTGATCAACCCGGTCACGCAGGTCACGGGGATCCTCTACACCGTCCCGAGCATCGCCGCGTTCTTCCTGCTGCTGCCGGTCACCGGCCGCGGCTTCCTCACCGCAACCATCGCGCTCGTCGCGTATGTGCTGCTGATCATCTTCCGCAACGTCCTCACCGGGCTCGACAACGTTCCGGAGGACATCAAGGACGCGGGCCGCGGGATGGGCCTGACCGACCGGCAGCTGCTCTGGCGCGTCGAGGTGCCACTGGCCCTGCCGGAGATCATGGCGGGGCTGCGGATCGCGGCGACCACCACCGTCGGGCTCGCCACGCTCGCCTTCTTCGCCGGGGCCGGCGGCCTCGGTGAGCAGATCTTCGCCGACATCACGTTCAAGTCGAACGTCGTCGTCGCGGGCCTCCTGGCCGTGCTGCTTGCGGCCGTGCTGGACGGGCTGATCCTGCTCACGCAGCGCGCCGCGACCCCCTGGACGAGGGCGGCGGCCGCGCGATGAACACGACGATCGCCTTCCTGGGCCAGTTCGGCGACGCGATCGACTTCATCTTCAACGAGCGCGAGTCGCCCGCCGGCGGCGCACAGGTCGGCGGCCTGGGCGAGATCTGGGAGCTCATGTGGGAGCACCTGAAGCTCGCGGCGGCTGCCATGGCGGTCGCGTGCGCGCTGTCGATCCCGCTCGGCCTCTGGCTCGGCCACACCGGCAAGGGTGCCTTCCTCGCGATCAACGCGTCGAACGTCGGGCGCGCCGTCCCGAGCCTCGCGCTGATCGCCTTCTTCGTCGCCTACATCGGCGTCGGCTTCACGAACCTGACGCTCGCGCTCGTGTTGCTGGCGATCCCGCCCATCCTCACGAACGCGTACACCGGCGTGCGTCAGGTCGAGCCGGACACCGTCGACGCCGCGCGCGGCATGGGCATGACGGGTGCCCAGATCGTTCGCCGCGTCGAGCTGCCGCTGTCGCTGCCGCTCATCTTCGGCGGCATCCGGATCTCGGCGGTGAACGTCGTCGCCACGGCGACCATCGCACCGCTCGCGGGCGTTGTCACGCTCGGCGATCCGATCATCAACGTCAACACCTACGGCGACGAGGGGAGGCTCGCGGCGGCAATCGTCGTCGCGCTCCTGGCCGTCGCCACCGAGGTCCTCCTGGGGCTGGTGCAGCGCGCCGTGACCCCGAAGGGCCTGAAGCTAGAGGCAGGCGGATCTGCGCGTCGCCTCGCGATTCCCATCAAGAGGAAGGAAGCCACGACATGAAGAAGCACCGTTGGCTGGTCCTGCTCACGCTGCTCGTAGCGGCACTCGCCGTCGCGGGCTGCGGCGACGACGACGATGACGACGGCGGCGGGGGCGGCGCCTCTACCTCCGGGGAGCAGGCGGCCGGCCAGATCCAGAAGGACGACGCCAACTCGTCGACCGAGGTCACGATGGGCTCGAAGAACTTCACCGAGCAGAAGATCCTCGGTGAGATCTACGCACAGGCGCTCGAGGCCGCCGGCTACAGCGTCCAGAAGGAGCTCAACCTGGGCGACGAGCAGACCGCGCTGAAGGCGCTCGAGGGCGGGCAGATCAGCGCCTACCCCGAGTACACCGGCACGGCGCTGCTGTCGTTCTTCGGCGTCAAGGCCGACGAGCTGCCGAGCGACGAGACGACGGCCTACGAGCAGGTCAAGGCCGACTTCGCCAAGAAGAACCTCACGGCGCTCGAGCCGACGCCGTTCGTCAGCTCGAACGAGGTGGCGGTCACGAAGGAGACCGCCGACAAGCTCGGCCTCAAGAAGATCTCGGACCTGAAGGGCAAGTCGCAGGACCTGACGCTCTACGGGACACCCGAGTGCCGCCAGCGGCTCGACTGCCTGCTCGGCCTGGAGCAGGTCTACGGGCTCAAGTTCAAGAAGTTCGTGCCGGTCGACATCGCCCTGCGCCACGAGGTCCTCACGAAGGGCCAGGCGGACGTCTCGATCGTCTTCACGACCGATCCGCAGATCAAGCGCGAGGGCTTCGTCCTGCTCGAGGACGACAAGGGCATGTTCCCGCCCTACAACTCGACGCTCGTCGTGCGCGACGACGTGATCGAGAAGGCCGGGCCCGACTTCGACGCCACGGTTGCGCTTGCGACCAAGGGCCTGACCGACGAGGTGATGCAGGAGCTGAACGCCCGCGTCGACCTCGACAAGGAGACGCCCGAGGCGGTCGCGGGCCAGTACCTGGAGGAGAGCGGGCTGGTCGGCGGCAGCTGAGGCTCTAGCAGCGTTCCGGCAGCGGGCGCGTAGTCGCCCGCTGCCGGCCGCGGCGCGGCTTGATCGTGCGCGCCATCCACTCGTCCAGGTGGGCCAGGTGCTTGCGGCCGGAGGTCAGGCTGTAAGCGATCAATCCGACGATGAACGCCGTGTAGACGCTGACGTGGCCCGTGTTCGCGAAGTCCCACACTCCCAGGGCGACGATCGCGGCCGTGTCGACCACCACGCCGATCACGAACAGGCGCGTGATGCTCTCCATGCCGTAGCGGTAGCGGAGCACGAGGAAGGCAGCCAGCATCAGCCAGAAGCCTGCCTCGAGGGCGATGGCGAGGATCCACTTCAGTTCCATGCGTTATTTATATCATACGTTCGAAATAAATTCAAGGTACGATTGAGCTGATGCCCAAGATCGTCGACCACGAGGCGCGCCGCGAGGAGCTGGCTGCGGCCGTCTGGCGGCTCGCCTCACGCGAGGGTCTCGACGCCCTGACGATCCGGGCGGTGGCTGCCGAGGCCGGCTGGTCGACCGGTGCCCTCGCCCACTACTTCGCGGACAAGGAGGAGCTCCTGCTGTTCGCGTTCGAGACCGTGGCGGATCGGGTCGGCAAGCGTGTCGTCAGGGCCGCCGAGCACACGCGCGGCCCGCTCGAGCTGCTGCGCGCGCAGCTCGTCGAGGGTCTTCCGATCGACGCCGAGCGGCGCGCCGAGGTGCGCGTCTGGTTCGCGTTCCTGGGCCTGGCGGAGACGCGCCCGCGGCTCGCCAAGGCCGGCCGCGACGCCTACCGCCTGTGGCGGGCCCGCGTGCAGAAGACGCTCTCCGCCGCGCAGCACCAGGGCCTCGTGGACGACTCGCTCGACCCGCAGAGCGAGGGCGCGGCGCTGATAGCGCTGGTCGACGGGCTCGCGATCCAGGCCACCTTCGATCAGCGCGCCCTCAGCAGAGAGCGCCAGCTCCGCGTCGTCGACGACCGCCTGGCGCGGCTCGCTGTAGCGTCGGCCAAGTGAACGTCGAACCGCTGCGCTGGGAGGATGGCGCGCTGCTCGTGCTCGACCAGCGCGCCCTGCCCCGCGAGGAGCGCTGGATTCGCTGCGAGTCGCCGGAGCAGGTCGCCGGCTGCATCCGCACGCTCGCGGTTCGCGGCGCACCCGCTCTCGGTATCGCCGCGGCCTACGCGATGGCGCTCGCCGCCTCGCGGGGCGAGGACCTGACCGCGGCGGCCACGATGCTGCGGGCCACCCGTCCCACCGCAGTCAACCTCGGCTGGGCGCTCGACCGAGCCCTCGGCGCAGGCGACGGTGACCTGCTCGCGCTCGCCGGGCGCGTCCACGCCGAGCAGCACGAGGCCGATCGCCGACTCGCCCGGCTCGGCGCGGAGCGCTTCGAGCGGGGGGACCGCGCGCTGACGCACTGCAACGCCGGCGCGCTCGCCACCGGCGGCTACGGCAGCGCGGGAGGCGTGCTCCGCGCCGCCTGGGAGGCGGGGCGGCTCGCCGAAGTCTGGGTCGACGAGACGCGCCCGCTCCTGCAGGGCGCGCGGCTCACCGCCTGGGAGCTGCGGCACGCGGGCATCCCCCACCGCGTCGTGACCGACTCGGCGGCCGGCTCGCTGCTCGCAGCCGGCGCGGTCGACCGGATCGTCGTCGGCGCCGACCGGATCGCCGCCAATGGGGACGTCGCGAACAAGATCGGCACCTACCCGCTGGCGGTGCTCGCCGATCGGCACGAGGTGCCCTTCTACGTCGCCGCGCCGGTCTCCACCATCGACCCGGCCACGCCCACCGGCGCCTCGATCCCGATCGAGGAGCGCGCGCCGGAGGAGATCGCCCCGGGGGCCTTCAACCCGGCCTTCGACGTGACGCCCGCCGCGCTGGTGGGCGCGATCTTCACCGAGGCGGGCGTGCTCGAGCCGCCCTATGAGGAGGCCATCAGGGATGTCGCTGCGCGCTGAGATCGTCGCGACCGGCCGCGAGATGCTGCGGCTCGGGCTCGTGACCGGCACGTCCGGCAACGTGAGCGGGCGCGACGGCGAGCGCATCGAGATCACCCCGAGCGCGCTCCCCTACGAGCACATGACCGAGACCGACCTGGTCACGCTGGCGGCGGACGGCAGCGTGCTCGCCGGCCACCGCGAGCCATCGAGCGAGCGCCGCGTTCACCTCGCGGTCTACGCGGCGCGGCCGGACGCGCGGGCGATCGTTCACACCCACAGCGTCCACGCCAGCGCCTGGAGCCTGCTCGGCGAGCCGCTCGACACCGGAACCGAGGAGCTCGAGGCCCACGCCGGCGGGCCTGTCCAGACGGCGCGCTTCGCGCCCAGCGGCTCCGATGAGGTCGCCGAGGCATGCGTGGCGGCGCTCGAGAACCGGCGCGCCGTGTTGCTCGGCGGCCACGGCGTCGTGGCGCTCGGGGACACGCCGGCCGAGGCGCTCGTGACCTGCCAGTCGCTGGAGCGCCAGGCCCAGATCGCCTGGCTGCTCCGGGGCCGTGGGAGTCCGTGACCCATTGCACACAAGCTTCGCCCCGCACGCGAAACGCTTCATGTGTGCTCAAGCGCCTTCCAGACGGAGCCCCGATCCTGATCCGGCCGATCCGCGCGGACGACAAGCGCATGCTGGAGAACGGGCTGCGGCACCTCTCGGCGGAGAGTGTGCAGCGGCGCTTCCTCACCCCCAAGAGCAGCTTCAGCCGGGCGGAGCTGCGATATCTGACTGAAGTGGACGGCCGCGATCATGTGGCGCTGGTGGTCGAATCTCCGGCTGAGCCGGTTCGCCGCCTGATCGCGGTCGGTCGCTTCATTCGTCTCGCCGACGATCCCGAAGCAGCCGAGGTTGCGATCGTGGTCGCCGACGACTGGCAGCGGCGCCGGCTGGGCACGACGCTCGCCGAGCTGCTCGCCGGACGCGCGCGTGGAGTCGGCATCCGCCGCTTCACCGCCACGATGGCAGCGGACAACGAGCCGGCGCACAAGCTGATGCGCCGGATCACCGACCATCTCGACCGCCATCACGCCGGCAACGGCGTCGATGAGGTCGTGATGGACCTCGCCGCCTAGCTGACCGTCCAGGTCTCGCCCGAGTGCAGCAGCTCGCTGAGCTGCTCGGTGCCGACTTCGGAGCTCGAGCGCTCGAGCTCGATCGCCAGGTCGCGGCCGTAGACGGGACGCGAAACCGAGCGGAACACGCCGATCGGCGTCGGCCCGGTCGGGCGCGCCGCGAGGTGCGCGAGCTCGAAGGCGAGGCTCGGCTCGGGCCGCTCGGCGTCGTGGACGAGGATGGCGTCCTCGCCCGCCTCGGCCACGTCGACGAGCTCGAGCCGGCCGTCGGCCCCGCGCGTGACGCCGCGCTCGCCGTCGGCGCCGAAGCGGATGGGCTCGCCGTGCACGAGCCGGATCTGGTTGTGCTCCTTCTGGCCCTTGGCGCGGACGGCGTCGAAGGCGCCGTCGTTGAATACGTTGCAGTTCTGGTAGATCTCGACGAGTGCCGCCCCCTCGTGCGCCGCGGCGGCCCGCAGCGTCTCCGTCACGTGCGCCTTGTCGGTGTCAACCGTGCGGGCGACGAAGGAGGCCTCGGCGCCGAGCGCCAGTGAGACCGGGTTGAAGGGATGGTCCTGGGAGCCGAACGGAGTCGACTTCGTGACCTTGCCCTCCTCACTCGTCGGCGAGTACTGGCCCTTCGTGAGGCCGTAGATCTGGTTGTTGAAGAGCAGGATCTTGACCGGCACGTTGCGGCGCAGCGCGTGGATCAGATGGTTTCCGCCGATCGAGAGGGCGTCGCCGTCGCCGCTCACGACCCACACGGAGAGATCCGCGCGCGACGTGGCGACGCCCGTCGCGAGCGCCGGCGCACGGCCGTGGATGCCGTGCATCCCGTAGGTGTCCATGTAGTAGACGAAGCGCCCGGCGCAGCCGATGCCCGTGACGAAGACGATCTTCTCGGGCGGGATGCCGAGCTCGGGCATGAACGACTGGACCGATGCGAGGACGGCGTAGTCGCCGCAGCCCGGGCACCAGCGCGTCTCCTGGTCCGAGGAGAAGTCGGCCTTCGTGAGCGGCAGCTCGACCGGGCCCTCGCTCACCGCCTGCTCGCCGGGCTGGCCGAAGCCGAGCTCGCCGTCGCGCTTGGGTGCGGCGCCGCCTTGCGGTGAGCGCGCCGTGCGAGCGGGCCGGCCATTTTCCCCCTTGTGGCCGTTCGTACTCTCGCTCATCCGATCCTCGCCTCCACCTGCTCCATGACGTCGCGCGTGAAGATCGGCAGGCCGTCCACCTTCGTGTAGCTCTCCACGTCGATCAGGAACTCCGCGCGGAGGACGCGCGATAGCTGGCCCAGGTTCATCTCGGGGACGAGCACGCGCTCGTAGGAGCGCAGGACCTGCTCGAGGTTGGAGGGCAGCGGATTGAGGTGGCGCACGTGCGCCGTGGCGAGCTCCAGGTCCTGCTCGCGGCGCAACCGCCGCGCGGCGCCCTCGATCGCGCCGTAGCTCGATCCCCAGCCGAGCACGAGCAGCGACGCAGCGCCGGTCGGGTCGTCGACGTCCAGGTCCGGGACCTCGACGCGCGCGATCCGCTCTGTGCGCAGGCGCGTCATGTAGTCGTGGTTCTCGGGCTCATAGGAGATGTTGCCCGTCACGTCCTCCTTCTCGAGCCCGCCGATCCGGTGGCGGAGGCCCGGTGTGCCGGGCACCGCCCACGGCCGCGCGAGCCGCTCGTCGCGCAGGTAGGGCATGAAGCGCTCGCCGTCGTTCGGCTCGGTCGCGAAGCGCGGGTCGATCTCGGGCAGCCCCGTCACGTCGGGGAGCTTCCAGGGCTCCGACGAGTTGGCGAGGAAGGTGTCGCTCAGCAGGATCACAGGCGTGCGGTGGGTGACCGCGATGCGCGCGGCCTCGATCGCCGCCTCGAAGCAGTCGGCCGGGGTGCAGGCGGCCACCACCGGCAGCGGCGACTCGCCGTGCCGGCCGTACAGCGCCATCAGCAGATCCGCCGCCTCGGTCTTCGTCGGCATGCCGGTCGAGGGGCCGGCGCGCTGGATGTCGACGACCACGAGCGGCAGCTCCATCGCCACCGCCAGGCCGATCGTCTCCGCCTTCAGGTCCATGCCGGGGCCGCTCGTGGCGGTGACGCCGAGGCGGCCGGCGAAGGCGGCGCCGAGCGCCATGTTGGCGGCGGCGATCTCGTCCTCGGCCTGGATCGTGTGGACGCCGAAGCGGCGATGGCGCGAGAGCGTGTGAAGCAGCTCGGAGGCCGGCGTGATCGGGTAGGACGCAAGGAAGAGCGGCAGGCCCGACTGCACGCTCGCGGCGATCAGGCCGTACGCGAGCGCCTGCGTCCCGTTGACGTTGCGGTAGGTGCCGGGCGGCGCGGGGGCCGGCTCGACCTCGTAGTGGACCGCGAACAGCTCGGCCGTCTCGCCGAAGTTGTAGCCCGCGCGGAAGGCGGCGAGGTTGGCGTCGCGGACCGACTCCTTGTCGGCGAACTTCTTCTGGATCCAGTCGGTCGAGGGCTCTGTCGGCCGCCCGTACATCCAGGAGACGAGGCCGAGAGCGAACAGGTTCTTGCAGCGAGCGGCGTCGCGTGGCGTGATTCCGTCGATGTCCTCGGTGGCTCGCACCGTCATCGAGGTCATGGGCACCGTGAAGACCTGGTAGTCGTCGAGCGAGCCGTCCTCGAGCGGATTGTCCTCGTAGCCGGCCTTGCGCAGGTTGTGCGCGCTGAAGCCGTCCTCGTTGACGATCAGCGTGCCGCCCTTGTCGAGCGCCTTCAGCTGCGTGATGAGTGCGGCCGGGTTCATGGCCACGAGGACATTCGGATTGTCGCCCGGCGTCAGGATGTCGCGCGAGGCGAAGTGGATCTGGAACGCGGAAACCCCGTGCGGCGTGCCGGCCGGGGCGCGGATCTCGGCGGGGAAGTCCGGCAGCGTCGCCAGGTCGTTCCCGACTACGGCCGTGGCGTCGGTGAAGCGGCTGCCGGTGAGCTGCATCCCGTCGCCGGAGTCCCCTGCGAAGCGAACGACGACGCGGTCCTTCTTCTCGAGCGTCTTGTTTTCCATTTACCCGGCGCAAAGCCGCGCCGACTCTAGGAGTGTACCCGGGCCGGCGGCGCTGACTCGCCTTGCGCGCGGTCCGCCCGGACGGCGCGCCCCGGGTCGCTCTCGGCTAGAGTGCCGCGCCCCCCAACCCCCCGGTCGGGGAATCGAATGATCGTCTCCGTCCCCAAGGAAAGCGCGCCTGGCGAGACCCGCGTGGCACTCGTTCCCGAGGTCGCCGACCGGCTCGTCAAGGCCGGTGTCGAGGTCATCGTCGAGACCGGTGCCGGCGCCGCCGCGCACCAGCCCGACTCCGACTACGTCGACGCGGGGGCACAGGTGGGCGACGGCTGGTCCGGCGAGGTCGTGGCGAAGGTCGCGCCGCCGAGCGCGGAGGAGATCGCCCGGCTCGGCCAGGGATCGGTCCTCGTGGGATTCCTCCAGCCGCTGACCGCGGGCGATACCGTCCGCGCCCTCGCCGAGGCGGGCGTGACGAGCTTCGCGATGGAGGCGATCCCGCGGATCACTCGCGCCCAGTCGATGGACGCCCTCTCCTCGCAGGCGACCGTGTCCGGCTACCGCGCCGCCCTGATCGCGGCCCAGGAGCTGCCGCGCTTCTTCCCCATGCTCACCACCGCGGCCGGCACGGTGCGGCCCGCCAAGGTGCTGGTGCTCGGCGCGGGCGTCGCCGGGCTCCAGGCGATCGCCACCGCGCGCCGGCTCGGGGCGGTGGTGCAGGCCTTCGACGTCCGCTCCGCGGTCAAGGAGCAGATCGAGTCGCTCGGCGCGCGCTTCCTCGAGCTCGACATGGGCCTCGAGGACGCCGAGGCGGCCGGCGGCTACGCGCGCCAGCTGACGGACGAGGAGCAGGCGAAGCAGCGCGACCTGCTCGCCATCGAGATCGGCAAGATGGACGCCGTCATCTCGACCGCCGCCGTGCCGGGCAGGCGCGCCCCGCTGCTCGTGACCGAGCAGGCCGTCAGGAACATGAAGCCCGGATCCGTGATCGTCGACCTGGCCGCCGAGACGGGCGGCAACTGCGAGCTCACCGAGCCCGGCGAGACGGTCGTCAAGGAGGACGTGACGATCGCCGGCCCGCTCAACCTGCCGGCGTCCATGCCGGACCACGCGTCCTCGCTCTACTCGCGCAATGTCCAGTCGCTGCTCGAGCTGATGGTCAAGGAGGGCGAGCTGACCCTCGACTTCGGCGATGAGGTCCTTGCGGGCGCCTGCATCACGCGCGACGGCGAGATCGTCCATGAGGGCGCGCGAGCGGCCGCCGGGGTGGCCGCCTAGCAATGGACCTGCTCACCGAGCTGACCATCCTCGTGCTCGCAGCCTTCGTCGGCTTCGAGGTCATCTCGAAGGTGCCGAACACGCTCCACACGCCGCTCATGTCGGCCACGAACGCGATCCACGGGATCGTGCTGCTGGGCGGCCTGCTCCTGATCGGGGAGGCGACCGGCTTCCTCGACGAGCTGCTGCTCGTGATAGCGATCGCGTTCGGGACGATCAACATCGTCGGCGGGTTCCTCGTCACGGACCGCATGCTGGAGATGTTCAAGCAGAGGCGCCGCGACTGATGTACCTGGCGAGCTTCTTCCAGGACCCGGACTTCATCCGGGTCCTCTACATCATCGCGTTCTCGCTCTTCATCATCGGGCTGCACTTCATGAACCACCCCCGCACCGCGCGCCGGGGCAACATGCTGGCCGCAATCGGGATGGCGTTCGCGGTCGTGGGCACGCTGCTCTACGACTTCGTCGGCGACTACCTCCTGATCGCCGTCGGCATCGCGATCGGCACTGCGGTCGGAGTGCCCGCCGCGCGCAGCGTGAAGATGACCGCGATGCCGCAGATGGTGGCGCTGTTCAACGGCGTCGGCGGCGGCGCGGTGGCGCTGATCTCGTTCGTCGAGTACCGCGAGGCGCTCTCGTTCGGCGGCAACCCGGAGCTCGAGGAGCTCATCCCCATCCTGTTCGCGGCGATCGTCGGGTCGATCTCGTTCTGGGGCTCGAACATAGCCTTCGGCAAGCTGCAGGAGATCCTTCCGGGGCGCCCGATCCAGCTGCCTGGCCAGCAGCTGATCAACATCGTCCTGCTGGCGGTCGTGATCGCCTGCGCGGCGATCATCGCGGCGGGCACCGAGTCCGAGCTGCTGTTCGTCGTGATCCTGCTCGGGGCGGCGCTGCTCGGCAACATGTTCGTACTTCCGATCGGCGGCGCCGACATGCCCGTCGTGATCTCGTTGCTGAACGCCTTCACCGGTCTCTCGGCCGCCGCGGCCGGCTTGGCGCTCGACAACGTCGCGCTGATCGTCGGCGGCATGCTCGTCGGCGCGTCTGGCTCGATCCTCACGATGCAGATGGCCGAGGCGATGAACCGCTCGATCCCGAACATCATCGCGGGCGGCTTTGGCGGCGTGACGATCAGCCCGAGCGGCGACGGCGAGGAGCGGCCGGTGCGCTCCACGAGCGCCGCGGACGTCGCGATCCAGCTGGCCTACGCATCGAAGGTCGTCGTCGCTCCCGGCTACGGGATGGCGGTCGCGCAGGCGCAGCACACGGTGCGCGAGCTGGCGGACGAGCTCGAGAAGCGCGGCGTGCAGGTGGACTACGCGATCCACCCGGTGGCCGGCCGCATGCCGGGCCACATGAACGTGCTGCTGGCCGAGGCGGACGTGCCCTACGAGCATCTCAAGGAGATGGACGAGATCAACCCGGAGTTCCCGCAGACGGACGTGGCTTTGGTCATCGGCGCCAACGACGTGACCAATCCCGCGGCGCGCGAGGACGAGGGCTCGCCGATCTACGGCATGCCGATCCTCGACGTGGACAAGGCGGCCCAGGTGATCGTGCTGAAGCGCTCGATGAACACCGGCTTCGCGGGCATCGACAACCGCTCTTCTACAACGACAACACCGCGCTGCTGTTCGGCGACGCCAAGGAGTCGGTGGCGGCGGTGCTCGCCGAGGTCAAGGACCTCTAGAGCAGACGCGCCCCCTGCGCGGGTGCGACCTTCCTGGTGTCCTCCGGGGGCACCGCATCGGGCGGGAACAGCGCGAGCACCGCGCCGCCGAAACCGCCGCCCATGATGCGTGCGCCGGCGGCGCCGTGTTGCTTCATCCGCTCGACCGTGTCCTCGACTTCCGGGACGCTCACCTCGTAGTCGTCGCGCAGGCTTCTGTGCGAGGCGTCGAGGAGGCCGGCGAGCGCGCTCATGTCGCCCGCCTGCAGGGCATCGACCGCCTCGCGGACTCGTCGGTTCTCACTGAGCACGTGGCCGGCGCGGCGGGCGAGGGGGTCGGGCAATCGACGCGCGGCGGCCTCGTCGGCGTCACGGAGGCTCTCGATGCCGAGCGCCGCGCATGCTTCGGCGCACTCCCGTCGTCGCTCGTTGTATCCCGATTCGGCGTGCGTATGGCGGGAGCCCGAGTCGGCCACGCCGAGCGTCCAGCCCTCGAGGTCCAGCTCAACCTGGTCGACGCTCAGGTCACGGCAGTCGAGCAGGAAGGCATGGCCGGGCTCGCCGAAGAGCGCAGCCATCTGGTCGAGCAGCCCGGTCTCGGCGCCGAGCCAGTCGTGCTCGACCCGCGAGCAGAGGCGGGCGAGCTCGCGCCGCTCGGGCTCGGGATGTTCCGCGACAGCGAGCAGGGCGAGGCAGAGAGCGGACCCGAGCGCGGCGGAGGACGACAGGCCGGCGCCCTCCGGCAGGTCGCTCTCGATACGGAGGCGCGCTCCGGGCACGGCGACCCCGGCCTTGTTCAGCTCGGCCACCGTCCCGCGCACGAAGGCCCGCCAGCCCGCGGCGGGCGGCGGGTCGCCCGCGTCGAAGCGGTCCTCCTCGCCGTGCTCGAGCGCGCTCGCCTCGATGACGCCGGGGTCGCCCGGCTCGACCGCGATCGTGACGCCGGCCTCTGCCGCGAACGGCAGGCAGAGGCCTTCGTTGTAGTCGGTGTGCTCCCCGATAAGGTTGACGCGGCCGGGGCCCCGCGCTCTCACTCGACGCGTAGCAGCTCCCGGGCCGTGAAGGCCGTGTCCGGGAAGTCCGAGAAGACCCCGTCGATGCCGAGCTCGTAGAACTGCAGGTACTCGTTGATGGGGTTGCCGGCGTAGTCGCTGACGAGCCGGGTCTGCTCGTTGCGGAACGTCCAGGTGTGGATCTGCAGGCCGTGATCGTGAGCACGCTTGATCAGGTCGGTGGGCGGCGCGAGCCTGCGTGACGATTCCGGCCCGGTGCCCAGAGTGCTCACGATGTAGCGCTTCCATGGCCCGATGCCGTCGGCGTAGGTGCTGATCTCCTCGAGCCCCTCGTCGGTCGCGAAGAAGCCGAACGTACGGTCCTTGAGCTCGGGGTCGCCGGAGACGGTCGAGTCGTAGGGCCGGTCGAACGGCGCCGCGTAGTCGAGCGAGCCGTCCGCCGGTTGACATCGTTCGCGTCGACCAGCTGGACGAGCCGGACGCCGATCATGCGGTTGAGCCGCTTGAGGTTCGACTGCTCGAACGACTGGATGAAGACCGGGTCCTTGCGGCTGTCCCAGCCCGCCCGCTTGAGGATCTTGACGAGGCGCGGCTCCAGCGGGAGGCGGAGGTCCTCGTGATAGGTCGGGTGCTTCGTCTCGGGGTAGATGCCGATGCGCCGGTCGCGCTTGCGCGACTCGTGCTTGACGAGGTCGATGACCTCCTCGAGCGTCGGGATCTTGAAGCGGCCATTGAAGCGCTGGGGGCGCTCCGGGAAGGTCTGCAGCGCGCGCAGCGTCTTGATCTCGGCAAGCGTGAAATCGGAGGCGAACCAGCCGGTCACGGGGAAGCCGTCAACCATTGCCGTGCGCTTGCGGTCTGGCGAACTCCGGGTGCTTGGCGACGTCGGTCGTAATGGTGATGTCGGGCTCGTGCCGGGCGATCAGATGACCGTCCTTGGTCGCCACGAGGTCCGGCTCGACGTAGTCCGCGCCGAGCTTGATCGCGAGCGCGTAGGACTGCAGCGTGTGCTCGGGCAGGTAGCCGCTCGCGCCGCGGTGGCCGATGACAAGCGGGTCCTCCTCACCGCCCCAGTTCGTGCGCGGCGGCCGTAGGCGCCGCCGCCGCGGTCAGCGCCGCCCCCACCATCACCGCCGTGCAGATCCGTCGTGCTCCACTCGTCACCGGACTCCTCCTGGGCTCGGGAGCGGACGAAGCTACCCAAGCCGGCCCGGCCACGTGTTGCGCTGATGTCTACAGAAGGCTCTCCTGCCCGGGCGCACTCCTCCGCCGCCGCGGCAGGCCCGCTGCCTCGGCGAGCGCGGTCTCGACGTCGGCGAGGATCGCCCGCTCGGAGCGCGAGGCGACGACCGGCTCCGACAGCCCGTCGACGTGCACATAGGTGCGCCGCCCGTCCTGCCGCTCGGCGCCCTCGAGTGGAACGAGCGCATAGATCCGGTCCGCCCGGACGAACTTGCCGTAGCCGAGCGGAATCATCCTGGGGTCACGCTTGGCCATGGGGTGAAGATAACCCTAAGAGGGGCGGATCCTTCGCCGGCCCGACTTAGTGTCGTTGTGCGACCTCAAGTCGGGTCGGTGGACGAAAAACTCGCGCAGATGGCGACGAACGCCCACGGGCTCGTGACGCATTCCGGGCTCTTGAAATCCGGTCTGACCCGAGCCGAGATCCGCTCGCGGCTGCGGAAGGGGTCCCTCATGACTGAGTTTCGAGGGGTATACAGGGTCGGCCACAGGGCGCCAAGCGACGAGTCGCGCTATCTGGCTGCCGTGTTGGCCGGCGGAGACGCCGCGCGGCTGAGCGGGCTGGCCGCCGCCTACCTGCTCGGCCTTGTCAAGGGCCCGGCGCCCACGCCAGAGATCACAGCGCCGACCAACCGCCGGCTGAAGGGCGTGCGGACGCGGCGCCGCCGGCTCCCCGATGCGCCGGTCATCGTGCGGGGCGTCCCGGCCACCTCCGTCGCCCAGACCCTGATCGACATCGCCGCCGTGTTGACAGACGAGGCGCTCGCTCGCGCCTGCCATGAGGCGGGTGTCCGCTACGGGACCACGCCGGCGGACGTCTCCAAACTCCTCTCACGCGGGCCGAACGCACCAGGAGCGGGGAAGCTGAGAAGGATCATGGAGGGGGAGACACCTGTGTCGCTCAGCAGGCTCGAGTCCCGCTTCCTCGCCCGCCTCAGGGCCGCGCGTTTGCCGCTGCCGGTCACGAACCGGCCGGCAGGCGGCCGCCGCGTCGACTGCCGGTGGCACGAGCATCGCCTCACGGTCGAGCTCGACAGCTACCGCTACCACTCGTCGCGATACGCGTGGGAACGGGACCGCCGGCGCGAGCGCGAGGCCCACGCGCGCGGTGACGATTTTCGCCGCTACACCCACGACGACGTCTTCGGCCACCCAAAGCTCATGCTGCGCGAGCTGCGAACGCTCCTGAAATCCCGCGCCGGCCCGACTTGAGGTCGTGGGACGACACCAAGTCGGGTCGGTGGCGAGGATCAGCCGCTCGCCGCGGGCTCCCGCTCCTCCGCCGCCTCGCTCGGCGCCGCCGCCGCTCCTCCCGGGCCCACCGGGGCGGAGGCTGCCTTCGCCCCGCGCGCCTCGACGTCGGCCTGGAAGCGAGCGTCTCCCTGCTCCGCCCAGTCGCGGGAGCCGAGGTCGATGAGGGGGGCGACCGCCGAGCGCAGCACCAGGATCGCGCGCGCCCAGCCGGGCACGACGACCCAGCGGCGGCGCTTCTCGATGCCGTCCGCGATCGCCTGGCCGGCGTCGGAGAGCGGATAGGTCTTCGAGAAGGGCCAGCGGCCTATCTCGGCGCGCATCTCCCCTACGGCCGGGTGCGAGTCCGCGCCGCGCACCATGTCGGTGTCGATGAAGTAGAAGTAACCGACGCCGACGTCCACGCCAAGGTGCCTGACCTCGGCCCGCAGGGAGTCGGCGAAGGCCTCGGCGCCGGCCTTGCTCGCGGCGTAGGCGGCCATCCCGGGCGCGTGCATCGCGGCGGCGAGCGACGCGATCACGAGCACGTAGCCCTGGCGATCGATCACGTGCGGGAGGCAGGCCCGCACCGTGCGCCAGACGCCGAGCAGGTTGATCTCGATCGTGCGCTCGAAGGCGTCGGGATCGGTGGTGCGGACCGGGCCCATCGGGGCGATGCCCGCGTTGGCCATGCACACGTCGATCCCGCCGAAGCGCTCGAGCGCACCCTCGACCGCCGCGGCCAGCGCGTCGCGGTCCGTGACGTCGCACTCGAACCACGCGGCGTTCCGGCCGCACTGCGCGGCCACGCGCTCGAGCTCCTCGGGCTCGAGCCCCACGAGCGCCACGTTTGCCCCGCGCGCCGCGACCCGGCGCGCCGTCTCGGCGCCGAGCCCGCGCGCCGCGCCGGTGATGAACACCGTCTTCCCGCGAACGGTCCAGTCGTCCATGCGCGGCAGCCTAACCGGGAGACGGCGAGCCCGTGCCGGTCGTTAACGTCACCCGGAGATGGCAGCCGAAGTGGAAATCACCCCTGCCCGCGCCGCCGAGCTTGTGCGTGACGGCGATGCCCAGCTCGTCGACGTGCGCACGCCGGAGGAGGTCGAGGCGGGCCGCATCGCCGGCTCGAAGCACATCGAGCTCGAGGAGCTGCCCTCACAGGCGCATGAGATCGAGCGCGAGCGACCCGTCGTCTTCTACTGCCGTTCGGGCGCGCGCTCGGCGATGGCGACCGGCGCCTTTCGCGCCGCCGGCTACGACGCCTACAACCTCGACGGAGGCCTGCTCGAGTGGGTCGAGCGCGGCCTGCCGATCGAGCCGGACCACGGCTCGGTCGCCCGCCACTAGGCGAGCCGCAGCTGACCCTCATAGGGCCCGCGGCCGGTCGCGCACGCCGCCCCGCAGCGCGCCCCCAGCTTGGCGGCCGCGGCGATGTCGCCGTACCTGCCCATGCCGAAGGTGAGCCCCGCGGCGAAGCTGTCGCCCGAGCCGTAGACATCTACGAGCGGCCCCGGCAGCGGCGTCGCCTCCCAGCTTCCCTCCGTGCGGTCGGGTGTCTCCCAGCTCCCGCCCGCCGCGCCTAGCGTCCGCACGACGTAGCGGGGCGGCGGATCGAGCTGCCCGCGCTCGTAGCGCTCGCCGGCGTCCTTGCCGCTCGCGACGAGCACGTCCAGCTCCACGCCGGAGCCGACGAGCGTGGGGAGCCCCCGCGCGCTCGCGACGAGCGCACCTGCCCGGCGCGCGTGGCGCACCGCCTCGGCATCCCCCGCCGTCAGATAGACGGCGTCGGTCTCGTCGAGCCGCTCCCACGGCAGCGGGTCGGCGCCGCCCGGCCCGAGGCGCGGGCCGAGCACGGTGATCGTTCGCTCGCCGTCGCTGTCCAGGTAGACGAAGCCGCGCCGCTGAGGCTCGTCCCTGAAGACGCACTGGACCTCGATCCCGAGCGCGCGCAGCTCGCGCTCGGCGCGGTGGCCGAGCTCGTCGTCGCCGAAGGCCGTGTAGAGCGTCGCGGCGCCGGCGAGCTTTGCCAGTTGCACCGCCGCAACCGCTCCTCCGCCCGCGGGCAGCTGGAAGGTCCGGTCGGCGTGGACGATCTCGCCCGGCTCCGGGACGTGGTCGACCTCGGCGAACTCGATCCACTCGACGTGCCCCACCACCGCAACCTGCATGGCCGGGCAGCCTACGCGAGCCCACGCGCAGGAACGACGTAATTCAGGGCGAACGAGGCGGTTGGAGGGGCATGACCGCCATCACCGAGACAGTCCGCGAGCTGGCCTTTCTCCCTCTCGAGTGCGACGTGCCCGACGGCCAGACGCTGCGCGAGTGGCGCGGCCGCCGGCGACGCGCGCCTCGCGCTAGCTTCCCGCGCCCATGGAGGACCCCCTCCTCATCGGGCGCGGCGCGGCCGTACCTCTCGCAGAGATAGAGCTGCGCACGAGCCGCTCGTCCGGCCCCGGCGGCCAGCACGCCAACGTCACGGCCTCGCGCGTCGAGGCGGTGTTCGACGTCGAGGCCTCGCGCTCCCTCGATGACGAGCAGAAGCGCCGCATCAGCGCGCGCCTCGGCCCGGTCGTGCGCACGGTGGCGCAGGACACCCGCAGCCAGGCGCGCAACCGCGAGCTCGCGCTGGAGCGCCTGCGGGCGCGGCTCGAGTCCGCGCTGATCGTTCCGAAGCAGCGGCGCGCCAGCACGCCCTCGCGCGCGTCGCGCCGGCGGCGGCTCGAGACGAAGCGGCGCCGAGGCGACGTCAAGCGGATGCGCCGGCGGCCGCGCGACGAGGGTTAGGGCGGCGGAGCGACCGCCCCGCCGCCCTCGCCCGTCTGCGGCGGCGGGCCCGGGGTCGAGGGGGCGCCCTCGCCCCCACCCTCCTGCGTGGGCGGGGTCACGGGCGGAGTCGGCGTGACGGTTCCGCCGCCCGTCGTGCCGTCTCCGCTGGGCGGAGTCACGGGCTGGGCGGGCGCAACGTCGCCGCCGCCGGCCGATTCGGTCTCCGTGTCGGTCGTCTCCGTCTCCGTGTCGGTGCTGTCGGAATCGCGGTCCTGGGACTCGAGCGTGGTGGTCGGCACTCCCAGGTCGGCCGGGGCGTCCGACGGCTCCTCGTCGCCCCCGCCCGCACTCACGATCAGGACGATCAGAAGCAGGAACACGACTGCGAAGACCCCGACGGCTACCAGCCGCCGGCGCCGGTAGATGGCATCGGACTCTCGGCCCGGGGGGCGACGCGGTCCGTCCGGAGGCCCGCCGGGCTCCAGGCGGCGTGTGGGCTCGTCCTCCACGAACGGCGGAAGGTAGCACCCGTCACGAGCCCGGATGCTCCGCGCAAGGCGACCTTCAGCAGCTAGGCGTAGTGCAGGTCGGCGGCCTCCTCGCCGTCGACCGGACGCTCGCACGTCGGGCACCACCAGCGCGCCTCGACGGGGGTGCCGCAGGCCTCGTGACGGGGCGCCTCGCCGGCCTCGCGGTGGCGGGCGCCCCAGTCGGCGAGCAGCCGCAGCGCCCCGGCGAGCTCGTGCCCCGAGGCGGTCAGCTCGTAGACGAAGCGCTGCGGGCGCTCCGAGTAGGGCTGGGCGACGACGAGCCCCTCCCCCTCGAGCCGGCGCAGGCGCTGGCTGAGGACGTTGGGGGCAATCCGCGGCAGCTCGTCCTGCAGGTCACCGAAGCGGCGCGGCCCGTCGAGGAGCGACTCGACGATGAGGAGCGTCCAGCGGTCGCCGACGGCGTCGAGCGCCGCCGCGAGCGGGGTCGTGGTGTCGGCCACAAGCCCATGCTGGCACATGAAACGGGGAGTGTATAGTCGCTTGCAATTTGCAAGTGACGTACGTGGAGGGCTATGAGATGGCGGTTCAGGACCTGCAGGACACGATCGCGGAGGTGGCCGCCAGGGTCGGGCCTTCGGTGGTGGGACTCGGCCGGGGCTGGGGCTCCGGATCCGGAGTCGTAATCGGCGACGGGCAGGTGCTGACCGCCGCCCAGAACCTCCGCCGCGACGAGCTGACCGTCGTGTTCGCCGACGGGCGCCACGAGGCCGCGGAGCCGGCCGGCGTAGATCCCGACCTCGGGCTCGCCGTGCTCTCGGTCGAAACAGGCGACGCCCCCGCGGTCACCTGGGAGCCGACGGACGCTCCCGGCCTGGGCGCGGCGGTGGTGGCGCTCGCGAACCCAGGCGGGCGCGGTCTGCGCGCGACGCTCGGGTTCGTGTCTGCCGCGGCGCGCAGCTTCCGCGGCCCGCGCGGCCGGCGTGTGCGCGGCGCGATCGAGCACACCGCCCCGCTACCGCGCGGCTCGTCCGGCGGGCCGCTCGTCGACCCCGCGGGCAACCTGCTCGGAATCAACAGCATCCGGCTCGACGGCGGCCTGATCCTCGCCGCACCCGCCAACGCGGCAGCGAGGGAGCGGATCGTTCTGCTCGCCCGCGGCGAGGCGCCCGCCCCGCATCGGCTCGGAGTGGCGGTGGCGCCGCCGCGCGCGGCGCGCCGTATGCGGCGAGCGGTCGGGCTGCCCGAGCGCGACGGCCTGCTCGTCCGCGCCGTCGAAGAAAACGGGCCGGCGGACCGGGCCGGCATCGAGCGCGGCGACCTGATCGTCGCGGCCGGCGGGCGCGAGATCGAAGGAGTCGAGGCGCTGTACAGCGTGCTCGACCAGCTTCCGGCGAGCGGCGGCGAGCTCGAGCTCGCCGTCCTGCGCGGAACGGAGGAGCGCACCGTGACGGCGAGCTTCGCAGCGGCGAAGGAGGCGGCGTGAGCGCCGCCGGCCTATCGGGGCCGCGGCCGATCGACGAGCCCGATACCGAGGCGCTCGACGCCTACTCGCACGCGGTGATCGCTGTGGCGGAGCGGCTCGCGCCCTCCGTCGCCAGCCTGCGCGTGATGCGGCGCACCCGCGCCGGCAACGTGCCGACCGGAGCAGGCAGCGCGGTGGCGCTCACGCCCGACGGCTTCCTGCTCACCTCCGCACACGTGGTCGGCCGGGCAACCGGCGGACGGGCGACCTTCGCCGACGGCCGCGAGGAGCGCTTCGAGGTGATCGGCCGCGACCCGCTGTCCGACCTCGCGCTGCTGCGCGCCGAGGGCGGTGACCTCGCCGCTGCGGAGCTTGGCGACGCCGAGCGCCTCAAGGTCGGCCAGCTCGTGGTCGCGATCGGCAACCCGAACGGCCTCGGCGGGTCCGTGACGGCCGGCGTCGTGTCGGGGCTCGGGCGCTCGCTGCCGGCTCGCTCGCGCCGCGCTCAGCGCATCATCGACAACGTGATCCAGACCGACGCCGCGCTCAACCCGGGCAACTCGGGCGGGGCGCTCGCCGACAGCCGCGGGCGAGTCGTCGGCATCAACACGGCGGTCGCGGGCGTGGGCCTCGGCCTCGCGGTTCCCATCAACGAGGCCACCGGGCGCGTGATCGCCCAGCTGATGGCGGACGGGCGCGTGCGGCGCGCCTATCTCGGCATCGCCGGCGGGCCGCGCCCCGTGCCGCCCGCGGCGCGTCAGGCAGTCGGCGACGGCGCCTGCATCGAGGTCGTCGAGGTGGTGCAGGGCAGCCCCGCCGCGCATGCCGGCCTGCGCGCCGAGGACCTGATCGTGGCCGTGGACGGCGTGCGCACCCAGCGCGTCGAGGACCTGCAGCGGCTGATGGTCGCCGACCTGATCGGGGTGCCGGTGACGGTGCGACTGCTGCGCGCCGGGCGCGAGCAGAATGTGGAGCTGACCCCAGCGGAGCTCGACCTGTGAACGACAACCCCCCCAGCCTCTACGAGTGGGCCGGCGGCGGCGAGGCGCTCGAGCGGCTCACCGAGACCTTCTACGGCAAGGTGCGCGAGGACCCGCTGCTCGAGCCCGTCTTCCGCCGGATGGACCGCGACCACCCCCGGTACGTCGCGATGTGGCTCGGCGAGGTCTTCGGCGGGCCCCCGCGGTACACCGAGGAGCGCGGCGGCTACCCCCACATGATGCAGAAGCATCTGAACCGCGCGCTCACGGAGGAGATGCGCCGGCGCTGGGTCAGCCTGATCTGCGATGCGGCGGACGAGGCGGGCCTGCCCGCGGACGCGGAGTTCCGCTCGGCCTTCGTCGCCTACATCGAGTGGGGCACGCGCATCGCCGTCGCGAACTCGCAGCCGGGCGCCGCGCCACCCCCGCGGGCGCCGGTGCCGCACTGGGGCTGGGGCGAGGCCCCGCCCTACAACCCCGGCTAGAGCCCGGGGATGTGCCGGACGGCGAAGCCGGAGGTCGAGGCGGACTCCGCCTGCCAGCGGGTGCCCGCCCGGCCCTGGCCGCTCGTGTCGAAGCGCAGCCCGGCGACGACCATCCACACGTGCCCGTAGTTCGTGTAGATGGTGATCCACCTGCCCGGCCCCGGCGCCCCGTAGTTGAGGAAACCGCCCGACGTGAGCGGGCTGTCGAGCAGGCCCGCGCCCGCCAGCGCGAACGACACCGAGCCCGAGCAGTCGTAGCCGTTGTCGCGCCAGGCGCCGTGGCCGCCGCCCCACTTGTACGGGAACTTGGCGATCTCGTTGGCCGCGAGGATCACGCGCTTGACGATGTCCGGCGCGTTCTCCGGCGCGACCGCGGTGCCGTCGGGGAGCACCCGCGCGCGCTTGCCGGTCGGCAGGAAGGCGGTCGTGTTGAGGTGCTTCTTGAAGTTCGCGAGCGCGGCCCGGGCTTCGCGCAGCTCGGCGCGCACCTCGGCGTCGGTGGGAGCGCCCGGGCTCGGCGCGTCGGCCCGCGGGTCCCCGTTCGGCGCGCCCTGCGAGCCGGCGCCCTCCAGCTCCACGACCTGAGGCCGGGCGCGGCCCGCGGCCGGCGTCTGCTCCGGCAGCCGCTCGCGCGCCTCGCGCGCGCTCTCCGGGGTGAGCACGACCTCGTCGGCCGCCGGGTCGCCCGCGGCCGCGGCGCCCTCCGCGCCCGGCTGCGACGTGGCGCTGCCGCAGCCGGCGAGGGCCGCGGCGATGGCGATCAGGGCTACGAGGTAGCGCGCTCTGTCTGGTGCTTTGACTTCCACTCCGAGTAGGGCATTCCGTAGACGATCTCGCGGGCCTGGGCGTCGTCGAGATCAATGCCGCGCTCCTCGGCCGCCTCCCTGTACCAGCGCGACAGGCAGTTGCGACAGAAGCCCGCGAGCTCCATCAGGTCGATGTTCTGAACATCGGCGCGCTCGCGCAGGTGCTTTACCAATTGCCGGAAAGCTGCCGCCTCGAGCTCGGTTCGTGCTTGCTCGTTCATTGTTTTTGGAACCATAGGGACGATGACTGAGTCAGAAGGCCACTCGCCCGAGCTCCCGTCCGATCCGAGCGGAATCGACGAGCCGCACGACATCCTCGCGGCGGAGGAATTCGGAATCGGGACGCGCGACGAGCGCTATCCGGCCGACCCGAGCGGGATCCAGGAGCCTCACGACGTGCTGGCGGCGGAGGAGTTCCCGATGCCCGCCGGCGCCGACGGAGACGGCGAGGACGCCGAGGGCGGCGGCTTCGACCCGCGCCTCTTGGCGCCGCTCGCCCTGCTCGTCGCCACGCTTGCGCTGATCGTGCTGCGGCGCAAGCGCTGATGCCGGAGCTCTCACCGCAGAACCGCATCGTCGTCGAGGTCGACCGCGCGCTCTGCATCGGCTCGGGCGACTGCGTCGACACGGCGCCCGACGTGTTCCAGCTCGACGACGAGGACAAGGCGGTCGTCGTCGATCCCGACGGGGCCGCCGTCGACGACGTGATCGCCGCCGCCTCCAACTGCCCGGTCAGCGCGATCTTCGTCGCCGGCGAGGACGGCGACCTCTACCCCTAGCGCGACAGACGGAAGCTCAGGCTGGTCCGCGCGCCGGCCTCCTCGACCGAGAGCTTCTCCAGCCATGCCAGATGCGACGGCACGCCCGGCGAGAACTCATCGACCGCGCCCGTACACCAACCTCAGCAGCCTGTTGACGATCCCGGTGCGGCGCGAGCCGTACGGCATCATGTGCAGGTCCCGCTTGAGCGGCGCGAAGCTCGTGACGAGCAGCGTCTGCGTCTTCGTGAACTTGCGGATGCCCTCGGCGCCGTGGCGGGTGCCGAGCCCGGACTCCTTCCAGCCGCCCATCGGAAGCTCGAAGGCCAGGTAGTTGACCTGGGCGTCGTTGACGGTCACGACGCCGGCCTCCACCCGCCGCGCGAGCCGCTCGCCCTTGGCAGCGTCGGAGGTCCAGACGGAGGCCTGCAGGCCGTAGCTCGAGTCGTTTGCGAGCCGCACCGCCTCGTCGGCGTCCGTGACCTTCATGATCGGGACGGTCGGGCCGAAGGTCTCCTCGCGCATGCACTCCATCGAGTGGTCCACGTCGGCCAGGACGGTGGGCTCGAAGTAGTGCCCGTGCTCATCGCGCCGGTTGCCGCCGGTGAGCACACGCGCCCCGCGCTCGCGCGCGTCGTTCACGTGGCGCTCGACGATGTCCGACTGCGGCGGATGGATCACCGCGCCCAGGTCGGTCGAGCCGGGGCCGCCGGGCTCGCCTTGGCGGAGTGCGTTCACCTTGTCGGTCACGAGCCGCACGAACTCGTCGTAGATGGGCTCCTCGACGTAGACGCGCTCTGTGGCGACGCAGGTCTGCCCCGCGTTCTGCATCGAGTAGTGGACGGCTGCGTTCGAGGCGCGCTCGAGGTCGGCATCGGCGCAGATGATCATCGGGTCCTTGCCGCCCAGCTCGAGCGCGAACGGCGTGATCGTCCGGGCGGCGCGCTCCATCACCTTCCGGCCGGTGGCCGCGGAGCCGGTGAACATGACGAAGTCGACCTCGTCGACGAGGGCGGCGCCCGTCTCGCCGTAGCCCGGGACCACCTGGTAGACGTCGCGCGGGACCCCGCACTCGCGCAGCATCTCGCCCATCAGCATCGACGTGAGCGGCGTCACCTCCGACGGCTTCAGGAGCACGGCGTTGCCGGCGGCGAGTGCGGGGACGCAGTCGCCGAAGGAGTTGGTGAGCGGGTAGTTCCAGGGCCCGATCACGCCCACCACGCCGACGGGGGCATAGCGCACGATCAGCTTGCGGCCCTTGACGAAGGGCGACGCCGTCTTGACCTTCTCCTCGGCGAGGTACTTCGGTGCGTTCTTCGCCCAGAACGCGAACGCGGCCTCCGCGTAGCCGATCTCGGCGATGAGCGCGTCCTCGTAGGTCTTGCCGGTCTCGGAGACGATCGTCTCGATCACGCGCTCCGAGTTGCTCACGATCCAGCGCCGGCAGCGATCGAAGATCGCCGCGCGGCCCTCGAAGCCGAGCGCGTCCCAGCCGGGCTGGGCGCGTCGGGCGCGCGCGGCCGCCTCGGCCACACCCTCGGGCGTCGTCACGGGGACGTGGGCGATGACGTCGCCAGTGGCCGGGTTCTCGACCTCGATCACCGACCTGAGGTCGGCACTCACGCTGTCGGTCTGCGGGGCGATGGTCGTGTCGGCCACCTCGTCTCCTTTGGGTCGTCCTGTGAAAACCTAGCTCGCGCGGGCCCGCCGGCGGCGGCCGTAGGCGTGCAGGGGCGCCACCCCTTGCATCGAGTGGCGGCCCAGCATCGCCGCGCCGCGCGCCACCCAGCCGCGCCAGCGCGGGATCACCGCCACCAGCTCCTGCGAGTCGAGCAGCCCGACGGCACGCTCGGCCACTTCCTCGGCGCGCAACAGGCGCGGCGCCGACCAGATGATCGCGCTGTCTTCGTCGGCGGCCCGCTCGCGGACCATGTCGGTATCGGCGCCATCCGGGCAGACGGCGTGCACCGTGACGGGGATGCCCGCCAGCCGCAGATCGCCCTGCAGCGACGTCGTGAAGCCGAGCACTCCGTGCTTCGTGGCGGCATAGACCGCGAGCCCGGGCACATGCGAGAGCGCCGACAAGGAGGCGATGTTGATGATGTGGCGGTTTTCGCCCGGGCCGCTCCGCATCGCCTCGACCGCCGCGCGCGACCCGTGGATCACGCCGAGGAGGTTGACCTCGACCAGGAGCCGCACCTCCTCGTCCGAGTGCTCCCAGGCCTTGACCGTGCGCAGCACGCCGGCGTTGTTGACCCACACCTCGAGCGGGCCGCGCTCGGCCGCGGCCCGTGCCGCTGCGCGGTGCGCCTCCGGGTCGCGCACGTCCAGCACGCGCGAGAAGCCGCCCACCCGCTCGGCGGTACTCGCGGCGGACTGCTCGTCGATGTCCGTGCAGAGCACCTCGTAGCCGCGGCCGGCGAGCCGGCGCGCGATCTCGAGGCCGAAGCCGCGACCCGCGCCGGTGACGACCGCGATGCCGGCCATCAGGAGGCTGCCGGCGCCGGCCGCTCCAGGGCCGCGGGCCGCCCCAGCGGATGGCGCACGCCCTCGCTGCGTCCGCGCTCCTCGCGCAGCAGCCGCATGTAGGGATGAAAGTCGACCTGAATCGTGTGCCGCGTCGAGGCCACGTAGCGGCGCCGCATGGCGGCCTCCTCGGCGGCGATCTCGGCGCGCATGGTGGGGGCGTCCGGGAGCGGCACCGTCCCCTCGAGGACGTCGGCGATCCACTCCGACTGGAGCTCTGCGATCGGCATGATCGCGCCGAGCGGCTGGACCAGCCCGATGAAGTAGAGGCCCGGGCGGCCGGGGTGAACCACGCGCCGGAAGAGCGGCACGTGGTTGCCGTCCGCCGTCATCACCTCGGAGTCGAGGAACGGAAACGTGATCCGGTAGCCGGTGCACCAGACGATCGTGTCGATCTCGGCGCTCGAGCCGTCCACGAAGTGCACCGTCCCGCCCTCGATGCGCGCGATGTTCGCCTTCGGGGTGATGCGCCCGTGGCCGATCCGCGACAGCAGGTCCGAGGAGATAGTGGGATGTGCCTCGCCGAGCTTGTGGTCGGGCTTCGGCAGCCCGTAGTCCTCCATGCTGCCCTGGATCTGCTTCAGCTGCCGCATGAAGAACCAGCGTGTGACCTGGAACGGCAGGTGCGACATCCAGGGCGGCGCGAGCTCGTCGGTCGGCTTGCCCGCGATGTACTTGGGGATCACGTGCGCCCCGCGACGCATGGCGAGATAGGTCATCTCGGTGTGACGCGAGGTCTCGACGGAGATGTCGGTCGCGGAGTTGCCGATGCCGAGCACGAGCACGCGCTTCCCCTCGAAGCGCCCGTCCGGCTCGCGGTAGTGGTGCGAGTGGAGCTGCTCGCCGGTGAAGGTCTCCTGGCCCGGGAAGAGCGGCTCTGGCCATTTCGGGTTCCAGTGATGGCCGTTGGCGACGAACACGGCGGCGTAGCCGGCCGACGCGCCGTCGCTGGTCGTGACCGTCCAGCGCCCCTCGCCGTCCGGCTCGATCCGCTCGACCTCGGTGTTGAAGCGGATCCGGTCGCGGAAGCCGAAGTGGTCGACGTAGTCGTCGAAGTAGGCGGCTATCTGCTCGTGGTGCGGATAGTCCGGGTAGTGGTCCGGCATCGGGTAGCTGGCGTACTGCATCATCCGCCGCGAGGTGTTGATGAAGAGCGAGCGGTACGCGGACGACATCCCGTTGTCGTTGTCGTAGCGCCAGTTGCCGCCGACCCCGGAGCCCTTCTCGAAGCAGTCGAAGTCGATCCCGCGCGCCTGCAGAACCTGACACGAGGCGATCCCCGACGAGCCCGCGCCGATGACGCACACCTTCCCCATGGAGGAGCGCGAGACTACCAAGGCTGGCTGGCCAGCCAGTCAGCGTCCCGCTCGACTCCTTCCAACAGCTGGGCCACTTCGATGAGCCGGCACGACACGCGCGACCGGCTCGGCGCGCGAGCCCGCGCTGACCTAGCCGATCGCCGCCAGCGCCCGCTCGACATCGGCGCAGATGGGTGCGGCACGATCGAACTCGACGATCTCGAGCACGCGCGCCACCGGCTTGCCCTTGGGCGCCACCACGCGGAGCTGCTGGCGGCGGCTCGACAGCCGGCGCACGAGGCCGAACAGCATCGCCACGCCGCTCGAGTCGATGAAGTCGAGCTCGCTCATGTCGACGACGAGGCCGCGCGCCGACGTGGGCACCGCCGCGGCGATCCGCTCGCCGGCGTGCGGCGCGCCGGCGATGTCAAGCTCGCCCGTCACATGCGCGACCACGACGTCCCCCATCTCCTCGATGTCGAGCCCCACGAGCCCGTTCTTCACTCAGGTCCTCCCTGACTGTCGAGTCTTCGTCGCAATCGCACTGTTGTTCCTTGCGGCGACGGCGACACCTCCACCGTATCCATCAGCGCGCGCATGAGCGACAGCCCGCGGCCCTGGTCTCCTTTGCGCGGGTGGCGCCATGCGCCGCCGTCGCGCACCGTGAGCTCGATCTCGCGGTCCCGGATCCGACCGCTGACCTCGAAGCGCGCGTCGGCGCCCGTGCCCGCATGCTCGATGGCGTTCGTGGCGGCCTCCCCGCAGGCAGTCGTGATCTCGGCGATCTCGTTGTCGCCGGCGCCCGCGTGGCGCAGCCAGCGCCGCAGCATCGCGCGCATGTGCGACAGGGCCTCCGGCTCGGCCTCGAACTCCGCCCGGACGCGGTCGGTCACAGGCAGGTTGCGGAGCATGAGGATGGCGACGTCGTCGGTCGCGCCGCTGCTCGGCACGAGCGTCTCGAGCAGGTGGTCGCACAGCTCCTCGAGGTCGTCCGGCGCCTCGCTTACGCTGGCGGCGAGCTGTGCCATGCCGTCGTCGATGAGCTCGCCGGGGCGCTCGATCAGGCCGTCGGTGAACAGGACGATCGAGCTGCCCGGCTCCATCGCGGAGGTCACCGTCTCATAGCTCGGGAAGGGAAGGACGCCGAGCGGAACCGAGCTGGCGCCCTCCAGGTAGTGCGGGGCGTCACCGCCGCCTGCGTGCAGTGGCGCCGGGTGGCCCGCGTTGACCCAGTCGACGCGGCTCTCGCCGGGCTCGACGACCATGTAGAGGAGCGTCGCCATCTGGCTGTCGCGCGCCTCTGTCCAGACGAGCCGGTTGAGCTGCTCGATGACGCGGGAGGGCTCGTGTCCCTCGAGCGCATACGCGCGCAGCGCGCTGCGCAGCCGGCTGACCATCGACGCCGCGGCAAGCCCCTTGCCGGCCACGTCGCCCATCACCAGTCCGAGGCCGCCGGTCGGGGTGGGGATCACGTCGTACCAGTCCCCTCCCACATCGGCCTCCGTGGCGGCCGGCAAATAGCGCGCCGCCACCTCCAGCCCGGGTACCACCGGCAACGTGGCCGGCAGCAGGCTCTGCTGGAGGGTCACCGCGATCTTGTGCTCGCGCTCGTAGACACGCGCGTGCTCTATGGCGAGGGCGACCCGGTCGGCGGCCAGCCGCAACATCGCGAGGTCCTCTGAGGAGAGGCGGCGCGGCGCGACCGACGCCACGACCAGCACCCCGGTTACGGCGTTCTCGGCCAGGAGGGGCACGCCGATCAGCGACTCGATCTCGAGCCGCCGGAGGGACGGGTCGGGCAGGTCCGCCGGCTCGGGATCGTGGGCGAGCATCGCCTCGCGCGCCCGCGCGACGCGCCCGGCGAAGCCCTCGCCGGCCGCAAACGGCTCGCGCTCCTCGCCGAGCTCGTCGTCGGAGGCGCCGGGCACCGAGGACGCGGCAACGGTGAGCCGCTCGTCCTCGTCGGCGAGCAGGATGGTCGCAGCGTCGGCCTGCAGCACGCCGCGTACACGCATGATCAGATCCTCGAGGATCTCGTCGAGCGTGCGGTGTGCGAGCGCGGCGTCGACGAGCAGCTGCATGCCGCTCACGAGCTCGGCAACGCGCTCGGCCTCGGCGCGCGCCGCCTGCTCGCGCAGGAGCGTCTCGCGCTCCTGCTGGCGGCGCATGCGCTCGCTGACATCGCGGATGAAGCCGGAGACGAACGGCTCGCCCTTGATCTCGATCTTCGAGACCGTGGCCTCGGCCGGGAAGCGCGTGCCGTCGCGGCGGACGAACTCGGTGTCGTAGCGCTGCATGGCCACCACCTGCGGCGTCTCGACGAGCGCCCGGCGGCGCTCGTCGTGGCGGTCGCGGTACTCCTCGGGTGTGACGAGCGACCGGAACGGCACGCCGATTGCATCCGACGCGCTCCAGCCGAACAGCCGCTCCGCTGCGTTGTTCCACGATGTGATCACGCCGTCGCGGTCGAGGGCGACGAAGGCATCCGGCGCGCCGTCGAGCACGAGCCGGGTGCGCGCCTCGCTCTCTTGGAGCGCACGCGTGCGCCGCTCCGCGTCCTGCACGCCGCTGCGCAGCATGGCGAGCAGGCGCGAGATCAAGAGCCCGGCGATCAACGGCGTCCCGACCGCGAGCAGCCAGCGGACCACGGCGCTCGACGGCTCGACGAGGATCAGCACCACCGCGTAGGCGACCGCGATCAGGGCGACGTGCGCGAGCGCGATCTCGAGCTGGAAGAAGTAGAAGGCGTACAGCGCGGTCCACGTGTAGAGGACGGGGTAGATCACCGTCGCCTCCACGTAGTAGTTCGCGAGCGACAGGATGATCGTGCCCGTCGCGAGCACGACATGCAGCTGCCAGGGCCGCACGCGATCGGCGAAGGCCCAGACCAGGGCGGCGATGAGGATTGCGACCGCCGCGAGGATCACCAGCTCGCTGTCGCGGATCTGATCCGAGTGCGGGAAGACGAGCGTGAGCAGCCCCAGCGCCGCACCCGCGAGGAAGAGGTAGGCCAACGAGCGCGCCTGCAGACGCAAGTCGAAAAGCTCCGGGAGCTCCCTCACCAACTCAGAAGACTAGAAACCCGGTCCGCCACCTCGCGCCGATAGGCGCGCGAGGGCCTCGTGGCACTCGATGACCCGCTGCTTCACCGGATCGTCGTCGGGCCGGGCGTGGACCAGATCCCAGGTCTTGTCGGCGACGTCGCGTGCGCTCTGCGGCGTGGCCTGAGCGCACAGCATGTCGATCAGCCTCAGCTCGAACCCGCTGAGCTGTTCGGCCGGGTCGCCGGGCGGCATCCGCGGCAGCGGCTCAGTGGTCGCCTCCCGCCACATCTGCGTAGCCATGACCAGCCGGTTGCGGAGCTCCATCTGGTCCACCGGACCGGGAATCTACGAAAGCACGACGCTCAGGGGCTCCCCGCCCGGCGTCCCGGCGACGCGGCAGCAGCCGCCGCAGCCGGGGCAGCGGGTCGACCGCCATTCCGGTCGTGCCGCGCCCGCGCCGCAGCTCGATGTGGAGATGATCGCCCCAGCATGAACCCGTGCAGCCGACGGCGCCGATCCGCTGGCCCGCACGCACCTGCGACCTGAGCCGCAGCGACGTCGGTCGGATCATGTGCAGGTACACGAACGTCCGGCGCGCTTCGCGGCTCCAGATCGCGACGTAGTTGCCACGGCCGCCGTCGTCGCCCTTCTCGACCACCTTGCCGTCGCGCATCGACACGAGCGGCGTGCCGGCCGAAGCGAACACGTCCTGGCCCTCGTGCACGTGTCCGCCGCGCCACGCGCCGAAGCGCGCGTCGGGCTCGCCGAAGTCGACGTGCCCGCGCACGGGGAAGAACGACTCCGGCGGCGGAGCCTTGACCTCATCGGCCGCGGGCACGGCGGCGATGAAGGCCGCGGTGATGGTCGCGAGCTTCACAAGCCGGAGCAGGCTAGCGTCCGGGGGTGAGCGAAGTCGAAAGGTGACCGATGGATTTCAGGCACGCGCCGGGTCCTACTCGTTGAGATGCGACACGCCCTCTCAAGCGCCGCGCCACCGGAGCGCGTCCTGCTCGAGTCTGCTCAGGCAGGCGACGAGTACGCCTTCCGGCAGCTCGTCGAGCCGCTCCGCCCGCAGCTGCACGCCCACTGCTACCGCATGCTCGGCTCCGTCCACGACGCCGACGACGCGCTCCAGGACACGCTTCTGCGGGCCTGGCGCGCGCTGCCCGGCTTCGAAGGCAGGAGCTCGCTGCGGGCATGGCTCTACCGGATCACGACCAACAGCTGCCTGAAGCTGATCGAGCGGCGGCCGAAGCGCGTGCTGCCGCTCGACTATGGCCCGCCCGCCGACCCACATGACGGCCCGGGCGCCCCGCTGTCGGAGGTCTCCTGGCTCGAGCCCTATCCCGAGCCGCCGGACGCGAGCTACGAGCAGCGCGAGGGGGTCGAGCTGGCGTTCGTCGCGGCGCTCCAGCACCTGCCGGCGCGCCAGCGCGCGGTGCTGATCCTGCGCGACGTGCTCGGCTTCTCCGCCGGTGAGGTGGGGGAAGCCCTGCACGCGGCGCCCGACGCCGTCTACAGCATCCTGCAGCGCGCCCACCGCGCTGTGGACGAGCGGCTCCCTGAGCGCAGCCAGCAGGAGACGCTGAGTGCGCTCGGGGACGACCGGGTGAGGCAGGTTGCCAGGCATTTCGTCGAGGCGTGGCAGAACGACGACGTCGACGCGATCCTCGAGCTGCTCGCCGACGACGCGACGATTGCGATGCCGCCGCGGCCGAGCTGGTACCGCGGCCACGAGGCGATCCGCGCCTTCCTGTCCGGCTGGCCGCTCGCCGGCGAGCGGCGCTGGCGGCTCGTCCCGGCACGCGCGAACGGGCAGCTCGCGTTCGCGACGCACGGCACGCCGGCGCACGGAGGCGAGCCCGCGCACGCCGTGCAGGTGCTCACGCTTGCGGCCGACGGGCGGATTCAGGACATCACGGCGTTCCTCGAGCCGGACGAGCGATGGATTCGGGAGCCGGCTGGGATCTCAGTTCGCAATGGCGGCCACGACCGCCAGGCGAAAGGAGACTCATGGAAGCCCCGACCCGCCAGTCCACCCGCTGGGTTCTCGCGCTAACCGGAATCGGCTCGCTGATGACGGCGCTCGACACGCTCGTCGTGTCGACGTCGCTCAGCACGATCCGGCTCGACCTCGGCGCCACCGTCGAGGAGCTCGAGTGGACCGTCAACGCCTACAACCTGAGCTTCGCCGTCCTCCTCATGACGGCCGCCGCACTGGGCGACCGCTTCGGCCGCCGGCGCCTGTACGCCGTCGGGCTCGGGGTGTTCGTGGCGGCGTCGGCCGCCTGCGCGCTCGCTCCCGACATCGGCTGGCTGATCGGCGCACGCGCCGTCCAGGGCGTCGGCGCCGCGTTCGTCGCGACACTGGGACTCGCCCTGCTGAGCGCGGCCTTCCCGCCCGAGAAGCGCGGCGCGGCGATCGGGGTCTTCAGCGCCGTGACGGGCATCGCGGTGGCCAGCGGCCCGCTTGTCGGGGGAGCCGTGGCCGAGGGCCTCGCCTGGGAGTGGATCTTCTGGCTGAACGTGCCGATCGGGCTCGTCGCCATCCCGCTCGTCCTCACGCGCATGGACGAGAGCTTCGGCGCCGACACGGCCCTCGACATCCGCGGCGTCGCGCTGATCACGGGCGGCGCGCTCGGAACCGTTTGGGGCCTCGTGCGCGGGAACAGCGCCGGCTGGGGCAGCCCCGAGGTGGTCGGGGCGCTGGCGCTCGGCGCGCTGCTCGTGGCGGCCTTCGTCGCGTGGGAGCTGCGGGCGCGCCGGCCGATGCTGCCGATGCGCTTCTTCCGCTCGCGCGCCTTCTCGGCCGGCAACGCCGCGATCTTCTTCACGTTCGCGTCGCTGTTCGGAGGCGT
Source organism: uncultured Thermoleophilaceae bacterium (assembly GCA_963734025.1). Lineage (GTDB taxonomy): Bacteria > Actinomycetota > Thermoleophilia > Solirubrobacterales > Thermoleophilaceae > JACVRW01. Next base: position 365,759 of record CAVTFR010000005.1, read on the forward strand.
CTTCTTCTTCGCGCAGCTGCTGCAGACCACGCTCGGCTACGGGCCACTCGACGCCGGGCTGCGGCTGATGGCCTGGACGATCACGTTCATCACGGTGGCCCCGGTGGCGGGCGCGCTGGCGGACCGCTTCGGCGAACGGCCCTTCCTGGTCGGCGGCCTGACGCTCCAGGCCGCCGGCCTCCTCTGGATCGCGTTGATCGCGGAGCCGGGGCTCGGCTACTCGGAGCTGATCCTGCCGTTCGTCGTAGCGGGCGTCGGCGTCTCGATGGCGATTCCGGCGGCCCAGAACTCGGTCGTCGGCTCGGTGGCCGACGCCGACCTCGGCAAGGCCGCCGGTGCCAACAGCATGATGCGCGAGCTGGGCGGCGTTTTCGGGATCGCTGTGCTCGTGGCGGTCTTCGCGGGCGCCGGCAGCTACGCCACCCCCGCGGCGTTCAGCGACGGCTTCGCGCCCGCGATAGCGGTCGGCGCCGGCCTCTCGCTGGCCGGCGCGGCCGCCGCGGCGGCGCTACCCGGCAGACGCCAGGCGACCGAGCCCGGCCTCGGCTCTCCCCTGCCGGCGTTCGAGGGCGAGCGTGGTGGCTGAGCTCGTCCATGTCGAGCTGCACACCGACGACCTGCCGGCCGCACAGGCCTTCCTCCGGGAGCTGTGCGGCTGGCGGGCCGGCCGCCGCGAGACGGCCCACGGCGCCTACCTCGAGCTGGAGCTCGGCGGCGAGCCGAGCGGCGGCATCGTCGAGTGCGGTACGGGGCGGGCGCTCTGGCTGCCCTACGTCGAGGTCCGCGGCGTGGGCGAGGCGACCGCGCGGGCGCAGCGCCTCGGGGCGAGCGTGATGCTCGAGCCGCGCGAGGGGCCGGCCGGATGGCGCAGCGTCGTCAGCTCGCCGGTGGCGGGCGAGCTTGCGCTGTGGCAGCCGAAGCGCTAGGGCCGGCGCACGTCGGTGTCGCGCTCGTGGATCGCTTCGTTCACCGAGCTCACGACCTCCTCCGGGTTGTTCACCCACTCGAAGCGGAACTCCGAGTCGTCGGTGCCGGCGGTGTCGAAGTCGACCGTCCCGACTCGCAGCATCCGGTCCACGACGCTCTGGTCGAAGTTCACGTTCTGCACCCGGTCGAGTCGGGTCTCCTGGACGCGCCGGCGCACGACGCCGCGGCTGATCCGGAGGCGCTGGTTCGAGATGAGATATACCGTCGCGACGCGCCGGAACCAGCCGATCAGCAGCGTCAGAGCCGCGAGCACCGCGCCGGCCAGGAGTCCGATCGCCAGCTCGTCTATGAGCAGGCCGACGATCGCGAAGATCGCCACGGCCGTGACCAGCCCCACGAGGTAGAAGCCGGTCAGCGCCCGCCAGGACGGATGCCCCTCGTAGACGACGTCCTCACCCGCGCGCAGCTCGATCTGGGCCATCGAGCCAAACCCTAGCTGCGGGAGCGGGCGCCCTTCATGCTCTTGAAGAGACCCATCCCGCCCTTCCCTGGCCGATTTCGAGGTTCGCCGGATCGTCCAGGTCCACGGTCACCGACACGGGCAGGCCGGGACCCAGGTTGGGCAGCACCTGACGGTCCAGGTCGGGGGTGAGGCTCAGAGCCGCCGTACGCCCGGCGCGCGCTCGAGCAGCCCGTATGGGAACGCCTCGACGCGGTTCCCGTCGCGACCCTCCATCGCCGCGGCAGAGCAGAGCGAGTTGAGCACCGCCTCGTGGACGAGCTCGCCGGCCGCCTCGAAGAGCTCGCGCACGGCGGCCGAGTCGTCGCGCAGGACGCGCAGCTCGAGCTCGGCGTCGTCGCTGCGGTGCGTTATCCGCTGCGCGGTCGAGAAGGCGAGTGCGTACTCGCCGCTCGCGTTGCCGGCGAAGGAGCCGGCGCGACCCAGCCCGAACGCCGCGCGCGCCCCGAGGCGCCGGAGCTGGCGCTCGCCGAGTGGCGCGTCGGTTCCGAGGACGATCATGATCGAGCCGCCCTGGGCGGGCGGCTCGGCGCCGCCCGCGCGGGCGTCCTCGACGGGGCCGACCAGCATGTGCAGGTCGCGCCGGGAACCGTAGTTGGCGACGACGAGGCAGCCGAGCAGGTGTTCCCCGATCCGCCTGGACGCCGTGCCGACCCCGGCCTTGAAGCCGAAGCAGGTGGTGCCCGTGCCGGCGCCTACCGCGCCCTCGCTCGCCTCGTTTGCCGTCGCCACCGCGATCGCCTCCAGGGCGTGCTCGGGGCGCACCGCGAGCGCGCGCGCGTCCGAGAGCCAGCCGTCGAAGCACTCGCCGACGATCACGTTCACCGTGTCGCGGTCGCGGGCCGCTTCCGGGCTGTGCTCGAGCAGGTGGCGCAGCCCGCCCTCCCAGACCGGACCCACCGACAGCGTGTTGGTCAGCAGGATCGGGCTCTCGATCGTCCCGAGCTCCGCGAGCTGCGTAAGCCCCGCCGCCTTGCCGTAGCCGTTGATGACGTGGCAGGCGCCGAGCACCTTCTCCTCGTAGAGGTTGCCGTCGTGCGGCAGTATCGCCGTGACGCCGGTGCGGCTGGCGCCCTCGTCAAGCGTGCGGTGACCGACGAGCACGCCGGGCACGTCTACGAGGGTGTTCAGCTCGCCGGTCGGAAAGCGCCCCGTCGAGTAGCCGAGCTCGCGCAGTCTCCTCCTCACGCGCGGGCAGCATAAGCAGACTCAGCCGCCGCAGGCGCGCGGGGTGGTCACGAGCTGGTCCCGCGACGGCCCGGCCTGACCGGAGATCTTGCAGTAGGCGTAGCGCCCGCTCTCGAAGTCGACGAGCGTGCGGTATTGGTGCCCGAGCACGCCTCCGATCGACTGCTCGCTGCGCTCGAACTCGGCCGTCACGGCCAGACACGCGTAGCGCCCTTCGCGGCGCGATAGATCGGTGTCGGCGCCGATCGCGTCGACGCTGCGCGGGAACGGCTCGCATTCGACGCGCAGGACCGGCCCTTCGAGCGAGCCCGCGCGCACCCGCCGGCGGGCGTCAGCCAGCACGTTCGCCTGCAGCTCGTTCATCAGCGCCGCCCGCGCGGCGAGCCGCTCCTCCGCCCCCGCCCCGGCCGGCGCCAGCGACGCCGAGCGAACGAAGCGGGGGCGCTGCTCGGCCTCGAGCCTCCGAGCGAGCTCAGCGCGCGCCTGAGCCCGCGTCCGCTCCTCCGATCTGGCCTGTTCGTCCTTCGACTCCTGGATGCCGGGTAAGAGCGCCACCCCGGCGGCCACCAGTGCGAGCAGGAAGAGCGCCAAGGCGATGCGCCCGCCGCGGCCCATGCGCTGCCAGATCCAGCCGGGTAGCCGGGTGATGTCTGGAACCGGCTCGTAGCGATCGGGCTGCGGGCGTCCCGGCTGGGTTGGACCTCGATGATCGACCTGCTCAATATTGGCGCGCCGCGGCGAAAGCACAAGTACCGGTTTCTTGCCCTCGGCGTAAGCTGAGCTTATGCTCGACCTCCGGCGGCTACGGCTCCTCTCAGAGCTCTCGCGGCGCGGCACGATCGCAGAGGTCGCGCGCGTGGCCGGCTACACCCCGTCCGCGATCTCGCAGGCGCTGGCGCAGCTCGAGCGCGAGGCGGGCACCGCGCTGCTCGAGCGCGACGGGCGCCGCGTCCGGCTGACGCCCGCGGCCCACGGCCTGGTCGCCCGTACGGAACGCGCGCTCGCGGAGCTCGACGCCGCCGAGGCCGAGCTGGCGGCCGAGCACGAGTCGGTGCGCGGCGAGATCGTGATCGGCGCGTTCCCGAGCGCCGCCGCCCGGCTCGTGGTGCCGGCTGTGGCGGCGCTGTCGGGACTGCACCCGCAGCTCGTCGTGAGCGTCCGCGAGCACGAGCCCGAGGACGGCATCCAGCTGCTGCGCTCAGGCGAGCTCGACCTGCTCGTCTCGGAGCGCTACGAGGAGGTCGAACCGGCACCGGCCGGCGGGCTCGAGTCGACGCTGCTGATGAGCGAGCCGCTGCTGCTGGTGCTGCCGCGCGGAGACGAGCGGCGCGCCCCGGTCGCGCTCGAGGCGCTCGCGGAGGAAGCGTGGATCGCGGGACTCGCCGGCACGCAGTTCGCCGCGGCGCTCGACCAGGCCTGCCGCGCGGCCGGCTTCCGGCCGCGGGTCGTGCACCGGGCCGACGACGCGCTGCTCTTCCAGGCGCTCGTCGCGGAGGGGGCCGGCATCGGACTGCTGCCGGCGCTCGCGTGCGCGGGCTCGGACGCCGTGCGCTTCGCCGAGATCGCCGCGCCCGCGCCGCCGCAGCGTCACATCGACGCGCTCGCCCGCCGCGCCGCCGCGCGCCGGCCCGCGCTGGCGGCGGCGCTCGAAGCGCTCAGGAGCGCCGCCCAGGGTTAGGCCGGCGCGAGCGCCTTGAAGCGCTTCAGGTTCTCAGTCTTTCTTGCGAGCGACCCGCCGGGGTTCGGCAGGGCCTCGGGTTGGTGGGAGGAAGCGCCGGGGTCGGGATCGAACCGCCCTTCTCCCGCCTGGTTGGCGGGTGCCTCGCCGTCTAGGCCTCCGGCGCGTGTGCTGCGTCGTACTGAACGCTCCGAGCGGCCTTCGACTTTCGCGCAGATGGGACGCGAGCGCGCGGTCCGAGCGGGTCGTGTGCGGCCGCCGGCGTCGGTACCTGGCGCGCGTCCCGCACGAGGCCCAGTTTGGCCGCACGTGAAAGCCGCTTGAGGCGCGCCTCGAGGCGAAGCGCGGCTGGGCGATCGGCAACCGCGAACACCTTGGCCACCTCCACCGGAAGACGGCTCCGCGTGTAGCGGCTCGCCGTGCCGGCTTGGTGCGCCGCCAGACGGCGGGAGAGGTCGGTCGTCCAACCGCAGTAGAGGCTGTCGTCAGCGCACTTCAGTAGGTAGACGTAGGGCACGTCATTGGCATTCTCTTCAACCTCGCGCGCACCTGCCGCCACCGTCCGCCGCTCGCCCGGTGCGCGATTCGGACGCGCGTCACGAGACTGATGTCGGTACGAAGTTGACGATGGCGTCGGCGACCGCGACCGGACGGTCGATCGGGACCCACGTCTTGGCTCCGGGAACTGAGACCAACATGGCGGTCGGGAACTGGGACGCGAGTCGTTGCGCGTCTGTGATCGGGAAGAAGTCGCATGACCCGCCCCAGATCAGCAGTACCGGCCGGTCAAACCGGGGGATCGCCTCGGCGGCACCGATGAGGAGTGGCGGCCGGAAACCAGCCATGGCCGCGACGAGATCGTCGACCATTCGTTGATCACGTCGTGCCGGCCCGAAGAACGATTCTGCGCGCTCGTGATCCAGTCCGCTCGCGGCGACGCCTGAGACGACCTTGCGTCGGCCGATCGACGATCGAAGCTGCAACCGAAGCACGGCTCGAGCCAGTCGGGGGAGTGCGCGACACAGCGGCGCCTTTTCTGAGCGCGTCCGGCGGGAACTGGTCGTAGTTGTCACAGTTCGTCAGCACGAGGCGCCCCACTCGCCGAGCGCCGGATGACCAGTCGCGAGCGACAGCAACAGCAGTCCACCGGCCGTATCGTTCGCGACCACCGTCGCATCTTCCACGTCGAGCAGCTCGAGGCGTTCGGATTCCATGCGTTTCTTGCGCAGCCCCTCGACCTCCAACGCGGCATTTGCCGTCATCTCTCGCGAAGCTCCACCGCCGACGGATTGGCCCTGTTCGATCCATGGCTCGATTTTTTCGGCCGGCGAATGAACGGACGATGAGAGCTCCGGTTCAGCGGCGCTCGGCCAGAGACGCAGCTTTCCGGTCGCCTCATCCGGGCTCGAGCCATCGATTACGCGCGGCGGAACGCTCGCACGGCGAGTGGTACGAACACGAGCAGCAGTCCGGCGATCCAGGCGAGGGTTCCGAGGGCCGGCGCCAGCGCGTCGCCCTCCCCGATCGTCAGGGCGCGCGCGGCGTCGACGACGAGCGTCACGGGGTTGACGTCGGCGAAGATCTGCACGGCGCCCGGCATGGACGTGGTCGGCACGAACGCCGAGGAGGCGAAGACAAGTGGGAAGACCCAGATAAAGCCGGCGGACTGGGCGGTTTCGGGATCGCGGACAGCCAGGCCGACCAGCGCGCTGATCCACGAGAAGGCGTATCCGAAGCCGAGCACGAGCGCGAAGGCGAGCGCGAGGTCGTAGACGGGTTCGCTGGGTCGGAAGCCGACGGCCAGGCCGACGAGCACCATCAGGATCAGGGTGAGGGTGTTCATGACCAGGTCGGCGGTGGTGCGGCCGACGAGCATCGCCGAGCGGGCGATCGGCAGTGAGCGGAAGCGGTCCACGACGCCGGCCTTGATGTCCTCGGTGAGGCCCAGTCCAGTCAGGAGCGCGCCGAACACCGCGGTCATCACGATGATCCCGGGCAGTAGGAAGTTGACGTAGTCGACGTCGCCGGTATCGATCGCGCCGCCGAAGACGTAGCGAAAGAGCAGCACGAGGATCACCGGCTGCACGAACGCGTAGACGATGTACGTCGGCCGGCGCAGGATCTTGCGCAGCTGGCGGGCGGCCATTGTGCGGCTGTCGGCGGCCGTCTCGGCGAGCGTCAGCCGGGGGCGCTCTCTGGTCGCGTGGGTGATTGCGGTCATGCTGCCTCACCTTCGGATGGCACGTGGGTTGGTTCGGTCTCGGCGGGACGCCCGGTCAGCGCCAGGAAGACGTCGTCGAGGCTCGGTTGCTGCAGCTCGATCGTCGCGATCGGCAGTCGGCCCGCGTCGAGCCGACGCACGGCTTCGGCCGAGGCGGCTGGGTCGGCGACCACGAGGCGGATCTCGCCGGCGCTGGTGTCCACCACCGGCTCCTCGCCGTTGGTGAGGTCGGCGAGGACGGTCGCGGCGTCGGCCGCCGCGGTGGGGTTGGTGACCCGGACGGTGAGGATCTCGGTGCCGATCGTCGCCTTGAGCTCGGCGGCGGTTCCCTGCGCTGCGACTCGGCCGCGGTCGATCACGGCGATCCGCTGCGCCAGACGGTCGGCCTCGTCGAGGTACTGGGTGGTCAACAAGACCGTCGTGCCGTCGCGGCGCAGCTCGTCGATGGTGCTCCAGAGCTCCTGCCTGGTGCGAGGGTCCAGGCCGGTGGTGGGCTCGTCGAGCAGCAACACCGGGGGCCGCCCGGTCAGGCTGGCGCCGAGGTCGATCCGGCGGCGCATACCGCCCGAGTACGTCGACACCGGCCGGTCGGCGGCCTCGGTCAGCCCGAAGCGTTCGAGCACCTCGCCCGCGCGCCGGCGCGCTTCGGTGCCGGGCAGGCGGTAGAGGCGGCCAACCATCTCAAGGTTCTCGCGTCCCGTGAGCTCCTCGTCGACGGCCGCGAACTGGCCGGCCAGCCCGATCCGGCGGCGGACGGCGAGTGGTTCGGCGACGACATCATGGCCGAGCACGCTGGCGCGGCCGCCGGTCGGCTGCAGCAGCGTGGCCAGCACGCGGACGAGCGTCGTCTTGCCGGCGCCGTTGGGACCGAGCAGCCCGAACACGGTGCCGGCCTTGATCTCCAGGTCGAGGCCGTCGAGCGCGACGACGTCGCCGAAGGTCTGCCGCACGCCCTCGGCGAGGATCGCGGGCGCGCCGGTCACGGTGGGTTGGTGAAGCGGGGGTTCGGACATCATGGCTCCAGGTGTCACCGGGCACGCTCCTCGTGGATTTGGGGTTGAGCGCTCGTCGGCGCACGCCGGATCACGATGCTGCCGGCGGTCGTGCGCGCGCGCACGTCGACGGTCTCGGCCGACGGCTCGGGGGCGTCGGCGGCGTCGAGCGCGTTGTGGACCCTCCCGGCCTTGGCGCTCGCGTCGATCCAGGCGGCGGCGCCTTCGCGGATACCGACCTCGAGGTCGCCGAGCCGGGTCTCGAGGACGACGGAGTCGCGCGCGACGTCGCCCAGCCGGACGTCGCCGTTGGCGGACTTCGCGACGACGCTGGATTGCGCCACGTCGACGGCGATCCTGCCGTTGGCCGCGTTGACCCGCAGGTCGCCGCCCGCCACGCCCACCCACGTGTCGCCGTTGGAGTTCTTGATCACCGCGCTGCCGTCGAGCCGGCGCACACGCACCTCGCCCGACCCGGCTGTGACCTCGGCGTGGTCTGTCGCATGGTCCACGGTGATGTCGCCGATGCCGGTCGTGAGTTCCAGCGCGTCGGCCCGGTCGAGACGGACGCGACCGAGTCCGGTCTTGATCCGGCAATCGCCGAGCCGTCCGGCGCAGTGGAAGTCCGTCAGCTGGCCGACACCGTGGACACGCGAGCCGGCCGGCAGGTCGATCGTCACATCGATCGACCCGCCCGCACCCCTCGGCGACCAGGTCCGCAGCTTCGGAGCCTTAACGAGCAGCTCCTCGTTCGCGTATTCGACGCGGGTCCGCTGGGCGGCCTTGACGTCCTCTTGGTTGGACGCGTCGCTGGGGCGCACGTCGACCACGGTCTCGCTGCGGTCTCCGGCCGTGATCCGGACGTCGCCGACGACGACGTCGATGGTGGACGAGATCGGTTCGGGGGTCTCGAAGGTCGGCATGAGGGGTCCTCCTGCTAGGTCAGATTGGAAGAGAAGTGGGGTTGTGAGCGGACGGCCCACGGCGCTCAGCGCACCCAGCCCGTGTAGGCATCGCCAATGCGTCCGCCACGCCGCGGCGGACGGCGGTCAGGATGCTCGCGCGCAAGCGCAGCGGCGACGACGCGGACGAGCCACGAGTTGACGGACAACCGGTCGCGGCCTGCGGCCTCCTCGACGCCGGCCTTGAGCTGCTCAGGCAGCCGCAGGTTGATCCGCGCCGTCGCCGCCTCGTCGCCATCCGGCGGCGGCGGGTCGGGAGCCGGCTCGTCGGGCTCGTCGACCGGCGCCGGTGTCACTACGAACTCGGGCTCTCCCGCGTGCAGGCGCAGCTCGACCGAGCCGGGGGCGAGCTCGCGCGTGATCTCGTCCGCCGCGGCCGAGAGCGCATCAAGCAGCATCAGCCGGATGCCCGACTCGAGCGGAGCGGACAGGCGCTCGGCGAGCGCACGGGCCTCCTCGCCACCGGCATCGGCGGCCACGGCGAGCTCGCGACGGAGGTTCTCGGCGTATGGCGTTAGATCCATGGCACCAGTATGACAGCATTATGGTGTCATGACAAGGCCATAATGATGCCAGCCGGGTGCAAGGCGGCGCGCCGGGCCGACCCGGCCGGCGACATCACGCCGTTGGCCACCATCGCGCGCCCACGCGCCCGTGCTGCGCTCGCGTGGCCCGAGCCGCACGACCGGACGCGAGCCGTGACCCGCGTCCCGTGAGCCGAACCCCTTGCGGCGCTGAACGCAGGCGAGGCCGCTAGGCCGGCGCCAGCGCCTTGAAGCGCTTCATGTTCTCGGTCATGGCGACCTCAGTCGGCAGCCGCTCCATGCTCGAGGCTCCGAAGAAGCCGACGACGCCGGTGGTCCGTTCGAGCACGTATGCGGCGTCCTCCGGCTCGGCGAGCGGACCGCCGTGGCAGAGCACGATCACGTCGGGGTTGACCGCCACGGCTGCGTCGCGCATCGCCTGGATCTCCTCGACGCACTCGTCGAGCGTCTTGGCCGTGTGGGCGCCGATCGTGCCCTTGGTGGTCAGGCCCATGTGCGGGACGAGCACGTCGGCACCGGCGCGCGTCATCGCGTCGGCGGACTCGGGGTCGAACACGTAGGGCGAGGTGAGCAGGCCGAGCTCGGAAGCGGCGCCGATCATCTCGACCTCCAGGTCGTAGCCCATGCCGGTCTCCTCGAGGTTCGCGCGGAAGGTGCCGTCGATAAGCCCGACCGTCGGGAAGTTCTGCACCCCGGCGAAGCCGGCGTCGCGGACGTCGCGGAGGAAGTTCGGGATGAGCCGGAACGGGTCTGTTCCGCAGACCCCCGCGAGCACGGGCGTGTCCTTCACGACCGGCAGCACCTCGCTCGCCATGTCCATGACGATCGCGTTGGCGTCGCCGTACGGCATGAGCCCGGCCAGCGAGCCGCGGCCCGCCATCCGGTAGCGGCCCGAGTTGTAGATGATGATCAGATCCGTTCCGCCCGCCTCGGCGCACTTCGCCGAGAGGCCGGTGCCGGCGCCCGCGCCGATGATGACGCCGCCCTCGCGGAGCGTGGCGCGCAGCTTGGCGCGTGCCTCGTCGCCGGTCATCTCGAACCACCCATGTACTCGTCGAGCTTCGCCACCATCGCCTTGGCGAACGCCGGATCGTTCACGTGCTCCTCCATCTCGATGAGCTCGACGTTGTCCTCGACCTTGCGGAGCTCGTCGAACAGAGCCGCGTCGGCCTCCGGGTCGTGGAAGGGCTGATCCGGGGCGTCGATCATCGACACGCCGCCGAGCGGCAGGAACAGCGCAGTCGGGCCGGTCGCCTTCGAGAGCTTCGACGCGATCCGGCGCCCGAGCTCCGCGTTCTCCTCCTTCGTCGTGCGCATCAGCGTGATCGACGGGTTGTGCACGTACAGGTTGCGGTCCTCGAAGCGCTCCGGCACCGTGTCGCGCGCGCCGAAGTTGACCATGTCGAGCGCCCCGACGGAGACCACCTGGGGAAGCCCGAGGCGGCCCGCCATCTCGAGCCGGTCCGGGCCGGCGGACAACACCCCGCCGACGAGGTCGTCGCAGAGCTCGGTCGTCGTCACGTCGAGGACGCCGCGCAGGAAGCCCGACTCCATGAGCCCCTCCATGGCCTGCCCGCCCACCCCGGTCGCGTGGAAGATGACCGGCTCGTAGCCGAGCCGCTCGAGCTCCTCGCGCGCGGTGGTGAGGCACGGCGTCGTGACGCCGAACATGGTCGCGCCGACGAGCGGCCGTTGCTCGGTGAGCTCCACCGGCGGCGGCGCTCACCATCCCGGCCATGGCCGCCGCCGCGTTGGCGAGCACGCGTGCCGACACGGAGTTGACCCCCGCCACGTCGGCCACCGACGCCATCATCGCCACGTCGCGAGCGCCCACGTAGTCGCGCGTGTCGCCCGCCGCCATCGTCGAGACCATCAGCTTCGGCACGCCCACCGGCAGCGCCTGCATCGCGCGCGTGGCGATCGCGGTGTTCCCGGAGCCGCCCGCGGCGAGCACGCCGTCGATGCGGCCCTCGTCGTGCAGCCGCTTCGCCAGCACCGCCGCCGCGTCCGCCATCGCCGTCACCGCCGCGCCGCGGTCGCGGGCCTCCGCCAGCGCCGCGAGGTCGGCGCCGGTGCCGGCGGCCACCTCCTCGCGCGTGATGTCGGGGGTCGCCCGCGGCGGCTCCAGGGTGCCGACGTCCGCCAGCAGCACATCGACCCCGGCGTCCGATGAGCCGGTCGCGCAGGAACGCGTACTCGTCGCCCTTCGTGTCGAGCGTCCCGATCAGCAGGACCGTCGGGCTCATGACGCTCAGCGCCCAGTCCGGACCGGCCCCCTCACGGAAGTCGGGCAGCTCGCGGAGCGCCTTCTCCGCGCCGCCCGGGTTGTAGAGCGCGAGCAGCCGCAGCGGCTGCCAGCCGGTGTTCACGGTCGAGTGGAACATCGCCGTCGGCACGTAGATCGTGTCGCCGGCCTTGATCGGGAAGCTGTTCTCCCCGCCGTCGTCGAGCATCTGCTCGCCCTCGCCCGCGAGCACGTAGAGGATCTCCTCCGACTCGGGATGGTTGTGGCGCTCGTGGCCCTTGCCGGGCAGCAGCACGACCTCGCCGAAGGTCAGGTTCGCTCCCTCGGTGTCGTCGGGGGTCACGAACCACTTGATCACGCCCCAGTCGAACGACTGGACCGGCTTGCTCGCCGCGTCGACGGCTTCCATCCTCACTCCTCCGTGGCGATTGGCTCGACGCCCAGGTAGCGACGCTGGGCGTCCGGATCGTCCTGCAGCTCCCGCGGCGGTCGTCTCGGCGGCGATCTGGCCGCCGACCATGACGACCTGGCGCTCGGCGAGCGCCGTCGCCACGCCGAGCTTCTGCTCGACCACGAGCAGCGCGGTCCCGGCCAGGCCGCGAATCGTCTCGACCAGGCTCTCGATGACGGCCGGCGCGAGCCCCTCGAGGGCTCGTCGGCAGCTTGGGGTGGGACCAGCGTCCCGCGCGACGACGACGGGGTCAGCGGCCATCAGGCCCTCTCGACGCCCAGGTAGCGGCGCTGGGCCTCGGGATCGTTCGCGATCTCGCTGGCCGTGGTCTCGGTGAAGATGCGGCCCGCCACCATCACGAGCTGTCGCTCGGCCAGCGCCGTGGCCACGGCCAGGTTCTGCTCGACGACCAGGATTGCGAGCCCCTCGCCGCTCAGGCGCCGGAAGGTCTCGGTGAGCGCCTCGATGACGGCCGGCGCGAGCCCCTCGGAGGGCTCGTCCATCACGAGCAGCCGCGGGTTGGTGAGCAGCGCCCGGCCGATCGCCAGCATCTGCTGCTCACCGCCCGAGAGCTGCATGCCGCCGTTTCGGCGGCGCTCGGCGAGGCGGGGGAAGAGCTCGTAGACGGCGTCGGGGGTCCAACGCTGCTCACGGCGCGAGGCGACCATGCGCAGGTGCTCGTCGACGGTGAGCGACTCGAAGAGCCGCCGGCCCTGCGGGACATAGCCGATGCCCGAGGCCGCGATCTTGTACGACGGGCGCCCGACGCATTCCTCTCCCCGGAAGCGGATGGAGCCGCGGGTGGTGGCCGGTCGGATCTGCATGATCGCGTTGCAGAGCGTCGTCTTGCCCATGCCGTTGCGGCCGATGATGGCCACCGGCTCGTCACCCATCGTGAAGGTCACGCCCTGCAGCACGTGCGCCGGGCCGTAGAAGGCGTCCAGGCCCGAGACCTCGAGTAGCGAGCCGTCGTCGGGATCGAGCTCGCTGACGACGTCGACGTCGCCGTGCGGGGCGCCCTTGCCTTCGCTCTCGGCCGCCGCGCTCAAGTCTGCTCCTCGTCGTCGCCCACCCGGCCGCCCAGGTAGAGATCGTGCACGAGCTGGTTCGAGCGGATCTCCCCGGGGGTGCCCTCGACGATCTTCTTGCCGTCGTGCATCATCGTCACCCTCTCGGCGACCCGCAGGGCGACGTCCATGTCGTGCTCGATGAGCACCAGGGTGATCTCCCGGTCGAGCTCGAGGAGCATGTCGGTCAGCGCCACGCGCTCGCCGCGCGAGAGCCCCGAGGCCGGCTCGTCGAGCAGCATCAGCTTGGGATCCACGGCCCACGCCATGCCCACCTCGAGCTGACGCTGCTCGCCGTGGGAGATGGACCCCACGAGCGTCTCGAGCTTGGGGGCCAGGCCGACCTGGGCGGCGAGCTCACGCGCACGCTCGCGCAGCTCGCGATCGACCGCCCGGCGATGCAGGCGCAGGTGGCCCTTGCGCGTGCCGAGCACCGCCAGGTAGAGGTTGTCCTCGACCGACAGGCCCAGGAACAGCCGCGACTTCTGGTAGGTGCGGCCCATGCCCAGCCGCGCGCGGCCCGAGCGCCGAGACCTCGGCCACGTCCCGCCCGAGGAAGAAGATCGAACCCGAGGTGGCCGGCATGTCGCCCGAGATCACGTTGAACAGCGTGGTCTTGCCGGCCCCGTTGGGACCGAGGATCGCACGGCGCTCGCCGTGCGCGACGTCGAGGTCGACGTCGCGCACGGCATCGAGGCCGCCGAACCGCCGGCCGACCCCGCGCAAGCGCAGGATCGGCTCGGTCTGTTCGGATACTGCCTCCGTCACGGACCCCCTAGCCCCCGACGACCTTCGGCTTCTCGGTCTTGCCGAGCCACGGGATGTCCCGCTTCTCGCAGGGCGGGTACGTCCGTCTGGGCGCCGGGGTCGTAGTCGCCGAACGTGCCCCCGAACGTCTGGTCCACGTCCGGCACGTTGCCCACGGTCTTCGTGGCCAGCCCCTGGTCGCCCTCGACCAGCTGCAGGTAGTACTGGTCGGTGATCGCCTGGCGGTTGTCGTCGAGCGTGATCTTGCCGTACGGAGCGTTCAGCGAGATCTGCGCCAGAGCGTCCTGCAACTTCTTCTGGTCGCCGGAGATGTCGCCCTTGACCTGCTTGAGCGCCTCGATCAGCCCCCACGTGTTCACGAAGTAGCTGTACGTGAACACACTGGCCGCCTGGGGCGCGGACTCACCACCGGGCGGGATCTCCTTGAACCAGTTGCCGATGATGCCGTTGGCGTAGTACTGGGCCTCCGGCGTATCCAGATCGCCGGCCGTGCCCGCGCCGCCGGCGTACACGCCCGCGACCCGGGGGCCGAGCTGCTCGAACTGCGACGGCGTGCCCCAGAACACGTTGCCCAGGAACTTCTCGGCGTCGATCGGCCCCTTGGCCTGCTCGTAGGCCTTCAGGAACGGGATGAGACCCGCGCCGCCGACGGCCACGAACGTGCCGTCCACGTCGTCCGGCAGCTGCTGCGCGAAGGACGAGTAGTCCGTCGTGTTCAGCGGCGGGAAGACCCGCTTGGTGACCTGTCCGCCGGCCGCGCAGAACTCGGCGATGAAGCCGGCCATCGACGTCCAGCCGAAGCTGTAGTCGTCGCCGATCACCGCCGCCGTACGCCAACCGAGCTGGTTGTAGGCCAGGTCGCCCAGGCCGGCGTTGAACTGGGCACCGTCACCGTTGAAGCGCGCGAAGTTCGGCGCCCGCACCTTGAGCGTGGTGTCCTGCGCACCGGCCGCACCGTTGACGAAGGTCTTCTCCGGGTGCTGCTTGGCGTAGTTGGCCACCGCGATCGACTCATCGCCCGAGAGCGGGCCGATCATGATGTCCGCGTCGAGCTGCTCCATCAGCCGCCGCGTCTCCTTGATGGCCGTGCCCGACGTATCGTCGCCGCAGCCGACGCCCACCAGCTCGAGCGGGTGGCCGTTGATCGCGCCGCCGGTCCATCCGTCACGCGGCTTGTCCGGGTTCTTGGGCTTGGCGCCCGCGAACTGGGCCAACGCCGAGACGGCGCCGGCCATGTTCTGGTTGTCGAAGGTGCCGAACGCGCCCTTGCACTCGGAGAGCACGGCGACCTTGATCGGCGTCCCGCTGCCCCCCGTCTCCTGCTTGACGGCGGCGTACCCCGGGGGCGCCTCCGCGGTGCTCGGCGCCTCCTCGGAGGTCGCCTCGCCTCCGCCGCCGCCGTCGTCGTCGTCGTCGTCGCCGCAGCCCGCAAACGCGAGCGCCGCGATCCCCAGGAGAAGCGCAAGCCACATCAGGCCGCGCCTCCGTTTCCTTACCTCTGACATTGCCTGTCTTCCTCCTCTCGCCGTGGACTTATGCCCCGGCGGTGTGGTTCTACGAGCCGGTGAGCGTCGATGCTCCACGCTCACCTGCCGGCACAGCGCCGGCCGAACCTCCTTCCCCGGTCGTCTCACCCGGGCTGGACGGACCGCGCAGCCGCCCGACCGTCCGCTCCCACAGGCCGACCAGGCCGTCGGGGGACACGAGCACGATGACCAGGAAGATCAACCCGATCAGCGTGTGGAACCGCTCGGCCACGAAGCCGACGTCCTGCGCGTAGTTGTTGATCAGGACGAATACCAACGCCCCGACCCACGCCCCCTCGAGCCGGAACATTCCGCCGATGACGGCGATCAGGAGCACGTCGATCGTCGCGGTGAGGTCGATGGTCGACGGCGCGATCTGCGCGTTCCACCAGACGAAGAGAATCCCGCCCACCGCCGCCACGAAACCCGCCAGCCCGAACGCGAGCAGGCGGTGCAGCGTGACGCGGTAGCCGAGCGAGCGCATCCGCACCGGGTCGTCGCGGATCCCCTGAAGGGCGAGCCCGAACGGAGTGCGCGCGACGTACCGCAGCCCGACGTACACGAGCGCCGCCACCAGCAGGGTGGCGAAGTAGAGGCGGTTGGGGTGTGCGGTGCGGTCGAAGAAGTCGGGGATCGGGATCCCGCTGATGCCGCCGAAGCCCGAGACGCTCGTCACCTGGCCGAAGAAGAGGTTGGCGATCACCGAGAAGACAAGCGTGATCATGAGGAAGTAGATGCCGTAGCTGCGGCTGGCCAGGGCGCCGAACACGAGCGCGACCAGGACTGCGATGGCGATGGCCACGACGATCCCCAGCACGGGGTCCCAGCCGAGGTTCATGCCCTTCGTGTTGCCCGTCGTCGTGAGGTTGCCGAGCGCGAACCCCGCGATGCCGTAGATCGCCACCTGGGCGAGGGACACCATCCCCCCGTCGGCCGAGAGGAAGATCAGGCTGGCGGCGACGATGCCCAGGAACATCGTCTGGGTCAGGAGCGTGCCGACCCAGTACTCGCTGAAGATGAGCGGTGCGAGCAGCGCCAGCCCCACGAGCAGCCCGCCCGCCACGCGGTTGGGGGTGAGCCGGGAGCTCGCCGCAGCGCTCATGCGGGCCGGCCGAACAGCCCGAGCGGCCGTATGGCGAGCACGACCGCCAGCAGCACGAACGTGAAGATGATCGAGTAGAACGTGTAGTCGGCCGGGAGGTAGGCGGCGGCGAAGTTCGTTGTAAGGCCCAGCAGCAACGCCCCGACGGCGGCTCCTCCCAGCGACCCCATGCCGCCGATGATCACGACCACCAGCGAGTTGAGAAGCCAGAGCCCGTCGACCCCGGGCGCGAGGCTGGCGAACGAGCCGCCCATTACACCCCCGATGCCGGCGAGCGCCGACCCGATGAAGAAGGCGATCGCGAACGTCAGCTGGATGTTCACCCCGAGGGCGGAGACCATGTCGCGGTCGTCGACGCCCGCCCGGATCACCATCCCGGTGCGCGTGCGCTTGAGCCAGAACCACAGCGCTCCCCCGATCAGCAAGCCCACGCCGAGGATGACGAGGCGCGTGAGCGTGTACTGCACGTCCGCGACCTGCAGATCGAGGAACTTGTCGAAGGTCCGGGGCCACGAGATGTCCTTCGCGACGCCGCCGAAGTGGGCGAGCATCTGATCGGCGGCGATGATCGAGATCGCGATCGTGATGAGCGCCTGGCGCAGCTCCTGGCCCTGGTTCCAGCGCAGGAAGGCCTGCTGCATCAGCAACCCGACCCCGCCGACGATGAGGCCCGCCGCCAGCAGGGGCAGGAACCAGTTCATGAAGCTGACCTGGGCGCTCGAGACGCCAAGCGCCGAGCCGGCACCCGGCACCAGATCACGCTGCAGCTCGAGCGCGATGTAGCCGCCGAGCAGGAAGAACGCTCCGTGGGCCATGTTCACGACGCGCATGAGGCCGAAGATGAGGGTGAAGCCGCTGGCGACGATGAAGTACAACGCCGCCGCCGTGACGCCGTTGAGCAGCGTGATGAGGAAGTCCTTGGGGTCGTCGACGGCCGGGCCGAAGGTCGTGTCCGACGCGATGAACAGGACCCAGACGATCGGGAACGCGATGACCAGCGCAAGGAGCACCAGTCCCGTGATCCGCAGCGCCCTCCCCAGGGACACACCCGTAGAAGCCAAGGTGGGCGAAACTAACACCCCCCCGCATCCAAGCGCAAGGCATTGTCCGGGCGGCTTAAGTCAACGAAAATGTTCGCCCGGTGCCGCGGGCGCCCGGCTGCCTTGACGGCAAGCCAGGCCGCCAGCAGGGCGACCCCGACCACGCCGAGGATGCGCGTCAGGCTCTGGCCCCTGGACAGGGTCTCGGCCGACGGATCAACAGTCGCGGCCTGGTTGCGTCGCAGCGGGAGACGCATGCTTGACATGTATTGAAAACTCATGCAGAGTTCCCTGTCAAGTCCTGAAGGGACATGATGGCTTTTGTTAAGCAGCCTTAAGGAGCGTCGTGGCCTCGGGCGTCCCGCTTTCAACGGAGTACGGAACGACCGCGAGCGATCCGGACTCACTGGCCCGCCTGCGTAGCGAGATCGCCTCGGAACTCGGCGAGGAGGCGGTGACGAGCGCGCCGGAGCGGCTCGACGCCTACACCGCCGACACGTACTGGCTGGCCCTCCATGCACGCGCCGCGGGCACCCCGATCGGCCGTCCCGACCTCGTCGTGACTCCGCGCGACGAGGGCGGAGTCGCGACCGTCCTGCGCGTCGCCGACGCCAATCGGGTGCCCGTGGTCGCGTGGGGCGGCGGCTCGGGCACGCAGGGCGGGTCGGTCCCTGTGAGCGGCGGCGTCGTGCTCGACCTCACCCGCCTCGACCGCATCATCGACGATCGACGAGCGCTCGCTCACCGTCACCTGCGAGCCGGGCGTCAACGGCCGCCGGCTGGAGCACGAGCTGAACGAGCGCGGCCTGATGCTCCCCCACTACCCGGCCTCCGAGGAGTGGGCGACCGTCGGCGGCTACGTGGCGGCGCGCGGCTCGGGAGTGCTCTCGACGCGCTACGGCAAGATCGAGGACCTCGTCCTCAGCATGCGCGTGGCGCTCGCGGGCGGCGAGCTGATCGAAACGGTCGAGGTGCCGCGGCACGCGGTGGGGCCGGAGCTGACGCAGCTGTTCGTCGGCTCCGAGGGGACGCTCGGGGTGATCACGCAGGTGACGCTCGAGATCGTGCCGCTACCCGCGCTGCGCAGGTTCGCGACCGTGCGCTTCCCCGACATCGGCGCCGGCGTCGAGGCGGTCCGGCGCGCTCTCTCGATCGGCGCACGGCCGTCCGTGGTGCGCATGTACGACGACGAGGCGACGCGGCTCGCCTTCTCGCCGGTGGTCGGCCAGCAGCTCGACGGCGCCTGCACGGTGTTCGCCTTCGAGGGCGGCGACGCGGACATGGTGAGCGCCGAGGCGGGCGCGACGCTGGCGCTCGCGAGCGAGGCGGGCGCCGAGCAGCTCGACCCCGAGCTCGGCCAGATCTGGTGGGACCGCCGCTACGACTTCTACCACCCGCCGCACCAGCCCGAGCTGCCCTCGATCTGGGGCACGATCGATGTCGTCGCGACCTACAGCCGCATCGAGGCCGTCTACGAGGCACTGCGCGCGGCGGTCAAGGGGCCCTTCGCGGACTCGGACCTCCAGCTGCGGATGCACTTCTCGCACTGGTACGCGTGGGGCACGATGATCTACGCCCGCTTCGTCGTCCCGGACGGTGGCGGTGGGCCGGAAGCCGTGGCGCTGCACGACCGGATCTGGGCCGAGGGGCTGGAGGCGGCCTTCTCCGCCGGTGCGGTGATGAACGACCACCACGGCGTCGGGCTGAAACTCGCGCCGTACATGGAGCGCCAGCACGGCCAGTCGCTCCAAACGCTGCGGCGCATCAAGGCCGCGCTCGATCCCAACGGGATCATGAACCCGGGCAAGCTCGGGCTATGAGGAGGCCTCCACGGGAGGCAGCTACTTGAGAGGAGACCACTTGAAGTTCGCCATGCACAACTGGATGCGCGCCGAGCCCATCGAGACGACGATCGAGCGGCTGAGCCGCTGCGGCTACGACGCCATCGAGATCTCCGGCGAGCCGGCCGTGTGGGACACCGACGAGGTCCGCGGCCTGCTCGAGAAACACGGCATCGGATGCTGGGGCGCCGTGACGCTGATGACCGGCGGCCGCGACCTCCTGCACGAGGACAGCTACGTCCGCCGCGGCTCGATCGACTACGTGAAGGACACGATGAGCCAGATCGCGGCCTGGGGCGGCGACATCATCACGATCGTCCCCTCGACCGTCGGCAAGGTGGTGCCGATGGGCTCGCCCGAGGACGAATGGGACTGGGCGGTGGCGGCGCTCAAGGAGTGCCAGGCCCACGGCGAGGAGGTCGGCGTCCGCATCGGCCTCGAGCCGCTCAACCGCTTCGAGACCTACTTCATCAACCGCGCCGACCAGGCGCTCGCGCTGGCCGAGGACGTGGGCGGCAACTGCGGCGTCTGTCTCGACATCTTCCACATGAACATCGAGGAGGCCGACTGGGCCGAGGCGATCCGGGCCGTCGGCGACAAGCTCGTCGACTTCCACGTGGCCGACAACAACCGGATGCCGTGCGGGCAGGGCTCGATCGACTGGGAGAAGCTGATGCAGACCCTGGACGAGGTGAGCTACCAGGGCTGCGTGACCGTCGAGTTCGTCGCGACCGTCGACCGCAGCCGCATCTCGCAGCGCACCGAGATCACGGACGCTTCGGAGAGCGAGGGCACGCAGGGCATGGAGCAGTTCCTGCGCGACCACGGCACCGGCACGGTGCCGGCCGAGCTCTACGACCAGTACGTACAGGACTCGATCGACCGGCTCAAGAAGGCGGCCCAGTCGGTGGGTCAGACCGTTTGAGCGACACGCCGCGGATCGCGCTCATAGCGACCCTCGACACGAAGGGCGAGGAGATCGCATACGTGCGCGAGCGCGTGCGCGCCCTCGGCGGGGAGGCGGTCGTGATCGACTCCGGCATCCTCGGCGAGCCGTCCGGCTGCGTGCCGGACGTGTCGCGCGCGGAGGTTGCGGAGGCAGCAGGACACGGACTGGAGGAGGTGCGTGGCGCGGGCTCGCGCGGCGCGGCGGTGGAGCTGATGCAGGCGGGAGTGCGAGCCGTGGTCGACCGTCTCTGGGGGGAGCGGGCGATCGACGGCGTGCTCTGCCTCGGCGGTGCCGAGGGGGCCCTCCTCGGCGCCGCCGCCGTCGCCGGCCTCCCTGTGGGAGTGCCGAAGCTGATCGTGTCGCCGAGCGCGTCGGGGCGGCGCCCGTTCGGGCCCTTCATGGGCGAGGCCGACACGCTCGCAATGCACTCGGTCACCGACATCCTCGGCCTCAACCCGATCTCCCGCTCGGTGTTCGACAACGCCGCGGCGGCTGTGGTCGGCATGGCGCGCGACGCGGGCAGGCCGGTCGAGGAGCTCGGCGAGCGCTGCGTCGGGATCACGATGCTCGGCCACACGACGCCGGCCGTGATGCGGATGCTGCCGCGGCTCGAGAAGGCCGGGCACCTGCCGGTGGTGTTCCACGCCAACGGCGTGGGCGGGCCGGCCATGGAGCGGCTGATCGCCGCGGGCGCGATCTCGGGCGTCATCGACTTCACGCTCTCCGAGCTCGCCAACTCGATGCACCCGACGGGCATCCACGCGACCGGGCCCGCACGGCTCACGGTCGCGGGCGAGCACGGGCTGCCTCAGGTGGTGGTGCCGGGCTGCGTCGACTTCTTCAATCAGGGCGCGCTGTCCGAGCTGCCCGAGCGCTACCGCGAGCGCAAGCGCTACTTCCACAACCCGGTCGCGACGCTCGTCCGGCTGACGGCCCTCGAGGAGGCGGACCTCGGCCGCGTCGTGGCCGAGCGCCTGGCGGCCGCGCGCGGCCCCGTGCTCGTGCTGTGCCCCAACCGCGGCTTCTCGCTCGCCGACGTCGAGGGCGGCGACCTCTGGGACCCGGGCGCCGACCGCGCCTTCATCGACTCGCTGCGCTCCGCGCTGCCGGCCTCCATCCCGTTCGAGGAGGTCGACGCCCACGTCGACGATCCCGACTTCGCCGACCTCACAGTCACCCGCTACCTGTCGCTCGTCAAGGAGACCGCCGATGCCGCCTGAGAACGGCCAGTCAGGCCGCCCCGTTTCCAACTGCCTGCTCGACCTCGCCCCGCCCGACATCGCGTGGTTCCAGGAGCGCTCCGACATCGTGCTCATCCCGATCGGCTCCTGCGAGCAGCACGGAGCGCACCTGCCGCTCGGCACAGACACCATCACCGCGCTCGAGGTGTCGCGGCGGGCGGCCGAGAAGGCCGAGGTGCCGTACGCGCCGCCGTTCTGGGCGGGCTACTCACCCCAGCACATGCGCGAGCCGGAGACGGGCGTCGGGACGATCACGCTGCGCGCCTCGACGCTGAACGAGGCGCTCTACGACATCTGCCGCTCGCTCATCCATCACGGCTGGAACAAGCTGATCTTCGTCAACGGGCACGGCTCGAACACGAAGGTGATCGACCCCCTGCTGCGGCGCGTGAAGTACGAGACGGGCGCGATCGTGGGCCTCTACAAGCCCTACGCCGAGCGCTACATCGGCATGCTCGAGGGGCTGCTCGAGAACCCGCCCGACGAGACGCCGGGCTGGCATGCGTCCGAGCTCGAGACCTCGCAGGTGCTCGCCCACAACGCCGAGCTCGTCCACATGGAGCGGGCGGCGGAGGACCGCGCGCAGGTGCCGAAGTGGCTGCCGCAGTCGTTCATCAAGCAGGACGGCGCGCCCGACGTGGCGTTCCAGGGCTACCAGTACTTCGTGTTCCCCATGGACCACAACGAGTTCTCGCGCACGGGCGTGATCGGCAACCCGATGACCGCAACGGCCGAGAAGGGAGAGGAGGCGCTCGAGCGCTTCGCCGACCACCTCGTCGCGGCCATCGACGAGTTCCGCCCGCTCCCCACGGACATCAGGCGACGCGAGTTCGAGGACCGCGTTTGACCCCTTCGGTGCCACCCGCGCTACGGCGCTCGCAGATGCTCGAGCGGATCCGCCGGGAGGGCGGGGCGACCGTGACCGAGCTGGCGCGCGACCACGGCGTCTCGGCGGTCACGATCCATCGCGATCTGGCCGAGCTCGCCTCCGACGGGCTCGTCGAGCGCGTCCACGGTGGCGCCCGGGCGATAGACGGCAACGGCGCCGCGCGCATCGAGACCGACTGGGACAAGCGCCTGCGCCAGAGCTGGGGGGCCAAGGAGGCGATGGCGGAGCGGGCGGCGAGCCTCGTGCCCGACAACGCGACCGTCTTCGTGGACGCGTCCTCGACCTGCCTCGCGGTCGCGCTGGCGCTCGCCGAAAGCGGCCTCGGCCCGCTCACGCTCGTCACCAACTCGCCGGCGATCGCCTTCGAGTTGTCGGCGGATCAGATCCACGTGGTCATGGTCCCGGGCGAGGTCGACCAGCACATGCGCCTGATCGCCGGGCGCTGGGCGATCGAGTTCCTGGCCGATCTCAACATCGACATCGCGTTCCTGTCGGCTGCGGGCATCACGCTCGAGCAGGGGCTCACCACCTCGCGGCGACCGCTGGCCGACGTCGTCAACGCGGCGCGCGCGGCCGCGGTCCGGAGCGTGGCGCTGATGGACTCGTCCAAGTTCGGGCGCAGCTCGCTGCTGACCATCTGCCGGCCCGAGGAGCTCGACATGCTGATCGTCGACGCGGGCGTGCCGGCCGAGGTGCTGGCGAGCTACCGCCGCGCCGGTGCCTCCGTCGAGGTCGCCGCCGAACCCGTCCCCACCACCTGAGGAGAGGAGATCCAATGGCAAGACCAGTCACGCTGTTCACCGGCCAGTGGGCGGACCTGCCGCTCGAAGAGCTCGCCGCCAAGTGCGGCGAGTGGAACTTCGACGGCCTCGAGCTCGCCTGCTGGGGAGACCATTTCGAGGTCGACGAGGCGCTTCGGGACGACGGCTACACCCGCTCGAAGCGCGAGCTGCTCGAACGCAACGGGCTCGACTGCTGGGCGATCGGAGCGCACCTCGTCGGGCAGGCCGTCTGCGACCCGATCGACTCACGCCACCAGGGCGTCTTGCCCGAGGACGTCTGGGGCGACGGCGACCCGGAGGGCGTCAGGCAGCGGGCCGCGGAGAAGATGAAGGACACCGCGCGCGCAGCTGCACGGCTCGGCGTCAGCGTCGTGACCGGCTTCACCGGCTCGCCCGTCTGGCACATGCTCTACTCGTTCCCACCCAACGACTGGGACGTGGTTGAGCGCGGCTACGAGGACTTCGCCGAGCGCTGGAACCCGATCATCGACGTCTTCGACCAGGAGGGCGTGCGCTTCGCGCTCGAGGTCCACCCGACCGAGATCGCCTACGACTTCCCCACCACCCGGAAGACGCTCGACGCGATCGGGCACCGTGAGGGCTTCGGCATCAACTTCGACCCCTCGCACTTCGCGCACCAGTTCCTCGACTCGGCCGAGTTCGTCGAGGAGTTCGCCGACCGCGTCTACCACGTGCACGTCAAGGACTCGAAGAAGCGGCTGAACGGCCGCCGATCGATCCTGGGCTCGCACATCGACTTCGGCGAGCCCGAGCGCGGCTGGACCTTCGTCTCACCCGGCCACGGCGACGTCGACTTCGAGGACCTCTTCCGGCAGCTCAACCGGATCGGCTACGACGGCCCGCTGTCGATCGAGTGGGAGGACTCCGGCATGGACCGCGACTGGGGCGCGCCCGACGCGCTCGCGTTCGTGCGCCGCACCGACTTCGCGCCCTCCTCGGTGGCCTTCGACGCCGCGTTCGCGAGGGAGTAGGACATGGCCGAGGAGAAGGTCGGCTTCGTCACGATGGGCGCCGCCGGCGGCGGCGCCGACGTCGGCACGATCGGCGTCGGGATGCTCGGCTACGCGTTCATGGGCAAGGCCCACTCGAACGCGTACAAGACGCTCTCCTACATGACCTGGCCGCCGCCGCTGATGCCTGAGCTCGTGTCGATCGCGGGCCGCGACGAGGAGGCCGTGAGCGAGGCCGCCGCTCGCTACGGGTTCGAGGGCTACGTGACCGACTGGCACGAGCTGGTCCGCGACG
Source organism: uncultured Thermoleophilaceae bacterium (assembly GCA_963734025.1). Classification (GTDB taxonomy): domain Bacteria; phylum Actinomycetota; class Thermoleophilia; order Solirubrobacterales; family Thermoleophilaceae; genus JACVRW01. Next base: position 389,959 of record CAVTFR010000005.1, read on the forward strand.
AGCGCATCGGCCTGTTCGACAACTCGGGGCCCAACAACCTGCACACGGAGCCGTCGATCGCGGCCGCCGAGGCGGGCAAGCACGTGATCTGCGAGAAGCCGCTCGGGCGGGACGCAGCGGAGTCGTACGACGCCTGGCAGCGCGTGGAGGCCGCGGGCGTCAAGCACATGTGCGCGTTCAACTACCGCTTCGTGCCGGCCGTGCGGCTGGCACGCCAGATCATCGAGTCGGGCGACCTCGGCGAGATCACCCACTTCCGCGGCTCGTATCTGCAGGAGTGGGGGGCGATCGACGACGAGGTCTGGCGCTTCGACAAGGCGCTCGCCGGCTCGGGAGCGCTCGGCGACCTCGGCGCGCACGTGATCGACCTGGCGCGCTACCTCGTCGGCGAGATCGAGTCGGTGGCGGGCACCACCGCCACCTTCAAGCCCGGGCGCGAGGTCGACGACGCGGTCGAGTCGGTCGTCAGCTTCGCGAACGGCGCGGTTGGCACGATCGAGGCCACGCGCTTCGCCACCGGGCGCAAGAACGCCTTCACCTGGGAGATCAACGGCTCGAAGGGATCGATCGCCTTCGACCTCGAGCGGCTGAACGAGCTGCAGGTGCACGTCGACGGGTCGACCCCGGCAGAGTCGGCGCAGGGCTTCCGCAACGTGCTCGTGTGCGAGGCCGACCACCCCTTCTGGGAGTGGTGGTGGCCGCACGGCCACATCATCGGCTGGGAGCACACCTTCGTCCACGAGCTGCACCACCTGCTCACCGCGATCCGCGACGACTCCGACGTGGCGCCCCACGGTGCGACGTTCGAGGACGGCTACCGATGCGCCGAGGTATGCGACGCGATGCTGCGCTCGGCGGA
>CAVTFR010000006.1:0-128484 GCA_963734025.1 uncultured Thermoleophilaceae bacterium
GAGCAACAGCGAGGCACTCGCCGCTGCCGGATCGCGCGTCGTTGATCGATCCCCACCGGCGAGCCTGCAGCGGTTGGCAAGCTCACGTGGCTGGTTGGACTTATCGCGTGGCGATCTGGCGGGCGACGATGGCGGCGTCTTCGCCTACCCCGTTCAAGAGCGCTGACTTGCGCTTGCGGAGGAAGTGGACGCCGACGAAGTAGAGCCCCGGGGCGACCGTGCTGGCCCCTTCCTCGTGGACCGGGAAGCCGAGCTCGTCGAACGCTCCCGGGAAGCGGACCCAGGACTCGTAGTCGGGCCGAAAGCCAGCCGCGAATACGCCCGCACCGAAGCCGCTCAGGTTCAGCTCCTCGGGCGCTTCGCCGTTGAACGGTTCCGGCTCGGGGATCTCCGGCAGCGGCAGGCCGCGTTCGGTGACCAGCTTTCGGACCAGATCCATGAGTTGCGCATTCCGCTCATCGCCCCAGGCGACGCTCTCGCCGAGGTCCGGCGCGAAGCGGGCGTGGCGGCCGTCGGCGCCGAGGAAGTGACCGAGCAGGGTGACGCCCAGCTTCCGCAGCGTCCGGTAGTGGAGGTCGTGGCCGCCGCCGGCCCCCGTCGCCTGCACGTTGGCGGCGAGCCGAGCGGCCGGGCTTTGCAGCGAGCTGAGCGGCGCGTCGAGGAAACCCGTCTCGAGCGCCCACCAAGCGAGGTCTCGGTCGCCCAGTCTGCGGGGAAACCACGGAGCCCGCCCACAGGCCAGGAACACGTCGCGGCCGGCCTCGTGGAGCTCCTCGGCGATCTGGCAGCCGGACTGGCCGCTCCCGACCACCAGCACCGCGCCGGCAGGGAGGTCGGCCGGGTTGCGGTACTCCTCGATATCGATCTGAAGCAGGTCAGTAGGCAGCGTCGACGCTGCGGCCGGTCGGTGGGGCCGCTGGTAGGCGCCGGTGCTGAGGACCACCGTCCGCGCCGCGATCTGCCCGGCCGAGGTCTCCAGGAGGAAACCGCCGTCGGGCCCCGGCCGCAGCGAGATCACCTCGATGCCTGTTCGCACCGGCGCTTCGAACCCTGCCGCGTAGCGCTCGAGGTACGACACGACCTCATCGCGGGGCATAAAGCCGTCGGGGTCGCCGCCGTCGTAGGGATAGCCGGGGAGCCGCAGGATCCAGTTCGGAGTGACCAGACAGAAGCTGTCCCAGCGCCCTCGCCAGCTTTGCCCCACCTGGCCCCTCTCGAGCACGACGTGGGCAATGCCCGCACGCGTGAGCTCGTGGCTGACCGCGAGGCCGGCTTGGCCGGCGCCAACGATCACGACATCGATCCTGTTGGTCATCCCACCCGGCTCCAGCACTGCAGCAGCGTGAACGTTGTCTTGGCGCGGGCCCGGTCAGGCTCGTCCGTTCGGATCGAGGTTCTGGTTGAGCCTGAACAGGTTCTCCGGGTCGTAGCGCCGCTTGAGCTCGAGGAGCCGGTCGTAGTTGGGGCCGTAGGCCTGGCGGACGCGGTCGTGCGCGTCGGCCGACAGGTAGTTCGTATAGGAGCGATCCGCCATGTACGGGGACAGCGCGTCGAAGGACTCGCGCGCCCAGGCGATTCCTGCCTCTGCGTCGGCGGGGTCGGTCCATTGGGAGATCAGCAGGAGGTTGTAGCCGGGCTCCCTGTGCGGGTAGGCGGTGGCCGTGGGGGCGACGCGCGTGACCGCACCGTGGAAGTCCTCGACGCCGAGCAAGCAGAGCTCGCTGGGCGCCCGCTCGAACGCCCTGACCAGCACCTCGACGGCCGGATCCGATAGCTCCGAGAAGAAGGCCGACTTCCAATAGTTGAACGCGCCCGGGAACAGCCAGTCGACCCCTGTGTTCACGACGGGGTACGGCATGCGCTGGAGCATGTCCACGACCGGCGAGCCGAACTCGCGCAGCGCGCGGACGTCGGCCTCGGCTCGGTCGGCGTCGTCGCCCGCGTGACAGACGGCGACTCCGCAGAGCTTGGTCCCCGATCCATCGGGCGCATGCACGAAGACGGCCTGCGTGGAGAGCTCGTCCGGGAGCTCGGCGGCGAAGTCGCGGTAGAACGAGAAGAGTTGCGGCGCGGCCTCGAGGGGATGCAACACGGCACCGCCGAGGACGCTGGTGACCGGGTGTGCCCGGAACTCGAACGAGGTCACGACGCCGAAGTTGCCGCCGCCTCCGCGAAGCGCCCAGAACAGGTCGGGATCGGTGTCCTCGCTCGCGGTGACAACCTCGCCGGACGCAAGCACGACCTCGGCGGAGAGAAGGTTGTCGACGGCCATCCCGTACTTGCCCATCAGCCAGGCGATGCCTCCGCCGAGGGTGAGGCCCGCGATCCCGGTGAGCGAGATGACGCCGCTCGGGGACGCGAGCCCAAAGGCGGCGGCGGCACGGTCGAGCTCACCGACCCTGACGCCGGCCTGCGCGCGGACGGTCCGTCGCGCCGGGTCGACGTGGATGCCCTTCATGAGCGAGAGGTCGATCATCAGCCCCCCGTCCGTGACCGCCTTGCCGGCAACGTTGTGGCCGCCGCCGCGGACCGAGACCTCGAGGCCCTCCTCCCTGCCGAGGTTCACAGCGTCCACGACGTCCGCCGTGTGCAGACATTGCGCTATCACCGCCGGACGATTGTCGATCAAGCGGTTGTGAATGCGCCGGGCCTCGTCGTAGCCGGGATCGCCCGGAACGAGGACAGTCCCGGAGAACGCCTCCCCGAGCAACTGGACGGAGTCGGCTGTCGTCGCGCTAGACATCATTGATTCTCCTGGCCGCGGGCGAGACGGCGACCGCGGGGACGATGCGGTCGAACGCCACGCCTGCGCGCCGGTTCGCCTCGGCAACCGCCGCCTGCGACGGCGCCTCGAATTCGCAGAAGCACGCCTCGTCGTCGGGCACGATGGTCGACCCCAGATAGCGGACCGGCGTCCCCTCGCCGCGCATCTCCCGAGTCGTTCGTCTCAGCACAACGAGAGCGCGTTGCAGCTCGGAGCTGGAGACACCCGGCAGGTAGCGCTCGACGACGTAGACCATGCGCCCAACGCTACGCCCGACAGGCCGGCGAGGAAATCCTGGAAAGCCCCACACTTTGGGCCCGCTACTCCTCCACCGCCTGCTCTCCCGATGCCGCGAGCCGCCCGGCCAGCGCCGCGCGCGAGCGGACGCCGAGCTTCCGGTAGGTACGCGACAGGTGCGCCTCGACCGTGTGCACGCTCATATGCAGGGCTGAGGCGATCTCCTTGTTCGCGAGCCCCTGTGCCGCGAGCGAGGCGACCCGCTGCTTCGGTCGCGGTCAGCTGTCCCGAGCCGGGCCGCCGGCCGCTTATGCGCTCGAGCTCTTCGCCTGCCCGCTGCGCCCACAGGCTCGCCCCAAGCTCGTCGAAGATCCCGAGCGCCTGCTCGAGCGCCTCGCGCGCGGCACGCTTCTGTCGCGCCCGGCGCCGGACCGAGCCGAGGACGAGCAGGGAGCGGCCGCGCTCGAACGGACAGCGCATACGGTCGTGCTCGGTAACGGCGCAGTCGAGCGCGGCCAAGGCGAGGTCGAGATCCCCTTCCACGGAGGCCAGGAGGCCACGGTCACGGGCCGCCGTGGCGAGCGCCCAGGGGCTCGCGGAGCGCTCCGCTCGCTCCTCGTACTGCTCGAGGTAGGAGCGTGCGCGGTCGAGCGCCCCGATGCCGATCGCCGCTTCGATCGCGTTCGTCCAGGCAAAGTCCGTGGGCTCGTTCCAACCGTGTGCGACGAGCCAGACGGGCAGCTCGCGCAGGCACCGGTCCGCCGCGTCGAAATCGCCAAGCGAGAGCTCGAGGAAACCCAGCACAGTGCGGCTCTGAACGCCAAACAATGCGTCCGACATCGCCTCCGAGATCGACAGCGCCTCCTGGGCCGCGGCACGCGCGGGCGCGACCTGTCCGAGGTGGGCCCCGAGGAGCGCCTGCGCGTAGAGGGCGATCCCTCGAAACTGCTCGTCGCGCAGCTGGTCGGCGAGTTCGAGCGCGGCCGAGGCGTGACGGCCGGCCGCCTCCCACCGCCCCGTGAACCAGTCCACCTGGAACAGGTGGAAGAGCACGTGCCCGCGCGTGCCTTCGTCCCCGCGCGCCATCGCCTTGCCCTCGGCGGCCTCGAGGATCGGATGCGCGGCGTCGAACTCGGCGAGGCACATCAGCCGCCGTGCGAGCGTCACGCTCGGGCTCTCGTGAAACTCGAGCGGCCGCTCGAGACGCTCCTCGACAGCCACGCCGCGCTCGAGTAGGCCCGGCGTGACGTCGAGGGTCCAGGTCTCCGCCATCGCGACCCTCGCGATCGCCCGCGCGAGCAGCTCCGGGTCGTCGAGCTGCTCCGCATGCTCGAGCGCAGCGCGGGCATGAGCGAGGGCGGCCCGGACCCGTCCTTCGAGCAGGCGTGTCCAGCTGAGGAAGGCGAGGATCTCCGCGGCACGTGTGTGGTCGTCGCCGACCTCTCGTAGCGCCTCCTCGCACCGCTCGGCGATGGTGGGCAGGTCGGCCCGGCGCCCGCGCGCGAGGGCGAAGAGGACGTCGGCGCGCTCCGCACCGGGGAGCACGTTGGGCAGGAGTTCCTCGAGGATCGCGCCGGCCCGCTCGCGATCGCCCGCCAGCCGATGGGCTTCGGCCGCCGCGAGACGTCGCGCACGTCGCCGCTGGCTGTCCTCGGACGGGGTCAGCTCCGCGGCGAGCTCGGAGAGCTCGGCTCCCGCCGCCGGTGCCCCGCGAGCGATGGCGCCGCCTACGGCGGCATCGAGCGCAGAGGCGACGCCCGCATCGGGGTGCTCGGCGGCGAGCGCGAGGTGCCGCGCTCGCTCCTCCTCTTCGCCGACGGCCGCGGCGAGCCGCCTGTGCGCGGCCCGGCGCCTCCAGGGCGGCGCCTCCTCGTAGCACACGGACGCGAGCAGCGGATGGGCGAAACGCACGCGCGCGTCCTCGACCTCGAGGACCCCGGCGCGGGCAGCGCGTTCGAGCGCGTCGGTGACCTGCTCGGTGTCGCCGTGAGCCGCGCGCGAGCACCGCCACGGTCGGCCGGGCGAGTGCCGCCGCCGTCAGGAGGACCTCGCGCGTCTCGGCGGGCAATCCATCAAGACGCTCGCCGAGGAGCTGCCTCAGCGTGCCGGGGACCCGGAGAGGTCGACCGGAGGCGGGTCTCGTGGTCGCCAGGTCGCGGCCAAGCTCGAGCGCGAAGAAGGCGTTTCCACCCGTCACGTCGCGCAGTTGCACGAGCTCCGGTCGGGACAGCTCGAGCCCGAGTCGGCCCCTAAGCAGCTTGAAGAGCGCGCCGAGGCTGAGCGGGCCGACAGAGAGCCGCTCGACCGCACCCTCCGGGAGCCAGCGATCGACCTCAACCAGAACGTTGCTGGGGGGCCGAGCGGTCGCGAGGAAGCCGACCGGCTCGCCGCGTAGTCGCCGAAGCGCGATCTGGAGCACCACCGCTGAGGACCGATCGAACCACTGGAGGTCGTCAACCGCGACGACCACTGCGCCGGACGCCGCGAGCGCCCGCAGGCTGTCGAGGACAGCGAGCCCGATAGCGCGCGGGTCAGGGGCATCGCGGCCCGGCTCGGCCAAGAGGAGCGCCACCTGGAGCGCCCGCCGCCGCGGGGCCGTGAGCGAGGGCAGGACCTCGTCAACCACACCCGCGAGTAGGTCGGAGAGCCCTAGGAACGACAGCGCGGCCTCGGTCTCGGCGGCGCGTACAGAGAGCACCCTGGCCCGGCGCTCCCGAGCGCGCTCCACACCCATCTGCCACAGCGCTGTCTTGCCGATCCCAGCCTCGCCCAAGAGCACCAGCGCGGAAGGGGCCTGCTCGGACCGCTTGAGGAAGGCCTCGATCGAGGCAAGCTCATCCTCCCGCCCGATGAATTCGGCAGACATGGCCCCAAGACATTCTGAACGCGTACCCCGGGCTTCGAGAGCGACCCCGCCGCTTGACGGCCGCTTCGCGAGGGTGACCAGCGCGATCTGCTCCGCCGCCCGTGCCGCAGTCGAGCGCCAGCGCCGAGCTAACGCGTGCCGGCGCTACGCGATCTATCGACCGGACTTTGGATGACGATCAGCCCGGAGCCACCCCGGCGTTCAGGCGGTAGGTGCGTGTGACGCGCTCGAGCTCACCGGCGACGGTCACGTAGCGGGCGCTGGCGCGGACCGTAAGCCGGCGCTTTCGTGCCAGTCGCCGCCGGGCGGCCGCACGCACCTCCACCTTGACCCGCTTGTACTGGCCGGGTTCCAGCGAGAACCGCCTCGCGCCCATCAGCACCAGCCGGTCACGCCCGGGACGGCCGCGGCGCTCATGCAGTGTCAGCGTGCCCGAGCAGCCGTCGTCGGCACCCGGGGCGCAGCGCATCGGGATTCCGATCCGCTTGTCGCGGCCGAGCCGAATCCTTCGGTCAAGGAGCCGGACCGACCGCTCGACCGGCGCCACCGAATCCGAGACGGAAGCCGGGGGAGCCGGCGGCAGCAGAGGTACCGTCGGCGGCGGCTGCGGGTCGATGCACGATTCGCCGGCGCAGGTCTTGAGCACCTCGAGCCGTGCCTCGAGCTGCGCCAGCGTTCCCGCCAGCGCGGGGTCGTTCACCACGTTGACCAGCTCGTCCGGGTCGCTGCGCAGGTCGTAGAGCTCGCGCTCGCCGCTTGCGTGCTCGACGTACTTGTGGGTGCCGGTCCGGATCGCCTGATGGAAGTTGCGGCTCGAGAGCCCCGGCACCCCTGTCTCGTTTAGAAGCGGCCGGGCGAGCGCACGCTGCGATCCGCCGGCCACCTCGCGCAGGTCCAGGCCGTCCTGGACGCGGCCCGGGACGGCGCCCGCGGCCGCCGCGAGCGTGCGCGGCAGGTCGACGTTGATCGCCATGGCGGGGGCCACGGCCCCAGCGGCGAAGCCGGGACCGCGGACGATCAGCGGCACCCGGATCGACGGCTCGTACACGCGGACCTTGCCCTGGACCACGCGGTGCTCGCCCTCCTGCCAACCGTTGTCGGACGTGAAGGCGATGATCGTCTGGTCGAGCTCGCCGGCGGCGCGCAGCTCGCCGACGATGCGCGCGATCGCCTCGTCGACGGCCAGCAGCGAGGCCAACCGCCGCCGGTTGCGGGTGTCGATGGCCGCCCGCGCCTGCGCGCTGATCCTCGGCAGCTGCCGGATCGACGCCGGCTTGTCGCCCACGTCCGCTTCGTCGTAGGCGGGGCCGACGTCCAGCGGCTCGCCGGCGAACGCGCCGCGGTGGCGCGGCGCGGGATCCGGCCCCTGGCCGTCGTGACCGGCGACGGCGCCCGAGGCGTGCGGCGCGAGCGGCGAGAACTTCAGGTAGAACGGCTGTGGCGAGAGCACGCGCTCATGGATCGCAGCGACCGCGCGGTCGGCGAGCACGTCGGTCTGATAGTCCGCCGTGGCGGTGCCGTACGGCACCAGCCAGCCGTTGTCGTTGATCGAGTAGTCGTACATCCGGTAGGTGCCGATCGCCAATCCCTGCCAGTCCGAGTAGCCGGGCGGCACGGTTGTATGGAAGCTCGGGCTCTCGTATCCGTTGAGGTACTTACCGATGTGCGTGGTGTGGTAGCCGGCGGCCTGCAGCCACACCGGCAGCGTGTTGGTGTGGTCGAGCCGCCCGAAGCCGCCGTCCGGCGGAGCGTTCGAGAGCACACCGTTGTTGTGGTTGTACTGGCCGGTCAGGTATGTCGCGCGCGACGGGCAGCACAGCGAGTAGCCGACGAACGAGTTGCCGAACGTCGTGCCCTGCTGAGCGAGCAGCCGTACGCTCGGCAGCGCCTTGAGGTCGTCCGTCTCGAGGTCGTCGGTCATGATCACGAGCAGGTTCGGCTTGTCCCCCGGAGCCTGGGCGAACGCCGACGGGTCGCTGCCGGGTTCCAGGCCGGAGGCGGCCAGCACAGCGAGGGCGAGCAAGAGCACCAGGACACGCGTCATGGTGCTCGCTCCAACCCAGCCCGCGATCCAGGGTTGCGGGGCTGCTCGGCGAGCGAGCTGACGAGCGACGCAATCGCGGCTGGGCGCTCCACGGCGCCGAGCTCCCGCGCTACGCGTTGAGGGGGATCGGTCGCCACCGGCTGCTAAGGGGAGTCGTCGGTGCCCGTGTTGGTCACGGGCGCCCTGCCCCCGCTGCCGGGCGGCGCCTTGTCGTCGGCCAGGCCCGTGGCGAACATCACGATCACAATAGCCGCGACGACGACGATGATGATTCGAACGGTGTTGGCCGGCGTGCGCATGAGTACACGTAGCGGCGAGCGTGGTCAGGCGGCCTGCGCTATGTGCTCGAGATGCGCCCAGGCTTCGCTCGGAGTGATTTCCGGGACGTCGACTAGCACGACCGCGTGCCCGGTATGGAGCTGCTTGACCGCGCGATCGATGGCCTCGTCGTCGAGCGCGGCGCGGCGGAGGAGCCGCCGGACCCCACGCCAGGGCAGCCAGGTCAGCTGCGCGCGCCGTGCGGAGCGCGGCCTTCGCTGAGCGTCGTTAGCTCAGATCGACGGCGGAGGAACCGGATCGGGGCCGGGATCGGGCGGCTCGGGATCCGGTGGCTGGCCGGGCGGCGCAGGCCCGGGCGGTGTGGGCCCGGGACTCGGTCCCGGCGGGTTCGGCTGCGGTGACTCGAGCTGCATGCGGCGCTGCTACCCGGGTGGGCGGCGGAAATGCGCTGTGCCCTGCCGAAGGGCACCCGAGTCTGGGGAGAGAGCGCCGCTTAGACTCGGCGCAGCCATGCAGGAGCTGCCGCTGCCGGCACATTTCGACCCGGGCCGTGTTGGCGAGGTCTGGCGTGTGCCGTACGAGGAGCGGGCCCGCGAGGCGCCCTCGTGGGCGGCTCGGCATGCCGTGGGGCCCGCCGCCGGAGACGAGCTGCGCATCTGCCTGCTCGCCGTGGACGTGCAGAACACGTTCTGCATCCCGGACTTCGAGCTGTTCGTCGCGGGGCGCTCGGGCAATGGGGCGGTCGACGACAATCGCCGCCTCTGCGAGTTCCTCTACCGCAACCTCGGCACGATCACGCAGGTCTTCCCCAGCCTCGACACGCACCATGCGATGCAGATCTTCCACGCCATCTGGCTGCTCGACGAGCACGGCGAGCATCCTTCGCCCTATGCGCTGATCACGGCCGAGGAGGTCGCGGCCGGCCGTTGGCGCGTGAACCCGGCAGTGGCCACCGCGCTCGGAATCGACCCCGGGTACGCCGAGCGCCACCTCGCCCACTACACGCGCCGGCTCGCCGAGGGCGGCAAGTACGAGCTCACGATCTGGCCCTACCACGCGCTGCTCGGGGGGATCGGCCATGCGCTCGTGTCGGCGGTCGAGGAGGCGATCTTCTTCCACGGGGTGGCCCGGGCCTCGAGCCCGGACTTCCAGGTCAAGGGCGAGCACCGTCTGACCGAGCACTACTCGATGCTCGGCCCGGAGGTGACCGAGGGACCGGATGGCGATCTCCTCGGCGGGAAGAACCACGCGCTGATCGAGAAGCTGCTCGGCTTCGATCGTCGTCGTCGTGGCGGGACAGGCGAAGAGCCACTGCCTCGCCTGGACGATCGACGACCTGCTCGAGGACGAAGACGTCCAGGAGCGCCGGCTCGCGGAGCGCACGTACCTGCTCGAGGACTGCACCTCGCCCGTGGTGGTGCCGGGGGTGGTCGACTACACGGACGAGGCGGACGCGGCGTTCGAGCGCTACCGCGAGGCCGGCATGAACGTCGTGCGCTCGACCGACCCGATCGCGGGCTGGCCCGGGCTCGGCGGTTAGCTGCCCTCGGCAGCGAGCCGGCGCGCGAGCGCCTCGGTCAGCTCGAGCGCCTCGGCCACGGTCCCGAAGTCGAGGTTCTCGGGCGTGTCGCTCGGCAGGTGGTAGTTGGAGAGGAGCTTCGTGTCCGGCTCGAACGACGTGAGCGTGGCGGTGGCATAGCCGGCCCGGCTCGGGATCACGCTGTCCGTGCTCGAGCGCGCGCGCTGCCCGCGGGTGAGCGGCACGCCGGCGTCGGCCGCGGTGGAGGCGATCAGGTCGCGGAACGACGGCTCCGGGTAGTCCTCGATCCCGATCACGCCCTCCCCCTCCAGGAGCACGAGCCGCGGCGAGCCGACCGTGTCGAGGTTGAGCACCCACGTCCGGCCGGGGTCCAGGCGGCGGAGATGGGTCTCGACGAACGGGTAGATCCCTCCCTGTAGGACCTCTTCGGCGCCGCACGATGCGAGCAGCACGCGCAGGCCGGCGACCGGCTTGGAGCGCAGCCGCTCCGCCACTCCGGCGAGGACGGCCACGCCTGAGAGGTTGTCGTTGGCGCCGGGGACGATCTGGCCGCGGGCGATGTCGGCGCCGGCAGCGGTCGTCAGGACGGAGGCGCCGGTGCCCGCCGCCAGCAGCCCCCGCCGGCCGGCGGCGGCGCCGAGCGCCACCAGCGCGGGCGCCGCGATCACGGGCCACCAGAGCGGCAGCGAGGCATTGACGCGCTGGACGAGCCCCGGGAAGCGGCGGGCCACCGCGCGCTGCAGGGACGGGTCGAACATGCGCCCGGTCGGCGCGGCGTCGTGGTGGGCGAGCAGCACGAGCGTGCGTTCCGCGCCGCAATCGCCCGTCTCCGCCACGACGTTCCAGGTCGTGCGCGGGCGCGTGACCAGTCGCCGCCAGGATCGTCGCCCGTTGGCGGCGTCGTCGGCGATCGCGCAGGCCGCCAGCGTGCCGACGAGCACGGCAGCCAGGCGGGCGCGGCCGGCGAGCGCGACAGCCCCGGCGGCCGCGCCGGCGGCGCCGAGCGGCAGCAATTGGCGGGCGTAGCCGTCGCGGAACGGCACCTCCTCGACACGCGCCGGCAGGCCGAGCCCGGCCAGCCGCGCCTGAAGGCGCTCCGCGGCCTCGCGCTCGCCCTCCGACCCGGCGCGGCGCTCGAGTTGGGCCAGCTCCTCGACCAGGTCTCGCAGCAGTCCCGACATGCGCCTCAGCCTACGAGAAGCGGAGCGGGCTCAGCGGAAGGTCGAGCCGCGTGCGAGGCAGAGCAGGTGCGTCTCGGCGCGCCCGGCTCCGGTGAACGTCCAGAGGCCGCCGCGCTCCCCCGTGGGCTGCGCCGAGACGAGCTCCAGGCCGCTGCCCTGCTCGAGGGTCACGCCGGTCGCCACGCTGAACTCGCCCGCTCGGCAGGAGTGCCGGAGGGCCACGCCCTGGGCCACTGTGTCGGTGGAGCTCGCCAGCCGCGTCTCGAGCCGCAGGCTTACCGGAGCGCCGCGGCGACGGCCCTCCACCCTGGCCCGCAGGCAGCGAATGCTCACGCTCACGGAGGCCGGCGCCGCGGAGGCGCCGGCGATCCGGAAGCTCCAGCCCCTGGCGCCCGGAACCGCCGCCAGAAGGCTCGCTTCGCCGTCGAGCCCGTAGCCCGTCGGAATCTGGCCCGAACCGCAGCGCAGCGCGACCTGCCGGGTGCCTCCGGCGGGAATCTCGAGGTCCGGCTGGCGGATCGTGCTCGCCGACAGCCTCACATCCGTCACGCCGGCCGGCAGCACGAGCCGCAGGCAGCGAAGCGACGCGCTGAGGCGCTGGCGGGCGGCATTCTCGGCGGCGGCGAGCTCGAGGCTCCAGCGCAGCACGCCGGCTGCGGGCAGCGAGCTGCGCACGGTGGCCCCGGCCGGCAGGCCGGTCGCCGTGGCGTTCAGGGCGATCGCCGGCGCGCGGCAGGAGAGCTCGAGCGTCCGGGCGGCGCCGCCGGACACGGTCGCGCTGCGCGACACGGTGCTCGGCTGGATGACGTCACGGGCCTCCGCAACGGTGGGCAGCGCGGCGAGGGCGGCCACGAACAGGGTCGTCTTGAGCATGTCGCACGCTACACCCGTCCTCCCGTGGGCGCCACAGGCAGCGCTTTCTATGCTGACCGTCGATGCCGCGCCCCGCCTGGATCGTGCTCCTCTGCGCCCTCGCGACGCTCGGCCTCGCCGACCTCGCCCTCGCCCAGGCCGGCGGCGGCTCATCCGGCTTCGGTGGAGGCGGCGGAGGCGGGGGCGGCGGCTTCGGGGGCGGCGGTGGCGGCTTCGGGGGCGGCGGCTCCGGAAGCACGGGCTCGCCGGTGGTACTGGTGCTCTTCTTCGGCGGCTTCGCGATCTTCATGATCTACCTCACCATCCACGCGAAGCGCTACCGCCGGAAGGTGCGCGAGCGCGACGCGAAGGTGCGCACCGCCTCGGCCGAGGCGGCGGAGGACGACGCCCACTTCGGCGCCGACCGGGTCGTGTCCGAGGCGGGTGAGCTCTTCCTCGAGGCCCAGTCAGCCTGGGATGCCCGCGACCGCGAACGGCTCGCCACGGTGGTCGGCGAGGAGCTCATGCTCGAGTGGTCACGGCGGCTCGACGACTTCGCGGCCAAGGGCTGGCACAACCGCGTCCAGGTGCTGGAGGAGCCCGAGATCCAGTACGTCGGGCTGGTCAACCGCGAGGACGACGACGAGGACCGCGCCGTCGTGCGCATCACCGCGAAGCTGCGCGCCTACGTGATCGACCGCAACGGCCGGCGCCTCATGCGCAAGGAGTCGAAGGGCGAGCAGATGACCCTGACCGAGTACTGGACGCTGGCACGCCGCGGCGACGCCTGGATCGTTACGTCGATCGAGCAGCGCCGCGAGGGCGACCATCACCTGGACAGCGAGATCGTGGCGTCGCCGTGGTCGGACACCGAGCGGCTGCAGGACGAGTCGCTGACGGAGCTGGCCGTGGCGGACGGGCTGCGGGAGGGCTTCACGACCTCGGATCTCGCCGAGCTCGAGTTCACGGGCGACGCGCAGGCGCGCGCGCTCGACCTGTCGCTCGCGGATGCCCGCTTCATGCCGGCGCTGCTCGAGGCGGCGGCGCGGCGTGCGGTGGCGGCCTGGGTGGAAGCCGTCGACAGGTCGGACGACGCCCTGCTCGCGGTGGCGAGCCCGGAGGCCGTGGAGGCGCTCCTTTACGGCGGCGACAGCTCGCGCCGCACCCGGCTCGTCGTGCGCGGCGCGCGCGTGCGCCGTATCGAGATCGCCGGGCTCCAGGTCGAGCGCGAGCCGGCCACGATGACCGTCGTGGTAGAGGTCGGTGGCCGCCGCTATGTCGAGGACCGCGACACGGCCGCCGTGCTCTCCGGCTCGAGGGACGCGGCCGCGACCTTCACCGAGACCTGGACGCTCGCCCTGGAGGGCCCCGGCGGGGCCCCCTGGCGCCTCGTCAGCGCGGCCGGAGCGCCGACTGCCTAAGCGGCCTCACGCTCGGCGGCGGGCGCCGTCGCGGCGGCCCGCCGCGGCGCGGCCTTGCCCTCGCGCTCGAGCTGGCGCTCGGGCGTGATCCGGACCACGTTCCTGGCGATCCCGAGCTTCTCGAGCGTCCAGATCAGCGCGGCGGACGGGTCGAGCTCCCAGCGCCGTAGGCCGTGCGTGGCCGAGCGCGGGAAGGCGTGATGGTTGTGGTGCCAGGACTCGCCGAAGGACGGGAGGGCGAGCCAGAAGACGTTGGTCGACTGGTCGTCCGTCTCGAATCTGCGGTTGCCGAGGAAGTGGCAGACCGAGTTGACGCTCCAGGTCACGTGGTGCACGAGGAAGATCCGGACGAGACCGCCCCAGAGCAGTCCGGTCGCCGCGCCGAGGAGCGTGCCGGTAAGGAGCCAGCCGGCCAGCGCGGGGATCAGCAGGCTGACAAGAACGAGTAGCGGGAAGCGGCGGTTGATGATGCGCATGCCGCGGTCCTCGTAGAGGTCGCGCGCGTACTTCTTGCCGGACTGGCCCTGATGCTCGAGCAACCAGCCCACGTGCGCGTGCCACAGGCCGCGCATCACGCTGCCCGGGCCGTCGCCGTGGCCGACGTGCGGGCTGTGCGGGTCGCCCTCCTCGTCGGCGTGCGCGTGGTGCTTGCGGTGGTCGGCCACCCAGCCGATCACCGGACCCTGGACGGCCATCGAGCCGAGGAGCGCGAACGTGTACTCGACCGGCTTCGACACCTGGAACGAGCGGTGGGTGAGCAGGCGATGAAAGCCCACGGTCACGCCGAAGCCGGTGACGAGATACATCACCAGCAGGATCGCGAGGTCGGTCCATGAGACGACGCTGTTCCAGAGCAGGACGATGGCGGCGATGGTGGCCGCGAACGGGATCACGACGGCGGCGAGGTTCACGCGCTTCTCGACTGTTGTCATGCCCCGGACGATATGTGTACACCGGCGCGTGAACTAGGGTGTGGTCGTCGAATACGAGATGTAAAGTGCTCACCTGAATGACAAAAATGACCGCAGCCGAGCCCTGGCGCTCGCTTCCACCCGAGGTGGCCGACGTGATCGAGCCGGAGCTGGGCGCGGTCACGACCGAGATCCTTGCGACGATCGCCCGCGAGGTGCCCGAGTACGCGCGCCCCTTCGAGGGCTCGTTCGGCCGCGGGGTCCAGGTGGGCGTGACCGAGGCGCTGCGCCAGTTCGTTGCGCTGATCCGTGACCCGGACAGCGGCCGTGAGCCGGGCCGCGACGTCTACATCGGCCTCGGCCGCGGCGAGCTGCGCCAGGGCCGCACGCTCGACGCCCTTCAGTCCGCCTACCGGGTGGGCGCGCGCGTGGCCTGGCGGCGGCTCGCCGAGGCAGCGCGGCGCGCCGGCCTCGACAGCGGCGTGATCAGCACGCTCGCCGAATCGATCTTCGCCTACATCGAGGAGCTTTCGGCCGACTCGGTCGAGGGCTACTCACAGGAGCTCTCCGAGCGTGAGGGCGAGCGCCAGCGGCGCCGGCGCGAGCTGATCGCGCTGCTCCTGCGCGACCCCCCTCCGGCAGGGACGGAGCTCAGCGCCGCCGCCGAGGCCGCGGGCTGGGTCCCGCCGCGGAGCGCAGCGGCGCTCGCCTGCCGCGAAGCTGACCTCGGCCGCCTCGCCCGCCGCCTGTCGCCGGACGCGCTCGCAGCGGTCATGCGCGGGGTGGGGTGCGTCGTGATCGGAGACCCGGACGGCCCCGGCCGCGCCCGCGAGGTCGAGGAGGCGGCCGGCCGGACCACGGCGGCGCTCGGCCCGGCGGGCGCGCTCGGCGAGCTCGCGGGCTCGTGGGCGCTCGCCCGAGCGGCCCTGCGAGCGCTCGAGGCCGGGGTCATACACGCGGCCGGCCCGCTGCGAGCCGAGGAGCGGCTGCCCGAGCTGCTCCTCCACGAGAACTCGGCGCTCGTCGAGCGGCTCGCCGCCCGGCGGCTCGCCCCGTTCGCGCCACTCACTCCCAAGGCCCGCTTGCGCATGGAGGAGACCGCGCTCGCGTACGTGCAGCGGCAGGGGAACGCCACCGCGATGGCCGGCGTGCTCGACATCCATCCGCAGACGGCGCGCTATCGGATCGCGCGGCTGCGCGAGCTGCTGGGGAGCGACCTGGACGACCCGGACGCCCGCTTCGAGCTCGAGCTCGCGCTGCGGGCGCGCGCCGGCGCCGGCTGAGCCGCCCGCACGCTCGCGCCCAGCGCGGAGGACGCCGGACGCGCCTGGCGAAAGGGACCTCACCGCGCACGCCGGACGCGTGCGCGGACCTCCGCCATGGCGATCGACGAAGAGGTCAGCGAGCAGGGCAAGGGCCTCGGCCCGCAGACTGCGGCCGCCCGCCGCCGCAGCCCGCCGCTCCCGGACGCGCCCTCGGAGCCCGTCGAAGAGCCGCTCGGGCCGCTCACGCCGGTCGCGCGCGACCTCGCGGAGATGGACGAGTCGGACGCCGCGCCCGCCGTGCTCGCGACGCCGGCGGTGGAGGCCGAGCCGGAGCCCGCACCGGCGGAGGAGCCGCCGCTGGAGGTCAAGGCTGCGCCCCGCCCCGCCCCGCGCTTCCGTCCCACGCTGCCACCCCCCCCGCCGCCGCCCGCGTCCTCGCCTCGGCGGCCCCGGCCGCCCCGGCGGCCCCGGCCGCAGCCCGCGGGCCCGCCGCCCGGCGCCGCCGTCGCGGCGCTCACGACGCTCGGCTCGGCGCTTGCGATGCTGCTCTTCCTCGTCTCCACCGTCGGCTCCGAGCAGGCGAGCCCCGTCTCTGCGGCCGGCTTGCTCGAGGCCAGGCCGTCGCTCCGTGAGGTCGCGCCCGGTGGGCGCGTCTCGCTGGCCGGGACGGGCGCGCCGCCCGGCGCAGCGCTCGCGCTCGAGACCCGTTCGGCCGACGGTGACTGGCAGAGCGCCGGTCGCGACAAGGCGGACGCCGAGGGCGCGTTTCGCGTGAGCGGACGGGTGGCTGCGGCTCCCGGGACCGTGATGGTGCGTGCCCGTGCCGAGCAGGAGGAGGCCGGCTCCGACCCGGTGGCCGTGACGGTCAGGCCGCTGCGGCTCTCCTCCGTCGGCGACATCAACCTCGGCGACGTCCCCGGCGCCAACATCGCCGCCGAGGGCCCGCGCTATCCGTGGACGAGCGCCGGGCGCCCGCTGCGGAACGCGGACATCAGCTTCGGGAACCTCGAGTGCGCGGTCTCTAAGCGCGGGACGCCGTTCGACAAGCTCTACAACTTCCGCGGCACCCCCGCGGCGCTGCGCGGGCTCGCGCGCCACTCGGGCCTCGACGTCCTCAACCTCGCCAACAACCATGCCGGCGACTACGGCCCCGTCGCGCTGCTCGACACCGTGCGCGGGATCGAGCGGCTCGGCATGGAGGCCGTCGGCGCCGGGCGCAACCTGCGCCGCGCGCTCCAGCCGCAGATCGTCGAGCGGCTCGGGCTCCGGGTCGCCTTCGTCGGCTTCTCGGAGATCGCACCGGTCGAGTTCGCGGCGTCCGCGGACCGTCCGGGAACCGCCTGGGCCACGCCCGAGGCCGTGACCAGGGCCGTGCACCGGGCGCGCCGGCGCGCCGACGTGGTCGTCGCAACCTTCCACTGGGGCATGGAGAAGGCCGCCACAGAGAGCGCGACCCAGCAGGCGCTCGCCGCCGCGGCCGCCGACGCCGGCGCCCAGCTCGTGATCGGCGCCCATCCACACGTGCTGCAGCCGCTGAGGCGCCAGGGCCCCGCTCTCGTGGCCTACTCG
Organism: uncultured Thermoleophilaceae bacterium; assembly: GCA_963734025.1. Classification (GTDB taxonomy): domain Bacteria; phylum Actinomycetota; class Thermoleophilia; order Solirubrobacterales; family Thermoleophilaceae; genus JACVRW01. Next base: position 16,930 of record CAVTFR010000006.1, read on the forward strand.
CTCGGCAACTTCGTCTTCGGCGCGGTGTCGGCCGAGACCACTGCAACCGGGATCCTCGAGACCGACCTGACCTCCGAGGGCGTGGCGGCGGCCCGCTGGCGCCAGGGCACGATCGAGGCCGGGCGGCCACAGCTCGAGCGCGGCCGCCCGCAGGCGCTTCCGGTGGACGACCCCGCGGCGATCGCCGCCGGGGTCACACTCTGAGCGCTCGCGTCGCTTAGGCTGCCGTCATGCCGCTCGCCCGCAACCACATGTCGCGCTCGCTTCTCACGGTCGAGCCCGTGCTCGGGCTCAAGGCGGTGGCCGAGAGGATGGTTGCGAAGGACGTCGGAGCGGTTCTGGTGATCGAGAACGGCAGCCTTGTCGGGATCCTCACCGAGCGGGACATCATGCGTGCCGTCGCAGGCGGCATCACCGAGGACACGCTCGTATCCGACTGGATGACCCGCGACCCGGAGACGATGGGGCCGGACGAGACGACGCGCCAGGCCGCGGTCCTGATGATCCACGGCGGCTTCCGGCACATGCCGATCATGGATGGCGACGAGGTGGTCGGGATGCTCTCCATCCGCGACCTCATGCGGATCGTGCTCGAGGACGCGGCGCCGCGCGGCGCCTAGCGCCTGACGCGGTTGTGTGATGCACCGCTCACACAACCGGCCCTCAGCGCGAGATCCTTCTCGTCACCCCCCACTCCGTCTCGGAGGACTCGCATGCAATCCGCCCTGCCATTCGCATACGCATCCCGCCACATCTATTCGCACAACCAGGATCCCTACCGCACCCCGTCGGGCGGAACCGCTCCGCGGCGCCGGCGTCGCCGGCGCTCTGGGGCCTTCCTGCTGCCGGGGCGCCCGCGCCTCGCGCTGTTCCACCGGCGCCCCGCCGCCGACCGTTAGCCGCCCCCCGCCGCAGGTAGCCTCCTGCGGCGGGTGCGGGACCTGCTGAAAGACCTCATGGACTCGGCTCGCTCGCGAGCCGAGTACGCGGATGCGCGCTACGTCCGGACGCGCAGTGAGCGGCTCGCCACGCGCAACGGCGCGCTCGACTCCCTCGACTCCGACGAGAGCGAGGGAATCGGCGTCCGGGTGCGCGTGGGTGGCTGCTGGGGCTTTGCCGCCGTGCGCGGCAGCGAGCGCAGCGACGCCGAGGCCGCGCTCGCGAGGGCGCTCGAGATCGCCTCGGCGCAACCGCTGCCGAGCTCCTCGGCGGCACTCGCCCCCGAGCCGCCCGCCGAGGGCTCCTGGCGCGGACCCGACGGGCACGACCCGTTCGCCGTCCCGCTCGACGACAAGCTGTCGGTCCTGCTCGCCGCCGACGCCGCTTTGCGGGAGGAGCCCGGTGTGACGCTCGCGCTGGCGCGCTTCAGGGCGGTCAGCGAGGAGAAGCTGTTCGCGTCCACCGAGGGCGCGCTGTGCGAGCAGCACGTGACCGAGTGCGGCGGCGGCATCGCGGCGGTGGCCGTGGACGGAGATCAGACGCAGGTCCGCTCCCACCCGGCGTCGCACGGCGGGCACGTGGCGCTGGGGGGCTACGAGCAGTTCACCGCGCTCGACGTGCCCGCCGTGGCTCCGCGCGTTGCCGCGGAGGCGGTCGAGCTGCTCACGGCGCCGGTCTGCCCGCCCGGCCGCAGCACGCTGATCCTCGCCGGCGAGCAGCTGGCGCTTCAGGTCCACGAGTCCGTGGGACACGCGGTCGAGCTCGACCGCGTCCTCGGTCGCGAGGCGTCGTACGCGGGCACGAGCTTCGTGCCGGCGGACGGCATCGGCTCACTGCGCTTCGGCTCGGAGCAGATGAACGTGACCGCGGACGCGACCAGCCCCGGTGGCCTCGGCACCTACCGCTGGGACGACGAGGGCGTCGAGGGCAGGCAGGTGCCGATCGTCCGCGGCGGCGTGCTCGCCGGATTTCTCTCCTCGCGCGAGACGGCCTCGGAGATCGGCCTCGAGCGCTCCGGCGGATGCATGCGCGCCCAGGGCTTCGCTCGCCAGCCGATCGTGCGAATGACGAACGTGAACCTGGACCCAGGCACAGCCGGGACCCTCGACGACCTGATCGCCGACACCTCCGCGGGCATCCTGATCGAGACCAACCGCTCGTGGTCCATCGACAACCGGCGCCTGCACTTCCAGTTCGAGGGCGAGGCCGCGCGCGAGATTCGCGACGGCCGGCTCGGGCGGCTCGTGCGCAACCCGAGCTATGCGGGCATCACCCCGCTTTTCTGGGGCAGCTGCGATGCGGTCTGCTCCCCGTCCGAGTGGCGGCTCAGCTCGCTCCTCGACTGTGGCAAGGGCGAGCCGGGGCAGCTCATGCGCGTCTCGCACGGCTGCGCGCCCGCACGCTTCCGGGACGTCGAGGTCGGCATCGCGTGAGCGCCCGCGAGCTCGCCGAGCGCGCGCTCCGGCGGGCGGGCCCGGATGCGCTGGCCCTCGTGACGCACGAGCGCTCACTGCTGCTGCGCTTCGCCGCGAACCGCCCGACCCAGGCGACGGAGGTCGACGACCTGACTGTCGAGCTCGCCGTGCTGAGGCGCGGGCACGTCGGCCGGGCGGAGACAAACGCGACCGGCGACGACGCCCTCGCCGCCTGTGCGCGGCGCGCCGCCGCGGCGGCCGAGGCCGCGGCGGCCGCGGGCGACGGCACCTACCCCGGCTTTCCGGATTCGCCCGCCGGCGCCACCGTCGGGGGCAGCCCGGCCGCGCTCGACGCCGGCGCCGGCGGGGCGGCGCTCGGCGCAGCGTTCGAGGTCGCGTCGGGCGAGGGGCTCGAGGCGCACGGAATCTGGTCGGCCGCGGAGGTCGAGCGCGCCGTGGCGAGCGCTGGGGGCAGCGCCGCGGAGGTGAATACCGACGCCTTCATGAAGGTGATCTGCATGACCCCGGAGCGCGACCGGGGACGCAGCGGCTACGCGTCGCAGGCCTCCGTGTCGTTCGGCGACCTGAACCCGCGCGCGCTGGCCGAGCGAGCCGCGGCCAAGGCGCTCGGCTCCTTCGCCATGTCCCGCGAGCCCGCAGAATTGGAAGCGGGCGAGTATCCGGTCGTCTTCGAGCCGCAGGCGCTCAGCTCGCTGCTCGAGCTGCTCGCCTACATGGCCTTCAACGGCCTGGCGCACGCGGAGGGCCGCGGTGCGCTGGCAGGACGGCTCGGCGAGTCGGTCGCCGCCCCCGCGGTCAACCTGTCCGACTCGCCCCGCTTCGCGCGGACCCTCCCCCACGCCTTCGACGCCGAGGGCACGCCCAAGGCGCCGGTACCGCTGATCCAGGACGGCGTGGCGCACCGCGTGGTGCATGACATCCGCAGCGGGGCCCTGATGGGCTTCGCCTCGACCGGCCATGCGCTGGCGCCGGGCGGCGACCCCTTTGGCCCCCACCCCACGAACCTGGTGCTCGCGGGCGGCGGCGCGGCCGGCGCGGGCGAGCTGTGCGCGCCGGTGGAGCGCGGCATCTACGTCACGCGGCTCTGGTACGAGAATGTCGTCCGCCCCAAGGAGACGCTCGTGACCGCCGTCACCCGCGACGGCACCTTCCTGATCGAGGACGGCCGCGTCACACGGCCGCTCCACGACCTGCGCCTGACCGACAGCGTGCTGTCGATCCTGTCGAGCGTCCAGGCCCTGACGGCCGGCCAGGAGCTGGCGAGCGACGGCGAGTTCTACGGCCGTCGCTTCGCCTACGGCGTCGTGTGCCCGGCGGTGAGGGCGGGGCGGGTGCGCTTCACGGGACAGGCCGGCTAGCGGTTTCAAGTGGCAGGCGGCCTGTTCCGGGTACCCCTGTCTCGCATGCCCATCGCGGCGTGCCGTTCCCAGGAGCCGGTGGAACCGGCGCCCCGGACCTGTGTGGGACGGGGCCCGGGGCCGCCGCCTCCCAACGTTTGGACGGCTCAGATCTTGAGCAGGATGATCACGTTCGCAACGAACAGCAGCGCGAACGCGATCGTCCAGCGATTCAGGTTCCGCTCGACCAGCGAGCCGCCTCCGAACGGGCCCGCGCCGGTGCCGACGCCGAAGGCGCCGGAGAGCCCCGAATCCTTACCCGAGTGCATCAGCACGAGCACGATCAGGATGACCGCGAGGATCACCTGGACGCCGCTGAGAATCGCTTCCACGGCTGAAAAGAGTAGCTGGCAGTCCCGCGTTGATTAGGCGATGGGCGGGTCCAGGTGGACGATCTTCGCGGCTACGGCCGCTCTTTTCTTGTGCGCGCCGCTCACGGCCGATGCCGTCACGTACCCCGCCGGATTCGAGGAACGTCCCATCGTGGAGGGCCTGACTGCGCCCACCGGGATGGCCTGGGCGCCGGACGGACGGCTGTTCGTGATCGAGAAGGAGGGGCGACTGAAGGTGGTGGCCTCCGGCGGAAGCTCCGCCGCCCTGGTCCACGACCTCTCGAGCGAGGTCAACTCGTACTGGGACCGCGGGCTGCTCGGGATCGCGGTGGACTCGAGCTACGCGACCAACAACTACGTCTACCTCCTCTACACGCGCGAGCGCCAGCCGCTCACCCCGGACGACGACGGCCAGATGGTCTCGCGGCTCGAGCGCTTCACGATCAACGCGTCGAACCAGGTTCTGGGGCGCACGACGATCCTCGGCAGCCACGACGGCCCCTGCCCCGCGCCCGCGAACGCGGTCGACTGCATCCCGTCGGAGGGGTTCTCGCATTCGATCGGAAGCGTGCGCTCGGCGCCCGACGGGACGCTGTGGGTCGGCAGCGGTGACGCCGCGAGCTTCAGCTACGTCGACCCGCTCGCCCTCCGCACCTACAACACCCAGAGCATGGCCGGCAAGATCATGCACATCGACCGCAACGGGAACGGGCTGCCCGGCCACCCGTTCTGCCCGGCGAACAACGTCCTCACCCAGGTCTGCACGAAGATCTGGGCCGGCGGCTTCCGCAACCCGTTCCGCTTCAAGCTGCGTCCCGGCGGCGGTCTGACCGTCGGCGACGTCGGCTGGGGCACGACGGAGGAGATCGACTTCGTCCCGACCGCCGCGGGCGGCGGCCGCCTGTACGGGTGGCCCTGCTACGAGGGCGCGGAGCCCACCGGCGGCTACCGAGATCTGGATGGGTGTGATCCCGAGTACGCGAAGGAGGGAACCGCCCAGGCGCATCTCGGCCCGGCGCACACGTATCCCCACGTTCCGGGTGTCGGCGGCTCCGTGCTCGGAGGCCCCACCTACTCGGGTCCCTACCCGCAGGACTACCAGGGCGACATCTTCTTCGGGGACTACGCGCAGGGCTTCATCAAGAAGCTCGACGTGAGCGGGCCGGGCCAACCGACCGTGCAGAACTTCGCAAGCGGCGGCTGGGTGGGAGTCGACCTCGAGCTGACCCCCGCGGGTGAGCTGGCCTATGCGGCCTACGGCGACGGCAGCGCCGGAACCGGCTCGATCCGCCGGGTCGTCTACACGCCCGGGAACGCCAGTCCCATCGCCAGGATCGCGACGAACCAGACCTCCGGGCCGGCTCCCCTGACCGTCAACTTCAACGGACAGAGCTCGAGCGACCCCAACAGCGACCCGCTCACCTACGAGTGGAACTTCGGCGACGGCACCGCCGTGAGCACCCAGCCGGCCCCCGCCCACACGTACGCGAACGCGGGTACCTATACGGCCCGCCTCACGGTCCGCGACGGCCGCGGTGGAAGCGGGACCGCGACGGTGCAGATCAGCGCGGGGAACACTCCCCCGCTGCCGCAGGTCACGGGCGACACCACCTACCGCGGCGGCGAGAGCTTCCAGCTGAACGGCTCCGCCACGGACCAGCAACAGGGAACCATCCCCGCGTCGGGACTCTCCTGGGACGTCAAGGTCGTGCACGCGGATCACATCCACTCGCTGGGGACCTTCCCCGGCCGTTCGCAGCTGACCCTCAACGCGATCACCGACCACGACGCCGACGCCCACTATGAGGTGACCATGACCGCGACCGACGCCGGCGGCCTCACCGCGCCGGCAACGGTCGAGCTCGATCCCGAGACCACCACGGTCCGCCTCATGAGCTCCCCCTCAGACGCCCCGGTCTCCTACGGCGGCCGTCAATACACCGCGCCGCTGGAGCTCGAGACGGCCATCGGGTACCGCACCACGATCAGCGCGAGCGACCCGTTCGAGCTCGGCGGCGCCATCTTCGACTTCACCGGCTGGTCGAACGGGGGCACGCGCGTCCAGAACTTCGTCGTGCCGGAGAACGGCGCGGAGCTCACCGCCAGCTACACGCAGCGCGCCGGGCCGCCGCCGGATCCCCCCACGGAGCCGCCGATCGATGAGCCGGGCGTGGAGCTGTCCCCCAGCCCGCCGCCGCCACCCGCGGAGCCGCGGATCGAACCCGACACGGCGGGCCCGGGGCTCCGGCTGCTCGGCGTCAACGCCGCACGCGGGCGGATTCGCGGCGCCGTGACGGACCCGTCCGGCGTCTCGGCCGTCCAGGTGGCCCTGCGGGCACGGCTCGGGAGCGACGAGTGCTCCTGGTGGATCGCCGGCAAGCGGAAGATGAGCGTGTCCCCGCGCCGGTGCGACCGGCCGCGCTGGATGACTGCCCGGCTCGCCTCCACGAGCGGTGACGTCGAGTGGCTGCTCGCCCTCGGCAGGCGGCTGCCGCCGGGCACCTACCGCATCCTGGTGCGCGCCCGGGACATCGAGGGCAACGTCAGCGAGCTGCCGCTCCAGCGGGCATCGCTCGCCTTCGTGCCCCGGAGCCGGCGCTAGTTCGGTTCCGCCGAGCGTCCCTCGAGCCGGTCCAGCTCGCTGAGGATCACGATCGCCTCGGCGCGCAGGTCGCTGTCGACGGCGCGCCAGTCCTCGCGTGAGAGCTTCCCCATGCCGTGGTCGAGCTCGGCGTCGCGGATCTCGCGGTACTTGGCCTCCTTTGCGGCCTGGAGCTCCGCGATGCGGGTCTCATCGCGGCGCTCCTCCTCCCCGGGGGAGCGCAGCGGGCGGGCCACCGCGAACGCGACCAGCACCGCGAGGACGAGCAGTGCGAGGGCGTATTCCACGCTGCGGAGACCACCGGGCGCTACGCCCGCGAGAGCTCCTTGCCGAGCCGCGCCGAGTACAGCGCCCGCACGCGGCGCAGGCGCGCCTCCGGCGTCGGCCAGGCGGCCACCAGGGCGCCGAGCAGCGCGATCGCTCCACCGATCCAGATCCATGCGACCAGCGGCGAGACGATCGCCCGGAAGGCGGCGGGCGGTGGATCGCGGCGGTAGCGCTCGGAGAGGGCGGCGACGATCACCGCCTGGACGTCGCCGGCGGCGTCGGCGAACTGCGAATCAGCCTCCCGGATCGGCCCCTCGAGTGCCGAGATGTCCGGGCGGACCGCCAGCCAGAAGTCGCGCCGGAGGCCCCAGCGGACGTCGACCTCGCTGGTGGCCTCGCCCTCGAAGAAGCGCGAGATCGTGCCCAGCGAGGGGTCGCCGCTCGAGTAGAAGTTGCGCGCCGGCCGCAGCGTGAAGGTCTCGTCGCCCTTGCGCACGTCCATGACGGCGCCGAACGAGATCGGCGCCCCGGTGCCCGCCGAGTCGCCGCCGAGGCGAGCCGTCGCCTCGCGGTAGGTGACCTCGTAGTCGCCGAGCGTGAACGACTCACCGGGCGAGAGCCGCACGTCGCGCTGCTGGATGAAGGCGGAGGAGGCCGCCACGCCCAGGAACAACACGGCGATCCCCGCATGTACAAGGTAGCCGCCGTAGCGGCGCCGGTTGCGACCCGTGAGCCGTGCGAGCGCGCGTGGCCAGGGCTCGCCCGTCATCACCCGCCGCGCGCTCGCCCCGCGCCAGAACTCCTGCGCCACAACCGACAGCACGAACGCGGTGAAGCAGAACATGATGAGCGAGGCCGTGCTGTCGGCCGCGTCGGTGAACAACAGCAGCGCGGCGAGCACGGCGGCCGTGAACGCGAGCGGCACGAGCAGCACCCGCCGCAGCGACGACGGCGTCATCCGCCGCCAGGCGAGCACGGGGCCGATCCCGCTGAGCAGCACCAGCACGATCGCCAGCGGCGTCGTCAGGCGGTTGAACCAGGGCGGCCCCACCGTCGCCTCCGTGCCGGTGATCGCCTCGGAGATCAGCGGGAAGAACGTGCCCCAGAGGATCACGAGGCTAGAGGCCGACGAGCACGAGGTTGTTGAGCAGGAAGAAGGCCTCGCGCGAGAGCAGCGAGTCGAGCCGCGCGCTCGAGCGCAGGTCCGGCAGCCGGGCGATGATCAGCCCCGCGGACAGCGCCAGGACGAGGCTGATGAACACGAGGAACTGCACGCCGATCGTCGAGGCCCCGAAGGCGTGGATCGACTCGAGGATGCCGCTGCGCACGAGGAAGGTGCCGAGCAGCGCGAGCACGAAGGTGGCGCAGATCAGCGACGCGTTCCAGACCTTGAGCATGCCGCGCTTCTCCTGCACCATGATCGAGTGCAGGAACGCCGTGCCCACGAGCCACGGCATGAGCGACGCGTTCTCGACCGGGTCCCAGGCCCAGTAGCCGCCCCAGCCGAGCTCCGAATAGGACCAGAGCGCGCCCAGCAGGATGCCCGTGCCGAGGAAGGTCCAGGCAACGAGCGCGAAGCGGCGCGTCGCGCGGATCCAGTCGGCGCCCGTGCGCCGTGCGATCAGCGCGCCGATTGCGAAGGCGAACGGGATCGAGAAGCCGACGTAGCCCGTGTAGAGCATCGGCGGGTGGATCATCATCGCCGGGTGGCGCAGCAGCGGGTTGAGCCCGTTGCCCTCCTGCGGCGCCACCGCGAGCGTGTCGAACGGGTTCTCCCAGCCCACCATCAAGAGCAGGAAGAAGGCGGCCACGCAGCCGAGCACCGCGGTCGCCCAGGGCGTGATGTCGCGCAGCGAGCGGCGCGTGAGGAAGAGCACAGCGCTCGCGAACAACCCAAGCAGCGTCGCCCACAGGAGCAGCGAGCCGTCCTGCGTCGCCCAGACCGCGGTGACCTTGTAGAAGGTGGGCGTGTCGGTCGAGGAGCCCTCCGCCACGAGCTTGAACGAGAAGTCCGAGCGCAGGAAGGCGGACTCGAGGATCGCGAACGCCGCCACGCACAGGGCCGCCACGCAGTACATCGCACGGCGCCCCGAGGTCACCCATTCGCGCCTGCCGGCCACGGCGCCGTACACCGAGGCGCCCGCCGCGTAGAGGGCGGTCAGCAGCCCGACGGTCAGGCAGGCGGAGCCGACCCCGGCCACTAAGAGGCCGACTCGTCCTTGGTGAACTTCGACGGGCACTTGGTGACGAGCGAGTCGCGCTCGGCGACGAAGGTGCCCTGCTTCAGCTCACCCGAGACGATCACCTCGCGTCCCTCGCGGAACGGGTCGGGCACGACGCCCGCGTAGGCCACCGGCACCGACTCGGGCCCGTCACGGTCGCGGATCCGGAAGCGCAGATCGTCGCCCGCCTTCTCGATCGAGCCGCGGACCACCTTCCCGGTCAGCTCGTAGGACTTGCCCGGCTCGATCTCGCTCGGCTTGGCGGCCTCGGTGGAGGCGCTGAAGCTCGTATAGATCAGCGCGGTCGCCAGCAGCACCGCGGCTGCCAGCGCCACCCCAAGCCGGAGCTTGCGCTTGCGGGAGGGATCCATCACACCGGATTCTGGCAGGCAGGCCCCGCTAGCGGCTCGCCTGCTTCGAGCTCGGATGCCCGTCGCCGGGCCACGGCGACAGCAGCAGGATCAGCCGCGCGTCGGTGCTGGCGCGGACCTCGTGGCGCTCATTCGGCTCGAAGTGGACGAGGAAGCCGGGACCGCCGCGCACCGACTCGCCGCCCTGCTCGAACTCGACGTCACCGGCGGCGACCATGACCCAGGCGCGCTCGTGGACCTGATGCTCCTGCAGCCGCTCGCCGGCCGGGAGGTTGATCGCGATCACGCGCGTCTCGTCGTCCGAGCGCAGCACCGCGGGTTGATGCGGCTGGACGTCGAACGAGGCGATGTCCCAGGTCTCCATGGATCCTCCGGATCGGGGGCGGGTCAGTCCGAGATTATGGCGCGGCGGCGACCGGCTCCGGTTCGGCGGTCCTGTCCTCGCGGCGCGCGATCCACTCTGATCCCGGGTGATCGGTGAGCCCGTGGGCGATGATCGAGATGAAGACGGTGACTGCCGCTATCGCGGCGATCCGCTCCCCGTTCGGCACCGTCGAGCCGAGCACGAAGAGGGCGAACGTCATCGTCGCCACCCCCTTGGGCCCGAACCAGGCCATGAAGGCCTTGCCGGCGACGTCGGCCTCGCGGTTGCCGGCCAGCGCGATGAAGACCGCGATCGGACGCGCCGCAAGCAGAGTGAAGGCCGCGATCGCCACCGTCGCCCAGCCGTCCTCGAAGAGCGTCTCGAACGTGAAGATCGCCCCGAACACGAGGAACACCCCGAGCTTGACCACCTCGATGATGTCCTCGGCTCGGCTCTCGAAGCAGTGCTGGATATCGGGCCTCCATATGCCGAATGCGATCGCGGCCACGAACACGGCAATGAAGCCGTTGCCCTCCGGCGGCAGCGTCGCGACCCCGTAGGCGGCGAATGCCACCCCCAGCGCGTACATCGACTTCTGGTGCGGGCTGATCTCGTGACCCAGGGCCCGTGCCCTGGGCATCAGCCGGCTCGCCACGAGCGCTACGAGCAGCCCGCTGACGAGGCCCACGCCGACGTCCTGCAGGACGAACTGCCACCACACGAAGTCGTCGTCGGCGGCCGCTGCAGCCGAGAAGGCGAGCACCGCCGGCAGGGCAAGGCCGTCGTTGAGGCCCGACTCGAGGTTGAGCGAGTGCCGGATGAGCCGCGGTACACGCGGGTTCGTGATCACGGCGGACGAGAGCACCGGGTCGGTCGGCGACAGCAGCGCGCCCACCAGGAACGACTCCGCCCAGCTCAGGTCGGTGACCAGCTTGGTCAAGAGTGCGACGAGCACGCAGGTGAGCGGCATCGCCAGTACGAGCTTGCGCAGCGGCAGGTGCCAGGCCTTCTGCAGCATCTCCTGCTCCACCTCGAGCCCGTCCCTGAAGAGGATCAGGATCAGCGCGACGACGGCGAGCCCCTGCACGAAATCGGAGGTCGGGTCGAGGTCGAGCAGCCCGAGGCCGCCCTTGCCGAGCAGGAAGCCGGCCACGACGAAGGCGGCCGTGAGCGACAGGAAGCTGCGCCGCGCGATCCCGGACACGACGGCGCCGAGCATCAGCAGCAGGCCGAAGATGGCCAGCGGCTCCTCGAGGAAGTCGACCCCCGCAGCGATGGGTGGCACGTGGAAAGGTTGGCAGAGCAGCGCGTTCACAACTGGCTACGGTGATGGGGCTGATGCGCCGCCAAGCGGTCCTTTCCTGCCTGCTCATGCTCGCCTTCGCGCCGGCCGCCGCGGCCGCCGACCCGCCGCCGCGCGAGCGCGGCCTCACGAGCGGCTGGGAGGTGCGCACGGAGCCGGCCGACCCGGCCGCGCCGCAGCCGCCGCCGCTCGAGGAGACTCTGCCCGAGGGCGTGCCGCCGGCGGCTCCCGCCAGCCCTCCCGGACGTGCCGCACAGGTCGCCGGCGAGTGGCGCCCGGCGCGGGTGCCGAGCGTCTTCGACACACGCGCGCTGCCCGCCCTCTTCGCAGGCCAGGTACGCCGCTACCGGGTTTCGTTCACCGGCCCCGAGACCCCGCGCGGCTTCCGCTGGCTGATCGAGTTCGAGAGCGTGCGGCGCGCCGCGACGGTCTACCTGAACGGGCGCCGGCTCGGCCGCAACACCGACCCGTACACCCCGTTCAGCTTCGAGGCGCGCGGGCTGCGTCCGGGGCGGCGCAACGAGCTCGAGGTGATCGTCGACGGCCGCAAGAACCCGAAGCTGCCGGAGGCGTGGTGGAACTGGAACGGCATCGTGCGGCCCGTGCGGCTGGTGCCGGCCGGGCCTGCGTATATCGAGGACCTCGGCACGCTCTCGGACGTGAGCTGCCGCGGGCCCGCGACGGGCTGCCGCGCCGACCTGCTCGTGGACGGTGAGCTCGTCCGAAGCGGCCGGCGCGTCACCGAGCCGACACTCGAGGTCGAGCTGCGCGCGCCCGGCGGACGGCGCATCCGCAAGCGCTTCGAGCTGCCCGAGGGGCGCGCGCGCCGCGAGCGCGTAGAGCTCGAGATGCGCGTGCCGGCCCCCGAGCTCTGGTCGCCCGACGCCCCGCGCCTGTACTCGGCGAGGCTCACGCTGCGCAACGGGGACCGCGTTTTGCAGGCAGAGAAGCGCCGCATCGGGCTCCGCTCGGTCGAGGTCAAGAGCGGGCTCCTGTACCTCAACAACCGCCGCATCCAGCTCCGCGGCGCCTCCATCCACGAGGACATGCCGGGCTCCGGCGCCGCCCTCACGAGCGCCGACATGGATCGCATCGTGGCCGACCTGAGGGCGCTCGGCGCGAACATCACGCGGGCGCATTACCTGCTCAACGACCGGCTCCTGTCACGCCTGGACCGCGCCGGGATCATGGTCTGGAGCCAGGCGCCGATCTGGCAGCGGGACGCCCGCGCTCACCTGCTGTGGCAGCCGAAGGAGCGTGCACGGGCGCTCGAGACGGTCCGCCGCACCGTCACCGCTGCCCGCTCGCATCCCTCGGTGCTGACCCACTCGGTGGCGAACGAGCTGAGCTTCACGCCCGACAACTACCCGGGCACCAAGCGCTTCCTCCTCGAGGCGCAGGCCGAGGCGCGCGAGCTCGATCCGACGCTGCCGATCTCCGTCGACATCAAGGGGCGCCCGGGCTTCGCCGAGCAGTTCACCTACCACGAATTCGACATGCTCGGCCTGAATCAGTATTTCGGCTGGTATCGCTGGGTAGAGGACTTCAGTGTCCTGGAGCCCTACATCTACGAGCTGCGCGATCATTACCCGGACAAGGCCATCGTGATGACCGAGTGGGGCGCCGAGGCGCGCCCGGAGCTGGCCGCGGCGGCCCTCGACCTCAAGGGGAGCTATCCCTTCCAGGACATGCACGCCCAGCGCACGCTCGACGTGATCGACCGCTCGCCGGTCCTGTCGGGCGCGATCTACTGGACGCTGCGCGAGTTCGAGATCAACCCCGGCTGGCAGGGCGGCGCCGGCCGGCGGCCACCCCAGTACGAGCCCAACACCCGCCACCACAAGGGCCTGCTCACCTATCACGGCGAACCGAAGCCCGCCTTCTGGACCGTGCGCGACCACTACCTGCGAACGCCGCTCTATCCGTGAGCGACGGGCACCGCGCCGCGGCCGGCTTCGACCGAATGGCGGTCGGCGCCACCGATCTTTGGACGTGCGTACAACGACATCCGGGCCTCCCGGCGGGATGCTGAGGCGGGTGACATCCGCTCACTCCTCCCGACCCTCGGCGGGCGCGGCGGTGCCGCGTCCGCCGGGTGTCATCTACACACCGGAGCCGGGCGCGTTCGACGAAGCCATCGAGCCCGACGGGACGCCGCGGCCCGCCTACGAGAGCCTGCTGAAGGCGCTTGCAGAGACAGATCTAGCCGCGATGGCCGATGATGTCCGCGACGACGTCTGCCGGCAGGGGGTCGAGTTCGGAGGAAAGGGCGGTCCCGAGCCCTTTCGGCTCGACCTTGTCCCGCGGGTCATAACGGCCGAGGAGTGGGACGTGGTCGAGCGCGGACTCGCCCAGCGCGTCCGAGCGCTCGACCGCTTCGTGGCCGACGCGTACGGCAAGCAGGAGATCATCGAGGCGGGCGTCCTGCCGGAGCGCGTGCTCGAGAGCTGCGACCACTTCGAGCCGAGGCTGGTGGGCCTGCCGGCGCCGCCCGTACGGGTGGCGATCGCCGGGCTCGACCTGGTGCGCGACCCGGACGGACGCTTCCACGTGCTCGAGGACAACGTGCGGACCCCCTCGGGGACCACCTACGCGCTCGCCGCGCGGGAGACGCTCGACCGGCACCTGCCGGCCGGGCTCGCGGAGAGCCGCCGCCCGCTCGACGACCTGCTCGAAACGCTCGCGGAGACGCTGCGGGCGGCCGCCCCGGAGGGAGTCGAGGACCCGACTGTCGTGGTGCTCACGGACGGCCCCAGGAACAGCGCCTGGTACGAGCACGAGCGGATCGCGGAAGCCCTCTCGATCCCGCTCGTGAGGCTCTCCGACCTCACGGTGGCGGGCGAACGTCTCATCGCGCGCGTGAACGGCCGGCGGCTGCCCGTCGACGTCGTCTACCGCAGGACCGACGAAGACCGGCTCGAGGACGAACGCGGGCGGCTGACCTACCTCGGCGCGACGCTTTTCTCGCCGATCCGCGCCGGCAAGCTCAGCTGCGTCAACGCGTTCGGCACCGGCGTGGCCGACGACAAGCTGATGCACGCCTACGTCGAGAAGATGGTGCGCTTCTATCTCGCCGAGGAGCCGCTGCTCGGCTCGGTGCGCACCTACGACGTCGGGGTGCCGGACGTCCGCGACTCGGTGCTCGACCGCATCGAGGAGCTCGTCATCAAGCCGCGGGCGGGATACGGCGGCGTGGGAGTCGTCGTGGCCGCGCACGCCGAGCCGGTTGACGTGCGGAAGATCGCCGCCGAGTTGTCGCAGGACCCGGACGGATTCGTGGCTCAGGAGACGGTCATGCTCTCGCGCCACCCCACGGCGGCCGGCGGCCGGCTGGAACCCCGACACGTCGATCTCAGGCCGTTCGTCCTGCTGGCAGGCGACACTGCACGCGTGATCCCGGGAGGCCTCACGCGTGTCGCGCTCAGCCGGGACGCGCTCGTCGTGAACAGTTCACAACAGGGAGGGGGAAAGGACACATGGGTGCTGTCGTGAGCCGGCCCCCGCTGGTCGGGGTGTCGACGTCCGAGGTGCGGCGCGCGTCCGATCACAGCGTGGTGCCTCAGGGCGAGCCGAGCCGCCGCGAGCTCGCGCTCGGCGAGCGCTATCTGGATTCGGTGCGCTCCGCCGGCGGGCTGCCCGTGATCCTCACGCCCGTCCACGGCTCGGCGATCGATCCGCTGCTCGAGCGCCTCGACGCGGTCTGCCTCTCCGGCGGCCCCGACCTGCACCCGTCGGCATACGGCGCCGAGGCGCACAGCGAACTCGGCCCCACCGAGCCGGAGCTCGACCTCTTCGAGCTGGCGCTCGCGCGCCGGGCGGTACGGCGCGGCATGCCGGTGCTCGGCATCTGCCGCGGGGCTCAGGTGCTGAACGTCGCGCTCGGCGGCACCCTCCACCAGCACCTTCCCGACCTGAGCGATGAGATCGAGCACCGCCAGGACGTGGCGGGCCGTCAGACTACGCACGACGTGAAGCTCGCCCCCGACAGCCGCCTGGCGAAGCTGATGGGCCGCAGCGAGCTGGGCGTCAACTCCTTCCACCATCAGGCGCCGGCCATGCTGGGCCCCGGGCTGCGCGCGGTCGGCAAGGCGGGCGACGGCACGGTCGAGGCCATGGAGAGCAGCGCCAAGGGCTTCGTGTTCGGGGTCCAGTGGCACGCCGAGTGCCTCGTCGAGATGCCGGAGCACTTCGCACTCTTCGAGGGGCTGGTCCAGGCGGGCGCCGAACACTCGGCGGCGGAGCTGCGGGCCGCCTGATGACCATGAGCTCGCTCCCGGAATGGGCGGACTGGCAGGCCGATCACGACCGGCCCGCCTGGACGGTGGGGATCGAGGAGGAGGTCATGCTCCTCGAGCCCGGCAGCTGGGACCTGGCGCACGAGCTCGACGATCTGCTGCCTCTCCTCAGCACGGGCCTGACCGAGAAGGTGAGCGCGGAGACGCACTCGTGCACGCTCGAGCTCGCGGGCGGGATTCACGTCGGCGTTCGCACCGCGGTCCAGGAACTGCTCGCGCTCAGGCGCAGGCTCGCCGAGGAGCTCGCGCCACACGACCTGCAGGCTGCGGTGGCCGGCACGCACCCGTCGGCGGTGGGCGAGGACACGGAGGTGTCCGAGAGCGCGCGCTACCAGGTGCTCTACGACAAGATGCGCGAGCTCGCCCGCCGCGAGCCGACGTTCGCGCTGCACGTGCACGTGGGCGTCCCCGATCCGGAGCTCGCGATGCAGGCGGCCGACCGCATCAGGGCCCACCTGCCGCTCATCCTCGCCGTGTCCGCGAACTCGCCCTTCTGGCGTGGGCGCGACAGCGGCATGGCCTCGTTCCGGACTCCCCTCTTCCAGGGCTTTCCGCGCTCGGGGATCCCGCGCCGCTTCGGCAGCTACGGCGCGTACGTGGAAGTGGTCGACCTCATGCTGCGCGCCGACGCGCTCCCCGAACCGACCTTCATCTGGTGGGACGTGCGCCTGCAGCCGCGTTTCGGCACGGTCGAAATCCGCATCGCCGACGCGCAGACGACGGTCTCCGAGGCGGCAGGCATCGCCGCGCTGATCCAGGCGCTGGTCCGGCTCGAGGCCACCGAGGGTCACGCGCCGCCCGGGCTCGTCGGGGCGGCGGAGGTGCTCGAGGAGAACCGCTTCCTGGCGGCGCGTGACGGCATCGATGCGCGCCTCATCGACGTTACGACCGCGACGCGCGTGCCCGCGCGCGCGCAACTCGAAGAGCTCCTCGAGGTGTGCGGGCCGCACGCGGAGGACCTCGGCAGCAGCGCGGAGCTCGACGAGCTGCGCGCGCTCATGGAGTCGCCCGGGGCCGCCCGCCAGCGTGCCACCGTGGACGACGTCGGCCAGCGGGGGCTTGTCGAGTCGCTCGCCGCCGCCTTCCTCGATGCGGGCAGCATCGCCAAGCCGGCCTCCGTGATCGCAGGCGGCGAGGAGGCCTAAGCGCGTGCGCGGCTTCGCCGGCGAGCTCGCGCGCAGCGCGCCAGGCCGGGGCAGCGAGCTGTGGCGTGTGGCGCTGCTCGAGCCGGCTCCAGGAACCGCGGCTCTGATCCGCGCTCAGCGCCCGTCGCGATAGGCGCGCCCGCGCGGCGAGAGCCGATAGCCGCGCTCCAGGCTCTCCGTCAGGCCCAGCTCCTTCAGCTTGCGCACGTCGGCCTTGAACAGGGCCGTATCGCGCGCGAGCTCGCCGGCGAGGTCCGGCGCGCGCGTAGCGGGCCGGCGCGCGATCAAATCGAGCACCCGGGCGGTCCAGGGCCCGTGGCGGCTCGCCGCGTCGAGGCGGGCGAGCCGCGCGTCGATGGCGGCGCGCTCTTCCGCGTCCATGTCGGCGCGCTCGCGCAGCGCGATGCGCGGGTCGGGCCCGGCGAGCCTGAACTCGACCCGGTAGAGCGTCCCCTCAGGGCGCAGCCGCGCGATCAGCTCGTCGCGTCCCGCCGCGCCGGCGCGGCGGGCGTCCGCGTCGGATATCGCCCGCTCCTCGACCGGCTCGACCGAGTCGATGGCAAGCACGCCCACGCGCGTCCGGAGAGTGCCGCCCGCCCTGACGGTCGGCCTGCGCCAGCGCCGGAAGGCGAGCGTGACCTCCCCCGCCTCGATGCCGCGGAGCGTCTTTAGGGGGAACAGCATCGCGGCGGCGCGAAGTTCAGGTGATGACGAACGCCACGTCTTCCACGTAGCAGTACGACCAGTCCTCGCCCGGCTCGACGGAGCTGATGATCGGATGCTCCGTCTCACGGTTGTGGGCGGTGGCGTGCCGGTTGGGCGAGTTGTCGCAACAACCGACGTAACCGCATGAGCGACAGACCCTGAGGTGCACCCAGCGGTCGCCGGTCTTCAGACAGTCCTCGCAGCCCGGCACCGAGTCCGGGCGCTCGACCTGCACCTGATCGAGGTGAGAGCACACCGCCACCCGTCAAGTGATAGCGGATCGGGCGCCTCGCCGACCGGTACGCTGACCGGGCCGTGCACGTCCAGGTGCGACTCGGGTCGGGGCTGGCCACCGCCGCCGGCACCCGGCGGCTGCGGGTCGAGCTGCCGCGCGAGGCCACGGTCGACACGCTGCTCGTCCGCGTAGGCGAGCTCGAGCCGGCCATCGCCGCGGCGCTCGGCTCCGCCCTGCCGGTCGTGAGAGGGACGCACGCGAGCCGAGCGCAGGCGCTCGCCGACGGCGACGAGGTCGCCCTGCTCATCCCGGTCGCCGGTGGCGCCGGCAGAAACAACCTCGAGGGGAGACTCAGATGGCCGTAGAACCCGCCGCGCCGTCCGCAACCGGCCGGGCCCATCCCACCGTGTTCGTCGACACCTTCACGAACGGCCTGCTCGGCCCGGACGTCGAGATGCTCGGACCGGTCGAGGACGGCGGCCACGTGGTCGTCAACACCTCCCCCGGCTGCTGGGGGCCGATGATCACGCCCGCCCTGCGCGGCGGGCACGAGGTCGCGCGGCCCGTGGCCGTGGCGGGGGCCGAGCCGGGCGACGCGATCGCGATCCGCATCAAGGACATCGAGGTCACCTCGATTGCCACGGCATCGGGCAACGACGTTTCCCCTGAGGGGAGCTTCAACGGCGACCCCTACTGCGCCGCCGTCTGCCCCGGCTGCGGGACCGAGTACCCCGAGACGCGGCTCGAGGGGATAGGCCAGGAGGCCGTCCGCTGCGCCGAGTGCGGCGCCGACGCTACGCCCTTCAAGTTCACGAGCGGCTACACGATCGCCTTCGACCACGGCCGCCGCATGGGCGTGACGGTCGGGCGCGAGCCCGCGGAGCGGATCGCGCACGAGGCCGCGCGCTACGCCGCGCTGCCCGAGAACTCGGTCCAGAACCCGATCCTCGCCTTCGCGCCGCACGACCTCGTCGGGCTCGCCGCGCGGCTGCGGCCCTTCATGGGCCAGCTCGGCACGACGCCCTCGAAGACGATGCCGGACTCGCACAACGCGGGCGACTTCGGCTCGTTCCTGATCGGAGCGCCACACGCCTACTCGCTCAGCGCCGAGGAGCTCGCCGAGCACCGCACCGACGGCCACATGGACATCGACGCCGTGCGCGCCGGCGCGATCCTGATCTGTCCGGTGAAGCTGCCGGGGGGCGGCGTCTACATGGGCGACATGCACGCGCTCCAGGGCGACGGCGAGATCGCCGGCCACACCTGCGACGTGTCGGGCACGGTCACGCTCCAGGTCGAGCTGCTCAAGGGGCTCGGCATCGACGGGCCGATCCTGCTGCCGCTCGAGGAGGATCTGCCCTTCCTAGCGCACCCGTTGTCCGGAGCGGAGCGCGCGCGGGCCGAGGAGCTGGCGCGCGAGTGGGGCCTCGACGGGCTCGAGGAGTCTGCGCCGATCTCGGTGATCGGCACCGGCCCGGACCTGAACAGCGCGACGGACAATGGGCTCGAGCGCGCGGCCGAGCTGCTGCGCATGGAGGTGCCCGAGGTGAAGAACCGGGCGACGATCACGGGGGCGATCGAGATCGGCCGCCATCCGGGCGTGGTACAGGTGACCTTGCGGGCGCCGCTCGAGCGGCTCGAGGCCCGAGGCCTCATGCCCTATGTCCGCGACCAGTACGGGATCGGGTAACCCCCTCGATCGATCCGTCCTGGTTGAGCACCAGGACAACCATCGGGCGCTCGCCCGAGCGCTGGCGGCGTCACCCCGTACCGGGCCGCCCCGGCGCTCGTCCGGCCCTACGCCCGAGCACGGGTCTCGGCCTGCTCGATCAGCGCCCCGAGCCATTCGAGCGCTGCACGGTGGGGTGCGTCCCGCTCGGAGACGCCGGCGAGGAGCTCGATCTCGATGCCCTCGAAGATGTTGGAGACGAGCGAGGCGAGTATCGCGGGCGACACCGGCAGCTCGAGCTGTAGCTCGGCGGCCCAGCTCGAGAAGACCGACTCCAGCAAGTCGCGCCAGCCGCCCGTCGCCGCGCGCCACCGGGCGGCCAGCTCGGGATCAGCGAGGCCGGCCGTCCACAGCTCCCACAGCACTCGCACATAGCCCGACTCCACATCGTCGTCGAGGAAGCGGCAGGCGGTGCGCCATTTCTCCGACAGCGGGCCCGGCCCGGCGTAGAGGCGTTGCTGGCGCTCGAGCAGCTGCTCGTTCTGGCGCTCGAGCACCGCAGCCAGCAGCTGCTGCTTGCCGCCGAAGTGATAGTGCACGAGCGACAGCTGCGTGTCCGCCCGCTCGGCGACGGCCCGGGTGCTGGTGCCGCCGTAGCCGCGCTCGACGAGGAGGTCCCGCGCCGCGTCGAGGATGCGCAGCCGGGTCGCGTCTCCGCGAACGGCCCTCCCGTCGACCTTGCTTGACACGCGGCTAGCCTATCAGTACATTGGTCGGTCGACCGACCAACTATCTTCAGGAGGCATCCATATGCCGTACGTCGACATCAAGCTGATCGAAGGCGTCCTCGACTCCGACCAGAAACGCGAGATGATCGAGAAGGTCAGCGAGGCGATGATCGAGGTCGAGGGCGAGAACATGCGCAGCGTTACCTTCGTGGTCGTGAACGAGGTAAAGAGCGGAGACTGGGGTATCGGCGGCCAGGCGATGACCACCGAAGCCGTACGCGCCATCGCCGCTGGAGCACCCGCGTAGCGATGGCCCTGGTCGCGGACACCGCTGCGCCCGCGTCTCGAGCCCTCCCCCCGCTCGAGACCGGCTCCGCGGAGCGGGGCGGTGTCCGCGTCGCGTACGAGGTGTTCGGGAATGGTGAGCAGACGCTCCTGCTGCTGCCGCCGTGGGCGATCGTCCACTCGCG
The DNA here is from genome assembly GCA_963734025.1 of uncultured Thermoleophilaceae bacterium. GTDB lineage: Bacteria > Actinomycetota > Thermoleophilia > Solirubrobacterales > Thermoleophilaceae > JACVRW01. The sequence continues at coordinate 37,410 of CAVTFR010000006.1, forward strand.
CTTCTGGAAGGCGCAGGTCCCGTACCTCGCAAGGCACTTCCGCGTGGTCACGTTCGACCCCCGGGGCAACGGGCTGTCGGACCGGCCGGACAGCGTCGACGAGTACGGCCCGCGGGTGTTGGCAGCGGACGCTCTGAACGTGCTCGACACGGTTGGCGCCGAGGACTGCGTCCTCGTCGTGCACTGCGGGAGCGCGGGCGCCGGGCTGCTGCTCGCCGCCAACCACCCGGAGCAGATCCGGGGCGCCGTCTTCATGTCGCCCGCCCTCCCCCTCACCCCTCCTCGCCCCGAGCGCACCGGCTTTCCCTTCGACGAGGTGCTGCCCACCCAGGAGGGCTGGGCCAAGGCGAACCGCCACTACTGGGCAAAGGACTTCGGCGGCTACCTCGAGTTCTTCTTCGACGCCTGCTTCTCGGAGCCGCACTCGACCAAGCAGCGCGAGGATGCCATCTCCTGGGCCCTCGAGACGACGCCGGAGACGCTCGCCCTGACACTCGAAGCGGACGACCTCGACGAGCGGCTGGTGCGCCAGCTGCTCGCCCGGCTGGCCTGCCCCCTGCTCGTCACGCAGGGCAACGAGGACTTGCTCATCCCAAGCGATCGCGGGCCCAGGTTCGCCGAGCTGACCGGCGCGGAGCTGCTGGAGCTCGAGGGCGTCGGGCACTGTCCCAACGGCCGTGACGCTGTTCGCTTCAACCTGACCGTCCGCGACTTCGCCGAGCGTGCGTACGGGCGCACGCCCGCGCGGCCTCCTTGGCGCCGCGCGGTCCGCCGCCCCAAGCGAGCGCTCTATGTCTCCTCGCCCATCGGCCTCGGCCACGCCTGGCGCGACGTCGCGATCGCGCGTGAGCTGCGCGCCCTGGAACCCGGGCTCGAGATCGACTGGCTCGCCCAGGATCCGGTCACGAGGGTGCTGTCAGAGTGCCGCGAGCGGCTGCACCCGGCCAGCCACATGCTCGCGAACGAGTCGCGACACATCGCCGCCGAGTCACGCGAGCACGAGCTCAACGTCTTCCAGGCCTGGCGCCGTATGGACGAGATCCTGCTCGCCAACTTCATGCTCTTCCACGACATCGCCGCCAGCGGTGACTACGACCTCTGGATCGGCGACGAGGCCTGGGAGCTCGACTACTACCTGCACGAGAACCCGGAGCTGAAGACGGCCGCCTACTGCTTCCTGACCGACTTCGTCGGCTGGCTGCCAATGCCCGAGGGTGGCGAGGCCGAGGCGCGACTGACCGCGGACTACAACGCCGAGATGATCGAGCAGATAGCCCGCTTCCCGCGGGTCCGCGACCGCGCAATCTTCGTGGGATCGCCCGAGGACATCGTCCCCCACGGCTTCGGCGCGGGGCTGCCGGCGATCCGGCCCTGGGTGGAGGAGCACTTCGACTTCAGCGGCTATGTCCTCGCGCCGGACGCCGGACAGCCGCGGGACCGCCAGGCGCTTCGGGCCGAGCTCGGGTATGGACCGGACGAACAGATCTGCGTCGTCACGGTCGGCGGCTCAGGAGTCGGCGCGAATCTCCTCAACCGCGTGATCGACGCGCTGCCAGAGGCCCGGCGGCGGATCCCGGACCTCCGCATGGTCGCGGTCTGCGGCCCGCGGATCGACCCCGCCGCGCTTCCCGCCTATGACGGGCTCGAGGTGGTGGGCTACGTCCATCGCCTCTCGCAGCACCTCGCCGCCTGCGACGTCGCTGTCGTGCAGGGCGGGCTCACGACCTGCATGGAGCTCGCGGCGGCGAACACGCCGTTCCTCTACTTCCCTCTGCGGCGGCACTTCGAGCAGAACACTCATGTTCGCCACCGCCTCGAGCGTTACCGCGCAGGCAGGCCGATGAGCTTCGAGGACGCCACGCCGCAGGCGATCGGGGAGTCGATCGCGGACGCGTTGGGCAGCGCGCCCACGCCCATCGACGTAGAGCGCGACGGTGCCGCCCGCGCTGCGCAGATGATCGCGACACTTCTCTAGTGGACCCGCCGCGCCTCGGCCCCGAGTTCGCGGGCGCGCTCGCCGCCAAGGACTCGAGCCGGCTACTCGATCTCATGCACCCGGAGATCGACTTCCGAGGGCTGACCCCCAGCCGAAGCTGGGAGGCAAACGACCGGGACGCCGTCATCCCGATGCTCCTCGGCCAATGGTTCCAGCAAGACGACGAGATCGAAGCGCTCGAACGGCTCGAGACCGACGCCGTTGCCGACCGCCAGCGCGTGGGCTACCGGTTCAGCGTCACCAATCCGTACGGCCGCTTCCTGGTTGAGCAGCAGGCATACATCGCCCCTCGAGACGGGCGGATCGGCTGGATGCGCGTGCTGTGCTCGGGCTTGCGCCCGGCTCAGTCACCCGAGTAGTGCATTGACGGTCTAGCTCGTAGCGGCCGCCCCGGCGAACGCCGGCATCACCCGCTCCGAAACCAGCCTGAGCTGGCCCTGGATGTCGGGCACGTTCTCGACGTCCTCGTTCGTGAAGAACTTGACCAGGTGGGGGTCGGAGAGCGCGAAGATCATGTGGTTGACCCCGGCGGGCTCTATGTCCGACTTGATCTTCTCGACGACCTCCTCCGGCGTCCCGGACAGCGACAGCTTCTCCACGTAGTCGGGCGTGAACGCCTCGTAGGCGCCCTTGATGTCGCCGGCGCCGAGCGCGTCGACGACCGGCTGGAGCTCGGCGGCGTCGATCCCGTGCCGGGCGAGCTGCTCGGCCGGCATCGACGAGATGTAGAACGCGACGAGCAGGCGCGCGGCGTGCTTGGCGGCCGCCGAGTCCTCGCCCACGACCGTCACGACCCAGGCGCCGACGTCGAGGTCGTCGAAAGAGCGGCCCGCCTTCTCGGCGCCGGCGCGCATGTTCTCGACCTGGTAGTCGTAGGCCTCGCGCGAGTAGCCGAGCGCCTGGTGCAGGCCGTCGGCCAGCTCGCCCGCGGTGCGGAACGAGCGCGGCCCCTTCATGCCACCCATCAGCAGCGGGATCCGCTCCTGCACCGGGCGGGCGGCGGTGAACAGGCCGGTGTACTTGAAGAAGTCGCCCTCGAAGTCGATCTTGCCCTCGTCGAGGAACGTGCGCATCACGTACAGCGCCTCGCGCAGGCGCGAGAGCGGCTTCTGGCTCGCCCAGTCGAGGTGGTACTGCGCCATCAGGCCGAAGTTGCCGGTCGAGACGACGCACTCGGTGCGCCCGCCGGTGATCTCGTCGAGCGTCGCGAGCTGCTGGCAGATCAGCGTCGGCTCGCGCAGGAACACGTGCGTCACGTTCGGCCCGAAGCGGATCCGCTCCGTCTTGTCGGCCGCGTGGGCGAACAGCGTCCACAGGTCCTTGTGCCAGGTCTCGTCGACCGCGTAGCAGGCGTGGTAGCCGAGCTCGTCCGCCGTCTTGATCATCTCGATCGAGTCGTCGAGCGGGTAGTCCGGCAGCATGCAGTAGCTGAACTTCATTCGGTCTCCTCTTCGGGCATGGTTTCCGAGCCGAGCCCCGCGAGGAGCACGTCGTCGGCGAAGTGCTTGTGCATCCAGGCGAGGTGGTCCCAGCGCGCAGCGACGATGCGCTTGGTGTCCCAGGCCGGGAGGTCCTGCTGCGGGAACGTCCGCATCTTCTCCGGGTCGACCTCGTAGACGTGCTCGAAGCGCTGGATCACGTCGTCGTTGATGCGCCTCGGCTCGGGCGGTTTCTGCTCTCCCAGACGGAAGATGGTCATTCGTAGGCCTCGTCCATCATCTGCTTGCCGGGGTTCATGATGTTGTTCGGGTCGAGCGCGGCCTTGATGCGCTTGACCACCTCCCAGGCGCTTCCCATCTCGGTGGGCACGAGCTCGGCGTCGCCCTCGCGCGTGGCGCCGTGGCAGGCCGTGATCGAGCCGCCGTGCTTCAGCGCCACCTCCGCGATCTCGCGCTTGCAGGCGACCCAGCCGGCCCAGTTCTCGTCGTCGAGCTTCTGCTCCCAGATCCCGACGTCGATCTCGACCAGGTAGTCGCCCCACGGCTTGTGGGGGCCGCTCGTGTAACAGAACATGCCCCAGTCGTCGAAGATGCCGTACTGCTCGATGTAGCGCTCGACGATCGCGTGCCACTCCTCGCGCACCTGCGGCAGCACCGAGTAGTTGAGTGCGGCGTCCTCGCAGTGCCACGACATCGGAACCACCTGGCCCTCGCGCGTGCGCCCGTGCAGCGGGGTCGCGTAGCGGTCGTGTCGTGAGGCCCAGTCGCCCTCGGAGATCTCGTCGCCGAGGTACTTGCCGCCGTCGGCGCGGCCGAGCTCCATCACCCGCTTCGAGGCCGGCTCGACCTCGGCGCGGGCGCCGTACATCGCCACCGCCACGACCGCCTTGACCGAGTCCGGCTGCGGGATGTAGGCCTCGTCGTCGCGGCGCAGGTAGCGCAGCTTCCACTCGTCGAAGAGCACGACGCCCGCGAGCGTCGCGAGCCCCGAGCGCGTGAGCGCGCCGGTGGTCCGATAGGCCTTCATGTAGTCGTCGAAGGCGAAGAAGGCGGCGAACTCGAGCTCGGGCTTGGGCGCCAGCTCGAGCGTGGCCTCGGTGGTGATGCCGAGCGTGCCCTGGTGCCCCGTGAAGAGCTGCTTGAGCGTGAGGCCGGTCGACGACTTGCGCAGCTTGCGCCCGCCGCCCTCGCCGATCTCGACGATCTCCCCGGTCGGCAGCACCACCTCCATCGAGATGACGAGGTCGCGCGTGTGGCCGAAGCGCGCGCCGAGCAGCGACCAGCCGCCGGTGCCGATGCGGCCGCCGACGAGCGAGCACGGGTAGGAGGCGGGGTCGTCCGGATAGAAGACGCCGTGCGGGCGCAGCTCCTCGTTCAGCTTGAGCATGTTGATGCCTGGCCCGACGGTCACGCAGCGGTCCTCGAGGTCGATCTCGTGGATCTTGTTCATGAGCTTCACGTCGACGCAGATGCCGCCGCGCAGCGGCACGGCGCCGTCCGAGAGCCCGGTGCCGCCGGCGCGCGGGACGACCGGGATGCGCAGCCGGTTGGCGAGCTTGACGACCTCGGAGACCTCCTCGGCGGACTTCGGCAGCACCGCCACGTCCGGCATGAACTCCGCCCAGCGGTGCACCGGGAAGGGCGCGGGCACGCGCGTGCGGTTGACGCGCGAGCTGAGCCCGGGCAGCACCCGATCCTCGTCGCTGATGATCGCCCGCAGCTCGTCGATCACGCCCTCGTCCACGGCGCTCTTGTAGGCGACGCTCACCCGATTCCCTCCGCCGCCGCGGCCGGCCCGCGCGTCGTACCGCCCACCTCGATCCCCGCCGAGTCGGCCACGAGCTCGAAGAGGTCCGCAACCTCGAGCGTGCCGTCTGCGGCGTCCGACAGCGGCCGTTCGGACCAGGGGCAGGCGCTCACGAGCGTGTCGACCTCGAGCCGGTCGGCGCGCTCGACGCGCCGGCGGCTGATCTCGGCCGTGATCTCCGGCTTCTCGATCGGCAGCCCGCCGCCGCCGCCGGAGCAGTACGACCACTGCGTCACGTGGTCGACGTCCTTGAAGGTGAGCCCGGGAATCGCGCGCAGGAGCTCGCGCGGCGGCTCGTGGACGCCCTTGCGCTTGTTGAGCCTGCACGGGTCGTGGTAGGTGACCGTGCGCTCGATCGGCTGCGTGAGCTCGAGCCGGCCGTCGCGCACGAGCTCGGCGATCAGCTCGACCCCGAGCACGATCTCGAAGTCGTAGTCGTCGCCAAAGAGCTTCGGATAGTCCTCGGTGAAGGCGATGTAGTCGTGCGGGTCGGGCGCGAGGATCCGCTTCGCCCCCACCGCCCGCCAGTCGGCGACGTTGTGCTCGGCGTGCTTGCGCGCGAGGTCGACGTAGCCCATCTCAGCGGCCGGCCCGCCGCAGCACCACTGCTCGCGCATCAGGCCGAACTCGACGCCCGCCTTCTTCAGCAGCAGCGCGAAGGCGCGGCTGTAGGACGTCCGGTAGAAGGCGGCCTCGCAGTCGACGAACAGGATCGTCTCGCCGCCGGTCGGCAGGTCGAGCCCCTCGGCCCAGTCGCGCACGTGCTCCTGCGTGACCGGCACGTCGCCCAGCACCGGCTCGTTCGTCCCCTCCGCGAGCCGCTCGTTCCAGAGCTTCCAGCCCTCGCGCTCGTTGCCGGTCGCGACCATGAGCGCGCGCATCGCCTTGACCACGTCGACCGTGCGAGTGCGGTTGCGGTAGAAGTCGCCGGTGAAGAGCGTGTTCGGGCAGCGCAGCTCGCAGGCGCCGCACTGCGTGCAGTGGACGTAGTCGTCGGCCACGTCCTCCACGGAGACGAGGCCGCGCTCCATCGCGACGATGTTCGCGTGGAAGGCGGTGGGCGTGTGGTTCTCGTTGCGGGTGACCTGCATGACAGGGCAGACCTCGCGACAGAACTTGTGGCCAGAGGAGAAGCAGCCGAAAGCGTTGTTGCGCCACTTCTCGACGAACTCGCGCTGGAGCTCGCCGTCGCCGTCCGGTGAGTAGCCGGCCACGAGCCTCCTTTCGCTCCGCCTAGGGCAGGCGGAGCGAACGTATCACTTCGCATGCGCCGTCTGCTACTAACGGAACCGCTTCGGAAACTGGGCCGCAATTCCGTCGCTGAGCATGTCCGCCATCTTCAGGATTTGGCGATGGATGAGGTCGTAGGTTCGGATGCTGGTGCGATGATCGCCCTCGAGGTGGGCTACCGCCTCGGCCAGGGTGAGGTCGAGGTGCTCGCGCATCATCGAACGCATCTCGCGCCGTGCCCAGTGACGCGGGTTCGCCTCGCTGAGGAAGTCCGCGATCTGGTTGGCGTTGCGATACCAGGCGCGCTTGTGGCGCTCGACCGCCGCCTGATCGCCAACGTTCGCGGCCATCACCAGGTCGGCCGCGGTGGTGATGTGCTCCCGGAGCAGCGTGGTCAGTCGCTCGCCGGCGGCGCGGCCATAGAACGGCTTGACGGCATTGCCGATGTCCGCCTGGTTACGGAGCAGCCGCTGCGTGGTGGCCGGGGCATCGGGCAGGTTGGCCGTGGCACTCACTATGAACAGCCTCGTCCAGGTGATGTGGTCCTCCCAGAGGCGGCGCATCCCGTCATGGAGGGCGAGGCGCTCCTGGCTCAGGGCGCGCGGCTGGGCGGCATCGGCATGGTCCTCCGAATGGCTTTGCGCGGCGTGGCCCCCTGCGACCGCGAACACAAGTCCGGCGCTCGCGACCGCGACGGCCGTGGCGAGCCGCCGGCTCGACCGTCGCCGGCCGGTCTGTGTGGTGCTGCTCATGTGCCAGCTCCTCTCTCGTTCGGCGGGCAACGTCGTCGCACGGCCCGCGGACGTCGTCTCCACCGGGCTTAGCGGCCGGCCGCGGGGAGTTCTTACGTGGGAGCCGGAATCTCGATTTCGAGCCGCGCGGTGCCTAGCCCTGCGGCTCGCGCCGCACCAGCTCGCGCAGGCTGTCGTAGTCCTCACGGCACGCGGGACAGCCCTCGAGGTGAGGGCGCATGCCGGGGATCCGGTCGTCGGCCTCTTCACCATGCAGCTCGAGCTCGACGTACTCGTCGAGCTTCTCGAAGCACTCGTCGCAGAGCAGCTCCGGCTCGGCGGGGCCGAGCACCCTCCCCAGCGTCTCATCGTCCATGTGTCTGTCCATGATCAGTTTCCGCCGATCTCGCCGGTCGTGAAGCCCCTTCGGGCCAGCTCGGAGCGCAGCTTTCGGCGCGCGTCGTGCAGCGTCTTGTAGAGCGCGCCACGGGTCGTGTTGAGTCGCTCGGCGAGCACGTCGAGCGGCACACCGTTGAGGGCGAGCGCGACCAGGACCTCGCGCTGATGGTCGGTCAGGCAATCGTCGATGGCGCTGCTGAGCGCCTGCATGAGCTCGCGTGTCTCGGCCTCGCGTGGCGGGCTCTGGCCGGCGTCGGCCATGAGCGGCCACGCCTCGGGCTCGAGCACCACCTCGCGTTCCTGCCAGGCGCGGCGCCTGAGGCGCACGCCGGCCTCGAGCAGAGCGAACTTGTAGGCCCAGGTGGTGAAGCGGCTCGCGCCGCGGTAGTCGTCGAGCTTGGCGAGCACCGCAACAAGGGCGTCATCGGCCGCCTGGAGGGCGATGTCCTCGAGCTCCTCGCCGCGCACCCGCGACAGCGCAGCACTCCGGCGCGAGACCTCGAAGCGAGCCGCGCGCACGAGCAGCCCGTGCAGACGCGCCACGGCCTCGTCTCGCTCGGCACCCGGCGTGCGCAGCGCGCGCAGCCAGGCCCGTGAGTCGGCGGGCGTGCGGTCGGGCCGGCTCTCAGCGGCGCTGATCGGCAGACGCGAGCTCATGCGCGGTCCGAGGCTAACAACGGGCGTGGTGCTCAACAGCCCGGCCTTTCGTACTCGAGCGGCGCCAGGATGCGTGCCGCAAGGGACGGCGGGCAGCCGCGCTCGACCAGCTCGATCAACGCATGCAGATCTACGCCGCACTCGCGCGAGAGCTGCTGCGCCAGCTCGCGCTCGAAGCCGGCCTGGCGCAGCCGGGCCCGGCGCCACGCGACGATGCCCGCCGCCGGGGTGCGCCCAACCTGTTCTGCGCCTTGTCGGTCCACGCCCGATTAGCGCGGCCGCGCCGGCGGTTCTTACCTCCTCAGGAGGCGACGCGGTCCGCGGCGACGCCGTCGCCGGCCGGCGGCCTCGCTTCGAGCTTGGTCTCGATGCAGTCGAGCAGCTCGTGGTAGGAGTCGCAGAACGAGCGCACCCCCTCGCGCTCGAGCTCGCTGGTCACCGCGTCCACGTCGATGCCCGCTGCGCGCGTTCGGCGCAGGACCGCCTTGGCCGGCCCCGCGATGCCGACGCCGTGACGCACCTCGCCGTGGTCGGCAAAGGCCCGGAGCGTTGCTTCTGGCATCGTGTTGACCGCGCCCGGGGTGATCAAGTCCTCGACGTAGCGGACATCCGAATAGGCGACGTCCTTGGTGCCGGTGCTCGCCCAAAGCGGTCGTTGAGGGCGAGCGCCAACAGCGCGAAGAGCAAGCCAGCGGGCATCGGCGACCGACTGGTGCTCGCTGAAGCGATCGAGATAACGCGCGTAGGCCAGCCGTGCGTTGGCGATCGCGACGCGGCCGCGCAGGCTGGAGTCGGCTGGAAGGAGCGGGTCGACCTTCGAGTCGACGCGCGAGACGAAGAACGAAGCCACCGACGCGATCGCGCGCACCGGCTCGCCGGCCGCCGCGCGCCGCTCGAGGCCGGCCATGTAGGCGTCGATCACCTGCTCGTAGCGCGCGACGGAGAACAGCAACGTCACGTTCACGTTGACGGCGCGGGCGGTGAGCTCCTCGATCGCGCGGAATGCCGGCCTCGGTGGCGGGGACCTTGATCATCACGTTGGGCCGCGCAAGCCGGCCCCACAGCTCGAGGGCCTGCTCGACCGTGGCCTCGGTGTCGTCGGCCAGATCCGGGGTGCACTCGAACGAGACGAACCCATCGCGCCCGTCGCTGTCGTCGTATGCCGGGCGGAGCAGGTCCGCCGCCCGCCGGACATCGTCGAGGGCGAGCTCGAAGAACAGCTCTCGAGGCGTGCGCACACCGGCGGCGACCGCGGCGCGCAGCTGGTCGTCATAGCGGTCGGAGCCGGTGATGGCCTTGGCGAAGATCGTGGGGTTGGACGTCGCCCCGCTGACGGCGTGGTCGGCGACCAGCCTTGCGAACTCCCCGCTTTCCAGCAGCTCCCGCGAGAGCGTGTCGAGCCAGATCGAGACTCCGGCGTCGTGAAGCGATTGCAGGCGATTCATGCGACACCCCCATGTTCGACGGGCGCCAGCTCGGCGAGCGGAACGTCGGGGTCGGCGAGGCGCCGTTCGTCGACGGCGACGCGCGAGCTGATCAAGGCCCTGATGGGATCGGTGACCTCCCAGACGTTGACGTTCATGCCGGCCACGACGCGATCTCCGACCAGCCAGAAGGCGATGAACTCCCGCGCCGCCGGGTCGCCGCGGAAGACCACCCTGTCCCACGAGCGTGCGAAGCCGAGGTACTCCATGCCGATGTCGTACTGGTCGGAGAAGAAGTAGGGCAGGCGCTCGTAGGCGACCGACTGGCCGAGCATGTTGCGGGCGGCGACCGGCCCCTGGTTGAGGGCGTTGGCCCAATGCTCGACGCGAATGCGCTCGCCGAAGAAGGGGTGCCGGGCGTTCGCGACGTCGCCGGCGGCGAACACTCCCGGCACGCCGCTTTCGAGACACTCGTCGACGACGATGCCGTTGTCGACTGGGACGCCCGCCTGCGACGCGAGCTGGATGCGCGGCTCGACGCCGATACCGACGAGCGCGAAGTCGCATGCGAGTTCCCGGCCATCGCTGGTACGAACGCGCTCGACCGCGCTGTCGCCCTCGAAGGCAGCCACACCCGTGCCGAGCAGCATTCGCACTCCATGGTCGGCGTGCACGTCCCGGTAGACGGCGCCCACCTCGGCGCCCAGCACGCGCTCCAGCGGAACCGCGAGCGGCTCGACGACGGTCACGTCGAGACCGCACTGCCGGGCAGACGCGGCGACCTCGGCACCGATCCAACCGGCGCCGACGACCACCACCGCACCACCCTGGTCCAGCCGCTCACGCAGCGCGTCCGAGTCCTGGACGCTGCGCAGGTAGACAACTCCTTCCAGGTCGGCCCCGGGAATGGAAAGCCTGCGCGGCTCGGCTCCGGTCGTGATCAGCAGCCGGTCGTAGCGCAGCCGCTCACCGCCGTCGAGCTCCACCTCACCGCTCGAGGTATCAAGGCGGGCAACCGTCCGCCCCTGTCGCAACTCGATGTCGTGCTCCGCATAGAAGCCCTCGTCGTGGACGTAGACCTTCTCGCGCCCGGCCTCGCCCCTCAGGTAGTCCTTCGACAGCGCCGGCCGCTCATACGGGCGCTCTTCCTCCGCGCCGACGAGCACGATGCGCCCGTCGAAGCCCTCCTGGCGGAGCGTCTCGGCAGCCTTGGCGCCGGCGAGGCCGGCGCCGACGATCACGTGGGTCTGGTCACTGGTCATAGGAGGTCCTCGTGGTGAGGGCGAGGAACTCCTGGCGGGTGCGAGGGTCATCGCGGACCAGGCCGTGGAGCGCAGAGCTCACCGTCTTCGCACCGAGCTTCTGCACGCCGCGCAGCGACATGCACAGGTGCTCGGCCTCCAGGACGACCCCGACGCCCCTGGGCTCGAGCTCATCCTGAAGCCAGCCCGCGATCTGGGTGGTCAGGCGTTCCTGGATCTGGAGATCGCGGCTGAAGAACTCGACGACCCGGCCGAGCTTGCTGAGGCCGATGATCCGCTCGCCGGGGAGATACCCGATATGGGCCACCCCGTGGAACGGGAGCAAATGGTGCATGCACAGCGAGTGGAAGGGGATCGCCCGCGCCACGATCAGCTGGTCGTAGCCGTCCTCGTTGGGGAACGTGGTCGCCCGAAACGGTTGGGGCGTCAGCAGCTCGGCGTAAGCATCGGCGACGCGGCGCGGGGTCTCCTCGAGCGCCTCGGCATCGACATCGGCGCCGAGGGCCCGGAGCAGCTCGCGAGCCGCACGCTGCACGGCGTCATGGTCGAGTCGGCGGAGACGGGTATCGGGGTCAGGCAGCTCGTACAGCGCCGGCGCGGCGCCGCGATGATCGTTCGCGCTCATATCGGGTTTGCGTCCCGGGCCGACGAGTTCTTACCGAGCCACTTCCGAGCGTGGGCGGATCAGCCGCCCGGCGAGAAGCGAATCTCCTGCGCCCCCTCCCACAGCGTCAGCCGGCCGAGCTCCTTGAGCTCCTCGGCCCGGCCGTCGACGGTGAGGAAATGGTTGCCCGCGAGCTGGCCGACGATCGACGAGAAGCGGCAGCCCCCGTACGGGAAGAGGATCTCGGTCTCGCTGAAGCCACCCGGGTACCAGAGGATCTGGCCCGGCGCGGGGTGGCTCGTGTGGTTCTCGAAGCTCAGGTTCGTCTCGAAGTCCCCCATCGGGACCCAGCACGACTCGCCGCTCCAGCGGACGTGGATGAGCTTGCTCTCGAAGGGCAGCAGCCGCAGGAACGCCGCGCAGGTCCGAGGCGCGCTCTCCTCCTCCATGCGCGCGCTGAACTCGAATGGGCCGGCCTCGATTCGCAGCGTGGTCATGGCGCGAAATCCTCCACGAAGGCGGCGAGCGCGTCCACGGCGAGCGCGATATCGGGCTCGGCGACAGACTCTGCCGGGTTGTGGCTCACGCCCCCCGCGCAGCGAACGAACAACATCGCCACCGGTGCGATCGAGGCGACGATCGCCGCATCGTGGCCGGCCCCACTCGGCAGGGAGAGCGGCTCCGTCCCGGCGGCGACGGCCGCCCGCCGCAGCCGCTCGCTCAGCTCGGGATCGCACTCGACCGCCGGCTGATCGAGCAGCTCCTCCCACTCCAGGCCGACCCCGCGCGCGCCGGCCGCCTCCGCGGCCCGCTCACGCAGGCGCGCGACCGCAGACGCCCGCTCAGCGTCGTCGGGATGACGCACGTCGAGGCTGAGCTCGGCGGCTCCCGGGATCACGTTCGGCGTCCCGGGCAGGGCCGCGAGGCGGCCGGCGGTGGCTAGGAGGCCCGGCGTCGCGCGCGCGAGCCGCTCCGCCTCGAGCACCAGCTCGGCGGCGGCGGAGAGAGCGTCGTGACGGAGCTCCATCGGCACCGTGCCTGCGTGCCCGGCGACACCGCTGAAGCGGAGCGCGGCGCGCGACTGACCCGAGATCGCCGACACCACCCCCAGAGCGACGTCGCTCTCGTCCAAGACGGGTCCCTGCTCGATGTGCACCTCCACGTAGCCGGCGAGTGAACCCGGCGCGCGCGCAGCCGCGTCCAGGCGGGTGGGATCGCCCCCGAACTCGCGGATCGCGTCGCCCAGCGACACGCCTGCCGCGTCGACGCGCCCCAGGTCGGCCTCGTCGAAGCGGCCCGCGAGCGTGGCGCTGCCGAGAAAGGCCGTTCCGAAGCGGGTTCCCTCCTCATCCGCGAAGGCGACCACCTCGAGCGGGATCCTGGGACGCCGTCCCGCCGCGTGCAGCCGCTCGGCGAGGGCAATGGCCACGAGCACGCCGAGCGTCCCGTCGAAGCGGCCGGCGTCGCGCACGGTGTCGAAGTGGGAGCCCAGCATCAGCGCCGGCGCGTCCGGCCGATCGCCGTCGACGCGCCCGATCACGTTGCCGACCGCGTCGCGCTCGACGATCATCCCGGCCGCGCTCATCCAGTCCGTGAGGGTGGCGCCGGCCGAGGCAAGCGCAGGGGTGCCGTACAGCCGCGTGATCCGACCGGGCTCGTCACTGCAGTGGGCCAGCAGCTCCACCCGCTCCATCACCGTCCGGGCGGCGTCGTCAGCTCCCACGGTAGGTGCTGTAGGACCAGGGCGAAGCGAGCAGCGGCACGTGATAGCTCGCCTCGGGGTCGGCGATCCCGAAGCGCACCGGCACGAGGCCGAGGAACGGCCTGTCGGCGGACGCGAGCCCGGCAGCGGCGAAGTAGGCGCCGACGTCGAACACGAGCTCGTAGGAGCCGGCGCGGAGCTCACCCGAGGCAAGCAGGGGCTCGTCGGTACGCCCGTCGGCGTTCGTGCGCGCGGCTGTCACGCGCTCGGGCTCGCCGCCCTCCGGCGGATGCAGGAACAGCTCCACGGCCACGCCCTCGGCCGGGCGGCCGCGGGCGGTGTCGAGCACGTGGGTGGTGAGCTTTCCCATCGAGGTCATCCGCTCCGGGTCATCTTCAGCGTGATCGTGCCGAACGCCGGGAAGGGCGGCACGAAGACCTTGCGATCGTCGCCGTACGGGTCGCGCGTCATGTTGCGGGCCGCCAGCTCGACCGAGCTGAGCTGGGGATAGCGCTCGAGCAGGCGTCTCCCCATCTCGTGCACGAGCTGCTGGATCGACTCGCTCACGAGGCTGTCGAAGACCGCGGCGCACACGTCGCGCGCCTGCTCGCCGGCCACGTAGCGCTCGGCGGCCTCCCCGAGGGCGTCAACGGGGTCTCCATAGCTCCAGTGGACGTCCAGGTGGATGAAGAGCGGGCGGTCGGAGCGCTCGGGCAGCGTCGTGTACTCGTCGCGCACGAAGCGTGTGAACGCGCTGCCCTCGACCTTCAGCAGCTCCATCCCCACACGCCCGCTGTGCTGCTCGAACAGCTCGCTGCGACCATCCCGGCGGACGTAGCGCAGTGCGGCGACCGAGTGCTCCCCGGACCCACGCCGGCGCAACACCCGGCTCGCCTCGAAGCCGCCCTCGCCCGGCACCTGCGCCGCATCGAAGGGGAGCTCCCGGCCACTCACCCGGACCGCATGCATCTGCTCGTAGCGATCGAGAAAGCCGCTGCCGAGGCGGGCCAGGTATCCCTCGAGCGTGGCGCCCTCGTACTCGCGCGCCTGGCTCAGGATGAAGTTCTTCATCGAATCGGTGGCGACCACGCTCGAGTTGTCCCCGCGCGTGTAGGCGGGCAGGAAGTTGTCTCCGAACACCTCCACGCCGATCTCGTTCGCGAACAGCACGTTGTCGCGCCCGCGAATCGCCGACTCCGGCACGTCGGGCAGGCCCGCGAGCGGCGCGGCGTAGTGGCGGTAGACGGGGACCGACGCCTTGCCGTAGCTGATCTCGTAGCCGATCCCGGCCATCGCTCCGTCGGCGAGGTGGTCCCCGAGCCGCAGCGCGGCGATCTTGGCGATCTCGTCGAGCGCGGTGGCCCGCTCCTCCTCCGGCGAGTGGCCGAGCCTTTCCTCCAAGTTCGCGACGATGCTCGCCTGGGTGTGCTCGCGCACGCAGACGACGAACGGGAACCCGAAGCGCTCGCGGTAGGCGGCCTGGGCCCGCTCGAGCCGGGCGCGCTCGTCGCCGCCCGGCCGGTCGAGGCCGGCGGAGGCCTGCTCGGCGGACGATGCCGGCGTCAGCGCGTCCCCGCCGCCGCCAAGCTCGGGATGCGCGCCGATCAGCGCCAGCTGACGATCCTCGGGCGCCCGCTCCACCACCCGGACCATCGCGGAGTGGAGCTCATGCAGCGAGCCGAACGGCCTCTCCTCCCACGCCTCCTCGGCCACCCACGGAGAGGACTCGAACGCGAAACCGACCTCCGCCACGAAGGCGTCGCGGTCGAGCCGACCGAGCTCGTCGATGCTCGTCATGCAAGCCCCAGGATGTCGTCCGGCCGCACGGGAACCCGCGTCAGCGGGCGCCCGCACGCATCGCGAATGGCTGCGACGATCGCCGGGGTCGAGGAGATCGTGGGCGCCTCGGCGGCTCCGTTGAGACCGTAGGGCGCCTCCGGCTGCGCGAGCTCGAGGATGCGGCTTCGCACCGGTGGCATGTCGAGGATCGTCGGGATCAGGTAATCCGTGAAGGATGGATTGCGCACCACTCCGCCGGCGAGCTGGATCTCCTCCATCAGCGCCAGGCCGAGGCCCTGAGCGATGCCCCCTTCGAGCTGTCCCTCCAGGGACAGGGGGTTCATGGCCTTCCCCACGTCCTGCGTCGTCGCGATCTCGACCACCCGCACGAGCCCCAGCTCGATGTCGACGTCGACCACAGCCCGGTGCGCCGCGAAGCAGAACGACAGGTGCGAGTCGCCCTGGCCGTTCGCGTCGAGCGGCTCGGTGCCGCGCGGGCGGTACTCGCGCGTCCGCTCGATGGGCTCATCGCCGATCAGGTCGGCGACTGAAATGTCCTCGCCGTCCGCGCGCTCGAGCAGCGCATCCCGCACCGCCTCGCAGGCGTCCCTCACCGCCCCGCCGGTGAACCAGGTCTGGCGCGACGCCGACGACGAGCCGGCGTTGCCGACCCGGGTGTCCGCCGGCAGCACGATCACGCGCTCGATCCCGAGCACGTCACGCGCGATCTGCGCCTGGACGGTTATGCCTCCCTGGCCGACCTCACAGGCGGCGGTGTGCACCTCCACCTGAGGCTCGCCGCTCGCGACGGACACGCGCACGCGCGCGGTCGAGTAGTCGTCGAAGCCGTGCGAGAAGCCGATGTTCTTGAAGCCGACCGCGTAGCCCACGCCGCGCCGGATGCCCTCGCCGTGCGTCGTGTTCGAGACCCCGCCCGGCAGCTCGCGCAGGTCGCGCCCATCCGCGGCGGGCGGGTCCGGGAGCGGCATCGAGTCGAGCTCCTCGAGCAGCCGCGCCACGGGCGCCGGGCCGTCGATCAGCTGGCCCGTGGGCAGGCTCGACCCGGTGTCCATCGCGTTCCGCCGCCGCAGCTCCACCGGATGCATGCCGAGCTCGGCGGCCAGCCTGTCCATCTGAGCCTCGTAGGCGAAGCAGACCTGGACGGCGCCGAAGCCGCGCATGGCGCCGCAGGGCGGGTTGTTCGTGTAGGCGATGTAGGTGTCGATGTCGGCGTTCGGGCACTCGTACGGGCCCACACCCGTCGAGGCGGCGTTGTGGCACACGGCGCGCGAGCTCGACGCGTAGGCGCCGCCGTCGAGGACGATGCGCGCCCGCACGTAGACCAGCTTCCCGTCGCGGTTCGCGCCGTGCTCATAGTGCAGCCGGGCCGGATGGCGGTGCACGTGCCCGAAGAACGACTCCTCGCGCCGGTAGACCATCTTGACCGGCCGCCCGGTGTGCAGGGCGAGCATGCAGGCATGCGTCTGCATCGAGAGGTCCTCGCGGCCGCCGAAGGCGCCCCCGACGCCGGCAAGCGTCAGCCGGACCTTCTCGGTTGGGAGCCCCAGGCTCGACGCGATCTGGCTGCGGTCGACGTGGAGCCACTGCGTCGCCACGTACAGGTCCACGCCGCCGTCCTCGGCCGGGATCGCGAGGCCCGACTCGGGGCCGAGGAACGCCTGATCCTGCATGCCGAGCTCGTAGTCGCCGCGCACCACGACGTCCGCGTCTGGCTGCGCCGCAGCCACGTCGCCGTGGCGAATGTGGATCCGCCGCAGCACGTTGCCGCCCTCGTGCAGGCGGGGCTCGTCGGTCTCGATCGCCAGCTCCATGTCGACGAGCGGCGGGATCGGCTCGTAGTCCACCTCGACGAGCTCGGCCGCCCTGCGCGCGGTCTCGGGATGGTCGGCCGCGACGATCGCCACGGGCTCCCCCTGATAGCGGACGACGTCCATCGCGAGCACCGGTTGGTCGGGCACCTCGAGGCCGTAGGTCTTGCGGCCCGGCACGTCCTCGTGGCTCAGGACGGCGCGCACCCCCGCCAACGCCAGCGCTCGCGCGGAGTCGAGCGAGCGAATCCGGGCGTACGGATGCGGGCTGCGCAGCGTCGTCCCCCAGAGCATGCGGTCCGCCCACAGGTCGGACGAGTAGGCGAACTCCCCCATGACCTTGGGGACGCCGTCCTGCCGCAGCGGGCTCGCGCCGATGCCGTCCGCCGGGCGGACTGGAGCCGGGGCCGTCCCGCTCACGTTGCCTGCCTGTCGCTCGCGAGCCGGACCGCGTCGAGGATCTTCTCGTAGCCGGTGCAGCGGCAGAGGTTTCCCGCGAGGGCCTCCCGCACGAGCGGCTCGCTCGGGTCCCGGTCGCGCTCGAGCAGGTCGTGCGTGGCAACGATCAGCCCGGGCGTGCAGAAGCCGCACTGGACCGCTCCGGCGTCGAGGAACGCCTGCTGGATCGGGTGCAGCTCATCCACTCCGTCCGCGAGGCCCTCGACGGTCACGACCTCGGCGCCCTCGGCCTGACCGGCAAGCACGAGGCACGCGCAGACGAGCTCCCCGTCCAGGTAGATCGAGCACGAGCCGCACTCGCCCTGCTCACAGGCGTTCTTCGAGCCGGGTAGGCCCAGGCGCTCGCGCAGCACATACAGCAGGCTCTCGCCCTCCCAGACGCCGTCGGCCTCGCGCGGCTCGCCGTTGACGGTGCAGCGCACGCGCATCAGGCGGCGCCCCTGGCCCACACCAGCGCGCGCCTGGCGAGCACGCGCAGAGCCTCGCGCCGGTACGACGCGCTGCTGCGGACATCGTCGATGGGGCGCGCGGCCGCCGCCACGAGCTCGGCGAAGCGGTGGACCGCGGCGTCACCCAGCCCGACCGGCGCTTCCCACCCGTCGCGCTCGCCGAGGACGCCCTCCAGGAAATCCTCGGCCTCGCGGGCCGCGAGCGGTGTGGGCCCCGCCGACCCGATCCCGGTTCCCACGCGCCGGCGGAGAGGATCGATCGCGAGCGCGAACGAGCACGCCGCGATCACCATGGCGTTGCGAGTCCCGATCTTGGAGAACTGCTCGGGGCCGGCGGCGGGCGCTACGAGGATCGCCGCGATCAGCTCGTCCACGGCGGCCACGTTCTGCTTTGGCCCGGCGTAGAACTCCCGCACCGGCACGCGCCGCACTCCGCGCGCGGATGCGAGCTCCACCTCCGCGCCGGCGGCCATGAGCGGCGGGTGGGAATCCCCCGCCGGCGACGCCGCTCCGAGGTTTCCGCCCACCGTGCCGCGGTTGCGGATCTGCGGCGAGCCGATCGTGCGGGCGGCCATCGCGAGGCCGGGCAGCCGGTCGCCGAGCTCGTCGATCAGGCGGGTGTACGACACGCCCGCGCCTATCCGCAGGATCCCGTCCTCCTCACCCCACTGGCGCAGGTCGTGCACGCGCGTCAGGTCGAGGAGCGCGTCGGGCCGGGCGCGATCGAAATTCAGGTCGACCATCACGTCGGTCCCGCCCGCGATAGGCACCGCTCCCGGGAGTGCGGACTTCGCCGTCAGCGCCTCGTCCCAGGTGGTCGGCTGAATGAAATCCACCGCGACCGCCACTCTACGCCTGGCCCGCGGGCTAGCCGAGGGCCTGCACGCGGGCGCGCTCGGCCTCGACGTCGAAGGTCGCCTTGGGCCACTCGAGCCCCATGCGGTCGAGTGCCTCGATCAGCAGGTTGGTCACGGCCCAGTTCCGGTACCACTTGCGGTCCGCCGGGATCACATACCAGGGCGCGTGGTCGGGGTTGCAGCGGCGGAGCGCGTCGCCATAGGCCTCGAGGTAGTCACCCCAGAGGCCGTAGACGTCGAGGTCCGCGGGGTTGTACTTCCAGTGCTTCGTGGGGTCGTCGAGGCGGGCGAGCTGGCGCTCGCGGAACTCGGCGCGCGAGATGTGCAGGTAGCACTTGACGATCGCCATGCCGCCGTCGGCGAGGTCCTTCTCGAAGCGTTCGATGGCGGCGTAGCGCGGTGACCAGGTCGATAGCGGCGCGAGCTCGCGCACGCGCACGGTGACCACGTCCTCGTAGTGCGAGCGGTCGAACACGCCGAGTTGCCCGGGCTCCGGGAGCCTGCGCCGTATCCGCCAAAGGAAGTCATGACGGCGCTCCTCGGGTGTGGGTGCCTTGAAGGCCGCGATGCTCACGCCCTGGGGGTCCATCTGGCCGACCACGTGCTTGACCGTCCCGCCCTTGCCGGAGCTGTCGAGCCCCTGGAGCACCAGCAGGAAGCTCCGCTCCGAGCCGGTGTGCCCGTTCGCGAAGAGGCGCTCCTGAAGGTCGGCGAGGCGCGGCGCGAGGGTCTCCTGCTCCGCCTTCGTCCTCGACTTCCCCCCGGGCGCCTTCGGGGTCGCGGCAGCGTCGACGGTCGACAGGTCGATCCCGGCGGAGGGAACCCGCAGCAGCTCGGAGAGCGGCTTGTCCGTCCGGCTCTTTGACATTGCGCGGCGCGACTCTACGCCACCGCGGCCGCGACCGGCTCGCCGTCGAGCAGCCAGAGGGGCGCCCCGACGGGTTATTCCGTTACCGATCCGGAGAGAATCGGAGCGGCCCTGCGCGAGCGCTGCGGAGGTAAGGGTCACGGGCACTGAGGGCGGGCACCTCGGCCGGTAGGGTGACCTCACCCCTGCCGGAGAGCGAGAGTGCCGACCGATTCCGCGACGACCCTTCTCGAGCGCGAGCGCGAGCTCACAGCACTCGGAGACACCCTCGCCGACGCCGCCGAGCGACGCGGCCGGGTTGTGCTCATCGAGGCCCCGGCGGGGCTCGGCAAGACGAGCCTGCTCAGGGCGGCCTCCGACACCGCCGCCGAGGGGGGCTTCACGTGCCTGCGGGCACGGGCCAGCGACCTCGAGCGCGACTTCGCCTACGGCTGCGTGCGGCAGCTGCTCGAGCCGGCCGTCGCCCAGCTCTCCGGCTCGGAGCGGGAGAGCGCCTTCGAGGGTACGGCTGCGTTTGCGAAGAGCCTGTTCGCCCCTCCGGCCGCGCTCGCCGAGGGGGCGCCTCCGGGCGCTGAGCTGGCCTCGTCCGACCTGAGCTTCTCGATGCTGCACGGGCTCTACTGGCTCGTCAACAATCTGGCCGCGGAGGAGCCGGTCGCCCTGGTCGTCGACGACCTGCACTGGGCGGACCCGGAGACGCTCCGCTTCCTCGTCTACCTCGCGCCCCGCCTCGACGGGCTGGCGGTCGCGCTCCTGGCGACCACGCGCCCCGGTGAGGGCGATGCCGACGAGCTGGCGCGGCTGAGCGCCGCGCCGGAGACGACCGTCGTGCGTCCGTCGCCGCTCAGCGTCGAGGCGACAGTCACGCTCTGTGAGCGGGTACTCGGAGACGGGGTGGCGCCGGCGTTCGCGGAGGCCTGCTGCGAGGCGACCGGCGGCAACCCGTTCTTCCTGGAGGCGCTCCTGCGCGAGGCGCACGAGCTGGGCTTCGCGAGCGATGCGAACGGGGCGCAGCGGGTCCGCGAGCTCGGCCCCGCGGCCGTCGCCCAGGCCGTCCTACTCCCCCTCTCGGGCAGGCCGGAGAGCGCCACGGCGGTCGTGCGGGCGGCCGCGATCCTCGGCGACGGGGCGAGCCTGGCGGAGGCCGCCGAGCTCGCGGAGCTGCCGGAGGACGAGGCGGCAGGCGCAGCGGACCTGCTGGTCGCGCTCGGAATCCTGACGCCGGCGGACTCGCTCCAGTTCGCGCACCCGATCGTCCGCGAATCGGTCTACGCGGACATCGGCCCGCGCGAGCGTGCCCGGGCGCATGCGCGCGCGGCGCGCCTGCTCGCCGCGAACGGAGCCTCGGACGAGCGGATCGCGGCGCAGATCGCCGAATCGGAGCCGGCCGGCAACCAGAAGCGCGTCGAGCTCCTGCGCAAGGTGGCGGCGGAAGCGCTGATGCGCGGCGCACCCGCGGCCGCCGCGACGCTGCTCAGGCGGGCCCTCGCCGAACCACCCGCGCCGGAGGTGAGGGCCGATGTGCTGGTCGAGCTGGGCGGCGCCGAACTGCGGCGTGGCTCTCCTGATGCGATCGCCCACCTGAGCGAGGCGGTCTCGTCGGTCCGCGGCACGTCCGCGCTCGCCGCGGCGGCGCGCCAGCTCGCCAACGCGCTGACGATCTCCGGCCATGCCGATCGCGGCGTGGAGGCGCTCGAGGCGGCGATCGACGTGGTGGAGCCCGATGACCGGGAGCTCGCCCTCCTGCTGGAGGCCGAGCTCGCCTCGGTCGCGTGGCAGGCGAGCCTCGAGACGCGCGCGCCGGCCGCCAGGCGGCTCGAGCAACGCGGCAACCTCGAGGGCTCGACGCCGGGCGAGCGTCTCGTGCTCGCGAGCCTTGCCTGCGAGCGCGCCCGCTCGACCGACTCGGCGAGCGAGGCAACCGCACTCCTGGAGGGCGCGCTCGCCGGCGGCCGCCTGCTCGACGAGCAGCAGCTCGACATCGTCGGGCCCTACTACGACCTCGTCCTGGGCCTGATCGCGGTGGACGCCTTCGACGTGGCCGAGGCCAGCCTCGAGCAGGCGCTCGCCAACGCACGCGCGCGCGAGTCGATCCCCTCGATCGCCTACCTGACGAACCGCCGCGGCTGGATGTACCTGCGCCGCGGGTCGGTGGACCGCGCCGAGGCCGACGCCCGCACCGGGCTGGAGCTGCTCAGCTCATACGCGATACCGCTCGGCCTCCCGTTTGCGGTCGCGCTGCTGACAGAGGCGCTGATCGAGGGCGGCGATCCCGATGGAGCCGATACGGCCCTGCACGGCTTCGGCGTGGCCGACGAGATCGAGCCTGGGCCCACGACCAACTTCCTGTTGCGCTCGCGCGCCCTCCTCCACATGGCCCACGGCCGCACCGAGCAGGGCATCGAGGACATGCTCGAGTTCGGCCGCCGCGACGAGCTCTGGGGCGGCGCCAATCCGCTTGCCTCGCGCTGGCGCTCCCACGCGGCCATGGGGTTCATCGCGCTCGGCGAGAACGAGAACGCGCGCCTGCTGGCGGCCGAGGACGTCGAGCGCGCCCGCGGCTGGGGGCTGCCCGGCGGCATCGGGGTGGCGCTGCGCACGCTGGCGCTCGCAGAGGGCGGGCCGCAGGGAGTGAAGCGCCTGCGCGAGGCGGCGGCCATCCACGAGAGCTCGCCGGCCCGGCTGGAGCACGCGCGCACGCTCACCGAGCTGGGCGCCGCGCTGCGGCGCGCGAACAGCCGCGCGGAGGCGCGCGGCGTCCTGCAGGAGGGCCTCGAGCTGGCCGAGGGGCGCGGCGCCGGCGCGGTGACGGGGCAGGCCCGAACCGAGCTGCGCGCGGCGGGTGGCCGCTCGAGCGACCCGGGCGCCGACGGCGTCGGGCAGCTCACCGCATCGGAGCGGCGGGTCGCCGAGCTTGCCGCCAAGGGCAACAGCAATCCCGAGATCGCGCAGACGCTGTTCGTCACGCGCAAGACCGTCGAGACGCACCTCGGCCACGTCTACAGCAAGCTCGGGATCGCGGGCCGCGGCGAGCTCGGGCGCGCGCTCGCGGGCGGCTGAGCCCTTCAGGCGGCCGCGAGCGGCCGGCGAAGTTCAGGGAGCCGGTTCGGGGTGCTCCCCGACGTGCCCGCCAACGTAGGCGGATTACGGTCGCACCATGGCACGCAACGGCGACGAGCTCTTCAACCCCGCGACCGGCCTGCGCACGGTCTTCCGCCAGACGGCTGAGGACACGAACGGCGAGCTGCTCCAGGTCGACTGGATTGCAGCCGGGCCCTGGACGACGGGGCCCGACCACATCCACCCGCTCCAGGACGAACGCTTCGAGGTCGTCTCGGGCAGGCTCGGCCTGCGCGTGAACGGCGTCGAGCACGTGCTCGAGGCCGGCGACGTGGTCGTCGCCGCTGCGGGGGCGCCGCACGCGGCTTGGAATGCCGGCTCCGAGGAGGTGCACACGCTCGTCGACTTCAGGCCCGCGCTGCGGACCGAGACCGCGTTCGAGACGCTGGCCGGCCTCGCCCAGGACGGCAAGACCACCTCGGCCGGCGCCCCCAAGAACCCGTTCCGGCTGGCGCTCGTGCTGCGTCACTACGAGGACGAGATCTACCTGGCGCGGCCGCCGCTCGCCGTGCAGCGGGTTCTGCTCGGCGCGCTCGCGGCGGTCGGCCGGCTGCTCGGCTACCGGCCCCAGTACCCGTATCCCTACGAGGCCAGGGCGGCGCCGACCTGAACCGCCGGGAGCTTTGAGACCACCAACGGACCCATGGGGAGCAACCAATGACGAACAACTCACATGACGAGCAGCCGATCCTGGTGCTCGGTGGCACAGGCAAGACCGGCAGCCGGGTGGCCGCACGGCTCGAGGCCCGCGGAATTCCGGCGCGGATCGGCTCGCGCTCGGCCGATCCTCCCTTCGACTGGGAGGACCGCTCGACCTGGGCGCCCGTGCTCGACGGCGTGCGCTCCGTCTACATCTCCTACTACCCCGACATCGCCGTGCCGGGCGCCCAGGAGACGGTCGGCGCCTTCGCCGAGCAGGCGATGCGGAGCGGCGTGACGCGCCAGGTGCTGCTCGCCGGCCGCGGCGAGCCCGAGGCCGAGGAGGCCGAGCAGCGGGTGCGCGACGCCGGTGGCGAGGTCACGATCATCCGCGCCACCTGGTTCAGCCAGAACTGGAGCGAGGCCTACTGGGCCGACTACGTGCGCGCCGGCGTCGTGGCGCTTCCGACCGGAGATACACCCGAGCCGTTCATCGACGCCGATGACATCGCCGACGTCGCGACGGCAGCGCTGACAGACGACCGGCACATCGGTGAGCTCTACGAGCTGACCGGCCCTCGCCTCCTGACGTTCGCCGAGGCGGTCGCGGAGATCGGCCGCGCGACCGGGCGTGAGCTCCGGTATCAGCCGGTCTCGATGGCCGACCACGCCGCCGAGGCGGCGAATCAGGATGTGCCCCAGGAGGTGATCGACCTGCTGACCTACCTGTTCAGCGAGGTGCTCGACGGTCGCAATGCGCGCCTGGAGGACGGCGTCCAGCGGGCCCTCGGGCGTGAGCCGCGGGACTTCGCCGACTACGCGCGCGACGCGGCCGCGGCGGGGGCGTGGAACGCGCCGGTGAGCGCCTCCTGATGGACGCCCTGCTCACCGCCCTGACCGTGGCGGCCGTCGTCGGCTGCGGCCTGAACGGCGGCGTCTTCTTCGCGTTCTCGAGCTTCGTGATGCCGGGTCTCGGCCGCCTGCGGCCGGCCGAAGGCGCCGAGGCCATGCAGTCGATCAACGTGACGGCCGTGACGCCGGTCTTCATGACCGCGCTGTTCGGCACGGCGGCCCTCTGCGTCGCCGTGCTGGTCGCGGGCATCGCGGCGCTCGACGAGAGCTACGGCGGTTACCTCGTCGCAGGCGGAGCGCTCTACCTGGCGGGGACGATCCTGCTCACGATCGGCTACCACGTGCCCCGCAACAACGCCCTGGCGGCGGCGGACCCCGCGACGGCCGAGGGGGAACGGGTGTGGGCCCGCTATCTGCGCGAGTGGACGAGCATGAACCACGTGCGGGCGGCCGCCGCACTGGCCGCGGCGGCGCTACTCGCCGTCGGCGTCGATGCCGGCTGACTTCCACGTCCCGGTCGCCGTGGCCCCGGCGACCCGCCTGCGCCCCGAGGGACCGCCATCGGCGGGCGGCTACCTGCCAATCGCAGGCCACGGTGTGATCGGGGACCTCGGCACGGCGGCGCTCGTGGGCTCAGAGGGCACGATCGACTGGTACTGCCCGCTGCGCTTCGACGCGCCGAGCATCTTCGGCGCCATCCTCGACGCGCGCCGGGGCGGGCACTGGTCGATCTGCCCCGCTGGCGGTGTGTGGAACTCGACCCAGCAGCATCTGCCCGACACGAACGTGCTGATCACCCGCTTCCTGTCCGAGGACGGCGTCGCCGAGATCCAGGACTTCATGCCGGTCGCCGGCGCGCACTCGCTCGTGCGGCGCGTCGTCGGCGTGCGCGGCCGCCCGCACCTCGTCATCGAGGTCGAGCCGCGCTTCGACTACGGCCGCTCCCGTCACACCGTCCACACGTCCGGCGGCGGAGCGGTGTTCGAGGGCTCCGGGCTGCGGATGGCGCTGGTGTCGCCGCTGCCCCTGCGGCGGACGCTCGGCGGCGTGCAGGCGAAGTTCTGCCTGGAGCCGGGCCAGGTGCTCGACTTCGTCTTCTCTCCCTTCGACACGGGCATGCCGCCGCCCGTGAGCGCGTCGCTCGAGACCACGATCGAGTTCTGGCGCGCGTGGACGGCCGGCTGCAGCTACCGCGGGCGCTGGGGCGACGCGGTGCGGCGCTCCGCGCTGACCGCCAAGCTGCTGACCCACGCGCGGTCGGGCGCGACCGTCGCCGCGGCGACGACCTCGCTGCCCGAGCGCCTCGGCGGCTCGGCCAACCGCGACGATCGCCTCGTCTCGATCCGGCACGTGGCGCCGTTCCTGTCCGTCATGCCGCGGCTCGGCTTCGCGGCGGAGGCGCGCGCATCGGCGGGTTGGGTCGGCGAGCGGCTGTCCCAGCGGCCTCAGGAGTTCTACGCGCTCGACGCCCACGCCGAGCTCGTGGAGGTCGAGCTCGCGCTGCTCGAGGGCTACCGCGGGTCGCGGCCCGTGCGTGTCGGAGCCGACGGCGCCCGGCCCCCGTCCGCTCTCGACCTGCGGGAGCTGATCGACGCGCTCGACCGGAGCGGCGCCGCGGAGGTCGGTGCCGCCGTGGCGCGCCTGGCCGGGCCGCGGAGCGTGGACTGGGACGGGGGCGTCCCGCTCGACGCCCAGCTGCTGCGCCTGCCGGCGCTCGGCCTCGCCGACGCCCGTGACCCGCGCTGGCTCGCGACGCTCGACTACATCGAAGCGGCGCTCGTGTCCGACGCGCTGGTCCACCGCCGCCCGCCGGCCGGCGACGAGGGCACGTGCACGGCGTGCTCGTTCTGGCGGGTGGAGGCGCTGGCGCGTGCCGGCCGGCTGGCGGAGGCGCGGCTCGCCTTCGAGAAGATGCTCGGCTACGCCAACCAGCTCGGGCTCTACGCCGAGTCGATCGGTCCCGGCGGCGAGCAGCTCGGCAACTTCCCGCATGCGGCTCCCCATCTGGCGTTGCTCTCCGCCGCGCTCACGCTCGAAGAGAAGCTCGCGGGCCGGCTCCCATCCGCTATCACTTGACGGCGTGACGACGGCGACGGTGGCGCTCGAGCAGTCGCGCCTCCGGCGCCGCGGCCAGATCTACGTCGCGCTGGCCGCGGTCGCCTGGTCGACCGCCGGAGTCCTCCAGCGCCAGCTCACGCTCGACACGCCTACTCAGGTCGCGGGCCGCGCCGCGTTCGCGGGCGTGGCGCTGCTGGCCTACGTGGCGGTCGTGGAGCGCGGCCGGGTCGTGGAGGCGTTCCGCTCGGTGGGGCTCGCCGGGGTGGCGGTCGCGCTGTGCGTCGCCACGGCCTCCGGCAGCTTCATCGCCGCGCTCAACCACACGAGCGTCGCGCGTGTCCTGTTCATCCTCGCGGTGGCTCCGGTGCTCGCCGCGCTGCTTGCGCGGGTCACGCTCGGCGAGCCGATCACGCAGCGCACGGTCGTGGCCATGGCCATGGCGCTCGCCGGGGTCGCGCTGATGCTCGGCGCGCCGGGCGAGGGCAGCCTCGCGGGAGACGGGCTCTCGTTCGTGGCGGCGCTCGCGTTCGCGCTCATGATCGTCATCACGCGCTGGCGCCATGACGTCTCGATGGCGCCGGCGACCTGCCTCTCGCAGGCGATCCTGTTGGCGGCCTTCCTTCCCTTCGCCAGCCCGAGCGAGATCAGCGGCGACGACGTCGTATGGCTGGCGGCGCTCGGTATCGGGCAGATCGGGCTCGGCTTCGCGCTCCTGACCGTCGGCGCGCGGCTGATCCCCGCCGCGCAGGTCGGCCTCATCACGCTGCTCGAGGTGGTCCTCGGGCCGGTATGGGTCTGGCTCGCGCTCGACGAGCGGCCCAGCACGTTGACGCTCGTCGGCGGCGCGATCGTGATCGCCGCGATCGTCATCCAGACGCGCGGCCAGCCGGCACCCGAGCCGGACGAGGAGCCGGCGTTGCCGGCGCCGCACTAGGCAGCGGCGAAGAGCCCGCAATCGGCGAGCATGGCGCAGCCGCACGCGCTCGCCGCCTCCAACCCGTCGCGTATCGCCTCGGCGCGCTCGATCAGCTCCGGCGCCTTGCGCGGCATCCGGGGTTAGTCTGGCCGCGTGCGCCGTGCCGCGCTGGTCCTTGCCTCCCTCCTGATCCTTCCCGCCGCGGCGCAGGCGCAGGTGTATGGCGAGGCCGACGTCGGCGCGGCCGCGCGGGCGGCCGGCTTCGCTCACATCGCAGACCGGGCGGCCGCGGCGGCGAGGCCGACCGTGCTCGTCGGGCGCAGGCTGCTGCGGCGCGCGCCGCGCGCGCTCGGCAGCTCGCGGCTCGGCGGCAATCCCGACCTGCCGGCCGGCATGCCGTGGCCGCTGTGCGGACGGCGCAGGCAGACGTTCCTCGGCCAGTTCCGGCTATCGGAGCTGCCGCCCGAGGCCTCCGAGCTCGGCCTGCACGGCGGCGTCCTTCTCCTCTTCACGGAAGTGCGCTTCAGGAGCCGTTCGGCCACCGGACACGGGCAGTGGGCGGGGCGCTGCACGACCCTGGTGCACGCACCGGAGGGCTCCCTGCTCGCTCGTACCCGTGCCCCGCGGGGCGCCGCGGTCATGCGCCTGCGACCGGCGGCGCTCCGCTACAGCGCTCGCCCGGACATCCCGGACGTCGCCATGGACTACGCGACCCTGGCGGCTCCGCTCGGCGACGTCCTGCTGATCGACACGGAGGTCGACCGCTGGTGGGACCTCCGCGAGTCACTCCACAGGCGGGTCGGCCTGCTGAGCCATCGTCTGCTCGGCTACGTCGATACGCCGAACCGCGGGGGGAGCTGCTGGAGGAGAACCGAGTGGCCGGTGGGCGCCTGGCGCCACCTGCTCACGATCGGGCTCGACTTCGGGGTCGGATTCGAGGTCGCCGACGGCGGACGCCTTCAAGTCGAGATCGCGCCGGAGGACCTCGCGGCGGGCAGATTCGACCGGGTCTGCGGCATCTTCGACAGCGCCTAGAGCCCCGGCAGCTCCGTGAGGCGCCGCTCCAGGAAGCGCCGCTCGGCATCGGAGGCGACGAGCTCGAGTGCGCGCTCGTACGCCGCCCGGGCCTCGCTTACGCGGTCGAGCCGGCGCAGCAGCTCGGCGCGTGTGGCATGCAGGTAGTGGTAGCCGTCGAGCTCGAGGGTGTCGACGAGCGCGAGCCCCGCGACGGCGTCACCCGCCTCGGCGATCGCCACAGCGCGGTTGAGCTCGACCACCGGCGAGCCCGTCACGCGGGCGAGCTCGCCATAGAGCAGGGTGATCTGCGGCCAGTTCTGGTGCTCGTCCGCGTGCAGCGACGCGAGCGCGGCCTGTAACACGTACGGGCCGCGCCCGCCGAGGGCCATCGCGCGGTCGAGCTCGGCGCGTCCCTGCTCGATCTGGCCGCCGTCCCACAGCGAGCGATCCTGGTCCTCGAGCAGCACGATCGCCCCGTCCGCGAAGCGCGCATCGCGGCGGGCGTCGTTCATGAGCATGAGCGCGAGCAGCGCCGCGACCTCGGGCTCGTCGGGCATCAGCTCGGCGAGCGCCCGCCCGAGCCGGATCGCCTCGGCGGCGAGATCGCCGCGGCCGCCGTAGCCCTCGTTGAAGATCAGGTACACGACGGCCAGCACCGCCGCCAGCCGGTCGGGAAGGAGGTGCGCCGGCGGCACGCGAAACGGGATGCCGGCCGCCCTGATCCTCCCCTTCGCGCGGACGAGCCGCTTGGCCATCGTCGCCTCGGGGACCAGGAAGGCGCGGGCGATCTCATCGGTGCTGAGCCCGCCGAGCGTCCGCAGGGTCAGCGCGACCTGCGCCTCGAGCGCCAGCGCCGGATGGCAGCAGGTGAAGATGAGCTCGAGGCGCTCGTCCGGGATCTCCGTGTCGTCCAAGGTGTCCTCCACCGGCTCCGGGACGTCGAGGAGGCGGGTCTTATCGGCGAGCGTGCGGTTGCGGCGGATGCGGTCGATCGCCCGGTTGCGCGCGGTCGTCACGAGCCACGCGCGGGGATTGTCCGGCGTGCCGTCGCGCGGCCAGCGCTCGGCGGCCGCGGCGAACGCCTCCTGCGTGGCTTCCTCGGCGATGTCGAAGTCGCCGAGGAAGCCGATCAGCGTCGCGAGGACTCGCCCCCATTCCTCCCGGAAGGTGTTCGTGAGGCTCTCTACCACTCCACCACCGGGCGGATCTCGACGCCGCCGCCCATTCGCGCCGCCGGCACTCGCGAGGCCAGCTCGATCGCGGCGTCGATGTCGTCGGCCTCGAAGACGAGCCAGCCGCCGAGCGCCTCCTTGACAGCCACGAAGGGGCCATCCGTTGTCAGCGCCTTTCCGTCCTCGACGCGCACGGTCGTTGCGGCGTCCGGCGCCGCCAGCTGGATGCCGGGGCTCACGCCGGGGATCTGGTTGATCTCCATGTAGGCCTTCGAGACCTCCTGCTGCTCCTGTTCGGACAGCCGGCCCCAGGCCTCCTGGTCGTACGGGGTGGGCGCATCGCCCTGGTGGATCAAGAGCACGTACTTCATCGCTACCTCCTGTGGTGATGGTCGCGTAGGAGACGAACGGGAGTCGGCTCGATGGACACCCCCATGTGAGACCCCTCACAGACGGGGAATTGGAACGCGCCTACCTTCGTCCTTCAGACCATGCATACCGACTCGCTCACAATCCGGATGGCGGCCCCCGAGGACGCCCCCACCCTCAAGCGCCTCGCCGAAATCGACAGCGACGTCCCGCTCACCGGCCAGGTCATGCTCGCCGAGCTCGACGGGAACTGCCTCGCGGCGATCTCGCTCGGTTCCGGCTCGGTCAGGGCCAATCCGTTCGAGCGCACGGCGGCCATCGTCTCCCACCTGCGCATGCGCCGCTACCAGATCATGCGCCAGGGCGGCGACGTCGCGCCCGCGAAGTCGCTCTTGCGGCGGCTCGTGCTCACGCCCACGCGCTGAGTTCTATCGTCGCCGGGCGTGAAGCCCAACCGCTCGATCCCGCACTCCACCGTCATCCCGGTCCTGATCTACCCGGACGTGCGCGAGGCGGTCGAGGGCTCGGGGCGGCGTTCGGGTTCGCCGAGCGCGTCCGGATCGGCGAGAACCACCGCGCCCAGCTGCGCTTCGGCGACGGCGCGCTGATCGTCGGCGACGTACGCAAAGAGCGCGCGCATAGTGATGCAGCCGACAGATTTCGAGTACGGCGAGCGCCAGTACACGGCGGAGGATCCCGCCGGGCACCAGTGGACCTTCTCGGAGACGCTCGCCGACGTCGCCCCCGAGGAGTGGGGCGGCGAGCTGGTCGAGCGGACCGGCTAGCCGCCGCCGAGCATCTCGCGCACGAAGGCGAGCACCACCGGCGACGCCGGGTCGATCATGTGGCCGCCATCGACAAGGGCGGTGCGGCTGCTCGGGAGAGCGTCCGCGAGCGCCGCGGTCGGGTCGCGTAACTCGGGCCGTGACTCCGCGGCAGCGACGAGCAGGGCGGGCTGCTCGACGCCGGCGAGCGTCGCGGCATCGGCATCGAGCCACCACTCGCCGCGCAGCTCGGCGAGGATCGCAGGCCCGTTCTCAGCGAGGATCCTCCGCAGCTCCTCGGGCAGCGCGCGCCATGTCCCCTCCCCCATCACCCCGTCGAGCAGGGCCTCCGGGACCGCGCCGACGCCGGCGCGCCTTGCCACGGCCTCGAGGTGCTCGGCCAGCAGGTCGATCCACTCGGCCGTCGCCGGGGCGAGCTCGCGCGTCGCGTCGCCCTCGAGCACGACGAATGCCCGGACCTTGTCCGGGTGGCGCAGGGCGAGGTCGGTGGCCACCGTCCCGCCGTAGCTGCGGCCGATCACGACCGCGGGAGCGGCCTCGAGCGCGTCCAGCAGCGCCGCTGCATCGTCGGCGTGCTCGCGGACACTCGTGCGCTCGTACGGCTCGGGGCGCTCGCTGCGGCCGCAGCCACGACGGTCGTACGTGATCACGCGACCGAGTCGCGCGAGCTGGTCCGCCGCGTCGCTCCAGAGCGCGGCCGAGCTGCCTGCGCCGTGGATGCAGAGGATCGGCGCTCCGCCGCCGCGCTCCTCGTGGTGGAGGCGGATCCCATTGGCCGTGTGCGTCATGCACGCGAGGCTACGCCTCGGCGTGCGCGCCGCCATCGGGAGATCTCCCCATCTCGAGATTCAGCCCGTGAGGTCGTGCTTCATCGCGAAAAGGGCCGCGCCGACCCGGGTCGAGACGCCCGTCTTCGCGTAGATGTGCTCCACGTGGTGGCCGGCGGTCTTCTCGGTGATCACGAGCGCCTCTGCGATCTCCCTGGTCGTCCTGCCCTGCGCGACGAGCCGCAGCACCTCGACCTCGCGCTCGCTGAGACCGGCCGGGTACTCCTCGCGGATCTCGAGCGACGTCCCGCCGGCTGCTTCCAGCACGGCGTCCACGGCTCTCTTGTCGAGCCTCCGGGCCTCGACCATCGCGCCGAGCTCTGCGCGCGCGTCCTGCTCGCCGAGCGCGTTCCGGTAGGGGCGCTCGTGCGTCATCGCGTCGTAGACGTCGGCGGCGGCCAAGAGCCGCGCCGCGGTGCCGAGCTGCGCCGCACCGGCGCCGCGGTGGTAGCCGGAGCCGTCCTGGCGCTCGTGGTGGGAGCCCGCCAGCCGTGCGAGCGGCGCCAGCACCCCCGAACGCTCGAGGACGCGCTCGGTGTAGTAGGGGTGGAGGCGGACGCGCTCGTACTCGGCCGTGCTGAGCGGTCCGGGCTTGTCCCAGATCCCGTTCGGCACCGCGACCCGGCCGAGGTCGTGCACGAAGCCGGCGCTGCGGATCTCCGCGACCTCGGGTGCGGGGCAGCCGAGCGCCTCGGCCGCGCTCGCCGCGAGTCCCGCCACCCGCGCCGAGTGGCCATGCAGGAAGGAGACCTTGACGTCGGCGAACTCGCCGAAAGCGCGGACGACCGACTGCGTGCCCGCGGACGAGATCGTCGCGGCCGGCCGCGGCTCCGCGTCGATCACCCGCTCCCAGGCGTCCGGGGCCTGCGCCGCGCGCAGCACCCCGTCCGGCTCGGCGAGCGCGGCGTCGACGACCGCGGGGTCGTAGCCACGCCCGCGCCGCCGCGCGAGCGCGGCGAGGGCCGCGTCCGGGTCGCGAGCGCCGGCGATCGCCACCGCGTCGTGGGCGACGGTCACGATGCGCACCGGCCTCGAGAGCTCCTCACCCTGCACCGCCCCCGGCAGCCCCTTGCCGTCCCAGCGCTCCATGA
Organism: uncultured Thermoleophilaceae bacterium; assembly: GCA_963734025.1. GTDB lineage: Bacteria > Actinomycetota > Thermoleophilia > Solirubrobacterales > Thermoleophilaceae > JACVRW01. The sequence goes on from CAVTFR010000006.1 coordinate 69,748, forward strand.
GCTGCCCAAGTGCAGCGGCGACGGCCGCGGGCATATGGAGCCGCCGGGCGAGCAGGCTCGCGCCCTCGCAGAGGTTTGCCGCCATCAGCGTCACCTGCCGCTCGCCGCCGGCCAGCATCCGGGCGAGCAGGCGCGCGCGCTCGGGGACGGGCCGGTCATCCGCGAGCCGCCGGACCAGGTGGCTCAGATCCTCCGAGGAGTCGGATGCCAGGCCGAGCTCGCGCATGCCCTGAAGGAAGTGGATCTCGTCTCCCCCGACCCAGCTGGCGAAGTACGGCGCCGCCCCCGTGCAGCCGACATGGGCGAGGAGAGCGACGTAGTAGACCTCGGAGCACTCCTCGGGCGGGCAACCCAGCCGGTCGGCCAGCTCGAGCGCGGCCAGGCAGACCCCGAGCTCGTGCTCGAGCGGGCGGCCGAGCCCGAGGTCGGTCGCCAGCGAGAGCGCGGCGATCAGCTCCGCGAGACGTACGGGCTCGTCGGGACGAGCCGCGCCCGTCACACGTTCCGCAGCAGGCCGGCGTCACGCGCCCACGCCACCGTCCGGCGGATGGTGTCGCGCGGATCGGTGTAGCGCAGGCCGAGCTCGCGCTCCGCCCGGGAGCCGTCGTATCTGTGGCCGTGGATCAGGGTCCGCACCATCTCGCGGCAGACCGGAGGGCGGCGGCGCACGAGCCGGAAGGCGCGCTCGACGACGGAGCCGGCGATCGTGGCGGCGCGTCGCGGCACGAGCCGCGGGCGCCGCTCGACGCCCGCAACGTCCGCGGCGAGCGCGAAGGCCTCGGAGATCGTGAGCGTCACGCCGCTCAGGAGGTAGCGCTCGCCGGGCGTGCCGCGCTCCGCGGCGAGCACGTGCCCGGCGGTGCAGTCCTTGATGTCGACGAGGCTCACGTGCGTGTCGACGAACAGCTTCAGGCGGCCGTCGAGGAAGGCGAGCAGGAAACGAGCCGTGCCGCCGGCGCGGCCTGGGCCCTGGACCGAGCAGGGGTTGACGGAGACCACGTCAACGCCCTCCTGGCGCCCGGTCTCGAGCGCGACCCGCTCGCCCTCCGTCTTCGAGCGCTCGTAGGTCGAGAGGAACCAGCCCCGGTGCGGGGTGTCCTCACGCCCGACGGCGCCCTCCGGCTCGCCGATCGTGGCGGCGGACGAGGTGTGCACGATGCGCCCGACGCCCGCCCGCGCGGCGGCGCGGATCGCGACCGCGGGGCCCTCGATGTTGGCGCGCAGCATCGAGGACGGGTCCTCCACGCAGAGCGAGTTCTGGCCGGCGACGTGGAAGAGCGTGGCGCAGCCCTCCATGCCGCGCGCGAGGACGTCGGCATCGAGGATGTCCCCGCGGACGACCACTGCACCGCGGCGCTCGAGCGCGTCCCGCGCCTTGTCCGAGCGCGCCAGGGCGACCACCTCGTCGCCGCGGTCGCGCAGCACGTCGACGAGGGCACCGCCGACCAACCCGCTGCCGCCGGTGACGAAGACGCGGCTCACGGATCGGAGCGCAGCACGGCGGCGAAGCGGAGCAGGTAGTCGACCCCGGACCAGGCGGTCACGAGCGCGGCCGCGAGCATGGCCCACTCGTCGAGGTACTCGCCGCCAACGAGCACGTCGGGCCGCACGATCGCGAGCGCGATGGCGACGAATTGGACGGTCGCCTTCCACTTGCCGAGCAGGGACGTCTCGAGATGCCTGCCCTCGGACGCCACCGCCGCCCGCAGCCCGAGCAGCACGAGCTCGCGGCCGATGATCACCATCGCGAGCCAGGGCGAGACCCGGTCGACCGCCACCAGCGCGACGAGCACGCCGGTCACGAGCAGCTTGTCGGCGGTCGTATCGAGGAACGATCCGAGCCGAGTGGTCACCTCCCAGCGCCGCGCCAGCCGCCCGTCGAACCAGTCGGTGGCAGCGGCGGCGATGAAGACGATCACGGCGGCGGTGTCCGAGCCGGCCAGCACGAGCGCCATCACGACCGGCGTGAGCAGGATCCGCAGGCTGGTCCCGATCACGAGCAGCCGGGTGCGCGTCTCGTCGCTCTGCGACCGCGCGGGGCGTGCGCCGACGGCGGGCGCGGTCCCGTCGGCGGGCCTGCTCACAGAAGCGCCGCGGCGAGCCGCCGCGCCTCGTCGGCGTCCCCGGCGGCAAGCGCCTGCTCGGCCGCCGCGCGCGCGTCGGCCAGTCTGATTCCGCGCAGTGCAGCCTTCACCTCGGGCACGAGCGGCGGCGCCATGCTCAGCTCGCGGACGCCGAGCCCGGCCAGGAGGACGGCCGCGGGGGCGTCGCCCGCGAGCTCGCCGCAGACACCCACCCAGCGGCCGTGGGCGTCGGCTCCGGCGACCGTCTCGCGGACGAGCCGCAGCAGCGCAGGCTGCGGCCCCGCCAGCAACGGGGCCACGTGCTCGTTTCCGCGCTCGGCGGCCATCACGTACTGGGTCAGGTCGTTGGTGCCGATCGAGAAGAAGTCTACGGAGCGTGCCAGGCGCTCGGACAAGAGCGCCGCGGCCGGCACCTCGACCATGATGCCCGTCTCGACCGGTGCGTCCACCCCGGTCTCCTCGCGTGCGCGCGCGAGCATCGCGAGCGCCTGCTCGAGCTCGGCCTCGGTAGCGACCATCGGGAACATCAGCTTCAGCGGGTGCTCCGCCGCCACCCGCAGGATCGCCCTCAGCTGCGTCAGGAACAGCTCCGGGCGCGCCAGCGAGAGCCGGATCCCGCGCTCCCCGAGGAAGGGATTCGCCTCAGGCTCCATGGGAACGGCCGGCAGCGGCTTGTCCGCGCCGGCGTCGAGCGTCCGGACGATCAGCGGGCGCCCGTCGAGCGCCCGCGCGATCTCGCCGAGCAGCTCGGCCTGCTCGTCCTCGCTCGGCAGGGCCGGCCGGTCGAGGAACATGAACTCGGTCCGCAGGAGCCCGACGCCCTCCGCTCCCAGCTCGACCGCCGCCGCGGCCGCCGCCGGGTCGTCGACGTTCGCCGCCACCTCGATCACGGCTCCGTCGCGTGTTCGCGCCGGCTCGCGGGCGTGCTCACGCGCGGCCGCGCGCCGCTCCGTCGCACGCGCGGCGCGTTCCACGGCGGCAGCGAGCACCTCGTCCGGGGGCGAGACCTGGACCGATCCCGCGTCGCCGTCGAGGAGCAGCGCGGCTCCCTCCGGGACGGCGAGCACGCGAGCCCCGAGGCCCACCACCGCCGGCAGCCCGAGCGCGCGCGCGAGGATCGCCGCGTGGGCCGTCGGCGTCCCACGCGCAGTGGCCACTCCGCGGACGAGCGCCGGGTCGAGCGCGGCGGCCGCGGCCGGGGTGAGCTCGTCCGCGACGACGATTCCCTCCTCGAGCGGGCCCGAGTCGCCGCCAGCGCCCGTGATGGCGGCGGCGACTCGCCGGCCGACGTCGGTCACGTCCGCAGCGCGCTCGCGCAAGAGCGGGGCGTCGAGGCCGCGGTAGGTGTCGGCCACGGCCGCGGCGGCGTCGAGCCAGGCCCCCTCGGCCGTGGCCCCCGCGTCGATCGCGGAGAGCGCGGGCTCGAGCAGCGCCTCGTCGTCGAGCAGCGCCAGGTGCGCGGCGAATATCTCTGCCTCGGCCACCGCGCCGCGCGCGGCGACGCGCTCGCGGTCGGCCTCGATGGCGGTGCGCGCCGACTCCCTGCCCTCGTCGAGCCGCCGGCGCTCCGACTCGGGGCCCTCGGCCTCGCGCTCCGGCGGCTCGGCCGGGGTCGCGCCGAGGTGGCGGGCGGCCGCCACCGTCACGCCGGGCGAAGCGGCGATCCCCTCGAGAACGGCTCCCGGCTCGGGCTCGGAGGCCTCGCGTAGAGCCTCGTCCTCCTTCTCCGCCGGAGCCGGCTCGGGCGAACGCCCGCCGTCTCCTGCCACGACCCCCTCCCCGAAGCCGCCGCGCGCCAGCTCCTCGAGCGCGTCGAGTGCCTCGCGGGCGTCCGGGCCCGAGGCTGTGGCGAGCAGCTCGTCGCCGAGGCGGGCGCCGAGCGTCATCAGGCCGGTCAGGCTGCGTGCGCTGACGGGCGCGCCGCCGGCCGCCTTGGCCAGGCGCAGGTCCGACTCGTAGCGCGAGGCGAGCTCGACCACGAGCGCCGCCGGACGCGCGTGCAGGCCGATCTCGTTGAGCACCGGGATGCGGGCCTCGGCATCGGCCGCGGCGGGCGCGGGCTCCTCCTCCGGCGGCGCCTCCTCGACACCGAGCTGCGAGCTCTTCATGGCGAGCGCCCCGCGAGCCTCCCTTGCCACCTCCTCGAGCGAGCTGCCGCCGCGCGCCGCCGCCGCCGCGGCCACGGCGCCCTCCACGAGCGGGGCCTCGCTGAGCAGCACGCGGCCGCCGTCGGCGAGCATCTCGGTCGCCATCTCGGCGCTCATCAGCGCGCTGCCGAGGTCCATCAGCACGAGCACGCCGTCGTCGGACATCGCGCGCTCGATCGCCGCGACGACGCGGGCCGCGTCGGTGCCGACGCTGCCGTCGTCGAGGCCGCCGGCCGCCTCGATGCGCACGTCCTCTCCCCCCATCTCGCGCGCCAGCTCCACGACGCCGTCGGCCAGCGAAGTGCTGTGCGAGACGACGACTAGGCCGACCATCTACAGCCCGTAGGCGCGGTGGAGCAGCTCCAGCGGGTGCACCGAGTGGTGGTCCGTGGCATGCTCGATCTGCCAGCGACAGGTCTCGCTGTCGCAGGCCACGAGCCCGGCTCCGGAGGCGCCGATCTGGCCGAAGAGGTCGGCGCCGACCTTCATGGCGATGTCGTACTTCTCGACCTTGATGCCGTACGTGCCGGCGATCCCGCAGCAGCGCGCGTCGAGCTCGCGCAGCTCGAGCCCGGGCACGAGCCCGAGCAGCTCCACGGCCGGCTTGCCCATGAAGTGGCCCTGCTGCTGGCAGGGAGCGTGGTAGGCCACGACCTCGTTCACGGGGCTGAAGTCCGTCTTCAGCTTGCCGTCGTGGTGCAGCTCGAGCAGCAGCTCGCAGATGTCGTAGGTGCGCTCGCTGACGAGCTTCAGGTCGGGGTCGTCCTCGAGCCCGAGGATCTCACGCGCCTCGCGCTTCAGCATCAGCGTGCAGCTGGTGGCGTTGCCGACGATGATCCCGCCGTCGCGGGCGTGCGGCGCGAGCGCGCGTGCGAGCCGCAGCACGTAGCCGCGGGCGTCGTCGAAGAGCCCGTTCGACTGCAAGGGCAGGCCACAGCAGTCCTGTTTGGGGACCTCGACGTGGAAGCCGTTGTGCTCGAGCAGGGCGACGGTCATGCGGCCGGCGTCGGGCTCGTAGTACTGGGTCCCGCAGCCGTGGAAGTAGACGGCCTTGCGCGGAGCCGGAGGGCTCTGGTGGCGCTTGGCCCAGGAGCTGAAGCGGTGCCGCGCGAAGCCCGGGAGCGCGGCGTCGCGGTGGATGCCGAGCACCTTCTCGAGCAGCACGCGCAGCGGCTTGGCGCGCAGCGACGCGTTCGCGACCGGCGCGGCCGGCAGCCCGAGTCGGCCGATCAGCGTAGGCCGGCCGATCAGCCGGTCGCGCAGCTTGATGCCCTTGTCGGCCTTGACCTTGGCCCGGGCCCGGGAGTTGATCTGCGCGATCTTCACCCCCTGCGGGCAGACCTGCGTGCAGATCCCGCAGCCAGAGCAGTAGTCGACCGACGATTCGGCGGGGGGCTCGTCGTGCACACGGAAGCGCTCCGCCTGCGGGCCTGCGTACTTCGGCCCGGGGAAGAGCGGCGTGACGTTCGACACCGGGCAGGCCGTCTCGCAGATCGTGCACTTGACGCAGTGGTCGAGCGAGTCGCGGAGGGACTCACGCTCGAGCAGGCTGTCGACGAGGTCGGTCACGCCGCTGCCGCCTGTCCCGCCTGGGCGAGCACGAGCCCGGCGGCGCGGTGGGCGCTCGTGATCGCGATGCCCTCGCCCGAGCCCTCGCGCCAGGGCTCGGCGCCGGGCAGCGCCGCGCCGGCCACCAGCACGTTGTCGGTGCCCTCGGCGCGCTGCTCCGCGTCCACGGCGACCCCCACCTTCGCCATCGGCTGCTCGCCGAAGTAGTCGGGGCGGAAGCGCGGCTCGCCGGGACCGGGAAGGCCGCGCAGCGGCAGCCCGAGGGCGCGCTCGTGCGTCTGCCAGTCGGAGTCGAGCTCGAGGCCGCCCGAGGCGAAGCCGCCGCTCGCGAGCACGACGCGCTCGGCCGCGTAGACGGTGTCGCGGCCGCCGGCGTGGGTGTGCAGCGTCGTGACGCGCGCGCCGTCGCGCTCCGAGCCGACGACCTTGGCGCCGAGCACAAGCCGCCCTCCGGCGGCCCGCAGGGCGGCGGTCAGGGCGTTGTAGACGCGGATGCCGGGAGCCGATGGCGGCAGCGTGGGGATCTCGAACAGCTCGTGCCCGAGCCGCTCCTCGAGGTCCGACCACACCCCATGCGGATCGCGCAGCCCGAGGATCGCGGGCATGCCGACACGCTCGCCGTCGCGGAGGAGCGGGCCGAGCCGGCCTGCCACTACGTTCCGGTAGGACGGATCGTCGAGCTGCGCGCGCGAGCCCGAGCGCGTTCACCTCGGCGCGCCCCTGGCCTATGTCGAGCTCGACCGAGCGCGACTCGATGCCGAGCCGAGCTCAGGTTGGCGGCGCAGAGCGATGCGTGCAGGTCACGCAGCCGCGGCACGCCGACGATGCAGAGCGGCGCCCCGCCGTCGAGTGCGCCGCGGGCCATCGTCTGCGGCACGAGCGCGGACGGCCGCGCCACGCCCAACGCGGTGGGCAGCAGCACATTGCGCTCGAGCCCGCCGACGTACGAGTAGCCCGGCTGGGCGCCGCCGGCCATGTGCTCGGCGAACCACTCGAGCGCGGGGTTGATCGCGTCGACGCCGAGCAGCGCGTAGGGATGGCCGGGGTGCGCCTCCACGAACGCCGGCAGCGCCCGCGCCGGCTCCTCCACGCGCTCGGGCGTATAGCCGAGCACGTCGACCACGCCCGGTGCGAGATGCGTGGAGCCGACGCCGTGGGCGAGCACGCAGACGCTCGCGCCGCCCTCGGCCAGGCGCACGGCGGCGCAGAGACCGGCGACGCCGGCGCCCACGACCGCGATGTCGTAGCGGAAGTCGCTCATTGCGGTAGGTGGGCAACGTCGAACATGCCCTGGTAGATCCAGTCGTCGAGCCGCGCCTGGCGCAGCTGGTCACCGTGGAGGATCGGCCAGGCCCCCTTCCAGCGCTCTTCCAGGAAGGCGACCAGCGCGCCGTTCGCATCTTCGGTCGACATCCCGTCGAGGTTGTGCAGTATCCCCGCCGCCCTGTAGGTGCAGAAGCCGCCCTGGCATGGCCCCATCCCGAGCCGCAGGACGCGGCGGATGTCGTTCAGATTCGCTGTGCCGCGCCGGTTCATCGACTCCTCGACCCTGCTGCGCGGGACGAGCTCGCACTCGCACACCAGCTGGTCGGAGAGCAGCGTCGCCTCGCGCCGCTCGAGCCGCTCGGAGAGCTCGTACTCCTCGCCCTGCTCCGATCCCGGCAGCAGCGTCGTGGCGGTCAGGCAGGGCCGCTGTTCGCCGAGCTGGCGGCAGACCGCGTCGACGGTCTCCTCCGCCATCAGCCGGAAGGTCGTGAACTTGCCGCCCGTGATCGTCACGAAGCGGCCGACGCTGTCGCGCTCGGCGTGGTCGAGCAGCGTGTGCGCGCGCGTGACGTCGCGCGTCGAGCCGACGTCCTCCTTGGTGTCCTGGAAGAGCGGCCGCACCCCCGTCCACACGCGCAGGGCGCGCGCCGCACGGAAGCCCGGAACGAGCTTCTCGCCGTCGGCCAGCATCGCGTCGACCTCGTTCTGGGCGACCGTCTGATCGTCCGGGTCGGGCGTCTCGACGTCGGTCGTGCCGATCACGCAGACGGTGCGGATCGGAACGATGATGTCGCCGTCGGTGGGGATCTGGCAACGGTTGATCACCGTGTTCACGAGCCGGTGGTTCATGGCGATCATGATTCCGCGGCCCGGGTGGATGCGGACGCCCTCGATGCCCGCCAGGTCGGCGATCTTGCCCGCCCAGGCACCGGACGCGTTGACCGTCACGCGCGCCTTGACCTCAACCTCGTCGCCGTTGCGGACGTCGCGCAACAGCGCCCCGGTGACCTCGTCACCGGCCCGCTGGATCGCGACGGCCGCGTGGTACGGCAGGATCTGCGCGTTGCCGTGCTGCTTCGCCCCGCGGGCGAGCGCCCACACCGTCTTCCAGGCGTCAATCGCCGCGTCGGGCACCTTGAACGCGCGCGCGATCCTGGGGTGCAGGCGCGGCTCGGAGTCGAGTGCGGCCCGCGGCTCGATCTCCTCGCAGTCGACGTCCGTGGCCCGGCAGCCAGCGGCGAAGCGGTCGGCGTAGGCGGGGTCGTCCCAGGGCGTCGTCACGAACATGCCGCCCGTGTCCTCGATGCAGTCGGGGACGATCTGGCGCAGCACGCGGTTCTCGACGATGCACTCCTCGGCCGCCTTCGGGTCCTTGACCACGTAGCGCCCGCCCGAGTGGAGCAGCCCATGGAAGCGCCCGCTCGTGCCCTCGGCGAGGTCGAGCCGGTCGGCGAGCACCACCCGCAGGCCGCGCAGCGCGGCGTCCCAGGCCACTCCTGCGCCCGTCGCGCCGCCGCCGATCACGAGCACATCCGTATCGAGCGCAGCCACTGCCCTTCAGCCTACTTGTAGAGGCGCCCGGGCCGAGCGGCGAGAGCGCCCGGCCCGGGACTCCTCATTACTCTTCCCAGTCGAACGTCCTCGTCACGGCCTTCTTCCAGAAGCGGTAGGCCTCGTCGCGCGCGGCCGCGTCCATCTGCGGCTCCCAGCGCTTGTCCTCGACCCAGTTCTCGCGGAGGCTCTCCTGGTCGCTCCAGAAGCCGGTGGCGAGGCCGGCCGCGTAGGCGGCGCCGAGCGAGGTCGTTTCCGCGACCTTCGGCCGGATCACCGGCACGCCGAGGATGTCGGCCTGGAACTGCATGAGCGTCTCGTTGACGACCATGCCGCCGTCGACCTTCAGCGACTCGAGCGCGACGCCCGAGTCCGCGTTCATCGCGTCCGCGACCTCGCGGCTCTGGAAAGCCGTGGCCTCGAGCGCCGCGCGCGCGAGGTGACCGCCGTTGACATAGCGGGTCAGGCCGGCAATCACGCCGCGGGCGTCCGACTTCCAGTACGGCGCGAACAGCCCCGAGAACGCGGGCACGATGTACGCGCCGCCGTTGTCCTCGACGCTCTTGGCCAGGTCCTCGACCTCGCTCGACGAGCGGATGAGCTTGAGGTTGTCGCGCAGCCACTGCACGAGCGCCCCCGTGATCGCGATCGAGCCCTCGAGGCAGTAGACCGCGTCGTCGTCGCCGATCTTGTAGCCCACCGTCGTGATCAGCCCGTTCTTCGACTGGACCGCCTCCGTGCCCGTGTTGAGCAGCAGGAAGTTGCCCGTGCCGTAGGTGTTCTTAGCCTCGCCGACCGAGAAGCAGGTCTGGCCGAACGTGGCGGCCTGCTGGTCGCCGAGGTCGCCGGCCACCTGGATGCCCGCGAAGGCGCCGCCCTTGACCTCGCCGTACTCACCGCTCGAGGGACGGATCTCCGGCAGCATCGAGCGCGGCACGCCGATGGCGTCGAGCAGCTCGTCGTCCCAGTCGAGCGTCGCGAGGTTCATCAGCATGGTCCGGCTGGCGTTGCTCGGGTCGGTGATGTGAAGGCCGCCGTCGGTGCCGCCGGTGAGGTTCCAGATGGACCAGGTGTCGGTGTTGCCGAAGATGAGGTCGCCGGCATCGGCCCGGTCGCGCGCGCCGTCAACGTTCTCGAGGATCCAGCGGATCTTCGGGCCCGAGAAGTAGGTGGCGATCGGCAGGCCGGTCTTCAGACGGAAGCGGTCCTGGCCTTCGTCCGCCGACAGCTCGTCGCAGATCTTGTCCGTCCGCGTGTCCTGCCAGACGATCGCGTTGTACACGGGCTCGCCCGTGTTGCGGTCCCACACGACCGTCGTCTCGCGCTGGTTCGTGACCCCGAGCGCAGCGATGTCATCGGCGTTCCCGCCCACCTTCCCGAGCGCGCCGTCCATCACCTGACGGGTGCGCTGCGAGATCTCGCCCGGGTCGTGCTCGACCCAGCCCGGCTTCGGATAGATCTGCTCGTGCTCCAGCTGCTCGACCGCGGCCACGTTGCCGCCGTGGTCGAAGATCATGCAACGGGTGCTCGTTGTGCCCTGATCGAGCGCTGCCGCGTACTGCGCCATAGGTGCTCCTTTCAGCCTGTGTCAGCGAGCGCCTCGGCGGCGCTCCGGTACAGGTAGTAAGTCGAGGTGGCGCCCGGATCCTGATGGTCCTTGCTGCGCTCCCCCAGATAGCTCGCGCGGCCTTTGCGCGCGACCAGCGGAATCGTGTCCTTCACTCCGGCCTCGGCCGCCTCCACGGCGGCCCGCAGGGCCCCGTCGAGGTCATCGGCCTGCTCCATGGCCGCCTGCGCCGGAGTGAGAACGTCGACCATCGTCTTGTCCCCCGGCTCGGCCTTGCCGCGGGCCTTCACCCCCTCGAGTCCCTTCTGCCAGGCGGCGACATAGCCGGCCAGGTCAACCTCCTCCTGGCCGGCCATCGCCCCGCCCATCTGCAGGAAGAGCGTCCCGTAGAGGGGCCCCGCGGCGCCGCCGACACTGGATATCAGGGCCATGGCCGCCGTTTTGAGCACGGCCCCGGGGTCCGCCTGCTCGGCGCCGTCGAGCTTCTCGAGCGCCTTGCGCATCCCGCGGTCCATGTTCGTCCCATGGTCGGCGTCGCCGATCGCCGTGTCGAGACGGACGAGCTCCTGTCGGTGCTCGTCCATCTCGCCGGCGAAGCGGCGCATCCAGTCCATGACCGTGTCGCGCGTGACCGGCACTCTCGTCCCGGACTAGCCCCAACGCAGGGCCGGTGTGTCTACCGGTGCATCCCAGTAGCGGACCATCTCGTCGTCGAGCTTGACCAACGTGATCGAGCAGCCCTGCATCTCGAGCGAGGTGATGTAGTTGCCGACGAGGTTCCGCTCGATCTGAAGGCCGTGGCCCTCGAGGAGCTTCGCCACCTCGGCGTACATCACGTACAGCTCGATCAGCGGGGTGCCGCCCATCCCGTTGACGAAGGCCAGCACTCGGTCCCCGGACGAGAAGGGCAGGTCCTCCACGATGGGAGTCACGAGCCGCTCCGCGATCTGCGACGCCGGCCCGATCTCCTCGCGGAAGCGCCCGGGCTCGCCGTGGATGCCGATCCCGATCTCGACCTCGTTCTCGCCCAGCTCGAAGCTGGGCTCGCCGGAGCCCGGTGTGATGCACGGCGTGAGCGCCATGCCCATCGAGCGGCCATTGGCGTTGACCCGCCGTCCCAGCTCGGCCACGTCCGCGAGCGGGCGGCCATCCTCCGCCGCCCCTCCGCAGATCTTCTCGACGAGGACCGTGACCCCCACTCCACGCCTTCCGGCCGTGTACAGGGAGTCCTCGACCGCGACGTCATCGTTCGTGAGCACCGACTCGACCTCGGTCCCTTCGGTCTTGGCGAGGTCAGCCGCCATGTCGAAGTTCATGACGTCACCGGTGTAGTTCTTCACGATGTGGACCACGCCCGCGCCGCCGTCGACGGCCTCGGTCGCTGCCTGCATCTGGTCCGGCGTGGGCGAGGTGAAAACCTCGCCCGGGCAGGCCGCGTCCAGCATCCCGGGGCCCACGAATCCACCGTGCATCGGCTCGTGTCCCGAGCCGCCGCCCGACACCAGGCCGACCTTTCCCTGAACGGGAGCGTCGGCCCGGACCACATAGGGCGGGTCGTAGTTCACGCGGAGGCGGTCGCCATGGGCCGCCTCCACCCCCCGAAGCGAGTCCTGCAGGACCGCGTCCGGCGCATTGATCAGCTTCTTCATAGTCGCCTCCAGGGCGTTCGAGGCCTAGGGCCACCACCACCAGAAGGCGAACCCGCCGAGCGCGCCGCCCATCAGCGGAGCGATGACCGGTACCCAGGAGTAGCTCCAGTCGGAGCTGCCCTTCCCCGGGATCGGCAGGATCGCGTGCATGATTCTCGGGCTCAGGTCGCGGGCCGGGTTGATCGCGTATCCGGTCGGCCCGCCGAGGGACAGACCGATTGCGGCCACCAAGAACGCCACCAGGAGCGGGGTCAATCCAGACTCGCCTGGAGCCGCGTTGTCGACGATCGCCAGGACGCCGAACACGAGCGCGAACGTGCCGATGACCTCGGTCACGGTGTTCCAGCCGTAGTTGCGGATCGCCGGGCCGGTCGAGAAGACCGCAAGCTTGAGGCCTGGATCCTCGGTTGCTCCGAAATGCTGGTAGTAGGCCAGGAACACGAGAAATGCCCCGATGGCCGCCCCCAGGAACTCGCCCGCGAGGTACTCGGGCACGTCGCTGCCATCCGTGACGCCCGCAATCCACAGGCCGATCGTGACGGCAGGGTTCAGATGAGCCCCACTGAACTGGCCGACGGCGTAGACGCCCACCATGACCGCGAAGCCCCAGCCGAGCGCGATCACGACCCAGTCGGCGTTCTGAACCTTTGACTTGTTCAGAAGCACCGCGGCCACCACACCATCGCCGAACAGGATCAGGAGCGCGGTCCCGATCGTCTCAGCGCCGAAGATGCTCAAGAGCTCCTCCTCTCTCGGACAAAGCTGGCGCCGCGACACTATCCGAGCGCGTTTGACAATGTCAAACCCAGTTCACAAACTGAGCCTCCACCCTCATGCCCGGCCACATCCAATCGATCGAGCGCGCCGCCGCCATCCTACGGCTGCTGTCCGGCCGCAGCCATCGGATGGGCGTGGCAGAGCTGTCGGGCGAGCTCGAGCTGCCGAAGGGCACCGTGCACGGGATCTTGCGCACGCTGCAGCGCGTGGGCTTCGTCGAGCAGGACTCGGACTCCGGTAAGTACAAGCTCGGCGCCGCCCTGCTGCACATGGGCTCGAGCTACCTCGACGGCAACGAGCTGCGCACTCGCGCACTCAACTGGTCGGACGCCCTCGCCGCGCGCAGCGAGGAGAGCGTCCGCATCGGGACCCTCCACGAGAACCAGGTGCTCGTCGTCCATCACGTCTTCCGTCCCGACGACAGCCACCAGGCGCTCGAGGTGGGGGCGCTGCTGCCGGCGCATGCGACCGCGCTCGGGAAGGCGCTCCTCGCCCACCATCAGTACCTTGCGGCCGAGCTCGCCCCGGGCGGGCTGCGGGCGTGCACGACCTCGACCATCACCGACCTCTACCGGCTCCGGCGCGAGCTCCAGGACGTGCGCGAGCGCGGCTGGGCGATCGACCGCGAGGAGCTGGTCGACGGGATCGTCTCGGTGGCGGCGCCGATCGAGGACCGGCGCGGCCTGACGGTCGGGGCCATCGGGATCTCCGGAGCACCCGAGCGGATCTGCGAGGATGGCGGCGCTCGCGACGAGCTCGTCGCCTACGTCCGCGAGGCGGCGCGTGCCGTCTCACGCGAGCTCGGCGCGATCCCGTGGTAGCTCCACCGGCATGAGCAAATACGTCGCCTCGATCGATCAGGGCACCGCGTCCTCACGCTGTCTCGTCTTCGACGAGTCGGCCCGCATCGTTTCGGTGGCGCAGAAAGAGCACCGCCCTGTCTACCCGCGCCCCGGCTGGGTCGAGCACGATCCCAAGGAGATCTGGGAGAACGTGCTCACGGTCGTGCGCGAGTCGCTCGACGGCGCCAACCTGCGCGTGGAAGACCTCGTGGCGCTCGGCATCGCGAACCAGCGCGAGACGACGGTGCTCTGGAACCGCGACACCGGCGAGCCGGTCAGCAATGCGATCACCTGGCAGGACACGCGCACCGACCACCTCTGCCGCGAGCTGGCCGGCGACGGCGGCCAGCAGCGCTTCCAGGACCGCTGCGGCCTCCCGCTCGCCACCTACTTCTCGGGACCGAAGATCCGCTGGCTCCTCGACCGCATCCCCGGCCTCGAGGAGCGCGCCGAGGCCGGTCAGGTGCTGTTCGGGACGATGGACAGCTGGCTGATCTGGAAGCTCACCGGCCGGCATGTGACCGACGTGACCAACGCGAGCCGGACGATGCTGATGAGCCTCGACCAAGCCGACTGGGACGACGAGCTGCTCGACGCGATGGGCGTCCCGCGCGCGATGCTGCCGGAGATCCGCTCGTCAGCGGAGACCTACGGCGAGGCCGGCGAGCCGCTGGCGGGGGTGCCGGTCGCATCCGCCCTCGGCGACCAGCACGCCGCCCTCGTCGGCCAGACCTGCTTCTCGCCCGGGGACGCCAAGTGCACCTACGGCACGGGCAGCTTCATGCTCCTGAACACGGGCGAGCGGCCGGTGCGCTCTCAGAACGGACTGCTGACGACGGTCGGCTACAAGCTCGCCGGCGAGCCGGCCACCTACGCGCTCGAGGGATCGATGGCCGTGACCGGCGCCCTCGTGCAGTGGTTCCGGGACAACCTCGGGCTGATCGGGAGCGCGCCCGAGATCGAGACGCTCGCGCGCACCGTCGACGACAACGGCGGCTGCTACTTCGTGCCGGCCTTCTCGGGCCTGTTCGCGCCGCACTGGCGAAGCGACGCCCGCGGCGTGATCGCCGGGCTGACCGGTTACATCCAGAAGGGCCACCTGGCGCGCGCGGTGCTCGAGGCCACCGCTTGGCAGACGCGCGAGGTCGTCGACTCGATGAACACCGACTACGGGGTGGCGCTCGGCGCGCTGCGTGTCGACGGCGGAATGACCGCCAACAACCTGCTCATGCAGTTCCTCGCCGACGTGCTCGACGTGCCCGTCGTACGCCCGATCGTGGCCGAGACGGTGTCACTCGGGGCGGCCTACGCCGCCGGCCTCGCCCAGGGCTTCTGGCCCGACATCGAGAGCCTGCGCGCGAACTGGCACAAGGCCGCCGAGTGGAGCCCCGACATGGACCCGCAGCTGCGCGAGAAGGGATACCGCAAGTGGCGCAAGGCGGTCCAGCGGGCGACCGACTGGATCGACGAAGACGACGACTAGGTAGCTAGTAGCGGTCCGCGACCTTCTCGCGGATCCGAGTGAAGCGGCCGTCGCCCTCGCCGTTTGCGTCGAAGAAGGTCTGCACGCGGTCGATCACGGCGGCCGAATCCTTGCTCGGCGTGATCGGCTCGCCGAAGCAGACCTCGACCTTGTGGCGCTTCGACATGATCTTCCCGTGCAGCCGCTTGGGCCAGAAGCGCCCGGGCGGCATCGCCTCGCTGGTGCCGCTCACGCGGATCGGGACCACTGGCAGCTTGTGCCGCTCCGCCAGCACCGCGGCGCCGCGCTTCACACGGCCGAGGTCGCCGCTGCGCGAGCGCGTGCCCTCCGGATAGAGCAGCAGGTTCCAGCCCTGGTCGAGGAGCTTGTCGACGTGCTCGGTCGCCTGCTTGCCGAGCCCGCCGCCGTCGCGGTCGAGCGGGACGGTGTTGAAGATCAACGAGACCGCCGCCGCGACGAGGCGGTTGCGGTAGAAGTAATCGGCCGCCGCGGCGACGGCCGTGCGCTTGCGAAAGCGCCGCGGCAGCGCGGCCAGGATCACCGGCGTGTCGAGGTGGCTCGCGTGGTTCGCGACCAGGATCACCGGGCCCTTGATGCGCGACAGGGTGTCGTTCCCCGTCGAGCGCCGCCGCGTGTAGAGGTCCATCGTCGGACGCAGCACGAAGCGCAGGAAGTTCTCGCGTATCGCACCCGCCATCCACGAGCGGGCCCACGGGATGTCGAGCTGCGGGGCGGCCTTCCGCAACGCACGCCCGCGCTTGAGCGCGCGTTGCTTCAGCGAACGTTTGCGGCGGAACAGCTGCACCGGCGGTGATACCCCTCTGTGTGCGCCCTGTTACAGGCGGCGTAGAGTGGCGTTGCACGGGTAACGCAAGCTCAGCCGGCGCGCCCGCCGCCCGGCTCGAGAGGAGGTCAGTCGAATGACGCATGATCCTGCCGAGCATCCCGAGAGTCCCGAGCGCGATCCGGACTTCGCCAAGGGCGAGGACTCGCCCGAGGAGTTTCCCGAGGACGAGCACACAGGACGCTTCAGCACCGGGGAAGAGGAGTTGCCCGAGGGCGACCCCGAGAAGCAGCACCACGGCCGCTTCAGCGAGGGCGAGGAGGAGCTGGGCGAGGACGATCCCGAGAAGCACGAGCAGCGCCGCTTCAGCGAGGGTCAGGACTCGACGCCGCCTGACGTCAAGCCGTAGCCGTCGCGAAGCTTGCCGGCTCGTCCTCGCGTGCCGGCGCTCCCGGCAAGTTCGCGCGTCCGCCGCGGTCGTGTGCCCTACCCGTCCCGCTGCCCGTGAGGGTCGAAGCTGGCGGAACTGGGCGAGCG
Organism: uncultured Thermoleophilaceae bacterium; assembly: GCA_963734025.1. Lineage (GTDB taxonomy): Bacteria > Actinomycetota > Thermoleophilia > Solirubrobacterales > Thermoleophilaceae > JACVRW01. The sequence continues at coordinate 86,004 of CAVTFR010000006.1, forward strand.
CAGTCGCGTACCAGGCCTCCGCCAGGCCGAGCCGGCGGACGTATACTTGAGGGCGCAAGTAATCCCGATGAGCGCACGCCCAGCTACAGACCCACAGACCTCGCCGGCAATCCAGGCGTTCGTGCGCCTCGTGCGCGCCAACTTCGCCGTGACGCGCCAGCTCAGCACTCAGCTGAACTGCGATCACGACCTCACCCTCAACGAGTACGAGGCGCTGCTGCTGCTCGCGAGGGCTCCGGAGTCGCGAATGCGCCGCGTGGACCTGGCCAACAGCCTCCTCCTCACGGCCGGCGGGGTGACGAGGCTTCTCGACGGGCTCGAGCGCAACGGCTTCGTGGACCGCGAGGAGTCACCAACCGACCGCCGCGTGAGCTACGCCGTGCTCACGCGAGCCGGCCGGAACAAGCTGCGCGAGGCCGACAAGACGCACACGAGACAGATCCGAGAGCTCATGGGCGCGCACTACGACGACGACGAGCTCGCTCAGCTCGCCGCCCTGCTCGGCCGGCTTCCGCACGTCGACTCGGCTGACGACACCTGCTCGACCGACTCCTAGGCGCGCTGTCTGCGACCCGTGCGGGCGGTCGCAATCGATCGATTAGTTGACCGCTATAACATTGATCGCTCAAGTTTCTCCTGCTAAGATGATTGAGCACGCAAGCTTTTTCCTCGTATCCGAAAGGATCAGCATGAGCGACCAGCTAACGCAGCAAGCCCTCCCGACCGGCACCTGGAGTGCGGACACCATCCATTCGACCGTGGGGTTCGCGGTTCCGTACCTGGCGGGCACGTTCCAGGGCACCTTCTCCAAGTTCGACGCTCGCCTCAGCGACGGAGCTGTGCGAGGCACTGCCGAGGTGGCCAGCGTCGAGGTCAAGGACCCGAACCTCTCCATCCACCTTCAGAGCCCGGACTTCTTCGACGCCGAGCGCTTCCCGCAGCTCGCCTTCGAGGGCGGCGAGACAAGCCGTTCCGGCGACATGCTCACGATCGCCGGCGAGCTGACGCTGAAGGGCCACACCGAGCCGGTCGAAATCACGGGTCACATCAACGATCCGGCTCCCGACCCGTACGGCGGCGAGCGCCTGGGCCTGCAGCTCGAGGCCACCGTCGACCGGACGCGCTTCGGCCTCAACTGGAACAACCCGCTCCCGAGCGGGGACCCGGCACTGGCGAACGATGTGACGATCATCGTCGACCTGCAGCTGGTGAAGGAGCCCTAATGCGGGTGCTCGGCATCAGCGGAAGCCTCCGCCGCGATTCCCACAACACGAAGCTCCTGCGGGCGGCCGGTGAGATCGTCGACGAACGGGGCGGCCAGTTCGAGATGTTCGGCGGCCTCAAGGAGATCCCGCCGTACGACGAGGACGACGACGTCGGGGACGGCCCCGCCCCCGTCGTCGCTCTTCGCCACGCGATCGCTGACAGCGACGCCGTGCTGTTTGCCACGCCGGAGTACAACTCGTCGATTCCCGGGGTACTGAAGAACGCCGTCGACTGGGTCTCACGGCCGCCGGCCGCGAGCCCTCTACGCAACAAGCCCGTCGCCGTGATCGGCGCGAGCACCGGGATGTTCGGAGCGGTGTGGGCGCAGGCGGAGCTCCGCAAGGTGCTCGGCGCCACGGGCGCCCGCGTCGTTGAGGTGGAGCTCGCTGTCGGCCATGCGCACGAGCACCTCGATGCCGCCGGGCACCCGATCGACTCGGCTCAGGAGGAAGCACTGCACGATTCGGTGCTGGTGCTGCTCGGCGAGCTGCAGAATGTCGCGGTGGCGGTCTAGATGCCCGACTACGGCCATGAGATCGAGTTCGGGTACTTCCTGGTGCCGGACGCGAGCGATCCGCAGGGCGTGGTGGAGACGGCGGTGCTCGCCGACCGGCTCGGCTACGACCTGCTCGGCGTTCAGGACCACCCCTACCAGCGCCGGCACCTCGACGCACTGGCGCTGCTCGGCGTCCTTCTGGCCCGGACGCAGCGGATCCGCGTCTTCCAGGCCGTCGGAAACCTGCCGCTGCGCCCGCCCGCCGTATACGCGAAAGCGGCTGCGACGCTCGACCGGCTGAGCGGCGGCCGCTTCGAGGCCGGCCTCGGCGCCGGCGGCTACCTCGAGCCTGCGCACGCGATGGGCGCCCCGGCGCTCACCCCCGGCGAGAGCCTCGAGGCGCTCGAGGAGGCCGTTGCAATCCTCCGAGCGAGCTGGAGCGAGACCGCCGCGCTGCGCTACGACGGCCGCCACTACCGGCTGAACGGCATGAAGGCGGGCCCGCCGCCCGCCCACCCCATCTCGATCTGGCTCGGCGCCGCGAAGCCACGCGCGCTCGCGCTCACCGCGCGCCTGGCGGACGGCTGGGTCGCACCGCTCATGAACTACATGCCACCGGCGGAGAGCCGCCTCGCGCAGCAGGCGATCGATCGCGCCGCCCGCGATGCCGGCCGCGCCCCGGGCGCGATCCGCCGCATCGAGCTCGCGACGGGCGCGTTCACCGCCACGGCGCCAGCGCCCGCACGCGACACGGACCAGGCCATCGTCGGCCCACCCGAGCACTGGGCCGGGGTGCTGACGCACCTCTCGCTCGATCACGGCTTCGGTACCTTCGTGCTCGTCGCGCCCCCGGACCCGGACACGCTCACGACGTTCATAGAGGAGGTAGCCCCGGTGGTGCGGGAGCGGGTCGGCGCCGCGCGCGCCGGCACCGCCCCGGTCGTCGCGGAGCACGCCGCGTGAGCGCGCTCGACACGATGCCCGAGACCGTACGCGGCCGTGTGACCTACCGGCTGCTGCTCAGGGTCCACGCGGCGGTCCGGAGCGACCTGGAGCAGGTCGAACGACTCGCCGCGCGGACACTCGACGGTCTGCCTGCCGACGAGCTGACCGAGGAGCTCGAAGCGCTCAAGCGCAACGGCATGCTGTGGCGGCTGCAGCTCGACTGCCTCCGCTACTGCCGCTTCGTGCACAGCCACCACAACGCCGAGGACGTCGCGTTCTTCCCCGAGCTGCGCGCGACGAACCCGGCAATCAACCCCGTGATAGACCGGCTGGAAGCCGACCACCGGCGCGTGTCCGACGACCTCGACGCAGTCGAAGCCGCTGCCAGGGGCCTCGCGGACGACGAGGCCTTGCCGGCTCGAATGGCGGTCGCCTATGCCCTCCACGCGCTCGGCGAGCGGCTCCTCGCCCACCTGGACTACGAAGAGCACAACCTCGAGGGGACTGTCATGCGCCTCCCGGATCACCTCCAGCCCGTGGAGGCGGATGGCGGCGATGGAGCCGCTTGACGAGGCCGTCGACCACGCTCGCGGGCCGTCGGCGGCGCCGCTGATCCTCGAGTACGGCGACTACGAGTGCCCCTACTCGCGCCGGGCGTATCGTGAGATCCAGCGCCTCGGCGGCCGGCCGGACGGGGGCGTGCGCTTCGCCTTTCGGCACTTCCCGCTGACCGAGATCCACCCGCACGCTCTCGCGGCAGCTGTTGCTGCCGAGGCGGCGGCGCTCCAGGGCGGGTTCTGGGAGATGCACGACCTGCTGTTCCATCGCCAGAAGGCGCTCGAGGACGATGACCTCCGCCGGTACGCCGCGGAGCTCGAGCTCGACGTGCCCCGCTTCGACGGCGATCGGAAGGCGCCCGCCACGCTGGAGCGCGTTCGCCGCGACGTCGAGAGCGGATTGGCATCCGGTGAGGTGCGCGGCACACCGACGCTCTTCATAGACAGTCTCGTGCACCGAGGCTCGTACGACGCGGCCGTGCTGATGGAGGCGCTGGCGCGATGAGCACGCTGCCGGAGCTACATCTCGGCGACTGGCGCGCAACGAAGGACACGCTGCACCTGTACTGCCAGATCATCGGCAAGATCCGGCTGGCGACCACGGCCCCCCGCAACCACTGGTGGAACGCTCCGCTCTACGCCGACGTCCGCGGTCTTTCCACGCGACGCCTGCATCATCGCGATACGACCTTCGAGATCACGCTCGACTTCGTCGATCACGCCCTGATCATCCGCACCGCCGACGGCCGCACGGCCTCGATCGACCTCGGCGATGGGGTGCCGGTCGCGGACTTCGACAGGCGGATCCACGCGCAGCTCGCTGAACTCGGCGTCGACGTCGAGATCAAGGAGGAGCCGTTCGGAGTTCCGATGACGACGCCGTTCGCTCAGGACGTCGAGCACGGCTCATGGGATCGCGAGGCGATCGAGCGCTTCGGGCGGGTGCTCGACTGGTCGGATTCGGTGTTCGAGGAGTTCAGCGGCTGGTTCAACGGCAAGACGAGCCCGGTGCACCTGTTCTGGCACAGCCTCGACCTCGCCGTCACTCGATTCTCAGGCCGACCTGGAGTGCCGCTCGACGCCGATCGCGTGACCCAGGAGGCCTACTCGCAGGAGCTCATCTCATTCGGATTCTGGGCCGGCGACGACAACGTGGGCGACGCCGCCTACTACTCCTACACGGCCCCGGAGCCAAAGGGCATACGCAATCAGCCGCTGTCGGTCGGCGACTGGATCGAGTTCGGGCCGGGCTCGCTCGCCATCCTCCCGTACGAGTCCCTGCGCACCGCGCGCGACCCCCGAGCGACGCTGCTGGCGTTCTGCCAGAGCGCCTACGAGGCCGGTGCCGGCCTCGCCGGCTGGGACACGCGCGGCTTCGAATCGAACTGGTGCCCTACCCCGGATCAGCTCGGAGAGCTGCGGGTCACGGCGGCCGCCGACTTCGGTCGCCCGCCCTCGTGAAGCGGACGACGGGCTTCGAACCCGCGACCTTCGGCTTGGGAAGCCGACGCTCTACCAACTGAGCTACGTCCGCGTGGGGGGCGATTCTAGCCCTCCCCCTAAGGTTCGTGGCGGTCCATGAGGAGGGTTCTCGCCCCGGTTCCGGTTGCCGTGATCTGCGTCGTTCTGGCGCTCGTCGCGCTGCTCGCGTACGGGCTCTCGCAGAACGAGCCGGACCGCAGCGTCGAGGACGCGCTTGCGCGCGGAGAGCTCGAGGCGGCGCCCGGGCTCGAGCTGCCGAAGCTGAGCGGGGGCGGCGAGCAATCGCTTGCCGACTACCGAGGCGAGGTCGTCGTCCTCAACTTCTGGGCGTCGTGGTGTGAGCCCTGCCGCGAGGAGTCGCCGCTGCTAGAGCGCTGGCACCGGCGGATGACGAAGAATGGCGGGACGGTGCTCGGCGTCGACGTTCTCGACGTGACCGGCGACGCCGAGGACTTCATCGACGAGTACGGCCTCACCTATCCGATGCTGAAGGACAAGGACGGCGACGCGCTCGAGAGCTTCGGCGTCGTCGCCTACCCGGAGACCTTTGTGATCGATCGTGACGGGCGCATCGCGGCGGTCCGGCGCGGGCCCGTCGACGAGGCGTTCATGAGGGCCGAGGTGGCGCCGCTCCTGGGGCAGGCTTGAGGCGCGCAGCGGGAATCGCCGCCGTGCTGCTGGCGCTGCTGGCGCTCGCCCCGGCCGCGCCGGCGCAGGAGTGCCCGCAGACGACGCTCGGGGACGTCGAGGACGAGGTCATGTGTCCGGTCTGCGGAACGCCGCTCGGGCTCGCCACCGAGGCCCCGCAGGCACAGCGCGAGCGCGAGTACATCCAGGGCCTGATCGACGACTGCCGCTCGAAGGACGAGATCAAGCAGGCGCTCGTGGCGCAGTTCGGCGATGAGGTCCTCGCGCTGCCCGGCGACGAGGGCGACGACAGCTTCGGCGACATCCTCGTGTACGTGGTGCCGGCGCTCGGGATCCTGCTGGCGGCGGCCGGAATCGCCTTCGCGGTGGTGCGCTGGCGCGGCGCCGGACCCGGCCGTGGGCGGCCTGCTTCGGCCGCGGCCGCGGACAGCACGCGCGTCGACGACGACATGGAACGCTACGACCTGTGATCGCCCAGGAAACCGTCGACACCACCGTGGTCGCGGCCTTCGCGGTTGGCTTCATCTCGTTCGTGTCGCCATGCGTGCTGCCGCTCGTGCCCGGCTACCTGTCGACGATCTCGGGCGTCTCGTTCGCCGACATCCAGGAGGGCCGCGGGCGCGCCCAGGTGCTGGGCCCGGCCCTGCTCTTCTGCCTCGCGTTCACGGCGATGTTCGTCGCGCTCGGCATGACCGCGACCGGGCTCGGCCAGACGCTCCAGGACAACCGCCAGGTCCTGCGGCAGCTCTCCGGCGTCATCATCGCGCTGCTCGGCGTGCTCTTCATCGCGACGCTGTTCGTCCCCAAGCTGAACAAGGAGTGGCGCCCCGAAGAGCTCATGCGTCGCGCCCACACGGGCGGGCCGATCATCGCGGGGCTTGCGTTCGCGGTCGCCTGGCTTCCGTGCACGGGGCCGACGCTCGGCGCCATCCTCACCGCCGCCTCCACCGAGGACACGGTCGGGAAGGGCGGCGTGCTGCTCGCCTTCTACGCCTTCGGACTGGCCGTGCCGTTCATCCTCAGCGCGCTCGCCTTCACGACCTTCGCGGGCGTCTTCCGCTTCTTCCGCAACCACTACACGGCGATCACCCTCGTCTCGGGCACCGTGCTGATCGTTATGGGCGTGCTGCTCTATACGAACGAGCTGACGCGGCTGAACGCCGAGGCGCTCCAGGTGATGGACGACCTCGGCATCAACTTCTTCAGCGAGATCTAGCCCAACTGCGGGATCAGCTCCCGCCCGATCAGCTCGACCGTGTCGATGTCGTCGTGCAGCAGGTGCTGCAGCATCACCCGCTGCGCCCCCGCCGCCTCCAATGCACGCAGCTGCTCTGCCGCCTCGTCGACGGTGCCCACCACGCCTGTGGCGCGGAGGCTGTCAAGCACGTCGTCGGGTTCCCGTCCCTGCCACTCGCCCAGGCGGGCGGCGCGCTCGCGCAGCTCGGCATCGTCGGCGCCGACGAGGATGCCCACCATCGCGCTGAAGCGGAAGGCGTCGCGGTCGCGGCCGGCGTCCTCCCAGGCGGCGGCGAAGGCGTCGCGGCGTTGCCGGATCTCATCGACCGATGCGCTCAAGGTGTTGTACTCGTCCGCCCACTGCGCGGCCAGCGCGAGACTTCGCCGGCCGCCTCTGCCACCCACGACGATCGGCGGGCGCGGGCGCTGCACCGGCTTGGGCCGCGCGTCGAGATCCGCGATCTCGTAGTGCTCGCCCCGGAACGAGAAGCGCTCGTCCGCGAACGACCGGGCCACGATCTCCATCTGCTCGGCCATGACGTCCATGCGCGTGCGCAGCGCGGCGAACGGGAAGCCGTACGCACGGTGCTCTGGCTCGAGCCAGCCCGCGCCGATGCCGACCTCCACCCGCCCGCCCGACACCTGGTCGACCGTCGCCGCCGACTTCGCGAGCACCGACGGGTGCCGGAAGGTCGCGGGCGAGACGAGCGTGCCGAGCCTCAGCCGCGACGTGACCGGCGCCAGCGCGGCGAGCGTGGTCCACGCGTCGAGCGACCCGCGATCGGGCCTGCCCTGGACGGAGAGGTAGTGGTCGGAGCGGAACAGGGCCTCGTAGCCGTGTTCCTCACACGCGGCGGCGAGCGCCTTCCACGCTTCCCAGCTGACGCCCTCCTGGCCCTCGATCATGAGGCACACCCGCATCCCGGGCCGGAGGCTAACGGCGCACGGCGCTCGGGACGCGCACGGCGCCGCCGAGCAGCGCGGCCGCGAGGCACAGGAGCACGAGCACCGCGAGCCCGGCTCTCAGCCCTGCGACCTCCGAGATGCCGCCGATCATGGGCGGCCCGGCGAGGAAGCCGAGGTAGCCGCCCGCCGATACGGCGGCGACCGACGGGCCCGCCGTCTCGCCCTTGGCCGCACCCGCGCGCAGCGCAAGCGGGAACAGCCCGGCGAGCCCGACGCCCGCGCAGGCGAAGCCGAAGAGCGCGATCGCCGGAACCTGGGCCAGCAGAGCGATGCCGATGCCGGCCGCCGCGAGTGTGGCCCCGCCGCGGGCGAGGCGCACGGGACCGAGCGCCAGGTTGAGGCGATCCCCGAACAGGCGGCCGAAGCCCATCGTGAGCGAGAAGGCCGCAAGGCCGGCTGCCGCCGTCGACTCGCTGGCGTCGAGCTCGCTCTCGATGTAGACGGCCGACCAGTCGTTCACGGCGCCCTCGGTCAGCAGCACGCAGAACGCGAAGGCCCCCACCAAGGCCAGCGCCTTGCTCGGCACCGCGAAGAGCGGCCCTTCGGGGGTCGCGTCCGCACCGGGTGGGAGCAGGAAGCGCCCCGCGACCAGCATGCTCGCCGCGCCCAGCGCCGCCATTGTGAAGAGGTGCGGCTCCACCTCCACCCCCGCGCCCGCGGCCACGCCGCCGAGCGCCGCTCCGCCCAGGGCGCCGAAGGAGAAGGCCGCGTGGAGGGTCGACAGGATCGGCCTCCCGAGCTGCTTCTCGACCGTCAGGCCGTGTGTGTTCATCGCGACGTCAAGCACGCCGTTCGCGAACCCGACGAACAGGAAGCTCACGGCCAGCGCCCCCCAGGAGCCGGCGAGCGCGATCGGCACCAGCCCGGCGGCGTAGCCCAGCCCGCCCACGATCACGAGCGGCCGGCTGCCCCGGCGGGCGATGAGCGGGCCCGCGAACAGCTGGCTCGACAGCAGCCCGACCATCGCGCAGAGGAGCGCAAGGCCGAGCGCACCGTCGCCGATGTCCGTGCGCTCCTGGATCGCCGGCAGCCGCGAGAAGATCGATGCGAAGAGCGCGCCGTTCAGGGCGAAGACGGCGGTCACAGCCACTCGTGCGAGCTGCGGGGCGCTCATCACCCGACCGTACCCGGTCCCTGCCGGACGACGATTCGCTACATCGACTCGGGCGCCTCGACCCCGAGCAGGTCGAGCGACTGCGCCAGCACGCGCTTGGCCAGCACGCAGATGACGATGCGAACGTCCTCGTCGCCGCCCTCCTCCGCCGCGCCGACGACCCGGCAGTCGCGGTAGAAGGCGGAGAAGTCCTGAGCGGTCTCGGTGGCGTAGGTGGTCAGCCGGTGTGGCGCGCGGCGCTCGGCGGCGTCGCGCACCTCGGCGGGCAGCTCGAGCAGCTTCTTGACGAGCGCCCGGGCCGAGGGGTGGAAGCGCTCCGGGCTCGCGAGCAGGTCGGCGGCGAGCGCCGCCTCGACGCGCCCGTCGCCCGCCTTGCGCAGGATCGAGGCGATCCGCGCGTGGGCGTACTGCACGTAGTAGACGGGGTTGTCCTGCGACTGCTTGCGGGCGAGCTCGAGGTCGAGGTCGAGCGTCGTGTCGTTGCTGCGCGAGACGAGGAACCAGCGCGCCGCGTCGACGCCGATGTCGTCCAGCAGGTCGTCGAGCGTCGCGATCGCCCCGGCGCGCTTCGACATCTTCACGCGCTCGCCCGCCTCACTGAGGTTGACGAGCTGCATGATCACGATCTCGAACCTGTCGGGGTCGCCGCCGAGCGCCTGCCAGGCCGCACGCAGGCGGTCGATGTAGCCGTGGTGGTCCGCGCCCCACACGTCGAGCGCGCGGTCGTACTCGCGTCCGAGCTTGTGCATGTGGTAGGCGATGTCCGCCGCGAAGTAGGTGTAGTCGCCGGTCGAGCGCCGCAGCACGCGGTCCTTGTCGTCGCCGTAGGCGGTCGTGCGCAGCCAGAGGGCGTCCTCGTGCTCGTACAGGTCCCCCTGCTCGTCGAGGCGCCGGAGCGCGTCCTCGATCGCGCCCGACTCGTGCAGGCTGCGCTCGGAGAAGTACTCGTCCATGCTCACCCGGAAGCGGCCGAGCGCCGCGCGCACGCCCTCGAGCAAGAGCTCGATGCCGCGGCGGGCGAGCTCGTCGGGGTCGCCCTCGGCGGCGCCCTCGATGCGGCCGGCGAGCTCCGTCACGTAGTCGCCGAGGTAGCCCTCCTCGGGTGGCTCCTCTCCGCGCGCCCGGGCCCGGATCGACTCCCCGAAAAGCCGCACCTGGGTGCCCGTGTCGTTGATGTAGTACTCGCGCTCGACTTGGTTGCCGGCGCGCTCGAGCACCCTCGACAACGAATCGCCGTAGGCCGCGTGGCGCGCCGAGGCGACCGTCACGGGACCCGTGGGATTGGCGCTCACGAACTCGACGTTCACGTGCTCGCCGGCGTCGCCGCGGCCGAAGGCCTCGCCCGCCGCGCGCATCTCCGCGAGCGCGTCGAGGTACCAGCGGTCGGCCATGAACAGGTTGAGGAAGCCGGGCCCGGCGACCTCGACCCGCTCGACCGCGTCACCGAGCCGCTCGCCCAGCGCGTCACCGAGCCGCTCCGCCACCTCGCGCGGCTGCTCGCCGAGCGTGGGCGCGAGCAGCATGGCGGCGTTCGAGGAGTAGTCGCCGAAGTCGGCCTTCTTGGGCCGGTCGAGCCGCGCCGTGGCAAGGCTGCCGTTGCCGGCGAGGCCGGACGCCGTCTCCTCGACGGCAGTGGAGAGCTGGGCTACGGGATCCATTGGCTTAGTAGTGATAGGGCTCGCGAGCGAGGATCTTGTGGCCACGATAGAGCTGCTCCAGCAGCACCACCCGCGCCAGCTGGTGCGGGAGCGTCATCGGACCGAGCGACAGGCGCATGTCGGCCTCGAGCTCGAGCCCGCGCGGCCCGCCGATCACGAAGCAGAGGTCGCGCCCGTCCCGGCGGCGCTCCTCGAGCCAGTCGCTGAACTGGACCGAGTCGAGGGTGCGCCCGTCGCTCGCCAGCAGCACCTTGTAAGCGCGCTCGGGGATGCGCGGCGCCACCTTCTCGTCCTGGCGCACCTCGACCAGATCGACCTTCGCGTGGCCCGCGAGCAGCTTGCGGTAGTGCTCGATGTCGTCCTGATACGGAGGCCGCAGGCGGCCGACGGCGATCACCGAGATCCGCATGGGCGGGTGCGATACTACGCGCGTGTCCGACGACGGCGAGCGCCACTTCAACATCCACACCGACCCGGAGACGATGGCCGGCCACTACGCCAACTTCGCCAACGTCTCCCATTCGGACTACGAGTTCACGATCACCTTCGCGCGGGTCGACCACGAGGTCGAGGAGGGCGAGGTGCCCGGCGTCGTGGTGTCGCGGGTGAACCTGTCGCCGCGCTTCATGCGCGAGCTGATCGACGCGATGGAGGACAACTTCTCCAAGTGGCAGACCCGCGAGGGCATCCGCGACCTGCCCGAGTTCGGCCCGGGCGGGGAGTCGAGCGAGACGAGCTAGGCGGCGCTCGCCCGGCCGCGCACGAACTCCTCGCAGACGGCCAGAGCCCCCTCGACGCTGTCCCAATCCAGGTTGTCGGGCGTGTCCGAGGGCCAGTGGTAGTTGGCCGGGAACTTGGACTCGTCGACGCCGCCGAGCGTGCAGGTGGGGTAGCCGGCGCGTAGCGCGATGAGGCCGTCCGTGGCAGCCACCGTGCGCAGGCCGCGGGTGAGCTGGACGCCGGCGTCGAGGCCCGCGCGGGCGAGGCGCTCGCGCGTCTCGGCCGTGTACCAGCGCATGCGCAGCATGCCCTCGGCCTCCACCACGCACAGGTACGGAGAGCCGACGCACTCTAAGCAGACGAACTCGGTGGTCTCCCGATCCAGTGCGGGAAAGTGACGCTTGGCCAGCGCCTGCATGCCCTCCATGAACGACTCCTCGGAGCCCGTCGAGAGCAGCAGCACGCGCACGCCCTTCGGCGGCGCCTCGGCCAGCGAGTGGGCGAGCGCCACCACGACGCCGACGGCGCTCAGGTTGTCGTTCGCTCCGGGGACCACCCTGCTGGCGCCGATGTTCGCCATGGCGGCGCTCGCGCCGAGGGTGAAGACCGTGCCGGCGGCGCGTAGCCACCGCCCTCCCAAGAGCCCCCAGAGCGCGAGCAGCAGCGGCCCCAGGAACGTCCCGTAGAGGATCGGCACGCTCTGCTCGGACCGTTGGTGCAGCGTCGGGATCAGCCGCATGCCGATGCGCGGCAGTGCCGGGTGGAAGACGAGCCCGCTGTGAGCGGCGTCGTGGTGAGCAACGAATACGATCGCGCGCTTCGCGGCGGGATCGCCCGCCTCCGCGACCACGTTCCAGGTCGGCCGCTTGGGCAGCGCGGCGCGCCGGAACCAGAGCCGGCCGCCGCCGACGTCGTCGTATACCCCGGCTGCCGCGGCTGCGCCCGCGACCGCCGCCGCACGGCGCCCGCCCAGCAGTGAGGCGAGTAGGGGCACCGCATTCAGCAGCCCGACCGGCCACCAGTAGCCGCCGTGGGCGCGCTCCTCCTCGACGCGCACGTCGCGGCAGCCGGCCGCACGCAGCTCGTCCGCGATCCATTCAGCCGCACGCCGCTCGCCCTCCGAGGCGGAGGGGCGCTCGTAGGACGCGAGCTCGCGAACGACTCGCTCGATCAGTGCACGGCGCGACATGGGCGCGGCAATCTACTAGCGCCCGTTTCCCTGCCGGAACGCCTCGCCGATCCCGATCCGCTCGATCGTGCTGGGGTGCGTGCCGAACAGGAACTGCGTGATGCGCCGGCGGGTCGGGATCGCTCACGTTGCGGACCGCAATGCGCTTCTCGAAGTCCTCGAAGGCGGCCGGGTCGCCGGCCAGCCGTAGCGCGAAGGCGTCCGCCCGGGCCTCTACCTGACGCGACAGGATGTTCGAGGCCGAGCCGAGCAGCAGTGAGGCGAGCGTCACCGAAAGGGCCACCGCCGGCAGCACGATCGGCCCGGGCTTCACGCTCGGGTCGCCGAGCCCATAGCGGCGCCCGAACGTCTCGGCGAGCCGCTGCGCGAGGAAGGTGCCGGCGGGCGCGACGAGCGCGAGCCAGGCGAGCCCGCGCAGCAGGTCGTTGTGCTTCTGGTGGCCGAGCTCGTGGGCGACAACGAGCCTCACCTCCGGACGCGGGAAATCGTCGAGCAGGTTGTCGTAGAGCACCACGCGCTTGCTGTGGCCGAGCCCGCCCACGTACGCGTTGGCGGCCGTCGTGCGGCGGCTCGCGTCGACCCGGTAGACCTCACCCACGTCGACGCCGGCCTCGTCCGCCAGCCGCACCACGTCGCGGCGCACCGGCCCCTCCGGCAGCTTCTCGAAGTCGTTGAAGAGGGGATCGATCACGACCGGCCAGAGCCAGATCGTGATCACGCCGAACGCGATGATGACACCGGAGGCGGGGATCCACCAGGTGCGCCTGAAGCGGCGGATCAGGGCCAGCGCGAGCAGGCCGCCGGCAGCCGCGAACACGGCCTCGATGGCAGTGGACTTGAGGACGTCCACCGCCCAGTCGGGCCAGGACTGAGTCGCGAGGCCCACGTCGAGCGCGCGCGAACGCTGCCAGGCCGCGATCGGCAGGCCCACCACCACCAGCAGCACGGAGATCCCGGCCCCGGCCGCCGCGGCGCCCGGCAACGGGCGCCGGCCGAGGCGCTCGAGCACGCGCCGCGGCGGCCGCCAGGCCAGTAGCGCCAGCGCGCCGGTGGTCACGACGAGCCCGCCGATGCCGAGTAGCCGCTGGACGCTGCGGAAGTCCTCGGCCCGCTCCAGCTGGAGTGACGTGAAGTACGCTTCCACGTCCACCGGGACCGGCTCGATCATGCCGGTGCGTGGGCGCAGCAGGAAAGTCGCGGCGCCGGCGGCGGCCACCGCGACCAGGATCGCCAGCGGCAGCCGCAAACGCCCCATCCCGAGACATCGTAGAAGCCACCCTCATGCGAATCGCTCTGCTCTCGGACGTCCACGGCAACCTGCCGGCCTTCCGGTCGGTGCTCACCGCCATCGAGAGCGAGGGCGTCGACGAGATCTGGTGCCTCGGCGATCTCGTGGGCTACGGCGCAGAGCCGGACGGCTGCGTCGAGCTCGCGCGTGAGTCCTGCGCGGTCTGCCTCGCCGGCAACCACGACCTCGTGGTGACGCAGGAGATCCCGATCTCCGACTTCTCCTCGAGCGCCGCGGCAGCCGCGCTGTGGACGCGCGAGCACATCGGCGCCGAGTCGCTCGAGTTCCTGCACGGCCGGCCCGCGTCGGCGCCGGACCGAAACCCCGGCCTCTACCACGGCAGCCCGCGCGACCCGGTCTGGGAGTACGTCCTCTCGAGCTGGCAGGCGGACGAGTGCATGGACCTGATGTCGAGCCGGGTCGCCGCAATCGGGCACTCGCACGTGGCACTCTGGTTCGGCCGCGCCCCCAGCGGCGAGGTCGACGGAGGCCCGGCGGCCGACTCCGACGAGGCCGATCTGTCGGCCGGCGAGTGGCTCATCAACCCCGGCAGCGTGGGTCAGCCGCGCGATGGTGACCCCAGGGCCGCCTGGCTCCTGCTAGACACAGAGGCGTGGACCGCGCGCTGGCACCGCGTCGAATATCCGATCGACGAGGCCGCCGCGGCGATCGAGAAGGCGGGACTCCCCTCGGTCCTCGCACAACGGCTGTACAGCGGACAGTGACCAACCTGAAGCGAACAACCCTCGTGATGCTGCTCGGCGCCTGCCTGGCCGCCGCCGGCTGCGGCTCCGATGATGAGGGTGACCCCATTCCGGCCGACTCCGCGGCCGCTCTCGAGGAGCAGCTCGACAACATCCAGGCTCGGCTCGACAACGGCAGTGTCGGGGCCTGCGACGACATCCTGTCCGGGCCGCGCGGCCCCAACGTCGACGCCGTCAACCAGACGATCGCGTCGCTGCCGGACGGCGTTGACCAGGACGTGCGCTCTGGCCTCGAGGACGGCTTCGACCAGCTCTTCTCGCTCGTGGACGAGCGCTGCAACGAGCTTCGTGACGAGGCCGACACGCAGCAGGACACGGGGACGACCGAGGAGCCGCCCGTCGTGACGGAGACGGAGACGGAGCCACCGCCCGAGACCGACACTGAGGTCGAGCCACCGCCCGAGACCGACACTGAGGTCGAGCCACCGCCCGAGACCGACACGGGAACCACGCCGCCGCCTACCGAGGAGCCGCCCACAGATGAGGGCGACGACGGCAGCGGCGGTGTGCTCGCGCCGCAGGAGAACGGGGCATGAGCCCGCCCACGCAGGTCGCGGGCCGCTACGTGATCGAGCGCCGGCTCGGCGCCGGCGGCATGTCGACGGTCTTCATGGCGAACGACACGGTCCTCGAGCGGCCCGTCGCGGTGAAGCTGCTGGCCGAGCACCTGGCGGACGACGAGGCCTTCGTCGCGCGCTTCCGGCGCGAGGCGCTCTCGGCCGCGCGCCTCCAGCACCCGAACATCGTCCAGGTCTTCGACTCTGGCAAGGACCCCGAGAGCGGGCGCCATTACATCGTCATGGAGTACGTCGACGGGCCGTCGTGCGCCGACCTGCTGCGGGAGCGCCGCGAGATGGACATCGATGAGACGGTGCGCGTCATCCGCGACGCCTGCCACGGCCTCGACTACGCCCATCGCGCCGGGGTCATCCACCGGGACGTCAAGCCGGGCAACCTGCTGCAGGCCAGAGAGACCTGGATCACGAAGCTCGCGGACTTCGGGATCGCCAAGGCCGCCGAGCAGACGCGCATCACCCAGGTGGGCTCGATCCTCGGCACGGCCGCCTACCTGTCACCCGAGCAGGCCCGCGGAGACGAGGCGGGGCCCGCCTCCGACATCTACTCGCTCGGTGTCTGCGCCTACCAGTTCCTGACCGGGCGGCTCCCGCACGAGTACGCCTCCCTGACCGAGCTCGCGCTCAAGCAGCAGCAGGACCCGATCGCGCCGGTGCGCGAGTACCGGCCCGAGGTGCCGCCCGCGCTCGACCAGGCCGTGCGCCTGGCGCTCGAGCCGGACCCCGGCTACCGCTACGCGTCCGCACTCGATATGGCCGAGGCGCTCGAGGCCGGGCAGCACGGCGAGAGCACCGAGGTCACCCGCCGGCTGACCGACGACGAGGCCTACGAGGCCACGCGCGCGCTGGACGACACGGCCGCCACGCGGGCGATGGCCGCCACGAGGGTTGCACCGGAGAGCGGCCTGCCTCCGGCTGCCCGCGTGCCCGCCGAGCCCGTGGAGCGCCGCCCGTCCCGGGAGGACGCCCGCCGCGCCGCCTCACGCCGGCGCTGGGGGATCTTCCTCGCGCTGCTCGCCGTGCTGGCGGCGGTCGTGGTGGTCGTGCTCGCGCTCACGTCGACAGGCGGGGGCGGGGTCGACGCGCCGAACTCGAACGACGTCGACCAGCAGATCCAGGAGCTGCGCGACTTCATCCAAGAGAACACGGGCTGAGACGGCGGCTGCCAGCGGGCGACGGCGTCGGCGTCGGCGTACCGGGCCTATCCCCCCTCCCCCGCCGGCGAGATCACGATTGCGGCCCTATACGTGCCGGAATCGTGATCTCACGCCTGTGCGTCCGCAGCTGAGGCTCAGCGGTCGGCGGGGAAGAGCGGCGGCTCGTCGCCCGCCGTGCCGGTGATTCCGTCGGCGATCAGCCGGCCGGACAGGAAACCGGGCACGTTTCCGTGCCCCGAGTAGCCGCCCGCCACCCACAGGCCGGGGCGGCCCGGCACCTCGCCGACGTAGGGGAGGGAGTCGTCGCTGTAGCCGACGACCCCGGCCCAGCGGTGCGTGATCACCGGGTCGAGCCCGAGGTCCTCGCGGATGTGGCGTTCGATCCGCTCCCAGATCGCGGGGCTGCCCTCATCCGAGTCGGTGTAGGAGGAGTCGCCGTCGACGTCCGAGAAGCCGCCGATCAGGAGCCGCCCGTCCGGGCGCTGCTGGAAGTACTCGTAGCCCCAGCGTGAGTAGACCAGCCGGTCAGTCACGTGCTCGGGAAGCGGCGCGGTGGCGGTCATGTGGAGCCGCCGTGCCCGCACGCGCGGCGCGTACTCGGGCACAAGCGCGGGCAGCGCGCCGTCGGAGGCCACAATTACGTGCCTGGCGACGACGCTGCCGCCGGGCGTGCGGAGCTCACCCTCGCCGGGTGCGGGGACCGGCCCCTCGACGGCCGTGTCGTCGTGGATGCGTGCGCCGGCCGCCTCGGCGCCGCGGGCCAGGGTACGGATCCAGCGCGCAGGCTGGAGCGAGCCGTCGTTCTCGGTGAGGCAGCCGTTGAGCGCGTAGCGCGCCACCGCCGGGGGCAGCTCGTCGCGCTCGACGAGCTCGCCCGGAAAGCCGTCCTCGTGGAGCGCCGCCGCGTGGTGAGCGACGTCCTCGGCCTCCTCCTCGGACACGCTCGCACGCAGCAGGCCGACGCGCCGCACAGAATCGCCGGCGCCCAGCTCGTCCGCCAGGGCGTACATCCGCTCCTGCGTCTGGAGCGTGGCCACATACATGCGCCGCGCCCGGTCGCGCCCGTAGCGCTCGCGCGCGTCCGAGTAGAACGGCGCCACGCCCGCCAGCAGGAAGCCGCCGTTGCGGCCGCTCGCGCCGCCGGCGACGGTGTCGCGCTCGAGCACGACCGTGTCGACGCCCGCCGTGGCGAGGGCGAGCGCGCAGGAGAGCCCCGCCACGCCGGCGCCGATCACGCACGCCTCCGTTTCCATGCGCCCCTCGAGCGCCGGCCGGCGCTCGTATGGCTCGTCGAGCCAGAAGGGCAGCCCGGCCGAGGCGTTCACGGCGCCTCGCCCGCCAGCACCGCGCGCGAGTGCTCGTCGTAGCGACCCGCCTCGACCGCCTCCCGCATACCGCTCATCAGCCGCTGCATGAATGTGAGGTTATGCAGGGTGACGAGCCGCTTGCCCGTCAGCTCACCCACGCGCAGCAGGTAGTGCAGATACCCGCGCGTGTGCTCGCGGCAGGCGGGGCACGGGCAGCGCGCGTCGATCGGCTCACGGCTCGTGCGGTACGGGCCCTTCGTGAGGTCGAGCCGCCAGCGGCCTTCGGGATCGGGCACGAGCGCGGTGCCATGTCGTGCGAGCCGGGTCGGCGTGGCGCAGTCGAACGTGTCGAGTCCGAGCCCGACAGCGTGGACGAGGTCGTCGACGTCGCCGATCCCGAGCAGGTGGCGCGGCGGCCCGTCGGGAAGCCGCGCCACCGACCAGCCCACGACCTCGCGCATCTGCTCCTTGTCCTGCCCGAGCGAGCCGCCGATGGCGATGCCGGGCACCCCCGAGCGGGCCACGTAGTCGGTCGACTCAGCGCGCAGGTCCTCGTGGACGCCGCCCTGCACGATGCCGTACAGGAGCTGCCCGGGCGGCGCGTGCTCCGTGCACCAGCTGACGCAGCGGTCAAGCCAGCGGTGGGTGCGCTCCATCGAGCGCGCCGTGTAGTCGCGCTCGACGTGGAAGGGCGTGCACTCGTCGAACGCAAGGGCGATGTCCGAGCCGAGCTTCGCCTGGACATCCATAGAGGTCTCGGGGCCCATGAAGCGCTCGCGCCCGTCGAGGTACGAGCGGAAGCGGACGCCCTCCTCCTCGATCGAGAGGATCATCGACTGTCTCCTGTCGCGGCGGCGCTTGACCTCCTCGGCCACCGACCCGTGTCCCATCGAGAACACCTGGTAGCCGCCTGAGTCGGTGATGATCGCCCGCCGCCAGCCCATGAACTCGTGCAGTCCGCCCATCTCCTCGACGAGCTCGGGCTCGGGCTGGATGAACAGGTGGAAGGTGTTGCCGAGCACCATGTCGTAGCCGAGCTCGGCGACCTCGGACGCGTGCAAGGACTTGACCGTCGCCGTCGAAGCCAGCGGCACGAACGCCGGCGTGCGGACGTCGCCGTGGGGCGTGTGGATGAGGCCCGCGCGGGCGTTCCCGTCGCGGGCGAGGATGTCGAAGGGCGCCACGCGGGCTGAGACTATGCGCAGCGCCCTTCGAAGCGGCCTACTTCTCCTCGGCCGAACCCTCCACGGCGGGATGGCCGTTGCCAGTCGTGCCGATCTCGATCCGCCGCGGCTCGCGGTCCTCGGGCTTCGGGATACGGACCTCGAGCACGCCGCCGTTGAAGCTGGCGCTGATGCCGCTCGCGTCGACGTGCTCCGGGAGCGTCAGCGAGCGGCTGAAGGAGCCGAAAGCGCGCTCGATGCGGTACCAGCCGCCCTCGCTCGCCTCGTGCTCGGCCTTGCGCTCGCCCGAGATCGTGAGCGTCCCGTCCTGCACCTCGAGCTTCACGTCCTCGTCCCGCAGGCCGGGGAGATCGGCCTTCAGCACGAAGTGATCGCCGGCCTCGACGAGGTCCATCGGGGGCACCCAGCGCCGGCCGGTCCGGTCGGACTGACCGAAGAAGGCGTCGAAGAGCCGGTCGACCTCGCGGGAGAAGGGTTCCGGCCTAACCATCAATGCCATGTCGTCTCACCTCCGTTGGAATTGACTGGAGGTAAGAATAAAACCTAAGTCCGTATGTGTCAACTTAGTTGCCTACGTGAGCAGCGACTCTCCCGTCATCTTGGCAGGGTGCTCCAGCCCCAGCAGTTCGAGGATCGTCGGTGCGACGTCCGCGAGCACGCCGCCCTCGCGCAGCTCGCCAACGTCCGCGGTCACGACCAACGGCACCGGGTTCATCGAGTGCGCGGTGTTGGGACTGCCGTCCTCCTCGAGCATATGGTCGGCGTTGCCGTGGTCTGCCGTCACGATGCACACCCCGTCGCTCTCGGCGACCGCCGCAAGAACCCGGCCGAGGCACTCGTCGGCCGTCTCGATCGCC
This sequence comes from uncultured Thermoleophilaceae bacterium, assembly GCA_963734025.1. GTDB lineage: Bacteria > Actinomycetota > Thermoleophilia > Solirubrobacterales > Thermoleophilaceae > JACVRW01. The sequence continues at coordinate 105,413 of CAVTFR010000006.1, forward strand.
TTGACCGCGGCCGGGATCACGCCGGTATGGCCGACCATGTCTGGGTTCGCGAAGTTGATGATCGCGAAGCTGAAGTCACCGTCCTGCCACGCCTCCACGAACGCGTCCGTCGCCTCCCGCGCACTCATCTCGGGCTTCTCGTCGTAGGTCCTGACGTCGCGCGGCGAGTCGACGAGGCGGCGTAGCTCGCCGGGGTACTCTTCCTCCTCGCCGCCGTTGAAGAAGTACGTGACGTGCGCGTACTTCTCCGTCTCGGCCACATGCAGCTGGTCCAGGCCACTGTCGGCGAGGAACGAGGCCAACGTCACCTTCGGGCGCGCCGGGGGGAAGGCCACCGGGTAGCTCCAGTCCTCCCGGTACTCGGTGAGCACGGTTAGTCCGACGTTGGGCGCCGCTCCGCGGTCGAACTCGGAGAAGTCCTTCTCGCCGAGCGCGCGCGTGAGCTGGCGCGCGCGGTCGGGCCGGAAGTTGAAGAAGACAACGCTGTCGCCCTCGCGGATGCGGCCCTCGTCGCCGACCGTCGTCGGCACGATGAACTCGTCGGTCTCGCCGCGCTCATACGCAGCGCGGACCGCGGCCTCGCCCGTGTCGGCGTGGTGCTCGGCCTCGCCGTGCACGATCGCGTCCCACGCGAGCTTCGTGCGGTCCCAGCGCCGATCGCGGTCCATCGCGTAGTAGCGGCCGCTGACGCTGGCGATACGCGAGCCGGGATGGCCGGGAAGGGCATCCTCCACCTCGGCGACGTAGCCGGCGCCGGAGTCGGGGAGTGTGTCACGGCCGTCGGTGAAGGCGTGGAGGACCACGTCCGGCACCTCCTCGCGGCCGGCCAGCTCGATCAGGGCGCGCAGGTGGTCCATGCTCGAGTGGACGCCGCCCCGCGAGACGAGGCCGAGCAGATGCAGCCGCTCCGTCCGGCAGGCGGCGCGCAGCGTCTCGTTCTCGAAGAAGCTCCCGTCCTCGATCGCCTCGTCGATCCGCAGCAGATCCTGCTTCACGACCGCGCCCGCCCCGAGGTTGAGGTGTCCCACCTCCGAGTTGCCCATCTGGCCCTCGGGCAGTCCCACGGCCGGGCCCCACGCCGTGAGCGTGGTGTGCGGCCAGCGCGCCCAGAGCTCGTCGAAGACGGGCGTGTCGGCCAGCTCGACGGCGTTGCCGGGCCCGGGCTCCGCGAGGCCCCAGCCGTCGAGCACGACGAGGCAGACGCGCTGCGCGCTCACGCGGCGGCGGCTGCGACGATGCGCGCGAAGCTGTCCGGGTCGAGACTTGCGCCGCCCACCAGCGCCCCGTCGACGTCCGGCTCGGCGATGATCTCGGCCCCGTTCTCGGGCTTCACGCTGCCGCCGTAGAGCAACGGCACGCGCGCTGCCGCATCACGCGAGCGGCCGGCGACGAGCGCGCGCACGAACGCCATCGCCTCCTGCGCGATCTCGGGCGTGGCGACCTTGCCGGTACCGATGGCCCAGATCGGCTCGTAGGCGATCGCGATCTCGGTAAGGCGCTCGTCGGGAACGCGCTCGAGCGCCTCCTGTACCTGGTGGCGCAGCTTGCGCTCGGTCTCCCCCGCGTCGCGCTCCTCTTCGGTCTCGCCCACGCAGAGGATCGGCCGCAGCCCGGCCTGTAACGCGGCCGGGACCTTTTCTTGCAGCGCGCGGTCCGTCTCGCCGAAGTACTGGCGCCGCTCCGAGTGGCCGAGCACGACACCATGGATGCCGATCTCGTTCAGCATCGGCGCCGAGATCTCCCCGGTGAACGCGCCGGTGTCGGCCTGGTGCATGTTCTGGGCGTATACGGCGACGCCGCTTCCCGCCAGGGTCTCGACGCATACGTCGAGGCTCGTGTAGGGCGGGCAGATGCCGACCGCGGCGGGCCGGCGCGGTTCGTCGGGCAGCAGCTCGAGCAGGCGCTCGCAGTACGCGCGCGCCTGCGCGCGCGTTCCCCACAGCTTCCAGTTGGCCACGATCGCGGGCCGGCGCGGCACCCCGGGCTCAGGCGTCATCGAGGACCTCCACCCCGGGCAGCGGCTTGCCCTCGAGCAGCTCGAGCGATGCGCCGCCGCCCGTTGACAGGTGGTCTACCCGGTCGGCGAGCCCGAACTCGGCAAGCGCCGCGCCGGAGTCACCGCCGCCGACGACCGTGGTGCCGGGCGCCTCGGCCACGGCCTCCGCGACCACGCGCGTGCCGCCCGCGAACGGCGCAAGCTCGAAGGCGCCCATCGGACCGTTCCAGAAGACGGTTCCCGCGCGGGCGATCTCATCTGCGTACGCGGCGGCGCTGCGGGGACCGATATCGAGGCCCATCCAGCCTTTGGGCACCTCGATGCCGTCCTGCTCGCGGCGCTCGGTGTCGGCGTCGAAGCTCCTTCCAAGCACGAGGTCGACGGGCAGCACCAGCCGGCACTTCGAGCTCTCCAGCTTTGCGAGTGCCTTGCGCGCGAGCTCGACGCCCTCCTCCTCGACGAGCGAATCACCGGTCCCGATCCCCTGGGCGCGGAAGAACGAGAAGCACATGGCGCCTCCGATCAGGAGCACGTCGGCCGTGTCGAGGAAGCGGTCGATGAGCGTGATCTTGTCCGTGACCTTCGCACCGCCCAGGACGACGACGAGCGGCCTCTCCGGGGACTCGATGATCGCCCGCAGCGTGGTCACCTCTCGCTCCAGCAGCAGGCCGGCGACCGCCGGGCGCAGGTACTCGGCGACCCCCGCGGTCGACGCATGCGCCCGGTGCGCCGCGCCGAAGGCGTCGTTCACGTAGGCGTCGCCGAGCGACGCCAGCTCCTTCGCGAGCTCAGGGTCGTTCTGCGTCTCGCCGCGCTCCCAGCGCGTGTTCTCCAGCACGAGCACGTTGCCGGGCTCGAGCCGGTCGACCCCGCGCCGCACCTCCGGCCCGACCACCTCCGGGGCCTGATGGACGGGCGCGTCGATGAGCTCGCCGAGCCGCTCCGAGACGGGCTTCAGCGACGTCTCCGGGTCGCGCCCCTTCGGCCGCCCGAGGTGCGAGCACAGCACCAGTCGCGCCCCCTGCTCGAGCAGCAACTCGATGGTCGGCAGCGCCGCCCGGATGCGCGCGTCGTCCGTCACGTGCCCGTTCTCGAGCGGGACGTTGAAGTCGACGCGCGCGAGGACCGCCTCGCCGGCCCCGACTTCGAGGTCGCGGACGGTGCGCTTGCCGAGCGCGACGCCCGAAACAGCCGGCTCGGCCGGCTCAGGCAACCGGCGACCCCGCCAGCACCCGCTGCGCCAGGTCGACGACGCGGTTCGAGTAACCCCACTCGTTGTCGTACCAGGCGATGACCTTCACGAGCCGCTCGTCGATCACCATCGTGAGTGGCGCGTCGAAGACCGACGAATAGGGCGACGTGATGATGTCGCTCGAGACGATCGGGTCCTCGTTGTACTTCAGGATCCCCTCGAGCGTGCCGCTGTCGGCCTTGTCCGCGAACGCACCGTTGATCTCCTCCGCGCTTGTCGGCCGTGCCACCTCGCAGACGAGGTCGACGACCGAGCCGTTGATGACGGGCGCGCGCACGGCGATGCCGTTCAGCTTGCCGGCGAGCTCGGGGATCACGAGGCCGATCGCCTTGGCAGCGCCCGTGCTGGTCGGCACCAGGTTGGCGGCGGCGGCGCGGGCGCGGCGCAGGTCCTTGTGCGGCGCGTCCTGGAGGCGCTGGTCGGCCGTGTAGGCGTGAATCGTGGTCATGATCCCGCGCTCGATCCCGACCGTGTCGTGCAGGATCTTCGCCACAGGCGCCAGGCAGTTGGTGGTGCAGGAGGCGTTCGAGATGACGTGGTGGTTGTCCGGATCGTACGCGTCGTCGTTGACGCCAAGCGCGAGCGTCACGTCCGGCTCGGTGGCGGGGGCGGTGATGATCACCTTCTTGGCGCCCGCCGCGAGGTGCTTCGCCGCATCCTCCCTCTTCGTGAACAGGCCGGTCGACTCGATCACCACGTCGGCGCCCGCGTCGGCCCAGGGCAGGGCGGCCGGATCGCGCTCGGCGAAGACCTTGAGCTCGTCGCCGTCGACGATCAGGGAGTCGTCGGTGTAGTCGACCTCGCCCGGGAAGGGACCGAGGATCGTGTCGTACTTGAGCAGATGCGCCAGCGTCTTCGTGTCGGTGATGTCGTTGACGCCGACCCAGTCGATCTCATCTCCGCGCGCGTGTGCAGCCCGGAAGACGTTGCGCCCGATGCGGCCGAAGCCATTGATGCCGGCCTGCAAGGCCATGTCGAGTGCTCCCTTTCTTCGAAGTAGGTGGCGCCGTTGAATCTATCTCAGGGCCGCCGCGGCGGCTTGTCGATGTCGCGGTGGACGACATCGATGAGCTGCTCGCCGCGGCCCTCGTATACCCGGGCCAGGTGCTCCGCGATCACCACGGAGCGGTGACGACCGCCGGTGCAGCCGATGCCGACCGTCAGATGCGACTTCCCCTCGCGCTCGTAGGCGGGCAGCAGATAGTCGAGCAGCGGGGTAAGCCGGTCGTAGAAGTCAGCGACGCCGTCCGACTCCCGCACGTAGTCGATGACCGCTTGGTCGAGGCCGGTGAGCTCGCGCAGCTCGGATTCATAGTGCGGGTTCGGCAGGAAGCGGACGTCGAAGGTGAGGTCGGCGTCGCGCGGGCTGCCGTGCTTGAAGCCGAACGTCACGAAAGTGACGGCCAGCTTCCCGACCTTGCCGTGCGGGAGCATCTTGTCGGCCACGACCTTCCGCAGCCTGCTGGCCGAGAGCTCGCTCGTGTCGATACAGACGTCGGCGCGCTCCTTGAGCGGCGCGAGCAGCTCGTGCTCGTGCCGTAGCGCCGCCTCCAGCGAGCCGCCGTTCGCGAGCGGGTGGCGGCGCCGCGTCTCCTTGAAGCGATTGATGAGGACGGGCTCGGATGCCTCGAGGTACAGCAGCCGGTACGGAACGCCGCGCTCGTCGAGGTCATCGATGACGCGCACGAGGTCGTCGAAGAAGTCGCCGCCGCGCACGTCGGACGCCACCGCCGCGCGCTCGACCTGGGAGCCCTCGTGCCCGAAGAGGTCCGCAAGCGAGCCGATCATCTCGGGCGGAAGGTTGTCGACGCAGAAGTAGCCGGCGTCCTCGAACGTGGCCATCGCCTGCGACTTTCCGGCTCCGGAGAAGCCGGTGATCACGACGAAGTCCTCGATATGACCTTTGTACTCCGCCATCACCGGATCTTGTTGACGTAGTTGTGAATATCGCGGGCGACTTTGCCGGGCAGTCCCGGCACGGCCTCGAGCTCCTCGGGGGTCGCGCGCAGGAAGCGCTCGGGTGAGCCGAAATGCTGCAGGATGCTGCGCTTGCGGGCGGGCCCGACGCCGGGCAGCTCATCGAGGATCGAGTGCGTCATCGCCTTGTCGCGCCGGCCTCGGTGGAACTCGATCGCGAAGCGGTGCGCCTCGTCGCGGACGCGCTGGAGGAGCTGCAGCTCGGGCGTGTCGTGCGGGAGCACGAGCGGGTTCTTCCTGCCCGGCAGGAACACCTCCTCGATGCGCTTGGCGAGGCTGACGACCGTCACCCCGAGGTCGCGGAACGGGCCGAGCTCGCTCAGCCCGGCGTAGAGCTGGCCCTTGCCGCCGTCGATCACGATCAGCGCCGGCACGGACGCGAAGCTCTCGTCGAACTCCTTGTCGTGCGGGCTGCGCTCGCGCTGGGCGACGTACTGGGCCATCCGGCGGGAGAGAACCTCGGCCATGGCGGCGAAGTCATCTTGAACCGAGCCTCGGATGCCGAAGCGCCGGTAGTCCGACTTCTTCGGCGCGCCGCCCTCGAACACGACCATCGACGCCACCGGGTGCGCCCCCATCAGCTGCGAGATGTCGAAGCACTCGATCCGCATCGGGATCGCCTCCATGCCGAGCGCTCGCTGAAGGCCGTCGAGCGCCTCGATCCGCTGTGAGCGCCGGCGCTCCGAGCGCAGCCGGTCCTGGTCGAGCGCGAGCCGCGCGTTGCGCTCGGCGAGCTCGAGGATGCGGCGCTTGTCGCCGCGCTCGGCGTGGCGGACCTCGACGGGCGCGCCGCGCCGCTCGGCAAGCGCCTCGGCGAGCGTGCCGTCGAGCTCGACGGAGCGCTGGACCACCACCTGCGGCGGCAGGGCCACCGCGCTCGCGTAGTACTGGAGCACGAACTCCTCGGCGACCTCGGACTCGTCGCGCTGCGCGGCGTTCTCGAGATAGAAGCTCTGGCGGTCGGCGAGCACGCCGTCGCGCACCTGGAAGACCTGAGCGTTGGCGTCCGTCCCCTCGGCCGCCACGGCGATCGCGTCGACCGTCCCCACCGCCTCGTTCGAAATGCGCTGGCGCTCGAGCAGCGAGCGGACCGCCTTCAGCTTGTTGCGGTACTGCGCGGCCTGCTCGAACTCCTGCTCGGCCGCGGCCTTCTTCATCCCCTGGTCGAGCGCCCGCTCGATCTGGCGGTAGCGGCCCGACAGGAAGTCGATGATCGTCTCGACGTTCTCGCGATACTCCTCCTTCGAGATGTAGCCGACGCAGGGCGCCTGGCAGCGGTGGATGTGGTAGTCGAGACAGGGGCTCCCGCTCGCGCGGCCTGGCTCCGGGCCGTCGCAGGTGCGGTACTGGAAGACCTTGCCGAGCAGGTCGAGTGTCTCGCGCACGCGCTTCGCGTTCGAGAACGGCCCGAAGTAGGCACGCCCGCGCCGGTGCCGCTCGCGCGTGAAGTAGATGCGCGGAAACTCCTCGTCGAGGCTGACGCCGATGTAGGGATAGGACTTGTCGTCGCGCAGGCGGACGTTGAAGAGCGGCCGGTAGCGCTTGATGAACTCCTGCTCGGCGAGCAGCGCCTCGGCCTCGGTCTCGGTCGCGATGAACTCGATGTCGGCGATCTGGGCGACCATGTCGGCCGCCCCGCGGGCACCGGGCTTCGAGAAGTGGCCGGCCACGCGCTTGCGGATCGAGCGCGCCTTGCCGACGTAGAGCACCTTCGACTTCGCGTCGCGGAAGATGTAGACGCCAGGGCCGTCCGGCAGCGCACGGCGCTGCTCCCTGACGCGTTCCTCGGTGCTGGTGGCGGCGGTTGCCATCCACCTCCGAGGATAGGACTCCGGGTGGAGGGGCCCTGACGGGCCCTACGCGAGCAGGCGCACGACCGACTCGGCGACACAGACGGGCTTCTCGTTCCCCTCCGCCTCGACCGTCCAGCGCTGGACCAGCTGATACCAGCCGTCGCCCACCTCGTCCACGGAGACCGTCTCGAGGCTCGCCCTGATCCGCGTGCCGCTCGGCACCGGCGCCGGGAAGCGGATCTTGTTCCAGCCGTAGTTGACGCCCATCTTGAAGCCCTCGGAACGGAACAGCTGATCGCGGAAGCCGTCGACCATCGAGAGCGTGAGGTTCCCGTGCGCGATCGTGGTGCCGAAGGGGCTCTCGGTCTTGGCGCGCTCCACGTCGACGTGGATCCACTGGTGGTCCCCTGACACCTCGGCGAACTTGTCGATGTCAGCCTGGGTGACCTCGCGCCAGCCGCTCGGCCCGGCCGTCTCCCCGACGAGCGCCTTCAGCTCGCCGATTCCGTGCACGGTGGTGATCGTCATGGGCGGCAGCCTATCCGGCGGCCGCGTCAGGCCCGGTGGTACCAGGGCTTCGAGCGCAGAGCCGACCGCAGCGCCTTCTTCCCGTCCTTCATCACCGGCTCGCCGTGGGTCACGAGCACACGTTCGAAGTCGAGCTCGAGCAGCGGCTTCAGCGTGGGGTTGAAGCGCTCGCGGTAGAAGCGCTCGACCTTGTCGTCGACGCGGTCGGTGGCCCAGACCCGCAGCCTGCCGCCCTGCTCCGCCACCGCGTCGCCGAACACGAGCGCCCTGTGCGACGGGATCAGCAGTGGCGTCTCGAAGCGGCGTGGCTTGCCGATCGTGTAGGCGCTCACGCCGGCGGGCAGAGGCGCGGGCGGGTCGATCGGCTTGAAGCCCGCCTTGCGCTTCAGCCGCGCCGCGCAGGACGGGTGACCCCAGATCGTCGTCTCGGCCTGCTTGCGGAAGCGCTCGCGCAGCTGCTCGGAGCTGCGCACGTGGTAGGGCAGCGTGATCAGGATCGAGAGGCGCTCGCCGAGGATGCTCTCGACGAGCTCGATCACCGGCTTCGGCTCGGGCGGCAGCAGCGGGTCGATCAGCAGCGTGTCGTCGCCGGCGCGGACCGCGAAGCTCGCGACCTCGGCACCGAACTCGCCGGGATGCCACTCCGGGTGCCGGGCCGTCCAGCGCCAGAGGTCCTTCGCGATGCGCCGCGGCTTGCTCATCGCGGCGCGGCCGTGAAGGCGACCGGCAGCTCGATCGGGCCGGTGTTGCCACTGCGCGGCAGCGACTTCACCTGCCCGTCGACGCGCGGGTCGTGCAGCCGCCGCGCGAGCAGCACCAGTGCCTCGCTCATATCCATGCGCGCCACGAAGTGCCCGATGCAGTGGTGCCGGCCACCGCCGAAGCCGAAGTGCCGCGGCCGCTCGGCCGTCATGTCGAAGCCGGGCTCGTCGAACACGCGTGGGTCCGAGCCGGCCGACTGCGAGAACAGGTGGATGGTCGTGCCGTCCTTGATCTCCAGACCCTGGAACGTGAAGTCCTCGGTGGCCTCGCGCGTGACCCAGGTGACGGTGGGATTCAGGCGCATGACCTCCTCGACGGCCTCCGAGGCCAGCTCGGGGCGCTCGCGCAGGAGTCGCCACTGATCCGGAAGCCCGAGGAAGCTCTGCATTGCGAGGCCGAGCTGGTTGCGGGTCGTGTCCATCCCGCCGAAGATCAGCAGCACCAGCGAGACGCGCAGCTCCTCGTGGCTCAGCCGGTCCTCGTCCTGCTCTGCCTGAACGAGCCGGGTGACGAAGTCATCCTTCGGCTCGCGGCGGCGGTCGGCGATCAGCTCGTCGGCGAACCCGTACAACCCCTCGAGCGCCGCCTCGATGCGGGGCAGCTCGTCGCGGATCGCGATCGACAGCGCCAGCCCGAGATCGGTCCCCCATTCGGCGATCTTCCTCCACTCGCTTTCGGGGATCCCGAGCAGGATCGCGATCACGCGCGCGGCGTAGGGCTCGGCGAACTGGCTCATGAACTCGCAGCGCCCCTCGGCGGCGAACGCGTCGATCAGGTCGTTGCCGAGGTCGCGGAAGCGCGGAGCCAGCTCGCTGATCGCCTTGGGCGCGAAGGCGGGGTTGAGCAGGCGGCGGAGGCGCGCGTGATCCTCGCCCTCGAGGTTCAGCAGCGCCTGCGACCACCAGTCGGCGAACGGGCCGCCGACCCCGTGGTGAGCCGGCCAGGCGGCGCTTCCCTGCTTGAGCCGCCGGTCCTTCAGCAGCTGGCTCACCTCGTCGTAGCGCAGGACCGCCAGGCCGTAGTTGGTGCGGGCGTACCAGCTCTCCTCGCGAGCCGACAGCACCTCGTCCGAGTCGATGACGAACTCCGGGTCGGCGATGTTGAGATAGGGCGGGTTCGCGATGTCGGTCACGGACGAGCGGACAGTACCTCCCGGGCGAGCGGGCCTCGATCTCAGCGCTGGGCGAACGGATAGCTGAGCTCGGGGAGCCAGCGCTCCCAGCAGGCCGCCAGCCGCCCGTCTGCGATCTGTTCGCCGAGCGCTCGGTCCAGTGAGTCGCGCATCTCCGGCCGCGCCTTCGACACGGCGACGCCCCACTCGTTGCGGGTCGTGACGGTGAAGGCGACATCGAAGGCGGGATCGTCCGCGAGCGGCACGAGCGCGACGTCGTCGTCCACGATGCCGTCGACGTCGCCGGCGCGCAGGGCGTCGAGCATCTCACCGAACACGTCGTCGCTCTCGCCGCCGAACGGAACGAGCTCCGCACCATCGAAGGACTCGGCGAGCGCCATGTTCGTGCTGCCGGCGATGGCGCCGATTCGCCGTCCCGCGAGAGCGTCCGGCGAGGCGATGCCCGCCCCCGCGCGGACGAGCAGCGATTCGTCGAAGACCGCGTAGGGACGGGTGAAGTCAACCCGCCGGCGACGATCGTCGGTGATGCCCTGACCACACCAGATTGCGTCTCCCTCGCCGGCGTCGAGCGCATCGACCATCTCGACCCACGGCCTGAACACCCACTCGAGCCGGCGACCGAGGCTCTCGGCGACGAGCGCCGCCGCGGCGGGCTCGTAGCCCTCGCGGACGCCGTCGCGGCTCTTGCCGAAAAGCGGCATGGCGTCGGCGTCGATGCAGATCAGCCGCAGTGACTCGCTTGCCGAGCTGGATTCGGCCATCAGGGCAGATAGGTCAGGTAGGTCTCGCGGTCCCACTCCGTGACGGCGCCGCATGCCCGGTGCCACTCGTCGCGCTTGATCGCGACAAACGTGTCGTAGAGGTCGCCCGGCAGCGCGCCGCGGACGACCTCGTCCTCGTGCAGCGCGTCGAGTGCCTCGCCGAGCGTGCGCGGAAGCAGGTCAAAACGCGCCTCCTCGGCGTCCGGGAAGTCGTCCTCGGCGTGCGGGTCGCCGGGATCGATGCGGTGTGCGATCCCGTCGCGCATGGCGGCCAGCATCACCGCGTGAGTCAGATAGGGGTTGCAGCAGGCATCCGGCGCGCGGAGCTCCATGCGCGGCCCGAGCACGCGGACGATGCACTGGCGGTGGTCGTAGCCCCAGACGGGCACGCTCGGGGCGAACTGCCCCACGTCCCAGTAGCGCGCGTAGGAGTTGGCGGTGGGCGCGACGACCGCGGTCATGCCGCGCGAGTGCTTGCAGGATGCCGCCGATCGCCGAGCGCCCGACGTCGTTCATGCTGCGCCCGTCCGGGTTCGCGAAGGCCGGCTCGTCGCCTCGCCAGAGGCTCAGGTGGTGGTGGCAGCCGTTCGCCATGATGCCCGGCACCGGCTTCGGCATGAACGTCGCGAGCACGCCGAACTCCTTCGCCACCTGCATGCAGATCTGACGGAAGGTCGTGAGCCGGTCGGCGGTCTCGACGCAGGGGCCGAAGAGGAAGTTCATCTCCACCTGGCCGGGGTCCTCGTAGTCGGCCTGGATCATGTCGAGGCCCATCTCCTGGCCGTAGCGGGTCACGCGCTTGAGGATCGGCCGCATCTCCTCGATGTGGCCGATGTGGTACGGCGTGCCGACGTGGGCGGGGAGCTTCGATATCGACGCGGTCATCGAGTTGACGTCCGGGAACCAGCTCATCTCCGGCTCGCAACCCGAGCGCAGCGCCAGGCCGAGCTCGGCTTCGAACTCCGCGTGCACGCGCTTCAGGTTCGCCCGCGAGTCGCCCTCCGCGACGGCCCCGGGACGCTCGGGATCGTCAGCGGCGTGGAAGTGGTCGCAAAACACGCGCCCTATCTCGGTGTCCCAGGGCAGCACACGGAAGGTGTCGAGGTCGGGCACGAGCAGGCCTTCCGCGCAAGCCACGGAACTCGGCCCGAGCACGTTGCCGTTGACGTCCACGGTGAAGCCGCCGGCGGAGAGATAGGTCCACGGGAGGCCGTTCTCCGCGATCCGCTCGAAGTGGGCCGACGGCACGACCTTGCCCATGACCCGGCCCGGCACCGCGGTGTACTGGAGGTACACGTGCCGGACCCCGTGCTCGCGGATGCGGGCTACGACCTCCTGCAGGGCCGAGCCGCGCGCGCTCTCGCCGAGCGTTTCGTCGAGCGTGCTCACGCTCATGTCTCTCCTTTCTCGACAGACCTGGGCACGCGTGGACGCCAGCCCGGATGCGGGGTCGACCCTACTCCACGAGCCTCACCTCGAATCCGCTCGCGAGGGGTATCTCCCCCGCGCCGCCCAGCAGGCCCAGGATCTTCGTCACGTAGGCGCGCGTCTCGGCGAATGGCGGGATGCCGCCATAGCGCTCGACCGCCCCGGCACCCGCGTTGTAGCCCGCGAGCGCCAGCGCGACCTTGCCGCCGAACTGTTCGAGGAGGTCGCTCATCAGCTGGGCCTGGGCGTCGATCGCCTCCACCGGGTCGAACGGGTTGTCGAGCCCGTAGGCGTCCGCCGTGCCCGGCATGAACTGCGCGATGCCCTCGGCCCCCGCCGGGCTGCGCGCGAACGGGTTGAAGCCGGACTCCGCGTACAGCTGGGCGGCGAGCACGTTCATCGGCACGTTCCAGCGCAGCGCCGCCTTGGCGATCGGGTCGTGGAAGCGCGCCGGCACGAAGCTCGGCAGGCCGTGCTTGATGCGACCGTGGTCCCCGCCCGGCGGCTCCCACGAGCCCTGCTCGTAGCGAGCGGGATGCTGGCGGTCGCGCGGGTTGGCGCCGAAGCCGTAGTGCCAGGGCTCCCACGCATAGCGGTGGATGAAGCCGAACCGGCGGGCGTTCGCGTCGAGCCACGCGTACGCGGCGGGCGGGCCGAGGTCGAGCTCGGTGCCGTAGCGGTGCAGCGACGTGCCGGGCGGCGCGACCCATTTCGGGTTCGGGTTCGCGGCGAACAGGCGGGCCTGCTCGGCGTCGGAGCGGAAGGCGCTGTTGATCGACAGGAACAGCCCGGCCTCCTCCCTCGCCGCGGCGGCCATGCGGTCGAACGCGGCCGCCACGTCGGGGCGCATCGGCTTGCCCATTCGGTACGCCAGCGGCCCGTCATAGCCGCCGCCTGATCCGAAGGCCGGCATCCCGAGCGGGACGTTCAGGTCAGGGGCGATCTCGGCGGTCGCGCGCGCTCGGGGACCGGCAGCCTTCGCCCCTGCCGCCGTTCTGCGTTGGAGCACGTACACGCGCGACGCCGCGCACCCGCACCGCCACCCGCGTGGGAGCAAAACCGCCGCCGGGGAAGCTCACGTCGGCGCCGCCGACCTTCACCCCGTTTCGGCGCGCGCCACGCACGGCGGCCCGCCGCACCAAAGCCAGATACACCGGCAACGGCAGATGGCGCGGGTTCGGCAGCCCGTTCGCCATCACCGGCGGCTCGAACAGCCGCGGATACAGCTCCCGCATCACCTGCCCCGCCGACACCGCCGCCAGATCCGCCGCCCGCTGATGCTTGCCCCTCGAGCCCAGCGCGGAACCGAACGCGAACAACACCACCCCGAGGCCAAGGAGCAGCGTGACACGCCAAGCAGCACCAAGGAGGCCTGACGCCGTGTCCCTCGAAACCATCGAAATCGCCCGGCCAACATGGCGACCGACCATCCCGAGAGCTGCGTACAGCTCAACACCCGCGACGAACAACAGCGCGACAACATCGTCTCGCGCGGGCACGAGGAGAACAGGTCCGCCGACCACGACTGGCCCGGCCGCCTCGTTCACTCAGCGCGGTACCTCGCTCGCGGGACCCGCCGACTGGGTGGGGCGAGACGATCGCCGGCTTCGTGGCGGACGGCTTCGACACGATCGTATTCTGACCCGTCGACCCCCCGCCCGGCCAAGCTGTCGAACGGCGACGTCGTGCCGCTGCTCTCCAACCAGATTCCCGATCGAGGAGGAACCCGCAATGACCGACGCCCTTGTTCTCGGCGGCGTTACCGATGCCGGTCGGCCGCGCTGGTGCTCGAGAACACTGCGGACTGAACGGCCTACGCAGCCCGCATCATGCTCGGACGCCGATCGCGGTGTGCACCGAACGAACGGCACTCGCGCCTACGCCGAACAACGCGGCCACGCGCTTCGTCGAACCATGGCGCACGTCGCCGGGCCTCAACCGTCTTGCGTTCCTCGGAGGTAGTGCGGAAGGGCTATTCCGCCCCGAAGGGCGGGGTCGGGAACCGGCTCACCGTGCACGAGCCGGATCGGCACGACGCCGGCCCATACGTCGAGCCCGTGGTCGGCGTCGCCGTCCACCGGTGGACCACTTCGCACCTTCGCGGAGACCTCGTCGAGCGGTAGCGCGAGGATCAACGTCGCCTTGAGCTCCGACGGGGTCGGTTGCCGGGCGTCGTCCCATCGGCCTGGAGCGACGCGCTCGGCGAATGCCGCGAGCGCGGCGCGCTTGTCCTCGGGGTCGGTCACCGCCCGTGCCTCTCCTAGCACGATCACCGAGCGGTAGTTCACGGAGTGGTTGAAGATCGAGCGCGCGAGGACCAGTCCGTCGATCAGCGTCACGGTGAGGCAGGCCCGCGCGCCGCGACCGAGGGTCCGCAGCGTCCGGCTGGCGGAGGATCCATGTACCCAAACCTCGTCACCGACCCGTGCGTGCAGCGTCGGGATCGCGTACGGCTGGCCGTCCTCGGCGGTGAACGCGAGGTGTGCGACGAGGGCCTCGTCGAGGATCGCGTCGATCGACGGTCGGTCGTACGCGCCGCGCTTCGGCATCCGGCGGACTCGAGTACGAGGGCTGGGTGCGGTCGAGCGCTCCAAGGCTTGACGGCGGGTGCGAAGCGGCCGAGCCCTCACCGCGACCCGGCCGGCACGGTCTCCCAATGCCGAGCCGCGCGGCGCTGGAGCATCGCCCGGAACTGCTCGGTCGTTCTCGGAAGCAGCTCGCCCGTTCCCCAATCGAGGATCACGCCGTGGCGTCGCAGCACGTCGAGCAGCTCGAGCTCGCCAGCGCGGTAGCGCTCGGCGACGGACTCGGCGTCCTCCTTCAGCCACTCGAGGCGATGCGACCGGATCCGCTCGCGCTCCTCCTCGGTCGCCCTCGCGTCGACCTCGTATTCCGCGAGCTCGGCGTCCACCTCGCGAACAACGACGCCGTAGTCCTTGGCGGCCCGCTCGACGCTCACGTAGCCGTCGGCGACGTCCTCGCGGACCGCCTCGGGGTCACGCTCGAGTGGATCGCCGAAGCCACCGCCGCCGGCGCTCGGCCGGGTGAAGCTGTCTCCCGGCTTCAGCGGCAGGTTGGAGAAGACGGCGCCGAGGAACCGCTCGTCGTCGGTGCCCCGGTTGAGCCACACGCCGTGTGGGAACGATGGCAGCCCGCCCTCGATCCCCCAGGTGACCGAGCGCGCCCGGTCGCAGCAGTACGACATCACGGTGTTGCGAACCTCCGTCAGCCGCCCCCCCTTCTCGACGCCGCAGCCGCCCCGCCACTTTCCGGGGCCCCCGGTATCGGCGAGGATGTGGTGGCCGCTGGTCACGACCGGGGAGAGCCGCTCCTGCCCCTCCAGCGGCTGAACGGCGAGCCCGACGCCGAACACCGGCGAGGTGGCGTTCGAGCCGTCCTTTCCGTTTCGACCGCCCCAGCCCCCGGCCATCCAGTCGTACCACATGAAAATCGACTCGCCCCCGTCCCGCGTGTCGGTCCCGCCGACCAGCAGGTATTCGAGGTTGAACGCCGCGGCCATCGCCCGCTCGGGCATCACCTGGGACCACAGCTCGAAGTTGGCGTTCATGATCTTCTCGTAGGGCCCGGAGCAAAACCCCGTGACGGCGGTGGGCCAGGCGGCGTTGACGCAGCTGCCCTCCGGCCCGAGGTCGATGTCGAGCGCCCGATAGAAGCCCGAGTTGAGCGGCACGTCGGGGAAGAAGGTCTTCGTGCCGGCGATGACGCCGGAGAAGCTCGCCCCGAAGCCCGAGTTCAGGAACGTGCCGACCGCGGGGTGGGATCCGGAAAGGTCGTAGCGGACGACGTCACCGTCGATCGTCATCTTGACCCTGATCGGAACAAGCCCCTCCTCCTCGGCGGGGTCGAAGTCGATGTAGTCCTCGGTCTCCCAGGTGCCGTCCGGAAGCTCGGAGATCCGCTTGCGTGTCAGCCGCTCGACGTAGTCCTGCACCTCGTCGAAGGCGGTGACGATCGTTTCGCGGCCGTACTTTTCACACAGCCGCAGGATTTCGCGCTCCGCCACCGCGGTGGCCTCCACCTGCGCGAGGCAGTCACCCTCCGCATCGCTGGGCGCGCGCGTGTTCGACACGATCATCCGCACGATGTCTTGGCGGTAAACGCCCTCGTCATAGATCCGCAGCGGCGGGATCCGTACGCCCTCGCCGAAGTGATCCTTCGCGCTGACGTCGAAGGAGCCGGGCACGCTCCCGCCCATGTCCGCCCAGTGCCCGTTCGACTCGGCGAGGCAGATCAGCTCGCCGTCATGGAAGATCGGGCGTACGATCCGCACGTCGTTGAAGTGCGTGCCCCCCACGTAAGGGTCGTTGATCGCGAATACGTCGCCGGGCCGCATCCCGTCCCCGAACGCGTCGACCACCGCCTTGGCGGTCAGATGGAGCGTGCCGACGTGGACCGCGATGTCCTGGCTGCCCTGCATGATCGTGTTTCCCTGCGGGTCGCACAGGGCGCTTGAGAAATCGCGCGAGTAGATGACGAACGAGTGGCAGGTCCGCAGGATCTGCTCCGCCATCTGGTCGACGATCGTCACGAAGGCGTTCTTCAGCACCTCGAAGGTGACCGGGTCGAGCGTCTGCTGGTCGCTGCTCATCGAGTCTCCTCAATCGTCATCCGGACGTTCAGCCACTCGTCCACCTCCACGCTACAGCCCGGCGGCACGAGCACCGTGGAGTCGAGCTGCTCGAGCACGGCGGGCCCCTCGAAGCTCGCCCCGGCGGGCACGTCGGCGCGACGATAGACCGGAGTCTCGAGGGCATCGCCGCCGCCGAAGTGCACAGGTCGGCGTGCGATCGGGTCCGGCATCGAGCCCTGGCGCTCGTGGCGCGCCAGCTCGGCCTTCTGCGTGGCCCCGACCGCGCGCAGGTTGAGCCGGTAGACCTCGATGGGGCTCCCCTCCCGTCGGTAGCTGTGCTCGCGGTCGTGCTCATTCTCGAAGGTACGGGCGAGGTCCTCGAGCGACGTGACCTCCCCGTCGACGGGAACGGCGATGGAGCGCCACTGCCCCGCATAGCGCATGTCGATCGTGCGCTGGAGCTCGACCTGGTCCGGGGCCACTCCCTCCACCCGCATCCGCTCCATGGCCTGCTCTTCGAGCTGCGCGAACTCCCGCTCCACCTGTGCCGCGTCGATGTCGTCGACGGTACCGAGCAAGAGGGTGAAGAAGTCGTGCCGGATGTCGACCAGCAGGCAGCCGAGCGCCGAGGTGGTTCCCGGGTTTGGCGGCACCAGCACGGTCGGGATCGCGAGCTCGCGGGCGAGCGCGGCGCCGTGAAGCGGGCCGGCGCCCCCGAAGCAGACCAGCGCGAACTCGCGCGGGTCGTAGCCGCGGCGCACGGAGATCAGGCGAATCGCGTCGGCCATGTTCGCGTTCGCGACGGCGATCGCGGCCTCCGCCGACTCGGTCACGCCCAGTCCGAGCGGCTTGGCAAGCCGCGTGCGCAGCGCCTGCTCGGCCTCGCCCGGGTCGAGGGTCATGGCCCCGTCGAGGAGCTCGGCCCCGAGCCGGCCGAGGACCAGGTTCGCGTCGGTGTTGGTGGGCTCGGTTCCACCCTGCCCGTAACAGGCAGGACCGGGGTCGGCACCCGCGGACTGCGGCCCGTTGCGGAGCGACCCGGCGTCGTCGATCCAGGCCAGTGACCCGCCGCCGGCGCCGATGGTCAGCACCTCGATGCTCGGGAAGCGGATCGGATACCCGTACTGCACCGACCACTCGGTCGTGGTCCTGGCCTCGCCCTCGTAGACCAGCGAGATGTCCGTGCTGGTCCCTCCCATGTCGAAGCCGATTGTGTTCTCGAACCCGCAAAGCTGGCCGATGTGGCGGCTCGCGATCGCGCCTGCCGCGATTCCGGATGCGGCGAGGCGCACCGCCCAGCGGTCCGCCGTCTCCGGAGTCATCACCCCGCCTCCGGAGTGCAGGATCACCAGATCGCCCTCGTACCCGCCGGATCGCAGCTCGCTCTCGAGCTCGCGGACGTAACGCCCCACCAGCGGCTGCAGGACGGCGTTGGCGATCGTGGTCGAGAACCGCTCGTGCTCGAAGATCTCGGGCAGGACGTCGCTGGACGTCGTGACGTTCGTGCCGTCGAGCTCCTCCTCGAGGATGTCGCGCATGCGCTGCTCGTTCGCGGGGTTGGCGTACGAGTTGATGAAGCACACCGCCACGGCCTTCACGCTGTGGCGCTTCAGCAGCCGCGCGACCTCGCGGGCGCCCTCTTCGTCGAGCGGCTCAAGGACGTTGCCGGCGTAGTCGACCCGCTCGGCGACCTCGAAGCGGTGGCGCCGGCGGATCGGAGGCGGGGGGACGTCCTTGTACGCGTCCCAGAGGTCTTCCTTCGTGCCGCGCCGGATCTCGATCACGTCACGGAAGCCCCTCGTGGTGACCATTGCGGCCGCGGGGTAGGTCCGCGTGATCAGCGCGTTCGTGGCCACAGTCGTGCCATGCGAGAAGAGGGCGACCTGCGACAGATCGATTCCCGCCGTCTCGACGCCGCTCATCACCCCGTCTATCGGATTGGCCGTGGACGGGACCTTCGCAACCCGGAGCTCGCCGGTGTCGCGGCGCAGGACGCAGATGTCCGTGAACGTGCCGCCGACGTCTACTGCGACGATGTCCTCCGCCACGCCCTCATCCTCCTTCGATGGACCTCTGGGTCGAATGCTGGCGCATCACCGTGCCCGTGCGCCACATGCGAAAGCACGAACGACCTCGGAGCGGCTTTGGACTTCGCACAATCGGCCCGGGTCTAGACCCCTTCGAGGCTCGACTCGGTGAGGAGCGCGTCGAGCTCGCGCCCCCGCTCGACCGCCTCGTCGACCGACAGCTCCTGGAAGCGCACGCTGTCGCCGACCGGTCGCAGTTGGCCGAGCTTCCACAGGCCAACGTAGGCGATCGTCCCGGCCACCACGAAGCCGCCCGCGGTCGGGCCGTCATGGGCGAGGATCACCGGCAGGTCGCCGTTGATGTTGATCGCCCCGAGGGGGTAGCTGTTGTCAAGGATGTTCGACGGGTGTCCGCCGGAGATGCCGCCGCCCTTGCGGGCCCACTTGAACTTGTGCGAGGCAAGCCGGATTCCGGTCCGGTTCGAGTTCTTGTCCACCGGCCAGGTCCGGCTGAAGAACTCGTCCATGTCCTCGTCGGTCAGGTAGTCCGGAGAGGCCTGCGGCCCGCGCACCGTCTCGATGTCCCAGTCCCGCACGTACGCGGGACGCAGCGCTTCCTTGAACCGCTGGGGGGCGCCGGGCTCCCTGGCGTCGCCGAGCGGGAGCCGGTCGCCCGCTTGAAGCGCCCGGCCCTCGTGGCCGCCCAGCGCGCCCATCGTGTACGTGGAGCGCGAGCCGAAGAAGAGCGGCACGTCGACGCCTCCGGAGACGGCGACGTACTGCCGAAAACCGGGGCCCTGGGAGATCCCGATCCGGAGCTCCGTCCCAGGGCGAACCCGCCGGCTCTCCCAGAGCGGCACGGGCTCGCCGTCGATCGTGACCTCGGCCTCGGCGCCGCAGACCGCCACCATCGCGTCGCCTTCGAAGCGGAGTCCGAGCCCGCCGAGCGTCACTTCGAGCGCCCCGGTCCCCGCCGCATTGCCGACAAGCAGGTTCGCGACGCGGAAGGCGAAGTGGTCCATCGGCCCCGCGGGGAACAAGCCCTGGCTCATCATTCCGACGCGTCCGGGGTAGTCCTGGACCGTCGTCGCGATCCCTCCCTCGAGGACCTCGATTGCTCTCGTCGAGTCTTCTGGCATCTGCACCACGCCCTAGGGAACCGGCGTCGAAGCCCAGGCGGCCTCGGCCTTGCGGCGCCGCTCCGCCGCCTCGTCGGCAACCTCCGGCAGCCACTCAAGGTAGGCGCCGACGTCGAACGGGCTGTCCTCGATGTCATAGGTGTACTCGCCGGCCTCGATCTTCTCCCAGTCCGCCAGGAGCTCGTCCTCCTCGACCTGGTAGAAGCTCACCCGGTCCCCGGGCCGGAGCAGGAACGGGCTGTCGCCAAACCCCTCGTTCCTGCGCTCGAGGTCGAAGATCCGAAGCGTCCGCCCGAGCAGCTGATACCCGCCCGGGGACTCGACCGGATAGATCGCGAAGCACGGGCCGCCGAGCCCGAGGGTTCCCTCAGCCGTCCAGGTGCGCGTCGGGTTGTACTTCGGGACGGACACGATGTAGCGCGGGTCCATGGGGAACATGAACGGAAGGCCGGGGAAGAAGCCGACGAACCCGTTCCACTGTTCGGTGCCTATCACCGACGCCCATAGCTCGTCGCGGCTCGAGAGCCCGTTGTACCTGACCATGTAGTCGATGTTGTTTCCGCCCTCGCAGTTGGGGGCGTCGGACCGGATTCCGTCGATGTAGCGCTTCACCGCCCTTCGCGTCGTCGAGTCGTCGAGGGCGACCGGCAGGCGGACGCGCCGGCTGGGGATCTGGATGTCGTGTTCCGCGGGGAGCTCCTCGTGCAGCGTCCGAAGAACGTCGAGAAGCTCATCGGCGGAGAGGTCGTCCGGCACGTATCTCACGAGAATCGAGCGGAATCCGGGCGCGACGTCGATGACGCCGTCGAGGTTCCGGTCCCGGAGCGCCTTGTCGACGGCGAGAACGAAGAAGTTGAGCGTCAGGTCGAGGTCCATCTCGCCGTACTCGATCAGCAGTGCACGCTCGCCCGCGTGGCGATAGACGATGGTGGGCTTGCCATCCGCAGCCGGCGCCTGGTCCGCGATCGGCGCGATCATCGGTTCCTCCTCCTCCCTGTCCTCAAGCCTGGAGGCTCGGCGCGCCCATGCTATAGGTAGGCGAGCGCGACGGGGGGCGACCCGTCGGACAGGGAGACGAGAGGAGCGCAGATGGCCGACCGGACGACGATCAAGGCCCCCGTACCCGGGACCTTCTATCGCCGGCCCACCCCGGACGAGGAACCGTACGCGAACGAGGGAGACCGCATCTCGAACGGACAGGTGATCGGACTCGTCGAGGTCATGAAGAGCTTCAACGAGGTCAAGGCCGACCGCGACGGGGTCATCGCAAGCTTCCTCGTAGAGAACGAGGACCTCGTCGAGGCTGGACAGGACCTCGCGGCGCTGACCGACGGGTGACCGCGGTGGGCGGGCCGCCACGGACATGAAGAAGGTCCTGATCGCGAACCGTGGCGAGATCGCCCGGCGCGTCGTGCGCGCATGCAGGGAGCTCGACCTGACGACGGTGGCGGTGTACTCCGAGGCCGACGAGGAGGCGCTCCACGTCCGTGAGGCAGACGAGGCGCTGCCGATCGGGAAGGCGCACGCCCGCCACTCGTACCTCAACCTCGAGGTCCTGATCGGCGCGGCGCGCGACGCGGGCGCCGACGCTATTCACCCCGGCTACGGCTTCCTCTCGGAGAGTGCGCGGTTCGCCGAGGCGTGCGACGCCGCCGGGATCGTCTTCGTCGGCCCCTCGGCCGGAGCGATCGCCGCTATGGGCGACAAGGCGGCCGCGCGCCGGCTCGCCCGCGAGGCGGACGTTCCGGTGGTTCCGGGCGGAGATGCATCCCGGAACGTCGAGGCGGCGCTCGCCACCGCCGCCGATGTCGGGTATCCCGTCCTCGTGAAGGCCGCCGCGGGCGGTGGGGGCCGCGGCATCAGGATCGCGCGGGACGCCGACGAGCTGCGCGACGCTCTTCCCGCGGCAGGCCGGGAGGCGGAGGCTGCCTTCGGCGACTCCACGCTCTACATCGAGAAGCTGCTCGAGGAAGCACGCCACGTGGAGGTCCAGGTCGTCGGCGCCGGCGACGGCGAAGTGATCCACATGTACGAGCGCGAGTGCTCGCTGCAGCGCCGCCGGCAGAAGCTCGTGGAGGAATCGCCCTCCCCGGGGCTCCACCCTCCGACGCGCGACGCGATGGCCGCGGCAGCCGTCCGGCTCGCGGCCGACGTCGGGTACGTCGGAGCCGGCACGGTCGAGTTCCTCGTCGACCAGGACGAGCGCTTCTACTTCATCGAGATGAACACGCGCCTGCAGGTCGAGCACGGGGTGACGGAGATGGTCACGGGCATCGACCTCGTCCGCGCCCAACTCCTCGTGGCGGCCGGCGAGCCGCTCGAATTCACTCAGGACGATGTGCGGATCGAGGGCAGTGCCATCGAGTTCCGGATCAACGCCGAGGACCCCGAGCAGGACTTTCAACCCTCGCCCGGGCGCCTCGAGGCCGCCGAGCTGCCCGGGGGGCCCGGCGTTCGCATCGACACGGCGATCTACACCGGCTACACGGTGGTGCCGTTCTACGACTCGCTGATCGCCAAGCTGATGGTGTGGGCGCCCACTCGCGAGCAGGCGCTCCGCCGCGGTCGCCGCGCGCTCGCCGAGTTCCGCCTCGAGGGCATCAAGACGACCGTTCCGCTGCACGCCCGCCTCGTCGAAGATGAGCGCGTCCTCGCGGGCGACGTCCACACGGGCTACCTCGAGGAGCTCCTCGCGGGAGCCGAGCCCGCAACTGCGTCCACAGCACCGGAGACTCGATGAACGAGCTGAATGCGATTGACGTGAACGTCGACATGGGTGAGAGCTTCGGTCGCTGGAGCCTCGGCGACGACGCGAGCCTCATGCCCCACATCTCCTCCGCGAACATCGCATGCGGGTTCCACGCCGGCGACCCCGGCGCTATGCGCCGGACCGTCGCCGCCGCCGTCGAGCACGACCTTCAGATCGGAGCGCACGTGGCCCTGCCGGACCTGCTCGGCTTCGGGCGCAGGGCGATGAAGATCTCGCCCGCCGACCTGACCGACTACTGCACGTATCAGATCGGGGCGCTGGCGGCATTCGTTGCCGCGCAGGGCGGCCGACTCGCACATGTGAAGCCCCACGGCGCGCTCTACGCGATGTGCGCGCAGGACGCCGAGCTGGCCGAGGCCGTGGCCCTGTCCATCGCCGAGGTCGACCCCCAGCTCGTGCTCCTGGCGCTGCGCGACGACCATGCCGCGACGGTCGAGCGGCACGGCGTCCGGCTCGTCACCGAGGCCTTTGTCGACCTCGACTACGACCCTGACGGAAACCTGCTGATCGAGGCGGTGAAGCAGGCCCGCGATCCCGAGGAGGTCGCCGAGCGGGCGGTGCGCGTCGCACGCGAGCGCAAGGTGCCGACGACGGCCGGGACGGACCTCCACGTCGACTCGCCGACGATCTGCCTACACGGCGACGCGCCTAACGCGCTCGACGTGGCGCGCGCTGTCAAGGAGCGCCTAGACCGCGAGGGCATTGCCGTGACGCCGCTCGCCGAACTGCTTCGGTAGCGGCTACTCGGGGTCGTCAATCAGGAACAGGCGGGTCTCGCCGGAGGCGAGGTTGCGCCCCCGGTGACCGCGACCGGTCGACAGGAAGAACGCTTCACCCTGGCTGGCCTCGAGCCGCTCGCCGCCATCGTCGAACTCGTACTCCACAGCGCCCTCGAGGACAAGCCCCCAGTGTCCGT